>NZ_LNUT01000004.1:1105391-1365234 GCF_001512305.1 Arthrobacter sp. EPSL27
GGGGGAAACGCCCGGTCCCATTCCGAACCCGGAAGCTAAGACCCACAGCGCCGATGGTACTGCACCCGGGAGGGTGTGGGAGAGTAGGTCACCGCCGGAACATCATTAGGTCGAGGACCCCCGAACACCGTTCGGGGGTCCTCCCGCATTTAAGCATCTAAAGTCCATTCCGGTGCGCCCTTGCCCCGGCGCTATATGCCCCGGTTAGGATTTGGTGTGGTCCGCCGTCTGCGGACCAGGGTGGAACGGAAGCTTCCACTATTCGATATTGGGGGAGTTGACTAGTGAAGATTCCAAAAATGGTTGCCGTGGTGGCAATCCTGGCGGCGGCGACGGCGACGTCCATTGTGCCTGCCTACGCCGATGAGTTGCCCACCACCACGCCATCCGTCGCCGCAAGCGTCCAGACGTCGCCGGCAGCAGACCCGAAAAGTTCCATCGCGCCCACCACAGCGCCCACAACCTCGACCCCGGTTGCGCCTCCTGCACCAACGGCACCCTCCGTGCCGACGACGGCCGCGCCGGGCACCGTGAAAAGCACCGCCCCCACGGCAACGCCAACACCCTCGCCGTCGCCCGAATCGGACACCAAGTCAGCCGCCGCGGAACCGCCGTCTGGCGCGGCTGCCGTCGGAGCCGGCGAAGCAGCGATCCAGGCGCACTGGACGTCTTTGGGCGGCGCCAGCGGTTCACTGGGGCCGGTGGCATCAACGGTTTACTGCGAACTGCGGAACAGCGGCTGCGTCCAGCGCTTCGAAAAGGGGGCCATCCACTGGTCCGAGGCGACAGGTGCCCACGCCACGCAGGCGGACATCGCCGCCAAATGGGCAACGCTGAACTGGGAATCCGGCCGCCTCGGCTATCCCGTCAGCGAACAGGTATGCACGCTCAAGAACGGTGGCTGTGTCCAGCGGTTTGAGGGCGGTGCCGTGCACTGGTCCAAGACGACCGGAGCCTTCGCCACCTGGGCAGCGATCGCTGCCCGTTGGGCCGCCCTGAACTGGGAGGCGGGACGGCTCGGGTATCCCGTCAGCGATGAGATCTGCGGCCTGCGAAACGGCGGCTGTGTCCAGCGCTTCGAAGGAGGGGCCGTGCACTGGTCCAACGGGACCGGCGCACACGCAACCTGGGCGGCCATTGCCGCCCGTTGGGCCACCATGAACTGGGAGTCCGGCCGGATGGGTTACCCCATCAGCGGCGAGACCTGCGGTCTCCGCAACGACGGTTGTGTCCAGCGCTTCGAGGGCGGCGTCTTCTACTGGTCACCCTTCGGCGGCGCCCAGCCCATGTGGGGAGCCATCCTCGCCAGCTACGGCGGCAGGTCCTGGGAATCGGGCTCGCTGGGATATCCGGTGGCAGCCGAGTCCTGCTCCGGCTCCACGGTGTGCTCCCAGGAATTCCAGTACGGCAAGTTCACCTGGACAGCCGGACTGGGCGTCAAATACCACCTCAGGTCCGCGGGGTACTGCGAGTCGCTGAACCGGAACGCTGTCCGCTACACCGGTGGGGGCTCGGCCCGCGTCTCGTTCGCCATTGCCGAAAGCTACCCCGCCACGCCTGTTACGTTCACCACCTGTGTCCGGGTCAACGGCGCCTACCAGGTCGAGTGGACAGTACCCGGCTACGCCGGCGAAAGCGGCTTCGCCCGTCCCGGCGTCGCCTCCGGACCCACCATCAACAAGTTTTCGCCCACCGGCTCCTTCACGGTCACTGAAGCATTCGGTCTCGGCAACCCCGGCACCTCGCTGTCCTACCGCCAGCTGAACGCCTACTCCCGCTGGGGCGGCAGGCTGAACTCGAACTACAACAAGTACTTCGAATCCAGCGCCGACATCTTCCCGGACGAGAACATGTGGTACTACGCCACACGTCCCTCGCACGATTACCGTCAAGGGGTCGTCATCAACTACAACCGTCCTCCGGACTCCGCCATCCAGATGAACGCCGGCTTCGCGATCTTCCTGCACGCAAACCGCGTCCCCACCTGGGGCTGCATCTCCCTTTCGGAGGCAGATGTTGTGAGGTTCCAGCAGGGGGCCGTACCGGGAGACCGGATCATCATGGGAGTTGGCGATGATGTTTTCAGCTAAAGACAAAGCGGCGCTGGGCGGCCTCGGGCTGGCCATCGTCCTGGGGCTGTCCGGGTGCAGCGGATCCTCGCCGGCCCCCGACGCCGGGTCCACGGCGACGTCTGCACCTACGACGGCGGCAAGCCCCACCAGCACCGGGCCGGCCACCGCGCGGGACGGATCGTCGCTCCTTCCCACTACCGATGTGGGGGCGTGCTCCCTGCTGGGAGCCGACCAGGTCCGGGAAGCCCTCGGCGACGCCGCGAAGGACGTCCAGTCCGGTGAGGTGGCGGGGACCGTGAGCCCGGAAGGCGTCCGGAATGAAAACTGCATCTACCCGCTCGATGCATCCGGGGCCACAACCCACGCCGTCATCCTGGAAGTCGTGACGTATCCGGACGAAGCCAGCCGGGCGGGTGCCGACCCGTGGGAGGCCATGATGTCGCCCACAGAAGTGACCGGCCTCTGGGGTGAAGCGCGCTACGCCACCAACCGCCTCAGCGAATCCACCGAACACGTCCTGGCCGTTGCCAAGGGCACGCAGGTCTGGAAATTCCTGGTCTCCCAGCCCAAGGACACGCCCACCTGGGAGCCCGCCGAAGGGCAGGCGGTCATGAAGAAGCTGGCGGAGTCAGCCAAAATCTAGGCCGCCGGACTCGACTACAATAGAGGCTGGCCTCGAGGCTTCCCGTTCACCACGGGTTGGCGCTCGTCAGGCAAGAAGCAACTAGGAGTAGTACGGCTGCCAGCGTGCCAGTCGGGGGCTCGCAACAGGAGGAATCCAGCATGGCTGAGCACAACGACGGACACCGCGGCGGCAACGATCGCGGCAACTTTGGCGGCGGCCGCACATCCGGCGGCGGCGGTTTCCGCGGCACCAACAACTCCGGCGGCGACCCCCGCGGCTACCGCGCCCGCGATGACCGCGGCGCCGACCGGAAGCCCTACGGCGACCGTCCTGCACGTGAAGGTGACCGCAAGCCCTACAGCGGTGGCGGCGACCGTGATCGGAAGCCTTATGGTGACCGTGGTCCGCGTGAGGGTGGCGGGGAGCGCCGCAGCTTTGGTGCCGGCGGTACCAGTGACCGTAAGCCGTACGGCGGTGGCGGCGATCGTGACCGCAAGCCTTATGGTGACCGTGGTCCGCGTGAGGGTGGCGGGGAGCGCCGCAGCTTTGGTGCCGGCGGCACCAGTGACCGTAAGCCGTACGGCGGTGGCGGCGATCGTGACCGCAAGCCTTATGGTGACCGTGGTCCGCGTGAAGGTGGCGGGGAACGTCGCAGCTTTGGTGCCGGCGGTACCAGTGACCGCAAGCCTTACAGCGGTGGCGGCGATCGTGATCGGAAGCCTTATGGTGACCGCGGTCCGCGTGAAGGTGGCGGGGAGCGTCGCAGCTTCGGTGCCGGCGGCACCAGCGACCGCAAGCCCTACGGTGGCGGCGACCGTGACCGTAAGCCGTACAGCGGCGGCGACAACCGCAAGCCGTTCGGCAACCGCGACGACCGTCCGGCCCGCAGCTTTGACCGTGGCGACTCCGGCCCCCGCCAGTTCGGCCGCGACCGGGCAGAGGACCGCCCGGTCCGCGTACCCAATGCCCGGGACCTCCGCAGCGCCAACCGTCCGGACCGTGAGCGTTCGCCGCAGATCGACGACGACGTCACGGGCAAGGAACTGGACCGCGCCACTCAGCACCAGATCAAGACGCTCGAGGACAACAGCGCCGAGTGGGTGGCCCGCCACCTGGTGATGGCCGGACGCCTGATCGACGACGAACCGGAGCTGGCCTTCCAGCACGCCCTCGCAGCCAGCCGCCGCGGCGGCCGGCTTGCCGCCGTCCGCGAAGCCGTGGGCCTCACCGCCTACGCCGCCGGCCACTACGGCGAAGCCCTCCGCGAGTTCCGCACCTACCGTCGGATCAGCGGCTCCAACATGCACCTGCCCGTTATGGCCGACTGCGAACGCGGACTCGGCCGTCCGGACCGCGCCCTGGAAATGGCACGCTCCGAGGAAGCCAAGGACCTTGACGCCCCCGGCAAGGCGGAACTGGCCATCGTGGCCGCCGGCGCCCGCACGGACCTGGGCCAGCTGGACGCGGCCGTTTCCGAACTGGAAATCCCGCAACTGGACATCAACCGCGCGTTCTCCTACAGCCCGCGGCTCTTCCGCGCCTACGCCGAGGCCCTCGCCGCGGTAGGCCGCACAGCCGAAGCTGAGAAGTGGCAGCGCCAGGCCGTCGTCGCCGAGAATGCCCTCGGCCTCAACGTCCAGGAGGATCCCGACATCATCGACCTCGGCTGGGACGAGGAAGAGGAAGCCCGCGAAGCCGAGGAGCAGCGCCGGGTCCTGGCCGAGCAGGCCGCGCAGCGGTCCGCCGCGGCAGCGGAGCAGGCGCCCGCCAGCGCCAGCGCCGAGGCTGTTGCCGGGCTGCCGGAAACGCAGGACACTCAGGTGAGCACGGTCAGCACTCTGGATGACGGAACCGACGACGTCGAGTCCGACTTCTGGGAGTCCGACGACGCCGAGTCCGATGAGGACTCCGTCGAAAAGGACGCCCTGGACCGCTCCGAGGTACTGGGCGGCGACGATTCCGGCGACACCGGTCACGAGGACTCCCACGACTCCGGCTTCCAGGACGACGATTTCCGCAACCAGGAACGCTCCGAGGGCTGACCGGACGTGGCTGCACCCGACCTGATCTCGACCTTTGACGCCCTCCTCGCCGACCTGGACGGGGTGGTGTACGCAGGCGCCCACGCCATCCCGGGCGCTGTGGAATCCCTGCGCCGCCTCGCCGGGATCGGCGTCGGCCTGGGCTACGTCACAAACAACGCCTCCCGGACACCCGCCGAGGTTGCGCAGCACCTGCGCGACCTCGGCGCCCCGGCAGAGGACCAGCAGGTGGTCAGCTCCTCGCAGGCGGCGGGCGAACTTCTGGCGTCGCTGCTGCCGGCGGGGTCCCGCGTCCTGATCACGGGCGGGGACTCCCTGGCCCTGGAGATCGAACTGGCCGGGCTGGTGCCGGTCCGCAGCGAATCCGAGCAGCCCGTCGCCGTCGTGCAGGGGTTCCATCCGGACCTCGGGTGGAAGGACCTGGCGGAAGCGGCATACGTCGTTGCCGGCGGGGCACTGTGGGTGGCCACCAACACGGACATGTCCATTCCGCAGGCCCGGGGCATCGCGCCGGGAAACGGAACCCTCGTGGCTGCCGTGGCAGCCGCCACCGGGCGGCGGCCCCGTGTCGCCGGGAAACCGGAGGCGCCGTTGTTCCATGCCGCCGCGAAGCGGCTGGCCGCAGACCGGCCGCTGGTGGTCGGCGACCGCCTGGACACCGACATCCTCGGCGGCAACAACGCCGGCTTCGCCACAGTCGCCGTACTGACCGGCGTCGACACCCGGGAGTCCATCCTCGCCGCCCGCACGCTGGAACGGCCGGGCTATATCATCAACGACCTCACGGACCTGTACCGCCCTTACCCGGCCGTGGAGTCCGACGCCGGGCAGTACCGCTGCGGCGCCGCCTCCGCCGCCGTGCACGGGCAGACGGTCCGGGTCAGCGGCGATCCCGCCGACCTTGACGCGTGGCGGGCCGCGTGCGCGGCCTGGTGGACGGCCAACCCCGAGACCGCCACCGCCCTGGCGCCGGTCCTTGAATGGCTGGATCACTAGACTGGGGACCATGACCGAGCCCCACCACACTCCCGGGACGGATTCCGCCGGGGGAGCAGCCCCCGCCAACTGGCCCGAGGCTCCCGCCGGAACCGCCGAAAGCAACGGCACCCGGGACTCCGCCGTCGACGCGCTGCTGGACCGCCTCGGGGAACTGCCGGAGCTTCCGGTAGCCCGCCACGGGGAGGTTTATGCGGGGCTCCACGACGACCTGCTGGCAGCCCTGAACGAGTCCGTCACCATCGCGCCACCGGGGGAGCCCAATGAGCAGGCTTGACCAGGCCCTTGTCAGCCGCGGGCTGGCGAGGTCCCGAACCCATGCCGCGCGCCTGATTGCCGAGGGGAAAGTCAGCTCCGGCGGGAACGTGCTGGCCAAGGCCTCCCTCCAGGTCGGGGACGACACGAGCCTCGACGTGGCCGCTTCCGGCGAGGACAACTACGTCAGCCGGGCCGGACACAAACTGGCCGGCGCGCTGGACGCCTTCCCCGCCGTCGCCGTCGCGGGCAAGCGGTGCCTGGACGCCGGAGCCTCCACGGGCGGATTCACCGACGTGCTGCTGCGCCGCGGCGCGGACCACGTGGTGGCCGTCGACGTCGGCCATGACCAGCTGGTCCCGGCCATCCGGAACGACCCCCGGGTGACCGTCCACGAGGGCCTCAACGTCCGCTACATGACTCCGGACCAGATCGGCGGACCGGCGGCCCTGACGGTGGCTGACCTGTCCTTCATCTCCCTGACCCTGGTGGTGGCACCGCTCGCGGCGTGCACCGATCCGGGCGGGGACCTGGTGCTGATGGTGAAACCGCAGTTCGAGATCGGCAAGGACCGGCTGGGCCGCACCGGCGTCGTCACCTCGGAGCGGGAACGCCGGCTCGCCGTCGGCAAAGTCGCGGCGGCGGCCATGGACGCCGGACTGGAATTGCAGGGCCTGGCGTCCAGCCCGCTGCCCGGCCAGGACGGAAACGTCGAGTACTTCCTGTGGATAAAGCGCGGTATTGGCACAGACCTGCCTAAGATCGAAGAGCGGGACGCGGCCGTTGCTGCGTTACTCGGAACGATCTGGCCCCACCACGAGAAGCACTAGAAGGCGGAACCCGATGAGCAGGCGCGTCCTCATCCTTGCCCACACAGGCCGTGAGGAGTCCCTCAAAGCTGCCTGGGAAGCGTGCGCACGGCTCCACGATTCCGGCATCGTCCCGGTGATGCTCAAGACCGAGCTCGGCGACATGGTCCGGTTCTTCGGACGCCTCGACCAGCCCGTCGAGATCCTCCACGACCATGTGATGCTGCCCGACGTCGAACTCGTTATGGTGCTGGGCGGCGACGGGACCATCCTCCGCGCGGCCGAGCTGGTGCGCGAGGTCGACGTGCCGCTGCTCGGCGTCAACCTCGGCCACGTCGGCTTCCTAGCCGAGAGCGAGCGGGCGGACCTCGCCCAGACCGTCGAGTGGATCGCCAGCCGCGAATACACCGTGGAAGAGCGGATGACCATCGACGTCCAGGTCTGGGTCCGCGGACAGAAAATCTGGCACACGTGGGCCCTCAACGAGGCCGCGATCGAAAAGGGCAACCGGGAACGGATGCTGGAGGTGGTCACCGAAGTCGACGAACGGCCCCTCACCTCCTTCGGCTGCGACGGCGTGGTCCTGGCCACCCCCACCGGCTCCACCGCGTACGCCTTCTCCGCCGGCGGCCCGGTGGTGTGGCCCGAGGTCGAGGCGCTGCTGATCGTGCCCATCAGCGCCCACGCGCTCTTCGCCAAGCCGCTGGTGGTCTCGCCGCGTTCCCGGCTCGCCGTCGAAATCCTGAGCCGGACCAACGCCCAGGGCGTCCTCTGGTGCGACGGCCGGCGCTCGGTTGACCTGCCGCCCGGCGCCCGGGTGGAAGTGACCCGCTCCGCCACGCCCGTGCGGCTCGCCCGGACACACCAGACGCCCTTCTCCGGCCGCCTTGTCCGAAAGTTCGAGCTCCCGATCCAGGGCTGGCGCGGACCCATGGCGGAGGCCGCCACCATCCATACGGGCCCGCTGCCGGTGATCCGCACACCCCGGCCGATGCCCCCGCTCCCAACTCCGCCGCAGGCCGGCCCGCTTTCCGCAGGGCCGGACGACACACCCGATCCATCGACTGCGAAGTGACCCATGCTTGAAGAACTGAGAATCCGCGACCTGGGCGTCATCACCGACGCCACGCTGCCCCTCGGCCCCGGCCTGAGCGTTGTGACCGGTGAAACAGGCGCCGGCAAGACCATGGTGGTGACCGCCGTCGGGCTGCTGCTCGGCGCACGGTCCGACGCCGGTGCTGTCCGCAGCGGCGCGAAAAGCGCCTCGGCTGAGGCGACCGTCAGGCTCGACGCCGGGCACCCGGCCCTGGAGCGCGCCGCTGAAGCGGGCGCGGAGGTCGAGGAGTTCGACGGCGGCGCTGAGCTGCTGCTCGCCCGCAGCGTCAGCGCGGACGGGCGCAGCCGTGCCTACCTCGGCGGGCGCTCCGCCCCCGTGGGCGTGCTGGCGGAAATCGGCGGGACGCTGGTGGTGGTTCACGGCCAGTCCGAGCAGATCCGGCTGAAGAGCCCGGTGGCGCAGCGCGCCGCCCTGGACAAGTTCGCGGGGGAGGGCTTCGCTGCAGCGCTTGCCGGCTACCAGGAGCTCCATGCCCGATGGAAGTCCAGCCAGGCCGAGCTGGACGAGCTCCGCAGCGCCGCGCGGGAACGCCTCCGCGAGGCCGAATCCCTGGAAGCCGCGCTGGCCGAAATCGACGCGATCGACCCGCAGCCCGGGGAAGACGAATCCCTCAAGGCCGAAGCCGTCAAACTCGCCAATGTCGAGGAACTCCGGATCGCGGCCACCACGGCCCACCAGGCGCTCATCGCCGAGGACTTCGGCGAGGGCAACGACGCCACGGCCCTGGTGGACACCGCCAAACGCACCCTGGAGCACGTCGCTGAACACGACGAGGAGCTGGGATCGGCGGCCGCCCGCCTGGCCGAGGTGGGATTCCTGCTCAACGACATCGCCACCGAACTGGCCAGCTACCAGGCCTCCCTCGACACCGAGGGCCCGGAACGGCTCGCCGAGATCGAGGAGCGCCGCGCGGCCCTCGCGAAACTGGTGCGCAAGTACGCGCCGAGCATCGACGAGGTCCTGGGCTGGGCGGAGCAGGCCCGGGCCCGTTTCCTGGAGCTGCAGGACGACTCCACCCGGATCGAGGCGCTGGACGCCGAGGTGGTCCGCAGCGAGGCGGAGCTGCGCAAACAGGCCACCGCCCTCGGCAAGCTCCGGAAGAAGGCGGCCAAGGACCTCTCCGCCCGCGTCAGCGCCGAGCTCAAGGCCCTGGCGATGGCGGACGCCACCCTGGTCATCAACGTCGAAACCGACGGCCCGCTGGGCCCGTTCGGCGCGGACGAGATTGCCTTCCTGCTCCAGCCGCACTCCGGCGCCCCGGCCCGGCCGCTGGGCAAGGGCGCCTCCGGGGGTGAGCTGTCCCGCGTGATGCTCGCCATCGAAGTGGTGCTGGCCGCCGTCGATCCCGTCCCCACGTTCGTCTTCGACGAGGTGGACGCCGGCGTGGGCGGCCGTGCCGCCGTCGAGATTGGCCGCCGGCTGGCGATGCTGGCCCGGCACGTCCAGGTCCTTGTGGTGACCCACCTGCCGCAGGTGGCGGCCTTCGCCGACCAGCACATCCGGGTCACCAAAACGTCCGTGCGCGGCGCCGACGGAGGCACGGCCAGCGGCTTCACCTCCAGCGACGTCCAGCTCCTCGACGCCGGGGAGCGGGTGCGGGAGCTGGCCCGCATGCTCGCCGGCCAGGAGGACTCCGAGTCCGCCCAGGCCCATGCCCAGGAACTGCTCGACGACGCCAGGCTCCTGCCGCAGCAGGCCTGACTGCCGCAGGCGCGATCCGTGCGGCGGGCCACAGCTGGGATGACAATCACAGCCGCTTGCCGCGAACAGACCCCTTGAAGGACGAATTGATGATAGGCTCGAACCCCGTGGTGCAGCGATCAAATTCCCGTGTAAATTCCCGGTTCCCGGACTCGTCCAAGACGACCAAACACATCTTCGTCACCGGTGGTGTGGCGTCCTCGCTCGGTAAGGGACTGACGGCTTCGAGCCTCGGTCACCTCCTGCGGGCACGCGGTTTGTCTGTAACTATGCAAAAGCTCGATCCCTATCTGAACGTGGATCCGGGCACGATGAACCCCTTCCAGCACGGCGAAGTCTTCGTCACTGACGACGGCGCCGAAACGGACCTCGACATCGGACACTACGAGCGTTTCCTCGATGAGAACCTCGAGGGCTCGGCCAACGTGACCACCGGCCAGGTGTACTCCACCGTGATCGCCAAGGAGCGCCGCGGCGAATACCTCGGCGACACCGTCCAGGTCATCCCGCACATCACCGATGAGATCAAGCGCCGCATGCGGCTTCCCGCCGAGGGCAAGCACGCCCCCGACGTGATCATCACCGAAATCGGCGGCACCGTGGGCGACATCGAATCCCAGCCGTTCCTTGAGTCCGCCCGCCAGGTCCGCCAGGACATCGGCCGGAACAACGTGTTCTTCCTGCACGTCTCCCTCGTGCCGTACATCGGCCCCTCGCAGGAACTGAAGACCAAGCCGACGCAGCACTCCGTTGCCGCCCTGCGCTCCATCGGTATCCAGCCCGAGGCGATTGTGATCCGTTCCGACCGTGACGTCCCGCAGGCCATGCGCGACAAGATCGGCCGGATGTGCGACGTCGACATCGACGCCGTCATCGGCTGCCCGGACGCGCCGAGCATCTACGACATCCCCAAGACCCTGCACACCCAGGGCCTGGATTCGTACATCGTGCGCGCCCTCGACCTCCCCTTCAAGGACGTCGACTGGACCAGCTGGGACAAGCTCCTTGACGCGGTCCACAACCCCAAGCACGAGGTCGAGATCGCCCTGGTCGGCAAGTACATCGACCTGCCGGACGCCTACCTCTCCGTGACCGAGGCGCTGCGCGCCGGCGGTTTCGCCAACGACACCAAGGTCAAGATCCGTTGGGTCCCCTCGGACGAGTGCGCCACCCCCGAGGGTGCGTCCAAGTCCCTGGAGGGCGCTGACGCGATCTGCGTGCCGGGCGGCTTCGGCATCCGCGGCCTCGAAGGCAAGCTGGGCGCACTGAAGTATGCCCGCGAAAGCAAGCTTCCCGTCCTCGGCCTGTGCCTGGGCCTGCAGTGCATGGTGATCGAGTACGCCCGGAACGTGGTGGGCCTTGAGGGTGCCTCCTCGTCCGAGTTCGAGCCGGACTCCAAGTACCCCGTGATCGCCACCATGGAAGAGCAGCTGGACTTCGTGGACGGCAAGGGCGACCTGGGCGGCACCATGCGCCTGGGCCTGTACGAGGCCAAGCTCGACGCGGGTTCCGTGGTCGCAGAGACCTACGGCACCACCACGGTCAGCGAACGGCACCGCCACCGCTACGAGGTCAACAACAAGTACCGCGACCAGATTGCCGCCAAGGGGCTGGTGTTCTCCGGAACGTCGCCTGACGGCAAGCTCGTGGAGTACGTGGAGCTTCCCCGCGAAGTCCACCCGTACTACGTTGCCACGCAGGCGCACCCGGAGCTCAGCTCACGCCCCACCCGGCCGCACGCGCTGTTCTCGGGTCTGGTGAAGGCCGCCCTGGAGCACCAGCACGGCGCCGGCCAGTTGGCTGCTGAGGCCAAGTCCGCCGCAGCCAAGGCTTCCCCGGCAGCCTCGAAGTAACCCCAACTGAATCAAAGGACGGCGCGATGCCCGGTACCCCTGAGACCCCCAATGCTGCACGGCAGGTTTCGGACGAACCGAGCCCGCGCCGTCTTTTGTCGTCCCGGACGGTTTACGAAGGCCGGATCTGGGATGTTGTCAGCGACAGTTTCCAGCTAAGCGACGACGGCGATGCGCTGGTCCGCGATTACATCGACCATCCCGGTGCCGTTGCCGTCCTGCCGATGAACGACCGCGGCGAGGTGCTGCTGATCAAGCAGTACCGGCACCCCGTCGGAATGGACCTGTGGGAGATCCCGGCCGGTCTGCTCGATGTGGCGGGCGAGGATTTCGTGGCCGGAGCAGCACGCGAGCTGGCTGAGGAAGCAGACCTGATCGCCGGAACGTGGAACGTGCTGGCCGACTTCTTCAACTCGCCCGGTTCCTCCAGCGAGGCCATCCGTATCTATCTGGCCCGGGACCTGAGCGACGTGCCAGGGCACGAGCTCCACGTCCGCACCGACGAGGAAGCCGAAATCGAGCTGCACTGGATTCCGCTCGAGGATGCCGTGGCGGCCGTGCTGGAGGGCCGCCTGCACAACCCGTCCGCCGTCGTCGGGGTTCTGGCCGCCGCCGCGGCCCGTGACAACAACTTCGAGGGCCTCCGCCCGGGCGGCGCGCCGTGGCCCGCGCACCCCAGCCAGCGCTGATGGCGGAACCGCTGACGGCCGAGCCGCAGGTTGCCGGGCCGCTGGCTGCCGAGGCGCTGGCTGCCGAGGCGCCTGTTGCTGAGAGGCCTGTTGCCGGGCCGCCTGCGCAGGCCGCCACCGGCGCGCAGCCGCCGGTGCGCCCGCTGACGGCGATTGACCGGGCCATCACGGACTACCTGCAGCACATGGGGGTGGAACGGGGGCTGGCGGCCAACACCCTCTCCGCGTACCGGCGGGACCTGGCCCGCTACGCGCGGCACCTGGACGGGGCAGGACGCCGTCGGCCCGAGGACATCACTCGGCACGACGTCACCGGGTTCGTCCAGGCGCTTTCGGACGGGTCCGACGGCGGATCGGCGTTGGGCATCCGCTCGGCCGCCCGGACAGTCGTGGCCGTGCGCGGACTGCATAAGTTCTGGGCCCTCGAAGGCGTCACTCCCACCGATCCGGCCAGCGACGTCCACCCGCCCATGCCGGGCAAACGCCTGCCCAAAGCCATCAGTGTCGATGAGGTCACCCGGATCCTGGAAGCGGCCGGAACGGACACGGCGACGGGGCTGCGGGACCGGGCCCTGCTGGAGTTCCTTTACTCCACGGGCGCCCGCATCAGCGAGGCCGTGGGCCTCGACGTCGACGACATCTCCCTGCACACGCCCGACCAGGGGGAGCCCGGGCCGGCGATCGTCCGGCTTTTCGGCAAGGGGTCCAAGGAACGCCTGGTCCCGCTCGGTTCGTTCGGCGCCCGCGCCCTGGACGCCTACCTTGTCCGCGGCCGACCGCTGCTGGCCGCCAAGGGCAAGGGGACGCCTGCGCTGTTCCTGAACGCCCGAGGCGGACGGATCAGCAGGCAGAGCGCTTGGACCATCCTCAAGACGGCCGCCGAGAAAGCCAACATCACCAAGGATGTCTCGCCGCACACCCTGCGCCACTCCTTCGCCACGCACCTGCTGGAAGGCGGGGCCGACGTCCGGGTGGTGCAGGAACTGCTGGGCCACGCTTCCGTCACCACCACGCAGGTCTACACCCTGGTCACCGCGGACACCCTGCGGGAAATCTACGCCGCGGCCCACCCGAGGGCTCTGGGGTAAGCGCACATCCTGCACCGCGGCCGGTTCCGATAACGCGGCCACGTTCGCTAAATTGTCTGAGCCTCGATTTATTGTTGGGGTATGGAAAGCAGCGCGGCTTTGAGTACGGAAACCCGGGAGGCGGCGGGAGCCGTCGCCGAGTCCGCTGCTGCGCTGGTCGCGTTGACTGGCGCGCTGCCTTCTGGCTTGCCCGACGGCGGACCCGACCCGCTGTCAGGCGCCCATCCGCAGCCGGAGGGCGGTGTGCCGGTGGGCGCTGATCCGTTGCGGGAGCGGGCGGATGCGTGTCTGGACGGTTTCGCGGAGCTGGCGCGGCTGGATGCGCGGAGCGCGGCGTTGCGGGCCCGGATCACCGCGGAATATTTGGACGTGACCAAGGCGTTGGCGGCGCCGGAACTGCCCAGCAGCGCGCAGGAGATGGCGGAGGTCGCGGAGGTCGCAGGTGCCATGACCGTTTCCGAACGCACCGCCGGAGCGCTGATTTCCGACAGCATGGCGCTGACGGAAAGGCTGCCGCTGACCCTGAACGCCTTGCAGGCCGGGACCCTCTCGTGGCAGCACGCCCGGATAATGGTGGACGAGACGGCGAATCTGGATGCGGCCGGGGCGGCCGCGCTGGAAGCTCATTTCCTGGACCCGGCCGCATCCGACCCGGCCCGGGGGTGCCCGGCCGGGGAACTTGTCCCGGGCCGGTTCCGCGCCAAGGCCCGTACGTGGCGGGAACGCCACCACCCGGTCAGCATCGAAACCCGCCACGCCCGGTGCGCGGCGGATCGGCGGGTCGAGTTCGTTCCGGACCGGGACGGGATGGCCTGGTTCAACACGTACCTTCCGGCCGATACCGCGTCTGCACTCTGGGCCCGGACCACCGCGGACGCCCGGGCACTGCAACGCCCCGACGAGCCCCGGACCCTGGCCCAGCTCCGCGCCGACGTCGCGGCCACCCTCCTCCTCACCGGCGACACCGGCACCAACGCCGGCGGCACGGGCAACGCTGCCGCAGGTGACGTTGTCGATGACGCCCTTGCGGGCGGGGATGTTGTGGGTGGGGGTGTGCCGGTGCCGCGGGCGCAGGTGCTGGTCACTGTCCCGGTGATGTCGCTGCTTGGTGTGACGGAGGAACCGGCGATGCTGGACGGGTACGGGCCGATCCCGCCGTCCATGGCCCGGCGCCTGGTGGCCGGCGGCGCGGATTCGTTTCACCGGGTCCTGGTTGATCCGCGGGACGGGGCGCCGCTGGAGATCGGCCGGACCAGCTACCGGGTCTCCAAGGCCCTGCGGCAGTGGCTGCGGCTGCGGGACGCCAAATGCTCCTTCCCCAGCTGCAACAACCATTCACTCGACAACGAAGCGGACCACCTGTTGGCCTGGGCCGACGGCGGGACCACCGGGATCAGCAACCTTGGCCAGCCGTGCCGGAAACACCACCGCCTCAAACACACCACCGCCTGGCGACCCGTCGGGGCCACGAAGACCAGCCCGCCGGGCTGGACCTCACCCACCGGGCGGACCTACCCCAGCGAACTCCAGGACTGGGAACCACCAACCTGGCCCGACAACATCCCGCTCCCCGGCAGTACCCCGGACCCCGGCGCGCCCGTGGATGAAGGCTGGCCCGCCGACCCCGAATGGGACCCCGACGTGCCTTTGGGCCAAGGCTGGTGCCCGGACGCCGATGAACCTTCAGACCAGGGCTGGTGCCCGGACCCCGGCGCACCCCTGGACCAAAGCTGGCGCCTGGATCCCGGGCGGGGCACTGAGGTCGAACTGCCGGAGGATCCCTTGACGGACTGGTACTTGGCCGCGTCCGAGTTCCCTGGGTACGAACCTGGCGATGTGCTTGATCCGGAACGGCCTGTCGATCCAGGCTGGGATCCCGACATGGAGCTTCCTCCGGACCCGTTTCCCGACTGGTACCAATTCATCGCAGATCAGCACCCCGCCGCCGCAGTTTGAGTCCGGCTTCCTGAACTGCCTGTGTAATAGATGAGGACTGAAATGAACGAAGACGCGTGGGCGTGCCCGGAGCTTGCCGAGGCTCCAGCCGGCTGGATCCTGGCCACAGAAAACGGCTGGGGTGCCTTAACGGTCTGGGCTGCGGGGGCCGGCAACTTCGTCAGGGTCCCGGTCGCGGGCCGTGCGCGTCAGGGCAATGTCGTCCACAGATGGCCGGACGGCATCGAACGGACGGAGGTCTTCACGCTGACCGAAGCCGACCTGGCATCGATCGAGGACGACATCGACGCCTATCTAGCGGACGCCGAACTGCCTCCCCGGCCGCGGGGCTACGACTGGTTTATCCGTCCTCCCGCGCGTATTGCACTCGGCGAGGATACTTTCTGGGGCGTCCTGTGGTCCGCCGCCACTGCGGAGCTGCCAGGGGATGCGGTACGTCCTTCGACGTTGAAGTACCCCGCCAGGGAGGCGCTGGCGCACATGTACTCCGGCTGAGCGGCCTTGAGCTAAGTCAGCGGCATCAACAGCATCCGGCTCCGCGAGGGCCCCGCCGCCGGATAGCTTCGGCATCCTGTGCCAGCTATAAGGTGGAGCACATGATGTCCACGCCTGTTACCCTTTGCTTCCTGCTCCGCGACGCGGCAAGCGGCACCGAGGTGCTCCTGGGTCTCAAGCGGACGGGGTTCGGGACGGGCAAGATCGTGGGCATCGGAGGCCACGTGGAGGCGGGGGAGACCGACGCCGAGGCAGTGGTCCGGGAAGTCTGGGAAGAAGCCGGAGTGGTGGTCCGGGAAGAGGACCTGGCCCACGCCGGCGTCGTCGAATTCATCTTTCCCTCGCGGATGGAATGGAACATGTCCTGCCGGCTCTTCACCACCCGGCGCTGGGAAGGTGAACCGGCCGAGAGCCCGGAGATCATCCCGGAATGGTTCGATGTCGAGGCGCTTCCGCTGCAGCTCATGTGGCAGGACGCCGAGCATTGGCTGCCGCCCGCGCTGGCCGGCGAGGTGCACAACATCGTCGTTGTCCTGAACGAGGACAACGAAACCGTGGCCTCCGTAGAAAAACTTCCGCCGCGGATGTAACCGCAGCGGCTGAGCCGGAAATTCAACATATAGCCTGCACTGCAGGAAGCTACTTTTCAGGGGGGATCGTGCTTTCGGAGCGCGAACTGGCGTTTGTCGCCATTCACAAAGATTGTTATCCGCGGGTCTACCGCTTCATCCGGCGCCGCGTGGAGTCTGCCGAGATGGCGGAGGAACTCGCGGCCGATGTTTTCCGGGTGGTTTGGCAGAAGTGGGACGACAATCCCCGGACCGACCCGGGCTGGCTGCTGACGGTGGCACGGAACCTCGTGGGCAACGCCTACCGGAGCCGTGACCGTCAGCAGGCCTTGCAGGACAAGCTCCGGGCCACGGCATTCCTCAGCAATGGGGGCGGCTCCGAAAACATCGCCGTCCACGATGCCATGGCCCAGTTGCGCGACAAGGACCGGGAAATCCTCCAATTGGCCTACTGGGACGAACTGGGCACGGCGGAAATCGCCGCCGTCCTTCAGTGCAGTGATTCCGCGGCCAAGGTCAGGCTGCACAGGGCACGCGCTGCTCTCCGGAAGCAGATGCCTGCCTTCGCCACCCCGCTCAACCAGACTTTGGAGGCATGACATGGACCGGATTAAGAAACTCGTCGCGGATACCGATCCGTTGACCCATGATGCCGGGCCCGTGCCGGATGGCGAGGCGGCGCTGCAACGGATGTTTGCCGAGCCGGAAGCCTTCAGCGACGACGGCCTGGCCGGCATCGCGTCCCTCGACGAAGTCCGCCGGCGGCGGCGTGCCCGGCTGGCCGGCGGCATGACGGTTGCTGTGGCAGCCGTGGCGGCAGGTGTCCTGATTGCCACCAACCTCGGCTCGCCCGCCCCCGCGCCGGAACCGGCCAGCAGTGTGGCAGTCACGCAGGCCCCGAGCACGAGCACCAGTGCGCCCACACCCACGCCGACCGCCACCCCCAGCGCCACCACCGCTCCGCCGGCTGCCCCGGCCGTCTGGACCGCGTTCAAGGATTCCAGCGGGCAGGCCACTTTTGAGCACCCGGCCGACTGGACAGTCACCGAAGCCCCTTCGGGCGCTCAGGGCACGGACGTCTGGCTAAGCAACATCACCGTCACCAACGCTGCAGGAAAGGTTATGGCCCGGCTGCAGGCCGCCCCGGACGCGTCCGGCCCTGCCGTGCCGGCAGTGCCGTACCAGACGCTCGACGCCGTGACCCTGGACATTCCGCAGTCTGCCGGCGCCCCCACCGGGCCTACGCAGTTCAAGTTCCGTGTCCTCGGTGCCGCGGCGGTCCAAGGCGCCCTGACCATCGACTCGAGCGGCCTGCCGGCCTCGGGAAGGGCAGGGCTGCTGCCGTCCTGGATCCGGACTCCGGACGGCGTCCCCGCCATCACCTTCGGCACAGGCAGCGTGCTGGCCGCGGACGGCCGGGAACCGCAGCTGAAATTCGCGTCGGTCGAGGAGGCGAAAGCCTATATGTCCTCGCAGGAATACCAGGACACCAAGCGGATGCTGATTTCGCTCGAATTGCGGTCCATCAAGAAGGCGCCGGTCTGGAAGAACCACGCCACCGCCAACGGGCTGGCAAGTTTTGACTACCCGGGCAACTGGAACGTCTCGAGCCGCGAAAACGGCCGCTATACGGATGTCTTCGATCAGTCAGGCCGCGTGCTGCTGACCCTGGGCTTCAACCAGACGCGCAACCGTCCGAACCTGATTTCGCCCTGTACCCCTTACACGGTCCTGGACAGCGCGGCCATGGACTTCCCCTCGAACCGGCAGGGGGAGCGGGCCATCCCGCCCCAGTTCATCTTCCGGGTCTGGGATGTCAGCCAGATTGGCCAGCCGGCGGTTCCGTTTCTCGGGAACCTCGGCATAGCGGACGAAAGCTGGGGAACCGACGGCACCACGTGCGATCCGCAGAACGTGGTGAGCGGCCTCGCCTCGGGCGAATACTTCTTCGCGCAGAACTACAACACCGGCGCCGAGACCGACCTGAAGTTCCAGTCCATGGATGAGGCGCGCCGCTATATGCAGTCGGCAGAGTTCGCCACGCTCAAGCGGATTGTGATGTCGCTGAAGGTCAAAGGCTAGGCACCAGCCGGCAGGAACAGCACAGCGGGCCGGCCACCTTGTGAAGGTGGCCGGCCCGCTGTCGTTAATGCTGCAGGAACCGTGGCTACGGCAGGTGCCGTTCCTCGACGCCGTTGTACTCGCTCAGGGGGCGGATCAGGGAGTTCGAATCCAGCTGCTCCATGATGTGCGCAGTCCAGCCGGTGATGCGGCTGGCGACGAACAGGGGCGTGAACGTCGGGGTGTCGAAGCCCATGAGGTGGTACGTGGGTCCGGCCGGGTAGTCGAGGTTCGGCTTGATGGCCTTCGCCTCATCCATCGCCGTCTCCAGGCCGTTGTAGAGGCCCAGCAGCTCCGGCCGGCCGTAGTGCGCGATCATCTTGTCCAGGGCGGCCTTCATGGTGGGCACCCGGGAGTCGCCGTGCTTGTAGACGCGGTGGCCGAAGCCCATGACCTTCTTCTTCTGGGCCAGGGCATCCTCCATCCACGCCTTTGCCCGGGTGTGGGCCTCCTCCAGTGACTCCTCCGGCCGGATGCCGATCTCGTCGAAGGTGTGCATCACAGCCTCGTTCGCGCCGCCGTGCAGCGGTCCCTTGAGCGCCCCGATGGCCCCGGTCACGGCCGAATGCAGGTCCGAGAGCGTCGAGGTGATCACGCGGGCCGTGAACGTGGAGGCGTTGAAGGAGTGCTCGGCGTACAGGATCATCGAGACGTTGAAGGCTTCAACGACTTCCTGGACGGGCTCCTCGCCGAAGGCCATCCAGAGGAAGTTGGCGGAGTAGCCCAGGTCGTCGCGGGGCTCCACCACGTCCTGGCCGTGCCGGCGCCGCTGGTCGTAGGCCACGACGGCGGGCATCGCCGCGAAGAGGTCCACAGCCTTGGCCATGTTGGCCTCCCGCGAGGAGTCCTCCGCGAGCGGATGCCGCGCGCCCATCACGGACGCCGCCGTGCGGCAGACGTCCATCGGGTGCGAGGTGGTGGGAAGCGCATCCACCACCTGCTTCACGACGGGGTCGAGCGCCCGCCCCGCGCGTTCCCGCGCCGTAAACTCCGCCAGCTGCTCCGGGGTGGGCAGCTCGCCGTTCCACAGCAGGTAGGCGACTTCCTCGAAGCTGCAGTTGGCAGCCAGTTCCTGCACGGGGTATCCCCGGTACAGCAGCGAATTGGTATCCGGGTTCACCTTCGAGACCGCGGTGTAATCCACCACGACGCCGGCGAGGCCCTTTTTGATCTCTTGTTCAGCCATGCTGAAACTCCTTTGTTCCTGTCGCCTGTGTTGGACCGGCCGGAGCCGGAATCCCGATGCGGGGTCTACAGTCCCGGGATCTGGAAATTGAAAACCCCGGTGTCGAAGCGGTTGTAGGCCTCGTAGTCCACCAGGTCATACAAACGCGCCCGGGTCAGCATGTTCCCGACCTGGGCTTCCTGGGTGCCGTCAGCCTTAATCGATTCCAGCGTACGCTCCGCAGCACCCATGGCACTACGGAGCAGGGTCACCGGGTAGATGATCATGTTGACCCCGACGCCGGCCAGCTCCTCGACCGTGAACAGCGCGCTCTGGCCGAACTCGGTCATGTTGGCCAGGATCGGCACGTCGACGGCGTCCCGGATGGCCTGGAACTCGCTGAGGTCCTTCATGGCTTCCGGGAAGATGGCGTCCGCGCCGGCCTCCACCAGGGCCTGCGCCCGGTCCTGCGCGGCCTTCAGTCCCTCAGTGGCCCGGATGTCGGTGCGCGCCATGATCAGGAAGTTCGGGTCGCGCCGGGCATCTGCCGCGGCCCGGATGCGCTTGGTGGCCGTGTCCAGGTCCACCACGTTCTTGCCGTCGAGGTGGCCGCAGCGCTTCGGGTTGAACTGATCCTCGATGTGCAGGCCGGCGAGGCCCGCGTTCTCGAGCTCCTGGACCGAGCGGGCCACGTTCATCGGTTCGCCGAAGCCGGTATCGGCGTCGACAATCGAGGGCAGGTCGGTCATCCGGGCGATCTGCCCGGCGCGGGTGGCCACCTCGGTGAGCGTGGTCAGCCCGATGTCCGGCAGGCCCAGGTCGTTGGCCAGGACCGCCCCGGAAATGTACACCCCGGCGAAGCCCTTCTCCTCGATCAGGCGGGCCGAGAGCGGGTTGAACGCGCCCGGGAACTGTTGGATGGTGCCGGAGGCCAGGAGCTCGCGGAACCGGATCCGCTTCTGCTCCGGCGTGACCTTTGAGTACAGCATTTAGAAGAGCCCCTTCGGTGCGGCGTCGAGGTTGATCACGCCGTCGGCGGCCTTGATGTTGAGCTGGTCCAGCTCGCCGGCGGCGAGCTCGGGCAGGCGCGCTGCGGCGGCCAGGAAGCGTTCGATTTCTTCCTCGGCGACCAGCCCGGCGGCCAGCGTGCGGAATTTGTTCACGTACTGTTCCCGGGCGAACGGCCGGGCGCCCAGCGGGTGCGCGTCCGCGACGGCGATCTCATCGGTGATGACGGTGCCGTCCTTGAGCGTGATGACGACAGAGCCGCCAAACGCCTTCTCGGCGATATCGAGGGAGTGGTAGCGGCGGGTCCATTCCGCGTCCTCCACCGTGGTGACCTTGTGCCACAGCTCCACCGTGTCCGGGCGCGCGGCGCGCTCCGGGGCGTAGGAATCCACGTGGTGCCAGGCGCCGTCCTGCAGCGCCACCGTGAAGATGTACGGGATGGAGTGGTCCAGGGTCTCGCGGCTGGCCGTGGGGCTGTACTTCTGCGGATCGTTCGCGCCGGAGCCGATCACGTAGTGGGTGTGGTGGCTGGTCTTGATCAGCACGGACTCCACGTTGGCCGGGTCAGTGACCTCCGGGTGCTCGCCGTGGAGCTTGCGCGCCAGGTCGATCCAGGCCTGCGCCTGGTACTCGGCCGAGTGCTCCTTGGTGTAGGTGTCCATGATGGCGCGCTTGGCCTCGCCGGGCGTCGGCAGCGGCACCATGTAGGATGCGTCCGGGCCGTCCAGCATCCAGGCGATGACGCCGTCCTCGCCCTCGTAGATCGGCACGGGAGAGGTCTGGCCGCGCATGGCACGGTCCGCGGACTCCACGGCCATCTTGCCGGCGAACGCGGGGGCGTGCGCCTTCCAGGTGGAGATCTCGCCCTTGCGGGACTGCCGGGTGGCAGTGGTGGTGTGCAGCGCCTGGCCGACCGACTGGAAGATCGTCTCGACGTCGAGGCCCAGCAGGGTGCCGATGCCGGCGGCGGCGGAGGGGCCGAGGTGGGCCACGTGGTCGATCTTGTGCTTGTGCAGGCAAATGGCCTTGACCAGGTTGACCTGGATTTCGTAGCCGGTGGCGATGCCGCGGATCAGGTCCGCCCCGCTGGAGCCCACGTGCTGGGCGACGGCGAGGATCGGCGGGATGTTGTCGCCCGGGTGGGAGTAATCCGCGGCGAGGAAGGTGTCGTGGTAGTCCAGCTCGCGGACGGCGACGCCGTTGGCCCACGCCGCCCACTCCGGGGCCACACGCTCTTCGATTCCGAAGACCTTCGAGCCCTTGCCGCCGGTGGTGGGGCCGTGGGTCAGCGCCTGGGCGCGGGCCGCGACGATCGGGGCGCGGTTCAGCGATGCGATGGCCACCGAGGCGTTGTCGATGACGCGGTTGATCACCATGTCCGTGACCTCGTCGGTGACGGCAACGGGATCCGCGGCGACGGTCGCGATCTTGTAGGCGAGCTGGTCCTCGCGGGGCAGGTTCTCTTCGCTCTTGTAGACGCGGACGTGGTGTTCCTTGACCATGATGCTCCTTAGTTAGTGAGGTACGTGGGTGGCTTTGACGTGGGTAAGGCTGCGGTGCAGGTGAAGCGTGGTGGCGGCCTCGGCCAGCCGGGGGTTCCCGGCGGCGATCGCCTCGGCGATGGCCGCGTGCTCCGCGGCGGCGGCGGTGAGCCGCTCGGCGTCGTCGGCCGCCAGCCGGCGGACCCGGACCAGGTGGACGCGCAGGCTGCGCATCGCCTGGGCAAGGTAGGAGTTGTGGATGGCGGCGTCGATGGCCGCGTCCAGCCGGCCCACCAGCCCGTAATAGGCGTGCCGGGCAGGGTCCTCGCCGCTGATCAGCGCCGGGGCCTGGCGGAGTTCGTCGCGGAGCCGTTCGAAGGTCGCGGCGTCGCCGCGCTCGGCGGCCAGGGCCGCGGCCTTGCCCTCGAGGGTTTCGCGCAGTTCGAAGAGTTCGTCGATGTCCTCCAGCGAAATGCCGGTGACGACGACGCCGCGGCCGCCCGCCGTCGTCGTCAGGCCTTCCGCGGTCAGCCGGCTGAGGGCCTCCCGCAGCGGGGTGCGGGAGATGCCCAGCCGCTCGGACTGCTCCACTTCGGCGAGGACCGTTCCGGGCAGGAGGCGCCACTCAATGATGTCCTCGCGCAGGGCCGCATAGGCCTTGTCGCTTGCGCGCATCCCGACTCCTTCGTTGACTGACGGTCTCCAGTGTATACAAGCATGCTTCATTTGCCCAGCATTTGTTCCCAGGAGAGGGCAAACCCTGCTTTCGTGTATACAAACCCCCTTGTGCGCCGTGGCCGGCCCGGACTACCATGGGCTCCATCACAACGTCGTGGACGGGACGGATTCATGGGCACCAACAACTACCGGGACAGTTACGCACGCAGCCTGGACAAGCCGGAGGAATTCTGGCTCGACGCCGCAGCGAAGATCTCCTGGACCACACCTCCGCAGCGCGCCCTTGATGCCGGCAGGGCGCCACTCTACGGCTGGTTCCCGGACGGGATCCTCAACACCTCCTACAACGCGCTGGACCGCCACGTGGCAGCGGGCCGCGGTGACCAGGATGCCCTGGTCTA
Organism: Arthrobacter sp. EPSL27; assembly: GCF_001512305.1. Taxonomy (GTDB): domain Bacteria; phylum Actinomycetota; class Actinomycetes; order Actinomycetales; family Micrococcaceae; genus Arthrobacter. The sequence continues at coordinate 1,128,513 of NZ_LNUT01000004.1, forward strand.
CGACTCCGCGATGCTCGGCACGCAACGGCGCTACAGCTACGCCGAACTGACGGAGCTGGTGGCCCGCTTCGCCGGGGTCCTGCGCAGCCAGGGGGTGGGCAAGGGCGACCGCGTGGTGATCTACATGCCCATGATCCCGGAAGCAGCCATCGCCATGCTGGCCACGGCCCGGCTCGGGGCGGTGCACTCGGTGGTCTTCGGCGGGTTCGCGCCCAAGGAACTGGCCGCCCGCATCCGCGACGCCGCCCCCTCCGCCGTCGTCACGGCCTCCGGCGGCATCGAACCCTCACGCCGGATCGAGTACCTCCCCGCCGTCGAGGAGGCGCTCGGCCTGGCCGGCGCGCCGGACACCCCCGTGCTGGTCAAAGCACGGGACGGCTTCGCCTCCTCGCCCGCGGACTACGCCGGCTGGCTGGACTGGGACACCGAGATGGCCGCCGCCGCGCCGGCCGCACCGGTGGACGTCAAGGCCACGGATCCGCTCTACATCCTCTACACGTCGGGAACCACCGGCGCGCCCAAGGGCGTGGTGCGGGACAACGGCGGCCATGCCGTGGCGTTGAGCTGGACGCTGGAGAACATCTACGACGTCGGCCCCGGGGACGTGATGTGGACCGCCTCCGACGTCGGCTGGGTGGTGGGCCACTCCTACATCGTCTACGGGCCGCTGCTCGCCGGGGCCACCACCGTCCTCTACGAGGGCAAGCCCGTGGGAACACCCGACGCCGGCGCTTTCTGGCGCGTGATCGAGGACCACAAGGTGAACGTGCTGTTCACCGCACCCACTGCCCTGCGGGCCATCCGGAAGGCGGACCCGGAGGCGGCGCTGCTGGAGAAGTACGACATCTCCAGCCTGCGCACCCTGTTTGCCGCGGGCGAGCGGCTGGACACGGACACCTTCCACTGGGCCTCCCGGGTCCTGGGCGTCCCCGTGGTGGACCACTGGTGGCAGACGGAAACCGGCTGGGCCATCTGCGCCAACCCCCGCGGGCTGGACGGACTGCCGATCAAGGCCGGCTCGCCGAGCGTGCCGATGCCCGGCTTCAAGCTGGAGATCGTCGACGGGGCGGGCATGGCGGTCGAGGCGGGGACCGAGGGCAACATCGTCCTGGCCCTCCCGCTGCCGCCCGGCACGCTGACCACGCTCTGGGGCAACGACGAGCGCTACATCTCCTCCTACCTGCAGGCCTTCGACGGCTTCTACGCCACCGGCGACTCCGGGTACCGGGACGAGGACGGCTACCTGTTCGTGATGGGCCGCACCGACGACATCATCAACGTCGCCGGCCACCGCCTGTCCACCGGCGCCATGGAGCAGGTCATCGGCCAGCACCCGGCCGTGGCGGAATGCGCGGTCATCGGCCTCGCGGACCCGCTGAAGGGCCAGCGGCCCAGCGGCTATGTGGTTCTCAAATCCGGGGTGGACGTGCCCGAGGAGATCCTGGTCAAGGACCTCATCGCCCTCGTCCGGCGCGACATCGGGGCGGTGGCCGACTTCAAGCACGTCACCGTGGTGGAGGCCCTGCCCAAGACCCGCTCCGGGAAGATCCTGCGCAAGACCATGCGCCAGATCGCCGACGGAGGCGACTACGTGGTGCCCTCGACCATCGAGGACGCCGGCGTGATCGACCAGCTCATCGGCACCCTGCGCCCCGGCGGGTAAGCCGCCCCGGCCCCAGCATCGAGTGGGCATTTCGCGGCAGTGTTTCCGGGAAACACTGCCGCGAAATGCCAACTCGGCGGGGGAGCGGAGCGCTTAGGACGGCTGGCGGGTCCAGCGGTACTCGTTCTCCGGCCGGCCCGGCGTGCCGTACCGGGCCGTCCGGGAGACCGTGCCGGCGTCGGCGAGGTATTCCAGGTAGCGCCGGGCGGTCACGCGGGACATGCCCAGGGCGTCCATCACCTCACTGGCGGACACGGCGCCGGCCTGCTGCTTGATGAACTCCTGCACCGAGACCAGGGTGGATGCTGCCAGGCCCTTGGGCAGCGGCAGCTCGGAGGGGGCGCGCAGGCTGGCGAAGGCCTGGTCCACATCGCTCTGGGACGCACCCGGGCCGGCGTGCCCGGCGGCGGGGGAGGCCAGCTGCTCGCGGAACTGCCGGTAGCTGGTGAGCTTGTCCGCGAACGTGGCAAAGGTGAAGGGCTTGATCAGGTACTGGACCACGCCGGTGGCCACCGCGCTGCGGACGATGTTCAGTTCCCTGACGGCGGTGATGGCAATGATGTCCGTGAACAGGCCCGCGGCGCGCATACGGCGGGCGATATCCAGCCCGTGCAGGTCCGGGAGGTTCATGTCCAGCAGCACCAGGTCCACCGGGGTGCCGCCGGCTGCGAACTCGGTCATGAGGCGCAGCGCGGACTGCCCGTCCGGGGCGGATCCGGCCAAGGTGAATCCCTCCAGCCGGCCGATGTAGGCGGCGTGGGCCGCCGCGGCAATCGGCTCGTCCTCGACGACGAGTACACGGATCTCGCTCATTGCTGTCCCTCGCTGGTCGGTGATGACGCGGGTGATGGCGCGGGTGATGGCGCCGGTGCTGCCGCGGACGCGGCAGCCGCGGGCGCGGCCGGCGCCGGTGCGGCCGGTGAGGTGGGCAGGGTGACGCGGAACAGCGCACCGGCCGGGCTCTCGATTGTCATCGTACCGCCGAGCCGCTGCACCGCCTGGCGGACCAGCGCCAGGCCCAAGCCCCGGCCGAAGGGCCCCGGGGTCTTGGTGCTGAAGCCGTGCCGGAAGATGGCCTCCACCGCTTCGGGATTGATCCCGGGACCGCTGTCCTCCACGGTGATCACCAGCGCCTCGGCGGTCGCTTCCACCGTGAGTTCCACCAGTTTCGGGGCCGGCGCCTCCGCCGCGGCGTCGATGGCGTTGTCCAGCAGGTTGCCGAGCACGGCCACGAGGTCCTGCACGGCCAGCCCGGCCGCAGCGGTGGGCCCGTGCCCGGTGGTGTTGAGGGTCAGTTCGACCCCCCGTTCATGCGCCTCGGCGGCCTTGCCCATGATGAGGGCCCCGAGCACGGGCTCATCGATGGAGCTCACCACGTCATCGGTGAGCCGCTGGCTGAGTTCCAGGTCCTGCGTGGCGAAGTCCAGCGCCTCGGCGCCGCGCCCCAGCTCCATGAGGGAGACGATGGTGTGCAGCCGGTTGGCGTGCTCGTGGGTCTGGGCCCGCAGGGCGTCGGAGAGCGTGCGCATGGTCTCCAGCTCGCTGCCGAGCGACTCGATCTCGGTCCGGTCGCGGATCGTGGCCACGGTCCCGTAGACGGCGGTCCGGGCCCGGGAGGTGGCGGAACCGGGGCCGACGGCGGGTCCCTGGTTCACCACCAGGATCCGCGAACCTGTCAGGTGGATTTCGTCCAGCGCGGTGCGGCCCGATTCGAAGAGCTCCCGGAGGCTGGGGGCCAGGGGGAGGTCCGCGAGCGACGGCGCGTCCTGCCGGCCGCCGTCCGATGCCGACCCTGCGCCAGGGGCGCTCCCGCCGTCGGGCGTCCGGGGTGCGAGCCCCAGGAGGTCGGCGGCCTGGTCGTTGTACATCACCACCTTGCCCTTGGGGTCGATGAGGATGACGCCTTCCCGGACCGAATGGAGGACGGATTCGTAGTAGGCGAAGAGCTGGGCAAGCTGCTCCGGCCCCCAGCCGCGGGTGACCTGCTTGAGGTACCGTCCCAGCAGCCAGGACGCGGCGGACCCGCCGGCCAGGAGGGCCAGCCCGATGGCGGCCAGGGCCGGCAGCCGGCCGGAGACGGCGATGTCCACGGTGCGGACCGTCACGCCGGCCGCGACCAGCGCCTTTACCTTGCCGTCCGCGTCCTTGACCGGGGCAATGGTGCGCACGGACGGGCCCAGCGTGCCGGCGGTGATCTCGGTGAAGACCTCGCCGTCCAGGGCGGCCTCGATGGAACCGATATACGGCTTGCCCAGCTCCTCGTCCCGGGGGTGCGTCCAGCGGGTGCGGTCCGGCGCCATGATGGTGATGAAGTCCGCGTCCGCGTCGGCCATCACCCGCAGCGCGTAGGGCTGGAGCAGGGACGTGGGGTCCGCGGCGGCCGCCGCATCCAGTACCAGCGGGTTGTCCGCCACGGTGGTCGCGACGGCGGCCATCCGGCGTCCCGCCTCGTTGTACGCCTGGTCCCGCGCGTCGACAAACGTCGCCGTGCCCACGATGGCGGTCAGGGCCAGCATGAACAGCAGGTGGGCCACGAACAGCCTGCGGGCGATGCTCCAGCGGTGGGTCATCAGCACCTCCCATGACCAATATGAACGCAACGGTGATGCGCGTCACTCCATCGCCAATGATGGTGGAACACGCAGAACGGACGCGATGGGCCCACAGCTCGTGCCGCACCGACGTCCCAGCCTATCCAAGGAGAACACCATGGCCTCTCAACGAGGAGAGTCGGCGGCACCCGCCGCGGCGCCGGTCAAGAAGCGCAAGCGCATCGACAAGTCCCACTATCTTTACATTGCGGTCATCGCCGCCGTGATCCTCGGCGCCCTGGTGGGCCTGATGTTCCCCGAGGTCGGCAAGTCCATGAAGCCCCTCGGCGACGGGTTCATCAAGCTCATCAAGATGATGATCGCCCCGGTCATCTTCTGCACCATCGTCCTGGGCATCGGCTCCATCGCCAAGGCGGCCACCGTGGGCAAGGTGGGCGGCCTGGCGCTGGGCTACTTCATGGTGATGTCCACCTTCGCGCTGGCCATCGGCCTCGTGGTGGGCAACCTGATCCACCCGGGCGAGGGCCTCAAGCTCGCGCCCTATGACCCGAACAAGAAGGCTGCCACCGACAGCACGGTCGACTTCCTGCTGGGTATCATCCCGGGCGACATCCCGGTCCTGCCGACCCTTCTCGCCGCGTTGCTGGTCGGTTTCGCCCTCCAGCAGATGGGTGCACAGGGCGCCCCGATCCTCAAGGCCGTCGGCCATGGCCAGGCCCTCGTGTTCCGCATCCTCGTGATGATCATGTGGCTCGCCCCGGTAGGCGCCTTCGGCGCGATTGCCGCCGTCGTCGGTGCCACCGGCTTCCAGGCCATCGTCAGCATGGCGACCCTGATGGGCGCCTTCTACATCACCTGCGCCCTGTTCATCGCCGTGATCCTCGGCGGCCTGCTCAAGGTCGTCGCCGGCGTCAACATCTTCCGGCTCATGAAGTACCTCGGCCGCGAATACCTGCTGATCTTCTCCACCTCCTCCTCCGAGGCCGCCCTGCCGCGCCTCATCGCGAAGATGGAACACCTGGGTGTGTCCAAGCCGGTAGTCGGCGTCACCGTCCCCACCGGCTACTCCTTCAACCTCGACGGCACCGCCATCTACCTGACCATGGCCTCGCTGTTCGTCGCCAACGCCATGGGCACCCCGCTGGACCTCGGCGCCCAGGTCTCCCTGCTGATCTTCATGATCATCGCCTCCAAGGGCGCTGCCGGTGTCACCGGCGCCGGCCTGGCCACCCTCGCTGCCGGACTCCAGGCCCACAAGCCGGAGCTGCTGGGCGGCGTCGGCATGATCGTCGGCATCGACCGCTTTATGTCCGAGGCCCGCGCACTGACCAACTTCACCGGCAACGCCGTTGCCACGGTCCTGATCGGCACCTGGGTCAAGGAGATCGACGGCGGACGGGTGGAGCGGGTTCTCGCCGGCAACGAGCCGTTCGACGAGCAGACCATGATCGCCGGCCACGCCGCGGACGACTCCGCCGCAGACGCCACCCCGGAGCCCGCACGCCCGGTGCTCGCCAACGCCTGACCCGCAGCGGGGCTGCGGCGGGGGGAGCAGTTCCCCCGCCGCAGCCCGCCGCCGCGCAACCCCCTGGAACCGCCCGGATGCAGCCTCGCATCCGGGCGGTTTTTGGTGCAGGAGGGTCAACCTTCGGGTTCTACCAGAAGGTTGAGGCTCGCCCGGGGCGGCCGGTGGACATGTCCGCAGAGTTCCGCACTGTTCCCTGTAACCTTGGGAGGAACAGAACCGGCTGGGAGCCCAGCGGCGGCAGCATATGGGCACCATCGTCAGGCAAGACCAGTCAGGGCAAGACCAGTCAAGGCAAGACCAATAGCCACCACCATCACCGTCATCGAAAGTGTGGATAGATACGTGAGCAGCGAACAGGGTTCAGCAACTCTGGAAGGCACCGAACTCGATCTGGAAGACGCCGTTATGGGCCCCACCGGGCGCCCTCAACGCGACTTTCCGGAGCCCGCGCCGCTGTCCTCCCACGGCCCCGCCCGGGTCATCGCCATGGTTAACCAGAAGGGCGGAGTGGGTAAAACCACTTCCACCATCAACCTGGCCGCCGCGCTGGCCGAATACGGCCGCCGCGTGCTGCTGGTCGACTTCGATCCGCAGGGCGCCCTCTCCGCGGGCCTCGGCATCAATCCCCACGAGCTGGACCTCACGGTCTACAACGTCCTGATGGACCGCAAGGTCAACATCCGCGACGCCATCCACAAGACCGGCGTCGAAAACGTGGACCTGCTGCCGGCCAACATCGACCTCTCCGCCGCGGAAGTCCAGTTGGTGAACGAGGTGGCCCGCGAACAGGTACTGGACCGGGCGCTTAAGAAGGTCGAGGACGACTACGACGTCGTCCTGATCGACTGCCAGCCCTCCCTCGGCCTGCTCACGGTCAACGCGCTGACTGCCGCCCACGGCGTCATCATCCCGCTCATCTGCGAGTTCTTCGCCCTGCGTGCCGTGGCGCTGCTGGTGGAGACCATCGACAAGGTCCAGGACCGGCTGAACCCGCGGCTGCAGGTGGACGGTGTCCTGGCCACCATGTACGACGCCCGCACCCTGCACAGCCGCGAGGTGATCTCCCGCCTGGTGGAAGCCTTCGGGGACAAAGTCTTCGAGACGGTCATCAAGCGGTCCATCAAGTTCGCCGATGCCACGGTCGCCGCCGAGCCCATCACCAGCTACGCCGGCAACCACGTCGGCGCCGACGCCTACCGCAACCTGGCCAAAGAGCTCATTTCGCGCGGCGGCGCGCCCTAGCCGGGGCCCTGCCCGGGTCAGCGATCCAAGGCACAGCCATCCAAGACACAGCTATTCACGGCACAGGAATTCAAGGGACAGCCGCTCAGGGCACTGCTCTGCCCGCTCCGGAGCTCGCGCCGTCCGGGAAGAAACCGGGCTTCGAGGTCCGGCTCGCCAACTTCACCGGCCCGTTCGACCTGCTGCTGGGCCTGATCTCCAAGCACCAGCTGGACATCACGGAGGTGGCGCTGTCCACGGTCACCGATGAGTTCATCAAGTACATCAAGGGCCTGCAGCAGCTGGGCGAGGAGTGGGCGCTGGATGAGGCCAGCGAGTTCCTGGTCATCGCCGCCACCCTCCTGGACCTCAAGGCGGCCCGGCTCCTGCCCGCCGGCGCGGTCGAGGACGAGGAGGACATCGCGCTGCTGGAAGCCCGCGACCTGCTCTTCGCCCGGCTCCTGCAGTACAAGGCCTTCAAGCAGGTGGCCGGCATGATGGGCGACACCCTGGACCTCGAGGCCGGCCGGTATCCGCGGCAGGTCGCGCTGGAAGGCCACTTCGCGGCGCTCCTGCCGGAGCTCCTCTGGCGGCACACGCCGGAGCAGTTCGCACGCCTGGCAGAGTCCGCGCTGAAGCCCAAGGAGGCTGCGCCCACCGAGGTTGGCCTGGCCCACCTTCACGGCACCCCCGTCAGCGTCAAGGAACAAGCCGAAATTTTGGGCGGGCGGCTGCGGGCCGGCACGCCGCTCACCTTCCGGGCGCTGACTGCCGACGCCGAATCCACCCTCGTCGTCGTCGCCCGCTTCCTGGCGCTGCTGGAGCTGTTCCGGGACAAGGCGGTAGCCTTCGAACAGTTGCTTCCGCTGGGGGATCTGACGGTCCGCTGGACCGCCGGCGCCGAGGGCTGGAGCAGTGACCACCTGAGCGAAGAGTACGAGGAGCAGCCGTGAACCAGACCGGACCCGGACAGGCCGCCGGCCAGGGGGAGCCCGCCGACGTCGGGAGCCTCCCCGGCGGAGCCCGCGCCGCCCTGGAAGCGGTGCTGATGGTGATCGACCAGCCGGCCACTGCGGCCGAGCTCGCCGCCGGGCTCAACCTGACCGTCGACGTCGTCGAGGGGCTGCTCGCGGACCTGCAGCAGGAGTATAACGGCTATACTGGAAAGGCCCCGGATGTGGACAGCGCCAGTTCCCAAGGCGTGACGGCCACCCCCCGGGGCTTTGAATTGCGGAATATCGCCGGAGGCTGGCGGATCTATTCGCGCGCGGAGTTCGCCGACATTGTCGCCGGCTTCGTGCTTGAGGGACAGACAGCCAGGCTGACGCAGGCGGCGCTCGAAACGCTCGCCGTAATCGCTTACCGCCAGCCCGTTTCCAGGGCGCGGGTGTCTGCAATTCGAGGAGTCAATGTTGACTCTGTCGTGCGGACGCTGACGCAGCGGGGGCTGATCGAGGACTCGGGAACCGATCCCGAATCCGGGGCCATCCTGTACCGCACGACGTCGTATTTCCTCGAACGGATGGGAATCGGCTCGGTGGCGGAACTGCCGCAACTTTCCCCCCATCTGCCGGGGCTGGAAGGCATCGAAGAGTTTTACGACGCAGGACGAATGTAGGCAGGACAGATGCAGGCGCAACAGCCTGCGCACAAGTATCCACCGGGGCGGAAACGTTTCGCCCCGGCCGGCGGGTGCTGTCGGGAGACAGCTGCCGCCGGCCACCAAACGAAGGACGGGTCATGACACAGGCGGGACGCCAGGGTTCACCACGTAACGGTTCGGGACGCAACAGTGCCGGACAAAACAATGCCGGAAACAACAGGGCAGGACGCCCTGCACAGGGCGGCGCGCCGCGCGGAGCCCAGGGCAAGGGCAGCCGCAGCGGGGGAGCAGGCTACGCGGGCGGAGACCGCCCGTTCAAGCGCCCCAAGCCGCGCGAAGAAGCCTTCATCGACCCGGACCTCCAGGGCCCCGAGTCGTCCGCGGCATCGGCTGGAAAGAAGCCCGGCGCCGGGGACTGGAAGTCCAAGGCTCCCTCCGGCAAGGAAGCAGCCCGCAAAGCCGCCGCCCGCAAGCCCGGCGCCGGCAAGACCCCCGGCACGCCGGGAGCACTCAAGCCCAAGCCCCGAGTCGGCACCGGAGCGGCCAAGGCCGCCGGTTCCCGCGTGTTCGGCAGCGAACGCTTCGGCCAGAACCTCGGGCCCGTGCGCAAGCCTGCCCGCAAGCGCGGTCCCCGCGCCGAGGTGCCCCAGTCCGACCTGCACGACCAGGACGGCATCCGCCTGCAGAAGGTCATGGCCTCGGCCGGCGTCGCCTCACGGCGTGTGTGCGAGGAAATGATCGCAGAGGGCCGGGTTGAGGTTGACGGCCAGGTGGTCACCGAACTCGGCGTCCGCGTCGACCCCAAGACCGCCGTGATCCACGTCGACGGGCTCCGCATCCAGCTCGACGAGAACATGGTCTACATGGTGTTCAACAAGCCCAAGGGCGTTGTCTCCACCATGGAGGACCCGGACGGCCGCCCGTGCATCAGCGACTTCGTGCGCAACAACCACGGCGAACGCCTGTTCCACGTCGGACGCCTCGACGTCGCCACCGAAGGGCTGCTGCTGCTGACGAACGACGGCGAACTCGCCAACCGCCTGACGCACCCGTCCTACGAGGTCCCCAAGACCTACCTGGTGCAGGTCCGCGGGCCGTTCCCGCAGGGCATCGGCGCGGAACTGAAGGCCGGCGTCGAACTCGAAGACGGCATCGCGTCGGTGGACTCCTTCCGGCTCGTGGACTCCACCCCGGGCCACGTGCTGATCGAGGTCGTGCTGCACTCGGGCAAGAACCGGATTGTCCGCCGCCTGTTCGACGCGGTCGGATTCCCCGTGCTGCGCCTGGTCCGCGTGAAGGTCGGCCCCATCGGCCTGGGCGACCAGCGCCAGGGCAGCATCCGCAACCTCGGCAAGCAGGAAGTCGGCCACCTGCTGGCATCCGTAGGGCTGTAGGCATGTCCGCCTTTCGCACCCACGGCCGCGGCCACCTCAACGGCCCGGTGGTGGTCCTGGGGACCGGCCTCCTGGGCACCAGCATCGGGCTGGGACTGCGGGGCCGCGGGGTGGCAGTCTTCCTGTCCGACCCGTCGCCCACCAACCAGGCCGTCGCCGTCGACATCGGCGCCGGCCTGCCCTTGGCGCGCCTTGACGGCGAGCAGCCCGAACTCGTGGTGGTCGCCGCGCCGCCGGACGTCACCGCGGATGTGGTGGCGAAGGCCCTGGCCGACTACCCGGAGGCCACCGTCGTCGACATCGCCAGCGTCAAGGCCGGCATCCAGGCCGACCTCCGCGCGCGGCGCGCCGACCTGGTCCGCTACGTGGGGACCCACCCGATGGCGGGCCGCGAAAAGTCGGGGCCCGTCGCTGCACGCGGCGAGCTCTTCACCTCCATGCCGTGGGTGATCTGCCCCTCGGAGGAGACCGGCCCGCATGCCCTGCAGGCCGCACGCTCACTCGCCGGGGACCTGGGCGCCGTCGTCTCCGAATTTGGAGCCGAGGAACACGACGAGGCGGTCGCGCTCGTCTCGCACCTTCCCCAGGTGGTGTCCTCCCTCGTGGCCAGCCGGCTGCAGGGCACGCCCCTGCACGCTTTGTCCCTGGCCGGCAACGGCCTGCGGGATGTCACCCGGATCGCGGCGAGCGACCCGACCCTGTGGGTGCAGATCCTCGGCGCCAACGCCGGCAAGGTGGTGGAGATCCTGCACGGGGTCCGCGAGGACCTCAACCGGCTCATCGACACATTGGAGGATCCGGCTGCGCCCGGCGCGCGGCTTGACCTCGCCCAGCTCATCAGCGAGGGCAACGCCGGGCAGTCCCGCATCCCGGGCAAGCACGGCGGGCCCCCGCAGGCTTACTCCTGGCTGACGGTCCTGGTGGATGACACCCCCGGCCAGATCGCCCGGCTCCTGACCGAGATCGGCGAAATCGGCGTCAACCTCGAAGACCTCCGGCTGGACCACTCCTCCGGACAGAACGTGGGCATGGTGGAAATCTCCGTGCTGCCCAACAAACACGAAATGCTAATCGAAGCCCTCAATGACCGTGGATGGCGGGTACTCCAGTAATGACCCAGGAACTTCTTGAAACCGTGGACATCCTCCGTCCCGGAAAAAGCCTTGTCGTGGCAATCGACGGGCCGTCCGGTTCGGGCAAGTCCAGCGTCAGCAAAGAGGTGGCACGCCGGCTCAGGCTGGCCTACCTCGACACCGGCGCCATGTACCGTGCCCTGACCTGGTTCTGTCTGGACAGCGGCACCGACCTGGCCGACGCCGCCGCCGTCGAGGCCGCAGCCGAGAACCTCCAGCTGGACATCAGCACCAGCCCGCTGGAGGAATATGTGCGCGTCGGCGGCACCGACGTCACCCTCGCGATCCGCGAGCCCTCGATCTCAGCCGCCGTCAGCGCGGTCGCCACCACCCTCGGCGCCCGCACCGAACTGATCCGCCGGCAGCGCGCACTGATCGAACAGCACCACCGCCGCATGGTGGTGGAAGGCCGGGACATCACCACCGTCGTCGCGCCCCACGCCGAAGTCCGGATGCTGCTGACCGCCAGCGAAGAGGCCCGGCTCCGCCGCCGCGGCATCCAGCTCGGCGGCAGCCAGAGCGCTGAGCAGCTCGCCGCCCAGGTCACGCAGCGCGACGCGAAGGACTCCACCGTCGTGAACTTCACCCGCGCCGCGGACGGGGTAGTGACGCTGGACTCTTCGGACCTCGACTTCGCCGAGACCGTCGACGCGGCACTGAGCATCGTGGACCGGGTGGTCAACCACCAGGACTTCAGCCGTGACTGATCCCAGGCAGCAGCAGGCCGCCCGGGCCCAGTCCGACGTCCGGGTGCCGGCCCGGTGGACCACGCTCTGGAGCCGGCCCGTGGGATGGACCCTGGACCACGTCCTCTACCGGACCTCGGTCACGGGACGGTCCAACGTCCCCGCCACCGGCCCGGTGATCTTCGCCGGAAACCACATCAGCTTCCTGGACGGGCCGGTGATGTTCGGCGCGTCCCCGCGGGCCATGCACATCCTGGTGAAGAAGGAGATGTTCTCCGGCTTCCTCGGCAAAGTCCTCCAGGCCTCCGGCCAGCTGGCGGTGGACCGCACCGGCGACCGGGGCGCCCTCCTCGCGGCCAAGGGCGTCCTCGACGCCGGCCGGTGCGTGGGCATCCTGCCCGAGGGCACGCGGGGAAACGGAGAGGCGGCCGCCATCAACAAGGGCGTGGCCTGGCTCGCGCTGAACTCCGGTGCGACAGTGGTGCCTGTCGCCATCCTCGGCACCCGGACCGGCTCCGAACACCGCGACGCCGTGCCCCGGCTGCGCCGGCGGCTGCACGTCAGCTTCGGCGGAGCCCTCAATGTCAGCCGCAGGCCCGGAGAGACCGGGCGTGTTTCAATGGACAGGGCCGGCACCGAGATCCGCGCCGCGCTGGCCCGCCACGTCCAGGACTCAATCCAAAGAACCGGGCAGCCCCTGCCCGACGCGGATTCCCCGCAAGAACGTCATGAAGCAGTAGCCGGGACGCCGGCAGATCACCCCCTAAGGAATGTGCAATGAGCGATACGACTCAAACCTCCGGCCAGTTCGGCGCCGGCGAAGACGAATACACGCCCACCGGCACGGACCAGGTGGCTGAGCACCTTGCCGCCCTGGACGATGAGGAAGCAGAGCTCCGCGCGGCCTCCCTCCGGGCAGGCCTGGACGACTACGAACTCGATGAAGACGACGCCGCCCTCCTCAGCGGCGAGTACAACGACGAGGACTTCGACGGCCCCGTCAAGCTGGATCCTGTCCTGGCCATCATCGGCCGTCCCAACGTGGGCAAGTCGACCCTGGTGAACCGGATCCTCGGCCGCCGCGAAGCCGTGGTGGAGGACACCCCCGGCGTCACGCGCGACCGTGTGATGTACTCGGCCACCTGGAACGGCCGCAACTTCACGGTGGTGGACACCGGCGGCTGGGAGCACGATGCCCGCGGCATCCACGCCCGCGTCGCAGAACAGGCCGAGATGGCTGTGGAGCTCGCCGACGCCGTGCTGTTCGTTGTGGACTCCGCCGTCGGCGCCACCGCCACGGACGAAGCTGTGGTCAAAATGCTCCGCCGCTCCAAGAAGCCGGTCATCATGGTCGCCAACAAGGTGGACGACTTTGTGCAGGAAGCCGACTCGGCCACGCTCTGGGGCCTCGGCTTCGGCGAGCCGTACCCGGTGTCCGCACTGCACGGCCGGGGCGTCGCCGACCTCCTGGACCACGTGATGGACACGCTGCCCGAGTACTCCACGATCGAAGGCCTGGAACGTTCCGGCGGCCCGCGGCGCATCGCCCTGATCGGCCGCCCGAACGTCGGCAAGTCCTCCCTGCTGAACAAGCTGGCCGGATCCGAGCGCGTTGTGGTCGACAACACCGCCGGCACCACCCGCGACCCGGTGGATGAGTTCATCGAACTCGGCGGCCGCACGTGGCGTTTCGTCGACACCGCCGGCATCCGCCGCCGCCAGCACATGGCCCAGGGTGCCGACTTCTACGCCTCCCTCCGGACGCAAAGCGCCCTGGAGAAGGCCGAGGTGGCCGTGGTGCTCCTCGCCGTGGACGAGGTGCTCAGCGAACAGGACGTCCGCATCCTGCAGCTGGCCATCGAATCCGGCCGCGCCCTGGTCCTCGCGTTCAACAAGTGGGACCTGCTCGACGACGAACGCCGCACCTACCTGGAGCGCGAAATCGAGCAGGACCTGGCCCACGTCGCCTGGGCGCCGCGCGTCAACATCTCGGCCAAGACCGGCTGGCACAAGGACCGGCTGGTCCCGGCCCTGGACACCGCGCTGGAAAGCTGGGACAAGCGCATCCCCACCGGCCGGCTCAACGCCTTCCTGGGAGAGCTCGTGGCGGCGCACCCGCACCCGGTCCGCGGCGGCAAGCAGCCCCGCATCCTGTTCGGCACCCAGGCCTCCAGCCGTCCGCCGAAGTTCGTGCTCTTCACCACCGGATTCCTGGACCCGGGCTACCGCCGCTTCATCACCCGCCGCCTCCGCGAGACCTTCGGTTTCGAGGGCACGCCGATCGAGGTCAACATGCGGGTGCGGGAAAAGCGTGGCAAGAAGCGTTAATTGCGACACACCTTTCCGTGACAGGCGGAAAATGTCACGGGCACCCTCCGGAGTCGTGTAAGCTTTTGGAGGTGGTTCGGCCGGACTGCTTCGATGAAATCCTTTGGATAATCCAGGGAGCGAATCGCAAGCGGAGAACGGCGGAACCAGCGGGCTGTAGCGCAGCTTGGTAGCGCACTTGACTGGGGGTCAAGGGGTCGCAGGTTCAAATCCTGTCAGCCCGACCAACAGAAAGTACCCCGTCATTCCCGATCAGGGAATGGCGGGGTTTTCTGCTTTCTTATGGGTTACACCGGTACGGGCCGCCCGTACCCGGCCATGCCTACTTCAGGAAACGCGACGTCCGCCGGTCCGCCAGGATCTTGCCCTGGGTCTGGCAGCCCGGGCAGTACTGCAGGGCCGTGTCCGCGAAGGACACCTCACGCACCGTGTCGCCGCACACCGGGCAGGCCTCGCCGGCCCGGCCATGGACCTTCATGTGGCTGCGCTTGGCGTCCTTGAGTTCATGGGGAGCCTTGCCGCGGGCTTCGTCCAGGGCTGTCCCGAGGACGCTGTGGATGGCGTCATAGAGCCGCCGGACCGCGGCCGGGTCCAGGGAGGCGGCGAGGGCGAACGGCGAGAGCCGGGCCGCATGCAGGATCTCGTCGCTGTAGGCGTTCCCGATGCCGGCCATCACGCTCTGGCTCCGCAGGACGCCCTTGATCTGGTGCTGGCTGGCGGCAAGGATGCCGGCCAGTGCGTCGGCGTCGAAGCCGGGGCTGAACGGATCGGGGCCGAGGGCGGCAATGCCGGGAACATCGGAGGGATCCCGGACCACGTAGACCGCCAGGCTCTTTTTTGTGCCGGCCTCGGTGAGGTCGAGGGCCAGCGGCCCGGAGCTGCTGGAAAAGGACAGCCGCGCTGCCAGGTAGCCCTTGCCGGGTTTCAATGGGCCCTCCGACGGGTTTTCCGAGAAGCGGACCCAGCCCGCCCGCGCCAGGTGGAAGACAAAGGACAGCCCGCCGGCCTCCAGGCTGATGAATTTTCCGAACCGGCGCACGCCGTTTACCGTCTGGCCCTCCAGTGCCGTATAGGGCGGGTCGGCGGTTTTCAGCACCGCGAAAGAGGCGATCTGGACCTTCGTGACGACGGCGCCCTGCAGGTGCCGGTCCAGAAAGTCCGCGAGGGCAGCCACTTCCGGAAGTTCGGGCATGGCCTAGGCTTTTCCGGCGTTTTCCATCATCGCTTCATCATGCCAGAGTCCTCCCCGGGCACCTCGGGTTATGCCTATACTTTCACCGGCGGCCCGTTCACCGGCCGCCGAAAACATTTGGCGATTGACCCGAGGAAAGGCCCGTCATGAGCATCATTCCCGAAGAGCTGTCCTACACCGCAGAACACGAGTGGGTTTCCGCCCCGAACGCCGACGGTGTCGTGCGCGTGGGCATCACCGATTTTGCCCAGGACGCCCTTGGGGACGTCGTGTATGCCCAGATGCCGGAGGCCGGGACCACCGTCAAGGCGAACGACGTCATCGGGGAGGTGGAATCCACCAAGAGCGTCAGCGACATTTACGCCCCGGTGTCCGGTGAAGTGGTGTCGCGGAACGAGGCCCTGGACACCGATTCCGCCCTGATCAATTCGGATCCCTACGGTGAGGGATGGCTGATGGAAATCAAGCTGGCGGAGGCCGACGCGATCGAGTCGCTCCTCAGTGCATCGGAGTACGAACAGCAGGTAGGCTAAAGCAAAGCCTTTTCGGATTGGGGCGCTGGGACATGGGATGGGTGACCAGCCGGGACCACGCCCCACCCGTTGGCTGAATGCCGGAATTGCCAGGCTTTTCCGGACGGCAGCGTTGTTTGCAGGGGGGACACCTGCATCGAATGGAGGAATCAATGTTTGGGCGCGAACGCAACAACACCGGTGACGGTTTTGGCACGGGTGGAGTGAAGGCTTCGGAGACCACGTCGATCAACCTCACCCCGGTCCGCGATGAGCCGACCATCACCCCAAAGCTCTCGGCTGAAGAGCGGTCCGCGGTGGAGGCCCTGCCGTATGGCTCGGCGCTGCTGGTCGCGCACAGCGGGCCCAACACCGGCGCCCGCTTCCTGCTGGACTCGGACATCACGACGGCGGGCCGTCACCCGGACGCCGACATCTTCCTTGACGACGTCACGGTCTCGCGCCGCCACGTCGAGTTCCGCCGTACAGCGCGGAGCTTCGAGGTTGTGGACACGGGCAGCCTGAACGGCACCTACGTGAACCACGACCGTGTCGACAGCGTGGAGCTGAAGTCCGGCAACGAAGTGCAGATCGGGAAGTTTCGCCTCACCTTCTACCTGAGCCCTGCCCGCGCAGCAGGCAGCGTCTGATTCCGGGGTAGCTGCCTGTGGCCATGGCACAAGCGGAACGGCGCGGACCCCAGGTTCTGAACATCGGGGAAGTCCTGGCTCAACTGAGCGACGACTTCCCGAGCATGACCGCGTCGAAAATCCGGTTCCTTGAGGAAAAGGGACTCATCAACCCCCAGCGGACGCCCGCCGGCTACCGGCAGTATGCCGAGAGCGACGTCGAGCGGCTGCGCTTTGTGCTGTCCCTGCAGCGGGACCAGTACCTGCCGCTGAAGGTCATCAAGGACTACCTCGACGCGATCGACCGCGGGGAACGCCCGGACACCCTGCCCCCGGGCGTCACCGTCTCGCCGCGCATCGTCTCCGAGGAACTTGCGTCCGAGCTGCAGAGCCGGGTCCGCCGGCTCAGCGAGGAACAGCTCCGGGCCGAGTCCGGCGCCAGCGTGCCGCTGGTGGAATCGCTCCTCAGCTTCGGGCTGATCGGCCACGTCAACGGCAAGTTCGACGAGAACGCGCTCCAGGTGGCACGCGCCTGCGTCCAGCTGGAGAGCCACGGGCTGGAGCCGCGGCACCTGCGCCCGTTCCAGGCAGCCGCGGACCGCGAGTTCGGCCTGGTGGAACGCGCGGTGGCCACCCTGACCTCCCGGAAGGACGCAGCCTCCCACGCCCGCGCCGCCGAGGCCGCCCGGGAGATCAGCGAGCTGTGCCTGACGCTGCACCGGGCCCTGGTGCAGGACCGCATCTCGAGGATGGACATCTGATGATTGAGGTGGAGATTGTAGGCGTGCGGATCGAGCTTCCCTCCAACCAGCCGCTTGTGCTGCTTAAGGAGATCCACGGGGAACGGCACGTGCCGATCTGGATCGGGACCCCGGAAGCCAGCGCCATCGCCCTGGCCCAGCAGGGGGTGGTCCCTCCGCGGCCCATGACTCACGACCTGCTGGTGGACGTCGTCGAAGCCCTGGGGCACACCATTGTCAGCGTCAACATCGTGGCCGTCGAGGACAACATCTTCTACGGCCAGTTGCAGTTCGACAACGGGACCACCGTGAGTTCCCGTGCCTCCGATGCGTTGGCCCTGGCCCTCCGCGCCAAATGCAGGATCTGGTGCGCCGACGCCGTTATGGACGAGGCCGGAGTCCGCATTACCGAACACGACGAGGGCGAAGACACCCACCCGGGCCCCGCCGTCGACGAAGAAGGGGAAATGCGCCGGTTCCGCGAGTTCCTCGACGACGTCGAGCCGGAGGATTTTGCCGGCTGACGTTCCGCCAACGTTAAAGCCGAGGATGAAAGTTTCGACACGCCCCGGCAATACCCCTAACGTCTTTGACCTGAGGCCCCGGCAGGCCTAACGTCAGGAGTAGAAGTTCCCATTGCACGCAACGCACCGCTCAGGTCACACTGGAAGGTGCAGCCCCGGCAGAATGACACGGATGATGTTATCCGCCCGTGGACTGCACGGCCAAGGATGACCGGTCACTGCTGCAATCTCCACAGGGAGCCCAGACAAGGAGGATCCACGTGAGTCCGAAAGGCGAAGCGGGAGAGCTGAAGCACACCACGACGGCCGGCGTTGCCGTGCCCGCCAGCGGTGCCCAAGGACTGCTGTTCACCGAGGATCTCCCTGTCCTGGACGAGGACGCGGGCTACCGCGGCCCCACCGCGTGCAAAGCGGCCGGAATCACCTACCGCCAGCTGGACTACTGGGCCCGCACCGGCCTGGTGGAACCCGCCGTCCGCGGAGCCGCCGGTTCAGGTTCCCAGCGCCTCTACGGCTTCCGTGACATCCTGGTCCTCAAGGTGGTCAAGCGCCTCCTTGATACCGGTGTCTCGCTGCAGCAGATCCGCACCGCCGTCGAGCACCTCCGGGAGCGCGGCGTCGAGGATCTCGCCCAAATCACCCTGATGAGCGACGGCGCCAGCGTGTACGAATGCACGTCCGCGGACGAAGTCATCGACCTTGTCCAGGGCGGGCAGGGTGTATTCGGCATCGCCGTCGGCCGGGTCTGGCGCGAAGTGGAAGGCAGCCTCGCGGCGCTGCCCAGCGAACACGCGAGCGACCAGTCCTTTCCCGACGACGAACTGAGCAAGCGGCGGGCTGCCCGCAAAACCGGCTAGGTCTATCCCACTCCACAACGCGGGGTCACTTTCCTCCCAATAATCCCTTTGGGATGGGCGCAAAGTGACCCCGCGTTGCTGTTGCCGGAATTAACCGGCCGGGCGGCTGAAGAGCCGGCGCGTCAGCGCTGGCTGCGGTCGCGGACGCTCCCGGCGGCGGCCAGGCCCTGCGGGTGCATCAGGTTTTCGAGCAGGGTGTCGAACAGGGCAGCGGCGTTCTTGGCCGATTCCCCGGGCCAGTGGTGGATGGAGTGCGCGGCACCCTGGATCTGCTGCCAGTTGGCCTGCTCGGGGATGTGCGGGGACAGGAGCAGGCCGCCGAACATGGCCTCCATCTCGGCCAGGCGGAAGGTGTGCTCCGCGGACCCCGTGCGCACCCGGTTGGCGACGATGCCGGCCGGGGACAGCTTCGGGGCGAACTCCTGCCGGAACAGCTGGATGGCACGCATGGTGCGCTCCGTGCCCGCGACGGAGAACAGGCCGGGTTCGGCGACGAGGGCGACCTTGTCGCTGGCGGACCAGGCCATCCTGGTGAGCCCGTTCAGGGACGGCGGGCAGTCGACGAGGACCAGCTCATAACCCTGCGCGCCGGCAAGCACTGCAGAGAGGCGGCGCAGGTCGCGGCGGCCCAGGTCCGGGCGGTCATAGATGCCGGTGTAGGCCGAGCCGACGGCCACATCCAGCACGGGCTTCGCGGCGCCGGCGTTGCCCGCGCGTTCCACCCAGCCGCTGGGGACCACGTTCTCGGCCAGCCGGGCCCGTCGGGGAGACTTGAGCATCCGGCCGATGTCCTGCTGGTCGCCGGGCCGGACTCCAAGGGCCGTGCTCGCATCCGCGTGCGGATCAAGATCGACGACGAGGGTGGGGACGCCGGCGGCCAACGCCGCGGATGCCAATCCGGTGGTCACCGATGTCTTGCCGACGCCGCCCTTGAGGCTGCTGATGCTGACTACTTGCACTTGAAAAACCAATACCTAACGCCGGTTGCCGGAACGGGGTCCTGCCGGCTCCTGCGTTCTCCGGAGCCGGGGCGTACGTGCGCCACCCACCTGTTCATCATATGTTGCCGCCCTGCCGAAACCTGCCTCATCGGGTGCCGGGGCGGCAGAACATGGATAAGCTTTCCCCAAGGCCGCGCCCGGCCCTGCCGGTTGCAGTTGCCTGATCCGGCGTACGTGACGCACGTCGCTGTGACGGTCGCCACAATAGTTTGTGTTTGCCCGTGATGGTCTTGGACACTGTCACCAATTACCGATACACCCGCGATGATGCAGGAGAAGTATGTTTTCGAAAATTCTGGTGGCCAACCGCGGCGAAATCGCGATCCGTGCCTTCCGTGCGGGCTACGAACTCGGCGCCAAGACCGTGGCGGTCTTCCCGCATGAGGACCGCAATTCCATCCACCGCCAGAAGGCCGACGAGGCCTATCTGATCGGCGAGGAGGGCCACCCTGTCCGGGCCTACCTCGACGTGGACGAAGTGGTCCGGGTGGCCAAGGAAGCTGGCGCCGACGCCATTTACCCCGGGTACGGTTTCCTGTCCGAGAACCCCCGGCTGGCCCGCTCCGCCGCCGCGGCCGGCATCACCTTTGTGGGCCCGCCCGCGGAGGTCCTCGAACTCGCGGGCAACAAGGTCGCGGCGCTGGAAGCGGCCCGCAAGGCCGGTGTGCCGGTGCTGAAGTCCAGCCGCCCCTCGAAGGACGTCGACGAACTCATCGCGGCCGCCGACGAGATCGGTTTCCCCGTCTTCGCCAAGGCCGTCGCCGGCGGCGGCGGGCGCGGCATGCGCCGCGTCGACACGCGCGAAGCCCTCCCGGAGGCGCTGCAGGCTGCCATGCGCGAGGCCGACGCCGCCTTCGGCGACCCCACCATGTTCCTGGAGCAGGCGGTCCTGCGCCCCCGCCACATCGAGGTCCAGATCCTGGCCGACGCGGAGGGCAACGTGATGCACCTCTTCGAACGCGACTGCTCCATCCAGCGCCGCCACCAGAAGGTCATTGAGATCGCTCCGGCCCCGAACCTGGACGAGGGCATCCGGCAGGCCCTGTACCGTGACGCCGTGAAGTTCGCCAAGGCGCTGAACTACGTCAACGCGGGCACCGTGGAGTTCCTGGTCGACACCGTGGGGGAGCGGGCCGGCCAGCACGTCTTCATCGAGATGAACCCGCGCATCCAGGTGGAGCACACCGTCACCGAAGAGGTCACCGACGTCGACCTGGTCCAGGCCCAGCTGCGGATCGCCGCCGGGGAGACCCTGGCGGACCTCGGGCTGTCCCAGGACACCGTCCGGCTGCGCGGCGCCGCCCTGCAGTCCCGCATCACCACCGAAGACCCCGCCAACGGCTTCCGGCCCGACGTCGGAAAGATCACCGGCTACCGTTCCGCCGGCGGCGCCGGCGTCCGGCTCGACGGCGGCACCGTGTACTCCGGCGCCGAGATCAGCCCGCACTTCGACTCGATGCTGGTCAAGCTCACCTGCCGCGGACGCGACTACCCCACCGCCGTCGCCCGGGCGCGCCGTGCCCTCGCCGAGTTCCGCATCCGCGGCGTCTCCACCAACATCTCCTTCCTCCAGGCCGTCCTGGACGATCCGGACTTCATCGCCGGCAACGTCGCGACGTCCTTCATCGACGAGCGGCCGGAGCTGCTCAAGGCCCGCGTCTCCGCGGACCGCGGCACCAAGCTGCTGACCTGGCTGGCCGACGTCACCGTCAACAAGCCCAACGGGGAGCTGACTGTGCACACTGACCCCGCCGGCAAGCTTCCCGCCCTGCCGAACGCCGAGGCCCGGCCCGGCTCACGCCAGCAGCTGCAGGAGCTCGGCCCGGAGGGCTTCGCGAAGGCCCTGCGCGAGCAGAACGCCGTCGCCGTCACCGACACCACCTTCCGCGACGCCCACCAGTCGCTGCTGGCCACCCGCGTCCGCACCCGGGACCTGGTCGCGGCCGCCCCCGCCGTGTCCAAGCTGCTGCCCGAACTGCTCTCGGTCGAGGCCTGGGGCGGGGCCACCTACGACGTCGCCCTGCGCTTCCTCGGCGAGGACCCCTGGGACCGGCTCGCGGCACTGCGCAAGGCGCTGCCGAACGTGTGCCTGCAGATGCTGCTCCGCGGCCGCAACACGGTGGGCTACACCCCGTACCCGGAGGAGGTCACGGTCGCGTTCGTCAACGAGGCCGCCAAGACCGGCATCGACATCTTCCGCATCTTCGACGCGCTCAATGACGTCAACCAGATGGCCCCGGCCATCCGCGCCGTCCGCGAGACCGGAACGGCCGTGGCCGAGGTGGCCCTCTGCTACACCGCCGACATGCTGGATCCGGAAGAAACGCTCTACACCCTCGACTACTACCTCGAGCTGGCGCAGAAAATTGTCGACGCCGGCGCCCACATCCTGGCGATCAAGGACATGGCCGGGCTGCTGCGCCCCGCCGCTGCCGCCCGCCTGGTGACGGCACTGCGCGAACGCTTTGATCTCCCGGTGCACCTGCACACGCACGACACCGCCGGCGGGCAGCTCGCCACCCTGCTGGCCGCCGTCGACGCCGGCGTGGACGCCGTGGATGTGGCCTCCGCCTCCCTGGCCGGCACCACCAGCCAGGTCTCGGCGTCGGCCCTGGTCGCGGCCCTGGCCCACACGCCCCGGGACACCGGGCTGAGCCTGGCCAATGTCTGCGCGCTGGAACCCTACTGGGAAGCCGTGCGCCGGGTCTATGCACCGTTCGAATCCGGCCTGCCGGGCCCCACCGGACGGGTCTACCGGCACGAGATCCCCGGCGGCCAGCTCTCCAACCTGCGCCAGCAGGCCATGGCCCTGGGCCTGGGGGAGCGGTTCGAAGCCATCGAGGACATGTACACCGCCGCGGACCGCATCCTGGGCCGGCTGGTGAAAGTCACCCCGTCCTCCAAGGTGGTGGGCGACCTGGCGCTGCACCTGGTGGGCCTCAACGCCGATCCCGCGGACTTCAACGAAAACCCGCAGAAGTACGACATCCCGGACTCGGTCATCGGCTTCCTCTCCGGCGAACTCGGTGATCCTCCCGGCGGCTGGCCGGAGCCGTTCCGCACCAAGGCGCTGCAGGGCCGCAAGACCAAGGTCCGCGATGTCGAGCTGAGCGCCGAGGACAGCGCGGCACTGAAGTCCGATTCCAGGACCGTGCAGCAGACCCTCAACCGGCTGCTCTTCGCCGGTCCCACCAAGGACTACCAGAAGAGCGTGGAGACCTACGGCAACCTCTCGGTCCTGGACACCCGCGACTACCTCTTCGGGCTGCAGCGCGGTGCCGAGCACGAGATCGAGCTGGAAAAGGGCGTCCGCCTGATCGCCTCGCTCGAGGCCGTGTCCGAGCCGGACGAGAAGGGCATGCGCACCGTGATGTGCACCCTCAACGGCCAGTCCCGGCCGGTGGTGGTGCGCGACCGTTCGGTCGTCAGCAACGTCAAGGCCGCCGAACGCGCCGACACCTCCCAGCCGGGCCAGGTGGCCGCACCCTTCGCCGGCGCCGTCACCCTGACCGTTAAGGCCGGGGAAACGGTCAAGGCCGGCGACACGGTCGCCACCATCGAGGCCATGAAGATGGAAGCGTCCATCACGACGCCGGTGGCCGGCACCGTTTCGCGGCTCGCCGTCGGCGCGATCGAACAGGTCCAGGGCGGGGACCTGCTCCTCGTCGTCGAGTAACCGCCCGCCGGCAGGCAAGCAAAAGGGACCCTCCGCCACGGCGGAGGGTCCCTTTGTGCGTGGCTGGCCGCTAGACCTGGGTGGGGCGCGGCGTGCCGTACATTTCCTCGATGACGTTCTCGAAGTCCTTCATCACCTGGGCCCGCTTGACCTTCATCGAGGGCGTCAGGTGCCCGGAGGCCTCCGTGAAGTCGGCAGCGACGATCCGGAAGGACTTGATCGCCTCGGCCTGGGACACGGACTGGTTGGCGCCGTTGATGAGCTCCTGCACGGCGGCTTTGACCACCGGGTGCTCGGTGGCTTCGGCGAGGGTGGTGGAGGCGCGCAGCCCGTGGCGGTGCAGCCAGCCGGGCAGGGCCTCCTCGTCGAGGGTGACCAGCGCGCCGATGAAGGGGCGGTTGTCGCCCACCACCAGCACCTGGGAGACCAGCGCGTCGGCGCGGATCTGGTCCTCCAGGAGGGCCGGGACCACGTTCTTGCCACCGGCCGTGACAATGATTTCTTTCTTGCGGCCCGTGATGGTCAGGAAGCCCTGCTCATCGAGCTGGCCGATGTCGCCCGTGCGGAGCCAGCCGTCCTCGAAGGACTCGGCGGAGAGGTCCTCGCGCTTGTAGTAGCCGCGCATGACGCACACGCCCTTGGCGAGGATCTCGCCGTCGTCGGCGATCTTCACGGCGTTGCCGGGGATCGGGGCGCCGACCGTGCCGATTTTGATCAGGTCGGGCGTGTTTACGGTGACGGGGGCCGTGGTCTCCGTCAGGCCGTAGCCCTCGAGGATCTGCATGCCGATGCCCTGGAAGAAGTGCCCCAGCCGTTCGCCCAGCGGGCCTCCGCCGGACACCGCGTGGGCCACCTCGCCGCCCATGGCGGCGCGGAGCTTGCTGTAGACGAGCTTGTCGAAGACGGTGTGCTTGAGTTTGAGGCCCAGGCCCACCTTCCCGGCCTGGCGGGCCCGGGAGAACTCGATCGCCGTGTCCGCGGCGCGGTGGAAGATGGCGCCCTTGCCGCCGTCCTCGGCCTTGGTCAGCGCCGAGTTGTAGACCTTCTCGAAGACCCGCGGCACCGCAAGGATGAATGTCGGCTTGTAGCTCTGCAGGTCCGGCAGGAGGTTCTTGATGTCGGGCGTGTGCGCCACGGTGACACCGGCGGCGACGGCCAGCACCGAAATGAAGCGTGCGAACACGTGGGCCAGCGGCAGGAACATGATGGTGCGGGCGTGCTCGTGGACGATTTTGTTCAGCGACGTTGCCAGGGCGTTTTCGGAGAGTTCGACGAAGTTGCCGTGGGTCAGCTCGCAGCCCTTCGGCCGGCCGGTGGTGCCCGAGGTGTAGATGATGGTGGCAAGGTCCGTCAGGGAGGCCTGGCTGCGCCGCGCCTCAAGGTCCTCGTCGCTGACGGACGCGCCGGCGGCACGGACCTCGTCGAGGCCGGCTCCTTCGAGCTGCCAGACGTGGGCCAGGTCGGTGAGGCCCTCGGAGGTGGCGGCCTGCCGGATGATGTTCTCGTGGTGGGCGGACTCGCCGAACGCGGCGACAGCGCCGGAGTCACCGAGGTTCCAGGCGACCTGGGAGGGGGAGGAGGTCTCGTAGATCGGCACGGAGACGGCGCCGGCGAACCAGATGGCAAAGTCGATCAGTGCCCACTCGTACCGGGTGCGGGACATGATGCCCACCCGGTCGCCGGCTCCGACGCCGCTGGCCATCAGGCCTTTGGCCAGCAGGGAGACATCGGCCAGGAACTCGGTGGCGCTGATGTCCTGCCACTGGCCGGCGTCGTCCAGGCGGGAGAACAGGGCCGGGTTCGATCCCTTGGCGGCCTGGCGAAGGACCAGGTCCGTCACATTCGTTTCCGGGGGGACGGTGACCAGGGGCGGGACACTGATTTCTCGCACGGTAGCTCCTTTGATATCCATAGACCCGCGAGGGGTACGACTAACACTAGTATGTGGCCCAAGGCATGTGTGTTCTACAACACGTACTGGCGAGTAACTTACCATTTTGGCAGCCCCGCGGCCGAGCCGGAGCGCTCCGGAGAATAAGATGGGGAACCATGCACACACCTATGCCCGGCCAGCAGCCCGGCCCGTACCGCAGGAGGGCCGCCTGGCGGCGCCGGGCACTTGGCGGAGGGGCCGCGGGAGCGGCCGGCGCACCGTCCGGGCAGGGGTTCCGCGAGCACCTGCGGCTGGGCCGGAAGGGCCTCGCCATCGGCGTCGACATCGGCGGCACCAAAGTGGCGGCCGGCGTGGTGGACGCGGAGGGCCGGATCCTGGCCCAGGCCCGGCGTTCCACCCCCGGCAACGACCCCCGCGCCGTGGAGCGTGTGATCGTCGAACTGGTCGAGGAACTCGGCGCAGGCCACCGGATCTGGTCCGTGGGCATCGGCGCGGCAGGCTGGATGGACCTCGACGGCGGCACGGTGCTGTTCAGCCCCCACCTGGCCTGGCGCAACGAACCCCTCCGGGACAACCTGCAGCGCCTGCTCCGCCGCCCGGTGCTGCTGACCAACGACGCCGACGCCGCCGCCTGGGCGGAATGGCGCTTCGGCGCCGGGCAGGGCCAGAACCGCCTGGTCTGCATCACCCTCGGCACCGGCATCGGCGGTGCCATGGTGATGGACGGGCGGCTGGAGCGCGGACGCTTTGGCGTGGCGGGAGAGTTTGGCCACCAGATCATCATGCCGGGCGGCCACCGGTGCGAGTGCGGCAACCGGGGCTGCTGGGAGCAGTACGCCTCCGGCAACGCGCTGGGACGCGAAGCCCGGGAACTCGCCGCCGCCAATTCCCCCGTGGCCCAGGAACTGCTCAAGGCGGTGGACGGCGACGTCGACCGCATCACGGGCGTGGTGGTCACCGAGCTGGCCAAGGCCGGCGACCCCACTTCGCGGGAGCTGCTCGAGGACGTCGGGGAATGGCTGGGGCTGGGCCTCGCCAACCTTGCCGCGGCGCTGGATCCGGGCAAGTTCGTCATCGGCGGAGGGCTCTGTGATGCCGGCGAACTCCTGGTCGGCCCGGCGCGGAAGGCGTTCGCCCGGAACCTCACCGGCCGCGGCTTCCGGCCGGCTGCGGAGATCGAGCTGGCGGCGCTGGGACCGAATGCCGGCCTCATTGGTGCCGCGGACCTGTCCCGGGTCACAAGCCGCATGCACAGCTAGCAGCCGGCTGGCCGGCTGCCGGGCCGGCTACCGGGCCAGCACCGCCTGGGCGGGAGGCGCTAGAGGCGTGCCCCGTCGTCGTATTCGTCCTTCTCGCCCGGCAGCTTCATGATGAGGAAAACCACGGACGCCGCGAAGGCGGCCACCATGCCGAGAATGGCCATCAGCGGGGCGGAACGCCAGAACATGGCGGACATGAGCAGGGCCACGGGACCGCCCACGGCCCCCAGCCAGGCCAGCACCGTCATCGGGTCGGCTCCGGCGAGGCTGGGCGGCTCCTCGGGCACAAAGTCGCCCGGGAGATGCAGATCATCGTCGTCCCCTGCCTCGGAGTCCCGGGGCCCGGAAACCCCCGGGCGGTCATCCCCGCCGGCTGCTCCGTCCGGGGCTCCCGCGCCGGCGCCCCCGCCGGCCAAAGCCTGGGCCTGCCGCTCCTTTGCGGACAGCTCCACCGGTGCCCCGCCGGACAGGCCCAGCGGGTCGAAGTCGCTGAACGGCCGGGGCGCCGCGGGAGCCTTGGCATCGGGGCCGGCTGCGGCAGGCAGCCCCGGTCCGCTCCCGCCGTCGCGGACTGCCGGAGTTCCGGAGCCGGTGTCCGGGACCTTGCCCTCCAGCCGCGCCACCAGGTCCAGCCAGACCGCGTCGTCCTGGTTGGCGCGCGGATCCGGGGAATCGGGGTCAGGGGAATCGGGATCAGGCGAAGCGGGGTCCGGTCTAGTCATCTGCCGTGTCCTTCTGGCTAGCGTGGGCGGCACCCGGATCTCCTCCCGCAACCAGCGACCGGATGAAGTCGGCCGAGCCGCGGAAGATTTCCGGCGCATCGTTGTCCATCGTAGCCACGTGGTAGCTGTTTTCCAGCCGGATCACCTCCAGCGGGGCGCGGGCCAGCCCGCGCCGCAGGGCCTCCATGCTGGTCTCGGAGACCACATGGTCCACCGTCGAACGGTAGACCCGCACCGGGGCCGAGATCCGGGGGAGCAGCCGGCGCGTGTCCTTGAACAGCTTGTTCAGCTCGTACGCCGCGGCGACCGGCGTCCGCGGGTAGGCGCCCTCGTCGATCCCCTCCTTAAGGATGTCGTTGGCGATCGCGGGGGTGCTCTTGAGCACGAACCGAAGGATCCCGGCCAGCGGTGCCCGGGGATCGTCGATAACGAGGCCGGGATTGACCAGCACGGCCCCGGCCACCGGGCGGGTGGCCGCAACCCGCAGCGCCAGCGCCCCGCCCATGGACAGCCCGGCCACGGCGACGTGATCGCATTCGCCGGCGAGCTCCACGTAGGCGGCGTCGATGGCAGCGGCCCAGTCCTGCCAGTGCGTGCGGGCCAGTTCCTGCCAGCTGGTGCCGTGCCCGGGCAGCAGCGGCATGCGCACGGCGAAGCCGGCGTCCGCCAGGGAGCGGGCCCAGTCCCGGACGCCGTGCGGGCTGCCCGTGAAGCCGTGCGACACCACGACGCCGGTCCGGGGGCCGGTCCCGGTGAACGGGCTGCTGAACGGGCTGTGGTCCGGCAAAGCGGTCATGGGGCCTCCGGGTCTCGGGTGGCGGGCTGGGCTGGGGCTGGTGCTGCTGCGTGGCTGAGGAAGAACCGGGCAGAGCGGTCGAAGATCAGGGGAGCGTCGACGTCGAGCGTGGCCACATGGCCGCTGTCCGGCAGCCCCACCACTTCCAGTTCCCGCGACCCCAGCCGCTGCCGCAACAGTTCCAGGGAGGTGGGCGGAACCACGACGTCGGACGCGGACTTGAAGACCAGCGCGGGGGCCGTGACATCGGGCAGCCCGCGCCGCGCCGCCCTGAAGAGGCGGCTCAGCTGGTGGACGGCCTCCAGCGGCGTGAGCGAGTAGTCGCCGTCGTTGGTGGTCACGGGCGCCGGGTTTGGTTCCTCGACCGGAACCGTGGTGCGCCGCACGTGTTTCAGCAGGCCGACGTAGCGCACCCGGCGGTCGTAGAAGCTCAGCCCCGGGTTCACGACGGCCACGCCGGCCACCGGGTGGCGGGCCGCGGCGCGCAGCGCGATGGCCCCGCCCATGGAGAGCCCCGCCACGAAGCAGCTCCGGGTTCCCGCGGCGAGGTCCAGATAGGCGTCCTCGAAGGCCGTGTACCAGTCGCGCCAGCCGTGCCGGGCCAGGTCGCGCCAGTCCGTGCCGTGCCCGGGAAGCAGCGGGACGGATACGGCGAAGCCCTGCCTGGCCAGGTGTTCGGCCCACGGAAGCACGCTGTGGGGGCTGCCGGTGAAGCCGTGGCAGATGGCCACGCCGATGCCCGCATTCCCGCCGTGGCCGGGATAACTGAACGCTGCGGGCGCCAGGGGAGTGCTTGCGGTCATGAGCCCATCGTGTCACTGTTCCGGACAAAACTCACTAGAGTAGGGTGTCATTTGAAGTCCTGGCCGGGTCCCCTGCAGGGCAGGCCAGACGCCTTCGGGAGAGGTTCACCACGTGTTTTATTGGTTCATGAAGACGTTCGTTCTCGGACCGGTGCTGAAGACGCTTTTCAGGCCCTGGGTCAAGGGACTGGACAACGTCCCCGCCGAGGGCGCCGCCATCCTGGCCTCCAACCACCTCTCGTTCTCCGATTCCATCTTTATGCCGCTGATGGTGCCCCGCCCCGTGGTGTTCCTCGCCAAGTCGGAGTACTTCACCGGCACGGGCATCAAGGGCCGGCTGACCGCAACGTTCTTCCGGCTCACCAACCAGCTGCCGATGGACCGCTCCGGCGGGGCGGCGTCCGCCCTCTCGCTCAACGCCGGCATGGACGTCCTTAAAAACGGTTCCCTCCTGGGCATTTACCCGGAGGGCACCCGCAGCCCGGATTCGCGCCTGTACCGGGGCAAGGTCGGGGTGGCTCGGCTGGCGCTGCAGGCCCGCGTGCCCGTGATCCCCGTGGCCATGATCGGCACCGACAAGGTCCAGCCGATCGGCAAGCGGATGCCCAACATCCGCCGGATCGGAATGATCTTCGGCGAGCCGCTCGACTTCAGCCGGTACTACGGCATGGAGGATGACCGCCTCATCCAGCGCTCCGTGACGGACGAGATCATGTACGAACTGATGCGGCTCTCCGGCCAGGAATACGTCGACGAGTACGCCGCCGTCGTCAAGCTCCGCCTCGCCGGGAAAGCCACCGAGGTTCCCGGCGACGGAGCGGCAGGCTCCGGCGCGCCGGACGGCGGCGCGGCGAATGGCGGCGCGGCACCAAACAGTGCCTAGGCCGGGCGTGTGACGGTCCCGGTCCGGTCAATGACGGCCGGGGGCCGACGTTCGACGCCGGGGCAACTATCCTTAGAGGGTGACTGAGCTATCTGCGCCTTCGGCCTTCCCCCTGAACAGTTCCCTGAGCGGCTCGCCCTTTGCGGGTTCCGCGCTGACCAGCACCGCCCAGAGCGGTGCGGCGAACTATCCGGGACTGGATCACTGGCGGGAGCTGCCCGCCTCCCAGCAGCCGGACTGGTCCGACAAGGCCGTCTTCGAGGCGTCCGTCAAGGAACTCTCCGTCCTCCCGCCGCTGGTGTTTGCCGGCGAGGTGGACATCCTGCGCGAACGGCTTGCCGCCGCCGCGCAGGGGAAGGCCTTCCTGCTCCAGGGCGGGGACTGCGCGGAAACCTTCGAAGCCGCCACGGCGGACAAGATCAGCGCCCGCGTCCGGACCATCCTGCAGATGGCCGTGGTGCTCACCTACGGTGCCGCCATGCCGGTCATCAAGATGGGACGCATGGCCGGGCAGTTCGCCAAGCCGCGTTCCTCCAACTTTGAGACCCGCGAAGACGTCACGCTGCCGGCCTACCGGGGTGACATCGTCAACGGCTACGACTTCACGCCGGAGTCCCGCGCCCACGATGCCAGCCGGATGCTCAAGGCCTACCACACCTCCGCCTCCACCCTGAACCTGATCCGCGCGTTCACGCAGGGCGGTTTCGCCGACCTGCGGCTGGTGCACCAGTGGAACAAGGGCTTCACCGAAAACCCGGCCCACGCGCGCTACGAATCCCTGGCCCGCGACATCGACCGCGCCATCAAGTTCATGGCCTCCTGCGGTGCTGACTTCGAGGCGCTCAAGCGGGTGGAGTTCTACGCGAGCCACGAGGCGCTGCTGCTGGACTACGAACGCGCGCTGACCCGCATCGACTCCCGCACCGGGTTCCCCTACGACACCTCCGCGCACTTCCTCTGGATCGGTGAGCGCACGCGCGAACTGGACCACGCGCACGTCGACTTCCTCTCCCGGGTGCGCAACCCCATCGGCGTGAAGCTGGGGCCGGGCACCAGCGGCGACGACGCGCTGCGCCTGATCGACAAGCTGGACCCGGACCGCGAACCGGGACGCCTGACGTTCATCTCCCGGATGGGCGCCGGCAACATCCGCGAGAAGCTGCCCCCGATCGTGGAGCGCGTCACCGCCTCCGGCGCCCAGGTGCTCTGGGTGACCGACCCCATGCACGGCAACACGGTCACCTCACCCAACGGGTACAAGACCAGGAACTTCGACGACGTCATCGACGAGGTGCGCGGGTTCTTCGAGGTCCACCACACGCTGGGGACGGTTCCCGGCGGCCTGCACGTCGAGATGACCGGCGACGACGTCGCCGAGTGCCTTGGCGGCGCGGACCCCGTGGACCAGGAAGCATTCCTGGACCGCTACGAATCGGTCTGCGACCCGCGCCTGAACCACATGCAGTCCCTGGAGATGGCGTTCCTGGTGGCCGGCGCCCTGGCCAAGCGCTAAGGACAGGTCCAAACCCAAACACGCTCCGCCCGGCTGGTTCCAGCCGGGCGGAGCGTGTTTAAGGGGTGCAGCCGGTACGGTGCGGTCTGTCCGCTCAGGTCCATCCTGGTCCGGGTGGACCTGGTCAGACCACCGTCAGGGTGATGACGGAGCCCTCCGGGACCTGCTTGTTCACCGGGTCCTGGTACCGGACCGTGCCGAAGAACCCGCCCAGGATCTCCTCGACCTGGACCTCAAAACCGAGGTCCTCCAGTGCCTTGCGGGCCTCGTCCACCTGCTTTCCGACAAAGCTCGGCACGTCAACCAGCCTGGGCCCCTTGGAGATGGTCAGCGTCACCGCCCCGCCCCGGGTCAGGTTCCCGGAGGCCGGATCCTGCGCCACCACGCCGCCCTTGGCCACTTTGCGGTCAAAGACGGTTTCCGGCGAGATCACGGCCTTGAGCCCGGCAGCTTCGATGGCTTTGACCGCTGCCCCCTGCTCCTGGCCGCGCACGTCCGGCACCGGAATCGGCTGCGGACCCTTGGACACGGTGAGGTCCACGGGGGTGCCGTGCCGCACCGGGTTGCCGCTGCGGGGCGCCTGGGCCAGCACCGTGCCGGCCGGCGCGGTCTCGTCGTAGGTCTCGGCGATGTTCCCCAGCGCCATCCCGGCGCCGTTGAGCGAGTTTTTGGCCTCGTCCAGCGACTTCCCGGTGAGCTCGGGCAGCGGGAACAGCTCGGGGCCCTTGGAGACGGCGAGGGACACGGGCTGGAATTTCCGGATCACCTCGCCGGCGGCAGGCTCCGAGGCCACCACCAGCCCGGCGGCAACGTCGTCGTCGAAGACGTCCTTGGTGGTGGACTGGAACCCCGCCGCGCGGAGCAGCTGCTGGGCCTCGGCTACGGTCTTGTTCGCCAGCTCGGGAATGGTGCCCGGGGAGCCCGGCCCCATGCCGAAGAACCAGCCGGCGCCGCCGGCCAGCAGCGCGGCGATCACCAGCACCAGGATCCAGAGCAGTCCGCGGCGCCGCGGGTTGCCCTCGCGCAGGCTCCGGACGGGCGTGGCCGCGGCACGCTGCCGGGCTTTTTCCTCGTCCCGGTCGTACTTGCGCTGCGCCCTCTTGCTGGCCGGAGCGGCGGGTTCCTCAGCGTCGTCGTAGCGGGCCGGGTAGGGTGCCTCCTCCGGAGCGGACAGCGGACCGTAGCCCGGATGCCGCGGGGCCGCGGACATGACGGTGGTGGGGTTGCTGCCGCGGGCGATGAATTCCGTCGCCTGCTGCCGTCCGCCGATCACCTCGGTGGCGCCGGCCTCGGGACGGGATTCGGGGGTGCCGCCGGGGCGCCGGGCCGGCGGGGCGGGCGCGGGAGGCGGGGGGAGTACCGGACGGGCCGCCGGGGGCTGCAGATCCAGTTCGTCGTCGCTGAGGTTGCGCCGGATGTGCCGGAGCTCGGAGAGCAGGGCGTTCCCGTCGACGAGGCGCTTGTCCGGGTCGTTGGCGGTGCACCACTGCACCAGCTCGTCGATCTCCCCGGCCAGTCCGGGGACCAGTTCCGAGGGGGCGCCGACAGCCGAGTTGACGTGCTGGTAGGCCACCTGGATCGGGACCTCGCCGTCGAACGGCTGCCGGCCGGTGATCATCTCGTACAGCATGATTCCCACCGAATAGATGTCGCTGCGGGCGTCGGCCTGCTTGCCCAGCACGAGTTCGGGGGAGAGGTACGCGACGGTGCCGATCAGGGCGCCGGTGCTGGTGGACGTGGAAATGGCCCGGGCCAGCCCGAAGTCACCGAGCTTGATCCGGCCGTCGTCGGCAATCAGGACGTTCTCCGGCTTGATGTCCCGGTGGATGAGGCCGGCGTCGTGGGCGGCTCCCAGCCCTTCGACCACCGGGTCGATCAGCGCCAGCGCCAGCCGCGGCGGCAGTGCGCCCTTGTCTTTGAGGACGTCGCGCAGGGTGTGGCCCTTGATGTATTCCATCACCAGGTACGCCACCCGGTCGTCCTCGCCCTGGTCCAGGACGCCGACGACGTGCGGGTGCGACAGGCGGGCGGCGGCCTTCGCCTCGCGGCCCAGCCGGTCGAGGAACTGGGGGTCGCCGGCCATGTGGGGGTGGAGCACTTTGAGGGCCACATCGCGCTCGAGCCGGCGGTCGGTGGCGACATAGACAGTGGACATCCCGCCGCTGGCGAGCCTGGACTGGATGAGGTACCGGCCATCCACCAGGGTGCCGACGAGGGGGTCCGACGAGTATTCCTGCACTATACGATCCTAATCGCTGCACGGAAACGGGTCCGAACCAGCGTGTGATCCGGACCCGTATTGTTATCCGCCGGGGCGTGGGCAGGGCGGACGGGGCCGCCGCGGCCTGGCTGTTAGCCGAAGTTCTTCTGGTGCGCCTTGATGGACGCGACGTAGGCCTTGGTGTCGTCGTACATGCCGTACTTGCTGACCGAGTACTGGCCCTGGTAGTAGCCGGCGATCGCGGTGTCGAGGTCCGGGCTGGTGCGGATCAGCTGGCGGATGATGGCGACGCCGGCCGTGGCGTTGTCATAGGGGTCCAGGAGGTTCAGCCGGCGGCCCACCAGGTCCGAGGCCCACTCGCCCGAGGACGGGATGACCTGCATGGTGCCGATCGCGTTCGCGGGGGAGACCGAGCGGTGGTTGAAGCTGGACTCCTGGAAGGCGAAAGCCATGGCCAGCGAGGGATCAACGCCCATGCGGCGGGCGGTGTCCGCCACGATCGACTTCATTTCCTCGCGGCTGGGCACCGGTGCGGCGTTCAGCAGGGCCTTGTTCTGGTTGGCGGAACTGACCACGGCGTCCGGGTAGGTGAAGCCGAGGAAGCTGTTGGGGACCAGCGGCGTCACGGGAGCAGCCGGCGGGGTGGAAGCCGGTGCCACGGATCCTCCGGCCAGGGCGAGCTTCTGGCCGGGGTAGATGATGCTGCTCATGGTCAGGCCGTTGGCCGAGAGGACGTCGGCGAGCTTGACGCCGTTCCTGGCGGCAATGCCGGAGAGCGTGTCGCCGGACTTGATGGTGTAGGAACCCGCCGGGGCAGAAGCGGTGGGTGCTGCCGGAGCTGGAGCCGGAGCCGCCGGTGCGGACGGTGCCGGGGCGGGGGTGCCGCCGCCGATCTTGATCTGCTGGCCGGGGTAGATGATGGAGCTCATGGAGAGCCCGTTCCAGCTGAAGACCTCGGAGAGCTTGACGCCGTGGCGGTCGGCAATCGCGCCGAGGGTGTCACCGGATTTTACGGTGTACACCGCGCCGGCGGCAGCAGCAGCGGGTGCTTCCGGGGCTGCCGGAGCGGGCGAGGGTGCTTCTCCGCCGAGCCTGATCTTCTGGCCGGGGTAGATGATGGTGTTCGCCTGCAGTCCGTTCAGGGCGAGGACCTGGCGCGTGTCCAGTCCGAACCGGCCGGCAATGGCGCTGATGGTGTCGCCGCGGGCAATCGTGTATTCCGCCGGAGCGGCGACCTGTGCGGGGCGGAACGCAGAAGGAACCGTTGCCGGGACAGAGCCGGAGGGGATGAGCGCCGGGGCCAGCCCCGTGGCAGCCTGGGCCTGGGCCTGCATGGCGGCGGCCAGCGTGGCGGGCAGGGCGCGGGGCGCTTCGGCCGAGGCCGGCTCCGCGATCGCCAGGGAGGAAAGCACGACGGCGGGGAGGGCTGCCGTCGTGGCCGCAAGCATCGGCAGGCTGGGCCTGGGGTTGGGCTTCGGCGAACGGAACGTCGTCATGGGGAAGATCCTCTTCTCAGCGGCGGACGCTGCGGGGCTGGCCTGGGGTCATGCTGTTACTCAAGTTGTTGCTGTTACTACTGTGAACAGTGTGATTAAAGTTATCACTGTTACAAATGTGATCTATGAGAATCTCTCACGAATTGCCTGCCAGCACAAGAAGTTTGTGATGTGCCGGGCAGGCCAGCGTTCCGGGAACAATGTTCCGGAAGCAATACAGAGTGCCGGCAGGGATTTCGACCCGCAGTCCCGGGGAGGCGGGGGACGAGTCCTGCCGGAGGGGTGCCGTCAAACTAGGCGCAAAGCCCGCCGGCATGGCAATCTTGATCCGTGAGCAATGTAGAAAGCCTGGTGGGCGAATGGCTGCCCCTTCCCGATGTCGCACAACTCCTGGACGTTCCGATTACCAAGGTCCACGCGCTCCTTGACGAACGCGCGTTGGCTGCCTTGCGGGTGGGTGAACGCCGTATCCGCTGCGTTCCTGCGGAATTCATTCAGGACGGCCATGCCGTTGAAAGCCTGAAGGGCACAGTTGTGGTCCTCGCCGACGCCGGCTATTCCGACGAAGAACTGATTACCTGGCTGTTTACCGCGGATGAATCCCTCCGCGGCCGGCCCATTGATGCCCTGCGGGAAGGCCGGAAAACGGAAATCCGCCGTCGCGCCCAGTCCCTGGCCTGGTAGGCGCCGCGGAGTTCCCGCCGCCCGTTATAAACGCACAGCAGGCCCTGTCCCTCGTTTATGAGGTACAGGGCCTGCTGTGTTTTCGCTGCTGTGTTTTCGCTGGCGGCAGGTTAGGCCGCGCGGCTGACCGTCGCCTCGGCCAGCTTCCGGAGCGCCGTCTTGGGCAGTTCATCCAGCGGCAGGAGGTCCAGGGCCGCATAGGCTGCCCGCCCGAACTCCTCGATCAGGGCTTCGGTGGCCTGCAAGGCCCCGCAATCCATGATGATGCGCCGGATTTCGTCCACATCGGCGTCATCCAGCTCGGGGCTGCCCAGTTTCGCGTCGATGAAGGCCGACTCGGCCGGGCTGGCCAGGTCAAGGGCAAAGGCGATCAGGACCGTGCGCTTGCCTTCGCGGAGATCATCCCCGGCCGGCTTGCCCGTGGTCACCGGATCGCCGAAGACGCCCAGTACATCGTCGCGGAGCTGGAAGGCCTCGCCGAGGGGGAGTGCAAAGGCCGAATAGCCCCGCAGCAGCTCGTCGTGGGCGCCGGCCAGGGCGCCGCCCAGCGCCAGCGGGTGTTCCGTGGAGTACTTGGCGGACTTGAACCGGATGATGGACTGGGCCCGGCTGACGGCTCCCGCCCGGTCGCGCCGGGGGCCGGCAACTTCCTCCAGGATGTCCAGGTACTGGCCTGCCATGACCTCGGCCCGCATGAGGTTGAAGATCAGCCGTGCCCGGCTCCCCGACGCGGCACTGGCCCCGATCTCGGTGAAGGACTCCTCGCTGAACGACAGGCACAGGTCGCCGGTCAGGATGGCCGCGGCGTGGCCGAACCGTTCACTGTCGAGGGCCCACCCCTGCGTTTCGTGCAGTTCACTGAAGCGCCGGTGCACACTGGGGCCGCCCCGGCGCGTGTCGGAGCGGTCAATGATGTCGTCGTGGATCAGGGCGGCGGCCTGGAAGAGCTCCAGGGCCGAACCTGCTGTCACCACCTCGCTGGCTCCGGCTTCACCGCCGGCGCCCCTCCAGCCCCAGTAGCACATCAGCGCCCGCAGGCGCTTTCCGCCGGTGACCAGGTTGGAGATGGACCCCATCAGCGGATCGATATCCGGGGAGATCGAGGACATCACCGCCTGGCGGGTGGTCAGGAAGTCGGTGAGCTTGCCGGCGACGTCGGCAACGAAGGCCGCCTGCTCAAGGCGCAGCTGCTCCGCGAGGGTCACTTGACGGACTCGGGGGCGACATTCGCGCCGATGGTGAACGTGGATACACCCGCGGTCTCCAACACCGAGATGTTGACCGTTTCACTGTCGCCGCGGAGGAAATCCTTCGAGGGCACGGTGCCCACTGTCTCGCCGGGAACGGCCTTGAAGCCCTGCGCCTCAAGTTCCTTGGTGTAGAAGGCCAGCACGTCGGCGGACGGAGCGGAGATGCTGCCCACCAGCGCCACGGTGGCGGGCGCCGTGGTCTTGTCGAAGCTGCTGGAGACCACTTTCGCCCCGGGCATGACCGGCAGGAGCGCCTCCGGGAATCCGGGGACCATCGCACCGACGGTGGCCGACGTGCCGGGTTCGGCGGAGGGGCTGGCCGGTGCTGTCGTGGAGGGCTGCGCCGGGGAAGGAACGGCAGCCGTCGAGGAGGCCGAGGCAGTGGCCCCGGGCGTGCCGGGTGTGCACGCGGCCAAGGCAAACAGCGTGCCCGCCGCCATAACCGCTGCCGCAGCACGTTTGTGCTGTCCAAATACCTTCACAGGGACATTCCTCCTGGTGTTGACGCCGGATGCAGCCTCCAGTTTAGTCAGTCCCGGGGCATAGGATTGAAGTCGTGGGGCCGGACCAGGATAAACAGCAGCGGGAGCACGCTCCCCGGAGCGCAGCGGAGCGGCTCAGCGAAGCGCAGGTGAGCGACCTTCGGCGGAGCAGCATCTTGCACGTCGACATGGATGCCTTCTTTGTCTCCGTCGAACTGCGCAGCCGCCCCGAACTCGTGGGAAAGCCCGTCATTGTGGGCTACCCGGCCGACCGCTCCGTGGTGTTGTCCGCCTCCTACGAGGCCCGCCGCTTTGGCGTCCGGTCCGCCATGCCCATGGCAGTGGCCATGCGGATGTGCCCCTCGGCAGTGGTCATTGAGCCCCGGCACAAGCTGTACTACGAGGTGTCCGGGCAGATCATGGAGATCTTCGGCGCCACCACCGATCTCGTGGAGCCCCTCAGTGTGGATGAGGCCTTCCTCGACGTCGGGGGAGCGATCCGCCGGCTGGGGCCTCCCCGGGTCATCGGCGAACTCATCCGCACCCAGGTCCGCAGCGAACTGGGCATCACGGCGTCCGTGGGCATCGCCGCCAGCAAGTTCGTGGCGAAGATCGCCTCCACCCGTTGCAAACCGAACGGGCTGCTGCTCATCAGCCCGGAGGAGACGGTCCCGTACCTGCACAGCCTTCCGGTCAGTGCCCTGTGGGGCGTCGGCGCCAAAACAGTGGAGGTCCTGGCCCGGATGGGCATCCGCACCGTCGCGGACGTTGCGGCGTCCCCGCTGCCGTCCCTCCGGAAGGTCCTCGGTGCGTCCGGAGAGCACGTCTACCGCCTGTCGTGGGGGATTGATCCGCGCCCGGTGACGCCCGTCCGGCTCGAAAAGAGCATCGGCGCGGAGGAGACTTTCGCCGTGGACACGGCGGACGAGGCATTGCTGCACCGGGAACTGCTGCGGCTCTCGCACCGGACGGCGTCGCGGCTCCGGAGCGCCGGGATGCACGCCCGCACGGTCGCCCTCAAGCTCCGCTACGCAGACTTCTCCACCGTCACCCGCAGCCGCACGGTCAGCACCCCGATCGACAGCGCCCAGTTGCTCTACGCGGTCGCCGTCCAGCTGCTGGAGTCATTGGGCAGCCGGCCCATGACGGTCCGGCTCGTCGGCATCCGGGCCGAGCAGCTCGAGGAGGCGGCCCAGGCGCCCCTCCAGCTGAGCCTGGACCGCCGCGACGACAACTGGCGCGCCGCCGAGCAGGCACTCGACCAGGTGACCCGGAAATTCGGCACTAAATCAGTGCTGCCTGCCCGGCTTCTGGACCCTGGAAACACGGCGGGCTGACTCCGGCCCGCACGCCGCCGCGCGGGCGGAGTCAAGGGGACGTTAGGCATCTTTCAGAACAGGGCGCAACAAACTATCCTTATTTATACGTAAGTTTGGAACGACCGGATCGAGCGTTCGGACTCATGCAGGACCAGCTGATCACCCCGAAAGGGGCCGTGGAAAACCCGCTTCGACCAATGGCGGCGAACGGGAACCACGCGGGAATCCCACACGTTG
The DNA here is from genome assembly GCF_001512305.1 of Arthrobacter sp. EPSL27. Taxonomy (GTDB): domain Bacteria; phylum Actinomycetota; class Actinomycetes; order Actinomycetales; family Micrococcaceae; genus Arthrobacter. The sequence goes on from NZ_LNUT01000004.1 coordinate 1,167,311, forward strand.
TGGGTTTAGGGACACTGGCCGCGTCAGTCTGGACGTTGGCCGACTTAAGGAGGTCGTGATGCCGCTCTCGGAGCACGAACAGAAGTTGCTGGAGCAACTTGAGAAGCAGCTGCATGAGGACGATCCCAAGTTCGCCAGCTCGATGGGTTCGGACGCGGGACGCTCATGGTCAACCCGGCATTTGGTGATCGGCGTCCTGACCACCCTCGCCGGCATCGTCCTCCTGCTTTTGGGCGTGACGATCCAGAACATCTTTGTCGGGGTGCTGGGCTTCGTCGTGATGGGGGCGGGTGTCTATTACGCCACCATGAGGGGCTCCGCCGCCGGGAAAGCCAAAAGCGCAGGCTCCTCGAGGAAGCCGGGCAAACCCAGGAGCTCGTTCATGAGCAATCTGGAAGAACGCTGGGACGAACGGCACCGCGGCGAACCCTGACATGGGGCGGGGGACGCCCGTTCCCCGTTTGGCCAGCCCTGTTCTGTCAGCCCCGTTCGTTCATCCGAGTTCGTACACCGGCGTTGGTTGACCCGCGTTAGTTGATCCGCGATCCTCCATTCCCCACCACCGGGACGCACCAGGTGGCACAAAAGACCCGCTCCGGCGGGTCTTTTGCCGTTAAGCGGCCGATCTGAGACCGGTGCCGGCCAATCCGCCGCCGAATACCGGCCAATCTGCCCCCGGCGCCGCGCCGGGTCCTCCCCGCACCCTCCACTTCGCACCACCGCGCCCGTTTCCCAGCCACGCCAAGGATCCGCGCGGTTCGAAGTGGCACAAATAGACGCGGAAACGCTCGGCGTGTCGTTGACTGTGGAGGGATGTGGAGTAATGTGGAGGACGTAAGAGGGTAGTGGCAGCACAGGGGACGTTGGGCTTCCTACGAACAGACGGGCGGTGGGCCGTGTTTCTCGGCACACATTCGCCGCGTCTGGACGAAAAAGGTCGAATCATCCTTCCCGCCAAGTTCCGCGAGGAGCTTGCTGGCGGACTGGTTCTCACAAGGGGCCAGGAACGCTGCATCTACGTCTTCAGTGAGGCGGAATTCGGCCGTGTTCACGAGCAAATGCGGGAGGCTCCCATCTCCAACAAACAGGCTCGTGACTACATCCGCGTCTTCCTCTCTGGAGCCTCCGACGAGGTACCTGACAAGCAGGGGCGCGTGACGATTCCGCCGGCGCTCCGGGAGTACGCAGGGCTCGGCCGGGAACTCGCCGTCATCGGTGCAGGAACCCGCGCGGAGATCTGGGACGCCCAGGCCTGGAATGAATACCTCGCCGAAAAGGAGACGGCCTTCTCGGAGACCGACGACGCCATACCGGGGATTCTCTGAAGCCCCGTCCGCACCACGCAGCACCGCACGATTCTTGACCGAGATCTCCAGCCGCCCATCCGGTTGTTGTCCTGGCTCACTTCCCCGGAGCCAGGCCGGCGACGGATAGGCGCGGATGGGGATCTGGATCAAGAAGCGGGCATCCCCGCCGGCAACGGCACTCCAGGACCCAGCCGGACAACGAGAGGACGCAGGCATGACTGACCCTGACCAGGCAAAGCCCACGTCCGAACGGCATGTACCGGTCCTCAGGGACCGGTGCATCAATTTGTTGGCCCCCGGATTCGAAGCGGCCCGCAGCCGCGGCGAGACCCCCGTCGTCATCGACGCCACCCTGGGCATGGGCGGCCACTCCGAGGCAATGCTGCAGCGCTTCCCGGACCTCCACCTGATCGGCATTGACCGCGACGAGGAAGCCCTTGCCCTTGCGGGGGAGCGGCTCAAGCCGTTCGAAGCGCGGACCGACCTGGTGCACGCCGTCTACGACGAGATTCCCGAGGTCCTGGAAGACCTCGGCTTCGCTGAGGTCCACGGGGTCCTGATGGATCTCGGCGTCTCCTCGTTGCAGCTGGATGAACGGGAACGCGGCTTCGCGTACTCCTTCGACGCGCCGCTGGACATGCGCATGGACACGAGCCGCGGCCAGACAGCCGCCGACGTCGTCAACACCTACAGCGAAGAGGACCTGGTCCGGATCATCCGGAAGTGGGGCGAGGAAAAGTTCGCCGGGCGCATCGCCAACCGGATCGTCGCCGCCCGCGCCGAGAAGCCGTTCACCACAACCGGGGAACTGGTGGAACAAATCCGCAGTGTGGTTCCCGCCGGCGCCGCGAAGTCCGGCGGGCATCCCGCCAAGCGGACGTTCCAGGCCCTCCGGATCGAGGTCAACGAGGAACTCGACGTCCTGGAACGCGCCATCCCCGCCGCCATCAACGCCATCGCCGTCGGCGGGCGCGTGGTGGTGATGTCCTACCACTCACTTGAAGACAAGATCGTAAAGGGCTTCTTCCAGGCCGGGTCCAAGTCCTCCGCCCCTCTGGGCTTCCCGGTGGAGCTCGAGGAGCACAAGGCCGAACTGAAAACCCTGACGAAGGGCACGGAAGTGCCCACCGCCGCCGAAATCGCCGAGAACCCACGCGCAGCTTCCGCCAGGCTCCGCGCAGTGGAACGCATCAAAGCCAGGAGGGCCGCATGAGCACCGCTGCTGTCAGCAGTTTCCCCATTGCCACCGGGGCGACCGCCCATGCCCTGCCCGGGGTCGCCCCCGGCACGGGTCCCTCCCGGAAAGCGCGGACTCCGCTCTCGCTGGTCCAGTCAGCCCCGCGGAAGCGGCGCGCCCCGTTCGTTGTGCTGTGCTTCGGCATGCTCGCCGTCGCACTCATGGCGGTGCTGGTCCTGAACATCTCGGTCTCCACCGCGCAGTACCAGCTGGTGCAGCTGCGGGCCGAGCAGTCCACCCTGACGAAGCAGAACCAGGACCTCACCCAGCAGGTGCAGAACTTCGACGCCCCGCAGAACCTGGCGGCGAAAGCCACGGAGCTTGGAATGGTCACGTCCACCACCAAGGGCCAGATCGACCTGTCCACCCTCACCGTGACCGGCAAGGCCAAGCCGGCGGTCAAGGGTGACGCCCCGGGCGCCATCATCGCCGCCCCGGCTGTTGCCGGGCAGCTCACCGTCGTTCCGCCGGCCACGGTCAACGAGCCGCTCGCCAACCGCAAGCCGGCCAACCCCGACGCAGCCGCAGCACCGGCAGCTGCTGCCGCCGCTGAACCCGCCGCCGCAGCACCGGCGGAGGCCGAGCCCGCCCCGGCCGCGCCCGCGGCACCCGCCGTCGAACTCCACGGCGGCTCCGTCCCGGCCCCCGCGCAAAAAGTCCCGGGACAGTAAGCAAGGACGGACCACCAGCCAGGCAAGCAGCAAGGAAACATCGTGGCGCAGAACACCGGCAAGGCACGCAAGGCGAAAGAGCCGAACGCGACCCGGCGTCTGCGCCTCGGCCTTGGACTCATGCTGACGCTGCTGCTCGTCGTCGGCGGGAAGCTGTTCCTGGTCCAGGGCCTCGACGTCGGCGGGATGGCCGAGGCCGCCCTGCAGAACAGGCTCACCCCGATTGAACTGCCGGCGGAACGCGGCAGCATCCTCGACGCCAACGGCGCGGTGCTGGCCAGCAGCGTCATCCGCTACAACGTGGTGGTCGACCAGCGGGTCAACACCAAGACCGACACGTTCCGCCGTTTCGATGAGAGCACGGAGGAACTGGTCAAGGTCACCCGGGACCAGGGCATCTCCGAACTCGCCCCGCTGCTTGGCATGGATACGGCCGCGGTCAAGAAGGCCCTCACCGGGGACAAGCCGTACTACATCGTGGCGAAGGACCTGAAGCCCGACGTCGAGGACCGCATCTCCAAACTGCAGATTCCGGGGATCGTCACGGTGGGCACCAGCAAGCGGGTGTACCCCAACGGCTCGGTGGCCGGCGGGATCGTCGGGTTCCTGGTCGACGGCACCACCGGCCAGGCCGGGCTGGAGCAGACCCAGGACGAGATCCTCAAAGGGACCCCGGGCAAGCGGCTGTTTGAAATCGGGGCTGACGGCCTCCGCATCCCGGTCGGAGTGGACCAGCTGACCCCGGCTGTCAACGGCAAGGACATCAAGCTCACCCTGAACTCCGATCTCCAGTACTTCGCCCAGCAGGCCATCCAGAGCCAGCGGGACAAACTCAGCGCCGAGTGGGGCGTGGTGATCGTCCAGGACATCAAGACCGGCGACATCGTCGCCATGGCGGACACCAACTCTCCGGACCCCAACGATCCCGGCAAGTCCGATGCGAAGGACCGCGGCGTGCGCGCCGTGACCGCAGCCTACGAGCCCGGCTCCGTGGAGAAGATGATCACGGCGGCGGCCCTGATCGAGGAAGGCAAGTCGCACCCGCTGGAGAAGTTCACCATCCCGTCCTCCTACACGGTGGACGGGCAGACGTTCAACGACGCCTTCGCGCACGGGACGGAGGACCGCACCCTGGCCGGCATCCTCGGCTGGTCGATGAACACCGGCACCGTGATGGCCGGCCAGCGGCTCACCAAGGAGCAGCGCTACAACTGGCTGCGGAAGTTCGGCATCGGAGAGGCGCCCGACGTCGGCCTCCCGGCCCAGGCCAAGGGCATTCTCACCCCCTATGAGCAATGGGACGGCCGGCAGGAGTACACCGTGCTGTTCGGCCAGGGCGTCTCGCAGTCCACCCTCCAGACCGTCCGGGCCTTCCAAAGCATCGGCAACAACGGCGTGATGCTCCAGCCCCGGCTGATCGACAGCTACCTCAACCCGGACGGCACGGAGGAGAAGGTCCCGGCGAAGGAGCCCCGCGAGATCGTTTCCCCGGAAACCGCCCGCCAGGTCCGGGACATCCTGGAGAGCGCCGTCACCGAAGGCCAGATCAAGGAAGCCGGACTCGACGGCTACCGGGTGGGGGCGAAGACCGGCACGTCACAGTCGCCCTGCGACGACGGCACTGCCGGGTTCTGCGGCTTCACCGCCTCCATGGTGGGGATGGCGCCGATGGACGATCCGCGGTTTATTGTTGAAGTGGTCCTGCAACGGCCTAAAGGCGATATCTATGGCATCTCGAACGGGCCGGTTTTCCGGTCGGTGATGAGCCAGGCGCTGCGGACGTACAACGTTCCGCCGTCCACCGGTGAGCCCGTCCGGCTGCCGCAGTACGCCAAGTAGCACCAGCGCCAGAACCAGCACCACCCAGTACCAGCCCGTCCACCACGAAACCTGTACCCGGAAGCTGAGCCTGCCGGCCGGAGCAATCCTCCGCGCGCGGCGCCAGATCCACCAGCACCACCAACGGAGATCCACGTGTCAGATCAGAATGCCCCCGGCGGTCCAGCCGCGCCGTCCGGGACCGGGTCCACCCCGGGCTTCCGGCCTGCTGCTGTCGAGGCCGTGCCGCTTCCAACCATCGGCGAGTCGATCGGCGTCGTGGTGCCCGGGGCCTCCGGTTCCGTGAGCGTCACCGGCATCTCCCTCAACTCCCGCACCGTTGAGGCCGGGGACCTGTACGTCGCCCTGCCCGGCGCGACCCGCCATGGCGCGGACTTTGTCCCGCAGGCTGTGGAGGCCGGCGCGGCCGCTGTGCTGACCGACGAGGCCGGGGCACGCCTGCTGGCGTTCTCCCATGACATCGCGGTGCCGGTCCTGGTGGCCGAGGAACCCCGGGCCCTGGTGGGCGGGCTGTCCGCGCTGATCTACCGGAGCCGGCCCCAGGACGCACCGGCGCCCGCCCTGTACGGCGTGACCGGAACCAACGGCAAGACCACCACCACCTACTTCATCAACTCCCTGCTGCAGGCCCTGGGGCAGACGACGGGCCTGATCGGCACCATCGAGATCCTGGCCGGCGGTGCGCCGATCCCGAGCCTGCTCACCACGCCGGAGTCGACGGACGTCCACGCCCTGCTGGCCCTGATGCGTGAACGCGGCCTCGACGCGGCGTCCATGGAGGTCTCCTCGCACGCCATCTCGTTCCACCGGGTGGACGGGGTCGAGTTCGACGTCGCCGGCTTCACCAACCTGACACAAGACCACCTGGACCTGCACGGCAGCATGGACGAGTACTTCCAGACCAAGGCGCAGCTCTTTACCCCCGGACGGGCCCGCCGGGCCGTTGTGACGGTCGACGACGACTGGGGCGTCAGGCTCGCCGGCACCGCCGGCATCCCGGTCACGACGCTGGCCACCCACAGCACCGGCGGGACGGACGGGGCGGCTGCAGCGGCCGACTGGACCGTCACCGGCACGGCCGCACGCGGGCTCGGCACGGACTTCACCCTCCGCCACCGCGACGGCACCGAACTCCGCGCCCACACCGGGCTGCCCGGAAGCTTCAACGTGGCCAACGCGGCGCTGGCCACCGTTATGGTCCTCGCGGCCGGCCACGATCCGGCCGCCGTCCAGGCGGCCCTCGACGCGCGGGACCCGTTCACGGTCGCCGTCCCGGGCCGCATGCAGCTCGTGGCCACCGCCCCGGCCGCCGTGGTGGACTTCGCCCACAACCCGGACGCATTGGCACGGGCCCTCGAAGCGGTCCGGTCGCCGGAGGCCGGGTCCCGGGTGATCATTGTCTTTGGCGCCACCGGGCAGCGGGACCAGCTCAAGCGGCCCGCGATGGGCGCTATCGCCGCCCGCCTCGCGGACACCGTCATCGTCAGCGACGACGACCCGCACGACGAGGACGCCGCGGCCATCCGCGCGGACGTCATGGCCGGCGCGGTTGAAGCCCGGGAGCGTGAGCACCTGGCCTGCACCATCCTCGAGGTGTTCCCGCGCGACGCGGCCATCCGGAAGGCCGTGGAACTCGCCGGCCCGGCAGACACCATCCTGGTCGCGGGCCGGGGGCACGAAGTATGGCAAGAGGTCAAGGGCGTCAACCTCGCCCTCGACGACAGGGTGGAGCTCCGCTCTGCCTTGACAGCTCGGGGATTCACCGTTCTCGAAGACCAGCGGATAGAGTCCTAAACCGACATGATTGCATTTACCGCGGCGGAAATCGCCGATATAACCAACGGCCGGCTGGCCGCCGAACCGGGCATCATCCCCGGTTCCGTGGTGACCGACTCCCGGGAAGCGACCCCGGGATCCCTCTACGTCGCCAAGCCGGGGGAGACGGCCGACGGCCACGACTTCGTCGCCGCAGCGTTCGACCGCGGAGCCGTGCTGGCACTTGTCGAACACGACGTCGCCGACGCCGCGGGGCGCAACTACCCCGCCGTCGTCGTCCAGGACTCCGTCCTGGCGATGGGCGCCCTCGCCGCCGAAACGGTCCGGCGCATCCGCGCGGCCCGCGACGCCGCCGGCCAGCCGTTGACGGTGATCGGCATCACCGGGTCCGCCGGCAAGACCACCACCAAGGACCTGCTGGCCGGGATCCTCGCGGCGGAGGGCCCGACGGTCTCGCCGCAGGGGTCCTACAACGGCGAGGTCGGCGTGCCGCTGACCGTCTTCAAGGCCGGCACCGACACCCGCTACCTCGTCATCGAGATGGGCGCCACGGGCGTGGGACACATCAGCTACCTCGCGGACATGGTCCGGCCGGACATTGGCGTAGTCCTGTGCGTCGGCACGGCGCACGCCGGCGAATTCGGCGGCGTCGAGAACATCGCCCTGGCCAAGGGCGAACTCGTCGAGGCGCTCCCGGCCACCGGCACCGCCGTCCTCAACCTCGACGACGCCCGGGTCGCCACCATGGCCGGGCGCACCCGCGCCACCGTACTCGGCTGCACGGCCCGGGCCGCGGTGGACGGGACAGCACAGGACGGAACAGCACAGCTGGTCCGCGCTGAAAACGTCGGGCTGACCCCCGGCGGGAACCCCGAATTCGACCTTTTCCTGCCCGGCGACCCCGCCGGGCACCACGTCTCAGCCAAGCTGATCGGCGCCCACCACGTCACCAACCTGCTGGCAGCGGCGGGTGCGGCCCATGCCGCCGGCGTCCCGGCGGACCGCATCGCCGGGTCCCTCAGCACCCAGGCGGCGGCCAGCCGCTGGCGGATGGAACGCACCGAGCGGGCCGACGGCGTCACCATCATCAACGACGCGTACAACGCCAACCCGGAGTCCATGCGCGCCGCGCTGCGCACCCTCGCCGACCTCGGCAGGGGCCGCCGGACCTGGGCCGTGCTGGGCGCCATGCTCGAACTGGGCGAGGACTCCATCCGCGAACACATGGCGGTCGGCACCCAGGTGGTCCGGCTCAACATCTCCCGGCTGGTCGTTGTGGGCAGGGAGGCGCGTTCGCTCTACGTCTCCGCCGTCAACGAGGGGTCCTGGGGCAACGAATGCGTTTTCGCCGAGACCGTCGAGGAAGCCTATGACCTGCTGCAGGCAGAGCTGGAGCCCGGGGACCTGGTGCTTTTCAAGTCCTCCAACGGCATCGGCCTGCGCCATCTGGGCGATCGGATAGCATTACCCCCACAGGCCCCCGGCCGGACCGCCTCTGAAGGGAGTGCGCTGCTGTGATTGCACTGCTGATGGGCGCGGGCCTTGCCCTGCTGTTCGCCTTCCTGGGCACCCCGCTCTTCATCCGTTTCCTGGTCCGGAAGGGCTACGGCCAGTTCATCCGGGACGACGGACCCACCACGCACCACACCAAGCGCGGCACCCCCACCATGGGTGGCACCGTCGTCGTCCTGGCAGTGCTCGCGAGCTACGGCATCACGCACCTGGTCATGTGGATGATCAATCCGTCCTCGCCGGGCCCGTCCGCCTCGGCCCTGCTGCTGCTGTTCCTGATGGTCGGCATGGGCCTTGTCGGCTTCCTGGATGACTTCATCAAGATCTCCCGGCAGCGCAGCCTCGGCCTGAACGCCAAGGCCAAGCTGATCCTGCAGGCCGCGGTGGGCATCATCTTCGCGGTCCTTGCCCTGCAGTTCCCGGACGAGAACCAGGTGACGCCCGCCTCCTACCAGATTTCCCTGGTCCGCGACATCCCGTGGCTGAACCTGGCCTTCGCCGGCACCCTGCTGGGCGCCATCCTCTTTGTGCTGTGGTCGAACCTGATCATCACCGCCGCCACCAACGGCGTGAACCTCACGGACGGCCTCGACGGCCTCGCCGCGGGCGCCTCGATCATGGTCTTCGGCGCCTACACGCTGATGGGCATCTGGCAGTCCAACCAGTCCTGCGGTTCGCCGCGGCAGGCCGGCGCCGGCTGCTACACCGTCCGTGACCCGCTGGACCTGGCCCTGCTCGCCGCCATCCTCAGCGCGGCGCTGGTGGGCTTCCTGTGGTGGAACACGTCCCCGGCCAAGATCTTCATGGGCGACACCGGATCCCTCGCCATCGGCGGCGCCGTCGCCGGCTTCGCGATCCTGTCCCGGACCGAGCTGCTGCTGGCCTTCATCGGCGGCCTCTTCGTCCTGATCACCCTCTCGGTGATCATCCAGGTCGGCTACTTCAAGCTCACCAAGGGCAAGCGCTTCTTCAAGATGGCCCCGCTCCAGCACCACTTTGAGCTCAAGGGCTGGGCCGAGGTCACGGTGGTGGTCCGCTTCTGGATCCTCTGCGGCCTGTTCGTCGCCGCCGGACTGGGCATCTTCTACGCCGAATGGGTGGTACTGCTGTGACTGGTCCGATTCCCGCACCCCTCACCACCTCACCCCGGCTCCGCGACCTGACCACCTGGGACTCAGACTGGGCCGGGCTCCGCGTGGTGGTCACCGGCATCGGGGTCTCCGGCTTCGCCGCCGCGGACACCCTGATCGAACTCGGCGCCCGGGTGGTCGTCGTGGACGCCGCCACGGGTTCCAGGGCGCAGGCCCAGGCCGACACCCTGCGGATCGTCGGCGCCGCCGACGTGCTGCTGGGCGAGGACGCCGTGGAAACCGTTCCCAAGGTCGACGGCGGCAAGCCTGACCTGATCGTCACGTCCCCGGGCTGGCGTCCGGACCAGTCCCTGCTGGCCGCCGCGGCCCGCGCCCACATCCCCATCTGGGGCGATGTGGAACTGGCCTGGCGGGTCCGGCAGCGGGCGGGCCGCAAGACCGCCGACTGGCTCACCATCACCGGGACCAACGGAAAAACCACGACTGTAGGGCTGACCGAATCGATGCTGCAGGCGGCGGGGCTCAAAGCCATCGCAGTCGGCAACGTCGGCACCCCGATCCTGGACGCCCTGCGGGACCCGGTGGACTACGACGTCTTCGCCGTCGAGCTCTCCAGCTTCCAGCTGCACTGGAGCGACTCCGTCTCCCCGGTGGCAAGCGTCTGCCTCAACGTCGCCGAGGATCATGTCGACTGGCACGGCTCCTACGCGTCGTACCTCGCGGACAAGGCCAAGGTCTACGAACGCACCCAGAAGGCCTGCATCTACAACGCAGAGCAGATCGAAACCGAACGCATGGTCGAGGAAGCCGACGTCGTCGAAGGCTGCCGCGCGGTGGCCTTCACCACGGTCACGCCCGCCGTCAGCATGCTCGGGGTTGTGGAGGGCCTCCTGGTGGACCGCGCCTTCATCGCCGAGCGCAAGGACAGCGCCGCCGAACTGGCGTCCATTTCGGACCTCGGCCCGGTGGCTCCGCGCCACATGGTGGCCAACGCCCTGGCCGCGGCAGCCCTGGTCCGGGCCTACGGCGTCGAGCCCGCCGACGTCCGCAAAGGCCTCCTGAACTACCTGCCGGGGGACCACCGCATCCAGCTGGTCGCCAGGCACAACGACATCCTCTGGGTCAACGACTCCAAAGCCACCAACCCGCATGCGGCCGCAGCGTCCCTCTCCGCCTTCGAGAACGTCGTGTGGATCGCCGGCGGGCTGTCCAAGGGCGTGAACTACGACGCGCTGGTCCAGGACCACGCGAAGCGGCTCAAGGCCGTGGTGCTGATCGGCACGGACTCCGGGGACCTGCGGGCCGCGCTGCAGCGACACGCGCCCGATGTCCCCGTGATCGGGGAGGGGAAAGGCGAAACTGGAGGGGTACAGACTGCCGGGACGGCCGACGCCGGCGCAGGACCCTCGCCGATTTTCGGTGAGACTGTGATGGCCCAGGCCGTTGCTGCGGCGGCGCAGCTCGCCGCGTCCGGGGACACTGTGCTCCTGGCCCCGGCGGCTGCATCCATGGACCAGTTCTCTTCCTACGCTCACCGTGGCGACGCCTTCATCGAAGCGGTCCGCGAGCTCGTGGAAGGGCAGGCTTCGACCAGCAAGGAGTAACGATGGTCAGCACGCCCACACGTACCGCCGCGGGCACGCGCGCCGCGCCGGGGTCGTCGACGCGTTCAGGCGCAACGCCTCCCGCGAAACCGGCACCCCCGGCAGCGCGGGGCCCGCAGGCCGCCGGCCGGAAGGTCCGGGGCTGGTACCAGGGCTTCTGGTCCGCCCTCGAGGGGACGGGCAAGTCCCGCAACGGCTCCACCTACTACCTCATCCTGGGCTCCACCCTTGCCCTGACGGCGATCGGCATCATGATGGTGCTCTCCGCGTCCAGCGTCGAGGCCATCGCCGCCGGGGAATCGCCCTACTCGGCCGCCCTGAAACAGGGGATGTTCGCCGGGATCGGCGTCTTCGGCATGTTCCTGCTCTCCCGGGTCAACGTGGTGTGGCTCAAGCGCGGCGCGTGGGTGGCGATCCTTGCCGCGTTCGTCCTGCTGGTGCTGGTGCTGCTGGTCGGCCGCAGCGCCCTCGGAAACCAGAACTGGATCGACGTCGGGCCCTTCACGTTCCAGCCGTCCGAGGCGGCGAAGCTCGCCCTTGCCCTGTGGATGGCCACAGTCCTTGACCGGAAGGCCAGGCTGCTGTCCAACACCTGGCACGCCCTGGTTCCCGTGGTGCTCCCGGGCGCCGCCGGCGTGATCGGGCTCATCCTGATGGGCAACGACCTCGGCACCGCCATGATCGTCATGATGATCACGGCGGCCGCCCTGTTCTTCGCCGGCGTGCGGCTGTACCTGTTCGGGATCGCCGGCATCGTCCTCGCGGCGGGCACGGCCGTCCTGGCCATCACCAGCCCCAACCGCGTCTGCCGCATCCTGTCCTGGACCGGCCAGACCTGTGCCGACGGCTCCGACGTCAACTACCAGTCCACCAACGGCCTGTACGGCCTGGCCTCGGGCGGATGGTTCGGCGTGGGGCTGGGCCAGAGCCGGCAGAAATACAGCTGGATCCCGGAAGCCCACAACGACTTCATCTTCGCCATCATCGGCGAGGAGCTCGGGCTCGTCGGCACGTTCGTGGTGCTGGTGCTCTTCGCCATCCTGGGCACCGCCATCTACCGCGTGGTGGTGGCCCAGAAGGACATGTTCCACCGCGTCCTGGCCGGCACCATCATGGTGTGGCTGCTGGGCCAGGCCACCGTCAACATGGCAGTGGTCACCGGCCTGGCACCCGTGGTGGGCATCCCGCTGCCGTTCATTTCCTACGGCGGCTCCGCCCTGCTGATGTCCCTGTGCGCGATCGGTGTGGTCCTGTCCCTGGCGCGGGCCCAGATGGCGCCCGGCCTCCAGCCGAAGCGGCTGTTCAGGTTCGGCCCGGCCGGGCTGGCGGCATCCCTGCGGAAGCGGAACCGGGCCCGCGCCGCGGCAGGGAGCGCCGGCACGACAGCCGGCAGCAAGACCACCAGGCCGCCAGCCGGTAAAGCAGGAACCGGCGAGCCAGCCCCCAAAACACCGGCCTCCGGAACACCGGCACCCCGCAAGCCCGGAACCAGAACACCCGCCCCCAGCAATCCCGCACGAAAGCGCAGATAGCCCCCATGAACACCGAGTCGTCCTTGTCTGTCGTCCTTGCCGGCGGCGGAACAGCCGGGCACATCAGCCCCCTCCTGGCCATCGCCAACGCCCTCCGGGAGGCCCGCCCCGGAGTGCGCCTGCTGGCCGTGGGCACCCCGGCAGGCATGGAGGCGCGGCTGGTCCCGGCTGCCGGGGTCGACCTTGCCACCATCAGCCGGGTTCCTTTCCCGCGGCGCCCATCCATGGACCTGCTCCGGCTGCCCGGACGGCTGGCCGGCGCGGTGAAGCAGGCAGGAGTGATCCTTGACGACGCCCACGCCGACGTCCTGGTCGGCGTCGGCGGTTACGTGTGCACACCGATGTACCTCGCCGCCCGGTGCCGCAGGATCCCGATTGTCATCCACGAGGCGAACACCCGCCCGGGGCTGGCGAACCGGGTGGGGGCACTCCTCGGCGGACGGGTGGCCGTGGCCTTCGCGGCAACCCGGCTGGGCGGCTCCCGCCACGTCGGCATGCCGATGCGCAAGGAGATCTCGGGCCTGGACCGGGCCGCCGCGCGGTCCGCCGCCCGTGAAGCCCTCGGACTGGATCCGGACCGCCCGGCCCTGATTGTGACCGGCGGATCCTCCGGCGCCCAGAGCATCAACCGCACCATCGCCGCGTCGGTGGGCCTCCTGGCGGAGGCCGGCATCCAGACGCTGCACATCACCGGACGCGGCAAAGCCGTGCACGACGCCGACGGCAAACCGCTCACCGCCCCCGGCTACCAGCAGCGCGAATACGTCGACGGCATGGAAACCGTGTACGCCGCCGCCGACCTGCTGCTGGCCCGTTCCGGCGCCGCGACCGTCTGCGAGGTGGCCGCCGTCGGCCTCCCCGCGGTCTTCGTCCCGCTCCCGATCGGCAACGGCGAACAGGCGCTCAACGCCGCCGGACTCGTCGACGCCGGTGCAGCCCTGCTCGTGGAGGACCGCCTGTTCTCCCCGGACTGGGTCCGGGCGAACATCATCCCCCTGCTGCAGGACCCAGGCCGGCTCGCCCGCATGGCGGACGCGGCCGAACACCTCGGCATCCGCGACGCCGACCGGCGGATGGCCGATCTTGTCCTGGGGGCCGCGGCCTCCGACGGGGCACGGCCCGCACCGGCCGGAACACCCGACAAGCACGGCAGGAAGCGGTAGAGCAATGACCCGGACAGAAGAACAGCACACTCCCGCCGCAGGACCGGCCGCAGAAGCCCTGGGCCGGGTGCATTTCATCGGCATCGGCGGCGTCGGCATGTCCGCCGTGGCCCGGATCATGGTGGCCCGCGGCCTGCCGGTCAGCGGCTCCGACGCCAAGGACCTCCCGGTCATGGCAGACCTGGCCTCGGCCGGGGCGCGGATCTGCGTCGGCTACGACGCGGTGCACCTCGGCGACGCGCAGACCGTGGTGGCGGGCTCCGCCATCCGCCCCGACAACCCCGAACTGGCCGCGGCACGGGCTGCCGGGCTCCCGGTCCTCCACCGGTCCGAGGCCCTCGCCGCCGTGATGGCCGAGGACACCGCGGTGACGGTGGCCGGCACGCACGGCAAGTCCACCACCACATCCATGATCGCCGTCCTCCTGCAGGGCGCCGGCATGGACCCCTCGTTCGCCATCGGCGCCAATGTCCCGGCCCTGGGCGTCAACGCCGCCAGCGGCTCCTCGCCGGTCTTCGTCGCGGAAGCCGACGAGTCCGACGGCTCCTTCCTGAACTACCGGCCGAAGATCGCCGTGGTGACCAACGTTGAACCGGACCACCTCGACTTCTACGGCACCGCGGAGGCCGTGTACGCGTCCTTCGACCGGTTTACGGCGCTGCTCCCGGCCGACGGTGTGCTGGTGGCCTGCGCGGACGATCCCGGGGCCAAGGCGCTGGCACTGCGGACGCGCGAACGGGGCACCACCCGTGTTGTGCTCTACGGCACCGGCGCGGACGCCGACTTCGTGCTGCACGACGGCGGCCCGGGCGACGTCTCGATCTCCACCCCCGCAGGCCGCTTCCCCCTCGACCTGCACGTCCCCGGCCGGCACAACGCCCTCAACGCGGCCGCAGCGTTCGCCGTCGCCCTGGAGCTGGGGGTCGAGCCGGCCCTGGCCGCCGGCGCCCTGGCCAATTTCACCGGGGCATCCCGGCGCTTCGAATTCAAAGGCGAGGGCCGCGGCGTCCGCGTCTACGACGACTATGCCCACCACCCCACGGAAGTGCGGGCCGCCCTCTCCGCGGCACGGACCGTGGCCGGCGGACACCAACTGCACGTGCTCTTCCAGCCGCACCTGTTCTCCCGGACCCGCGAGTTCGCCGAGGAGTTCGCCGCGGCACTCAACACGGCCGACACGGCCCTGGTGCTGGACATCTACCCTGCCCGCGAGGACCCCATCCCCGGAGTCACCAGCGGGCTGATCGCCGCGCACCTGGGCGCCGGCGGCCGCCTGGTCGCGGCCGGAGCGGACGCCGTGCAGTCCATCGTGTCCGCCGCCGCGCCGGGGGACATTGTGCTCACGGTGGGCGCCGGCGACGTGACCGCCTACGGGCCCCTGATCGTCGCCGCACTGAACGATTCATCACCGTACGGGGCATCACTGAACGGTGCCTCATTGAACGGTGCCTCATTGAACGGTGCAGCACTGAATGAAGGACCCGACGGTGCCTAGCACCCGCCGCCCCAGCTACACGGCCGGTGCGCGCCGCCCGTTGCCCCCGCCGGGAAACCAGCTGACGGCAAACCCGGCTCCCGGGAAGCAGCTGTCCGGGAACCAGCCGCCGTCCGACGTCATCACGGCGTCCAAGGACGGCGGCGCCCAGGGCCCTCCGGGCGGCCCTGCCGCCGGTGCCCGGGACAATGTGCTGTCCTTCCCCGAACCGAAGGCCAAGCGCCGCAAGCGCATCCTTCAGGGCACGGTCGGCGCCCTGGTGGCGGTGGTCGCCGCGCTCATCGCCGCAGCCGTCTACTCGCCGGTCCTCGCGGTGCAGACCGTCACCGTGGAGGGGACAAAACTCCTGACCCAGGACCAGGTCCAGCAGGCCCTGGCGCCGCTGCAGGGCAAACCCCTGCCGCAGATCGGCGACGGCGACGTGGCAGCCCTCCTGCAGCCCCTGGTCCAGGTCAAGGACGTCACCGTGCAGGCCCGGCCGCCGTCGACCCTCGCGGTCAAGGTCACCGAGCGCGTGCCGGTGGCCCTGGTCAAACAGGGGGAGGCGCACCAGCTGGTGGACGTCGAGGGCGTCAAGCTCAGCGACAACGCCGACCCGGACTCGACCCAGCTGCCGGTCATCGACGGCGGCGGCGGCACCCTGCCCAAGGACCTGTTCCATGCCATCACCGGCGTGCTCGGGGCGCTGCCGGCCGACGTGCTCGCCCGGCTCTCCAACGCCTCGGCGAAATCGGTGGATGCCGTCGAGCTCAAGCTCGTCGACGGCCAGACGATCGTCTGGGGCAACGCGGGGGAGAAGGAGCTCAAGGCCAAGGTCCTCGAGGCGCTGCTAAAAGCTCCGGCGGACCCGAAGAACCCGGTCCGGATCTACGACGTGAGTGTCCCGCGGCACCCCGTCACCCGCTAGCCGCCGCGTGTGCAACATCGGCTATTTTCGCGGTATTACCGCGACACGCGCACTCGGTTATTGAATGTCATCACACAAGGAAATAGCGTCACAGCATGAGTTACTTGACATAACTATAACCCTCAAGTCGAAGGTTAAGGTTCAAAGCTTCAAGTCCGACTCCATCAGTTTTCGCATTAGTACACGAACAAGGGACACGTAACGTGGCAGCTCCGCAGAATTACTTGGCCGTCATCAAGGTCGTCGGCATCGGCGGCGGTGGCGTGAACGCAGTCAACCGCATGATTGAGGTGGGACTGCGCGGCGTTGAATTCATCGCCATCAACACCGACGCGCAGGCGCTGCTGATGAGCGATGCCGACGTCAAGCTCGACGTCGGGCGCGAGCTGACCCGCGGCCTGGGAGCCGGTGCGAATCCCGAGGTGGGCCGTCAGGCCGCCGAGGACCACGCTGATGAAATCGAAGAGGTCATCCGCGGCGCCGACATGGTCTTCGTCACCGCCGGCGAAGGCGGCGGCACGGGCACCGGCGGCGCCCCCGTCGTCGCGCGCATCGCCCGCTCCCTCGGCGCACTGACCATCGGTGTCGTCACCCGCCCGTTCACCTTCGAGGGCCGCCGCCGCGCAGGCTCCGCCGAGGCCGGCATCGACGCCCTGCGCGATGAAGTCGACACGCTGATCGTCATCCCGAACGACAGGCTCCTGTCCATCAGCGACCGCAACGTCTCCGTTCTGGACGCGTTCCGCTCCGCCGACCAGGTGCTGCTGTCCGGCGTCCAGGGCATCACCGACCTGATCACCACCCCGGGCCTGATCAACCTCGACTTTGCCGACGTCAAGTCCGTCATGCAGGGCGCAGGGTCGGCCCTGATGGGCATCGGCTCCGCCCGCGGCGAGGACCGCGCCGTCAAGGCTGCGGAGCTGGCCATCGCCTCCCCGCTGCTGGAAGCCTCGATTGACGGCGCCCACGGCGTCCTGCTGTCCATCCAGGGCGGCTCGGACCTCGGCCTCTTCGAAATCAACGAGGCGGCCCGCCTCGTCCAGGAAGTCGCGCACCCCGAGGCCAACATCATCTTCGGTGCGGTCATCGACGACGCTCTCGGCGACGAGGCCCGCGTCACCGTGATCGCTGCCGGGTTCGACGACGTCAAGGCCACGTCCCCGTCCATGGACCAGTCCCTGCCGCAGACGGCGCCGCAGCGCCCCGCAGCGCCGGCGGCGGCCCCCGCCCCGGCCCAGGCGCCGTCCTCGGCACAGGTCCAGCCCCTGCACGCGACGGTCGGCGCCTCCGGCTATGGCGGATGGGGCCAGCAGCGCCCGTCGGCCGTCCCGGCTGACTCCGGATTCGACGTCGACCTGCCCTCGGTTGTGGAGCCGGACCTGTCCGGCCGCCACTCCGACGACCTGGACGTCCCCGACTTCCTCAAGTAGGCCCGCGAAAAGCACCATGGCACTGCCGGATGGCAGTGCCATGGTGCTTTCTCGTAGGATCTAAGTTCTGCAAACAAGTCCGGCAACGATGTGGGGTTATTAAGTGTTCTCGTGGCGGGCGGAAGTCCGGCCCGGCGTCTGGGTGGCTTTCACCGACGCCACAGCCGGAAACCTGGCGCTCCATGTCGGCGACGATCCGGTGGCGGTCCGGCACCGGCGGGCGGGCATTGAAGCGGAGCTGGGACTCGGCAGCAGGCCCTTCCAGTACATGAACCAGGTCCACGGCAACGAGGTGGCGGGCATCGGTGCCGCCGGTGCTGGCGTGGGCCGTACGGATGCTCCCACCGCCGACGCCATGGTCTCCCTGGGCGAACCCCTCGCCGTTATGGTGGCCGACTGTGTTCCCGTGGTGCTGGTCGGGGAACGGGCCGGGGAGGAAAACCCTGTCCTGGCGGTCGCCCACGCCGGACGCCCCGGCGTCGCCAGCGGCGTGGTTCCGGCGGCCGTGGCACGGATGCGCGGCCTGGGCGCCACCGGCCTCAGTGCCTGGATCGGCCCGTCGGTTTGCGGACAATGCTATGAAGTCCCCGCCGCCATGCGCGACGACGTGGCCGCCCGCGTGCCCGCTGCCTGGTGCACCACCTCCCGCGGCACCCCCGGGCTGGACCTGCCCGCAGCCGTCCGCAGCCAGCTGCAAGACGCCGGGGTGCGGATCGAATACACCGGCGGCTGCACGATGGAGGACCCCCGGCTGTTCTCGTACCGACGGGACCCGGGCACCGGGCGTTTCGCCGGACTGGTGTGGACAGCGGCTGAACCAGCCCCCGCCGGACAGCCGGACGGAGCATCCCGTGCCTGAAGACCAGACCGCCGTCGCGCAGCCGGACCCCCGGCTGGACCAGCTCCGGGAAGCCCTTGCCGCCGTCCGGGCGCGCATTGACCGTGCCGCCGGTGCCGCGGGCCGGCAGGAGCGCCCGCCCCGGCTGATTGTCGTCACCAAGTTCCACCCCGCCGAGGACGTCCGGCGGCTCGCCGCGCTCGGCGTCACCGATGTGGGGGAGAACCGGGACCAGGAAGCCGCGGCCAAGGCCGCCGCACTGCCGGGGCTCGATCTCCGCTGGCACTTCATCGGCCAGCTCCAGAGCAACAAGGCCAAATCCGTGGTGAAGTATGCCCACGCCGTGCATTCCGTGGACCGCCCGCAGCTGGCCGCCGCGCTGGAGAAGGCCATGGCCGCCGAGCAGGAGCGCACCGGACGCGCGCCGCTGGACTGCTTCATCCAGGTAAACCTCAACGACGCTGACGACGACGCCGCCGGGCTCCGGGGCGGCGCCGCCCCGGAAGCGGTCCCCGGACTGGCCGACCTGGTGGCCGGCTCCGCGGGGCTGCGCCTCGCCGGGCTGATGGCTGTGGCACCCCTGGGCGCGGATCCCGGCCCCGCCTTCGAGAAACTCGCCGGCCTGTCGGCCCGGCTGACCGCCGACCATCCCGGCGCCACGGGCATTTCCGCGGGCATGAGCCAGGACCTGGAACAGGCCATCCGGTTCGGGGCGACACACCTTCGCGTTGGTTCCGATATTCTCGGTCCGCGTCCGGCGTTGGGGTAGGTTCAACGTATTGGAAGGTAATGGCGGGGATTCCAAGGCTGTGAAGGCATTGATCGGCCCGCCCACGGACACGATTAGGAGTCGACCATGGCCGGCGCTCTGCGCAAGACAATGATCTATCTTGGGCTCGCCGACGGCGACGAACACTATGAGTCCGAGCACCAAACATCGCACAAGGACGAGGACGATTCCATGGAGCATGACCGCGAGGAGCGCCGTGCACCGGCGCCTGTCCGCGAGGCCCCCAAGGAAGAGCCCTCCGCCGCTGAAGAGGAATACCGCGCACCTGTGACACCCATCAAGCGAGCGGCCTCGAGCCGCGACGAGCAGACCGGACTCCGCCAGATCACCACGATCCACCCGCGGTCCTACAACGATGCCAAGCTCATCGGCGAGAGCTTCCGTGACGGCATCCCCGTCATCATGAACGTCACCGACATGGGCGAGGCGGACGCCAAGCGGCTGGTCGACTTCTCCGCCGGGCTGGTCTTCGGACTGCGCGGGAGCATCGAACGCGTGACGAACAAGGTCTTCCTGCTCTCGCCGTCGTACGTCGAAGTCATTGGCGATGACAAGAAAGCCAGCGAGACAACGGCAAGCTTCTTCAACCAGAGCTAGGCCGGGATTTTTTCCGGGATGCCAGGCAGGGACACCCTGCCTGGCATCACTGCTGAATTATCCGTGTTGAAATAGAGGCGTAACCATCAAGAGGACACTGCGGTATCCGGAATGAACATGGAGATATGAGTTAACTCATGGGAATTGTTTTCGGACTCGTCTATATCGCCCTGCTGCTGTTCCTGGTTGCCCTCATCATCCGCCTGGTCTTTGACTGGGTGCAGATGTTCGCACGGAGCTGGCGGCCGCGCGGCGTGGCGCTGGTCACCGCCCACACCGTGTATTCGGTCACAGACAAGCCCATCAACCTGCTGCGGCGGCTCATTCCGCCGCTGCGGCTGGGGGGCATCTCCCTGGACCTCGGCTTCCTGCTGCTGTTTGTGGCAGTAACGATCGCCATGTCAGTCGCCAAGTTCATGGTGCTCTCCCAGCCGATCACGGCGTAACCAGGCAGCGGACAGTGTCCGCCGCCGCACAGATAGAAACTCCGGTTTGACACTGCGGTGTTGAATTAGAGGAACCAGACCATATTTAGGTACCGTAGTTTTGACGGCCGGAAGGCCTACTGACTAACTAGACCAACGAGGTGACCAGATGGCTTTGACGCCAGAAGACGTTGTCAACAAGCGCTTTCAGCCGACCAAGTTCCGCGAAGGCTACGACCAGGACGAAGTTGATGACTTCCTGGACGAGATCGTCGTCGAACTTCGACGCCTGAACCAGGAGAACGACGAGCTGCGCAAGAAGCTCGCCGAATCCGGCGCCGGCACGCCTGCCAGCTCCGCCGCCGCGGCCCCGGTCGTGGAAAAGGTTCCGGCACCCGTCAAGGCCGAGAAGGAAGACCGCGCCAAGGCCGAAGCCGAGGCGAAGGCCGCTGAGGAAGCCAAGGCCGCCGAGGCTGCGAAGAAGAAGGAAGCCGAGCTGGCAGCAGCCGCCCCGGCACGCGCCGCCGCGACCCCCTCCGCCGAGTCGGCTGCAGGCCTGCTCGCCATGGCGCAGCAGATGCACGACAAGCACGTCGCCGACGGCGAGCAGCAGCGCGACAAGATCATCGCCGAAGCGCAGATCGAAGCCAGCAGCCTCGTCAACGATGCGCAGGAGAAGTCCCGCAAGATCCTCGGCGCCCTCGAGCAGCAGCGCTCCGTCCTGGAACGCAAGGTGGAGCAGCTCCGCGGCTTCGAACGCGACTACCGCTCACGCCTGAAGGCCTACATCGAAGGCCAGCTGCGTGACCTGGACGCCCGTGGCTCCGTGGCAGCCCCTGAGGTCGAAGCGAACAGCTAAGCCCCAAAGCAAGTATTCTGAAAGCCGGTGGCTGAGGATTCCTCGGCCGCCGGCTTTCGGCATTAACCGCAGGTTCCGCCGGCGGCCGCGCCCAAGCATCCAGCCCCCAGTGCCCGCACTGGCCCGTGAACGAAAGCCTTATGACTGACGCACCCTCACCCGACGCCGCCCGGCCCGCCGGGTCCGCCGAGTCGGCCCCCCTGACGCCCCGGCCGAAGCGGTCCCTGCTGCTCTCCTTGTTCTTCGGCCTGGCCGTGTTCGCCTACACCTTCGACCAGCTCACCAAGCTGTGGGTGACCGCCACCATGACCGAAGGGGAGCGGATCCCCGTGCTGCCCCCGCTGCTGCACTGGTATTACATCCGCAACTCCGGCGCCGCCTTCTCCATTGGCGAGAACGTCACCTGGGTGTTCACCATCATCATGGCCGCCGTCTCGATCGCGATCCTGCTGCAGCTGCGCAAGCTCGGCTCGGTCTGGTGGGCTCTGGCGCTGGGGCTGCTGCTCGGCGGTGCGCTGGGCAACCTCACCGACCGGCTCTTCCGCGAACCGTCCTTCGCCATGGGACACGTGGTGGACTTCATCCAGCTGCCCAACTTCGCCATCTTCAACATTGCGGACTCGGCCGTCGTGTCCTCCGTCGTGATCATCTGCCTGCTGACGCTGCGCGGCATTGCCCTGGACGGCTCGCACCTGACGAAGGAGCCGGTGAAGCATGACTCCTGAGGACAGCACGCTGGACAGCACGACTGGCGGCACGCCGGACAGTTTTGTGGTGCCGGAGGAACTCGCGGGCACCCGGGTGGACGCGGGGCTGGCCAAGCTCATGGGCGTTTCCCGTTCCCAGGCCGCCACGCTGATCGCCGAAGGCAACGTCAGCAGCAACGGCAAAGCCGTGGGGAAGTCGCTCAAGCTTGTCCCCGGCGCCGTGCTCGACGTCGTTGTCCCGGTCCGCCGGGACCCCCTGGAAGTTGTGGAGGAAGTAGTGGAAGGCCTGAATATCCTGCTGGACGATGACGACTTCGTTGTCATCGACAAGCCCGTCGGTGTGGCCGCGCATCCCTCGCCCGGCTGGGTGGGCCCCACGGTCGTGGGCGGCCTCGCCGGCCTCGGCTACCGGATCTCCACCTCCGGCTCGCCCGAGCGCGCGGGCATCGTCCACCGGCTCGACGTCGGCACCTCCGGGGTCATGGTGGTGGCCAAGACGGAGGAGGCCTACACGGCCCTCAAGCGCGCCTTCAAGGAGCGCACCGTGGACAAGGTCTACCACGCGGTGGTCCAGGGCCTGCCGGACCCGCTGGCGGGCACCATCGACGCGCCGATCGGCCGCCACCCGGGCCACGACTGGCGGTTCGCGGTGATTGAGGACGGCCGGGACTCCATCACGCACTACGAGGTTCTTGAGGCGTTCGGGAAGGCCTCGCTGGTGGAGGTCCACCTTGAGACCGGCCGCACGCACCAGATCCGGGTCCACTTCTCGGCGCTGCGGCACCCGTGCGCCGGCGACCTGACCTACGGCGCCGACCCCCGGCTTGCCGCCACGCTGGGGCTCACCCGCCAGTGGCTGCACGCCCGGAAGCTGTCCTTCGCACACCCCCGGACCGGGGAGCCGGTCACCGTCACCAGCGAGTACCCGCAGGACCTCCGCTACGCGCTCGACGTGCTGGAGTCCGGGCAGGCCTGATCTGTCGGTGCGCGGCACTAGAATGGTTCGGTGACTTCCAGCAACGCATCGTTCGTGCATCTCCACAACCACACCGAGTACTCCATGTTGGACGGCGCCGCCCGGCTGGGGGAGCTGTTCGACGAAACGGAGCGCCTGGGCATGCCGGCCCTGGCCACCACGGACCACGGGTACCTCTTCGGGGCCTTCGACTTCTGGAAGCGGGCCACCGACAAGGGGATCAAGCCCATCATCGGCGTCGAGGCCTATGTCACCCCCGGCACGGCCCGCGGGGACAAGACCCGCGTCCGCTGGGGCGAGGAGAGCCAGCGCAAGGACGACATCTCCGGCGGCGGCTCGTACACCCATATGACGCTGCTGAGCTACAACAACGTGGGCATGCGGAACCTGTTCCGGGCCTCCTCGATCGCGTCGCTGGACTCGGTCTTCGGCAAATGGCCCCGGCTAGACCGGGAACTGCTCAACACCTACTCGGAGGGGCTCATCGCCACCACCGGCTGCCCGTCCGGCGAAGTCCAGACCAGGCTGCGGCTGGGGCAGTACCGGGAGGCCCTGGAGGCGGCCGCCGAGTTCCGGGACATCTTCGGCGCCGAAAACTACTTCTGCGAACTCATGGACCACGGCCTGGACATTGAGCGGCGCGTCACCGGCGACCTGCTGCGCCTGGCCAAGGAACTGAACCTGCCCCTGGTGGCCACCAACGACCTCCACTACACCCACGAGCACGACGCCAAGGCCCACGAGGCCCTGCTGGCCATCCAGTCCGGCTCCACGCTGCTGGAGCCGACCTATGACAACGGCGGCTCCCGCTTCGCCTTCTCCGGCAGCGGCTACTACCTGAAGTCCCCGCAGGAGATGCGCGAGCTCTTCCGCGACCACCCCGACGCCTGCGACAACACGCTCCTGATCGCCGAACGCTGCGAAGTCTCCTTCAACACCGGCGCCAACTACATGCCCCGGTTCCCCTGCCCGGAGGGGGAGGACGAGACGTCCTGGCTGGTCAAGGAAGTCGACAAGGGCCTCCGCTACCGCTATCCCCAGGGCATCCCGGACAAGGTGCGCACCCAGGCCGACTACGAACTCGGCGTCATCAACTCCATGGGGTTCCCGGGCTACTTCCTGGTGGTGGCCGACTTCATCAACTGGGCCAAGAACAACGGCATCCGGGTGGGTCCCGGACGAGGCTCGGGCGCCGGCTCCATGGTGGCGTACGCCATGCGCATCACCGACCTCGACCCGCTGCACCACGGCCTGATCTTCGAGCGCTTCCTCAACCCGGACCGTGTGTCCATGCCCGACTTCGACGTCGACTTCGATGACCGGCGCCGGTCCGAGGTAATCGACTACGTCACGCGCAAGTACGGCGACGAACGCGTGGCCATGATCGTCACCTACGGCACCATCAAGACCAAGCAGGCGCTGAAAGACTCCTCCCGCGTGCTGGGCTATCCGTTCAGCATGGGCGAACAGCTCACCAAGGCCCTGCCGCCGGCCGTGATGGCCAAGGACATCCCGCTGGCGGACATCCAGAACAAGGACTCCAAGCGCTACAGCGAGGCCGCCGACTTCCGGCAGCTGAT
Source organism: Arthrobacter sp. EPSL27 (assembly GCF_001512305.1). Lineage (GTDB taxonomy): Bacteria > Actinomycetota > Actinomycetes > Actinomycetales > Micrococcaceae > Arthrobacter. The sequence continues at coordinate 1,191,647 of NZ_LNUT01000004.1, forward strand.
CGCCACCGACCCGGAAGCCGCGAAGGTCTTTGAAACAGCCCTCGGCATTGAGGGCCTGAAGCGCCAGTGGGGTGTCCACGCGGCCGGCGTCATCATGTCCTCGGACCCCATCATCGACGTCATCCCGATCATGCGCCGCTTCCAGGACGGCCAGGTCATCACGCAGTTCGACTACCCGACGTCCGAGGGCCTCGGCCTGATCAAGATGGACTTCCTGGGCCTGCGGAACCTGACCATCATCTCCGACGCCCTGGAGAACATTAAGATGAACCGCGGCGTGGACCTGGACCTGGAGTCCCTGGCCCTCGACGACGCCGCCTCGTACGAGCTGCTGGCCCGCGGCGACACCCTTGGTGTGTTCCAGCTCGACGGCGGGCCCATGCGGTCGCTCCTGAAGCTCATGAAGCCTGACAACTTCGAGGACATCTCCGCCGTCCTGGCCCTGTACCGGCCCGGCCCGATGGGCGCCAACGCCCACACCGACTACGCGCTGCGCAAGAACGGCATCCAGGAAGTCATCCCGATCCACCCGGAACTCGAGGAACCGCTGGCCGAGATCCTCGGCGGCACCTACGGCCTGATCGTGTACCAGGAGCAGGTTATGGCGGTGGCGCAGAAGCTCGCCGGCTACACCTTGGGCCAGGCCGACATCCTGCGCCGTGCCATGGGCAAGAAGAAGAAATCCGAGCTGGACAAGCAGTTCGCCGGCTTCTCCCAGGGCATGCAGGACAACGGCTACTCCATTGAGGCGGTCAAGACCCTCTGGGACATCCTGCTGCCGTTCTCCGACTACGCCTTCAACAAGGCGCACTCGGCCGCCTACGGCGTGATCTCGTACTGGACCGCCTACCTCAAGGCCCACTACGCCCCGGAGTACATGGCGGCCCTGCTCACCAGCGTCGGCGACGACAAGGACAAGTCGGCGATCTACCTCAACGAATGCCGCCGCATGGGCATCACGGTGCTGCCGCCGGACGTCAACGAGTCCGCGCTGAACTTCACCCCGGTGGGCAATGACATCCGCTTCGGCATGGGTGCCATCCGCAACGTCGGCGTGAACGCCGTCGAAGCCATGGTGGCCGCACGCGAGAAGGAAGGCGCGTACACGTCCTTCAAGGACTACCTGATGAAGGTCCCGGCCGTCGTCTGCAACAAGCGCACCATCGAGTCCCTCATCAAGGCCGGCGCCTTCGACTCGCTGAACCACCACCGGCGCGCCCTCGCCATGATCCACGAAGAAGCGATCGACTCCGTCATCACCCTCAAGCGCAACGAGGCGATCGGCCAGTTCGATCTCTTCGCCGGGTTCGACGAGGAGGAATCCCAGGCGTCGCTGAGCATCGAAATCCCGGACCTTCCCGAATGGGAGAAGAAGGACAAGCTCTCCTTCGAACGGGACATGCTGGGGCTCTACGTCTCGGACCACCCCCTCCAGGGCCTCGAGGGGCTGCTGAGCCAGCACGCCGACCAGTCCATCACGTCCCTGATCGCCGAGGACGGCCCGCACGACGGCGCCATTGTCACCATCGCCGGCATGATCACCTCGCTCAGCCGCCGGATCGCCAAAGCCAGCGGCAACGCCTACGCCCGCGCGGAAATCGAAGACCTGGGCGGATCAGTCGAGGTCATGTTCTTCGGGCAGGTCTACGGCCCCATCGCCTCCGTGCTCGCGGAGGACCTGATCGTTGTGGTCAAGGGCCGGCTGCAGCGCCGCGACGACGGCGCCGTGGCCCTGAACTGCATGGAACTGTCCGTTCCGGACCTCAGCGAGGGCCTGAGCGGCCCGCTGGTGATCACCATGGCCACGCACAAGGCCACCGAGGCCGTGGTGACCGAACTCGGCGACGTGCTCCGGACCCACCGCGGCAAGTCCGAGGTGCGCCTGCACCTGCAGGGCGACTCCCGGGTGGAGGTCATGGGACTGCCCGTGCATCTGCGGGTCAACCCCAGCCCATCGCTGTTCGGTGACCTGAAGGTCCTCCTCGGCCCCACCTGCCTGGACAACTGACCCCGCGAGGGGGAGCGGCTCAGATCTCGTAGTCGAGGGGTGCGGGCTGGCCGTAGGAGCCGGCGTGGTAGAGCAGGGGAGCGCCGTCGGGGCCCACCTCGCCTTCCACGACCTCCACCACCACGACGGCGTTGTTCTCGAACGAGAGCCGCATCTGGACCTTGCCGATCAGCCAGCCGGCCACGTCTTTGAGGATCGGCACGTCGTGGGACCCCAGGGCCCAGTGGTCGCCCTCGAACCGGTCGCGGGTCCGCGCGAAGCGGTCGGCCAGTGCCTGGTTCTCCAGCCCCAGCATGTGCACGCCGATGTACGTGGTGTTGGCCACGGCCGGCCAGGAGCTGGAAGTGCGGGCCATGTTGAAGGTGAACCGCGGCGGCTTCGCTGACAGCGAGGCCACGGATGTTGCGGTGAAACCGTAAGGGACACCGTTGTAGTTGGCGGTGATGATCGCCACTCCGGCCGCGTGCCGGCGGAACATCTCCCGGAAGGTCCCTTCGAAGGCTTGGTCCTCTGTGGCCACTGCGATCCAACTCCCTGCTGCCGGTGTGTGTTGCTTTTATCCTGCCAGCGTATTCCGCCTGCGGCGGCCGGCCGAATCCACGTGCCGCACACCGTCATGCGGACGGCTATGCGGGCCGTCCTTCGCGCCGACTCCTGCCGGCGCCCGGCGGCATGCCCGACGTCGTGTCCCAGGCAGGCACAAAGGTTGTTAAGGTTTGTGTCATGACACAGCCAGCAGTACACGGCCAGTTCCGGCACGACACCCCGCAGGACGGCTCCCGGCCCCAGTGGCAGAACGGGGTCCTGCATCCCGGCCACTACGGCCACCGCGAAGCCGGGCTGGACGGGGCCACCGGCCTGCCGGCGACGCCTGCAGTGTCATGGCGGAAGGCGGCCGTCATTGCCGCCTCCGGCATTGTGGTGGGGCTGCTGTGGTGGATCCTGGCGCCGTCGGGCCTGAACCTGCTCTCAGGGAATCCGGACCTGCGCAGCGGCGGCAACACGGAAGGGTGGCTGCCGCGGGACCTTGTGCTCGCCGCCCTGTTCCTGCTCGCCGGCTGCATTTCCGGGGCAGTCGCCTCCGGCAACAAGCATTCCGAACCCTCCGGGCGGGACGTGCTCCTCGCCGTCGGCGCCGGGGTGCTGGGTACCCTTGCCGCCTGGGGGACCGGCGTGCTCTGCGGCCTGGTCTGGGGCACACCCGAGGACACCTCGGCCAGTGCCAGCATCGCCTTCTCACTCAGGTCCCTGGCCGTCCTCGCGATCTGGCCGGCTTCCACCGCGCTGGCGATCTTCCTGAACACGGTGTTCGCAACACCCCGGCCGGAGGCCGAATAAATACAGGCCGATTAAATACAGGCCGAACAAATACAGGCCGATTAAGTACAGGCAGAAGAACGGGCCGCGGAGCGGCCTGCGGAGTAACACGCGCGGGGCACCCGCGGGCGGCACGTAAAATGGACGGGTGACCCCAACAGCTGACAGCACCGCATCCGCCGCCACCGCGTCCCCGGCTCCCGCCGGCGTGCACTTCCGCACCGTCGACCTGCGCGGCCGGAGCCTGTCCCTCGCAGAACTCCGTGCCGCCGTGCCCCGGGCGCAGCCCGGCACCATGGCTGACGCCGAGCAGAAAGTCCTGGACATCATCGGGGCGGTCCGCGCCCGCGGCTTCGAGGCGCTCAGCGAACTGGCCCGGACCTTTGATGGCGTGGAGCAGGTGCACCCGAGGGTTCCCGCGGAAGCCCTGACGGCGGCCCTGGCAGGCCTCGACCCCGCCGTGCGGGCGGCACTCGAGGAGTCCATCCGGCGCGCCCGGCGCTTCGCCGACGCGCAGCGCCCGGCCGACACCGACGTCGAACTTGGTGACGGTGCCGTGGTCAGCCAGAACTGGGTGCCTGTGGCGCGCGTGGGCCTCTACGTTCCCGGCGGCCTGGCCGTCTACCCGTCCTCGGTGATCATGAACGTGGTCCCTGCCCTCGCCGCCGGCGTGGAGTCGATTGCGCTTGCCTCGCCGCCGCAGAAGGACTTCGGCGGGATGCCGCACCCCACCATCCTGGCCGCAGCGTGCCTGCTGGGGATCGACGAGGTGTACGCGATCGGCGGCGCGCAGGCCATCGCTGCCTTTGCCTACGGCATCCCGGCAGCCTGGGACCACGCCGGGCTGGACCCGGTGGACGTCGTCACCGGCCCGGGGAACGTCTTTGTCGCGACGGCCAAACGCCTGGTCAAGGGCGTCGTCGGGATCGACTCCGAGGCGGGCACCACCGAAATTGCCATCCTGGCCGACGCCACCGCGCAGCCGCACCTGGTCGCCGCCGACCTGATTAGCCAGGCCGAGCACGACCCCAAGGCAGCGTCCGTGCTGATCACGGACTCCGAGGACCTCGCCGCCGCCGTCCGGACGGAACTGGACCGGCAGGCGGCCGCGACAAAGCACGGCGGACGGGTCCGCGAAGCGCTGTCCGGACCGCAGTCGGGCGCCGTCATGGTGGATGACCTGGAGCAGGGCATCGCGGCCTGCAACGCCTACGCCGCGGAGCACCTGGAAATAATGACGGCGGGCGCCGCCGCGGTGGCGGGCAGGATCCGCAGCGCGGGTGCGATCTTCGTCGGGGACTACAGCCCGGTCAGCCTGGGCGACTACTGCGCCGGCTCCAACCACGTGCTCCCGACCAGCGGCACGGCGGCGTTTTCCTCCGGGCTGAACGTCACCACGTTCCTTCGCGCCATCCAGGTGGTCAACTACACCCGGGCCGCCCTGGAGGAGGTCAGCGGACACATCGTCAGCCTGTCCGGGGCAGAGGACCTGCCGGCCCACGGCGAGGCCGTCACCGCCCGCTTCTCCGGGGCCGCAGACCACAACATGTAGTAATTACAGGCTTGTTATTCGGCTACATCTAGTCGTAAACTGAGGGCGGAGCCGTGATGCCGAATATTTGGGACAGGGAAGGAAAACGACATGTATTGCCCGTTTTGCCGCAACCCTGACTCCCGCGTCGTCGACAGCAGGATTGCCGACGACGGCTCGGCCATCCGGCGCCGCCGGCAGTGCCCCGAGTGCGGCCGCCGTTTCACCACCGTCGAGACCACCAGCCTCACCGTGATCAAGCGGTCCGGCGTGGGCGAGCCCTTCAGCCGCAGCAAGGTCATCAACGGCGTCCGCAAGGCCTGCCAGGGCCGCCCCGTCACCGAGGACGACCTTGCCCTGCTGGCGCAGGAAGTCGAGGAGGCCATCCGGGCCGCGGGAGCCGCGGAAATCGATGCCCACGAGGTGGGCCTGGCCATCCTTAACCCGCTGCAGAAGCTGGACGAGGTGGCGTATCTGCGCTTCGCGAGCGTCTACCAGGCCTTCGAGTCGCTTGAAGACTTTGAATCCGCGATTTCCCTGCTCCGCCATGAGGCCGAGACCAAGGGACGCGAGGGCACCAGCCAGCAGAAGAGCCCGCTCTAGCCCCCGGGCCTACAGACTCCGGTGGTGGCAGCGGAGGGGAAGCCGAAGCCACCACCGGCACCACCAGTGGCCCACAGCCGGCGGCCCAGGTCAGCGGCCGCCCGAGACGGGCAGCACCGCCCCCGTAATGTATCCCGCCTCGTCGGAGAGCAGCCAGAGCACCGCGGCGGCCACCTCGTCCGGTTCGGCGGCGCGGCCCATCGGAATGGTGGGGCTCAGCCGCTCCACCCGGTCCGGCATGCCGGCGGCCGCGTGCAGTCCCGTTTTGGTGCTCCCGGGCGCCACACCGTTCACCCGGATGCCCTGCGCCGCGACCTCGGCCGCAAGCCCCACAGTCAGCACATCCACGGCACCCTTGGACGCCGCATAGTGCACCCAGGTGCCCGGCGAGCCGGCCTTGGTGGCGGTCGAGGAGATGTTGATGATGGAGCCGCCACCCCCGCCGTGGCCGGTGCTGAGCCGCCGGACGGCCTCCTGGCAGACGTAGGCGAGGCCGGCGACGTTGACGTCCAGGACGCGCCGGACGGTTGCGGGCGGGACCTCCGCCAGGGGACCGATCAGATCGCCGGTAATGCCGGCGTTGTTCACGACGGCGGTGAGCGTTCCCAGCGCGGCCGCAGCATCGAACAATCGTCCGACGGCGGCCGGGTCGCTGACGTCCGCCTGCACGGCCGCCGCGGTGCCGCCGCCGGCGGTGATCTGCTCCACCGTGGCGGCAGCGCCGGAGGCGTCTGAGGCATAGTTCACCACCACGGCGTACCCGGCGCGGGCGGCCCGCAGCGCGACGGCTGCGCCGATGCCGCGGCTTGCGCCCGTGACGATGACCACCCCGGGCGCCGCTGCAGCCATGGGTTACTTCGCCAGTTTGTGCTTCAGCGCGATCTCAAGCGCGGCGCCGACGATGCCGGCGTCGTTCTTCAGTTCCGCCGGGACGATCGGCGTGCGCAGCTGCAGGCGCGGCAGGTACTCGTCCGCGCGCTTGGAAATGCCGCCGCCGACGATGAACAGCTCGGGGGAGAAGAGGAACTCGACGTGGGAGAAGTACCGCTGGAGCAGGACGCTGTATTCCTCCCAGCTGAGGCCGTCCCGTTCGCGGGCCACGGCCGAGGCCTTGGTTTCGGCGTCGAACCCGTCGATTTCCAGGTGCCCCAGCTCGGCGTTGGGAACGAGCTTGCCGTCGAAGATGAAGGCGGAACCGATGCCGGTGCCCAGCGTGATGACCAGGACGGTGCCCTTGACGAATTCGCCGGCGCCGTAGCGGGCTTCGGCGAGGCCGGCGGCGTCGGCGTCGTTGATGACCTCCACCGGACGGCCCAGCCGCGCGGTCAGGAGGGCGTCGATGTCCATTTCCAGCCAGGACTTGTCGACGTTGGCGGCGGAGTGGACCACGCCGTGCTGGATGATGCCGGGGAAGGTGACGCCCACGGGCGAGTCAGGGGCGGGTGCATCCGGGCGGCGGTCCAGTTCGGCAACCACCTGCGCCACAACCTCGGCCACGGATTCGGGCGTGGAGGGCTGCGGGGTGGGAATGCGCAGCCGGTCACCGATCAGCTTGCCCTTTTTCAGGTCGACGATCCCGCCCTTGATCCCGGTGCCGCCGATGTCAATGCCGATCAGCGGGGCGTTCTTCTTCAACTTCTCGTCCTTCTTGGCCAATGTGGTTCCGTTCGTGGCAGGGGGCGGGGCTGGCAGGGTGCGGCCCAGGGCCGGCGGGTGAAGACCTGGGATCTTCGGGTAAAGCGGGAATCAGGGGAGGGTGAGGACTTCGGCGCCGGACTCGGTAACCAGCAGGGTGTGCTCGAACTGCGCGGTGCGTTTGCGGTCACGGGTGACCACTGTCCAGTCGTCGGACCACATGTCCCAGTCCACGGTGCCGAGCGTCAGCATGGGCTCGATCGTGAAGACCATCCCGGCCTCCATCACCGTGTTGTAGGCGGGTGCCGCGTCATAGTGCGGGATGATCAGGCCGGTATGGAACGCCTCGCCCACGCCGTGGCCGGTGAAGTCGCGGACCACCCCGTAGCCGAAGCGCTTGGCGTAGGACTCGATGGTGCGGCCGATCACGTTGATCTCGCGGCCGGGGGCAACCGCGCGGATGGCACGGTTCAGGGACTCCTGCGTGCGCTCGACCAGCAGCCGGGACTCCTCGTCAACGTCGCCGACGAGGAAGGTGTAGTTCGTGTCGCCGTGCACGCCGCCGATAAACGCTGTGATGTCGATGTTGAGGATGTCGCCGTCCTGGACCACGGTGCTGTCCGGGATGCCGTGGCAGATGACCTCGTTCAAGGACGAACACAGCGACTTGGGGAAGCCGCGGTAGCCCAGGGTGGAGGGGTACGCGTTGTGGTCCAGCAGGAACTCATGGCCCACCCGGTCCAGCTGGTCCGTGGTGACCCCGGGCTGGATGTGCTTGCCGACCTCGACGATGGCCTGCGCGGCGATCTTCGAGGCGATGCGGATCCGTTCGATGGTTTCCGCCGTCTTGACCTCCGAGCCGGTGAACTTGGCCGGTCCGGGTTTGCCCACGTATTCGGGGCGCGGGATGGACGCCGGAACGGAAAGCTGCGGACTGACTGTTCCCGGGACAAGGGTGCCGATGGGTGCAGTCGAGGCGATGGAAGGCATAGATTGATCATATAAGGCGATGCCGAAGGCAATTAAACAAACGCCAAAAACATCAGCGGAGGAGCATCGATGCCGGAGTACTGGTACAACGTCAACACCCACGAGGTGGAAGAGGACGCGATGTCCGACTGGAGCCAGCTGATCGGGCCCTATAAGACGCGGGAAGAAGCCGAGCACGCCCTTGAGAAGGTCAAGGCCCGCAACGAGTCCTGGGAGAAGGGCGACGAGGACGACTAGCACCCGCCGGGTGGAGCCTGCCCGGGGCTGACCTCCCGCCCTGGTTATTCTCACCCTGCGAGGATGAGTGACCGGCTGCCGCAGCCGGACATACTGGGAAAATGCCGACGAGCGTTCCCCGCACCCGCGGCGTCCGAATCACCGACCTGGCCCGGCTCGGCGCTGCCTGGGCCGGCTCGACCGTTGCCCTCATCATTACGGGTGCGCTGCTGCCGGGATTCTCGGCGGCGAGCTGGTGGTCCTATGCCGCGGTGGCAGCAGCGGCCGGCATCGTAGGCCTGGCCCTGCGCCCGGCCCTGGTGGAGGTCTCGGCCAGGGTGGGCTGGGTGGCGGTGCTTCTCACCGCCCTCCTCGGGCAGGCCGTGATCATGTATGCAGCGATCCGCCTGGTGCCCGGCATCGAGTCGACGGGGTGGACCGCCCTGGCCGCCACCTGGGTCAGCGCCGGCGTGGGCACCGTCATTTCGTGGGCTTTTACGGCGGGCACCGACGACGGCCTCATCACCTCGCTGGCCGGGAGGGCACGCCGGAAGGCCACAGTCGCCGACCCGGAGGTCGACGGCGTCCTGTTCGTGCAGCTCGACGGCCTCCCGTTCCCGGTGCTGCAGTGGGCCGTCCAGTCCGGGGCCGTGCCCCATCTCCGGCACTGGCTGGCGTCGGGGGACTACCGGCTGCGCGAATGGACACCGCAGCTGCCGTGCACCACGCCGGCCAGCCAGCTGGGAATCCTGCACGGCACAGTGGACGGCATCCCGGCGTTCCGGTGGTACGACCGCGAACTCAACCGGGTCCTGGTGGCCAACCGTCCCGCGGACGCCCGCGTGATCGAGGACCGGCACAGCACCGGCCGGGGCCTGCTCTGCGACGACGGGGTGTCCATTTCCAACCTGTTCACCGGGGACGCGGCCCGTTCCCTCCTGACCATGAGCCGGGCTGAAGTGAGCCGCGGCTCCACCCAGACCCGCCGGGCATTCGCCTGGTTCTTCAACTCGCCTTCGGGGTTTATGCGCAGCTTTACCCGGACGGTCGGGGAGATCCTCAAGGAGCGGTGGCAGGCCCGGCGCCAGGTCCGGCGCGACCTCGACCCGCGGGTGCACCGGGACTGGACGTTCGCCCTGCTGCGGGCCGTGACCAACAGCCTCCTGCGCGACCTGAACACGGCCCTGGTGGCGGAGGAGCTGCGCCGCGGCACGAAAAGCATCTATGTGGACTACGTCGACTATGACGAGATCGCCCACCATGCCGGCATGTTCCGGCCCGAGGCCCTCGCTTCCCTGGACGGCCTGGACCGCGCCCTGGGCGCCCTGGCCCAGCTGGCAGCGTCCGCTCCGCGCCGCTACCGGCTGGTGGTGCTCTCGGACCATGGCCAGTCCCAGGGCACCCCGTTTGCCGACCGGTACGGGGTCACCCTCGGGGACCTCTGTTCCGGCCTGATGGATGAGCACGTGCAGAACCTGGACGCCTCCGTCGAAGGGCTGGGGCGCGCGGATTCCCTGGCCGGTGACCTTGCCTCCGGCGGGGTGACGGGCAAACTGGCCGTCCGGGCCAACCAGGGGCTGGCCCGCGCCCAGCGGACGCCGGTGCCCGGGGACACTGCCGAGGAGCCCGTCGTCGTGCTCGGCTCGGGCAACCTGGGCCTGGTGTACATCCGGGGGGAGCGGCGCTGGACGCTGGACGCCCTGGCCCGCGAGTGGCCGGCCCTGGTTCCCGGCCTGGCCGCCCACCCCGGCATCGGGTTCGTTGCCGGCATCGACGACGGCGGCCGCGCCTGGGCAATCGGTCCCCGCGGCCGTTCCGATATTGCCGGCGGTGCGGTGGAGGGCGAGGACCCGCTGGCCGCCTACGGCCCGCACGCGGCCCGGGTGCTCGGGCGCGCGCTGCTGCTGCCCGAAGCGCCCGACCTGTACGTCAACAGCACCTTCGACCCCGTGACCGGCGATGTTGCGGCGTTCGAGGGCCTGGTGGGGTCCCACGGCGGCCTCGGCGGATGGCAGGACCGCGCCGTCCTGCTGGGCCCCGCTGACCTCATGGCGGACCTGCCCGAACGGATCGAAGGCGCCGACCAGCTCCACCGCGTCCTCGTCAAGATGCTTGAGGCGTCCGGCCAGCGGGCCGCCCTGCGGGACGTCCCGTCCTAGGCTGCTCCCGGAAACCCTGCGGGAAGGTCCAGCCGGTTCAGGGCCCGCTGCCCGCGGGTGCCGCCCACGCTTCGCCGGGGGCGAGGATGACGGCCGTGCAGCCGGGAGCCTGGTCCGCCACCGCCCTGGCGAACCGCTCCCCGGGCAACTCCAGCCAGCTCCGGGCGAAGCGGGTCACCAGCGGCGGATGCAGTGTTCCCCAGTGCACCGGGATGGCGAACCGTGCGCCGCTCAGTGCCACGGCCCGGGCTGCGGTCTCGGGGTTCAGGTGTCCCGCGGAGAGCCTGGGCCCCCACCCCCACACAGGAACCACCGCGACGTCGATGGGGCCCCCGGCCAGGGCGGGCATCGCGGCCATCCCCGGAAACAGTCCCGTGTCGCCGGCGAACCACACGGTGCCGGAGGGCCCCCGGACCAGGTGGCCGTGGGCGGCGTTGGGGCGGTGGGGCATGGGCCGGTGGTGGTGCTCGGCCGGCACCTGGCGGACCTCCACCCCGGCGCCTGCCGCCGCCCAGCCGTCATCCAGGGGAACCGTGTCCGCCAGCCTGCGGCGGCGCAGCCAGGCGACATTCTCCGGCGCGCTCATGAGGGCCGCCCCCTCCAGCATGCGGAGGGAGCGGAGCTCGGCGTGGTCGTGGTGCAGGTGGGAGAGGAGCACGACGTCGGGACGGCTCCATGAGGCCGGGTCCGGCCGGGGTGCAAGGCGCCGCAGCAGCCCTGCATGGGGACGCAGCAGAGGGTCGGTGAGGACCCGGACCCCGTCCAGGTCCAGGACCACGGACGAATGGCCCAGCCAGGTGAATCTCATGAACGGTCTACGGCGGGTGGCCCGGCAGGGACCGGGTCAGGCCATGGCCTTCGCCTTGAGCGAGTCGAATTCGGCCTGGTTGATGGCGCCGGAATCAAGCAGGGCCTTGGCATCGGCGATCTGGGATGCGGGGGACGTGCCTTTGCCGGCGACCTGCTGGATGTATTCCTGCTGGGCGGCCTGCTGCTCGGCCACGGCGGCCATCTGCCGGCGGGCCATGCTGCGGCCCCGGGCGATAAGGTAGATCAGTGCGCCGAGCCAGGGGAGGAAGATCAGCAGGATCGCCCAGCCGGCCTTGCCCCAGCCGCTGAGCTCCGGGTCGCCGAACAGGTCAAACAGGCAGCGGAACCAGATCATCAGCGCGGAGATCCAGATGAAGAACCAAAAACTCCACAGGAGGATATCCCAGAAGTCAGTCGTTAGTGAGTCCATCGCTACTCCTCCACTAGTGCCCGCCGTCGGCCGGACCGTCGCCTCAGGCGCGGAACCGTCCGGAACGGCGGAGCATTTGCCGAGCCCCTGGTGCGGGTCTCTAGTGGTCAGCCTGCCCGGGCTGGAGGGGTGGCACATCCTTCGTCAAGGATGACTCGCCGGGGTTGCGGGGCCTCACCGGGCCGCTGCGACCCTAGAAGGAGTGTTCGGGGCCGGGAAACTGGCCGGACCGCACGTCGTCGCCGTAGGCCTTCGCGGCATCGCTCAGGGAGGAGCGCAGGTCCGCGTACTGCCGGACGAACTTTGCCATCCTGCCGCCGCGCAGGCCCGCCATGTCCTGCCACACCAGCACCTGGCCGGTGGTGGCGTTGCCGGCGCCGATGCCGACCGTGGGGACGTCGACGGCGGCGTCCACGGCCGCCGCGGTGTCCGCCGGAACCATTTCCATCAGCACACAGAACGCACCCGCATCAGCCAGGGCCACGGCGTCCTCGATCAGCCGCCGGGCGTCGTCGCCCCGTCCCTGGACGCGGTAGCCGCCGAGGGCATGCTCGCTCTGCGGGGTGAAGCCGATGTGCGCCATGACGGGAATCCCGGCCTGGACCATGGCCCGGACGGTGTCGGCGTAGAACTTGCCGCCCTCGATCTTGACCGCATGGGCGAGCCCTTCCTTGAGGAAGCGCACCCCGGTGGCCACGGCCTGCTGCGCGGAGACCTCGTAGCTGCCGAAGGGCAGGTCCGCCACCACCAGGGCGCGTTTGGCCGAGCGGGTGACGGCGCGGCACAGGGGGAGCAGCTCGTCCACGGTGACGGGCAGGCTGGTTTCGTTGCCGAACACGTTGTTCGAGGCCGAGTCGCCCACGAGGAGCACCTCGATGCCGGCCTGGTCGAAGATCTCCGCCGTGTACTGGTCATAGGCGGTCAGCATGGCGAAGCGCTCGCCGTTGAGCTTGGCCTGGCGCAGGTGGTGGGTGCGGATCTTTGCCACCGGCTTCCGCGCCTCGGGGCCCGCGGCCGGGGCGCCCGGCTGCTGGGGAACGGCCGCGGCGGGGCCGGTGCCGTAGGGGGCCGGCACTTCGTCTGCGGGCGTGCTGGAATCGGGGCTTTTGCTCATGGCCATGGCACGAGCGTAGTGCGACACCGCGCGTACTAGCTACCGGGCCCCAGCCGGCGGGCCGGTGAATCACGTCACACCCCGGCGCGGGTGCCGTCCGCGGCGGACGTCGCGGCAGGTCCGCAGCTGCCGCTCCCGGGCGGCGGGGCGGGGGACTTTATGTTAACGCTGTGTTACGTGAGTCGGCCCCTCCAGCAATCGCCCGCAATGATTAGTAAAGTGAACCCTGAGCAGCTGCGGGATCATGCCTGACGGGAGTCGGTGCGGCCCCGGGGCACGGACGAAAGAACCGGAAAGAGGCCAGTATGGACCGCCAGCAAGAGTTTGTCCTGCGGACAATCGAAGAGCGCGACGTGCGGTTTGTGCGGCTGTGGTTCACCGACGTCGTGGGGTCGCTGAAGTCCGTGGCGCTTGCCCCGGCCGAGGTCGAAGGAGCGTTCGAGGAGGGCCTCGGGTTCGACGGCTCCTCGATTGAAGGCCTCGCCCGTGTCTTCGAATCCGACATGCTGGCCCAGCCCGACCCGGCCACCTTCCAGATCCTGCCGTGGCGCGGCGAGACGGAAGCAACGTCCCGGATGTTCTGCGACGTCCTGACGCCCGACGGCGAACCCTCCGCCGCGGACCCCCGCAACGTGCTCAAGCGGAACCTCGCCAAGGCCGCGGACATGGGTTTCACCTGCTACACCCACCCCGAGATCGAGTTCTACCTGCTGAAGTCCCAGCACCCCGGCCCCGACGGTTCCCCGGTGCCCGTGGACGAAGGCGGCTACTTCGACCACGTGCCCGGCGGCGTCGCCCAGGACTTCCGCCGCACCGCCGTGACCATGCTCGAATCGGTGGGCATCTCCGTCGAGTTCAGCCACCACGAGGCGGGCCCCGGCCAGAACGAGATCGACCTCCGCTACGCGGACGCGCTGCAGACCGCGGACAACATCATGACGTTCCGCACCGTGATCAAGGAGGTCGCCCTCCAGCAGGGCACCTACGCGACGTTCATGCCGAAGCCGTTCACGGCCCACCCGGGCTCCGGGATGCACACACACTTCTCCCTCTTCGAGGGCGACACCAACGCCTTCTACGAGGCCGGTGCCGAGTTCCAGCTCTCCGAAACCGCCCGGCAGTTCATTGCCGGCATCCTGAAGCACGCCCCGGAATTCACCGCAGTCACCAACCAGTTCGTGAACTCCTACAAGCGGCTCTGGGGCGGCGGCGAAGCGCCCAGCTACCTCAGCTGGGGCCACAACAACCGCTCCGCGCTGGTCCGCGTCCCGCTGTACAAGCCGGGCAAGGGGCAGTCCGCACGGATCGAATACCGCGGCATCGACTCGGCCGCCAACCCGTACCTGGCGTACGCCGTGCTCCTGGGTGCCGGGCTCAAGGGCATTGAGGAGGGCTACCAGCTGCCCGCCGCCGCCGAGGACGACATCTGGTCGCTGAGCTCGGCCGAGCGCCGCGCCATGGGCCACGACCCGCTCCCGGCCAGCCTGCACGACGCCATCCGCACCATGGAGGACTCCGAGCTGATGCCGCAGATCCTCGGCGAGCAGGTCTTCGAGCACTTCCTGCGCAACAAGCGGGCCGAGTGGCAGGACTACCGCCTGCAGGTCACGCCCTACGAGCTGCAGCGCAACCTCGGCATCCTCTAGGCGTCCCGCATGAGCCTGGCACGCCGCCTCATAGCCGCCGGCTTCAGCGACCTCGAGAAAGGCGAGCGGTTCCTCGCGGCCCCCGAACTGGAAGGCCTGGACCAGGACGTCCTCTTCACGGGGCTGCAGCTGGCCGCGAACCCGGACACGGCGCTGCAGTCCCTGGTCCGGCTGATCGAGAAGCACCCGGACCTGCGGACGCTCGCGGCCGCCGCCCCTGAGCGCAGCGAACCGCTGTACCGCGTGCTCGGGGCCTCGGAGGCACTCGGGGAGTTCCTGATCCGCCACCCCGAGCACCTGGACGCCTTCGAGGTGACTGCCAGCCCGGAACCGCGCGCCGCGGACGCCGCCGCGCTGCGGGCCCGGTTGCTCCAGTCAGTGCAGGCGGACCCTAAAGCCGCCCGGCCGGTGGCCGCCCTGACCGGCCCGGACGGCTACGCGGCCCTGCGCACGGAGTACCGGCGCGGGCTGGTGGACCTCGCCGTCAAGGACCTCTGCGCCGCCGACCCGCTGGACTTTATGCCCGCCGCCGGCGCCGAACTCGCGGACCTCGCCGGTGCCGCGATCGAGGCGGCCCTGGCCGTCTCCCGCGCCGAAGCTGCCGAGCAGTTCAGCGCCGCCGAGGTGGCCGCCGTCGGGCTGGCCGTGATCGGCATGGGCAAGTGCGGTGCCCGCGAACTGAACTACATCTCCGACGTCGACGTCATCTACGTGATCGAGTCCGGCGACCTCGACGACCCGCGCGCCAACACGATCGGCACGGCCCTCGCCTCGGGCATTTCCCGGGCGATCATGTCCGTGGGCCGCGAACCCGGGCTCTGGGAGGTGGACGCCAACCTCCGACCGGAGGGCAAGTCGGGGCCGCTGGTGAGGACGCTGGCCTCGCACGAGAGCTACTACGCCCGCTGGGCCGAGAGCTGGGAGTTCCAGGCCCTCCTCAAAGCCCGCACCATCGCCGGGGACGCCGAGCTCGGCGCCCGGTACGAGGCCGCCGTCGCGCCGCTGATCTGGTCATCCGCGGGCCGGGAGGGCTTTGTGGAGTCCGTCCGCTCCATGCGCCGCCGCGTCACCGAGCACATCCCCGCCGACGAGGAGCAGCGGCAGATCAAGCTGGGCCGCGGCGGACTGCGTGACGTCGAATTCACCGTCCAGCTGCTGCAGCTGGTGCACGGGAAGTCCGACGAAACCCTGCGCTGCCGCGACACCACCTCCGCGATCGCCGCGCTGTCCGCCGGCGGCTACATCGGACGCTCCGACGCCGCCGAGTTTGACCGGGACTACCGCTACCTCCGGCTCCTCGAACACCGGATCCAGCTCTTCCAGCTGCGCCGCACGCACCTGATGCCCGTCCGGGAGGAGTCGCTGCGGTCCCTCGCCAAGGCCGTGCTGGGGCCCTTTTCCAGCGAACGGCCAAAGCCCGACGCCCTGGTGGAGGCCTGGCGCAAGACCAAACGCTCCGTCCGCGAACTTCACGAACGCATCTTCTACCGCCCGCTGCTGAACACCGCCGCGGCGCTCAGCAGCGAGGAGGCGCGCCTCAGCCCGGAAGCAGCCCAGGGGCGCCTCGCCGCGCTGGGCTACCTCGATCCGAGCGGCGCGATGCGGCACATCGAGGCGCTGACCGCCGGGGTCAGCCGGCGCGCCGCGCTACAGCGCCAGCTCCTCCCGGTCCTCCTCGGCTGGCTCGCCGAGGGCGTGGACCCCGACGCCGGCCTGCTGGCCTTCCGCCGGGTCAGCGAGGCGCTCGGCACCACCCACTGGTACCTCGGCCTGCTCCGGGACTCGACGGCGGCGGCCGAGCGGCTGTGCCACGTGCTGTCCAACTCCCGGCTGATCGCCGACCTGCTGGAGGTGTCGCCCGAATCCGTGGCCTGGCTTGGCTCGGACAAGGACCTGGTGCCCCTGACGTTCGAGGCGCAGTGGCTCGAGATTGTCTCCAAAATGTCCCGCCACGCGGACCCGGAGAGTGCCATGCGGCTGATCCGGCTGATCCGGCGCCGCGAGATCCTGCGCATCGCCATCGCGGACAGCGCGGGGCTCCTGGACCAGGACCAGGTGGGCGCGGCGCTGGCCGACACGGACCGCGCCGCGGTGCTGGGCGCCCTGCGCGTGGCCGAAAACGTTGTCACGGCCGAGGAGCCGCTCAAGACGCACGTGCTGGTGGTCGCGATGGGCCGGCAGGGCGGCCGGGAGATCGGTTACGGCTCGGACGCCGACGTGATGTACGTGCACCGCGGGCTTCCGGGCGTGCCCGAGGACGAGGCCCAGCAGCAGGCGCTGCAGATCGTGGGCCGGCTCTCCACCCTGCTGACCCAGCCGCTGAAGCCCGCCATCCTCGCCGAACGCGTCCTGATGGTCGACGCCGACCTGCGGCCCGAAGGCAAGAGCGGACCGATGGTGCGGTCGCTGGAATCCTACGCCGAGTACTACCGGCGCTGGTCGCTCGTGTGGGAGGCGCAGGCGCTGCTGCGGGCCCGGCCCATGGCGGGCGACGACGGGCTGGCCGCCGACTTCGTGGCCCTGATCGAGCCCATCCGCTACCCCGAGGCCCTGTCCGAGCAGGACGTGCGGGAGGTCCGCCGGGTCAAGGCGCGGGTGGAGTCGGAGCGCCTGCCGCGCGGAGCGGATCCTGCCCGCCACCTCAAGCTGGGCCGCGGGGGACTAAGCGACGTCGAGTGGCTGGCCCAGCTGCTGCAGCTGCGGCACGCCGGCCGGCATCCGGAACTCCGGACCACCTCCACGGTGGAGGCGCTGGAAGCCGCTGCCGGACTGGAACTGCTGGAAGAAGCCGATGTGGAGATCCTGCTCCGGGCCTGGCGCCTGGCGAGCCGGATCCGCTCCGCCAACGTGATCTGGACCGGCCGGGCCTCCGACCTCCTGCCGTCCTCCCGCCGCGACCTGGAGGCGGTGGCCCGCTGGTGCGGCTACGGGCAGGGCAATGCCGCAGAGCTCGAGGAGGACTACCTGCGGCTGAGCCGGCGGGCCCGGGGCGTGTTCGAACGGGTCTTTTACGGCCAGTAAGTGCGGTGCTAGGTTTGGCCGCATGGCCAGACAACTGTTTGTGAACCTGCCCGTCAAAGACCTCGACAAGACGGTGGAATTCTTCACCGCCCTGGGGTTCTCCTTCAATCCCGACTTCACCGACGAGAACGCCACCTGCATGATCGTCAATGACAGCGCGTTCGTGATGCTGCTGGTCGAGGGGTACTTCAAGACCTTCACGTCGAAATCCGTCGCGGACGCGAGGGGCGCCGCCGAGGTCATCATGTCCGTTTCCCTGGACAGCCGGGAAGAAGTCGATGAACTGGTCCGGAAGGCGCTCACGTCCGGCGGGGCGCCGTCCGAGGAAGCCCAGGACTACGGCTTTATGTACACCCACAGCTTCCAGGACCCGGACGGACACCTCTGGGAAGTGTTCTGGATGGACCCTGCGGGACCCCCGAAGGACGCCGCGCTCTGAGCCTACGGGAGCGCCCGGACGGGCACCCGCCGTCGTCGGTAGGCTTCGTATATGGCTGAACACGTGTGGCTGCTGCCGCTGAACAACCTCGACCCCGACGCCCGCGCCATCAAGCTGGGGGAGATCGCCGGGCTCGAAGTCACCGAGGACCAGCGCAGGTTCGTCGGCGAGCCGCTGCGGATGGCGCTGATCGGGCTGGAGGAAGAATCCCGGCACCCCTACGCCATTGACGCCGACGGAGCCGCAGTGGGCGTACTGACGCTGCAGGAAGGGGCCGCGACGCTGGCCGGCTGGCCGGACGACGGCTCGGTCTGGCTGCTGCGCGGTTTCCTGATCGACCGCCGGCACCAGGGCAAAGGCCTGGGCGCCCTGGCCGCGGACGCCGCCGTGCGCGCCGCGGAGAAGCTGACGGCAGCCCTCGGCGGCGGCCAGACCGGCGTCGTGCTTTCGGTCAACGAGCAGAACCCCGCCGGGCAGGCAGCGTACCGGAAGGCCGGGTTCGAGGACCGCGGCCGGTACCTCGGCGGCGACGCCGGCCCGCAGCGCACCATGTACCGGCCGTTCTGAACGGACGGCCGGGTCCTAGGGGACTTTCCGGCCCACAAGTCTGAGCGCCGAGGCACGCAGCGGCCTGATGACCCAAAGCAGGCCGGCGGCGATCAGGCCACCGGCGATCGTGAAGAAGGCCGGCACCGGATTGAAGGTGCCGGTGGCGTCCGCCTGCGTGGCCGTGGCGGCCGGTCCGGACGAACCCGATGGCGAGGGTGAGGGGCTTGCCGTGGCGGCGGGCACCGGGTCCGCAGCGGCCGGTTCCGTCGGGGCGGCAGCTGTTTCGGCAAGGGCGGCGGTCCCGACGGCGGCAGCCTGCACCGGCGCTACGGCCTGGCGCTGGCCTTCGCTGCTGCCGGCCGGCGGCGCCAGGAACTTCCGCGCGGGGAGAGTCCGGGCCAGCGGCTGAACAGCTGTTGACTGATGAGCGGGGGCCTGCGGAGCGGGTGCCCCTGCCGTGGAGGCAGGGGATTCCTCTTCGGCGGGTGCCGGGTTGTGGTCCGGTTCCGGAACCGGCGCCGGTTCCGGGACCGGTGCAGGGGCAGGCTGGCCGCTGGGGTCCACCTCGCCACGGCCTCCATCGGCATCGAGGACGTCGGTGTACAGCGACGTCTGGGTGTTCGGTGCGTAGCCCGGCGCCGTGGCGGTGACACCGGCCCGGATCCAGTGCCCGCTGTCGGCGGCCACGATGGTATAGGTGCTTGCGGTGGCCCCGGCGATCGCCTGGCCGTCCCGCTCCCACTGGTAAAGAAAGGTTATGAGTTCGCCGCCGGCGGACCACCACTGGAGGGGTTCCACGCTGAGAGTGTTGCCGACCCTGTCCCCGCCGGACAGCCACATTTCTGAGGGGGGATGGATGAAGCCGGGGGTGACGGGGGTGGCTGTGTTCGACATGGATACGCTGGGCACACCCATCGAGGTGCCGGTCACCTTGAGGGTGACGGTCTTGCCCAGGTCCGCGGCCCTGATCGTGTATGAGTTGCTGGTGGCTCCCGCGATGTCCACACCGTCAGCCTGCCACTGCAGCCTCACCGTCATCCAGTTGGGCGACCAGGTCCCCAGATTACTAACCTCCAGCGTGGCCCCGACCCTCGTCCAGCCCCACACGGCCGGAGTGTCGCCGGTGATGCCGGGCCGGGCGGTGTACACGGTCGTGTTGGTCCCGCTGACCCTAGGGGACGGCAGGGTGGTCTCCACACCGTCCTTCACCCCCTCGTCGGAGGCGGTCACGCGCAGCGCCAGGGAGCGGCCGTCGTCGGACTCCGTGATCTCGTAGGTTTCCCCGACGGCTCCGGGGATGATGACACCGTCGCGCAGCCACTGGTATTTCAGCGCGTCGGTTCCGAAGCCTCCGGCGCCCAGCCACACGCCGGGAGTGGACGTGAGTATCTGCCCGATTTTGAGGATGCCCGCGAAGGTCGGATGTTCCGCTGCCCGGACCGTGGCGCGGCCTGCGGCGCTTTCGCCGTAGTCGCGGCAGGTCGTCCCAACACTGGTGTCCCAGCACGCTTCGGTAGCCTGGGCGGGACCGACGGGGCCGACGGTGGACAGAATGATGGCGGCACCGACGGCTGAAGCCGCGCGCGTCAGAGATCTCTTCAATTTTTCCCCCAAAAGAATGCCCTTGCCGTGACCGGAAGGGACTCAGGACACATGCTACAAGAGAATTCGCTCCCGTTAACGACGGCGGCCCCCACCGCAAAGGGTGGGGGCCGCCGTCGGGCATTCAGTCGGGGAAGGCCGGTGGTGACTAGACGCCGTAGTACAGCTCGAACTCGTACGGGTTCGGGCGCAGCGAGAGCGGACGGATCTCGTTCTCGTACTTGTACTCGATCCAGGTGTCGATCAGGTCCTGGGTGAAGACGCCGCCGGCCTGCAGGAACTCGTTGTCCTCAGCCAGGGCATCCAGTGCCTCTTCGAGCGTGCCCGGAGCCTTGGGGATGTCCTTGGCTTCCTCGGCGGGGAGCTCGTAGAGGTCCTTGTCGATCGGAGCCGGGGGTTCAATGCGGTTGCGGATGCCGTCAATGCCGGCCATCAGCTGGGCAGCGAACGCCAGGTACGGGTTGGACGAGGGGTCCGGAGCGCGGAACTCGATGCGCTTGGCCTTCGGGTTGGAGCCCGTGATCGGGATGCGGATACCGGCGGAGCGGTTGCCCTGCGAGTAGACCATGTTGACCGGGGCTTCGAAGCCCTTCACCAGGCGGCGGTAGGAGTTCACCGTCGGGTTGGTGAAGGCCAGCACTGCCGAGGCGTGCTTCAGGAGGCCGCCGATGTACCAGCGGGCGGTGTCGGACAGGCCGGCGTAGCCCTTCTCGTCGTAGAACAGCGGCTCGCCGCCGTTCCACAGCGACTGGTGGCAGTGCATGCCCGAGCCGTTGTCACCGAAGACCGGCTTCGGCATGAAGGTGACCGACTTGCCCCAGGCGTCCGCGGTGTTCTTGATGACGTACTTGAACTTCTGCAGGTCATCAGCGGCGTGGGTCAGGGTGGTGAACTTGTAGTTGATCTCAGCCTGGCCGGCGGAACCGACTTCGTGGTGGCTGCGCTCGACCTCAAGGCCGGCCTCGTCCAGGGCGATGCACATGGCGTCGCGCAGGTCGGCCTGCTTGTCGGTGGGGGAGACCGGGAAGTAACCGCCCTTGACGGGGGTCTTGTAGCCGAGGTTTCCGCCCTCTTCCTCACGGCCGGTGTTCCAGTGTGCTTCCTCGGAGTCGATCTTGTAGAAGCTGCCCTGCGGGGAGGACTGGTACTGGACGTTGTCGAACACGAAGAACTCGGCCTCGGGGGCGAAGAACGCGGTGTCGGCGATGCCGGTGGAGGCGAGGTAGGCTTCAGCCTTCTCGGCCACGCCACGGGGGTCGCGGTGGTACGGATCGCCCGTGCGGGGGTTCACGATCGAGAAGTTCAACGCAAGGGTCTTCTCCATGCGGAACGTGTCGAGGAACGCGGTGGTGACGTCCGGGATGAGCTGCATGTCCGACTCGGCGATGCCCTGGAAGCCGCGGATCGACGAACCGTCGAAGAGCTGGCCATGGACGAAGAAGTCCGCGTCAACGCTCTTGGCGGGCACGTTGAAGTGCTGCTGAACGCCGGGAAGATCGGTGAAGCGAATATCGACGAACTTAACGTCTTCGTCTTTGATGAACTTGAGGACTTCGTCCGCAGTCTTGAACATCTATGCTCCTTATGCATGTGAAAGATCTGGCCGTCAGGCCGTGTGGTCCAGCGCAGTCCGACAGCGGGGAAAACACAAAGGTCTGCCCCGCTCCTATGCCGCCAGCAACTGTTACCACTCTAAGGACACGGGATTTCCCCATGGTGTCCGCTTTGTTTCCGGCAGGTTACAGAATGCCCTGACATGTAAACGGTAGTCGTTGTCCACAACGTGGCCTATCCGTGACCAGAGTGTGGCCTCCGGATGTCCACACTCTGGTCAGCGCTGGAAGGCCGGGATTCCCGATAGTCTTGATAGGTGGTTGATCGTAAAGACATAGGCTCATGGCTCAGCGGGCCGGACACATCCGGCATCTCGAAGTACCCGGGGGAACGCCTGGGCCTGCCCGAGTCCGGTCCGGGCTCGATTGCCCGGGCCGGACGGCGCATCGTGGCCATCTGCATTGACTGGGGCATCGCGCTGCTGATCAGCAACTACGCCTTCGCCGGCAACCCCTGGGCCACCCTGGCTGTCTTCGCCGTGGAGCAGGCGCTGCTGGTGGGCACGCTGGGCTACAGCATCGGCCACCGCATCATGGGGATCCACGTCATCCGCCTGGGCGGCGGCCCTGCAGGCCCGGTGCCGGCCCTGGTCCGCAGCCTGCTGCTGTGCCTCGTGATCCCCGCCGTCATCTTCGACCCGGACCACCGCGGACTGCACGACAAGGCCGTGAACACCGTCCTGGTCCGGATGTAGCAGCGCCGGAGCCTCACCCGTTTGCCACGAATGGCCGCTAGACCACCCCGGATAGCGGCCATTTGTGGTGAGTCGGCGGCATCTGGGTCGCTGCGGGGCGCCGGAGCCCCGTCCATTTGCCACGAATGGCCGCTAACCCCGCCCGAATAGCTGGGGCCCTCACCCATTTGCCACGAATGGCCGCTAACCCACACGGTATAGCGGCCATTTGCGGTAATTCGACGACGTGTGGCCGGCGCGTGCCGGCCCACGTGTGACTAGACGCCGGCCGTTTCCTGGGCCGGGGTGGACGTGTCCTGGCTGGTCTTCGGTGTCAGGTAGCCGCGGCGGTCCGCCCAGCGCTCGAACCAGACGGTGGCGAACGGGAAGACCGCGGACAGCCCGGCGAACAGCGCCACCCGGAACGGCCAGCGCTGCATGCCCCACAGGCTGAGGGCCGCGATGCCGTAGCCGATGAAGAACGCCCCGTGGATGGGGCCCGCGATCTCCACGCCGAGCTCCGTGGTCTTGGTGACCCACTTGAGGAACATGCCCACCAGCAAGGCGGCCCAGCTGAAGGCTTCGGCGACGGCAAGGATCCGGAAGATGCGGATCATGGCAGGGGTCGATGGCAGTTTCACAGGTGGCCTCCGGTTCTGTCCCGGCGGGACTCAGGGACGTAATGGACGTAGGGACGTAAAGGAAGTTCGTGGGCAAAGGAAACGCCCCGGCGGCCAGCCCTGAAAGGCGGTTACCGGGGCGTCCTGGTCATCTAAAGGTGCTGCCTAGCGGCCGCGGGCTGCCTTGCGGTCCGGGCGGGCCTTGTAGGGATCGATGCCCTTGGGGATGGGCAGGCGGCTTCCGAGCGACGAGATGCGCTTGGAGACCGTGCTGACCTCGAGCTTGGTGAGCTCGTTCTTCATCTTCGTCATCTTCTTGGAGACCTGGCTGATGGGGACCTGGCCCTCACCGCGGCCGGTCTCAATGATGTGGATGGTGACGTTCGGCAGGATGCGTGCCAGCCGCTTGCGTTCGGCGTCGATCAGCGGCTTGACGCGGGTGCTGGGGCCCTCGCTGACGAGGACGACGCCGGGACGGCCGATGGCGCGGAAGACGGCGTCCTGGGTGCGCGGGTTCACGGCGACCGGCTGCTCTTCGACGATCCAGCCGCGCTTGAGCGTGCCCAGTGCAGCACCGGAGGCGCCGGGCTGGTTCTCGATCCGGGCGAAGGCGGCCCGCTCGGCCCGGCGGGACAGGATCAGCGTTGCCGCCAGGAGGCCCAGCGGGATGCCGATGATAAGGCCGGTGATCCAGTTATCCAGCAGGAATCCGATGAGGAAGCTGACTGCGATGACGCCGAGGAACGCCAGCAGCATCAGCCACGGCACCATCGGGTCGTGCTCGCGGGTCATCTGGAAGACCTCGCGGATCTGCTTCAGGCGGCTCGGCTTCTTGACCTTGGCCACCTTGGGCTTACGGGAAAAGAGGCCGCGCTTGGGAGCGTCGGAAGCCGGAGTGGAGTTGCTGGAGTCAGGGGAAGTCGCCATAGTGCCTTAATTCTACGTGATGGACAGGAAAGGGCCGGACGCCGGATAAATCCGGTGCCGGCCCCTCGCTGCGGTTGTTGCGTCCGGTTCAGGAATGCGCTGCGAGCAGCGAGCTGGCTTCCTGGCGGGTGCTGCCGGAGGATTCGATGTGGGCGAGCTCGGCGGGGATTTCCCAGCCTTTTTTGCGCATGGCGGTGGCCCAGAGGCGGCCGGCGCGGTAGGAGGAGCGGACCAGGGGCCCGGACATGACGCCGAGGAACCCGATCTCGTCGGCTTCCTGCTGCAGGTCCACGAATTCCTGGGGTTTGACCCAGCGGTCCACGGGCAGGTGCCGTTCGGAGGGGCGGAGGTACTGGGTGATGGTGATCAGGTCGCAGCCGGCTTCGTGCAGGTCGCGGAGGGCTTCGGAGATTTCCTCGCGGGTCTCGCCCATGCCCAGGATGAGGTTGGATTTGGTGACCATGCCGAGGTTGCGGCCCTGGGTGATGACATCGAGGGAGCGTTCGTAGCGGAAGGCCGGGCGGATGCGCTTGAAGATCCGCGGGACGGTCTCGACGTTGTGGGCGAAGACCTCGGGCTTGGAGTCGCAGATCGCCTCGATGTGCTCGGGCTTGCCGGAGAAATCGGGGATCAGGAGCTCGACGCCGGTGCCCGGGTTGAGTTCGTGGATCTTGCGGACGGTTTCGGCGTAGAGCCAGACGCCTTCGTCGGCGAGGTCATCGCGGGCCACACCGGTGACGGTGGCGTAGCGCAGTTGCATGGACTGGACCGAGCGGGCCACCTTCGTGGGTTCGAAGACATCCACGGGGGAGGGCTTGCCGGTGTCGATCTGGCAGAAGTCGCAGCGGCGGGTGCATTCGGAGCCGCCGATCAGGAAGGTGGCTTCCTTGTCTTCCCAGCATTCGAAGATGTTCGGGCAGCCGGCCTCTTCACACACGGTGTGGAGGCCTTCTTTTTTGACGAGGTTCTTGAGCTGCACGAACTCGGGACCCATCTGGACCTTGGCCTTGATCCATTCCGGCTTGCGTTCCACCGGGGTGGCCGCATTGCGCTGCTCGATACGCAGCATTTTCCGGCCTTCTGGTGCCAGGGTCACAGTAGAGCTCCTTCATGGGTTGCAACTAGCGCTTCTTCATTGTTGCGCAGTTCTTCGATGATCCGCGAAACGAGGTCAGCGGGGGCGACGTCCCGGCCGGTCTCGTGGGAGATGGTGGTGACTCCGGCGTCGGTGATGCCGCAGGCGATGATCTGGCCGTACGGCGCCAGGTCGTTGTTGCAGTTGATCGCAAAGCCGTGCATCGTGACGCCTTCATGGACGCGGATTCCGATCGCCGCGATCTTGCGTGCAGGTCCCTCCTCGTCCTGGTCGATCCAGACACCGGCGCGGCCCTTGATCCGGACGGCCTCGATGCCGTAATCCGACAGGACAGCAATGATCACCGCTTCGAGCCGCTCCACGTAGTCGCGGATGCCGGCCGGGTTCTTGAGCTTGATGATGGGGTAGCCCACCAGTTGCCCGGGGCCGTGCCAGGTGAGCTTGCCGCCGCGGTCCACGGGGACTACGGGGGTGCCGTCGAAGGGGCGTTCGTGGTCTTCGGTCCGCTTGCCTGCCGTGTACACCGCGGCGTGTTCCAGCAGCAGGACCGTGCTGGGGGACGTACCGGCGACGACGGCGGCGTGGAGTTCGCGCTGGATGTCCCAACCGCGGGTGTAGTCGACGAATTCCGGGGCGAGACCCAGCTGGGAGAACTCAAGAGTCATGGCATCCAGCTTAGACCTCGCCTGTCGCCGTGGCTGATTCTGTGGTGAAGCTCTCAGTAGCCTGTGGATAACTTCTGCGGGATTCCCACGGATCCGCTATTCCTTGGCTATGGAAGATTACGCGGGAAGTCCGGGCGCGGCGCCCGAGGTGACCGGGTTCGACGTCGTCCGTTGCCTGGGTCGCGGCGGCAGCGCCAGCGTGTGGCTGGTGTCCGAGCATTCGAGCGGCAATGAGTACGCCCTCAAGTGCTTCACCGGCGGCGACGGAGCCGCCGGGGCCGACGCGGAGGAAGCGGTCCGGCGCGAGGTCAGGATCCTGTCCGTCCTGGACCACGAGCATCTGGTGCGTGCCCACTCGGTGGTGCGCCTGCGGCGACGTCCGGGCACCTGGTCCGGCGGCATTGGCGGCGGCGTCGAGGGGGACACGGGCGGTGCGGACGACGGCGGCGGCACCGGGGGCCTTGACCGGACGGTCGGGCTCATCATGGACTACGCAGCGGGCGGCTCGCTGGGCCAGCTGGTGGCAGGCCGGGGGAAGCTGGGGGCGGGGGAGACCGTGACCGTCCTGACGCCGGTGGCCCAGGCCCTCGCCTACCTGCACAGTAACGGCTTCACCCACGGCGACGTGTCGCCCGGCAACGTGCTGTTCACCGCCTCCGGCAAACCGCTCCTGGCAGATCTGGGCGTGGCCCGCATGGTGGGTGATGCTCCGGCAGCGGCCGGGACGGGGACGGACGGCTTCCGCGACCCGGCGCCCGTGGACGCGGTCCGGGCAGGACTGCAGCCGGAGCGTGACGTGTATTCCCTCGCGGCGCTGGGATGGTACTGCCTCGCCGGCCGCGTCCCGGAGCCGGCCAGGGAGCGGCCGCCGCTGCCGCTGCTGGTGCCGGGCGTTCCGGCGGCGCTGGCCGCGGCGCTGGAATCAGGACTCTCCGAGGACCGTCGGCTCCGGCCCACCGCTGCGGAGTTCGCTGACGCGGTGCACCGCAGTGCCGTGGCCGCGCCCGTGGATCTCTCGGTGTCGGTCCACCCGTCGGTCATCCCGCAGCTGCTGACGCGCCGCTCCCTGCCCGCCACGGCAAGGGAGCGGCGGGCCGAAAAGCTCCGGTCCCTGCCGCGCGCCCTCCGCAGGTTGCGCGGGATCCCGCGCGGCCGCCCGCCTCTGAAGCGCGGAGACGGCCCCGCGCCTGGCCCCGCTGGTCTCAGCGCACACGTCCTTGGCCCCGCCGGCCGGAACGCCGTCGTCCTGGGCAACGCCGGGCGGAACGCCGCCGTCCTGGGCACCAGCGGGAGTGGCGCCGCTGCCCGTAGCGCCGCTGGGCGTGGCACCCCTGGACGCCATGCGGGCGAGCGGGGAGCCACAGGGCCGGG
Organism: Arthrobacter sp. EPSL27; assembly: GCF_001512305.1. GTDB lineage: Bacteria > Actinomycetota > Actinomycetes > Actinomycetales > Micrococcaceae > Arthrobacter. Next base: position 1,218,683 of record NZ_LNUT01000004.1, read on the forward strand.
CCCTGACGGTGGACAGCCCCCGGGCCGCCGGAGTGCCGCAGGTCCCTCCGCCGCCGGCCCGGAACCGGATGCCCGCAGCGGTGCCCCGATGCTGCCCGGCACGGGCCCGCAGACTGCCGTTCGGCGGGCTGCCGTGGTGCTGCCTGCAGCGCGCCGGCAACCCGCCGCGCGGCGGGGCGTCCGCGCCGCAGCCGCGGGCCTGGTCCTGCTGAGTCTCCTGGCCGGCGCCTGGGGATTTGCGGGCGCCCCGCTGCCGCCGGCCTTTCCCAGGTTTGCCACGGAGGACGCCGCCTCGGTCGAGGAAGCAGTGGTCCAGGACTCAGGTCCGGAACAGGGCACTGCTGCGGAACCAGCGCCGGGCGGTGGCCAGGCTGTCGAGGAGGAGGGTGGCCAGCCCGCTGGTCCCGGCGTTGACAAAGACGAAGGCCAGGACAAGGACGAGCCCGCTGTGGGACCCGCTGGCGGGGCTGTGGTTCCGCCCGCGCTGGAGGAGCAGCTGGCCTCCCCGGACCCCGCGGAAGCGGTCCGTGGACTGGCCGGGCTCCGTTCCCTGGCCTTGAGCACCGGCGACTTCGGGCTGCTGGACCAGGTGAACGTGCCGGCGTCGTCCGCCGCGGTGGCGGACCGGCAGATCGCCGCCGGGCTGGCGGAATCTAGGAGGGTGCTCACCGGATTCTCCATCCACGTCGCGCGGGCGGAACGGGCGGACGACGGCGGCGGCCCGCTGGCCGTGGTGGCGGTCACCGCCGGCACCACCGCCTACCGGGAGACCGATCCCCGCGGGGCAGTGCTGGCCGAAGCAGCCGCAGCGCCGGAACAGCAGCTGCGGATGGTGCTGGCGCCGGTCGAGGGCCGCTGGCGGATCCGGGACATCCTCCCGGCCGGCGCCGGGTAGAGGTCACGCGCCGCCGCCGGGCGGCTGCGCCCGGCGGGAGGTGCCGGCGCCGGTTGAGCGCCGGGCCTCAGGAGGCGGGTCTCAGGACTGCAGGCCGCGGTCCGCCACCCAGGCGGCAGCCTGGGCCAGGGACGGGTGCTGCCACTGGAAGCCGGCGCCCTCCAGCACGGCCGGCTCCATCCGCTGGCTGGCCAGCAGCAGCTCATCGGCCAGCTGACCCATCGCCAGCCGGAGCACCGGGGCGGGGACGCGGAGTACCGCCGGCCGGTGGAGGGCCGCGGCGAGGTGCGCAATCAGCGAGTTCACATCCGCGGTCTCGGGGGCGCACAGGTTGACCGGCCCGGACAGGTTGCTGTCGAGCAGGAACGTAAAGGCGCCGGCCACGTCGGGAAGCGTGATCCAGGGCCAGTACTGCCGCCCGTTGCCGAGGGGTCCGCCGATGCCCAGCTTCAGCAGCGGCAGCAGCCTGCCCAGGGCTCCGCCCGAACGGCTCAACACGACGCCGGTGCGGGGAGTGACCACCCGGACGCCGGCCGGAGCCTCGTGGGCCGCCGCCTCCCAGTCAATGCAGATGCGGGCCAGCACACCGCTGCCCGCGGGGGCATTCTCGCGGAGTACCGCAGGGCCGGCGTTGCCGTAATACCCGGATGCGGACTGGCTCAGGAAGACCGCCGGCGGTGTGTCCTGCCGGCCCATGGCGGCCGTCAGGGTCCGGGTCGTGTCCAGCCGGGAGGTGCGCAGCTCCGTGATCCGCGCCCGCGTCCAGGGCCGGTCGCCGATGCCGGCGCCGGAGAGGTTGACGACGGCGTCCGCGCCCCGCAGCGCTGACTCATCGATGCGGCCCGCGGCAGGGTCCCACCTGAACTCGGACGCCGTGGCGGGCGATCTCCTGACCAGCGTGCCGACGTCGTGCCCGGCGCTGCGCAGGGAGCTGGAAATGGCGGTTCCGAGTAGCCCCGAGGCTCCGGCAACAATGATTCTCATGATCCATCTCACCACGCCCGGCACGGCCGCGGCACCTCCCGGGCGGGACGGCGCGCCTTGACTATGATCGTACGATGACCTCTTCGAGCTACTTCCGTTTCCCGCATCTGCACGGCGATCTGGTCACCTTTGTGGCCGAGGACGACGTGTGGATCGCGCCCCTGGACGGGGGCCGCGCCTGGCGCGTTTCCTCGTTGCAGCTGCCCGCCCGCAACCCCCGCTTTACGCCGGACGGCAAGCAGTTGGTGTGGACCGTGGTCCAGGGAACGTCCCCGGAAGTGGTCGTGGCGGACGTCGACGGCGGCGGCTACCGTCAGCTGAGCTACTTCGGCCATGCCTCCACCAAGGTGAAAGGCTTCACGCCCGACGGCGCCATCCTGGTCACCAGCGCCTTCCGCCAGGCAGACAGCCGGCACACCCACGCCTACAGCCTGCCGGTCGCGGGCGGCTGGGCCACGGAACTGCCGCTGGGCCCCGTGGAATCTGTCGCCTTCGGGCCGGTGGTGGGCGACGAACGCCCCGTGGTCCTGGCCAGCGTGCTCTCCCGTGAACCCGCCTGGTGGAAGCGCTACCGTGGCGGCGCCGCCGGCAAGCTCTGGATCGACGCCGACGGCAACGGCGAATTCGAGCGCCTCGCTGCCGGGCTGGACGGCAACCTGACCGACCCCATGTGGGTCGACGGCCGGATCGCCTTCCTGTCCGACCACGAGGGCTACGGCAACCTCTACTCCGTGCTGCCCAACGGCTCCGACCTGCGGCGCCACACGGACCACGAGGACTTCTACGTCCGGCACGCCGCCACCGACGGCCGCCGGGTGGTCTTCGAATCCGCAGGCGAACTGTGGCTCCTGCCGGACCTCGGCGCGGACGCCGTCAAACTCGACATCCGGTTGGGCTCGGCCTCCCAGGCCCGCCGCAGCGCTCCGTTGAAGCCCTCCCGCCACCTCGGCGACGTAGTCCCGGACCGCACGGGCGGCTCCAGCGCCGTGGAAGCCCACGGCACGCTCCACTGGCTCCGGCACAAGGACGGCCCGTCCCGTGTCCTGGAAGCCACCCCGGGCGTCCGTGCCCGCCTGCCCCGGCCCTTCGGCGAGGGCAAAATCGCCTACGTCGCCGACCACGGGGGCGTCGAGGCCCTGTACTTGAAGGACATCGCCGGCGAGCCGGCTTCCGGAACAGCAGGCTCCTCAGACGCCGGCCGGAGCGCCGTCCACCAGCCCACCGCCCAGCCGTCCGCTCCGGCGCAGCAGGCCGCGAAGCCGCAGGACAGCGACGCCGGCACGCCCCTGCCCAGCCCGGTTTCGGCCGCCGCGCTCACCCGGCCTGACGCCGTGGCCGCTGTCCCGGTTCCTGCCACCGGCGCACCCGCCCACCACTCCGACGCCGCTGCCGCAGGCGACACGGCCGGCACCGCCGTCACTGCCGAATCCCTGGCCGCCGACGCCGCTGCCGCCGGCACCGGCCGGGCCGCATCCCAGGGGTCCACCCGGATCGATTTCCCCAAGGCCACCCGGACCAGCGCCATCGAGGCCAGCCCGGACGGCAACTGGCTCGCCGTCGGCACCGCGTTCGGCGACATCTACCTCGCCGACACCCGCACGGGCGCACTGAGCCTCGTCAGCAGCATCGGCGAGGGCAGCATCGAAAGCTTCGCCTGGTCCCCGGACTCGGCGTGGCTGGGCTGGTCGGAACCGGTCACGTCGTTCGGCTCCCGCAGCCGGCTGCGCCTGACCAAGGCGGAGGGCGCCGGCACGCCGGACGGTCAGCGGGCCATCATCGAGGTCACCGATGGTCGCTTCCGCGACGAGTCGCCGTCGTTCACGCCGGACGGCAAGTACCTGGCCTTCCTCTCCAACCGCAGCTTCGACCCTGTGTACGACGGTCATTCCTTCGACCTGTCCTTCCCCAGCCCGATCAAGCCGTACCTGGTGGCCCTTGCCGCCGACACCCCCTCCCCGTTCGGCCCCACCGTCGGCCTGACGGCTGAGGCGGAGGCCGCTGCCGCCGCAGATGGCACCAAGGACGCCACTGACGCCGCGGACTCAGTTCCGGCCGTCCGGGTGGACGCCGAGGGCCTGGCGCACCGCGTCATCAGCGTTCCCGTGCCGCAGGGCAACTACTCCGCCCTCACCGCCACCGAGGGGGCCTTGCTCTGGCTCGACAGCGAACTCTCCGGCGTCACCGGTGAGGGCCGGGCCAGCCTCGAGGACAAGAACGCGGCCCCCTGCCTGGTCCGCTTCGACGTCACCCGGCGCAAAACCACCACCATCATGGACGCCCTGGACAGCTACCGGCTCTCCGGCGACGGCGCGAAGGTGGTGGCCGTGCACGACAAGCAGGTCCGCGTCGCGCCCGCCGGCGCCAAGGCCGACGAGGAGTCCGGCCAGCTGGTGAAGGTGGACCTCACCCGCATCCGCACGCAGCTCGATCCGCTCAGCGTCTGGGGCCAGGCGTTCGATGAGGCCTGGCGGCTCCAGCGGGACTTCTTCTGGACCGAAGACATGGCCGGGCAGGACTGGGACTCGGTGCACGCCCGCTACCGTCCGATCGTCGAGCGCCTGGGCTCACACGATGACCTCGTGGACCTGCTGTGGGAGCTCCACGGCGAACTCGGCACCTCGCACGCCTACGTCCGGCCCGCCGCCGTCACCGAAAACGGCAGCAACGGCCAGGGCCGCCTCGGCGCAGACCTCGCCTTCACCGGCGAGGGCTGGGAAATCACCCGGATCCTTGCGGGGGAGTCCTCGGACCCGCTGGCCACCTCCCCGCTGACCCGTCCCGGGGCGGACGCCAAGCCCGGAGACGTGCTGCTGGCGATCGACGGCGTCGAGCTCACCGAAACGCGTACCCCGGCCATGCAGCTGGTGGGTGCCGCCGGCCGTGCCGTGGAGTTGACCCTCCGCAACGGCGCCGGTCACGGCGAGCAGGCCGGACGGCAGCGCCGCGTCGCCGTCGTGCCCGTCCGGGACGAGGAGCGGCTGCGCTACCAGGAATGGGTGGCCGCCAACCGCCGGACGGTCCGGCAGGCCTCGCAGGGGACCTTCGGCTACCTGCACATCCCGGACATGATGGCCAACGGGTGGGCGCAGCTGCACCGCGACCTGGACACCGAAACGGCGCTCGACGGGCTGATCGTCGACGTCCGCCGCAACCGGGGCGGGCACACGTCCCAGCTCGTCGCTGAGCTCATCGGCCGCAAGGTCACAGGCTGGAGCATGCCGCGCGGGGAGCGGCCGCGGACGTACCCGCACCACGCACCGCGCGGTCCCGTCATCATCCTGACCGACGAATTCGCCGGGTCCGACGGCGACATCATCACCCAGGTCTCCAAGCTGCGGGGGATCGGGCCGGTGATCGGCACACGGACCTGGGGCGGTGTGGTGGGCATCGACAACCGCTTCGCCCTGGCCGACGGCACCGGTGTCACCCAGCCGCGCTACGCCACATGGTTCTCCGGCGGCGTGGGCTGGGGCGTGGAGAACTTCGGCGTCGCTCCGGACATCGAAGTCACCTTCCCGCCGCACGCCTACGCAGCCGGCACTGACCCGCAGCTGGAATACGGCATCGGCGCACTCAAGGAAATGATCCAGGAGCTGCCCACCGACCGGCCGCCGCTGCGCGAGGGCTACCGCCTGGTCCGGCCCGCTCCGCTGCCGGCCCGCCGCCAGGGCAGCTAGCAGCCGGCGGAGTCGCCAACGGCGAAGGCCCCCGCACCCTCTGGAGGGTGCGGGGGCCTTCGCCGTTGGCTGTCCGTGTCCGGCAGCGGCCGGTCCTAGGAGACCAGGGTGGCGTCCAGGGTGATCTTGAGGCCGGTGAGGGCGCCGGAGACGGGGCAGCCCACCTTGGCTTCCTCGGCGATCCGCTGGAATTCCTCTTCCGTGATCCCCGGGATCCGGGCGCTGACCGTCAGGTGGCTGTCCGTGATGCCGGTGCCGGGCACGAAGGTGACATCGGCCTTGGTGTTGACTTCCTCGGGCGCGTGGCCCGCGCCTGCGAGGGCGTGGCTGAACGCCATGGAGAAGCAGGCCGAGTGTGCGGCGGCGATGAGCTCCTCGGGGCTGGTCTTGCCCTCCGAGGCCTCGGTGCGCGCCTTCCAGGTGACATCAAAGTTACCCAGCCCGGAGCTGTCCAGGGTCGTGTTGCCGGCACCCGTCATCAGGTCGCCATTCCATACAGTGTGTGCGGTGCGTGTAGCTGCCATGTCCACTCCTCGTCGTCGTCAATGCCATGGTGCGTGATCCGGCGCCTGCGCCGGATGCCGTGTCCCATCCTAGGGACTCCACGCCGCCGGCGCACGGAGGTTCCGCTGTCAGTGGATTGTGACCCGCGCACAGTCCCGGACGCTGCCGGCATAGTGCCGGAACGACGGCGGCGGCGCACCCCGTGTGGGGTGCGCCGCCGCGTGTCGGTCCGGGGAACAGTCCCGGGTGCTACTGCCAGAGGGTAGCGATGGCCACGTTCAGCAGGGCCAGCCCGCCGACGGCGTGCGCGAGGCCCTTGCCGACGTCCTCGCCCTTCTTATACTTGCGGCGGCCGATGAAGGCCAGGACGCCGACGGCCAGGGCGATGGCGAGCTTGAGCCCGAGCTTGGCGTAGTTGGCGTCCATGTCCAGGGCAGGAATGAGTCCCATCATGGCGATGCCGGTGAGGAGCTGCAGCATGGCGCCGTCGAACTGGCGGGGGTGGACGGTGGGCTTCTTCATCTGGCCGATCCAGATGCCCACGATCATGGCGGCGCCGACGATGTGCAGGAAGACCATGACGTTATAGACGATATTCATGGCATCAGTCTAGCCAGAAGTTTCTACGCGCCGTAGTAGGACCCGCCCGGCCGTCCGGCTGGGCGGCCGGGCACCCACGCACACCAAAAGGACGACGGCGGCGCGGGTGCCGGTGGTGTCCCACCGGCGTCCGCACCGCCGTCGCCCTTGGTCCGTGAACCCTGGCGGCTAGAGCCCCAGGTCGGCTTCGAAGGCGCCTTCCTCAAGGCGTGCCTTCAGCGTCTGCAGGAAGCGTCCTGCGTCGGCGCCGTCCACCAGGCGGTGGTCGTACGTCAGGGAGAGGTACATCATGGAGCGGATGGCCAGCGAGTCATCGCCGTTCTCATCGGCAACCACCACGGCCCGCTTGACGATCGCGCCGGTACCCAGGATGGCGACCTGCGGCTGGTTGATGATCGGGGTGTCGAAGAGGGCGCCCACGGAACCGATGTTGGTGATGCTGAAGGTTCCGCCGGAAAGCTCGTCCGGGCCGATCTTGCCGTCGCGGGTGCGGCCGGCAACGTCGGCGATCTTCCCGGCCAGGCCGGCCAGGTTCAGGTTGCCGGCGTCGGCGATGACCGGAACCAGCAGGCCCTTGTCCGTGTCCACCGCAATCGCCAGGTGCTCGGCGTTGTGGTAGGTGATTTCCTGCTTGTCCTCGTCGTACGAGGCGTTGACCTTCGGGTGCTGCTTGAGGGCCTCGGCCACGGCCTTGGCGATGAAGGGCAGGAACGTCAGCTTGGAGCCGTTCTGGGCCTGGAAGGAGTTCTTGGCCCGGGCGCGCAGCTTGGCGACCTTGGTCATGTCCACTTCGTGCACCTGGGTCAGCTGCGTGGAGATGTCCAGGGATTCGCGCATGCGGCGGGCGATGACCTGGCGGATCCGCGGAGCCTTCTGCACGGTGCCGCGCAGCGAGGACTGGTCAGCGGCGGGGCGTGCGGCGGAGGCAGCGGATGCTGCCGGTGCGGCTGCCTCGGGAGCCGGGGCTGCCTTGGCCTCTGCTGCTGCCAGCACGTCCTGCTTGCGGATGCGGCCGCCGACGCCGGTTCCGGTCAGGGATGCGATGTCAACGCCCTGCTGGTTAGCCAGCTTGCGGACCAGCGGCGTGACGTAGCCTGACTCAGAGGACGCAGCGGAGGCTGCGGGAGCTTCTTCCTTCGCCGGCGCTGCGGCTTCCTTGGGAGCCTCCTGCTTGGGAGCCTCTTCCTTCGGGGCTTCCTGCTTCGGGGCTTCCTGCTTGGGAGCTTCCTGCTTGGGAGCCTCTTCCTTGGGAGCTTCCTGCTTGGGAGCTTCCGGGGCGGGGGCAGCGGCAGGAGCGGCGGCACCGGAACCGATAACGGCCAGGACGGAGCCCACCTCGGCGGTCTCGTCTTCGCCAACGCGGATTTCCTGCAGGGTGCCGGCCACGGGGGACGGGATCTCGGTGTCGACCTTGTCGGTGGAGACCTCGAGCAGCGGTTCGTCGACCTCAACGGTGTCGCCGATGCTCTTCAGCCAGCGGGTGACGGTGCCTTCGGTGACGCTCTCGCCCAGGGCGGGTAGCGTGACTTCGTGTCCTTCGCCGGCGGGGGCGGCTGCGGCTGCCTCGGCTGCGGGGGCTTCGGCGGCAGGCGCTTCTTCCTCGGGGGCCGGTGCTTCGGCGCCGGACGGGGACTCCGCAGCGGGTGCTTCTTCAGCGGCGGGTGCCTCCGCGGCCGGCGCGGAGGTCTCGGCTGCGCCGGAACCGGAGCCGTCGCCGATGCGGACCAGCGGTGCTCCAACCTCAGCGGTCTCGTCTTCGGCAACGAGGATTTCCTCGATCACGCCGGCGATCGGAGAGGGGATCTCGGTGTCTACTTTGTCGGTGGAAACCTCGAGCAGCGGCTCGTCCACTTCTACCCGGTCACCTACCTGCTTGAGCCAGCGGGTGACGGTTCCTTCGGTGACACTCTCACCGAGGGCGGGCAAGTTAACGGATTCAGACATGTCGTCCCCGTTCTCCTTATTGATCTTTAGTGCGGATGATTGCTGCCTTGGTCGAGCTTAGTGCACCCGGCATTTCGGGCCGGGTGCACTAAGCGCGGTGGTCTTGCTGTGGTGCGGGCGGGGACTGCTAGCCGTGGAGCGGCTTGCCGGCCAGTGCCAGGTGCGCCTCGCCCAGGGACTCGTTCTGGGTCGGGTGCGCGTGGACCAGCTGCGCCACGTCCTCCGGGTAGGCTTCCCAGTTCACGATCAGCTGGGCCTCACCGATCTGCTCGCCCATGCGGGAGCCGATCATGTGGACGCCGACGACGGGGCCGTCCTTCTGGCGGACCAGCTTCACGAGGCCGGAGGTGCCCAGGATGGAGCTCTTGCCGTTGCCGGCGAGGTTGTATTCCTGGGTCTCCACCTGGTCGTCACCGAACTTGGCCTTGGCGGCCTTCTCGGTGTAGCCAACGGTCGCGATTTCCGGTTCCGCGTAGGTGACCTTGGGGATGTTGACGTCCTCGACCACCACCGGCTTCAGGCCGGCGATTTCCTCGGCGACGAAGATGCCCTGCTGGTAGCCGCGGTGGGCGAGCTGGACGCCGGGGACAATGTCGCCCACGGCGTATACGTTGCCGACGCCGGTGTGCAGGCGCTCGTTGGTGATGACGAACCCGCGGTCGATCGTGAGGCCGGCTTCCTCGTAGCCGAGGTTGGCCGTGACGGGGCCGCGGCCGACAGCAACGAGCATGAGGTCCGCTTCGAAGGTCTTGCCGTCCACGAGGGTGACCTTGACGCCGTCGGCGTTCTGCTCGACGCCCTGGAAGAAGGTGCCGGTGGAGAACTTGATGCCGCGCTTCTTGAAGGCACGCTCAAAGGCCTTGACGATCGTCGCGTCCTCGTTCGGGACCAGCGACGGCAGGCCCTCGATGACGGTGACGTCCACGCCGAAGGACTTCCAGACGGAGGCGAACTCGACGCCGATCACGCCGCCGCCGAGGATGATGGCGCTCTTGGGGATGAAGTCCATGGTGAGGGCTTCGTCGGAGGTGATGACCTTGCCGCCAATTTCCAGGCCCGGAAGGGTGCGGGAGTAGGAGCCGGTCGCGAGGACGATGTTCTTGCCCTTGTACGCGGTGCCGTTCACGACGACGGTGTCGGTGCCCTGGAGCTTGCCTTCACCTTCGATGACGGTGATGCCCTTTTTGCCCTTGATGAGGCCCTGGAGGCCCTTGAACTTGCCGGCGATGATGCCGTCTTTGTAGGCGTTGACAGCGGTGATGTCGATGCTGTCGAGAGTCACGTTGACGCCGTACTTTGACGAGTCACGGGCGTGGTCGGCCAGTTCCGCGGAGTGCAGGAGGGCCTTGGTGGGGATACAGCCGTTGTGCAGGCAGGTGCCGCCGAGCTTGCCCTTTTCGATGAGGCCGACCGTGAGGCCGAGCTGGACGGCACGCAGGGCAGTGGCGTAGCCGCCGCTTCCGCCGCCGAGTACCAGGATGTCGAATTCTTGCGCAGTTGCCTGATCGGCCACTAAAACGCTCCCTCGCGTGAACGATGACACGAGAGTACGCATCATCTGGTCTTGGAACTTCCCTGCCGTGATTATGCCAGCGGGGGAGTTCCCTTTCATTTGTGACTACCGGAGTTCACCTTAGCGAACCACTAATACATGCTCCACCTTGCCGTGGCGTTTGTGGAGCGCTTGTGTCCAGTCTCACGCGGCTTTGCGGCCGGGGTCATCCCGCTCCGCAAAGCCGCGTGGCGGCCGGACGCCGGATCCTAGGCGGATTTGGCCGCAATGTCCTCGACATAGGCCACCAGCGTGCGCACGGTGCAGCCGGTGCCCTGCTTGTGGTTGTAGCCGTAGGGGCTGCCGTTGTTGAACGACGGTCCGGCAATGTCGATGTGGGCCCAGGGGATCTGCTCGCCGTCCTTGCCCTTGCCGACGAATTCGCGCAGGAACACGGCCGCCGTCATCATGCCGCCGTGGCGTTCACCGATGTTGGCGATGTCCGCGACCTGGGAATCGAGGCTGGGGCGCAGCTCCTCCGGCAGCGGCATCGGCCAGACAAGCTCTCCGGCGCGGTCGGCGGCCGCCTTGAGCGGACCGGTGACGGAATCGGAACCCATAACGCCGGCGGTGCGGTCGCCCAGGGCGATCAGCTGCGCACCGGTGAGGGTGGCGACGTCGATGATGGTGTCCGGGAACTCCTGGCCGGCGGCGACAATGCCGTCCGCCATGACCAGGCGGCCCTCGGCGTCGGTGTTGAGCACCTCCACGGTCTTGCCGCCGAAGATGGTCAGCACGTCTGCCGGGCGCTGCGCGGCGCCGGAGGGCATGTTCTCGGCAATGCACAGCCAGGCGGTCGTCTTGACGGGCAGGCCCAGGCCGGCGATGGCCAGGACCGTGTTAAGGACGACGGCGGCGCCCGCCATATCGGACTTCATGTCGCCCATGCCAAGGGCAGGCTTGATGGAGATGCCGCCGGTGTCAAAGGTGATTCCCTTGCCCACAAGCGCGACCTTGGCGGCGGCCTTGGCGGGGGAGTACTCCACCTTGACCAGGCGCGGCTGGCGGGTGGAGCCCTTGCCGACGCCGAGGATGCCCCCGAAGCCTTCCTTTTCCAGGCGCTTCTCGTCCCACACCGTCACCTTGACGGGCAGGCCCTTGGACAGTTCCTTGGCCGCTTCCGCGAAGGATTCCGGGTAGAGGTGGCTCGGCGGCTGGTTGACCAGCGTGCGGGTGGCGTTGACGGCCTTGCCGATGAGCGCGGCGCGTTCCAGCACCGGCTTGAGGCCCTTGTCGGCAGCGAGGTCGGTAACGATCACAACGTTCTTGACCGGGTCCTTCAGGCCTTCTTTGGTGGAGCGGTGCTCGGTGTAGGAGTACGCGCCCATGGCTGCGCCCTCGGCGACGGCGGCGACCTCGCCGAGCGTCGACGTCGGGAGGGCCAGGCTCACCGTGGTGACGCCCGCCAGCTGGCGGACGGCCGAACCGGCGGCGCGGCGGAGCGCCTCCTCGGTGAGCGGCTGCGAGGCGGAGACCTTGCCGACGCCGGCGAGCACCAGGACCTCGGCACCGGCCTCGGGCAGGCCCGGGAGGCGGTGGGCCTGGTCGGCTGCTCCCGTGATGCCAAGAAGAACCAGTGATTCCGCCAGCGCCTCGGCGGCTTTGGCCGTCAGGGGGTTGGCGAGCAGGACCGGACCGTCCGTGCCCTGCGCCACGCCGATGACGAGGGCGCCGCTGGGGGACTTCTTGAGGTCCCCGGCGATTGCACTGAGTTTCACTTCGGTATTCTTGACCACGAGGACAGTCCTCAATTCTCTGAGTTTTTTCGGCAGGGACTGCATGTTCGGCGCCCTGCCCTGGAACCTGGGCCGCTGCCGGTTTGAGACGTTCTGGTTCTGCGATGGACGCGGTGTCTGCAAAGCCGTCATAAGGCCAGCTCCGATCGTAGTCTCTCCCCGGCGCGGGTGTTCAATTGAATGAGAGCTGGAGCACACCGGTGTTGAGGAATGCGCCCCGCCCCCGGCGTGTTGTACCCGGTAGCAGCGCCGCCGCCCCGCAGGGCCCGGCCGGGCGCCCCACCGACTCCGAGGAAAGGAACATGCCGTGATTGAACGGATTTCCGGCTCTTTGCTGGACCCCACATCGCTCTACGTGCGGAATGACGCGCTGTTCCACGACCCGGAACTGCGCGGGCTGAACCTCGTCATGGGCTTCACCGGGTTCGCCGATGCAGGGCACGTCGTCCGGCAGATCACCAATGAACTGCTGGAGGCCACGGACGCGGTCACGGTGGCCGAATTCGACGCGGACCAGCTCGTGGACTACCGGTCCCGGCGCCCGCAGATCAGTTTTGTCGAGGACCACCTGCAGGACTACCAGGCACCGCGCCTTGCCCTCTACCGGCTGCTGGACGGGCTGGGCAACCCGTTCCTGCTCCTGGCCGGGTTCGAACCCGACCTGCAGTGGGAGCGGTTCGCGCGCGCCGTCGTCGGGATCGTCGAGGACCTGGACGTGAACCTCGTGGCGTGGATCCACGCCATCCCGATGCCCGTGCCCCATACCCGTCCCGTCGGCGTGACCGTGCACGGCAACCGCCCGGACCTCATCGAGGGCATCTCCGTCTGGAAGCCCACCGTCGAGGTGCCCGCCGCCGTCGGCCACGTCCTCGAACTGCGGCTGGCGGACGCAGGCCGCAACGTGGCCGGCTACGTCATGCATGTGCCGCACTACCTTGCCGAAGCCGAGTACCCGACGGCCGCCGTCGCCGGGCTGGAGTACCTCGGGGCGGCCACCTCCCTGATGCTGCCCACGGACCGGCTCCGGGAAGCCGGCCGGGAGGTCGGACGCCAGATCTCCGAACAGGTTGCAGCCTCCGAGGACGTGCAGCAGGTGGTCGCCCGGCTCGAGACGCGCTACGACGAGTACGCCGAGGGAACCGTGCGACGCTCCCTGCTCGCGGACGAGAACGACCAGCTGCCCAATGCCGATGACCTCGGCGCGGCCGTGGAGGCCTACCTCGCCCGTAAAGAACCCGGGGAATAAATACTATTTTTCCATCGGCTGGGCATAATAGGGGAGTGACTTCACCCCGCGCCTGGCTGATCTGGATCATCGGGGTGTTCGCGTACCTCGTGGCCGTCAGCCAGCGCACGTCGTTCGGCGTGGTGGGGCTGGAAGCGACGGAACGCTTCCATGCCAGCGCCGCCGAAATTTCCTTCTTCACCGTGCTGCAGCTCCTCGTATACGCCGCGCTGCAGATTCCGGTGGGCGTCCTGGTGGACCGTTTCGGCTCCCGGGCCATGATCGCCGGCGGCGCCCTCCTGATGGGGCTGGGCCAGCTGCAGCTGGCCTTCGCCGAGAACATTCCCGGCGGCGTGCTGGGCAGGGTGCTGGTGGGCGCGGGCGACGCGATGACCTTCATCTCCGTGATCCGGCTGATCCCCCTCTGGTTCGCGCCCGCCCGCGTCCCGCTGCTCACCCAGCTCACCGGGATGTCCGGCCAGCTGGGCCAGCTCTTCAGCGTGGTGCCTTTCGCCGCGATCCTGCACCTCGCCGGCTGGACCCCCGCCTTCCTGACACTTGCGGCCATGTCAGCCCTGGCCGTGGTGCTGGTGGTGGTGCTGCTCCAGGACCTGCCGCCCGGGCACCCCGCGCCGGAACCCTCCAGCGGCCTCCGCGCCACCGGGATCTCGTTGTCCCACGCCTGGCGGCAGCCCGGAACCCGGCTGGGCCTGTGGAGCCACTTCACCGTCCAGTTCAGCGGCACCGTGTTTGCCATGACGTGGGGCTACCCGTTCCTGATTTCCGCGCAAGGCCTAGACGCCCCGGCCGTGTCCGGCCTGATGACCCTGTACGTGGCATCGGCCATCGCGGCCGGCCCGTTGATGGGCAGCTTCGTGTCGCGCCACCCGCTGCGGCGGTCCACCATGGTGCTGCTGATCTCCGCGGCCACCGGAGCGGCCTGGGCGGCCGTGCTGCTGATCCCGGGGCGGTCACCGCTGTGGCTGCTGGCTGCGCTGGTGGTGGTGCTTGCCGTCGGCGGGCCCGGCTCCATGATCGGCTTCGACTTTGCCCGCACCTTCAACCCGGCGCACCGCATCGGCACCGCCACCGGGATTGTGAACGTCGGCGGCTTTATCGCGGCCCTGATCGCCATCTACCTGATCGGGCTGGTCCTCGACGTCCTGTACGCCACGGGATTCTCCCAGGGGGAGCTGTACGGGCTGGATCCGTTCCGGATCGCCCTGAGTGTGCAGTTCCTGCTGCTCGCCGGAGGGGCCGCGGCGATCCTGTTTATCCGGCGTAAGGTGCGCCGGCAGATGGCGGCCCAGGGTGTTGTGGTGCCTCCGCTGCTGGCCGCACTCGCCGCGCAGCGCCGGCTCAGCGCGGAACGCCGCCGCTCCTCCTAACCCTGCCGGCGCCCGCCACGCGGGAACCCGGGCGTGGTTGGCCGCGCCGATGCCGCCGCGCGGGAACCGGGGGCGATGTGCCATCGGTTATCCACATAGACCGGACGGGCACTGACGCCCGGACGCCGGTCCGGCGAAGCTGGGTTCATGACAGCTTCCGATCACCTGAAAATCACTGGCCCGGAGGACATCCTCGGGTTCATTCCGCACTCCCTTGGCTATTGGCCGGCCGGCAGCCTGGTGGCCATGACCATGCAGGGCACACGGCTGGGAGCCACCCTGCGGGTGGATCTTCCCGACCCCGCCGCCGCCACGAGGTCCGGTCCCGCCGGTCCGGCGGCCTTTGCCCGGTCCGTGGCGTCCTATCTGGCGGCCGACCACGAGGCGGACGGCTCACTGCTGGCCTTCTTCACGGAGGCCGGTACGGACAACGCGCCGTGGGCGCGGCACCTGGCCGAGCTCGAACGGGCACTGGACCACGCCGGCATGCCGGTCCGGGACGCCTGGCTGGTCGGCTCGGACCACTGGCGGAACGCCTATTGCACCGACCCGTCCTGCTGTGCGCCGCCGGGCCGGCCCGTGGACGAGATCCGGAACAGCCGGCTCAATGCCGAGATGGTGTTCCGCGGCAGCGCAGTTGGTGCCGCCCCCGGCGCCTTGGAGCTGTCCCGGCCGGAGCCCGCGGATCCTGCTGTGCTGGAGGCGCAGCGGGACTGGGAGCAGCAGTTCGCCCTGCACTCCCGGGATGCCGCGCAGTTCCGCCAGGTGCTGGAGGTCTGGTCGCGGGTGCTGGACGTCGCGGCGCCGCTGCCCACCTTGCCGGCGGCGCTGGCAGCGTACTTGAGGGCCTCCCTGTGCGTCCTGCCGTGGCGGGACGCCGTGCTGGTGATGACGGCGGCCGGTCCGGAGGCGGCGGAGCGCGGAGCGGCGGAGTTTGGCGTCTTTGATGCCGGAGTGCCGGAGGGCGCGGCAGGCAGCGGCCGGAGCGTCGCCCTGCCCGGGCCCGTCCCAGGCGCGTTCCCGCCTACGCCCTTGCCGCCACTGGACGGCTTTCCGCCCCCGCAGGTGCGCCCCCGGAGAGCGGCACACACCGTGGCGGGCTACGGGGAGGTTCTGCTGGGGCTGGCGCCGCCCGTGCCGGACTGGGGGAGGATGGCCAGCCTGGAACGGATTCTTGAGCAGATCGGTGTCGCTGGCGGCGAGGCCGGTGCCGCCGCCCTTACCGGGCGGGGCTGGATTGAGTGGTGCCGGGGGAAGGGGTCCTTTGCCCATGCTCTGTTCAGCCGCGCGGACGAGGAACATCCCGGCTACCGCCTGGCTGAGCTGTTGGACGAACTGGCTGGCCGGGGGACGCTGTGCGGCTGGGCGGCGCGGAAGGAGACGGCATGGCAGAGGTTTGAGCCGGACGTGGCCTGACCCCGGCAGGCGCCGGGATATAGGGTCCGCCGGTCCGGCCAAGGGTGTCGATTCGAAAAATCGTGAGACAATGGTTGCCGAGACCCGGTTGGGTCCGTGTATTAAGTGCTTGTAGTCTGCCCTGGAAACAGGGAACATTACGGTCGCCCCAGGAGTTCTACTTAGTGGCTCTGCTGGTCGTGATTGCACCTGATGGAAAACACGGACTTGACAGGGTCATAGTGGTGTTGCCCGTATGGTGATTCCACAGACCGCCGCTAGAAAGGTTTTCTGTGACCCCGTCTTCCGCGAAGAAGGAACCCGCCGCCCAGGCCGTATTGTCGCCCGAGGAAAAGAAGGCAGCGACCAGCGCCAAGCGCGCTGCGACGCGTGCTGCCAACAAGGCTGTCAAAGACGCTGCTCTGGCCGAAGGTGACGGCACCGCATCGGCAGTCGCCAAGCCCGAACCCAAGAAGCGCGGCCCCAAGCCCGGTGCCAAGGCCGCGGCCGAAGCCGCCGGCAAAGCCGCGACCGGTGACGACGAAGTCGACGACGACGTCGAGGTTGACCTCGACGACGCCATCGTGGAGGCCGTAGAGATCGGCGACGACGGCGAAGAGGTGCCCGGCAAGGCCGCAGCCGCCGCCACGGGCTCCGGTTTCGTCTACTCCGACGCCGACGATGACGACGCGCCCGTCCAGCAGGTCATGTCCGCCGGCGCCACCGCCGACCCCGTCAAGGACTACCTGAAGCAGATCGGCAAGGTCGCCCTGCTGAACGCCGAGCAGGAAGTCGATCTCGCCCTGCGTATCGAGGCCGGCCTCTTTGCCGAGGAAAAGATCGCCGCTGACGACGGGTCGATGGATCCGAAGCTCAAGCGCGAACTCGAATTTGTCATCCACGACGGCAAGCGCGCCAAGAACCACCTGCTCGAGGCCAACCTTCGCCTCGTCGTCTCGCTGGCCAAGCGCTACACCGGCCGCGGCATGCTCTTCCTGGACCTGATCCAGGAAGGCAACCTGGGCCTGATCCGTGCGGTCGAGAAGTTCGACTACACGAAGGGCTTCAAGTTCTCCACCTACGCCACGTGGTGGATCCGCCAGGCCATCACCCGCGCCATGGCCGACCAGGCCCGCACCATCCGCATCCCGGTGCACATGGTGGAAGTCATCAACAAGCTGGCCCGCGTCCAGCGCCAGATGCTGCAGGACCTCGGCCGCGAACCCACCCCGGAAGAGCTGGCCCTCGAACTGGACATGACGCCCGAAAAGGTCGTCGAGGTCCAGAAGTACGGCCGCGAGCCGATCTCGCTGCACACCCCGCTCGGCGAGGACGGCGATTCCGAGTTCGGTGACCTCATCGAGGACTCCGAAGCCGTGGTCCCGGCCGACGCCGTGAGCTTCACCCTGCTGCAGGAACAGCTCCACTCGGTCCTGGACACGCTCTCGGAGCGCGAAGCCGGCGTGGTTGCCATGCGCTTCGGCCTGACCGACGGACAGCCGAAGACTTTAGACGAAATCGGCAAGGTCTACGGCGTCACGCGTGAGCGCATCCGCCAGATCGAATCCAAGACCATGTCCAAGCTGCGGCACCCGTCGCGGTCACAGGTCCTCCGGGACTACCTGGACTAGGCAGCACCACAGCACCATCACCGTACGGGGTCATTCCCGGCCGTCCGCCAGGACCGGCCGGGAGTGGCCCCGCGGTGTTTGGCGCAGACACTGGTCCCTGGAAAACACCCTTAACGCAGAACGGGCCCCCTCCGAAACCGGAGGGGGCCCGTTCTTGTGTGGTCTAGTCGACCGGAACCGGCGGCTTCTCGTGCAGACGAGCGGTCTCGTCATGCCAGTCGGAGCTCAGCGGCCGGAGCGTCGGTTCTACGGCACGGGCATGGTGGCCGCAGAAAAGAAGCTCACCCCCGGAGGCGCCGAGAACAACCCGGACATACGCCTGTGCTCCGCAACGATCGCACCGGTCGACGGTGGTGAGTGTGCGGTCCG
Organism: Arthrobacter sp. EPSL27; assembly: GCF_001512305.1. Classification (GTDB taxonomy): domain Bacteria; phylum Actinomycetota; class Actinomycetes; order Actinomycetales; family Micrococcaceae; genus Arthrobacter. The sequence goes on from NZ_LNUT01000004.1 coordinate 1,236,583, forward strand.
CAACTGCTGTTGTCATGTTCGGCCTCCTTGGTAGATCGGTATACCTATATAACCAGCATTCGCAGCGAAACCATGGCCGGGATGGCCCACTTTCGCTGTGCGCGTATCACGTCTCGGTAACGGGGCCGGGCGCGCAGGCCCACGGGGGAGTGGCGGCGCGCCGCAGCCCGGCACTCCGACTACCCTAGGAAGAGCGCCAAAAAGCTTTCCCCGTCCCGCAAGGACGGTCCCGTTCCTGAAGGAGTTTCCGCCCCGTGGCACCAAGTTCTGATTACACCGCCCGGCATCTCTCCGTGCTGGAGGGCCTCGAAGCCGTCCGCAAGCGCCCGGGCATGTACATCGGTTCCACGGACTCCCGCGGCCTGATGCATTGCCTCTGGGAAATCATCGACAACTCCGTCGATGAGGCCCTGGCCGGCTTCGGCCACGACATCAAGGTCATCCTGCACGCGGACAACTCCGTGGAGATCCACGACGACGGCCGCGGCGTCCCGGTAGACATCGAACCGAAGACCGGGCTGAGCGGCGTCGAAGTCGTTTTCACCAAACTCCACGCCGGCGGCAAGTTCGGCGGCGGCTCCTACACCGCCTCGGGCGGCCTGCACGGCGTCGGCGCCTCCGTCGTCAACGCCCTGTCGGCCCGCCTCGACGTCGAGGTCGACCGCGGCGGCAAGACCTACGGGATGAGCTTCCGGCGGGGCGAGCCCGGCCGCTTCAAGGACGCCGGCTCCCGGCCGGACCCGGCGTCGGCCTTCTCGCCCTTCGTTGACGGCTCCGTCCTGGACGTGGTGGGCAAGGCCAAGCGCGGTGTCACGGGCACCCGGATCCGCTACTGGGCGGACCGGCAGATATTCACCCCCGATGCGAAGTTCTCGTACGACGAGCTCGCAGCCCGCGCCCGGCAGACCTCCTTCCTGGTCCCCGGCCTCAAGATCACCGTCCGCGACGAGCGCCGGCTCGCCGGCACCCCGGGCGAGTCCGGACCGCACGAGGAAGTGTTCCACCACGACGGCGGCATCTCCGAGTTTGTCGAATTCCTCGCCGCCGACCCGGCCGTCACCGACGTCTGGCGGCTGCACGGCGCCGGCAAGTTCAAGGAAACCGTGCCGGTCCTCGACGACAAGGGCCACAGCCACCTCACCGAAGTCGAGCGTGACTGCGAGGTGGACGTCGCGCTCCGCTGGGGCATCGGCTACGACAGCACCGTCCGGTCGTTCGTCAACATCATCTCCACCCCCAAGGGCGGCACGCACCAGTCAGGATTCGAGCAGGCGCTCCTGAAGACCTTCCGCAAAGCGGTCGAAACCAACGCCCGCAAGCTCAAAGCCGGCAACGACAAGATCGAAAAAGACGACATCTTCGCCGGGCTCACGGCCGTCCTGACCGTCCGGCTCGCGGAACCGCAGTTCGAGGGCCAGACCAAGGAGATCCTGGGCACTTCCGCCGTGCGGGCCATTGTGGCCAAGGTGGTGGAGCAGGAGATCACCGCGAAGCTCACCTCGTCCAACCGCAACGACAAGGCCCAGTCGGCGCTGCTGCTGGAAAAGGTCGTCAGCGAGATGAAGTCCCGCATCTCCGCACGCGTCCACAAGGAGACCCAGCGCCGCAAAAACGCCCTGGAGACCTCCTCCATGCCCACCAAGCTCGCCGACTGCCGCACGGACGACGTCGTGCGCTCCGAACTGTTCATCGTCGAAGGTGACTCCGCGCTCGGCACCGCCAAGCTGGCCCGTTCCTCCGACTTCCAGGCGCTGCTGCCCATCCGCGGCAAGATCCTGAACGTCCAGAAGGCCTCCGTGGGCGACATGCTCTCCAACGCCGAGTGCGCGGCCCTCATCCAGGTGGTGGGCGCGGGCTCCGGCCGGAGCTTCGACATCGGCGCGGCCCGGTACGGGAAAGTCATCCTGATGACCGACGCCGACGTCGACGGCGCCCACATCCGGACGCTCCTGCTCACGCTGTTCTTCCGCTACATGCGCCCGATGATCGAGGAGGGCCGCGTCTTCGCCGCCGTCCCGCCGCTGCACCGGGTGGAGGTCATCAACGCCGGGCAGAAAGCCAACGAGATGATCTACACCTACTCGGAGGCGGAACTGCACGTCCTGCTGGCCCGGCTGGCCAAGGAGGGCAAGCGCTACAAGGAGCCGATCCAGCGCTACAAGGGCCTGGGTGAGATGGATGCGGAGCAGTTGGCGGAAACCACCATGGACCCGCGGCACCGCACCCTGCGCAAGGTGGGCATCGAGAACGCGAAACAGGCCGAGGAGACCTTCGACCTCCTGATGGGCTCCGACGTCGCGCCCCGGAAGGACTTCATCATCGCCGGGGCCGCCAGCCTGGACCGGGACCGCATCGACGCCTGACGCCGGCCGGGACCCGGCCCGGCGGCCCGGATAATCCAAGCCGGCGCCGGCCCGCGCCAGTGCCCAAATACCCTCTCACCGGGGATACCTCCTTCCGATAGTGTCGTCTCACGGCCTCGGGCAATGACGCCCGGGGCCGGATTCCGCAGAAAATCAGGAGACCCCTATGAGGCAAACTCGGAATATCCAGCGCGCGGCCGTCGCCGCGACGATCGGCCTGGCGGTCAGCTTTGCACCGCCGGCCGTTGCAGCAACCGGAACCGGCTCCGCGGCCCTTCGCACCGCAGTGTCCGCCGGCAACATCACGACCCACCTCGAAGCCCTCCAGGCCATCGCAGAAGCCAACGGCGGCAACCGTGCGGCGGACAGCCCCGGCTACGCGGCCTCGCTCGACTACATCGATGGCCTGCTAACAAGCGCCGGCTACACAACAGAGCGCCAGCCGTTCAGCTACGACCGCTACGACTTCAGGTCGGCGTCCTTGGAGCGCGTGTCACCGTCTCCGGAAACCTACGCCTACGGCACCGGCTTCCTGGACATGACGTACTCGGGTTCCGGGGACGTCACCGCACCTCTGACCGCCGTCGACCTCAACCTGGCCGGCGACCGCGCATCCACCAGCGGCTGCGAAGCGGCAGACTTCGCCGGTTTCACCGCGGGACACATCGCGCTCATCCAGCGCGGCACCTGCACCTTCCGGATCAAGGCGGACAACGCCGCGGCGGCCGGAGCCTCAGGGGTGATCATCTTCAACCAGGGCAACGTGGTCCCGGGGGATGACCGCCTGGGCCTGTTCGGCGGCACCCTGGACCTGCCGCAGGCCGCCATCCCGGTGGTCAGCACCAGCTACGATACCGGAGCCCAGCTCGCCGGGCTCAGCAGCGTCGTCATGCACCTGGCCGTCGACGCCGGGGTGAGCCGGATCGACTCCTACAACCTCCTCGCCGACACCACGGGACGTGCGGACCGGACCGTGGTGGTGGGCGCACACCTGGACTCCGTGGCCGAAGGCCCCGGCATCAACGACAACGGCTCCGGTTCAGCAGCCATCCTCGAGACGGCACTCCAGATGGCCGAGCTGGGCATCCAGCCGACCAACCGGGTCAGGTTCGCCTTCTGGGGAGGGGAGGAGGACGGGCTGATCGGGTCCGAATACTACGTCTCCCAGCTGTCGGCCCGCCAGCTCAAGGACCACGCGGTCAACCTCAACTTCGACATGGTGGGGTCGCCCAACTTCGTCCGCTACGTCTACGACGGCGACGGCTCCGCGTTCGGTGAGAAGGGACCCAACGGCTCCGCGCTGGTGGAGAAGGTCTTCCTGGACTACTTCGCGTCGCAGGGTCTGCCCGTCGCCCCGACGGCGTTCGACGGACGGTCCGACTACTTCGGCTTCATCAGCAACGGCATTCCGGCCGGCGGATTGTTCACCGGCGCTGAAGACCTGAAGACCGCAGAGGAGGCGGCGGTCTTCGGCGGCACAGCGGGCGAACCCCTGGACCCGTGCTACCACGCCGCCTGCGACGATATCGATAACGTCAACACCGCGGTGCTGGAGGAGATGGCCGACGCGATCGCCCACTCCACCCTGACCTTCGCCATGACCACCTCGGCGGTCAACGGCACGGCCAAGGGCAACGGGACCGGCAACGTGGACCTCGAGTACAAGGCCAACAAGCTGCTCAAGTAGTTTCAGGGCGCACGCTGCCACAGGTGCCGGGCCGCTCTGCCTCCGGGCAGGGCGGCCCGGCCTCTGTGCGGAGGTTTCACCCAGGCTGCCGGTCCGGGAAGTTTTCCGGGCGGCGGCCCGGGTCACCGCTCCCGCCGGAGACCAGCCCGGAGATCAGCCCAGCAGGCCGGGAACGATCAGCAGGGCCGTGGGAACCGCCAGCAGGAGGACGCAGGCCGCCAGCACCGCGGCGCGCGCGGCCTCCGGCAGGGGAGGCTGCGGGGAGAGCAGGCGGCTGACGCGGGACGCCGTCGTCCGGGCCGACCCGGCGCCGCCGGTGGCACCCGGCTGGCCGGATTCGACGTCGGACAGTTCCGGTTCGCCGAACGCCATGCGCGCGCCGGACGCACCGGGGGAGCCGCTGGCCACGATCGCGATCGCCTTGATGAGGGCGGCCCGGCTCCCGGTCTTCAGCGCGACGTCGTCGGCCAGCATCTCGATCAGCGAGCTCACGGCCTCCTGCGACAGCCGCGTGGTGGGAAGCCACGGAAGCGCCTGCCGCCAGGCCGCGAAGGCCCAGAGCAGCAGGTGGTGGCGCTGGTCCAGGTGGGCGTTTTCATGGTTCAGCACGGCCCGCAGTTCGTCCGGTTCCAGTGCGGCCATCAGCCCGTCGGAGAGGACAGTGACCGAGCGGGCGCCGCCCGGCAGGCAATATGCGACGGGGGAATCGACGTTGATCACCATGGTCTGCGGACCGTCCGCGGACGGGGAGGCCAGCAGGGCCAGCAGTTCGCGGTGCCGCCGCCGCTGGCGCTGGATCTTGTAGTAGGTCAGCAGCAGGGTGAACACAAGGTGGGCCGTCAGCAGCGCCGCGGCCGAGAGCGCAAAGATGTGCCAGAAGCCCAGCGCCGTGGTGGGGGCGTTGTTGAACACCATGCCGGCCAGGGAGCGCAGGCCGGCCAGCAGGTTGTCGCCCACGGGCTCCAGGCCGTAGACCAGCATGGCGCCGATCATGGACAAGCCGCCGGCCAGGGCGATCGTCTGCCACAGGAGCATGGCCGTAAACGGCGACCGCGCGGGCCACTGGGCGCGGGAAAGGAGGATAGGCACCGGCCAGGCCAGTGCTATCGCCAGGACCGCCAGAAACCATGAGGTCCAGAACATAGGGCGCTAGTTGAGCCCCAGCAGCTTGCGCAGCGTTTCTGCCTCGGTGTCGGTGACGGATCCAATGAAGCGGGCCAGCACGGCCTCGCGGTCCGGCGCGGACCCCAGGACCTCGTGCATCAGTTCGGCCGTGTGGTCCTCGCGGCTGGAGACCGCCTGGTAGCGGTGCGGGCGCGTGCCGCGTTCCCGCTCCACGAGGCCCTTGCGCTCCAGGCGCGAGAGCACGGTCAGCACCGTCGTGACGGCCAGGTCCTTGCCCTCGTGCCCTGCGGCGCCGTTTTCCGCACGCGTGTTCTGCGCGAGCAGGTCCCGCAGGGTGTTCGCTGTTGCAGCCTCATGGCCTGCCCAGAGCAGGTCCATCACTGCCCGTTCCAGTTCGCCGAGACTCGCCATTCCGTACGTCCTTCGTGAGGGCCGCCCGGCGTATCGACTCTGCCGGGCGGTCGTTAAATACTTCAGCTTTAAATTTACCGTGTTTTGCGCATAGTTTCTACATGAGGTAGAACAGTCCGGCTCCGGCGTGTCGGACAGTCCATTGCGGGCGGCTGTGGCGCGTGCGACCCTGAAGTGCAGGGGACCATCAAAGTGTTCTACACTCTGTAGAAGAATGTTTCTACGTGGCGTAGAAATTGTTTGCCGAGCAAAGTAGGGACTGCCTTGGACGCCTTGGAAATCGCACGCTGGCAATTCGGAATCACCACCGTCTACCACTTCATGATGGTGCCGCTCACCATCGGCCTGGGCCTGGTGGTCGCCGTGATCCAGACCATGTGGCACCGCACCGGCAGGCCGGAATACCTCCGGATGACCAAGTTCTGGGGCAAGCTCTTCCTGATCAACTTCATCATGGGCGTCGCCACGGGCATTGTGCAGGAGTTCCAGTTCGGCATGGCCTGGAGCGAATACAGCCGGTTTGTCGGTGACGTCTTCGGGGCTCCGCTGGCCATGGAGGCGCTGCTGGCGTTCTTCGTGGAGTCCACCTTCCTGGGCCTGTGGATCTTCGGCTGGAAGCAGCTCAAGCCCGCCATCCACCTCGCCTGCCTCTGGATCGCCGTGATCGGCTCGGTCTTCTCCGCCTACTTCATCATCGTCGCCAACAGCTGGATGCAGCACCCGGTCGGCGTCGAAATGATCGACGGCCGGCCTGTGATGACGGACGCCTGGGCGGTCTTCACCAACAACACCGCCCTGGTGGCCGTACCGCACACCATCTTCGGCGCCCTCGCCGTCGCCGGCGCATTCCTGCTCGGCATCGCCTGGTACCACCTGTGGCGCCGCCGCCACGACGGGATCGACACGCTCGGTGCCGATGGCAAGGTCGTCCCCGGGGAGTCCGCCATCCCCGGCCGGGACCGCACCGACCACGCCGTCTGGATCCGCTCCCTGCGGATCGGAGCCGTCGTCGCCATGATCTCCTTCGCCGGGACCGCCATCACCGGTGACCTGCAGGGCAAACTCATGTTCGAGCAGCAGCCCATGAAGATGGCGGCGGCCGAAGCGGCCTGCCACGACGGCACCGGCTTCTCCATCCTGAGCATCGGCAACCTCGGCTCGAAGAACTGCGACGACATCGTGGCCGTGATCGAGGTCCCCGGCATCCTGTCCTTCCTCGCCAAGGGGGATTTCACCACCGAGGTCAAGGGCGTCAACAGCCTCATTGACCAGTACAAGGCCGACTACGGCACGCACCTGCCGGACAACCCCATCTACGGGGAGCGGGCCGGGCAGGAAATCCAGTACGTCCCCGTCATGGAGGTCACCTACTGGGGCTTCCGGATGATGATCGGCTTCGGCGGTCTCGCGGCCGTGGCGGCCCTCGCGGCCCTGTGGCTGACGCGCAACGGAACCGTCCCCGCGTCGCGCGGCCTCATGCGCCTTGCCGTGTTCGGCATCCTGGCCCCGTTCGGGGCCAACGCGGCCGGCTGGATCTTCACCGAGATGGGCCGGCAGCCGTTCGTCGTCGCCCCCAACCCGGACCCCAGCGGCATCGACCAGGTGTTTATGTTCACCGCCGCCGCCGTCTCACCCGGTGTCTCGGCCGGCGAGCTCCTGACGTCCCTGGTGGTGCTCACGGTTGTCTACGCGGTGTTGCTGGTGGTCGAGGTCAAGCTGCTGGTCAAGTACATCCGCGGCGGGGTGGCGGCCGCCATGCCCGAACTCGCGCACGCCCCGGCCGACGAGAACGAGGATGCCACCCCCAAGGGCGGCGGTCCCGGCAAGCCCGGCGACGACGTCCTCGCCTTCGCCTACTAAGCCGCCGCTCCCACAAGAAAACGCAGAGGATACTCAGCATGGAACTGCTTCCCACCATCTGGTTCATCGCCATCGCGGTGCTGTGGACGGGCTATCTCTTTCTCGAAGGCTTCGACCTCGGCGTCGGCATGCTGATGAAGGGCTTCGCCCGGAACAACACCGAACGCCGCGTGCTGCTCAACACCATCGGCCCGGTCTGGGACGGCAACGAGGTCTGGCTGCTGACCGCGGGCGGCGCCACCTTCGCGGCCTTCCCCCTCTGGTACGCCTCCCTGTTCTCGGCCCTCTACCTGCCGCTGCTGCTGGTCCTCGTCGCCCTCATCTTCCGCGCCGTGGCCTTTGAGTACCGCGGCAAGGTGGACAACCCGCGGTGGCGTGCCCGCTGGGACTGGGCCATCTCGCTCGGCTCGCTCCTGGCGGCCTTCGGCGTGGGTGCCGCGCTGGGGCTGACCACCACCGGACTTCCGCTGAACGCCAACGGCGACCGCGAGGGCGGCCCCTTCGCCTGGTTCAGCGCCTACGCCGTGCTGGGAGGCCTCGCCGTCGTCGGTTTCTCGCTGCTGCACGGCCTCGCCTTCCTGGCCCTGAAGACCGACGGGGACGTCCGGCACCGGGCCCGCAAGTGGTTCGTCCGGCTCCTGCCCGTGCTCCTGCTGCCGATCGCCGGCTGGGCCGTCAGCCTGCAGCTGCTCAGCGGGGAGGCGTGGACCGTGGCGGCGGTCGCCGCCGCTGTGGTGGCCGCCGTCCTGGCCTGGAACTTCGCCCGCACGGGAGCCGAGGGCCGCGCCTTCCTGTCCCTGGGGACGTTCCTGCTGCTCGGCAGCGCCTCGATCTTCGGCGCAGCCTTCCCCGTGGTGCTGCCGTCCACCCTGAACCCCGAGTTCAACCTGACGGTTTCCAACGCCTCGTCCTCGGACTACACCCTGGGCCTCATGACGGTGGTTGCCTGCATCGGGCTTCCGCTGGTCCTCGCCTACCAGGCATGGACCTACTGGGTCTTCCGGCGACGCGTGAGCGGTGACCATATCCCCGAGGCCCACAGCTTCCTCCCCGCTATCGCCGCCAAAGCCCTGGCACCCAAGGACTAGCCCAGATGAGACCGCAGTTCCCCGACGGCCCCGCGAACCGCGCCGCCCTTTACCTCCTGGGCCTGCTCGCGGCCCTGAAGGCACTGTCCCTGGTGCTCATGGCACAGGCCGTCGCGTCCATGCTCGCGGGGCTCATGGCCGGGGACCCCGGCTGGGCCGGGCAGCTGTACTGGGGGGCTGCGGGAGTGGTGCTGCGTTCGCTCACCGTCTGGGCGCAGGCCGTGGCATCGCGCCGGGCGGCGCTGGGGGTGAAGGAGGAGCTCCGCTCGCGCCTCCTTGAGCGCGCTCTGCGTAACGGCGCCCGGTCCGCGGGCCCCGCCGACGGCGGCCTGGCCATCCTCGCGACCCGGGGGCTGGACGCCCTGGACAACTACTACACCCAGTTCCTGCCTGCCCTGGTGAACTGCGCCGTTATCCCGCTGCTCCTGGGCGCCCGCATCCTCTACGCCGACTGGATCAGCGCCGCCGTGATCGTGCTGACCGTCCCGCTGGTGCCGCTCTTTATGGTCCTGATCGGCCGCTACACCGAAGACCGCGTCCGGGAGGCGCAGTCCGCCCTGTCCCGGCTCTCCGGCCACATGCTGGAACTCGCCAAGGGACTGCCGGTCCTGGTGGGTCTGGGCCGCGCCGCCGCCCAGCGCAAGGCCCTCGAGGATCTCTCCGAGGAATACCGGCACCGGACCATGGGAACCCTGCGGACAGCCTTCCTCTCCGCCCTGGCCCTGGAACTCATCGCAACGATTTCCGTGGCCGTCGTGGCGGTCTTCATCGGCGTCCGGCTGGTCCACGGGGACATGGCCCTCGAAGCCGGGCTGCTGGCACTGATCCTCGCCCCCGACTGCTACCTGCCGCTCCGTGAGCTCGGCACCGCCCACCATGCCAGCGACGAAGGCCGTGCCGCGCTCGCCGAAACCAACGCCGTCCTCGACGCACCCGAGTCTGTGCCGCTGCACCCCGCCGCTGCTGCTGGTGCGCCGGACGCAGTACCCGCCGGCCCGCCCGCCGTGGCCGTGGCGGGACTGACCGTCCGCTACGGCGGCCGGTCCGGTGCCGCCGTCGGGCCGCTGAGCTTCACCGCGGCACCGGGCCGCATCACCGCGCTCGACGGGCCCAGCGGCGCCGGCAAGAGCACCGTGCTGGGCGTCCTGGCCGGGACCATCGGCAGCGGCGGCGCCGCGGGCCGGCAGACCGCCGTCAGCGGACGGCTGGAAGGATTTACGACGGCGGACCTCGCCTGGGTGCCGCAGCACCCCGTGATGGTCGCACCCACCGTGCTGGAGGAAGTCCGGCTCTACCTCGGGTCCGCGCCGGGAGCGGCCCGGGACGTTGGCGCGGACGCGGACGGTGCCGCCGCCGAACCTGCCGCCGCCAATGCCGCAGCCGAAGGGACCGCCCGGCGCTGCCTGGCCGCCTGCGCCGCGGAGCACCTCGCTGCCAAACATCCCGCCGAACTGAGCCCGGGGGAGTTGCGCCGCGTGGCGCTGGCCCGCGGCCTGGCACGCATCGAAGCGGGAGCCACGGTGCTGCTCCTCGACGAACCCACCGCCCACCTGGACCGAGAATCCGCCACCGCCGTCAGCTACGCCATCACCGGGCTGCGCGGAAAGGTCACCGTCCTGCTGGTGGCCCACGACCGGCAGACCCGGGAACTCGCCGACCAGCTCGTCGCCGTGGCACCGGGCACCCCGGCACCGGGTACGCCTGCTCCCTCCATCGCAGCCGCCGCCACAGCCGGCACCGCCGCCACTACCGCCCTGGCGGCTGTCCAGACAGAAGTCCCGGAGCCCCGGACGGCCGACCTCGCCGCGGCCCCCTCAGGGCCGGAACCCGTCGCCGCGGAACCCGCAGGCACCGCGGACCCCGCTGAAACCGCAGGCAGCGGGGACCCCGGCGCGCCCCACGCCGAGGGCCACTCCCGGGGCGCGTCCACCGCAGCCCGGCTCCGCCGGCTGCTCGCACCGGTCGGCGGGAAATTCGCCGCCGCCGGCGCCGTCGGCACGTTGTCTGCACTGTTCGCCGTCGCCCTGGCCGGGCTTTCCGGATGGCTGATCATCCGCGCCAGCGAGCAGCCGCCCATTCTGTACCTGCTCACCGCGATCGTCGGCGTGCGCTTTTTCGGGATCGGCCGGGCGGCCCTGCGCTACCTCGAACGGCTCCTGCTGCACGACGCCGTCTTTTCCGCCCTGACCCGGCTCCGCGGCAGGCTCTGGGAATCGCTGAGCCGACGCGCCCTCTCGCTGCGCCGGCTGCTGCAGGGCGGCAACGTCCTGGGCACGGTGGTGGACGACGTCGACACGGTCCGGGAGCTGCTGCCCCGCGTGGTCCTGCCGCCGGTCACCGCCGTGGCCGTTGGAGCCGCCGCCGTCACCACCATTGCCCTGCTGCTGCCGGCCGCGCTTCCCGCCGTCATTGCGGCCGCACTGGTGAGCCTCGCGGGCGCCCCGGCCCTGGCCCTGGCAGCGGACCGGATGTCCGCCCGCACCGAACAACGGCTGCGGTCCGGCGTCCTCCGCCAGGTTGCGGCCGCCCTCGATGCCCGCGCCGAGCTTCACGCCAACAGCGTCTCCGGCCCGGTGCTGGCCGCCATCACCGGTGCCGACCGTTCCGCGACCGCGGCCTCCCAGCGCTCGGCCTGGGCCGAAGGGCTCGGCCAGGGGCTGACCGTCCTCGCCTGCGGTACCGCCGCCCTGGCCAGCGCCGTGCTCGCCGCCCCGCTGGCCCTCAGCGGAGCGGTGGAACCCGCGACGGTCGCGGTGGTGGTGCTGCTGCAGCTGGCACTCGTGGAACCCTACGCCGCCATCACGACGGCGGTCCGCCAGTACCCGGCCCTGCGGTCGGTGCTGCAGCGCATCGGCGAAGCCGGCGTCCTGGACGGCACTGGTACAAGTGCTGGTAAAGGCAGCATTGCCGACACCAGTGCCGGTACCGGTGAAGACGTCGTCGGCGGCCTCGTCCCGGTGCCGGGCCGGCCCGGCGGTGCGCCCGGGCTCGAACTCCGGGACCTGGCAGCTGCGTGGCCCGGCGGCCGCGCGGTCTTCACGGGGCTGTCCGCCGCCGCGGCGCCCGGGCGCTGGCTCGCCGTCACCGGGGCGTCCGGGTCCGGCAAGTCGACGCTGCTTGCCGTCATCCTGGGTTTCCTCCCGGCAGCACGCGGCCAGATCCTCCTCACCGGACGTGCCGCCTGGTGCCCGCAGGAGGCACACCTCTTCGATTCGACCATCCGCGGCAACCTGCTGCTGGGCCTTCCGGACAGCAGCCGCGGGGCAGACACGGACCCGCTGCTCCGGAAAGCCCTGGCTGCGGTGGGGCTGGAACCGCTGATCGGGCGGCTGGAGCACGGCCTCGACACACGGATCGGACCCGGCGGGGCGTTCCTCAGCGGCGGCGAACGCCAGCGCCTCGCCGTCGCCCGCACCCTCCTGACCGGGGCGGACGTGATCCTGCTGGACGAACCCACGGCCCATCTGGACGCGGAGTCCGGCCGGGCGCTGATCGCCGAGCTCCGGCACGGCCTGCGGGACCGCACCGTGGTCATTGTGACGCACAACCCGGACGACATTTCCCCGGAGGATGCCCGCCTGGACCTTGACCGGGCCGCGGCCGTGGCACGCCCGGCGGAGCCCGCGGCGTTGCTGGCGCGGGGGTAAGCCGGACGTTAGCCTGTTGCCATGAACGGACACGCCGACGCAGATCCGCTGGCCAGCCTGGACCCCCGCTTAGCGTGGCGGGCCGTGGACACCGGGGACCTGGACGCCTGGGCCGGGCTCATCGCCCGGACCGCCGCCGTCGAACAGCCCGTCTGGTTTGAACGCCGGGGCGACCTTGAACAGATCCTTGAGTCCAAAAAGAACCCCGCCGCCGCCAACACCATCCTCGGGTTCGACGCGGACGGCGTGGCCCGGGCCTACGGCCGGATCACGAAGAACCCCGACGGCGACAAGGCCATCGGGTACGGCTGCGTGGACCCTCAGTGGCAGGGCACCGGCGTCGGCACCGGGCTGCTGGGCTGGATGGAGGTGAGGACCCGGCAGCGCTTTGCCGGGGACGGGGCCTCGGTGCCGGCCAGGCTGCGGCTCCACATGGAGGAGCAGCACACCCACCAGGCCGCCCTGTTCCGGGACGCCGGCTACCGGATTGTCCGCTACTACAACGAGATGCACCGGCCGCTCAAGGACGGTTTTCCCGAGCCGGTGCTGGCAGACGGGCTGGAAATCGTGGGCTTCGGGCCGGAGCTGCACGAACCCGTGCGGCTGGCGCACAACGAGGCCTTCCAGGACCACTGGGGGAGCGAACCCCGGGACGAGGAAGGCTGGGGCTTTGTGGTGAACGATCCGCTGGCCCGCCCGGACCTGAGCGCGGTCGCCGTCGAACAGGCCACCGGACGCGTTGCCGGGTACCAGCTGGCGAGCTACGACGAGGTCACCGCCGCGTCGCGGGGCTACAAGGAGGGCTACACGGACCTGCTCGGCGTGCGCCGTGAGTTCCGCGGCCGCGGCGTGGCGCAGGCACTGCTGGCCGATGCGATGCGCCGCTTCGCCGCCGCCGGCATGGACAAAGCCTCGCTCGACGTCGACTCGGAGAACCCCACGGGTGCGCTGGCCCTCTACCGCAAGATGGGCTACGTCGCCGTCAACAGCAGCATGGCGTGGGACAAGGAGCTGTAGTCAGCGGTCCGCGGGCTGGCAGTCGACGCGCTATCCATCCACGCGATATCCGTCCACACGCTATCCATCCACGCGCTAGCCATCCACGTCGTGGAGGTGGTGGACGACGTCGTGCAGGAAATACCGCGCGAACGTCAGCACCGTGAACTCCGACCCGTTGCTGCGGGTGCCCTTGCGGCCCCACTGGTCCTCCGGGATGCGCCCGAACGATGCGGCGATCTGCTCGCCCTCGGTGGTCAGTTCCGTGCCCACCCGGGACGGGTCGGCGTTGGCGTAGTCCAGTTCGACGGCCGAGAGGTCCTGGTCCCAGTCCTCGAAGCGGGCGTCGTCCTCGGTCAGCATCAGGGTGAGCCGGTGGTCGAACAGGGTGAAGACATCGCGGACGTGGCAGGCGTATTCGACCACCGACCAGGTGTTCTCGTCGGGGCGTTCGGCTGCGTCCGGCCGGCGCAGTGCCGCCCGCCAGCGCGGCAGCATGCTGGCCAGCTTCCCGGGCACGGTGGCCGGGGTGCAGCCCCGGACGTCGAAACCGCACTCCTGGCAGGGCTGCTGCAGGACCCAGGTCCAGTCCTTCGTATCCGGGGTGATAGGCATGCCAGAAGTCTAAGCGGTAACCAGCCGGAGAAGCCCAGACTCGGCGCGACGCCCCGACACGCTGGTTGGCTCGATATTTCCGCGCGGTGTGCGGGGTCCCAGGGCAGACCCTCGAGCCCCCGCCCCGGCCATTCGCCACGAATGGCCGCTATGGGAGTGCTTTCAGCGGCCATTCGTGGTGAATGGATGAGTGGTAGCGGCCATTTGTGGTGAATGGGTGAGTCGTGGTGCGGGGACAAGGGCCGCCGTCGGACGCCATTCCGGCCGCCGGTGGCACCTCAGCGTCAACGTCGAAATCTCAGGCCCCTGCGGACCGACGCCGCTGCCCGGACCAGATCTACACCAGCCCCGGCCAATTGCCACGAATGGCCGCTATGGGAGTGCTTATAGCGGCCACTTGTGGTGAATGGATGAGTGATAGCGGCCATTTGTGGTGAATGGGTGAGTTGTGGCGCGGACAAGAGTCGCTGTCGGGCGCCACTCCTGCCGCCGGTGGCACACCAGCATCAACGTTTAAATCTTCGAGCCCCGGCGGACCGACGCCGCTACCGGGCCTAGATCTGCGTCGCGACGGCGCCGAAGCCCCCGCGCCCAATCCTGGGCTGAGACCTAGGCTTCGGTCGCGGGTGCCGTCGGCCAGGCCATGCTTGGGCCGATCGCGTCGATGGCCTGGGAGAGCGGGATGCCTGAGCCGTCGCGCCGGCCGTGTTCCCCGGGCAGGGAACGGGCCACGCCGGCCAGGGAGGACGCCTTCGCGGGTCCGTGGCCCGCCCAAGCCAGCAGCAGGGTGTCCTCGCCCTTGAGGAACCGGTGTGCCCGGACTCCCGCGGTGGCACGGCCCTTGACCGGGTATTCGGCGAGGGCCGTGACCTTGGCGGCGCCCGGTGCGGTGCCGGGCAGCGCACCCTCGGTGCCGGCGATGGTTACCACCACGGCGTCGGGGTCGGCCGGGCTGGCGGCGCCGAAGAACATCACGCGATCCCCGGCGGCCAGCTTGATGCCGGCCATGCCGCCTGCGGTCCGGCCCTGCGGACGGACGGCCGAGGCGGGGAAGCGCAGCAGCTGCGACTGCCGCGTCACGAAGATGAGGTCGACGTCGTCAGACCCCGCGGGGGCAACGCCCACCACAGTGTCCTTGTCCTTGAGCGCAATGACGTCCCAGTCCTCGCGGTTCAGGGGATAGTCGGGCTGGACCCGCTTGACCACGCCCTGGGCCGTGCCGATGGCCAGCACCTCATCCAGCGGCGCGAACGCCACCAGCGACTCGCCCTTGAGCAGCGTGATGAAGTCCTTGGCCGGCACCCCGCCCGCCAGGTTGGGCGTGCCCGACGTCGGCGGCAGCACGGGCATGTCCATCACCTGGAGCCGCAGCATGCGGCCCTGTGAGGTGACGGCGGCGATCTCGCCGCGCGCCGATGTCTTGACCACGGAGGTGAAGACGTCGTGCCTGGTCCGGGGGCCGGACTCGGCGAGGCTGTCCTGGTTGGCGGTGCGCGCGATCTGGCCGGACGCGGTCAGGATCGCCCAGCAGGGGTCGTCAGCGATCTCGAGCGCCAGCGGGGCGGCTTTGCCCTTGGCTCCCGGCGCGGCGCTCAGAGCAGCGGCCACGGTGGGGGAGACCGCCTCGGACTCGAGCAGCACGGTGCGGCGCGGGGTGCCGTACTTCTCGGCAATCTCGCCCAGTTCGGCCGAGACCAGGGCGCGGAGCCGTTCGCTGGAGCCGAGGATGGCCTCGAGTTCAGCGATTTCCCGGCGCAGCTCGTCCTGTTCCTTCTCCAGTTCGATCCGGGAGTACTTGGTCAGCTGCCGGAGCCGGAGCTCCAGGATGTAGTTGGCCTGGATCTCGGAGAGGTCGTAGATGGACATCAGCCGGGTCCGGGCCGCGGCCGCCTCGTCCGAGGAGCGGATGATCTGGATGACCTCGTCGATGTCCACGATCGCCACCAGGAGGCCCTCCACCAGGTGCAGGCGGTCCTTCTTCTTGCCGAGGCGGAAAACGGTGCGGCGGCGGACGACGTCGATCCGGTGCTCCACGTAGACCGAGAGCAGCTGCAGCAGCCCGAGGGTCTGCGGCTGGCCGTCCACGAGGGTGACGTTGTTGATGCCGAAGGAGTCCTCCATCGGCGAGTAGCGGTACAGCTGCTGGAGCACGGCGTTGGGGTTGAAGCCGTTCTTCAGCTCGATCACCAGGCGCAGGCCGTGCTTGCGGTCCGTAAGGTCCACGATGTCGCTGATGCCGGTGAGCTTCTTGCCGTTGACGGCGTCCTTGATCTTC
Organism: Arthrobacter sp. EPSL27; assembly: GCF_001512305.1. Taxonomy (GTDB): domain Bacteria; phylum Actinomycetota; class Actinomycetes; order Actinomycetales; family Micrococcaceae; genus Arthrobacter. The sequence goes on from NZ_LNUT01000004.1 coordinate 1,252,650, forward strand.
TCGATCACCTTCTCCGGGCCCACCATGTACGGCAGTTCCGTGACCACCAGGCCGGTGCGCCGCGCCGAGAGCTGCTCCACTTCCACCTTGGCGCGCGTTTTGAACGAGCCTCGGCCGGTGGCGTACGCGTCGCGGATCCCGTCCAGTCCCACGATCCGCCCGCCCGTGGGGAGGTCCGGGCCGGGGACGAACTTCATGATGTCCTCGAGCGTGGCATCCGGGTGCTCGATCAGGTGCCGCGCGGCGGAGATCACCTCCACCAGGTTGTGCGGGGCCATGTTCGTGGCCATGCCGACGGCGATGCCGGTGGCGCCGTTGACCAGCAGGTTCGGGAACGCGGCCGGCAGCACGTCCGGCTGGGTGAGCTGGTTGTCGTAGTTGGGGACGAAGTCGACCACGTCCTCGTCGAGGTGGTCCGTCAGCGTCAGCGCCGCGGCCGCGAGGCGCGCCTCGGTGTACCGCGGGGCCGCGGGGCCGTCGTCGAGCGAGCCGAAGTTGCCGTGCCCGTCGATCAGCGGCAGCCGCAGCGAGAAGTCCTGCGCCATGCGCACCATCGCGTCGTAGATCGCTGTGTCACCGTGCGGGTGCAGTTTGCCCATGACCTCGCCCACCACGCGGGCGCTCTTGACGTGCCCGCGGTCCGGGCGCAGGCCCATCTCGCTCATCATGTAGAGGATGCGCCGCTGCACCGGTTTCAGCCCGTCGCGGGCGTCCGGAAGCGCCCGGGAGTAAATCACCGAATAGGCGTACTCGAGGAACGATCCTTCCATCTCCGAGGTGACATCGATGTCGACGATGTTTTCGACAAAATCGGGGCTGGCTTCCCCTGCCGGGGACGGGTTTTGGCGGCGTGCCATGGGGCTGGTGGGTCCTTCTGCGGGGTGCTGAACGTGTGCTGGGCACGTTTATGACTAGGCTAAGCCTATGGTGGATCAGCCCGCGGACGGTGTATATCCGGAATATTGGGAAGCCGATGTTGTCCTGCGCGACGGCGGGACGGCGCATCTGCGCCCGATCCACCCGTCCGACGCGGACGCGGTGCAGGCCTTCCACGGAGGCCAGTCGCAGAAGTCCATCTACATGCGCTTCTTCGCCTTCAAATCAAAGCTCTCCGCCAAGGAACTCAAACGGTTCACCGAGGTGGACTACAAGGACCGGGTGGCGCTGGTCATCACCATCGGCGGCGACATCATCGGCATCGGCCGCTACGACCGGCTCGACGACCCGGAAGAAGCCGAGGTGGCGTTCAACATCGCCGACGCGCACCAGGGCCGCGGCATCGGGTCCATCCTCCTCGAACACCTGGCCGCCGCCGCCCGGGAAAACGGGATCCGCAAGTTCAGTGCCGAGGTGCTCCCGGAGAACCGCAAGATGCTCATGGTGTTCTCCGACGCCGGGTACGACGTCAAACGCCACTTCGACGACGGGGTGGTCAGCCTCGAGTTCAACATCGACCCCACGGACAAATCCCGCGCCGTGATGGAGTCCCGGGAACACCGCGCGGAGGCCCGCAGCATCCAGGAGCTGCTGGCACCGTCCTCCGTGGCCGTGATCGGCGCCAGCCGCAAATGGGGGACCGTGGGCTACCAGCTCCTGGAGCACATCATCGAGGGCGGCTTCACCGGCCCGGTCTACGCAATCAACCCGGAGGCGTTCGAGCTCGCCGGCATGCTGTCCTTCGCGCGGCTCTCCGAGGTGCCGGGCCCCGTCAACCTCGCCATCATCGCCGTCCCCTACGCCGAGGTCCCCAAGGTCGTGGAGGAATGCGGTGCCGCCGGGGTCAAGGGGATCGTGGTGGCCACGGCAGGCTACGCGGACGACGGCGAACGCGGCCTCGCGCGGCAGCGTGAACTTGTGCGGCAGGCCCGCGCCAACGGCATGCGGGTGATCGGCCCGGCGTCGCTGGGCATCATGAACACCAACCCGGCCGTGTCCCTCAACGCCTCCATGGCGCCCTCGCTCGGCCGCCGCGGCGGCCTCGGCCTGTTCAGCCAGTCGGCGGCGATCGGCGTCTCCCTCTACGCGGCCTCCAGCCGGCGCCGCGTCGGAATCTCCACCTTCCTCTCGGCCGGCAACCGCGCCGACGTCTCCGGCAACGACTTGATGCAGTTCTGGGAGGACGACGCCGACACGACCGCCGTCGGGCTTTACCTGGAGTCGATCGGCAACCCCCGCAAGTTTTCCCGCCTCGCCCGGCGCCTGGCCCGGACCAAGCCGGTGATCGTGGCCAAATCCGACGCCCTGGGCCTGCCCCCCGGCCACGCCGTCCAGACCACCCAGGCGCCGCCGGAGGCGCTCGACGCCATGATGCGCCAGGCCGGCATCATCCGGGTGGAGACGATCGAACAGCTCATGGACGTCGCCCAGATCGTCTCCAGCCAGCCCCTGCCGAAGGGGCCGGGGGTCGCCGTGTTCAGCAACTCCCGGGCGCTTGGCAAAGTGGTCGCCGACAGCGCGGCGGTGCAGGGGCTCGGCGTGGAGCGAATCGTCGCCGACGTCGACCTCGACGCCGGGATGTCCGTGGCGCTGCCCGCGCTGCGGCACAGCCTGCAGGAAGTCCTCACCGCCGACTCCGTCCATGCCGTGGTGGTTGCGCTGCTGCCCGCGCACGGGCTCACCGTGGAGAAGATCGCCGGTGTGCTGGCTGAATGTTCGGTGGCGGCCGGCAAACCCGTGGTGGCAGCCTTCAGCGGAATCCTGGACCCGTCCATCTACGTGGAAGGAATGGTGGGCCCCGACACCGGGGCTCCCACCGTCCCCTGCTACTCCAACCCCGGCGCGGCCGTGTCTGCCCTGGGTGCCGTGGTCCGCTACGCGCAGTGGCTGGACCGGGACCAGGGCCTGTTCGTCGAACCCGAGGGCTGCGATCCGGACGGAACCCGCGACGAGCTGGAGCACCTGCTGTCCGGCGTCGGCGGCGAGCAGCTGGTCCGCCTGGCCCCGGACACGGCTGCGACGCTCCTGGCCCGCTACGGCATCAGGGTGGTCCCCTCCGTCGGCTTCGAGACGGCCGAAGAGGCCGTCGCCGCGGCCGACCGGCTCGGCTGGCCAGTGGCACTGAAAACCACCGACCCGGCGCTGCGGCACCGCCTGGACCTCGGCGGGGTGCGCCTGGACATCCAGGACGCCGACTCGCTGCGGCGGAACGTGCTGGAAATGCGCAAGTCGCTGCAGCGCTACGGCTCGCCCTCCCTGGAGGTGCAGACCATGGCGCCTGTGGGGCAGGCCTGCACCTTCCGCGCCATCGAGGACCCGCTGCTGGGCCCGGTCATCTCCTTTGGCCTGGCCGGTGACGCGGTCAACCTGCTGGACGACTGGGCCCACCGGGTGCCGCCGCTGTCCGGCACCGATGTGCGCGACTTCATCCGGGCGCCCCGGGCCTCGCGCAAGCTGTTCGGCTACCAGGGCCTGCCGCCCGTGGATGCCGCGGCGCTGGAGGACCTCGCCGCCCGGCTGACCCGGCTCAAGGACAACCACCCGGAAATCGTCCTGGTCGATTTCAACCCCGTGCTCGCCGGCCCGGACGGCGCATCCATCCTCTCCGCCGACGTCCGGATCGCCAACGCCGCCCAGCGCACCGACAGCGCCCGCCGCGCCATGCGCAGCTGACACCCGCGCGGGGCGGAAGCTGAGCGGCGCGGGCGCCGCAAACCAGCAGTGCCCGCCGCCGGCGGTCGCGGGACGGGGAATGGTTAGCATGTCCCCAGCCGATCTGTGAAAATGGAGACCATGAGCTTTCAGTCTCCGACACCCAGGCCCCAGGCGACCGTTTCCGGACGCCCGGGCGCGCACCACCACGGCCTGCATGACCACAGTGCGCAGGGCCAAAGCCTGGAAGGGGCGCTCCAGCAGGCCGGGTTCTACCCGCGCCTGGTCGCCGACGTCGTTGCGGACGCCCTGGACGGGCGTGACTGCGTGGCCCACCTGGTGCACCTTGAGACGCACTTCGACCGCGCCGAGGTCCGCCGCCACATCACCGTGCTGGTTCTGACCGAGGACATGCTGGTCATCACCCACGTCGACGACCAGCAGCTCGACGAGGCGGGGGAGCAGACCGTCGCCCAGGTCTCCACCGAGTCCGTGCCCGTTACGCAGATCGGCTCCGTGGTGCTCAGCTACGTGTACGCCCAGCCCCAGGACTACAAACCGTCGGACCCAGTCCGCGAACTGACCCTGTCCATTGCCTGGTCCGGCGGCCAGCGCCTCGACATGGGGCCGGCCAGCTGCGGCGACCCGCAGTGCGAGGCCGACCACGGCTACAGCGGGACCATCGCCCAGGAGGACATCGTGCTCCGGATCAGCGCCGAGGCGGACGGCCTGCAGGCCGTCCAGGACGCCAAGCTCTTTGCCCGCGCGCTGCGTGCCGTGAACACCGGATCCACCGCACCGGTGCAGCACACCGGCCCGGGGCTCCCGCCCCGCCCGCGGATGGGCGTCTTCGGAAACCGCGCCAGCCGCGGCCACCAGCGCTGAGATGGCCCCGGACCGCGTGCCTGAACCCGTCTCCTCCTCTCCGGCCCTCCTGCAGGCTCCGGCCGGCGCGGCTGCCCGCAGCATGCCGCCGGCCCCCGCCTTCGGCCACCGCTCCGTTGCCGAGGTGCTCACCAGCGCCGCGGCGAGCCTCGGCGTGCCCGGGTTCGACAACAGCCTTCACCTGCCCGCGGCCAAGCGCGTCTGCGTCGTCCTCGCGGACGGGCTGGGCCGCAACCTGCTGAAGCAGAAATCCGCGCACACGCCGTTCCTTCGCGCCGTGATGCAGGCAGGCCAGGGCCAGGTGCCGGTGACCCTGGACTCGGCGTTTCCGTCCACCACGGCGGCGTCGCTGGCCAGCTTCGGCACCGGCCTCGCTGCCGGGCAGCACGGCATGGTGGGCTACGACGTGCTGGACCCGGACCAGGACCGCGTGGTCAACATGCTGGGCGGCTGGGATGCCGGCGTCGACCCGCAGCAGTGGCAGCCGTTCCCCACCGTCTTTGAGCGGGCGGCGGAGCACGTGGAGGTGACCACCGTCAGCCTCCCGCAGTTCAGCGACTCCGCCATGACCCGGGCTGCCCTCCGGGGCGGCCGCTATGTCACCGCGACCACCTCGCACGCCAGGACTGCCGCCGCGGCCGAGGCCATGGCCGGGTCCGGCAAGTCGCTGATGTACTTCTACGTCAACGAACTGGACAAGGCCGGGCACCGCTACGGCTGCCAGTCGCCGCAGTGGGAGCACCAGCTGGAGGAACTCGACGCCACCGTCAAACGGCTCAGCGCCACGCTCCCGGCAGGCACCACCATCCTTCTCACCGCGGACCACGGCATGCTGGATGTGCCGGAATCCCAGCGGATCGACTACTCGGCGGACCCGGACCTGATCGCCGGCGTGCGCCACACGGCAGGCGAACCGCGCATGGTCCACCTCTACCTCGAGGAGGGGGAGGGCGACGCCGGCCGCGAACGGCTGCTTGATGCCTGGCGGGCGCGCTTCGCCGACCGGATCTGGGCCTTCACCCGGGAGGAAGCCGCCGCAGTGGGCCTTTTCGGCGACGTGCGGCCAGAGGTCGCCGCGCGGATCGGCGACGTGATGATCGCGGCCCGGGAGCAGCTGGCGTTCTACGACATCCGGCGCATCCGGCCCACGGCCATGGAAGTGGTGGGCCAGCACGGCTCACTCACCAAAGCAGAACGCGAAGTCCCGCTGTTGTGTTTCCAAGCCGACGGCGCGAGGGCCCCGCGGGCCTGACCGCGTACCGCGGCCCCCGGCAGCCCAGGATTCCTGCCTTCCGGAACCTGAAACTCGGGCTGGTCCGGAACTTTGGCTGGCCTGGGACTCTGGCTAGCGATTAGTCGCCGCGGGCTCCAAAGACGATCTCATCCCAGCTGGGAATGCTGGAGCGCTTGGGCTTCGCCGGCTGCCGTTCCGGCTGCAGCGGGTCTTGACTGTCCCTGGCATCGCCGTCGTCGCCGTGGTTTCTGGCGGTTGCTGCGCCGGATTCCCGCTGCTGCCGGCGGGTGGTCCCGCCGCCCAGGAGCTCGTCCAGGCCCGGACTGGAGGTGGGTCCCTGCTGGCCGACGGGCCGCAGCTGCGACGCCGCGATGGTGATTTCCCGGGTGTCCGTGCTGACACCGTCATGCAGCTTCAGGGCGTCGTCCGGATCCTCGTCCTGGCGGGGGGCCAGGGTAAGCCGGGACATGATGGACGGCCGGCCGTCGCGGCGGCGTTCCCAAGGGTTGGCGCCGGGACGGGGATCCGTGTCTGCGGACCCGTTGTGACCGGGCGCGTCGGCGCCGGACCCGCCGGCTGTTTCGTCGGCGGCACGTTCGTCGCCGTCTGACCGCTCACTGCCGGGCTCTTCGCTGCTGGATTCTCCGCCGCGGGCGGGCGCTTCCGCCGGCACCTCCGAGGGCCTGGGGTGGGCTGCGGGGACACCGTTGGTCAGCAGCTTGGCGAGGGCGTCGTCTGCATCCTCGTCCACGCCCAGGCGCTGCCCGCGGCGGGACCGGAGCATGTCCAGCAGGCCGTCGGATTCCTGGTCGTGCTGCCCGTGCAGTTGCTGGACCACCTGGAGCTGGGAGGTCGCCGTGCGCGCGGCGGCCTCGGCATCCGTTTCAAAGTCGAAGGGCCGGTCCGTGACCGCGGTAAGCCGTCGGGCGGGGACGGGGCCGTCAAGGGGTTCCAGCTCACTGAGCTGCTGTGCCCAGCGGTTCGCGTTCTGCAGCGATTTCCGGGACGGGCTGAACGTCCACATGGCGGGAGGTTCCTCGCCGATGCCTGCAGGGCCTCCTGCCTTGGCCTCAAAGCGGGCCACCACGGTCCAGCTCCCGTCAGGGCGACGCCAGGAATCCCACTCCACAGTGGATGATTCGATGCCGTGCGCGCTTAGACGGTGGGCCACCATCTCGCCGAGGGAGGCCGGCTGGTCGCCGAAGACGGAGCGGTAGACGTCATGCCCGGGGGCGGGCGCGGCGACCTCCACCTTGCGGGCCTGCTGGGCGACGTACTCGCGCTCGGCGAGCACCGGGCCCTCGTAGCGCTGCACCTTCGCGAGCGGAATTCCGGAGAGCTCGGCCACTTCTGCCGCCGTCGAGCCTGCGCGGATGCGGGCCTGGATGTCCCGCGGGGACATGGCAATCGGGGCAGCGGCCGCGACGGAGGCGGCTGCCGTTTTGGACGCCGTCCTGCTGGCGGCAACCCGCAGCGCTTCGTCGATTGGCAACTGGAACATCGCGCCGCCGGTGCCACTCAACAGGAGATGCTCCCCGTCGTCGTGGACGCCTACAAGCCGTAGATCCTGCATACAATCCTCCACCCTGGCATTACTAACAATCGAAACTCTGCCACCGATGCGCGGCAATTCCCGAGAGGACGCCGGGCGCGCCGTGATTTTCCGCGAATTGACGCCGGTTTCCGGCCGCCGGGGTGCCCTCTCTGGGGCCCGGACCGGTGGACTCTGGTTTTCACCGGGGGCTTAAGCAAAAATGACCCGACATCGGGCACAAAAACCGCGTGGCCGGCGTTGACATCGGAAGAGCCGCCCCGGAAGCCCAGGGCCACAGCCCGGCAGGACTGCCGGAGGCGGCGATCCCACCGAACAACTGCGGAGTGTGAGCAACCGACCATGGCGACAGACTACGATGCGCCGCGCAAGACCGAGGAAGACCTCAGTGAGGACTCCCTTGAGGCGTTGAAGGCCCGGCGGACGGAAAAGCCGTCCGCGGTGGTCGACGAGGACGAATCGGAACTTGCGGAAAGCTACGAGCTCCCAGGCGCGGACCTGTCCGGCGAGGAGCTGCTGGTCCGGGTGCTGCCGGCCCAGGCTGACGAATTCACGTGTGCTTCGTGTTTCCTGGTCCGACACCGTTCGCAGGTGGCCCGCGAGAAGGACGGCCTCAAGTTCTGCAGGGACTGCGAAGGTTAGGGACTGCGAGGGCTGACCCCTGTGAGGGCTGGAACCGATGCGGAGGCTAGGACCTGAGCGCGGCGAGCAACTTGTCCGGGTGGCGGGTGGACGTGAGCCAGTAGGGGGTGCGGTCCGAGGGGTCCGTGATTTCGATGCGGACCACCGGGCTGATCCAGCCGCGGATGCACAGGAAGGCAAGGCCGTTGAGGCGGGTGCCGCGTTCTGCGGTCGCCTCCGCACCGTCGAACGCGGCCGCGGCGCCGAGGAACCGGCGTTCGATGGTGGCCCGGCCGACGCGCAGGGTGGAGCCCGTGACGGTGATGGTGGGGGTCGAGAGGACCAGCAACACGGCGAGGATGGCGAACAGCACCACGGCCGCGATCAGGCCGGTAGCCAGGCTGATCGGTGCGAACACGAAGATCCCGGCGCCCGACAGTCCTGCCGCCACCAGCCAGATCCAGAAGTTGGGCCACAGTTTTTCGGTGTAGACGACGGCGTCGTCAGGGGTGCTGTTGGGGGCAGGAACGGCTGCGCTGGATTCGGGCATGTGCCCAGCTTTCCATCTTTTCCGGGCTATTTCACCTTGGCGGACAGCGGCCGCCGCGGCCGCGTGGCCCCCGGTCGCAGCTAGGCCGAAGTTCGCCGCTGCCGTTAGAGTGAGGGACTGTGACTGAAGAAACGACAACTGTGGCAGCAGCAGAAGCACAGCCGGAGACAGAGCAGAGTGCACAGCCGGAGGCAGAGCTCGATACAGAGCAGGAGACGCAGCAAACGGCGGAGTGCGGAACGCCTACCCTGACGGTCCAGCTGAAGATGCTCGACGACGGCCTGGAACCGCCGTCGTATGCCCACCCGGGCGACGCCGGGGCTGACCTGCGCGCCCGCGAGGACGTCCGGCTGGAACCGGGGGAGCGCCGACTGGTCCCCACCGGCGTCTCCATCGCCCTTCCGGACGGTTTTGTGGCCCTGATCCACCCGCGCTCCGGACTCGCCACCAAGCACGGCCTCACCGTGGTGAACGCCCCCGGAACGGTCGACGCCGGCTACCGCGGCGAGATTGCGGTGACGCTGCTCAATACCGACAGCCGGCACGCGATCGACCTCAAGCGCGGCGATAGAATTGCACAAATGGTTATTCAACGCGTCGAATACGCCCGGTTCGTGCCGGTGCAGGAACTCAGCGGCTCGGTGCGCGGCGGCGGAGGCTTCGGCTCCACCGGCGGCTTCGGCGCGCCGGTCTAAGCGCCGGCGCCGACCCCCTGCAGTATGTACGCAGGGAAATGTACGTCGAGGCGTGTACGCCGAGACATGTACGCAGTGAATTTTGAAGCAGGACCCGTCCGCGGCCGAACCGGCCGCCTGCCGGTGCACGTGAGCGCACCGGGCGGCTGCCGGCCACGCGCAGGCGGCCGGCACGAGAACACGACTAAGGAGACGACCCCATGGTTTTTGGGCGTGGCAGGAAAGCAAAGCAGGAGCAGCCGACGGATCCCGGGGAAACCCGGGAGGCTGCTGCTGATGTTGCGGGCGACGGCGCTGCAGCATCCGGCGCTGCCACCGGCCGTGCCGCCACCGGTCCCTTCGACGTCTCGGAAATCGAGGACCAGGACGGCTACGTGGACCTCGGCGCACTGCTGATTGCCCCCTCGGAAGGCCTGCAGCTCCGCCTCGAGGTCGAGGAGGCCACGCAGCGCGTCGTGGCGGTCACCATGGACCTGAACGGCTCCAGCCTCCAGCTCCAGGCTTTCGCGGCCCCCCGCTCCGAGGGCCTCTGGGACGAAATCCGCGAGCAGATCGGCCAGTCGGTGGGCAGCCAGGGCGGCCAGGTCGAGGAGATCCAGGGCGGGTTCGGCACCGAGCTGCTCGCCAAGCTCCCGGCCAGCGGCTCAGACGGAAGCCACGGTTACCGCGTGGCCCGCTTCATCGGCGTCGACGGTCCGCGCTGGTTCCTCCGCGGCGTGTTCGGCGGCGAGGCCGCCGTCGACCGTGAGGCGGCTGCCGGGCTGGAAGGTCTGTTCCGGCAGATCGTGGTGGTCCGCGGCGAGAACCCCATGCCGCCGCGCGACCTGCTGCAGCTGCGCCTGCCGAAGGAGAACGCCGTGCCCGCACCGCAGTCGGCCCCTGACCTCAGCCGGCCGGAACGTGGACCGGAGACTACCCAGATTGGTTGATGCCCCCCGCAAGGACCCGGCCTCCTCCGTCTCCGTGGGGGAGCTGCCGGACCGCGGCCGCGTGCTGTGCCACGGGTTCATCGAGTCCGTGACCTACGCGCCGTCGAACCAGGTGGCCGCGTTCACCGCCGTGGTCATCGACCACAACGCACCGCCGGCCAAGGCCCGCCGGGCCGCAGCCCAGCCCACCGCAGTCCAGGCCACCGCAGTCCAGGCCGCCGCAGCCCGCCCGGCCGGCAACGGCCGGCGCCAGCGGCCCGCCGGGGCCAAGGGCCGGCTCCGTGTGGTGTGGCTGGGCCGCCGCCGCATCCCCGGCATCGAGGCCGGCACCGAACTGCGCCTGCAGGGCATGGTCACCGTCCGCGACGGACTGCCCACCATGTTCAACCCCCGCTATGAGATTCTCTCCCGCCAGGAGGAGCAATGACCGCGCCCCAGCACCCCGAGCCGGCAAAGCCCGAGCCGACGGAACCCCAAAATCCCCGGTTGTCGGATCCGCGGCCGGACACCGCGCAGCCGGCGGACGCCCAGCCCACAGTTGCGCAGCTCGCCGAAGGCTACGCGGCCAAGGCCGGGTTGCACCGGTCCCACAACGGCAACATCGACGTGCTCAAAAGCGCCGGCGGGGTCCAGGGTATCGCGGAGAGCATCCTCCCCGGCCTGGTTTTCCTGGTCGCGTTCACCATTACCCGGGAGCTGACCCTGGCGCTGGTGTTCGCACTGTCCATCGCCGCTGCCTTCACGGTGGTCCGGCTGGTCCAGCGCAAGCCGCTGACGCAGGCACTGGCCGGAATCGTCGGCGTCGGCGTTTCCGCATGGCTGGCCAACACCACGGGCAAGGCCGAGGACTTCTACGTCCCCGGCTTCTTCACCAACTTCGCGTACATCGTGGCGATGGGCATTTCCATTGCCGTGCGCTGGCCGTTCGCCGGCCTGATCTTCGGCTTCATCCGCAACGAGGGCCTGGACTGGCGGAAAGACCCCGCCAGGGTCAAGGCGTACCAGATCGGCACGTGGGTGATCATCGGCGTCCTGGCACTGCGGCTGCTGGTCCAGGTGCCGCTGTACTTCATGGGCGAGGACGGCTTCGCGGCCCTCGCCACGACGCGTCTCCTGATGGGGGCGCCGCTGTACATCCTGGGCATCTGGATCGCCTGGCTGCTGACCCGCCCGGCTCCCGCCGAGAGCTGACCCCCAGCCAGCTGACGCCCGCCACCTGACTGCCGGGCATCTGACTGCCGGCCACCAGAATGCCGGCGGGCTCAGCCGTCGAAGCCGTCGTCCTCCGGCGCCGGGCCGTCCGAGCCCTGCCGGTCAGCAGCGGCATGCACCCCCTCTTCAGCGTCCTCAGCGTCGGCGGAGGACTCGGGCGAGAGCAGGGCCCGCAGCTGGTCCTCGGCCGCGATGGTGGTCACGAAGAACAGTTCGTCCCCGCCGTCCAGCACGTCATCGCGGCTCGGGGTGATGGGCGCCTGGTCGCGGAGGATCGCCACCAGGGTGGAATCCTCCGGCCACTCGATGCCGCCCACGGTCAGGCCGATCACGTGCGAATCGTGGGGGACCGTGAACTCAACCAGGGAGGACACCCCGGTCTGCAGCGTCAGCAGGCGGACCAGGTCGCCGATCTCCACCGCCTCCTCGACCAGCGCGGTCATCAGCTGCGGCGTGTTGACGGCGACGTCGACCCCCCAGGAGTCGTCGAACATCCAGTCGTTCTTGGGGTTGTTGACCCGGCCCACCGTCCGGCCGACGCCGAATTCGGTCTTCGCGAGCAGCGAGACCACCAGGTTCACCTTGTCATCGCCCGTCGCGGAGACCACGACGTCGGCGTCCTCCAGTTTCGCGTCCTTCAGGGTGCTGAGTTCGCAGGCGTCCCCGACCAGCCAGTGGGCGCCGCGCAGGCCGCTGCGGCCTATCACCTCGGGCTTGAGGTCGATCAGCAGGATTTCGTGCTTGTGGGCCAGCAGCTCGCGCGCGATGGAGGAACCGACGCTCCCCGCCCCGACAATAACGACTTTCACTTAGGACTCCTTGGCGGGGGACTTGGCAAGAATGTGCGCGACTTCGGTGCTGCGGTCCACACCCAGCATGGCGTGGACGGTGTCGCCGTCCTGGTACAGGGTGCCGGCCACGGGCAGCATGCCCTCGCCGAACCGGGTCAGGTAGGCCACCCGGATTCCGGCGGCCTTCTCGATGGAGGTGACCGGGTGGCCGATCCACTCGGGATTCAGGTCCACTTCGGCGAGGACCAGCCGGCCGGACGGGTCCCGGAAGTCCCCGGCGAGGTGCTGCTCGGGGAGGATCCGGCGGAGTACCTGGTCCGCGCTCCAGCGCACGGCGGCCACCGTGGGGATGCCCAGGCGCTGGTAGATTTCCGCGCGGCCCGGGTCGTAGATCCGGGCGACGACGTGCGGGACATGGAAGGTTTCGCGGGCCACGCGGGTGGCGAGGATGTTGGAGTTGTCGCCGCTGGAAACCGCGGCGAAGGCGTAGGCCTCCGCGACGCCGGCCTGCTTCAGGGTTTCCCGGTCAAAGCCGACGCCGGTGACCTTGCGTCCGGTAAAGCCTGCCCGGAGCCGCCGGAACGCACGGTCGTCCTGGTCGATGATGGCCACGGAGTGGCCCGCGTCCTCGAGGGTGTGCGCCAGGGTCGCCCCCACCCGGCCGCAACCCATAATCACGAAGTGCGCCAACCGTTCCTCCTGTTGTTCCCGAACTGCTGCTGGGTAAAACTCTACCGGCCACCGCAGCCCCGCCCGCCGGCGGCAGGGACAGGCGTGGCAGGGACAGGCGCGCTGGCGGGCACCGCCGCCGTCATGACATCGCGTCCGAATCGGACTAGCTTTGTGTGGTGCCGACAATTTTCAATGCCGTGAAGCGGGTGCTGGTAGGCAGGCCGTTCCGGAACGACAGCCTGGCTCACACCCTGCTTCCCAAGCGGATCGCCCTGCCTGTCTTCGCATCCGACGCGTTGTCCTCCGTGGCCTACGCACCGGATGAAATCCTGCTGACGCTGGCCCTGGCCGGCGTCAGTGCCGTGGCGTTCTCGCCCTGGGTGGGCCTGGCGGTCATGGTGGTGCTGCTCACCGTCGTCGCGTCCTACCGCCAGAACGTCCATGCCTACCCCTCCGGCGGCGGCGACTACGAGATCGCCAACGAGAACTTGGGCAAGCACGCCGGTCTCACCGTCGCCTCCGCGCTGCTGGTCGACTACGTGCTGACCGTCGCGGTGTCGATGTCCTCCGCCGCGACCTACCTGACCACGGCCGTGCCGTCGCTGCACGGCCAGCAGGCCGTCATCGCCACGATCGGCGTTGTGGTCCTGGCCCTCGTCAACCTGCGCGGGATCAAGGAAGCCGGCACGGTGTTCGCCCTGCCGACCTATATCTTTATGGCCTCCATCCTGGGCATGACCGCCGTCGGCCTCTTCCAGGCCGCCACCGGCCAGCTGGGCGAGGCGCCGTCGGCAGCCTTCACGATCGTTCCGGCGCCCGGCTTCGACGAAGGCCTGGTGGGCCTCGCCGGCGCGTTCCTGCTGCTGCGGGCCTTCTCCTCGGGCGCCGCGGCACTGACCGGCGTCGAAGCCATCAGCAACGGCGTGCCCAACTTCAAGAAGCCCAAGAGCAAGAACGCGGCCACCACCCTGCTGCTGCTCGGCGTGATCGCGTCCTCCATGCTGGCCGGCATCATCTACCTGGCCAACGCCACCAAGGTGCACATCGTCCTGGACCCGGCGACGGAGTTCCTGCTGGACGGCCAGCCGCTGCCCGAGGGCTACATCCAGAACCCGGCCATCAGCCAGATCGCGCAGACCATTTTCGGCCTCGGCTCCATTCCGTTCTACATCGTGGTGGCGGCCACCGGCGTGATCCTGGTGTTCGCCTCCAACACCGCGTTCAACGGCTTCCCCGTGCTGGGCTCCATCCTGGCCCAGGACGGCTACCTGCCCCGCCAGCTGCGCACCCGCGGGGACCGGCTGGCGTTCAGCAACGGTGTGCTGGCGCTGGCCGCGGGCGCGCTGGTGCTGATCATCTCGTTCGACGCGGACGTGACCAAGCTCATCCAGCTCTACATCGTGGGCGTCTTCATCTCCTTCACCATGAGCCAGCTCGGCATGGTGCGGCACTGGGGGCGGGAGCTCAAGCTCGCCAAGGACCCGGCCGTGAAGCTGCGGATGCTCAAGTCCCGCACCATCAACATGGTGGGCTTCGGCATGACGGCCCTGGTGCTGCTGATTGTGCTGATCACCAAGTTCGAACAGGGCGCGTGGATCGCGCTGCTGGCCATGTTCGTGCTGTTCCTCATCATGTGGAGCATCCGGGCGCACTACGACAACGTGGCCAAGGAACTGGCCGTGGATGAGGATGCCTCCCCGCGGGCCCTGCCCACCCGCGTGCACGCTGTGCTGCTCGTCTCACATGTCCGCAAGCCGGTCCTGCGGGCCCTGGCGTACGCCCGCGCCTCGCGGCCCTCCCGGCTGGACGCCGTCACCGTGGACATCAGCCCCGAGGAGACCGAACAGACGGTCGCGGACTGGGAGAAGCTGGAAATACCGGTACCGTTGACCGTGCTGGCCAGCCCGTTCCGCGAAACGGTGACGCCCATCATGGAGTACATCAAGAACATGCGGCGCGATTCGCCCCGCGACCTGATTGTGGTCTACATCCCCGAATACGTCGTGGGCAAGTGGTGGGAGCAGCTGGTGCACAACCAGACCGCGCTGCGCATCAAGACCCGGCTGCACTTCGAGCCCGGCGTGATGGTGGCCAGTGTGCCGTGGCAGCTGAAATCATCCGAAGAAGCCAAGAGACTGCAGGACATCCAATGAGCTCCGACACCCAGACGCAAGCCCCCGCCGAACTGACCGTCGACGTCGGACCCGTCGCCCACGGCGGGCACTGCGTGGCCCGGCACGAGGGCCGTGTTGTGTTCGTCCGCCACGGGATCCCCGGCGAAAAGGTCCGGGTCCGGCTCACGGAATCCGGCCCGGACGCCAAGTTCTGGCGCGGCGACGTCGTGGAGGTCCTGGAGGCATCCCCGGACCGGGTGGCGCACTTCTGGGACCTGGCCGATTCCGCGCGCTCCTGGTCGCACCGCCACCCGCCGGTGGGCGGCGCCGAATTCGGCCACATCTCCCTGGCGCGGCAGCGGACCCTCAAAGCCGAGGTGCTCGCCGAACAGCTGCCCCGCCTGGCCGGCGTCGACGTCGCCCACGCAGGGGATGGGGTAACGGTGGAAGCCGTGGGGGAGTCCGGCGCCGCTGCGGCCGGCCTCGCCTGGCGGACCCGCGCCGGGTTCGCGGTGACCCCGGCCGGGAAGCTGGGAATGCACGCGCACCGTTCCGACACGGTCCTGCCGGTCCGGGAGATGCCGCTGGCCGCGGACGCGATCAACGCCCTCCGGCTTTGGGACATCGACCTGCAGGGCATCGAGCGGGTGGAGGTGGCCGCCCCGGCGAACGGCTCCCGCCCGCTGGTGCTGCTGTACCCCGCCGAGGGAACCCGGGCGAAGCGCCTCAGCGCGGTGCTCGCGCAGCTGCCCGACGACGTCTCCGTGGCCAGCGTCGACCCCGTCAAGGGCGAGGTCCTGCGCCTGCGGGGCCGCACGTACGTGCAGGAGACCGCCGCCGGCCACGACTACCGTGTCACCGGCGACGGGTTCTGGCAGATCCACCGGGACGCGCCGGACACCCTGGTGGGGGCCGTCACGGGATTCCTGCACGACGGCGGATTCCTCGAGGCCGGCTCCGTGGTGGCGGACCTCTACGCCGGGGCGGGGCTGTTCACGGCACCGCTGGCCGCCGCTGTGGGCGCCACCGGGTCCGTGCTGTCCGTGGAAGGATCGCCCGGCACCAGCAGGGACGCCCGCAAGAACCTCCATGACGCGCCCCAGGTGGAGATCGTCCAGGGCCGGGTGGAACGGGTGCTGCGGGACAAAGCGCGCACGTTCGACGCCATCCTGCTGGACCCGCCCCGCGCCGGAGCAGGCAAAGCCGTGGTGAACCAGCTGGCCGGGGCTGGCCCCCGCGCCGTCGCCTATGTGTCCTGCGATCCGGCGTCCTTCGCCCGGGATCTGGGCTACTTCCAGCAGGCCGGCTGGGAGCTGAAGGGACTGCGCGCCTTTGACCTGTATCCGCACACCCACCACATGGAGACTGTGGCGCTGCTGACTCCCCGGGCCTGAGGCCACTAGGATGGGCGGAGTAGTCCGACGTCGCGCTCCGTAATCACGGCTGACCTCCTGCACCCTGTACTGATCCTTGTGCGAACAAGGCGAGGCACTAGTTAGGATGACCTAACTAGCAAGGGGTCTGCGGCGCGACAAAGATGAAACTGTTGCGAGAGGAGTCCTGCGATGAGCATTGTGGACAGCTTCGGTTCAAAAGGCAAACTTAATGTAGCCGGTACCGAATACGAAATTTTCCGGTTGAACTCCGTTGAAGGTGCAGAAAACCTTCCGTTCAGCCTCAAGGTATTGCTTGAAAACCTGTTGAGGACCGAGGACGGCGCCAACATCACGGCCGATCACGTCCGAGCACTGGCCGGCTGGGACCCCAGCGCCGAGCCCGACACTGAAATCCAGTTCACGCCGGCGCGCGTGATCATGCAGGACTTCACTGGCGTGCCCTGCGTTGTGGACCTCGCCACCATGCGTGAAGCAGTCAAGGAGCTCGGCGGTGACCCCAAGCGGGTCAACCCCCTGGCACCTGCCGAGATGGTGATCGACCACTCGGTGCAGATCGACGCCTTCGGCAACTCCGGCGCACTGGAGCGCAACATGGAGATCGAATACCAGCGCAACGGCGAGCGGTACCAGTTCCTGCGGTGGGGCCAGACGGCGTTTGACGACTTCAAGGTTGTCCCGCCGGGCACCGGCATCGTGCACCAGGTCAACATCGAGTACCTGGCACGCACTGTGATGACCCGCGAGGTGGACGGTGCGCTCCGCGCCTACCCGGACACCTGCGTCGGCACTGACTCGCACACCACCATGGTCAACGGCCTGGGCGTGCTGGGCTGGGGCGTCGGCGGCATCGAAGCCGAGGCGGCCATGCTGGGCCAGCCCGTCTCGATGCTCATTCCGCGCGTCGTGGGCTTCAAGCTCACCGGCTCCATCCCGGCCGGTGCCACCGCCACCGACGTGGTGCTCACCATCACCGAGCAGCTGCGCCAGCACGGTGTGGTCGGCAAGTTCGTCGAGTTCTACGGCGAGGGTGTTGCGGCTGTGCCGCTGGCCAACCGCGCCACCATCGGCAACATGAGCCCGGAGTTCGGCTCCACCGCCGCGATGTTCCCGATCGACGACGTCACCCTCGAATACCTGCGTCTCACCGGCCGGTCCGAAGAGAACGTTGCCCTCGTGGAGTCCTACGCGAAGGAACAGGGCCTCTGGCACGACCCGTCCCGGGAGATCAAGTTCTCCGAGTACCTCGAGCTGGACCTGTCCACGGTTGTTCCGTCGATCTCCGGCCCGAAGCGCCCGCAGGACCGCATCATCCTCTCCGAATCGAAGGCCCAGTTCCGCGAGGACCTGCGCAACTACGTGAAGGAAGACCTGGTGGACGGCAGCGTCGACGAGGCCATCGATGAGAGCTTCCCGGCCTCGGACGCCCCGTCCTTCACAGGCTCGGCAAGCCACCTCACGGACCAGGCCCCGCACGCGCACGGCCCGGCGTCGAACGGCCGCCCGTCCAACACGGTGAGCGTCACCACCGCGGACGGCCGCCAGTTCGAACTGGACCACGGCGCAGTGTCGATCGCCTCGATCACGTCCTGCACCAACACGTCCAACCCGTCCGTGATGCTGGCAGCCGCACTGCTGGCCCGCAACGCCGTCGACAAGGGCCTGACCTCGAAGCCGTGGGTCAAGACCTCCGTGGCTCCCGGTTCCAAGGTAGTCACCGACTACTACAACAAGTCGGGCCTGACCCCGTACCTGGAGAAGCTGGGCTTCTACATCGTGGGCTACGGCTGCGCCACCTGCATCGGTAACTCCGGCCCTCTCGACCCTGAAATCTCCGAGGCCATCCAGGCCAACGACCTTTCCGTCACCGCCGTGCTGTCCGGCAACCGCAACTTCGAAGGCCGGATCAACCCGGACGTGAAGATGAACTACCTGGCCTCCCCGCCGCTGGTCATCGCTTACGCCCTGGCCGGAACCATGGACTTCGACTTTGACACCGACGCCCTGGGCCAGGATGAAGCCGGCAACGACATCTTCCTGAAGGACATCTGGCCGAACCCGGCCGAGGTCCAGCAGGTCATCGATTCGTCGATCGACAAGGAAATGTTCGCCCGCGGCTACGACGGCGTCTTCGACGGTGACGAGCGCTGGAAGGCACTCGACACCCCCGCCGGCGACACGTTCGCCTGGGACGAGAAGTCCACGTACGTCCGGAAGCCCCCGTACTTCGAGGGCATGAAGGCGCAGCCGGAACCCGTCAAGGACATCACCGGCGCACGCGTGCTGCTGAAGCTCGGCGATTCCGTCACCACGGACCACATCTCGCCCGCCGGCTCCTTCAAGTCGGACACCCCGGCCGGGCAGTACCTGCTGGCCAACGGTGTGGAGCGCAAGGACTTCAACTCCTACGGCTCACGCCGTGGCAACCACGAGGTCATGATCCGCGGCACGTTCGCGAACATCCGCATCAAGAACCAGCTCCTGGACGGCGTGGAGGGCGGCTTTACCCGCGACTTCACCCAGACTGACGGCCCGCAGGCCTACGTCTACGACGCCGCGCAGAACTACCAGGCAGCCGGCACCCCGCTGGTGGTCCTGGCCGGCAAGGAGTACGGCTCCGGCTCGTCCCGTGACTGGGCTGCCAAGGGCACCGCGCTCCTGGGCGTCAAAGCAGTCGTGGCCGAGAGCTACGAGCGCATCCACCGCTCCAACCTGATCGGCATGGGCGTCCTGCCCCTGCAGTACCCGGCCGGCCAGAACGCGGCCAGCCTCGGGCTGACCGGCACGGAGACCTTCGCGGTTGAGGGCGTCACCGCCCTGAACGAAGGCACCACGCCGAAGACGCTCAAGGTCACCGCCACCGCCGAAGACGGCAAGGTCACGTCCTTCGACGCGGTCCTGCGCATCGACACCCCGGGCGAGGCGGACTACTACCGCAACGGCGGCATCCTGCAGTACGTGCTGCGCCAGATCTCCGCGAGCTAGCGCAGTACAAAGCAGTACAACGCGAAAGCCCCGGCCGGTCCCAGACCGTCCGGGGCTTTCCCGTGCCCTGCGCAGTCCGCCCGCGCCCCGGCAGCAGGGCGACTCCGGAGGCGTTAGAGTTAAAAGGCATGTCTACCACCCGAAGGAGGGGCCGTTGGGAATCTTGGAGACCATCCGGAATCCGCAGGACCTGAGCAAGTTGTCCGAGGCGCAGCTGGATCAGCTGGCAGCCGAGGTCAGGGAATTCCTGATCGGCAACGTGTCCCAGACGGGCGGGCACCTGGGCCCGAACCTCGGCGTCGTCGAGCTCACCATCGCGGTGCACCGGATCTTCGATTCCCCCCGCGACAGCATCGTCTTCGACACCGGCCACCAGTCGTATGTCCACAAGCTCCTCACCGGGCGCCAGGACTTCAGCACCCTGCGCCAGCAGGGCGGCCTGTCCGGCTACCCGGACCGCGCCGAATCCGAGCATGACATCGTGGAGAGCTCGCACGCCTCCTCCTCGCTGTCCTGGGCGGACGGGATCTCCCGTGCCCGGCAGCTGACCGGCGACGGTGACCGGTACGTCATCGCCGTCGTGGGCGACGGCGCCCTCACCGGCGGCATGGCCTGGGAGGCCATCAACAACATTGCCGCGGACAAGAAGCGCCGCGTGGTGATCGTCGTCAACGACAACGGCCGCTCCTACGCCCCCACCGTGGGCGGGTTCGCCGACTACCTCGCCTCGCTGCGCCCCACGATCGATTCCTTCCGCGCCGCGCCCGGCTACGAGGGCACCCTGGACTGGTGGCGGCGGAAACTGCAGAACGGCGGCCCCGCCGGCCAGTTCACGTACCGCAGCCTGCACGCCATGAAGAAGGGCGTGAAGGACTGGTGGGCCCCGCAAGGCATGTTCGAGGACCTCGGCATGAAATACATCGGCCCGGTGGACGGCCACGACCTCCAGGCCATGGAGCACGCCCTGTCTACGGCCAAGAACTACGCCGGTCCCGTGATTGTGCATGCCATGACCGAGAAGGGCCACGGCTACGCGCCGGCCCGCGCCCATGAAGCGGACCAGTTCCACGCCGTCGGGATCATCGACCCGGAGACCGGTGAACCCACCGAGGCCGGCGGCGCCAAGTCCTGGACGTCGGTGTTCGCCGACGAGATCGCCGACATCGCGGACGAGCGCAAGGACATTGTCGGCATTACCGGCGCCATGCTGATCCCCGTGGGGCTGCACAAGTTCGCCGCCCGGCACCCGGAGCGGGTGTTCGACGTCGGCATCGCCGAACAGCACGCCCTCACCTCCGCCGCCGGCATGGCCTTCGGCGGGCTGCACCCCGTCGTCGCGGTCTACGCGACCTTCCTGAACCGCGCCTTCGACCAGCTGCTGATGGACGTCGCCCTGCACAAGGCGGGCGTCACCATCGTCCTGGACCGTGCCGGTGTCACCGGGCCCGACGGCGCCAGCCACCACGGCATGTGGGACATGGCCATGGTGCAGATCGTGCCCGGCCTGCACCTGGCCGCGCCGCGCGACGCCACCCGGCTGCGCGAGGAACTCCGCGAAGCCGTCGCCATCGAGGACGCCCCCAGCGTGATCCGTTACTCCAAAGGCACCGTGGGGGCCGAAGTGGAGGCCCTCGAGCGGCTCAGCGACGGAGTGGACGTGCTGGCCCGCCGCCCGGCCGGCTCCAGCGACAACGACGTGCTGATCGTCAGCGTCGGGGCGATGTCCGAACTCGCCCTTGACGTCTCGAACCGCCTCGGCGCCCAAGGCATCAGCTCCACGGTGGTGGACCCGCGCTGGGTCCTCCCGGTGCCGCAGTCCGTCGTCGCCCTTGCCTCGCACCACCGCCTCGTCATCTGCATCGAGGACGGCGTCCGCGCCGGCGGCGTCGGGTCCCGGATCCGGCAGGAGATGCGCGCCGCCGGGGTGGACACCGCCCTCAACGAGGTGGGCCTGCCCGTGGAGTTCCTGGTCCACGGCTCCCGCAACCAGGTGCTGGAGCGGGTGGGCCTGACCGCGCAGCAGATCACGCACGACGTCGTGGCCCAGGTCCTGGGGACCAAGGTGCCCTTCGCCCGGCCCCTCCCGGGCCAGGAGCATCCCAGCACCGGCAGCCTGCCGATTCTGTGAGGACCCCCGACGGCCTGACCCCGGGCGACCTGGTGGTCGCCCGGAACCGGAAATGGAACGGCAAGGCCCACTGGGTGGTGCCCGGAACGTATCTCGGCGAGGACGCCCACGGCTGGTGGATCTTCCAGGGCACCAACGAGTTCTGCTCCCGCCCGGGCGCGGCGTTCTACGCCGAATCCGACGCCGTGCTGCTGGTCCCGCGCACGGGCGAGTACGTGGCCACCTTCTACGACGACGCCCACCCCGCCGGTGTGCAGGTCTACGTGGACCTGGCGACGGACCACGCCTGGACCACCATCCGGCCCGGCGTCACCGAGTTCCACCTGATCGACATGGACCTGGACGTCATCCGCACCGAGGACCGCGGCGTCTACGTCGACGATGAGGACGAGTTTGCCGAGCACCGGATCGAGATGGACTACCCCGCAGAGGTGGTGTACCGGATCACCGCTGCGTCGGATCATCTTTACCAGGCCGTCAAGGCACAACAGCCACCGTTCGACGGCGCAGACCGCGAATGGTTCACGAGAGGACGGGCATGAGCGGAATTATCCGGGTCTACAAACGGGACGACGACGGCACCCTGCGGTTCAGGGAAGCCTGGATTGACGAGGAGTTCAACGAATTCGTCATGAACCACGGCGTCGTGGGGCACCAGAGCACCACGGAGGAGACCGACGCCGTCGACGCCGACGCCGCGGAGCGGCTCATGGACGCCTTCGCCGGGCAGTGCGCCGAGGACGGGTACGCCGAAATCCCGGACGAGGAGCAGTTCTGGGTAGTGGCCCAGTACGCCCTCAAAACCAAGGACGGGACCAGCCGTGACCGGTACCTCGAGGAAAAAGCCAAGGACGCCCTGATCAGCCACCTGGCGTGGCGCGGCCTCGGCATCGTGGACCGCTCCGAATTCTCCGACGCCAAGCTCAACATCTTCATCCTCACCCCGGACGTGAACAAAACGGTGAACGCCGTCAAGGTCTGCATCCGCGGCGAGGACCTGGACTTCACCAAGCTGAGCATCGGGGCCGCGGCCTTCGGCGAGGACACCTTCAAGCTCAAGCACTCGCCGAAGCAGGCCAACAGCTTCACGCTTTAGGCAACACCTGCAAGGAGCCGGGCACGGCTCACAACAGTTTGGGGGCAACCGACTGGAAGGCAACGCCATGACGCGCAAATCCCCTCAACCAGGCAGCACCCCGCTCCCGGCCGGCCTGGCCGCCCCGGCGCGCAGGTCCCTCGCCCACGCGGGGGTGGAAACCCTCGAGCATCTCGTGCAGCTGGGCCGGCGCCGGCTTGCCGGGATGCACGGGATCTGCCCGCGGACCCTGGCCCAGCTTGAGGATGCCCTGGACGAACGCGGCCTGGAACTGCCCGCGGGCTGACCCGCGAGGGCAGGCCTGCGGGCGTTGCCTGCGGCCGCGGCCTGCGGCGGGACGCGGCGGCGGGGCGTTATAGGCTGAACCCCATGACTGAATACCGACGCGTAGGAAATTCCGGACTGACCGTCTCCGTCGTAGGGCTGGGCTGCAACAACCTTGGCCGGTCCAATACGGCCACCGAGTCGCAGGAGGGGACCGACGCCGTCGTCCATGCCGCCCTGGACTCCGGCATCACCTTCTTCGACGTCGCGGACACCTACGGCAAAGAGCCGGGCCTCAGCGAGACCATGCTGGGCAAAGCCCTCCAGGGCCGCCGCGACGACGCCGTGATCGGCACCAAGTTCGGGATGGACATGCGCGGGGCCAACGGCAACGACTTCGGCGCCCGCGGCTCCCGCCGGTACATCGTCAAAGCCGCCGAGGCCTCGCTGCGCAGGCTCGGAACGGACTGGATCGACCTCTACCAGTTCCACACCCCGGACCCGCTCACCCCGATCGACGAGACCCTCGACGCCCTCGACGAGCTGGTCACCAGCGGCAAGGTCCGCTACATCGGCCACTCCAACCGCGCCGGCTGGCAGATCGCCGAGGCCGAGTTCGTGGCCCGTGCCCGCGGGGGAGCCCGCTTCATCTCCAGCCAGAACCACTACAACCTGCTGGACCGCCGGGCCGAACAGGAGGTCACGCCGGCCGCCGAAGCCTACGGCCTGGGCGTCCTGCCATACTTCCCGCTGGCCAACGGCTTGCTCACCGGCAAGTACGCCAAGGACACCGCGCCCGCGGGGTCGCGCCTCAGCCACACCCGCACCAACCTGGTCCACGACGCCGACTGGGACCAGCTGGGCGCGTTCAGCGCCTTCGCCGCCGACCGCGGCCTCAACGAGATCCAGGTGGCGTTCTCCTGGCTCGCGGCCCAGCCCTCCGTCAGCAGCGTCATCGCCGGCGCCACCCGGCCCGAACAGGTCCGCCAGAACGCCGCGGCCGTCGCCTGGATCCCCACCGCAGCGGAACGTGCCGAGCTGGACGACCTCTTCCCGCGCACGCCGAAGGTCGCACTGTTCTGAGCGCGGCGACACCCGGCGCCCCGGCTGCCGGATACCGGATCCTGATGGACGTCGACACCGGGATCGACGACGCCCTGGCCCTTGTCTACCTGCTGTCCCGGCCCGAGGTCCACCTGCAGGCCATCACCTGCACCGCCGGGAACGTCGGCGCCCGCCAGGTGGCGCTCAACAACCTGGCGCTGCTGGAGCTGTGCGGCCGGTCCGGCGTCGAGGTCGCCGTCGGCGCCGAGGTGCCGCTGGAAATCCCGCTGGTCACCACCGAAGAGACACACGGGCCGCAGGGGATCGGCTACGCCGAACTGCCGCCGCCGGCGCAGCGGATCTCGCCGCGCCACGCCGTCGACGTCTGGGTGGAGGAAGTCCGGGCGCACCCGGGGGAGATCACCGGGCTGATCACCGGGCCGCTGACCAACTTTGCCCTCGCCCTTCGCCGCGAACCGGAACTGCCGCGGCTGCTGAAGGGCCTGGTGATCATGGGCGGGAGCTTCTACTACCAGGGCAACACCACGCCCACCGCGGAATGGAACGTCTCGGTGGACCCGCACGCGGCCAAAGAGGTCTTCGCCGCGTACCGGGGCCTGCCGGAGGACAAACTGCCGCTGGTATGCGCCCTGGAGACGACGGAGCGGATCGAGATGCTGCCCGAGCACCTCCGGCGCCTCGGCGACGCCGCAGGGGCAGGTCCCGAACTGGTCCTGCCGGAGCAGGCCGAGGGCCTCCGCAGCACCTCCGCCAGCCCGCTCGTGGCCTGCCTGTCGGATGCCATCAGGTTCTACATGGAATTCCACCGGCTCTACGACCAGGGCTACGTCGCCCACATGCACGACGCCTTCGCGGCCTGCGCCGCCGTCGGACGCACCCCTTTCACGGCCCGCCCCGCCACGGTCGACGTCGAAACCGGGTCGCCGCTGCTGATCGGCACCACGGTGGCGGACTTCCGCGGCCTCTGGGGACTGCCGCCCAACGCCCGGATCGTCGCCTCCAACGACCCGGAGCAGTGTTTCGAAGAGCTGATTTCCTCGGTGGGGGCACTGGCCCGGGAGCGCATGTCCGCCGGAACGCCCGCCACTGGTTAGGATGGTAGCTGCGCCGAGGTGACATAGGCGGATGTTGCAGCCCCCACCAAAGGACCATCCCCATGTCACAGCAGCCCCTGACCCTCCCTGCCACCGGCCCGGGCGACGGCTCCGCCGCCGGCAGGCCCGCCGGCACAACTACAGCACAGCGCAACCGCCGCCTGCTGGAACTCGCCGGTGCCGCAGCGATCGCGGCCACCTACCTCTTCCTGGTCCTTACCCAGCCCGCGGACATCGCCAACGGCCCGGCCAGCGCGGCCGCGCTTGTGGCCCTCGGCGGGTTCCTGCTCGGCGCCATCCTGCTGGTGGCCGCGGCGCTTCCGGTCCTCCCCACGTCCACGCTGGTCCTGATGCCGGTGGCCCTGGTCCTGAACGTGGTCCTGGGCCAGCTCATGGGCACCACCGGGCTGCCGTTCTATCTCGACGCCATCGGCACCGTCCTGATCGCGGTCCTTGCCGGGCCCGCCGCGGGTGCCGCCACGGGCGCGCTCAGCACCATCGTCTGGTCCTTCTTCAACCCAACCGTGCTGCCCTTCGCTGCCGGGGCCGCGCTGATCGGCTTCCTCGCCGGCCTTGCCGCCCGGTCCGGCCTGTTCCGCCGGTTCTACCTCGCGCCCGTGGCCGGCTTCGTCACCGGCATCCTTGCCGGCGTCGTGTCCGCCCCGATCGCGGCGTTCGTCTTCGGCGGCACCGCGGGCCTCGGCACCGGCGCGGTGGTCAGCGCCTTCCGCGCCATGGGCGACACCCTCCTCGCTGCCATCACCAAGCAGGCACTGATCTCGGACCCCATGGACAAGGCCATCGTCTTCGCCATCGCCGCCCTTCTGGTCTACGCCCTGCCGCGCCGCACCACCTTCCAGTTCGCGTTCGTCCGGCGCTTCCGGGTGCTGGCGGGCAAGACCCCGGCAGTCACGCCGGACGCCTGATCCGGACACCTGATCCGTACGCCGCCCCGGAAGCCTGGCCGCATGCCCGCACCCCTTCATCCGCTGACGTCGCTGACCGCTGCCTGCTGCACCGCGGCAGTCACGACGGCGGCGGGCAGCTGGCCGCTGTCTGTGGCGGTCTCCGCCGCGGCCGCGGTGCTGGCCGTGCGGGCCGGCGCCGGCCGCCGCGTCCTCACCGCGGCCGCAGCGGTCCTGCTGCCGCTGGGGTTGTCGCTGCTGATGCTGCATGGCCTCTTCTTCCCGGAGGGCCGCACCGTGCTGGCGGCCTGGGGCCCGGCGCGGGTGACGGCGGAGGGGCTGGCTTTCGCCCTGGAAGCGGGCACGCGCACGGGCGCCTGCGTGCTGGTGCTGCTCCTCTTCTCCTTTACCGTCAGCGCCCCGGACCTCGTCGCCGCGCTTAACGTCCGCGGGCTGCCGCCGCAGTTCAGTTTCGTCCTCGCGTCCGCGCTGACGCTGCTGCCGGCCGTGGCCGGCAGGCTCGGCGCCATCCGCACGGCCCAGGAATCCCGCGGGCTGGTGCTTGGCGGCGGCGCGCTGGCCCGGCTGGCCGCGGTGC
Organism: Arthrobacter sp. EPSL27; assembly: GCF_001512305.1. Lineage (GTDB taxonomy): Bacteria > Actinomycetota > Actinomycetes > Actinomycetales > Micrococcaceae > Arthrobacter. Next base: position 1,279,022 of record NZ_LNUT01000004.1, read on the forward strand.
GGGTGCAGATGGTGCCGCTGGTCCTTGGCCTCCTCGAAGAGTCCGGGCACCGGGCCCAGGCCCTGGAAGCCCGCGGCTTTGGCCGCCCGGGCCCCCGCACCAGCTACCGCGAGGTGCCGGATCCGCCCGCGCAGCGCCGGCTCCGGGCCGTGCTGCTGGTGCTCGCCGCCGCGGCCGTGGCCCTCCGGCTTGGAGCCTCGTGGCCGGCCGCGGGGCTGCTGTGACAGGCGCAGGCCCGGCCGCCGCCGTCGGGACCCACGACATGCTGGCTGCCCGCATCAACAGCTTCAGCTTCCATGGCGATGCGGCCCCCGCGCTGCGGAACGTGGAGTTCGGCGTCCGTGCCGGCACACTGACCGCCGTCCTGGGCGGGTCCGGCAGCGGCAAGACCACCCTCGGCAAGCTGCTGGCCGGCTGGCATCGGCCCGGACACTCCGGAACGCTGGCCGGGTGGCTTGAGCTGGCCGGCGAGCGGCTGGAGTTCCGCGGCGGCGGGGATGATCCCCGGATCAATCCCGCCGGCTGGTCGGACCGGGTGGGTTACGTGCCGCAGGATGCGGCCGCCATGCTCAGCACGGTGCGCTCCACCGTCGCCGAGGAACTTGCCTTCGGCCTCGAAAACCGCGGCACGCCGCGGCCTGACATGCTCCGGGAGGTCGGGCGCATCGCGGACCTGACCGGGCTGGCGGCTTTCCTGGACCGCGACCCCGCCACCCTGTCCGGCGGGGAACTGCGGCGCCTCGCCATAGCTTGCGCAGTGATCACTGAACCGCAGGTGCTGGTGCTGGACGAACCGCTGGCCTCCCTCGACGCCGCCGGAGTGATCGTGGTCCGGGACCTCATCGCCCGGCTCACCAAAGCGGGGACCGCCGTCGTGGTGCTCAGCCAGTCAGCCGACGGGCTGGCCCGCTCCGCAGCGCGCTGGCTGGTCCTCGACGGCGGCACCGCTGCCGCCGGCGGCCGGCCCCGGGAGCTGCTCCGGTCACCGGAGCTCGCCCGGAGCGGAGTCGTGCTCCACGCGGTCACCCACACCGCGCCGGCCGTCCGGGCAGGCCTGCCCGCAGGTGCTGCGCCGGTGCTGGAGCTGGACGGTCTGGGCTTCTGCTATCCCGGGGCGGGCGGCGCCGCGGGGGAGCGGCCGCTGCTGCGGGATCTGCACCTGCGGGTGCGGCCGGGGGAAGTCGTGGCGATCACCGGTCCCAACGGGGCCGGCAAGTCCACGCTGCTGCGCCACCTCAACGGGCTGCTGCAGCCGCTGGCCGGCGAGGTCCGTGTCCAGGGGCGGAGCATTGCCAGCCTTCCCACGGGCCGGGTGGCCGCTGCGGTGGGGCTGCTCTTCCAGCACCCCCGGGACCAGCTTTTCGAGCGGACGGTGCTGCGGGAGGTGGGCTTCGGCCTGCGCAGGCTGCGGGGCAGGGAAGCCGGCGCCGCCGCGGACGCCGCCCTGGACGCCGTCGGGCTGTCCGGGGAAGCGGGCACGCACCCGGCGGAGCTGCCGGCGTCGAAACAGCGGCTGCTGGCCCTCGCCACTGCCCTGGCCCGCCGCCCGGCCGTCCTCGCCCTCGACGAGCCCACGGTGGGGCTGGACCGGCACGGCCTGGCGGTCCTGCGCCGGGCCATCGACGCCGAGGTTGCGCGGGGCGCCGCCGTGATACTGGTCACCCACGACCCCCTCTTCGCCAGCTCCACGGCACACCGCGTCCTGGTGCTTGAGGGCGGGGCGCTGCGGGAGCCCTGATTCCCGCCGGGAGGGGGCTTGCGGCCCTACCGGCCCGCATCCCCGGGGCCCAGCATGGGGCCATGAACGCCCCAGCAGAAGCCACCGGACCGGCCGCCATGCCGGCCGTCCTGAAGATTGCAGCCGGCATCTGGCTGCTTCTCGGGGGAATCGGAACAGTGTGGACGCTGATGGGTCTGCTGATGGTGCTGGCCTTCGGCGGAATGGTCGCCCCGGCGACGTACCTCCCGGCGCTGGCGCTTTACCTGGCCAGCGGAGCCGTTTTCGTCACGGGTCTTGTCCTGGCCGCGCTCCTGCGGCGCGGGGCGCGGTGGGCACGCATCGTCCTGACGGCACTGGCGGTGATTCTTCCGGCGCTCCTGTTCGTCCGCGGCCGGCCGTCCGTGGGCGAGGTTCCCTGGCAGCAGGTCCTGCTGTCGCCTGTGGGCGGGGCAGGTCTTGCCGCCGTGGCCGCAACGGTACTGATGTGGCTGCCGCCGTCCAACAGATTCTTTGCCCTGCGGGCGGTAAGCCTGGCCGAAACACCGGCTGCCTCCAGGCCAGGCGGCATGCCACAACCCGTGGCGGCAGCGGCTTGGATCCTGCTGGTGGCCGGCATCGTCGCCGCCCTTCAGGCCGCGCTGGGGCTGGCGCTCCTTGCCGGATTTTGGGATCCGTCCGTGAACGGTATTCCGGCGCTGGTGCTGTGGCTTACTCTCGCGGCGGTGGCGGTTGCCGACATCGCCTGCGCCCGGGAAGTCCGGCGGGGAAAGCCGTTTGTCCGCCCCCTGGTGACGATCATCCCTCCGGCCGGCCTCGGCCTCATCGGGCTGGCCGCGGTGGCCGGCACTTTGTCACTGGACCCCGGCAACCCGCCGGCCCCGGGCGGGCTGGGTGCGGCCGTTCTTCTCGCGGTTCTGACGCAGGGCCTTCCGCTCATCGCCGGCCTGGTGGCCGCCGTCCTCGTCTGGCTCCCCGCGTCAGGACCGCACTTCCGCACGGGCGGCGAGGCCGTTCCGGCGGCGCCGGCAGGACCCGGCCAGGCAGCGCTGCCGCCCGCACCCGGCTAGGGCGCGGGCCGCGGGACGCTTGCGGCGGAGTCCGGCTGGCAGGGGGCTTGCGGCCCTACCCGGTCCGCGCCGCGTACCCAAGCATCGAGGCATGGACTCACCAACAGGCACTGCCACGAACGCCACCAGTCCGGCTGTCCTGTTCATTTCGTCTGCGATCTGGCTTGTTCTCGGGGTACTCGGAACCCTCTGGTCGCTGGTGCGGCTGCTGCTGGTCATGGTCATGGGCGGCATGCTGGGGCCGGAGACGTATCTCGCCACGCTGGCGCTCTACCTGGCCAGCGGTGCTGTGTTCGTGGGCTGCATCGTCTTCGCCGGCCTCCTGGGGCGCGGCCGAAGGCTGGCACGCCTCTTCCTGTCGGCGTATGTGGTGATCCTGCCGGCCCTGTTTTCGACCCCCTCTTACCTGGGCGGCACGGCGTCCGACGGCGGGATGCCCTCGGTGGGGGTGCCGTGGCGGGACGCGCTGCTCTCTCCCGCCGGGGCGGCCGTTCTGCTCGCGGCCGCCGCCACGGTGCTGATGTGGCTGCCGCCGGCGAACGCGTACATCTCGCGCGGTGGTGCGGCCAGGCTGGAAGATGGCGGATCCGGGCCCGGATCCGGCCGCGTGCCTTCCGCCGTGACGGCAGCGGCCTGGATCCTGGTTGTCTCCGGGATTGTCGCCGCTCTGGAGGCAGCGTTTGGCCTGCTCCTGGAGAGAGAGTATCGGCTCGGCTGCCAATACGACTCCGGCGCTGCTACTGTTTCTGACCCTTGCCGTGGTTGCTGTGGTGAACCTCGCCTGCGCCCGGGGGGTCCGGCGCGGACGGCGGTACGTCCGCCCTGTTGTCACCGTTGTCCCCGTCGCTGGGCTGGTCCTTGTAGTGCTGGCGACGGTCACCCAAGTGTCGGCCGTACCGGCGGGGAGCCCCTGGGCCGCGGGCGGGCCGGGGGCGGCGATCCTGCTGACGATTTTTTCCCAGGGGCTGCCCGTCCTCGGTGGCCTGGCCGCTGCGGGGCTCGTCTGGCTTCCCTCATCACGCAGATATTTCCGTCAGAGCGCCGACGTTCTGCCGGCCGGCACCGGAGGAACATGACACGGCAGTGCCCCCGCCCGCACTCGCCAGGAGTGCGGGCGGGGGCACTGATTGCCCCGCTCAGGCGGCAGGTTCGGACGCCACCCCGGGGGCCAGAAACTTCTTGCCGTTGACCCGTTCGGAGGCCCCCACCCGGTCAAGGTAGGGGGTAATGCCGCCGAGGAACATCGGCCAGCCCGCGCCGAGGATCATGCACAGGTCGATGTCCTCCGGCCCGGCCACGACGCCCTCCTCGAGCATCAGGCCGATCTCTTCGGCCAGGGCGTCCTGCGTGCGGCGCAGCACCTCCCCGCCGGTGGAGGGCGTGCTGCCGAAGGACATCAGCGCCAGCGTCTCGGCCGGGATCTCCGGGCGGCCGGCCTTGACCGACGCCGGATCCCAGATGGACTTGACGCCGTTGTCGATCAGGGCCTGCAGGTTCGCAGATACCGGGAAGCGGTCGCCGAAGGCGGCGTGCAGGGATTCCTGGACGTGCTGGGCCACCGGCAGCCCCACCATGGCGCCCAGCGTGAACGGCGTCATCGGCAGGCCCATCGGACGCAGCGCGTTGTCTGCCACCTCCGCAGGGGTGCCCTCATCGAACGCCGCCGTCACTTCGCCCATAAGACGCAGCAGGAGCCGGTTCACCACAAACGCGGGGGCGTCCTTGACCAGCACGGCGGACTTCTTGAGGCCCTTGGCGAGCTCGAACGCGGTGGCCAGCACCGAGTCGTCTGTCTTGGGTGCCCGGACGATTTCGAGCAGCGGCATCACGGCCACCGGGTTGAAGAAGTGGAAGCCCACCAGCCGCTCGGGATTCTGCAGGTCCGCGGCCATGGCAGTCACGGACAGCGAGGACGTGTTGGTGGCGAGGATGCACTCGGGCGAAACGATCGCCTCGACCTCCTTGAACACCTGCTTCTTGACGTTGAGCTCCTCAAAGACGGCCTCGATCACGAAGTCGGCGTCCGCGAAGGCTTCCTTGGAGACCGAGCCGCTGACCAGGGCCTTGGTCCGGTTGGCGGCGTCGGCGCTGATCCGCTTCTTCGCCAGCAGCTTGTCCACCTCGGCGTGCACGTAGCCCACGCCCTTGTCCACGCGCGCCTCGTCGATGTCGGTCATCACCACGGGGACCTTGAGCTGGCGGGCGAAGAGGAGGGCCAGCTGACTGGCCATCAGGCCGGCGCCCACGACGCCGATCTTGGTCACGGGCCGGGCGAGCTTGCGGTCCGGGGCGCCGGCCGGGCGCTTGGACCGGCGCTGGACGAGGTCCAGGAAGGCGTAGACGGTGGACCGGAATTCGTCGGTCTGCATAAGGTCCGCGAGGGTCTCGCATTCCAGCTCCGCGGACTGGGCCTGCGTCATGGTCCGGTTGGCCTCCATCACGTCCAGCACCTTGGCCGGGGCGGGGGAGGCGTTGGAGGTCTTGGCCTCGACGAAGGCACGGCCCGCAGCGACGGCTCCGGCCCAGCGTTCGGCGACGTCCGCAGCGGCGGCGTCGACCGCGTTGGCGCGCTCCGGGGTGACCGCGCCCGCGATCACCCGGGACGCCCACGCGACGGACTGCTCCACGAAGTCGGCCGGCTCGAACATGGCGTCGGCGACGCCGAGTTCGTAGGCCTGCGGGCCGGTCAGGGTGCGGTTGTTGCTCAGCGGGTTCTCGATCATCACCTTGACGGCGTTCTCGGGCCCGATCAGCCGCGGCAGGATGTAGACGCCGCCCCAGCCCGGGACCAGCCCGATGAAGGCCTCCGGCAGGGCAAGTGCCCCGGCGCCGGTGGAGACGGTGCGGTACGTGGACTGCAGGGCGATCTCGAGGCCGCCGCCCAGGGCCAGGCCGTTGATGAACGCGAAGCTGGGCACACCCAGGTTTGCCAGGGTGGAGTACACGTCGTGGCCGAGCTGGGCCATCCAGAGGCCCTGTTCGCGGCCGCTGACCGACTTCACCGTGGACAGGTCCGCGCCGGCCACCAGGAAGTACGGCTTGCCGGTGACGCCGACGCCAACGATCTCGCCGCGCGCCGCGCGGTCCCGCAGGCCCTCGAGCACCGTGCCGAGCTCGATCAGGGTGTTGGGGCCCAGTGTGGTCGGTTTGGAGTGGTCCAGGCCGTTGTCCAGCGTGACCAGGGCGAACGTGCCCGGACTGGTGCCGTTGACGGCGGGCAGCTGGATGTCCTGGACGTACGAGTGGGTCACCGTTTCAGTCGGAAACAGTTCGGCAAGTTTGTGGAAATCGGCGGCGCTCATGCTGCGGCTCCAGTCTCGGTGGTGGTGGTGTAGTCGGCGTGGTGCGGGTTTTCCCAGATGACGGTGGCGCCCATGCCCAGGCCGATGCACATGGTGGTCATGCCGTAGCGGACACTGGGGTCCTCCTCGAACTGGCGGGCCAGCTGGTTCATCAGGCGCACGCCGGAGGACGCGAGCGGGTGTCCGACGGCGATCGCCCCGCCGTAGCGGTTCACCCGGGGGTCGTCGTCGGCGATGCCGAAGTGGTCCAGGAAGCTGAGGACCTGCACGGCGAAGGCCTCGTTGATCTCGAAGAGGCCGATGTCGTCGATGCCGAGCCCTGCGTTTGCGAGGGCCTTTTCGGTGGCCGGGACCGGGCCGATGCCCATGACCTCGGGCTCGACGCCGGCGAACGCGTAGCTGACCAGGCGCATCTTGACCGGCAGGCCGAGTTCCTCGGCGGCGTCGGCGGAGGCCAGCAGCGCCGCGGTGGCGCCGTCGTTGAGGCCGGCGGCGTTGCCGGCCGTGACCCGTCCGTGGGCCCGGAAGGGGGTCTTGAGACCGGCGAGGTCCTCGACCGAGGTACCCGGGCGCGGCGGCTCGTCCACCGTGTTCACCGTCCAGCCCTGGCCCGGTTTCATGGTGGCGACAGGCACCAGGTCCGGCTGGATCTGGTCCTTGGCGTAGGCGGCTGCCAGCTTGTCCTGCGAGGCCACGGCGTAGGCGTCCGTGCGGTCCTTGGTGATGGCCGGGAAGCGGTCGTGCAGGTTCTCGGCGGTGTTGCCCATGTTGAGGGCGGCCGGGTCAACGATCCGTTCGGACATAAAACGCGGGTTCGGGTCCGCGCCGGCTCCCATGGGGTGGTTGCCCATGTGCTCCACGCCGCCGGCGATAACGACGTCGTAGGCGCCGAAGCCGATGCCGCTCGCCGTCGTGGTCACGGCGGTCATGGCGCCGGCGCACATCCGGTCGATCGCGAAGCCGGGAACGGTCCGCGGCAGCCCGGCCAGCAGGGCGGCGGTACGGCCGATGGTGAGGCCCTGGTCCCCGCTCTGGGTGGTGGCAGCGATGGCCACCTCGTCGATCCTTTCGGCGGGCAGCGACGGGTTGCGGCGCATCAGTTCGCGGATGCACTTGACCACGAGGTCGTCGGCGCGCGTTCCCGCGTAAATGCCCTTCTCGCCGGCGCGGCCGAACGGCGTGCGGACGCCGTCTACGAAGACGACCTCGCGCACGGCGCGGGGACTTGCGGTGCGGGGACCCGCGCTGCGGGATTCGGTGCGGCTGGTGGTCCCGCCACTGGGATTTCCGCTACTCGGCTGCTGGCTCACGTCGTACTCCTCATCGAGACATGGGTGCCGGGGCCGTGCTGTCCGGGCGCAAGAGCGCCGGGCAGCACGGATCCGGGCGACATCAGACAACATGTTACTCGCCGGTAACATAGCTGGCAAGGAGTGATCAGAAGAACAGCGCGGCCGCGTCGCGGAAGGAAACGGGCGCCGGGGAAAAGCCCTGCCGGGCCGCTAGTGCGACGTATCGCCCGCCGGGCCGGCAGGCGCGGCGGGCGCCGCCTTCGTTTCCTTGGCAGGCAGCGGCTGGGGGTTCCGGAAGGCCTCGGCGATCAGGGGAGCGGCGAGCTCTATCTGCCACTGGCGGGCACCCAAATTGGCCAGTTCCTCCGCAATACCCTCCTCGCTGATCTCGGCCGGCGGCCGCCAGGCGACGCGGCGGAGGTAGTCGGGTGTCAGCAGGTTCTCGACCGGCATGTTGAGTTCCTCCGCTTTGGCCTGCAGAAGCGGCCGCGCGGTGGCCAGCCGGCCTGCGGCCTCCGGGTCCCGGTCCGCCCAGACGCGCGGCGGCGGGGGAGCGTTGGTGGGCAGGTGGAGGGGCGGGAGGTCCTCAAGGGCACGGGCGGTGCTGATGCACCGCAGCCAGCGGGGCGCCTCGCGCTGGGCGGCGCGGCCGTGGAAACCCTTGGTGCCCAGCAGCTGCGGCACGGTGGTGGGCATGGCCTTGGCGGCGGCCACCAGAGCGGAATCAGGGATCAGCCGGCCGGGCGCGACGTCGCGCTTCTGCGCCAGCGAGTCCCGCTCCAGCCACAGCTCGCGGACCGCAGCCAGCTGGCGCCGGTCGCGGATCTGGTGCAGACCCGAGGTCTTGCGCCACGGGTCGACGCGCGGCGGCGCCTGCCCGGCCTCGAGGAGGGCAGCGAACTCCTGCTCCGCGAAGTCCAGCTTGCCGTCGGCAACGAGGAGTTCAATGAGCTCCTCACGCAGCTCGGTGAGGACCTCGACGTCGAGCGCGGCGTACCGCAGCCAGGGCTCCGGCAGGGGCCGGGTGGACCAGTCCGCCGCGGAATGTTCCTTGGCGAGGCCGAAGCCTAGGAGCTGTTCGATGACGGCGGCGAGGCCCACCCGCGGAAGGCCGGCAAGCCGGGCCGCCAGTTCGGTGTCGAAGAGTTTGTCCGGCCACATGCCGAGTTCGGACAGGCACGGCAGGTCCTGGCTGGCTGCGTGCAGGATCCATTCCACCCCGCGCAGGGCGTCGTTGATGATGGCCAGGTTGCCGAAGGGCTCGGGGTCGATCAGCCAGGTGCCGGATCCTTCACGGCGGATCTGGACCAGGAACGCCCGCTGGCCGTACCGGAAGCCGGAGGCGCGCTCGGCGTCGACGCCGGCGGGTCCGTGCCCCGCGGCGAGGGCCGCGGCGCAGCGTTCCAGGCCGGACTGGGTTTCAATGACGAGCGGCACACCGTCGCGCGGGGCGTCGAGGTCGATCACCTCAGGGACCAGGCTGTCGAACCCGTCCACTGCGATGTGGGCGGTGGTGTCAGCGGCCTCCGGCGTGGTTGGCACTGTGGTGGCGGCCGCGCCCGCGGTGGCGATTTCCGGAATATGAGGGCTCATGATGACTTCAGTTTAGCGACAACACGGTGTTCCGGGCCGCGCAATGGCCAAAACGGGCCCGGGAGGTTCCGCACACCGGGCCCGGCTCAGGCCTTCCCGCGGCGCCAGCGCGGCAGGGGAGTGACGCCGTCGGGCAGCGGCGGAAGGCCGGCGAAGGTGCACACCATGTCCGACCAGGCTTCAAGGTGCGAGGTGATGTCCGGGGTGGCCGGAGTCCAGGACGCCCGGAGCTCAATGTCGATGGAGTCGGGCCGGTCGGAGAGGGTCCCGAAGCTTTCGGACAGGACCCGGGTGGCCGTGCCGCCGGCCGAACGGTAGGGGGCGGCATGGTCCTGCAGGGCCTCCACCAGCCAGGTCCACGCCACTGAGCCGAGCATCTGGTCGTTGCCCATTTCCGGTTCCAGCTGCGCGCGGATGTAGGTGACAATCCGGAACTCGCCCTCCCAGACGGCCGAGCCGTCCGGATCATGCAGCAGGATGAAGCGGCCGGTGGCCAGTTCGACGTCGTCGCCGCCGGACGCGCGGGCCAGGGCTGCGGCGGCGGGGCCGTGGACGGCGCCGGAAGCCGGCTCGCCGGGGGCCACAACCTCGGCCCCGAGGGCGACGGCGAACGGTGCCAGCCGTGCCGGAGCCGGAATCTCCTCGAGGCGCAGCTCACTGCGGGTCCGTGCCTGCCGCAGGGTCCCCAAGGCAAAAAGGAAATCTGCCGGAACCTGATCGAGTGCGTTCACAATGGAAGATTATGCACGGGGCAGCCCCCGGACCGGCAGGCTCGCCGCCGGGCCGGGGACGCCGTCGACGGATCAGCCGGCCGCGAGCTCGCGCTTGATGGCCGCGATGAAGGAATCAACATCATCCTCGGTGGTGTCGAAGGAGCACATCCAGCGGACCTCGCGGGCCGCCTCGTTCCAGTCGTAGAAGCGGAAGGACTGCCGCAGCCGGTCGGCCACCCCGGCCGGAAGGATGGCGAACACGCCGTTGGACTCGGTCTTCTGGCTCAGTTCGATCCCGGGGATGGATTCGACGCCGGCGCGCAGGCGGGACGCCATGGCGTTGGCATGCGCTGCCGAACGCAGCCACAGGTCGCCTTCCAAGAGGGCGATGAACTGGGCGGACATGAACCGCATCTTGGAGGCCAGCTGCATGTTCATCTTGCGCAGGTACACCAGCCCCTGGGCCGCGGAGGGGTTCAGGGCGATGACGACCTCGCCGAAGAGCAGGCCGTTCTTGGTGCCGCCGAAGGACAGGATGTCCACACCGGCGTCGCGGGTGAAGGCCCGCAGCGGCACGTTCAGATGCGCGGCGGCGTTGGCCAGCCGGGCGCCGTCCATGTGCAGCTTCATGCCCTTGGCATGGACATGCTCCGCGATGGCCCGGACTTCCTCGGGTGTGTAGCAGGTGCCCAGTTCGGTGGTCTGGGTGATGGAGACGGCCAGCGGCTGGGCGCGGTGCTCATCTCCCCAGCCCCAGGCCTCCCTGTCGATCAGCTCGGGGGTGAGCTTGCCGTCCTCCGTGGGGACCTGGAGCAGCTTGATGCCGCCGATCCGCTCCGGGGCGCCGTTCTCGTCCATGTTGATGTGCGCGGTGGAGGCGCACACCACGGCGCCCCAGCGGGGCAGCAGGGACTGCAGCGAGAGCACGTTGGCGCCGGTGCCGTTGAAGACCGGGAAGCATTCGATGCCTTCGCCGAAGTGCTCCTCCATCAGCTGCTGCAGCCGGGCGGTGTAGTCGTCCTCGCCGTAGGAGACCTGGTGGCCCTCGTTGGCCGCGGCCAGGGCTGCCAGCACCTCCGGGTGGACGCCTGAGTAGTTGTCCGAGGCGAAGCCGCGGACGGAAGGGTCATGGAGCCGCGCCGTGGTTCCGGCGGGGGCAGTTTCAACTGTGCTTGTCATGGATTTGCTCACACTTTCAGTCTAAGGAGGTCCCGGCCCCACAGCTAAGCCCGGCGTGGTGCGGTGCCGGTATCGGGGGCGGGGCCGGGCCAGTGCGTGGGACCAGTGCTTGGGGCCGGCGCTTCGGGTCAGGGCCGAGGGCCCTGGGCTACGTCAACTGCCCAGCGGCATCCGCCGGCCGTTCAGTTCCGCTGCGGGGGTAGTGAACAGCCCGACGGCGGCAGCGGCCAGGTCCTCCACGTCGGTGAAGCCCGGGAATTTGCGTTCCGGCGACTTCGCCCGCATGGCCGGGTCCACCAGCGCCTTCACCACAAAGATCACCGCGGCGCTGTGTTGTTCGGAACGGCTGTGTTGTTCGGGACGGCTGTGTTGTTCGGGCCGCATTGGCTGCTCCGCGGTTCCCGCCCCGGTACCCGTTGCGGCCCCCGACTGGTCGCGGCGGAAGCCGTCGGCGACGGCCAGCGTCCAGGCTTCGGCGGCGGCCTTGGCGGCGACGTAACTGGCCCCGCCCGCCGTCGGCTTGTCCACGGCGGTGGAGGAAACCATGGCGAAACGCCCTGCCTCCGAGGCCGCCAGGTCCGCGTAGAAGACCCGGGTGACGTTCCGCACCGTGGTGATGGCGCCGCGTTCCAGGAACTCCCAGTCCTCGTCGCTTTGGTCCGGAATGCCCTTGGCGCCGCGCCAGCCGCCCACCAGGTGGATGACGCCGTCGACGGCCGAGCCGGTGCCGTCCAGCCTGGCATGGACAATGCTGTGCAGCGCCCGCACCTCGGCGAGGTCGGCGAGGTCGCACACCAGGGGCGTGACGCCGTCGCCGGCTTCTGCAGCGGCGGCCTCGATCCGGTCCTTGTCCGAGCCGACAGTGAAGACGGTGTGCCCGGCGTGGCGCAGGGCGCGGGCGGCGGCGATCCCGGAAGGGCCGCTGCCGCCCGTGACCAGCACGTTCAGGGGACGTCCGGTACTCATCCGGCGTTCATGGCCGTGCTGCCAGCGCCCATGTCCGTTGTGCCGGTGATGCCGGCCGTGGATTCAATGACGGGACGCATCTTCTTCTCAAGTGCCTCGTAGAACATGGACAGCGGGAACTCGTCGTCGAGCACCTGGTCGGTGAGGCCGCGCGGCGGGCCGGCCAGGGGCAGCGCGTCCGGACCCTTGGCCCAGACGGAGGCCGGGTTGGGCGTGACCGTTCCGGAGATGAGCTCGTAGGCGGCCAGCCAGTGCGCCATCTTGGGGCGGTCGATCGAACGCCAGTACAGCTCCTCGATCCTGGCACCGAGTTCAACCACGACGTCGGCCACCTCGTCCCAGTCGATGCTGAGCTTGCTGTCAGTCCAGTGCAGGACGTGGTGCTGGTGCATCCACGCGAAGAGCAGCTGGCCGCCAAGCCCGTCGTAATTGCGGACGCGGCTGCCGGTGATGGCGAAGCGGAAGATCCGGTCGAAGATGACGGCGTACTGCACCAGCTTGGCGTGCCGGCGGGCCTCCGGGTCGGCTTCCTCGTCCTTTTCGATCTTCACGGATTCGCGGAATGCCGTGAGGTCGCAGCGGAGTTCCTCCAGCGAGTACAGGAAGAACGGCATGCGCTGCTTGATCATAAAGGGATCGAAGGGCAGGTCCCCGCGCATGTGGGTGCGGTCGTGGATGAGGTCCCACATCACGAAGGTTTCCTCGGCCAGTTCCTGGTCCTCAAGGAGCGCAGCGGCGTCCTCGGGGAGCTGCAGCGACGTGATGTCCGCGGCGGCGCGCAGGACGCGGCGGAAACGGGCGGCCTCGCGGTCGGCGAAGATGGCGCCCCACGTAAAGGTGGGGGTTTCGCGGACGGCCACGGTCTCCGGGAAAAGCACCGCGGAGTTGGTGTCGTAGCCCGGAGTGAAGTCCAGGAAGCGGATGGGCACAAAGAGCCTGTTGGAGTATTCGCCCGACTCCAGCCCCTCGATGAACTCGGGCCAGATGACCTCGATCAGCACGGCCTCGACCAGGCGGTTGCTGCTGCCATTCTGGGTGTACATCGGGAAGACCACGAGGTGCTGCAGGCCATTGACCCGGTGCTGCTGCGGCTGGAACGCCTGCAGGGAGTCGAGGAAGTCCGGCACGCCGAAGCCGCCGTCGGCCCAGCGACCGAAGTCCGCCACGAGCAGGGAGAGGTACTCGGCGTCGTGCGGCAGCGCCGGAGCGAGGGCTGAGATGGCAGCCGTGATAGTGCGGACATGACCGGCGGCCGCAGCATGATCGGCCGCCTCCGGGACGGAACCGTCCTTGACCTGGAGCTGCTGCAGGGCCGCGGCGGCGGCCTTGAGCTGCAGCCACTCCGGGGAGCTCGCGGAGATCGGGGCAGTGGTGGTGATAGCGGTGGTGGTCATCGTCAGCAGGCGCCTTTCTATGTGCTGGAAGCGTCGCTCTTCAGCGTCTTCTTCGAGCGTAGCAAGGAGTCAGGATCCCTAATGCAAAATATGCCCGAGCATAAGAAAGACTGTGGCTAACGTGCTGCGCAAGGCCCGCCAGCTCCAGTTGCCTGGTTGCTGGCGGGCCATTGCAGGAAACTCCTGCCGGGGAGGACTACTGTCCGGCGCCGCCGTCGTCCGTGACCAGCTTCAAGGAGACCGAATTGATGCAGTAGCGCTGGTCGGTGGGGGTGCCGTAGCCCTCCCCCTCGAACACGTGGCCGAGGTGGGAGTCGCAGGTGGCGCAGCGGACCTCGACGCGGTCCATGCCGAGGGTGCGGTCGTGGATGTACCGGACCGTGCCCTCGGCGAGCGGGGCCCAGAAGGAGGGCCAGCCGCAGTGCGAATCGAACTTCTCCTTGCTGGTGAACAGCTCGGTGCCGCATGCCCGGCACTGGTAGACGCCCGCGGTGTGGGTGTCCCAGTACTCTCCGGTGTACGGCCGCTCGGTCCCGGCCTGGCGCAGCACCCGGTACTCCTCGGGCGAGAGCTCCTGGCGCCACTGCGCGTCGGTCTTCTCCAAGGTCTTCTCCCCGGACGCCTGATCACCGGTCGCGGCCCCGGACTGTCCGGGCGCGCCGGCGGTGGAGCCCCCGGGCACGGCGACGGAAGGGGTCTTGGGCTTGTTGCTAAAGATGCTCATAGCCTGAATAACGCTCAGGAGTCCCCGATAAATCCCGATCCGGCGTACAGATGCAGCACCGGCAGGCCCAGCTTGTCCTGGGCCTTGGTGGCCCAGTCGGTGTGGAAGGTGTCCGCGACGGCGTGCGGGCGGGTGATCACCACGGCCTGCCCGGCGCCCAGTTCCCGGACTTTGGCGACCATGCTGTCGACGGCCTCGCCCTCGACGATTTCGCCGGTCACGCCGCTGCCGAGCCCGGCCAGTGCCGCGAGGGAGGCTGCCAGGGTCTCGGCCGCTTCAGCGCGTTCCCCGGCGGGATCGGGATGGGATGTCAGTTCGCGGAAGGCCTTGGAGATTTCCAGCAGGGACAGGTTCTCCAAAAAATCCACCAGCAGGTGCCGCTCCGTGCTGGCCGGAACCAGGACCACCAGCGGGGCGTCACCTCCGGCCAGCAGTCTTTCGATGTTGACACGGTCATCTGCGCCGAGGGGCTCTTCTGTCAAAATGACGATTGGTTCACTCATGACCCCAGCCTAGTCTCGCTCCGGGGTGCCCGCACGGATTGGCGCAGCCCGCTGCGCGGCGCCGCTGCAGGGCCGGCTGCCCTGCTGGCGCGCCGGACCGGTGGCCACCCGCCGCGCCGGGATGCCGTGTTGGGCGGGCAGTTCGGTAAGAATGGTGCCATGGCTTCATCCTCACCCCTCTTGCCAGGCCCGCAGCGGACTGCTGCTGTCCGCCGCAAGGCCGCCCGCGCCGTCGCGGGCCCCGCGCCTGACGTGTCCGTTCCGGGCTCCGCCAAGTGGGCCCTGGCCGGCGTGATCGGCGGCAGCGCGGCGGCCGGCGTGCTCGCCGCAGGCTCCTCCGCCCTTGCCCTGTATTTCGCCCGGCGCGTGATCACTCCCGCGCGCGTCCGGGAGGAGGACCAGGAAGTGCTCGCGGTGATCCGGCGCGACGGCGGTCTGCAGGTGATCCTCGCGGCAACGCCCGACGCCACCGTGGAGGGTGTCTACGGGCTGTTCTTCGACGGCGGCCGAGGCCACGCCCGCATCGGCCGGATTGTGTCCTATTCACCGGCAGAGCGGACGGTCCAGCGCGAAGTCGAAGCCGTCTACAGCGGCGACCTCAGCACGGCCCGCCGGGGTTACTGGAGCGGCGCCGCGTACCCCGACCCGGCCGGCATAGGCCTGCCCGCGGAGGACGTGGACATAGACGTCGACGGCGGGACCGCGCCGGCATGGCTGGTCCGGGCTCCGCAGGAGTCCGGCGTCTGGGCGATCATGGTGCACGGCCGCGGCGCGAGCCGGCAGGAGTGCCTGCGGGCGGTGCGGACCGCCCGGGAACTGGGCATGTCCAGCCTGCTGATCACGTACCGCAACGACGGGCTGGCGCCCTCCGCGCAGGACGGGCGCTACGGCCTGGGCTCCACGGAGTGGCGCGATGTCGAGGCGGCCATCACGTTCGCGCTGGCGAACGGGGCCCGTGAGGTGGTGCTGTTCGGCTGGTCCATGGGCGGCGCGATCTGCCTCCAGACCGCTGACCTGTCCCGCTACCACCCCCTGATCCGGGCCATGGTGCTGGACGCGCCGGTCATCAACTGGGTGAATGTGCTGGCCCACCACGCCGAGCTCAACCGGATCCCGTCGGCGGTGGGCAGGTACGGGCAGCTGATGATGAGCCACAAGCTGGGCCGCCGGCTGACCGGCCTCGCGGCTCCGGTGGACCTCAAGGCGATGGACTGGGTGTCCCGTGCGGTGGAACTGCGGACCCCCACGCTGATCATCCACAGTGTCGACGACGAATACGTGCCCTACGGCCCGTCTGCTGCCCTGGCCGAGAAGAACCCGGAGATGGTCACCTTCGAGACCTTTGACCGTGCCCGGCACACGAAGGAGTGGAACGTGGATCCGGAGCGCTGGGAGCGGCTGGTCACGGCGTGGCTGGGGCAGCAGCTCGCACCCCGGTCGAACCCCGGCCAGCACGATCCCCTGGCGGAGCCCAGTCCGGACGCGCAGCCCTATCCCGAGGCCCAGGCGCCGCCGAGTTGACACTTCGCGGCAGTGTTTCTCAAGAACATTGCCGCGTGCTGCACACTCGATGCGCCAGGTAGCCCCGTGGAGTCCCGTTCAGTCCCGTTCAGTCCCGGCCGGTGCCGATCCGTGCCGTGCGGGCCCCGGTGAGGCGGATGAGTTCTGTCGGGTCGAGTTCGATATCCAGGCCGCGCCGCCCGCCGGAGACCAGGATGGTGTCCAGGTCCAGGGCGCTGTTGTCGAGGACGGTGGGGGAGGGCTGCCGCTGGCCCAGCGGCGAGATGCCGCCCAGCACGTAGCCCGTGCGCCGTTCCGCCGCGGCCGGGTCGGCCATGGCCGCCTTCTTCCCGCCGAGTGCGGCCGCCATGGCCTTGAGGTCCAGGTTGCCGCTCACCGGGACGACGCCGACGGCGAGCCGGCCGTCGACGTCGACCATCAGTGTCTTGAACACCCGGGCCGGATCGATGCCCAGCACCTCCGCCGCTTCCAGCCCGTAGCTGGCGGCTGCCGGGTCGTGGCTGTAGGGGTGGACAGTGAAGGGAACCCCGGCGGCCGCCAGTGCGGCGGTGGCCGGGGTTCCCTGTGATGCCTGCTTGCGTGCCATGGGCTTCTCCGCTGGTTAGGGTGCCTGCGCGGGCGGTCCGGTCAGGACTGCTGTGGGAGGGCGGCGACCTTGCGCTTGATCCGGCCCAGCATCGCCGTCATCCCGCGCATCCGGAGCGGGGTGATGGCCCGGGTGAGGCCCAGCAGCTCCGGCATGTCATCGGGGACGGCAAGGATCTCGGCCGGGCTCAGCCCGTCGAGACCCTCGTGCAGCACCCCGGCGAAGCCGCGCGTGGTGGGTGCCTCGGGCGGGGCCTTGAAGAAGAGCCGCACGCTGTCCGCTGGGCCGCCGTCGGACTTTTCCGTCTCAATGGTGAGGAACAGCGGCGACTGGCATTCCACCACCTGCTCCATCAGCTCGGGGTGGTCCGCCAGGCGCTCCGGCGGGTCCGGGAGCTCGCGCGAGAACTCGAGCAGCAGCTGGAGCCGTTCGGGTTCGGTGACGGCCTGGAAGTCGTCAACAATTTGCGACAGGGCAGTGGGGAGTGCAGAAGTATTCATCGGTTCCAGCTTACGCCCGGCCTACCGGTGGGCAGGCGCCGTGCCGCGCTCGGTGCCCTTGGCGATGGGGACGCGGACCGCGTTGCCCCACTCGGTCCAGGAGCCGTCGTAATTTCGGACCGAGTCGAAGCCCAGCAGGTACTTCAGCGCGAACCACGTGTGGCTGGACCGCTCGCCGATCCGGCAATAAGCCACCACGTCGTCGCCTTCCGTGAGCCCGGCTTCGCCGAGGTACAGGGCCTCGAGCTCGGCGCGGCTCCGGTAGGTACCGTCCTCTGCTGCCGCGCGGGCCCAGGGGATGGACGCGGCGGTGGGGATGTGGCCGCCGCGCAGGGCGCCTTCCTCGGGGTAGGCGGGCATGTGGGTGCGCTGGCCGGTGTATTCCTCGGTGGAGCGGACGTCGATGAGCGGCTTGCCGAAGTGCGCCAGCACGTCTTCCTTGAAGGCGCGGATCGGGGCGTCGTTGCGCTCGACGACGGGGTACTCGCCGGGAGTGATGGCGGGCTTGTCGGTCGTCAGGGCGCGGCCTTCGGCGATCCACTTGTCCCGGCCGCCGTCGAGCAGCCGGACATCCTCGTGGCCGAACAGGGTGAACACCCAGAGGGCGTAGGCTGCCCACCAGTTGGACTTGTCGCCGTAGATGACCACGGTGCTGTCCCGGGAGATGCCCTTGGCGGCGGCGAGCGTGGCGAACGCCGCGCCGTCGACGTAGTCGCGCGTGACCTCGTCGTTCAGGTCCGTGTGCCAGTCGATCTTCACAGCGCCCGGAATGTGGCCGGTCTCGTACAGCAGCACGTCCTCGTCCGACTCCACCACCACGAGCTTGCCGTCCTGCAGCGCCCCGGACTCGATCGCGGCGGCCAGCCACTCGGTGGAGACCAGCCGTTCGGGGTGGGCGTAGGCGGCGAACTTCTCGTTCTGCTCAACGGGATAGGGCATTGGAGTGGCCTTTCACTGAAACGGTCAGGAGGCCGGGCCATCAAAAAGGAATCGAACGCGGCGCCGGGCTTCCTCCAACACTAGCCACGCCATGCCGGTATTGCTCCACTGCATTCACACTCGGAAATATGGCCTTCGTCACGTGGCGCCGTCCCGTTCCACGCCGCCACACGGGCAGTGCGCGCATTGCCGGTATTCTTTCTGGGGACAAGAGACCAGCAGAACGGACCACCTTGGTACAGATCGAACAGCTCGCCGCCCGCACCCCGGCAGTTTCAGTGGATGAACTCCTCAACGGTTTTTATCCCTCGCCGCGCTTCGGTGAGGTGTCGTTTTCCAGCTACCGGCCGGATCCTTCCCAGCCCAGCCAGGCTGCCGCCGTCAAGGCGCTGGAGGGTTTCGCCGCCAACGTGGGAGCGCGCGACGGCGACGGCCTCTTCAAGCGTCTCTTCGGCAAGAAGGACGAATCCCGGGCGGGGATCTACCTCGACGGCGGGTTCGGTGTCGGCAAGACCCACCTGCTCGCCTCACTCTGGCACGCAGCTCCCGGCCCCAAGGCCTTTGGCACCTTCGTGGAATACACCAACCTGGTGGGGGCACTGTCCTTCCGCAAAACGGTCGATGCCCTGAGCAACTACAAACTGGTCTGCATTGACGAGTTCGAGCTTGATGATCCGGGCGACACCGTGCTCATGTCCCGGCTGATGCGCGAACTGGCCGACGCCGGCGTCAAGCTCGCGGCCACGTCCAACACGTTGCCGGGTTCCCTGGGCGACGGCCGGTTTGCCGCCGTTGACTTCGCCCGCGAAATCCAGGTGCTGGCGGACCAGTTCGACGTCGTCCGCATCGACGGCGAGGACTTCCGCCACCGTGGACTGCCCGCCGCGCCGGAGCCGCTGCCCAACGAGCAGCTGACGCACCGGATGCAGACGGAGTTCCATGGCAAGACGGTGGCGCGCGATGAGTTCAGCACGCTGATCGACCACCTGGCGGGCGTCCACCCCAGCCGCTACCGCCAGTTGCTTGACGGAATTGAAGGAGTGGTCTGGAAGAACGTCCACACCATTTCCGAGCAGGCCGTCGCTCTGCGGTTCGTGGTGCTGGCGGACCGGCTCTACGACAAGGACGTCCCGATCCTTGCCAGCGGGGTGCCGTTCGACCAGCTGTTTACCGAGGAAATGATGACCGGCGGATATATGAAGAAGTACTTCCGCGCCGTTTCGAGGCTCACCGCCCTGGCCCGCGAAGGCCAGAACCACGAACCGTCCTAGGCCTCTAACCCCACCGCTCTAAAAGCAACGCGGGGTCACCTGCAGCCCGTCCTGATGTTCCGGACGGTCCGCAAGTGACCCCGCGTTTGTTCGTTAAACGCCGGAAGTGCCGGCGCCGCCTCTCGGCGGGACCGGCACTTCGCTGACAGATCTGGGTCAGAGGCCTGGCTGGCGGGGTTCCCCGGCAACGGGCGGCTGACCGGCGACGGGAGGCTGCTCTACAACCGGGTCCGAAGTGGGCCGGTTGTTCTGCTTGTCCACGAAGTCGGAAGCGCCGCGCTGCACAGCATCGATCTTGTCGGCGTGCTTTCCGCCGGTCTTGGAATCGACGAAATCACCCGCCTTTTCGATGCCGTCCTTGATGGCTTGTTCGTTGCCACCAATAACTTGCTGAGCCTTGCCCTTTAGATCGTCAAGTAAACCCACGGGCACCTCCCTTCGGTCGCGGAGCCAGATCGCTCCTAGCGATTTCTACCCTAGCGGGAGGTTGCGGGGGTGCCAAGGGTGTCCGCCCAGAGGGTAAAAGGCACCGGCCGGATGCAACAGGGCATAAGGTCCCCAGGTCGGGGCGATTGCCATTGATGTGGCCAGTCAGGTAATTCAATGCCCCCTGGATACGAAAAAAGCAGCTCCGGGGGAGCTGCTCTCTTGGTGGGCGATACTGGGATCGAACCAGTGACCTCTTCCGTGTCAGGGAAGCGCGCTACCGCTGCGCCAATCGCCCGCAACCGGAAGGATCCGGAGTGGAGTTGTAATGAAGAGAGCGGACGACGAGATTCGAACTCGCGACATCCACCTTGGCAAGGTGGTGCTCTACCAGCTGAGCTACGTCCGCATTTAGTCCATACCGGCCGGGCCGGTGGAACTGCATCAAGCAAGTTGCCTTGCTCTAGTGGGCGATACTGGGATCGAACCAGTGACCTCTTCCGTGTCAGGGAAGCGCGCTACCGCTGCGCCAATCGCCCCTTGCAACCGGTCGGAACCGGAAACCAGGGTTTTCACCGAGGTGGGTACGGGATTCGAACCCGTGTATACGGCTTTGCAGGCCGCTGCCTCGCCTCTCGGCCAACCCACCGTGTAGATAGGATTCCGAAGAACCTTACCGTGACAGTGTCCTGCGAGCGGACGACGAGATTCGAACTCGCGACATCCACCTTGGCAAGGTGGTGCTCTACCAGCTGAGCTACGTCCGCATTATTGTCAGCAATTCCGCGCCGCAATCGGCATTTCCTCGCGTTCCAACGAGTAAGAACTCTATAGGAGGTTCAGGGAACTTACAAATCGGGACGACGGCGGCGGGCCCCGGGGCCGCTGCATCCTTGAGTTCTAGGGGTTTTGACTAATTACAGCCCTGTAATTAGCTGGCGCTTTCGGGGCGGCGGAGCGTCCTGGGCGCATTGCTATGTGGGGTGGGTGTCGGTGCAAGCTGCGCGTTTCGCCGGGCTGACCGGGATCCTGGTGGTTCCACTACTCCGGTTCCGGATGACCGGATCGTGTTGGCTCGGCGCTCACCGTTACAGGTGCGGAGGGTGCGCCGGTAAAGGTCCAAGGCGGCGCTGGCGCCCCGATTTCTTTATTCCGCCAGGGTGGGCTAGCATTCAATGGCATTGGGGCGATTGGCGCAGTGGTAGCGCGCTTCGTTCACACCGAAGAGGTCACTGGTTCGAACCCAGTATCGCCCACCAATGAAATGGTCCGTTCCGCTCTCCAAGCGGGGCGGACCATTGTTGTTAGTGCAGCAGGAACGCTGCTTGCCTCACTGTCAGTGCCCCGTGAAAGAGTTTTGCCATGACCGCCCCACTTCTTGCCCACGCCACGGACTACGGCCGGATGTACGCCCGCTCCACCTCGGAGCAGTTCTCCGTGCCGTCCATCACCACCGTGATCGGCCAGCAGCCGCACGGCCTGGACGGCTGGTTTGGATACATGGGTGCGAACAGCCTCGCCCAGGACCCCACTTTGCCGGGGATTCTGGGCAGTCCGGCCAAGGTGCGCCAGGCAGTGAGCCGCGCGGCCAAGGCGGCAGAGTCCTACCGCGACGAGGCAGCACAGCGTGGGGACCGTGTGCACAACTACTGCGAGCAGGTTGCCCTGCGGGCCTTGGGGCGGCCGCATCAGATGAAGGAAACCCGCGAGGCCTTGGCCGCTAACGGAGAGGAAGCCTTCGCCGCCCGCTTCGACGAGTGGTGGGAACTCTTCCAGGTGGAGCCGCTCGCGCCGGAAATAACGGTCTGGAACAAGACTGTCGGCTACGCCGGGACTCTCGACTTGGTGGCCAAGATCAACGGCCGGACGTGCCTCATTGACTACAAGACGAAGGGCACCAGCCGCGACGGCACGGTCAAACCGCTGGATGACAAAGTGGTCATGCAGCTCGTGGCCGGCATGAAGGCCGAGGAGAGCCTGGTGGACCCGGTTGCAGGGGAATGGGAAGCCTGGCAACACGGCGATTCCCCGATCCTGCTGGCGGTTGCGATCGGCCAGACAGAAGTCCGCCCGCAGCGCGCCAACCCGAACGTCCTGAAGCATCACTGGTGGAAGTTCTGCGCCCTGCGGCGCGTCTGGGAAATGTCGGCCGACACCACGGCCGCCGGACCGGCGCTCCTCCCGCTGGCACCGCCGCCGCTCGCCCGCTGATATGTAGGTCGGGTTGTCAATAGGCAGAGATGAGCGGCTCCTGGGTTGTGGTTCCGGGGGCCGCTCATGGTGTGCCTCCGGGGTGTGGTGTGAGTGGTGGCGGGTCGTTGTCGACTGGCATGCGGATGTGGGGCGGGAAGATCCGGGAGGTGCGGCCGATGTCGAGGATCCGGCCGGTTCCGCCGAGAAGGACCGGGATGATGTCAGCGTCGCAGGCGATTTTCCGGACCGTGGAGGCGGTCACGGGCCCGGTGAAGAGCAGGGTCCCGGTCGCCGGGGCCGGATGACCGGACTGGTCCGCGTCACCGAGGCGGACCAGGAGGTCCTGGTAGTCGATGGTGACCATGACCTGGGGCCGGAGCCCTCCGGTCGCGGGCAGCCCTCCGGAGGCCAGCGCGGCTTTGCAGCCGCCGACGAGGCCGTCGAGGAGTCGTTGCGGACGGGTGCGGAGGTCGAGCGGGACACCGTCACCGGCGCTTTCGTCCGCGGCATCGGCTCCCGTGCCGGTGGCGCGGGGGTTGGTGCCGGTGTTCATGACGGTGACGAGGTGTTCGAACTGTTCGGGAGTCGCGAAGATCTCCAGGTGGTGCAGGCCGTGGCGGGGTTTGCGGATGAAGGCGCCTTGGAGTTGGCGGAGGAGTTCCTCGGACGGTTCGGCCCCGTCCTGATCGAGTGCGTCAACCCATTTTCGGGCCACCCGGGCCAGGAAGTCCGGGTCGTTTTCGGCTGCGATACGGGTCAGGGCGTGCTCCATCCGGTCCGCGGCCTCCGGAGCGCACGTATGCCGGACCCGGTCCAGGGCCAGGGTGATGATGGTCGCGGATCGGGAGCCGACTTCCCCGGACGCGACGGCGGCACCGAGTTCCCCGCGCACCGCAGGCAACGCCTCACCCGTGAACCCCTGCCGCGGCAACAGACTCTCGGACAGGGCCAGCCGGCGGCGGGCCTCCGCGGCGCTGATCCGCAACCGGCCCCGCAAGAACTCTGTGGTGTTCCGGTACCCGTCATCCACCACCGCAGCAGCCTCAACAGCCGTCGTCGTAGCGGCAGCGGTACCCGCCACGCCCGCCTCCACGGCACCCCGGGCCTTGCCCGCCGCCGGTGTCCCGTAGCTCGAATCGTCGCGCCAGCCGGCCGCTGTACCGGAAGCAGTATCCGTCATGACGGGTATCGGCGCGGTGCCGGTGTCGTCGCGCCAGCCGGTGGTCCACGAGGTATTGGCCTTCGCTGCGGCGGCTGCGGCCTGTTTCCTGGTCCGGTCCACGGCACCAGCCGCGGCGATCTGCAGGTACTCGATGTGCCGAGATGCCTCCTCCACCCGGCCGGCGATGTCAGACGCCTCCTGGAACCCCCACAACGCGGAGTCCCCGGCCGCCGTTGAAGACAAGTCCCGCAGCAACGCCAAGGCACTATCAAGGCGACCAGAACCGCCCGGAGCGTCCCCGCCGTCGAATCCCGCAACACGGTCCGCATCGGAGCCCCCGACCGGAACAATGTCCCTGCCCGGGTCCTCAACGGTGATGAAATCCTCGGTGGCTTTCATGGAACCATCCCACCAGAGACCACTGACATTCTTCGCGGCCCCGCGAACCGTCCCCGGGCTCCGACCCCAGCGACTCCAAAGGGCACGCCGCCCGCACCGGAGTCCCCAGCCGGAACCTTGCCCCGGCTTGGGCCCTCAACGGTGATGAAATCCCGGACGGCTTTCATGGACATAAATTACCAACGGGCTACGACAAAATAGCCCCGACCATTTCCCGTAGCCTCCTGACCATCCCCGGCAGAAATATGGACCCAGTGTCACCCCGGCGAAGCGCATGCAGCACGCCAACAACCAGCGCCGCCCACGGGCCCAATAGCCCCGTCCCGGGGCGGCTTCGCGAACGCCGTGGGGACAGGCCCCGGACTGCAACTAAACTGGACAGGTTCCCTCCGCCCACCGTTAGGACAGACTGCACATGGCCATTTTGAATATCCGCATCATCGGGGACCCTGTGCTGCGCACAGTTGCCGATCCCGTGACGGAATTCGGGCCTGAGCTGGCGAAGCTTGTTGCCGACATGACCGAAACCATGGAGGACGTGGACGGGGCAGGCCTGGCGGCACCCCAGGTGGGCATCAGCCAGCGCGTCTTCACCTACCGCATCGACGGCGTCGACGGCCACATCATCAACCCCGTGCTGGAGAACAGCGACGACTTCCAGCCGGACGTGGTGGAAGGCTGCCTGTCCATCCCCGGGCTCGGGTTCCCGGTCCGCCGTCACCGGCACACCCGCGTCACCGGCGTGGACCTGCACGGCAACCCCGTCACGCTTGAGGGCGAAGGGATGCTGGCCCGGGTCTTCCAGCATGAAACCGACCACCTTGACGGGATCCTCTTCACCGACCGGCTGGAAGGTGACGACCGCAAGGCCGCCCTCCGCGCCATCCGGAACGCCAACTACGATTCCATCACCGAACAGACGACGGCGAAGCGCGCCAAGACCGTTGGCTCCAGCTTTGGCGCCGGCACCGCCGGTTCGGGAAGCTTCGGCTCCTTCGGTAACACCCCGTGAGGGTCCTCTTCGCTGGCACCCCCGCTGTGGCGGTGCCGTCCCTGGACGCACTGGTCGCCGCAGGGTTCGACGTCGTCGCCGTCCTCACGCGCCCGGACGCGCCGCTGGGACGCAAACGCGTGCTGACGCCGTCGCCGGTTGCCGCCCGGGCCGCGGAACTGGGCATCGAGATCATCCACGCCGCCAAGGTCGACGCCGACATCACCGCGAGGATCGCAGCCGCCGCCCCGGACGTCGCCGCCATTGTGGCCTACGGCGGGCTCATTCCCCGGGCCGCCCTGGAGATTCCCCGGCACGGTTGGATCAACCTGCACTTCTCCCTGCTGCCGGCCTGGCGCGGTGCCGCCCCCGTGCAGCGGTCGCTGATCGCCGGCGATGACGTCACCGGCGCCGTCACCTTCCTGCTGGAGGAAGGGCTGGACACCGGCCCGGTCTTCGGCACCCTGACTGAAGCCGTCCGGCCCGACGACACCGCGGGCGCGCTGCTCGAACGCCTGTCCCACAGCGGCGCCGTGCTGCTCACCCAGACGCTGTCCGCCGTCGACGCCGGCAAAGCCGCCGCGGTGCCGCAGCAGGGAGACGTCAGCCTGGCCCCCAAGCTCACCCTCGAGGACGGCAGGCTGGACTGGAACCAGCCGGCCTTGGCGATCGGGCGGCGCGCCCGCGGCGTCACGCCGGAACCCGGCGCTTGGACTACCCTAGACGGCCAGCGGGTCAAGCTGGCACCGATCCTCCTGCGGCCCGAAGGCCCGGCCCTGGAACCGGGCCGGCTGGTCCTCGACGGCAAGAGCGTGCTGGTGGGAACCGGGTCGCACCCGGTGGAACTGACCCGGATCCAGCCGTCGGGCAAGAAGATGATGGCCGCCGCTGATTGGGCGCGCGGACAAGCAACACTGGAAAGCGTGGTATTCGAATGAGCGAGTCCGGGACGAGCGGCAGCGGCCACCAGCGGCGCGGTTCAGGCGGCCAAGGCGGCCAAGGCCAGAGTGGCCAAGGCGGCCGGGGCCGGGCCGGGGGAGGCCAGGGCGGCAGCCGCCGGAACGCGCAGGGCCGCGAACGCAACCGCGGTCCGCAGCGCAGCTTCACCGACAACGCACCGTCCCAGCGCACCCGCCGGGCCGATCCCGCCCGCCTGGTGGCCTTCGAGGTGCTGCGCGCCGTCGCCGCCGAGGACGCCTACGCCAACCTGGTGCTGCCCGCCCGGATCCGGCACCACGGCCTGGACAAGCGCGATGCCGGTTTCGCCACGGAACTGAGCTACGGGGCACTGCGCGGACAGGGCACGTACGACGCCGTCCTGGCCCGTTGCGTGGACCGGCCGCTGGACCAGCTGGACCCGGCTGTCCTGGACGCCCTCAGGATCGGCGCCCACCAGCTGCTGGCCATGCGGGTGCCCGCCCACGCAGCGCTGGACCAGACTGTTGGCCTGGCCCGGGCCGTCATTGGTGCCGGACCGTCCGCCCTCATCAACGCCGTGCTGCGCAAGGTGTCCGCGCACACCCTCGAGGAATGGCTGGAGCTCCTGCTCAGCGACGAGACGGACGAGACCAAAAAAGCGGCCATCCGCTACGCCCACCCGGAATGGATTGTCCGGGCGCTCCGGCAGTCCCTGGTGGCCCACGGGCGGCCTGTCAGCGAAATCGATGACCTCCTCGAGGCGGACAACGCCGCTCCGGTGGTCAACCTCGTGGCCCTGCCCGGGCTGGGAAACCTGGACGAGGTCCTCGAAGGCGGCGCCACGCCCGGTGAACTCGTTGAAGGCTCGGCCCTGTCCAGCGGGGGAGACCTCGGCCGGATCGCCTCCGTCCGCGAGGGCACCACCCGCGTCCAGGACGTCGGCTCCCAGCTCGTCGCCCGCGCGATGGCCGCCGTCGATCTCGGCCGCACCACCGGCGACGCCGGAGACGGGACCCCTACAGCCGGGCAACCCGCTGAACGCTGGCTGGACATGTGCGCCGGCCCCGGCGGCAAGGCAGCGCTGCTCGGCGCCCTGGCCCGGGAGCGGGGCGCCACCCTGCTCGCGAACGAACCCGCTCCGCACCGCGCCAAGCTGGTCCGCCAGGCCCTGGCCGCGGTGCCCCACGAGGTGTGGCACGTGCGGACCGGCGACGGCCGCAGCGTCGGAACCGAGATGCCGGAGAGCTTCGACCGGGTGCTGGTGGACGCGCCGTGCACCGGCCTCGGAGCCCTGCGCCGCCGGCCGGAGTCACGCTGGCGCCGTACCCCGAAGGACCTGACGGACCTCGGCCCGCTGCAGCGCGAACTGCTTAAGTCCGCGCTGGCCGCCGTGAAGCCCGGCGGCGTCGTGGCCTACGTGACCTGCTCGCCGCACCCGGCGGAGACAACCGCCGTCGTCAGCGATGTGCTGCGCAAACGCGACGATCTGGAACTGCTCGACGCCGGCGCTGCGCTGGACAGTGTCAGCCTCACCGGACACCTCGACGCCGGACACGAGCTGACCGCCCAGCTTTGGCCGCATGTGCACCGCACGGACGCCATGTTCCTTGCGCTCATCCACAAAAAGGCCTGACCAACAAGGAATACTGGGGCACTGGACCTGCGCCTTCAACCGCACCTTCAGCAGAACGACAAGGAATTTCACATGGCCAAGTGCTATATCAACCCGAGCATCCTCTCCGCCGACTTCGCCAACCTCGAAGCGGAACTGCAGAAAATCAGCACGGCCGACGCTGTCCATGTGGATGTGATGGACAACCACTTCGTGCCCAACCTCTCGCTGGGGCTGCCCGTGGTGGCCCGGCTGCAGGAGATCAGCCCGGTGCCCCTGGATGCCCACCTCATGATTGAGCACGCGGACCGCTGGGCTCCGGCCTACGCCGACGCCGGCGTGGCCTCCGTGACGTTCCACGCCGAAGCGTCCATCGCGCCGATCAAGCTGGCCCGCGAGCTCCGGTCCCGCGGCGCCAAGGCGGGCCTGGCCCTCCGTCCGGGCAGCGGGGTGGAGCCATTCCTGGACCTGCTCGGCGAGATCGACATGCTGCTGATCATGACGGTGGAGCCCGGCTTTGGCGGCCAGGAATTCCTTGACCTCACGCTGCCCAAGATCCGCCGGGCCCGCGCGGCGATTGACGCCTCGGGCCTGGATGTGGCGCTGCAGGTGGACGGCGGCATCACCGCGGACACCATCTGGCGCGCCGCGGACGCCGGCGCCAACGTCTTCGTGGCCGGTTCCGCCGTCTACGGCGCCGACGATCCGGCCGAGGCCATCGAGCGGCTGCGCGCCGCCGGCCAGCGCTAGGGGCGGTTGCGGAGCCCGCCAGATGACGCGTTCCGTAACATCCGGCCCCCGGGAATAGCCAAAGCAGTCCGGGGGTTGTGCCAGAATAGCTAGACACATACGTGCTCCGGGGTCGGTGTAAGTCCGAACCGGCGGTTATAGTCCGCGACCCGCGAGCCGGCGCTTCCCTCGGGAAAGATGCCGGCGGACGGTTGAACCGGTGGAACTCCGGTACCGACAGTTAAAGTCTGGATGAGAGAAGCACGTACAGCTGTTACTGCGGCGCCCTCTGGCGCCGTGGGAGTTCGCTGTCGTATACCCCCGGAGCCATCGCGGCTTTGAGGGAAGGAACGACTCACCACATGCACTCTCTGCGATGGCTCTTCACCACACCCGTCCTCGAAGGACCGGTGGCCGGTTGATGAGCCTCAAACACCCTGCACCAGGCATGCCCGACGGCGCTGTTGCCGACGGCAACGCTCCCGCCGGCACCGTTGCCGACGGCGATGCCCTGGCGATGGCTGGCTTCAGCGCCGCCGAGGCCGCGGCCATGGACGCAGCCCTTGCCGTTGCTCTTCAGGGGCCGCGGGGCGCGAACCCGCTGGTCGGCGCCGTCGTCATCGCCGCTGACGGTACCCAGCTGGTGGCGGGCTACCACCGCGGGGCCGGCACTGCCCACGCCGAGGCCGACGCGATCTCCCTGGCACAGGCCGCCGGACACGACCTCAGTGGCACCACCATGGTGGTGACACTGGAGCCCTGCAACCACTGCGGACGCACGGGCCCCTGCGCCCAGGCCATCATCGAGGCCGGGATCACCGACGTCGTCTACGCCATTGACGATCCGCACGATCCCGCCGCCGGCGGAGCCGCCACCCTGCGCGCCGCGGGCGTCCGCGTCCGCTCCGGGCTCGGCGCCGAGGCCGCGCTGGAGATG
This sequence comes from Arthrobacter sp. EPSL27, assembly GCF_001512305.1. GTDB lineage: Bacteria > Actinomycetota > Actinomycetes > Actinomycetales > Micrococcaceae > Arthrobacter. The sequence continues at coordinate 1,307,659 of NZ_LNUT01000004.1, forward strand.
AACCGGCGCTGGTTCGATGCCGTTGCCGCCCGGCGCCCGTTCGTCACCCTGCACATCGCCCAGACCCTCGACAGCCGCATCGCCGCCGACGACGGCACCAGCCAGTGGATCTCCAGCCCGGAATCCCTCGCCGACAACCACGCCCTGCGCGGACGGATCGACGCGATCCTCGTCGGCACCCAGACGGTGCTGGTCGACAACCCGCGCCTCACCGCCCGCGGCGCCGACGGCGCACCGGCCGGCAAGCAGCCGCTCCGCGTGGTGATGGGCTACCGGCCGATTCCCGAGGGCGCCGCGATCAACGGCGACGACGGCAAGGTCCTCCACCTGCCCACCCGCGACCCGCGGGAAGCGCTGGACCAGCTGTTCACCGCCGGCGTCCGGCACCTTATGGTCGAGGGCGGCTCGCGGATCCTCAGCGCCTTCCTCGCCGCAGGACTGGTGGACGAACTGATCGTCTACCTCGCCCCGACCCTTCTCGGGTCCGGAACCCCGGCACTGGAGGACCTCGGCATCACCACCCTCGCCGAGGCGCAGCGCTGGGAGTGGGACGCCGCGTCCGGCGGGGCGGTCCAGGTGCTGGGCCGCGACCTGCGGCTGCACCTGCAACCCTCCACGTCACCCACCACTACTTCATCCGCTCCACCCCCGCTCCGCCCCAGCGCGGACAACGCCGCAGGAGGCAACTGATGTTCACCGGAATCATCGCCGAACAGGGGAAGGTGTTGTCCGTTGACCGCAACGGCGACACCAGCGCCACCGTCCGGCTCCACGCGCCAGGCAGCACCGACGGGCTGGCCCATGGCGGCTCCATCGCCGTCAACGGCGTCTGCCTCACCGCGACGGACATCGACGGCCGGGACTTCAGCGTCGACGTCATGGGCGAGACCCTGACCCGCAGCACCATCGGCGAACTCGCCGCCGGGGACCCCGTCAACCTCGAGCGTTGCGTTCCCGCCGGCGGCCGGCTCGACGGCCACGTCGTCCAGGGCCACGTCGACGGCGTCGGCGAGCTGCTCGAGCGCGAGCCGCTGGGCAACTGGGACCGGCTCCGCTTCAGCGTCCCCGCCGGGCTGGCCCGCTACATCGCGGAAAAGGGCTCCATCGCCGTCGACGGCGTTTCCCTCACCGTGACGGCCGTGAGCGCCGCCTCCGAGCGGGCGCCCTGGTTCGAAGTGGGACTGATCCCAACGACCCTGGCCGAGACCGGCCTGGGCGCGAAGGCAATCGGCGGCCGCGTGAACCTCGAAGTGGACGTCCTGGCGAAGTACACTGAGCGCCTGCTCGCGTTTTCCGCGGCAGCAGGGGAAGCAGCAGCACGCGTGGACGGGGGAACGCCGTGAACAACGTCAAGGACATCCCTGCCCGGCAGCCCCTGCTCACTGAAGCCGCCGACGCCGCCCTGCCGGCGGAGCTTGCCCCCGTGGTCCCGCCGGAGGGACTCGACCGGATCGAGGACGCCATCCGCGCCATGGCGGCCGGACGTCCCGTCCTGGTGGTGGATAACGAGGACCGCGAAAACGAAGGCGACATCATCTTCGCCGCGCAGCACGCCACCCCGGCCCTCATGGGCTGGACCATCCGGTACAGCTCCGGAGTGATCTGCGTGCCGCTCGACGGCGGACGCGCGGACGCCCTTGCCCTGCCGCAGATGGTCGAGCTCAATGAGGACGCCAAGGGCACCGCCTACACGGTTTCCTGCGACGCCGCCGTCGGCGTCAGCACCGGAATTTCCGCCACGGACCGGGCCCTGACCGCGCGGATCCTGGCCGATCCGGGCAGCGAACCCGCGGCGCTGACCCGCCCCGGGCATGTTTTTCCGCTCCGTGCCGTTAAGGGGGGAGTGCGGGAACGTCCCGGGCACACCGAGGCGGCTGTGGAATTGTGCCGGCTGGCCGGCCTCGAACCCGTGGGTGTGATTGCGGAAGTGGTGTACGACAACGGAGAGATGATGCGGCTGGACGGGCTTCGTGGCTTTGCCCTGGAGCACGGCTGCCCGCTGATCTCGATTGCGGATCTGGTGGATTACCTGGAAACAGGGGAGTCCGCCGGCCTTGCAGCAGACCCCGCGTGAGGAAGCGCGTGATGGAGGAGAAACGATGACGACGTCTGAAGCTCAGGACCACCTGCCGGCCGCCGGCCAGCCGCACCCGGTCAGCGCGGGACCGGTGGTGCAGCTGCCCACCGCCTTTGGCGACTTCGTGGCGCAGGCCTGGACCGATCTGGCCACCGGCGCCGAGCACCTGGCCGTCAGCTCCCCGCTGCCGCCGGTGGACGGGGCAGCGCCGCTGGTCCGCCTGCATTCGGAGTGCCTCACCGGTGACGTGTTCGGCTCGTACCGCTGCGACTGCGGCGAACAGCTGGCTTACGCCCTGGAGATGATCAACGAGTTCGGCGGCACGCTGCTGTACCTGCGCGGCCAGGAGGGCCGGGGTATCGGCCTGGCGAACAAGATGAAGGCCTACGCCCTGCAGGAGGCCGGCTTTGACACCGTGGAGGCCAACGAGCAGCTGGGCCTGCCCGTCGACGCGCGCTGCTACAAGGCCGCGGCCCAGATCCTCGCGGACATGGGCCTGCACGAGATCCGTCTGCTGAGCAACAACCCGGACAAGCAGGACCGGCTGGCCCAGGCCGGCGTCCGGGTCGTGGAGATGGTGCCCACCGAGGTGCCGTCCCGCGAGCAGAACCTCCGCTACCTGCAGACCAAGAAGGACCGCATGGACCACCGGCTGGTCCTGGACATGGAACCGGCTTCGCCGGCCGCCGGTCCGCGCGGGTTCGAACACGAACAGGACTGAACAGCGTGCGGCCGGCCCGGACGGGGCCGCCCGGCGTTCCGTCAACAATCAGCACCGCACGAATCAGCACGACACGACTTAGCAGCACACGACTTAGCAGCACAGCACTGTGCAGAACAGGGATTCCCACATGAGCGGCCACGGCGCACCCCAGATTGACCTCAGCACCTTCAATCCGGAGGAAACCTCCCAGCTGAAACTGGCCATCGTGGCCGCCAGCTGGCACACCCAGATCATGGACGGGCTCCTCGACGGTGCCCTGCGGGCGGCAAAGGATGCCGGCGTCGGCGACCCCACCGTGCTCCGCGTCCCCGGCACGTTCGAACTCCCCGTCGCGGCGGCCCGGCTGGCGCCGCACTTCGACGCCGTCGTGGCGCTCGGCGTCGTGATCCGCGGCGGAACCCCGCACTTTGAATACGTCTGCGAGGCGGCCACCCTGGGCCTCACCGAGGTCTCCGTCCGCACCGGCATCCCCGTCGGCTTCGGCGTGCTGACGTGCGACACGGAACAGCAGGGCATCGACCGGGCCGGGCTGCCGGGTTCCAAGGAAGATAAGGGACACGAGGCCGTCACGGCCGCCCTCGCCACCGCGGTGACCCTCAAGCAGTACAGCTGAGCCGTAGGGCACGGCCGGGTCCCGCAGAGGGCCCGGCCGTCCCAACACGCTGTGTCATCACTCACATCTTCGCCGTCATGCGGGCCCCCGGCAGGCGCCCGCCGCCGTCGAGCAAGTAGGCTGGAGGGTGTGAAGAATTTCGAATCGCTGTTCGCAGAACTGAGTGAGAAGGCAGCCGTCCGTCCGGAGGGCTCCCGCACCATTGCCGAACTGGATTCCGGAGTCCACGGCATCGGCAAGAAAGTCGTGGAGGAAGCAGCCGAAGTCTGGATGGCTGCCGAGTACGAATCCGATGAAGCGGCCGCTGAGGAGATTTCCCAGTTGCTCTACCACCTGCAGGTTCTGATGCTCGCCAAAGGACTCAGCCTGGAAGACGTCTACAAGCATCTCTAGCCACGCCCGCACCGGAACCAGGCCCTGCCCTGCGGTTCCGGTGACAAGCGTGGCCCGCTGTGCCTGCACCGAACCCTTCCTGACCAGAAAGACCTTCCCATGCTGAGAGTTGCCGTCCCGAACAAGGGATCCCTGTCCGAAGCCGCCTCCGCCATGCTCGCCGAGGCCGGCTACCGCCAGCGCCGCGATACCCGCGAGCTGGTCATGGTGGACCCGGACAACGACATTGAATTCTTCTTCCTCCGCCCCCGCGACATCGCCGTCTACGTCGGCCAGGGCACGCTCGACGTCGGCATCACCGGCCGCGACCTGCTCCTCGACGCCGAGGTGGAAGCCGAAGAGCTGCTGCCCCTGGGCTTCGCCGCCTCCACCTTCCGCTTCGCCGGCCCCGTGGGCGACTTCGCCACCGTGGAACAGCTCGAGGGCAAGCGCCTCGCCACCAGCTACGACGGGCTGCTCCGCGGCTACCTTGCCGAGCGCGGCATCAACGCCAAGGTGGTCCGCCTCGACGGCGCCGTGGAATCCTCCGTGCGCCTCGGCGTCGCGGACGCGATCGCCGACGTCGTCGAGACCGGCAACACGCTCAAGGCCGCCGGCATGGAAATCTTTGGTCAGCCCATCCTGCACTCCGAAGCTGTCCTGATCGGCCGCAAGGGCGAGCAGAACCCGGCCGCCGAGGTCCTGATCCGCCGCCTGCAGGGCGTCCTCGTGGCGCGGCAGTACGTCATGATGGACTACGACATCCGCAAGGAGCTCGTGGAGCAAGCCGCTGCCCTGACCCCCGGCCTGGAATCGCCCACGGTCTCCCCGCTGCGCGACTCGGACTGGGTTGCCGTCCGCTCCATGGTGCCGAAACGGCAGACCAACCGGATCATGGACGAGCTGTACGACCTTGGCGCCCGCGCCATCCTGGTCAGCACCATCCACGCCTGCCGCATCTGAGCCGGCCTGCACCAACCTTCCGCAAAGCGAATACCAGGAGAAGTTCATGGCTGTAGCCGTCCGCGTTATCCCGTGCCTGGACGTTGATGCCGGCCGCGTGGTCAAGGGCATCAACTTCGAAGGGCTCCGCGACGCCGGGGACCCCGTCGAACTGGCGCACCGCTACGACAACGGCGGCGCCGACGAGCTGACCTTCCTCGACGTCACGGCCTCCTCGGGCAACCGGGAAACCACGTTCGACGTCGTCCGGCGCACCGCCGAGGAAGTCTTCATCCCGCTGACGGTAGGCGGCGGCGTCCGCGGCGTCTCCGAGGTGGACCGGCTGCTGCGCTGCGGCGCGGACAAGGCGGCCATCAACACCGCCGCCGTCGCCCGGCCCGACGTGATCGACGAGATCACCCGGCACTTCGGTTCCCAGGTCCTGGTGCTGTCCCTCGACGCGCGCCGGACCCGTCCGGGATCACAGCCCACCCCCTCCGGCTTCGAGGTCACCACCCACGGCGGCCGCCAGGGCACCGGAATCGACGCCATCGCCTGGGCGCAGGAAGCGGCCGACCGCGGGGTGGGCGAAATCCTGCTCAACTCGATTGACGCCGACGGCACCAAGGACGGCTTCGACCTGGAACTGATCCGGCTCGCCCGGGCCGGCGTCAAGGTTCCGCTCATCGCGTCCGGCGGTGCCGGCAAGCCCGAGCACTTCCCGCCTGCCGTGGCGGCCGGCGCAGATGCGGTGCTCGCGGCGTCGGTCTTCCACTTCGGCCCGCTGGACATGATCGCCCAAGTCAAAACCGCAATCCGCGACGCAGGCTTCGAAGTCCGCTAGCCGCATCTGAAGCAACGCGGGGTCACTTCGCGTCCGTCCCGAGGGAGTTTATGGACGCGAAGTGACCCCGCGTTGCTTTGTCTTTAGGAAACGGGTGGGGACTAGAGACCGACTTCGGCGGACTGCAGGAGCGCGACGGCGTCCGGCTGGCCTTCGAAGGTCACCAGCGCGTGGCGCGTGCGGCCGTGGGCGTGCATCAGGAGTTCGCCGGGCTCGCCGACGATCGCTACGGATACGGGCGCGCGCTTGGCGACGTGCCGGGGTCCGGAGGGGCGCACCAGCACAATCCCGAGGTCCACACCGCGGTAGAGGATGGCTGCGCGCTTGACCAGTTCGTCCCAGAGGGCGTCGGAGTATTCCTCGTCGAGGGCGCGGGGAGCCCAGCGGTCCACGGCCCTGCGGACGTCCTCGGTGTGGACGAAATATTCGATCAGGTTGGCGCTTTCGTCCAGCGCCTTGATCCGCATGGGGGAGAACGCGGACGGGCCTGCCCGGAAGGAATAGACCAGCTTGTTGTAGTCCTCCGGCGTTTTCAGCGTGGCGGCCAGTTCGGCCGTGGCCTGGTCCGACGCCTTGGAAAGTCGCTTGATCAGGAGCCCCAGGCCAACAGCGGCTTTACGCTCGCGGAGGTACAGGTGGGCAGCAAGATCCCGGGTCTGCCAGCCCTTGCAGAGCGTGGGGGAGTCAGGACCGGCCGCCAGTAAGGTTTCGGCCAGAACTTCTCGGGACGGATCGACGAAATGCATCACTTGTGAAACTAGCACGAGACGGCGCAGCGTGTGCACCTGAACCGCCGTCGTCCCCGCTCCGCCGGCTGATTGCGCCGATGTTAAGCCAGGGCCGGGCCAGCGGGGCGGCGCCCCGATGCGAGGCACTAGACTTGAGGGGATGTCTGAGCAGCCCGCCCCCGCCCCCCGTCGCACCAGTGCAGATACCCCGGCCCCGCCGTCCGGCCCGCTGCCCGAAGGCCTCGCCGCCGCCCTCAAGCGTGACAGCGCCGGCCTGGTTGCGGCGATCGTGCAGCAGTACGACACCAACGAGGTGCTCATGCTGGGCTGGATGGACGACGAAGCCCTGCACCGCACCATGACCACCGGACGGGTGACCTTCTACTCGCGCTCCCGCCAGGAATACTGGCGCAAGGGTGACACCTCCGGCCACGTGCAGTGGGTCAAGTCCCTCGCCATGGACTGCGACGGCGATGCGCTCCTGGTCCGCGTGGACCAGGTCGGTGCCGCCTGCCACACCGGCACCCGGACCTGCTTCGACGGCCGCGGACTCGACGTCGTCACCGGCAACGCCGGCTGACCCGGCCCCGGCCCCAGCACACCCCCACCAGGAACCACTGAAGAACAGGCGGAAACCACAGCCATGCAGGACCTTGGAATCATCAGCCCTGGCCTGGAGGAGTTCCGTGAACTCGCCGGCCACAGCCGTGTCATCCCCGTCCGGCTGAAGGTGCTCGCTGACGCCGAAACGCCGATCGGGCTGTACCGGAAGCTTGCCCAGGGCCAGCCCGGCACGTTCCTGATGGAATCCGCGGCCGTCGGCGGCTCCTGGTCCCGCTACTCCTTCATTGGTGCCCGCTCCCGGGCCACCCTCACCACCAAAGACGGCCAGGCGCACTGGCTCGGCGAACCCCCGGTGGGCGTCCCGCTCGGCGGCAGCCCCGTCGACGCGATCCGCGACACCGTCGAAGCCCTCCGCACTGACCGGTTCGAGGGACTGCCGCCGTTCACGTCCGGTCTGGTGGGGTTCCTTGGCTGGGAAACCGTCCGACACTGGGAGAAGCTGACCAGCCCGCCAGAGGATGATCTGGAGCTGCCCGAAATGGCGCTCAACCTCGTCACGGACATGGCCGTGCACGACAATATGGACGGGACCGTCCTGCTGATTGCCAACGCCATCAACTTCGACAACAGCTCCGAGCGGGTGGACGAGGCCTGGCACGACGCCGTCGTCCGGGTCAAGGCGCTTCTCGCCAAAGTCAGCGCCCCCGTCCAGCAGCCGGTCTCCGTGCTGGACCCCGCGGCCCTCGACTTCGCGTCCAGCGTGCAGGAACGCTGGGACGAGAACGAATACCTCGCCGCCCTGGACCGCGGCAAGGAAGCAATCGTCGACGGCGAGGTCTTCCAGGTGGTCATCTCCCGCCGCTTCGAGATGGAGTGCGGTGCGGACCCGCTGGATGTCTACCGGGTGCTGCGGAACACCAACCCCAGCCCCTACATGTACATCTTCAGCCTGGAGGACGCCGCCGGGCGGCAGTACTCGATCGTGGGGTCCTCCCCGGAGGCGCTGGTGACGGTCACGGGGGAGGAAGTGATCACCCACCCGATCGCAGGGTCCCGGCCCCGCGGCAGGACCGTGGAAGCGGACAAGGCCCTGGCCGAGGAGCTCCTCGCCGACGAGAAGGAGCGCGCCGAGCACCTCATGCTGGTGGACCTCTCCCGCAACGACCTCTCCAAGGTCTGCGTGGCCGGCTCCGTGGACGTCACCCAGTTCATGGAAGTCGAGCGCTTCAGCCACATCATGCACCTGGTCTCCACGGTGGTCGGCAAACTGGCGCCCACGGCCAAGGCCTACGACGTGCTGAAGGCGACCTTCCCGGCCGGAACACTCTCCGGTGCCCCCAAGCCCCGCGCACTGCGCCTGCTCGACGAGCTGGAACCGCACCGCCGCGGCATCTACGGCGGGGTGGTGGGCTACCTCGACTTCGCCGGCGACATGGACATGGCCATCGCCATCCGGTCGGCCCTGCTGCGGGAAGGCCGCGCCTACGTGCAGGCCGGCGGCGGGATCGTGGCCGACTCGGTGAACGCCACCGAGGCCCTGGAAACCGTGAACAAGGCCGCCGCGCCCATGCGCGCCGTCCACACGGCCCGCTCGCTGCGCAACATCACGGCCGAGTCCATTTCCGACGCCGGGACCCAGCAGTGAGCGGCAGCACCGTCAAAAGCACCAGCCCGGTGGTTCCGCGCTGGGCACGGAAATCCACCCTGGTGCTGGCCATTTCCCTCCTGGCGCTGGCCGTCTTCGGCACCACCACGCAGACCTGGCTGGTGGTCCACCTGGAGCCGGCGCAGCTCGGCCAGGCCGTTAACAGCCAGGACGGCCTGCAGGTCCAGGGCAGCAAGGCCGCCACCACCGTGACGGCACTTGCCCTGGTGGCCCTGGCCGGCGGGCTGGCCGCATCGATCGCCGGACGGGTGGCCCGCTGGGTCATCACCGCGTTGATCCTGCTCGCCGCCGCCGGGATCGTCGGCGCGGCCGCCGTCGTGATCGCGGATCCGCTGGCCGCCGCGCAGGGCTCGATTGCCGCCGCCACCGGGATCACCGGCAGCAACGTGCGGGTGGACGTCACCGTCTTCCCGGCCCTCGCCGTCGCCGCCGGCTGCCTCCTGGGGCTCGGCGCCCTGCTGATCATCCCCGCGGGCCGTTACTGGAAGTCCCGCACGAAATACGACACCGCGGCAACCGGCGGGTCCGCGGCACCGGCCGGGCCGGCCGACGAGATCGACAGCTGGGACCGGTTGTCCCGCGGCGACGATCCCACCTGAGCCGATGCCGCGGGCGCGGCACGTTACGCGGCGGGCGGCACGTCCCGCCGCCCGGCGAGCAACACGGCCAACAACGCAGTCAAAAAATGGCAGAATGTAAGCAGTATTCACCCTGAGGAGATATCAATGAGCAACGCCCCTGTTTCCGCCCCCAAGCCCGCTGCCGGAACCGGCTACTCCTACGACGACATCGATCACAGCGAGCCCACCGGCCACGGCAACAGCCCCGCCGCCTGGACCACTGTCTTCGTGATGCTCGCCGGTGCGCTCGTCATGGCCATCGCGTTCGTCATCGCCAACACCCCGATCTTCATCGCCGGCGGCGCTGTCATGCTGCTCGGCCTGGTCATCGGGTTCGTTATGCGCAAGGCCGGCTACGGTGTGGGCGGCAGCAAGCTGAAGAACTCCGGCCACTGAGCGTGACTGTTCTCGATGACATCAATGCCGGTGTCAGGGAGGATATGGAGGCTCGCCAGCGCCTCGTTTCGCTCGCGGAACTGAAGGAGCGTGCGGCCGCTGCCCCGCCGGCGCGCGATGCCTGGACCGCCTTGGGCGGCCCCTCTGACGCCCGCGGGCAGCTGAAGGTCATCGCGGAGATCAAGCGCCGGAGCCCCTCCAAGGGTGACCTGGCCAGCATCGCCGATCCCGCCTCGCTCGCCGTCCAGTACGCCGACGGCGGCGCGGCAGCGATCAGCGTCCTGACCGAGCAGCGCCGCTTTAACGGCTCCCTCGCCGATTTCGACGCCGTCCGGGCCGCGGTGGACGTCCCGCTGCTGCGCAAGGACTTCATGATCGACGAGTACCAGATCTGGGAGGCCCGGGCACACGGGGCCGACCTGATCCTGCTGATCGTGGCTTCCCTGTCCGACGCGCAGCTGCGCGAGTACAGCGCCCTCAGCCGTGAACTCGGCATGAACGTGCTGGTCGAGACGCACACCGCCGAGGAAATCGAACGGGCCGTTGCCGCCGAGGCGCGGATCATCGGGGTCAACGTCCGCAACCTCAAGACGCTCGACGTCGACCGTTCGGTCTTCGCCGAACTCGCCGGAGCCATCCCCGCCGGTGCGCTGGTCATCGCCGAATCCGGAGTGCGCGGCGTCGACGACGTCCGCCACTACGCGGCGAACGGCGCCGACGCGGTCCTGGTCGGCGAGGCGCTGGTCAGCGACGCGACCCCGCGCGAGCGGATCGCGGAGTTCATGGCCGCCGGAGCCCAAGAAATCGCCGTCCGTTCCTGACCTGCGCTCCGGACCAGGCGACGCCTGGCCGGACGCCGGCAGCGCAGCCGCGCGGCACCCAAGATCTAGTTAGCAGTGGAAATGGATGTGAGACTCATGGTCGATGCGCCAGCAACCGGCTCAGAAGAAAGCGGCGTGGACGCCTTCCTGAAAGGCGGCGAATCCCTGCGGCACGCCCCCGGGCCGTACTTCGGCTCCTACGGCGGCCGATGGATGCCCGAGTCCCTCATCGCAGCCCTGGACGAACTTGAAGACACCTTCGAGAAGGCCAAGGCTGATCCTGACTTCACCGCGCAGATCGCGGAGCTGAACAAGAACTACTCCGGCCGTCCCTCGCTGCTGACCGAGGCCAAGCGCTTCGCCGAGCACGCCGGCGGGGTGCGGATCTTCCTCAAGCGGGAGGACCTCAACCACACCGGTTCGCACAAGATCAACAACGTGCTGGGCCAGGCACTCCTGGCCAAGCGCATGGGCAAGACCCGTGTGATCGCCGAGACGGGCGCCGGCCAGCACGGTGTTGCCAGCGCCACCGCCGCCGCACTGCTCGGTCTCGAGTGCGTGGTTTACATGGGCGCCGAGGACTGCCGCCGGCAGGCCCTGAACGTTGCCCGCATGGAGCTCCTCGGGGCCACGGTCATCCCCGTCACCAACGGCTCGCAGACCCTCAAGGACGCCATCAACGAGGCCCTCCGTGACTGGGTCGCCAACGTGGGCAACACCCACTACCTGCTGGGCACCGCCGCCGGGGCGCACCCGTTCCCCGCCATGGTCCGCTACTTCCACGAGGTCATCGGTGACGAGGCCCGGTCCCAGATCCTGGACCAGACCGGACGCCTGCCCGACGCCGTCTGCGCCTGCATCGGCGGCGGCTCCAACGCGATAGGCATCTTCCACGGCTTCCTGGACGATCCCTCGGTCCGGATCTACGGCTTCGAGGCCGGCGGCGACGGCGTCGACACCGGCCGCCACGCCGCCACCATCACCCTCGGTAAGCCCGGCGTGCTGCACGGCGCACGCTCCTACCTCATGCAGGACGACGACGGCCAGACCGTCGAGTCGCACTCCATCTCGGCAGGCCTGGACTACCCGGGCGTCGGCCCGGAGCACTCCTACCTCGCCGACATCGGCCGGGTCAGCTACGAGCCCATCACCGACAGCGAGGCCATGGACGCCTTCCGCCTGCTGTGCCGGACCGAGGGCATCATTCCCGCCATCGAGTCCGCGCACGCCCTGGCCGGCGCCATCAAGGTGGGCCAGCGGCTCGCCGCTGAAACCGAAAGCGCCGGAGGAGCCGCGGCCGACAAGATCGTGATCGTGAATCTCTCCGGCCGCGGCGACAAGGACGTGGCCACCGCCGCGGAATGGTTCGACCTGCTGGACAAGGATTCCCCCGAGCACGAAATCGCGAAAGAAGGCGAGCAGCTGTGAACGACGTTGACATGAACGCCGGAGGCAGCCCGGCCGCCACCAGCAAATCGGCCGCGGCCATTGACCGCGCCCGGGCCCAGGGCCGCGCGGCCCTGATCGGCTACCTGCCCGCCGGTTACCCCAGCGTCGAGGACACCATCGCCGCCGGCATCGCCCTCGCGGAGAACGGCGCCGACCTGATCGAGATCGGCATCCCGTACTCCGACCCGGTCATGGACGGCCAGGTTATCCAGGCCGCCACCACCGAGGCCCTCGCCAAGGGTTTCCACGTCCGCCAGGTGTTCGACGTCGTCCGCGGCATCACGAGCAAAACCGACGCCGCCGTGCTGGTCATGACCTACTGGAACCCGGTAGTCCGGATGGGCGTGGACGAGTTCTCCCGCGAGCTGGCCGCCGCCGGGGGAGCAGGCCTGATCACCCCCGACCTGATCCCCGACGAAGCCTCCGAATGGATGGCAGCCTCCGACAAGTACGGCCTGGACCGGGTGTTCCTGGTGGCGCCGTCGTCCTCACCGGAACGCATGAAGCGCACGGTCGAGGCAAGCCGCGGCTTCGTCTACGCCGTCTCGATCATGGGCGTCACCGGCGCCCGCACGTCGGTCAGCTCCGCGGCCAAGGATGTGGTGGCCGCGGCCCACGCCGCCGGCGCCGACCGCGTCTGCGTGGGGCTGGGTGTGTCCAACGCGGCCCAGGTCCGGGAAATCGCCGCCTACGCCGACGGCGTGATCGTCGGCACCGCGCTGGTCGCGGCCATCGGCGACGGCGGCGTGGATGCCGTGGCGTCCCTGACCAAAGACCTCAGCACCGGCCTCACCAGGGAAGAAGCTTGAACCAGATGCAGTCAGTCCTCCACGCGGCGGCGATGATCCCCGCCAGCATTCCGAGCCCGGACTGGTCCGGCTTCGACATCCCGCTCCCGTGGGGGTCACTGCGCATCCACGCCTACGCCTTGTGCATCCTGCTCGGCATCATCGCCGGCCTCTGGCTGACGTCCGTGCGCTGGGCCAAGCGCGGCGCCCCGGAGGGCAGCGTCTGGGACATTGCCATCTGGGCGATCCCGTTTGGCATCATCGGTGGCCGGCTCTACCACGTGGTGTCCTCGCCGGATGCCTACTTCGGCCCCGGCTTTGATGGCACGGGCGACCTGTCCCTGATCCCACAGCTCCAGCGCGGCGGGCTGGGCATCTGGGGAGCGGTGCTGCTCGGCGCCGTCGGCGCGTGGATCGGATGCCGCAAGGCCGGCGTCAAGCTCAGCGCCTTCCTCGACGCCGCAGCCCCCGGCCTGCTGCTGGCACAGGCCATCGGCCGCTGGGGCAACTACTTCAACCAGGAGCTCTTCGGCGGCCCCACCACGCTTCCCTGGGGCCTGCAGATCGACGCCGACAATCCCAACTTCCCGGTCGGCACTGCCGCGGACACACTGTTCCACCCGACGTTCCTCTACGAATCCCTCTGGAACCTCGCCGGCGTCGGCATCCTGCTGCTGCTGGACCGCAAGTTCAACTTCCGCCGCGGCCGCCTGTTCTGCCTCTACGCGGTGTACTACACGCTGGGCCGGGTCTGGATCGAAGCGATGCGGATCGACGACGCCGAGCAGATCAGCCTCTTCGGCATCACCACCAGGCTGAACGTCTGGACCAGCATCTTCGTCCTGCTGGGCGCGCTGGCCGCCTTCATCATCCTGGGCCTCCGCAAGCGCGACGAACCGGACACGGTCTACCTGCCCGGCCGCGAACCGGCCGCCGCTGAACCGGAGCCGGTTCCGGTTGCCGCAGGCGCCGGAGCGGCCCAGAACGGCGATGTCCGCCATGTGGATTCCGGTGTCTCAGATAGTGAATCGCGTGGTAATCTCCCTGATAACCAAAGCGGTCCCGGCCGCGCTTCCGCCCCAGCAGAAGCGCCAAAGGAAACCACCGGCGGCACCACCCCCGCCGCTGGAGCACCCGCGGCCGGAGCATCCGGCCAGCAGGCCACCGGAACCGCGCCGGACGCTGAGGGCACCAAATAGCCTCAGCCCCGGCACACCGGGCCGCGGAGTCACCCCTCGCAGAGCCCGTTTCCACAGCGTCGTGGCAGCAGGGAAAGCAGTAAACAGCAGACAGTTGCTGTTCATGCAAGCCCAGGCTGGCGGCCGCGTAACTGTTAGTGCAGGACGCGGCGCTGACCTACAATTCGAGTAAGAAAAACACTTTGTTGTGCCCGTCACACCGGCGCACCGATGCGGGCCAATGTTGTCCCTCCCATACGCACGATCAGGAGGAAGGACGTCTCCCATGACCCAAACCCTGCACAGCCCCAGTTGGTCCGAGCCGGAACAGGCCGCCATCTCGCCTTTCAAGCGTTTCGCCGCACTCCCCGACGCGGCCGGGCTCTACAACCCGGAGCAGGAGAAGGACGCCTGCGGCCTCGCCATCATCGCCACACTGCGGGGCGAACCGGGCTACGACATCGTGGACGCGGCGCTGACCGCACTGCGCAACCTCGAGCACCGCGGCGCCGTGGGTGCCGATGAAGGCACCGGCGACGGTGCCGGGCTGCTCATGCAGATCCCGGACGAGTTCTTCCGTGCCGTCACCGACTTCGAACTTCCCGCGCCCGGCCAGTTCGTGGTGGGCACGGCCTTCCTCCCGTCCGAGCAGCGCGAATCCGATGCGGCAAAAGCCGGCATCGAGGGACTCGCCGCCGATGAGGGCCTCACCGTCCTCGGCTGGCGCGAGGTGCCGGTGGTGGCCGACCTCGTCGGCGCCATGGCCCGGGCCTGCATGCCGTATTTCTCCCAGCCGTTCTTTGCCTCCAGCACCGGGGAAGTGCTGGAGCGCAACGAGCTGGACTCCCGCGCCTGGCGCATCCGGAAGCGCGCGCAGAACAAGTTCGGCGTGTACTTCCCGTCGCTGTCCTCCCGGACCATCGTCTACAAGGGCATGCTGACCACGGCGCAGCTTGAGCCGTTCTACCCGGACCTCTCGGACAAGCGCTTCAAGACGAAGCTTGCGATCGTGCACTCGCGCTTCTCCACCAACACCTTCCCGTCCTGGCCGCTGGCCCAGCCGTTCCGGACCATCGCCCACAACGGTGAAATCAACACCGTGAAGGGCAACCGCAACTGGATGCGGGCCCGGCAGTCGCAGCTGGCCAACCCGTTGCTGGGGGACTCCCCGGAGGAGCTGTACCCGATCTGCACCCCCGGTGCCTCCGACTCGGCGTCCTTCGACGAAGTGGCGGAACTGCTCTGGCTCTCCGGCCGGCCCATCACGCACTCGATCATGATGATGATCCCCGAGGCCTGGGAAAACCACGCCACCATGGATCCGGCCCGCCGCGCGTTCTACGAGTACCACTCGCTGCTGATGGAGCCGTGGGACGGCCCCGCCGCCGTGTCCTTCACCGACGGCAGCCTGGTGGGCGCCACCCTGGACCGCAACGGCCTGCGCCCCGGCCGCTACTGGATCACCGAGGACGGCCTCGTCGTCTTCGCCTCCGAGGTGGGCGTGATCGACGTCGAACCCTCCAAGGTGGTCAAGAAGGGCCGCGTCTCGCCCGGCAAGATGTTCCTGGTGGACACCGAGGCCGGCCGCGTCATCGACGACGCCGAGGTCAAGGCCGAAGTGGCGGCGGCCAACCCGTGGGCCGACTGGGTCAAGGAAAACCTGATCGACCTGAAGAACCTGCCCGAGCGCGAACACGTGGTGCACACGGCGGCCTCGGTCAACATCCGCCAGCGCACCTTCGGCTACACCACCGAGGAATTGAAGATCCTGCTCGGCCCCATGGCCCGCACCGGCGCAGAACCCCTCGGCGCGATGGGCTCGGACACCCCGGTGGCCGTGCTCTCCAAGCGCCCCCGGCTGCTCTTCGACTACTTCGTGCAGTCCTTCGCGCAGGTCACCAACCCGCCGCTGGACGCCATCCGCGAGGAACTGGTCACGTCGCTGACCTGCGCAATCGGCCCCAACGGCAACCTTCTGGACACCAAGCAGGTCCGCCAGCCGCAGGTCTCCCTGCCGTTCCCCGTGATCAACAACGACCAGCTCGCCAAGATCGCGAACATCGAGAACGCCGACGGCGACAAGGTCGCCATGAAGGTCCGCGGCCTGTACCGGCCGGAGGGCGGCGAAAACGCGCTCCGCGCCCGGCTGACCGAAATCTGCGAGCAGGTCTCCGGCGCCATCAACCGCGGCGTGCAGTACGTGGTGCTCTCCGACCGCGACTCCAACGCCCAGTGGGCGCCGATCCCGTCGCTGCTGCTGGTCAGCGCCGTGCACCACCACCTGCTGCGCAGCGCTAACCGCACCAAGACCGCCCTCGTGGTGGAAGCAGGCGACGTCCGCGAGACGCACCACGTGGCCGTGCTGATCGGCTACGGCGCCTCCGCCGTGAACCCGTACCTGGCCATGGAGTCCGTGGAGCAGCTCATCTCCAGCGGCGACGTTGTGGGGGTCACCCCGCAGGACGGCGTCTACAACCTGATCAAGGGCCTCGGCAAGGGCGTCCTGAAGATCATGTCCAAGATGGGCATCTCCACCGTTGCCTCCTACACGGGAGCGCAGACCTTCGAGGCCCTGGGCCTCGGCCAGGACCTCGTGGACGAGTACTTCTCCGGCACCCACTCCCAGCTCGGCGGCGTCGGCCTGGACGTCATCGCGGCCGAGGTCGCGGCACGGCACCGGATGGCGTACCCCGAGAACGGCATCGAAGTACCGCACCAGCCCCTGCTGGGCGGCGGCGAGTACCAGTGGCGCCGCGACGGCGAGCCGCACCTGTTCAACCCGGAGACCGTCTTCCGGCTGCAGCACTCCACCCGTGAGCGCCGCTACGACATCTTCAAGTCCTACACCCGCGGCGTGGACGACCAGTCCCAGAACCTCATGACCCTGCGCGGGCTCCTGAAGTTCAAGGCCGGGCTGCGCCCCGCGGTGCCGCTCGATGAAGTGGAGCCCGTCTCCAGCATCGTCAAGCGGTTCTCCACGGGCGCCATGAGCTACGGCTCCATCTCGCAGGAGGCGCACGAGACCCTCGCGATCGCCATGAACCGGCTGGGCGGCAAGTCCAACACGGGCGAAGGCGGCGAGGATGTGGACCGGCTGCTCGATCCCGAGCGCCGTTCCGCGGTCAAACAGATCGCGTCCGGCCGTTTCGGCGTCACCAGCCTCTACCTGACCAACGCCGACGACATCCAGATCAAGATGGCCCAGGGCGCCAAGCCCGGCGAGGGCGGCCAGTTGATGGCGCAGAAGGTCTACCCCTGGGTGGCCCGCACGCGGCACTCGACGCCCGGCGTCGGGCTCATTTCCCCGCCCCCGCACCACGACATCTACTCGATCGAGGACCTCGCGCAGCTGATCTATGACGCCAAGCGCGCCAACCCCTCGGCCCGGGTGCACGTCAAGCTCGTCTCCGAGGTGGGGATCGGCACGGTGGCGGCCGGTGTCACGAAGGCCAAGGCCGACGTCGTCCTGGTGTCCGGGCACGACGGCGGCACCGGCGCCTCGCCGCTGAACTCGCTCAAGCATGCCGGTGTGCCGTGGGAGCTGGGTCTCGCCGAGACGCAGCAGACCCTCATGCTCAACGGCCTGCGCGACCGTGTGGTGGTGCAGGTGGACGGCCAGCTCAAGACCGGCCGCGACGTGGTGATCGCCGCGCTGTTGGGTGGCGAGGAGTTCGGTTTCGCCACCGCCCCGCTGGTGGTCTCCGGCTGCATCATGATGCGCGTCTGCCACCTGGACACCTGCCCGGTGGGCGTTGCGACGCAGAACCCCGAGCTGCGCTCCCGCTTCAACGGCAAGCCGGAATTCGTGGTCAACTTCTTCGAGTTCCTTGCCGAGGAAGTCCGCGAGATCCTGGCCGAACTGGGCTTCCGGAGCATCGAGGAAGCGATCGGCCACGCCGAAATGCTCGACACCCGCGAGGCGATCAACCACTGGAAGGCCGAAGGGCTGGACCTGGACCCGATCCTGCACGGCCTCGAGTTCGACGACGACGCGCCGCTGCGCAACCTCACCGGACAGAACCACGAGCTGGACAAGCACTTCGACCAGCGCCTGATCACCATGGCCGCGGAAGCCCTGAGCGACCGCAGCCCGGTCAAGATCGCCGTCGACGTCATCAACACCGACCGTTCCGTCGGCACCATGCTCGGCCACAAGGTCACCAAGACCTTCGGCACGGACGTGCTGGCGCCCGACACCATCGACATCTCGCTGACCGGCACCGCCGGGCAGTCGCTGGGGGCCTTCCTTCCGGCGGGCATCACGCTGCGGATGTTCGGTGACTCGAACGACTACGTCGGCAAGGGCCTCTCCGGCGGCCGCATCATCGTCCGCCCGGACCGCACCAACGTGTTCCCGGCGGAACGCAACGTGATCGCCGGAAACGTGATCGGCTACGGCGCCACGAGCGGCGAGATGTTCCTGCGCGGCCAGGTCGGCGAACGCTTCCTGGTCCGCAACTCCGGGGCCACCGCGGTCGTCGAGGGTATCGGCGACCACGGCTGCGAATACATGACCGGCGGTCAGACGCTCATCATCGGGCGCACAGGCCGCAACTTCGGCGCCGGCATGTCCGGCGGCACGGCCTACGTGCTGGACCTGCAGACGGAGCGCGTCAACAAGCAGGCCCTCGAAGCCGGGGAGCTGCAGCTGCGCGAACTCGACGCCGAGGACCGCGAGATTGTCCATGGACTGCTGGTGAAGCACTCCGAGGAGACCGAGTCGCTGCTCGCGGCCCGGCTGCTGGAGAACTTCGATGACACCGCAGCCCGCATCACCAAGGTGCTGCCGCGCGACTACGCGGCCGTCCTGCAAACCCGTCTTGACGCCATCGAAGAGGGCCTGGACCCCGACGGCGAAGAAGTTTGGTCTCGAATCCTGGAGGTGACCGGTGGCTGATCCACGCGGATTTCTGAAAGTACGTCAGCGCGAAACCCAGCCCCGCCGCCCCGTCCCGGTCCGCATCATGGACTGGAAGGAAGTCTACGAGGCGCAGGAAAAGGGTGTCCTGAAGGCCCAGGCCGGCCGCTGCATGGACTGCGGCGTGCCGTTCTGCCACCAGGGCTGCCCGCTGGGCAACCTCATCCCGGAGTGGAACGACCTGGTCTGGCGGGACAAGGGCGAGGAAGCGATGGAGCGGCTGCACGCCACCAACAACTTCCCCGAGTTCACCGGCCGGCTCTGCCCGGCCCCGTGTGAGGCATCCTGCGTGCTGGGCATCAACCAGCCCGCCGTGACCATCAAGCAGGTCGAGGTCTCGATCGTGGACCAGGCGTTCGAGAACGGCTGGGTCAACCCGCTGCCGCCGGCGCGCCTCACCGGCAAGACCGTGGCCGTCGTCGGATCCGGCCCGGCCGGGCTGGCCGTCGCCCAGCAGCTGACCCGCGTGGGCCACACCGTCGCCGTCTACGAACGCGACGACAAGATCGGCGGCCTCCTGCGCTACGGCATCCCCGACTTCAAGATGGAGAAGGAGCACGTGGACCGCCGCCTGGAGCAGATGAAGGCCGAAGGCACCCGCTTCCGGACCGGCGTCGCTGTGGGCACGGACGTGACCTGGGAGCAGCTCCGCCGCCGGTACGACGCCGTGGTGGTGGCCACTGGCGCCACCGTCCCGCGCGACCTGCCCATCCCGGGCCGCGAGCTCGAAGGCGTGCATTTCGCCATGGACTACCTCGTCCCGGCCAACCGAGTAGTAGCGGGGGAGACGGTGGAGAACCAGATCAACGCCGCCGGCAAGCACGTGGTGATCCTCGGCGGCGGCGACACCGGCGCGGACTGTCTCGGCACCGCGCACCGGCACCAGGCCGCCTCGGTCACCACCCTGGCCATCGGCAAGCAGCCCCCGGCGGAGCGCGCCAGCCACCAGCCGTGGCCGACGTTCCCCACCCTGTTCGAGGTGGCCAGCGCCCACGAGGAAGGCGGCGAACGCACCTACCTCGCCTCCACCGTGGAGTTCGTCGGCGAGAACGGCAAGCTCACCGGCGTGAAGGTGGCCGAGACTGAATTCGTCGACGGGAAGCGCCTGCCCAAGGCCGGCACCGAACGGATCATCCCGGCCGACCTGGTCTTCCTGTCCCTGGGCTTCACCGGCCCCGAACCGGCAGGCATCACCGAGCAGGTCAACGCCGAATTCGACGGCCGCGGCAACGTGGCCCGCGACGGTTACTACATGACCAACACCGAAGGCATCTTCGTGGCCGGGGACGCCGGCCGCGGCCAGTCACTGATCGTCTGGGCCATTGCGGAAGGGCGCGCCTGCGCCGCCGCCGTGGACAAGTTCCTGATGGGCAGCACCATCCTTCCGGCCCCCGTGGCACCGACCGACCGGGCCATGGCCGTCCTCTAGGCGGTGCCGGCCGGCGGCTGGCCCGCGGCGGCAGTTACATTCCGCCAAGAACTTCATCCATGCAATCGACTACTAGGGTAGGTATATGAGACGCGCGAAAATAGTGGCCACATTCGGACCGGCGATTGCGAGCTTTGACAACACGCTCGCAGTGATCGACGCCGGCGTAGATGTGGCCCGCATGAACATGAGCCACGGCGACTACTCCGTGCACGACAACACGTACGAAAACGTCCGCAAGGCGGCGGGTCAGCTCGGCAAGGCCGTCGCCATCATGGCCGACCTCCAGGGCCCCAAGATCCGCCTCGGCCGTTTCGTGGACGGGCCGCACCTGCTGGCCGTCGGCGACACGTTCACCATCACCACGGAGGATGTTCCGGGCACCAAGGACATCTGCTCCACCACGCTCAAGAGCCTCACTGAGGACGTCAACCCGGGCGACGCGCTGCTCATCGACGACGGCAAGGTGGCGCTGCGCGCCATCGACGTCGACGACGTCAAGGTGGTTGCCCAGGTGATCGTCGGCGGTTACGTCTCGAACAACAAGGGCATTAACCTGCCCGGCGTCGCCGTCAACGTGCCGGCGCTGAGCGAAAAGGATGAGGACGACCTCCGCTGGGCCATGCGCCGCGGTGTGGACATGGTGGCCCTCTCCTTCGTCCGGGACGCCTCGGACATCACCCGCGTCCACGAGATCATGGACGAAGAAGGCCGCCGCGTGCCGGTGATCGCCAAGATCGAGAAGCCGCAGGCCGTGGACCAGCTCCCGGAGATCATCGACGCCTTCGACGCCATCATGGTGGCCCGTGGCGACCTCGGCGTGGAACTTCCCTTGGAGGAAGTGCCGATCGTGCAGAAGCGCGCCGTCGAACTGGCCCGCCGCTGGGCCAAGCCCGTCATCGTGGCCACCCAGGTGCTGGAATCCATGATCGACAACCCGCGCCCCACCCGCGCCGAGGCCTCCGACTGCGCCAACGCCGTGCTCGACGGCGCGGACGCAGTCATGCTGTCCGGCGAGACCAGCGTGGGCAAGTTCCCGATTGAAACCGTGAAGACCATGGCCCGGATCATCGAGTCCACCGAGGTCCACGGCCTGGAACGCGTTCCCCCGCTGGGCACCAAGCCCAAGACCCGCGGCGGTGCCATCACCCGTGCCGCCGTCGAAATCGCCGACCAGCTGGATGCCAAGTACATCTGTGCGTTCACGCAGTCCGGCGATTCCGCCCGGCGCCTGTCGCGGCTGCGCCCGATCCGTCCGGTGTTCGCGTTCACCCCGGTGGAGCATGTCTGGAACCAGCTGGCGCTCACCTGGGGCATCCAGCCGGTTCTGGTCCCGATGGTGGGCCACACCGACGAGATGACTGCCCAGGTGGACCGCAGCCTGCTGAACATGGACGTCGTCGAGGACGGCGACATGGTGGTCATCGCCGCCGGGTCGCCTCCCGGAAAGGCGGGTTCGACGAACATGCTCAAGGTCCACCGCGTCGGTGACCTGGCAGACGCCGGCCTCGGCGAAGCCGAGGTAGCCAAGGACAAGCTCGGCCCGTGGCCGGAAAAGAAGAAGAAGAACTCCAAGGTCTAAGCCCCCGGGCCCGGACAACAGGGAGGGGCCCCGCCCCGTGCAGCGCACGGAAGCGGGGGCCCTCCCTTTTTCGTGCCTCCGGACAGGCATACCCATGGGGGTACCTGACATGGGTTTGCGGTATACCCCTGGGGGTATTATTCTTGTTAGTAGTCAACCGGGGATTCCCCGCTGTTTTTCGAAGGAGAGCACATGCTGCTGGAACGTATTTACGATGAGGATCTTGCCCAGGCCAGCTACCTCATCGGCTGCCAGGCTAAAGGCGAAGCGGTGGTGGTGGACGGCCGCCGCGATATCGCGGTGTACCAGGAGCTGGCGGCGAAGAACGGCATGAAGATTGTGGCGGTCACCGAGACGCACATCCACGCCGATTACCTTTCCGGGACCCGGGAGCTGGCCGCCGCGACCGGTGCGAAGATCTACGTCTCGGGTGAGGGCGGGCCGGACTGGCAGTACGGGTTCGAGGGGGAGCGGTTGTTCGACGGTGACACGATCGCCCTGGGCAACATCACCATCAAGGCCCTCCACACCCCGGGGCACACCCCGGAACACCTGGCGTTTCTGGTGACGGACGGGGCGTTCAGTGATCAGGCCGGGTACCTGCTCTCGGGGGACTTTGTGTTCTCCGGGGATCTGGGCCGCCCGGACCTGCTGGACGAGGCCGCCGGCGGGGTCGATACCCGCTTCGTGGGAGCGAAGCAGCTGTTCGCGAGCCTGCGGGATAAGTTCCTGACCCTGCCGGACTATGTCCAGGTCCACCCGGCCCACGGCGCCGGCAGCGCCTGCGGCAAGGCCCTGGGCGCGATTCCGTCCTCCACGGTCGGCTACGAGCGGCTCTACGCCTGGTGGGGCCCGTACCTGGCGGCGAATGACGAGCAGGGTTTCATCGATGAGCTCCTCGACGGCCAGCCCGACGCGCACGCCTACTTCGGCCGGATGAAGCGGGAAAACCGGGAAGGCCCGGCCGTCATGGGGGACCGCGCACCGCTGCAGGAACTGGACCTCGAGGCGGTCGCGCGGGACCTGGCCGCGGACACGGTCACGTTCATCGACACCCGCTCCAACGACCTGGTCCACCAGGGCACCGTGACCGGGTCCCTGAACGTTCCGGCCGGCAAATCCGTGGCGAGCTTCGGCGCGTGGGTGGTGAACCCCGAAACCGATCCGAACCCGCTGGTGCTGCTGGCCCCGGACCAGGACACCGCGCAGGAGATGTGGGACCACCTGGTCCGGGTCGGGATCGACAAGGTCGCCGGCTACGTCACCGGGATCGAGGGCCTCCCGGTCAGTGTCCCGAAACTGATCCAGCCCGAGGAGCTTGAGGGCTTCGACGCCGCGATGGTCCTGGACGTGCGGAACAAGACCGAGCACAAGGCCGGGCACATCCCCGGCTCGTACCAGCTCAGCGGCGGCCGCGTGATGTGGCACCTGGACGAACTCCCCGCCGAGGGGACCATCGTGTCCTACTGCCAGTCCGGGGTGCGGAACTCCGTGGCGGCCAGCGCGCTGCGCCGCGCCGGGTACGACGTCGTCGAACTCGACGGCAGCTACGCCGCCTGGACCGCACACCACCAGGCACCGGCCACCATCTCCGCCCGCTAACCCCCACCACCTGGCAACAACCCGGCCACACCGCAGGCGGCGGCCCTGACACCCAGGGCCGCCGCCAGCGTCTTGTCCCTCACGTATCGTTCCAGCACGGCAACCAGAAAGAGCCATGACAGAGACCTCGAAACGATTCCCCGCCGCTCTCTATTCGCAGGGGACCGATCCGGACGCCCGGTTCAGCCTCGCGAATGAACGCACGTTCCTGGCCTGGATCCGGACATCGCTGGCACTGATTGCCGGCGGAATCGCCTTGGAGGCGCTGGGGCTGAACCTGCACGGAGGGTTCCGCCTTGCGGCGTCCATGGTCCTCATCGTGGCCGGCATTGCCGCGCCGCTGCAGGCCTGGTTCGGCTGGGTGAAGACCGAACGGGCGCTGCGCCACGACACGCCGCTGCCGCCCGCGCGGCTGACGCTGCCGATCGGGGCCGCGGTGTCCGTCGCGGGGATCCTGGTCTTCCTCGGCGTCGTCCTCGCCTGATGGCCGGCGGTACTGAGGTGGCGGCCGGCCGGAGCGACCGGCCTTTCGACGCCGGCCTGTGGGTGGAGCGCACAGCGCTGGCGTGGCGCAGGACTGCGCTGGCGGTCGCCGTCGGGTCCCTGATGGCGCTCCGCATCCTGCCCGAAATCCTGGGTTTGTGGGCGTTCATTCCGACGGCCCTTGGCGCCGGCGTGGCCATGGTGGCGCTCGGCCTGACGCGCCGGCGGTACCGCCGCATCCACACGATCCTGACCGCCTCGGAGAGCGAGCGGGTGGCGTTGAGCGGGGGAGCGTTGCCGGCGATTCTGGCCGCGGTCACCGTCGCCGGCGGGGTGCTGGCCTTGGTGGCCGCGGTGCAGCTGGGCGGGAGCCTCGCCCTCTAGCAGTTAACTCGCCCTCTAGCAGTTAAAACGAAAGGGTCCGGGAGGCCGCGGCTGCGGCCTTCCGGACCCTTTGGTAGCTATGTCCTAGTTGACCTGGTTGATGATGGTCTCGGCAACCTCGCGCATGCTGAGGCGGCGGTCCATCGAGGTCTTCTGGATCCAGCGGAACGCCTCCGGCTCCGTCAGGCCCATCTTGGTAGTCAGGAGGCTCTTGGCGCGCTCCACGAGCTTGCGGGTGGCGAACTGTTCCTGCAGGTCGGTGACTTCGCTCTCGAGCGCCTTGATTTCCTCGTGGCGGGAGAGGGCGATTTCCAGGGCCGGGATGAGGTCCGCCGGGGTGAAGGGCTTCACCACGTAGGCCATGGCGCCGGCGTCGCGGGCCCGTTCCACCAGTTCCTTCTGGCTGAAGGCGGTCAGCAGGACCACGGGGGCGATCCGGGCCTTGACGATCTTTTCGGCAGCGGAGATGCCGTCCATCACGGGCATTTTGACGTCCATGAGAACCAGGTCAGGCTTCAGTTCTTCGGCGAGCTGCACGGCCTTTTCGCCGTTGTCCGCTTCGCCGACGACGTCGTAGCCTTCGCCCCGCAGGATCTCGATGATGTCGAGCCGGATGAGGGTCTCGTCCTCGGCAACCACCACGCGGCGCGCCGGCGTGGTGGTGGGGTTTGACTCCGTCTGTTCTGACACGGGAACTCCTTGGAAAGGTACGGCGGGAACTAGACCATCTTAGATTGTTGCCGCTGGTGTACTGGACCGGTTTGGTTCGATGCGGCGTCACTGGCGCGATTCTGGGATTCAGCCTATCTGCATGTAGAGTAATTTCGCGCACTGGAAGCGATCGCGTTGCTCACAGCACTGTGGCAGGCCGATTATGACACCGGTGTACTCCGCGCCCGAGTGGCGGAATTGGCAGACGCGCCGCACTCAAAATGCGGTATCGAAAGGTGTGTGGGTTCGAGTCCCACCTCGGGCACAGTGTTTTCCCTGTCAGGGGCTTTTGGACCTCTGAGTGTGCACAAACTGTTCTCTTATGGGCCCCTGCGGGGCCTCTTTGTTGGCTGGGACAAGGCTACTAGCCACGCTTGTGTACCGGACGTTCGGCGGAGTCCGGCAAAGCGGTTCGAATAGCAGAGCTCAAGTGTGCTGTTCTTGCGCACACCCGCGGAACCTCGGTCCCATTTTGGCTCAATCCAAACGGAGTAGTCCCGGGAGCGTTCGAACATCGCCCGGATCTCGGCTCCGGTAGCCAGCCGTGGGATTTGTTCGTCGGAAGTCATGTCGTCGACCCTCGCTTTCTGTCGGTTTCTCTTCGAACGGGATTGCGGCGCATCCATCCACTGATGAATCCAACGTTGAAGGCGGGGCCAGATATAATCGTCCTGCCCGGCGAGTCACGAGGTGGGGCCAGAAATAACCGTCCTACCGGGGCCATCCAAACCTGTCACAGTCAAATGGTCCGCTGTTTGGTTCAGAGCAGCTTATGCGCTGACGTCAGGTGCCATCGGGTGCGTCCGAGCGTGACGTTCGTAGTGATGGCGCCGCTGGCGAAGTGTCCCGGATACATATATGTACTGAGTCGTCGGGGACCGGCCGCCTTTACGCGGGCGGCTTTGGATGGCAGTGCCCGGCACATGGACTCCTGCCCGCGGCGCCCACTGAATGCAGGTCACTGCGGGCAGGAGTCGGGACGCGCGGGGGAGCTGTTACCCGTGGCCCTCCGCAACCGCGGCGAAGCAGTCGTCGTCAGGTAGTGCGGTGCTTTCCGAGGGCTTTGAGGGCTGCAGCGAGCCCTGCGGCTCCCAGCACCCAGGGGGCGCCGACGATGATCGGGTCGATCCATTGGTGGTCCGTGTCCGCGCGTTTTTGCCCAATTCTGGAGCTGAGGCCGCCCCGCCGGAACTCGGCGGCCACTCCGGTTTCAGTGATGGGGTTATCGGGACGGAGTGCGGCGAAGGATTTCAGGTGGTGTTCCCAAGCGTCCACCCGGTCGGCTGCGACGAGCAGCAGCCAGTGCGCCGCCCGGCCTTCACTGTATTTGTAGGCGTGTCTCCGAATGGCGCCGGAGGCCCCGGCAGGAGGGGTGGAGGTCCCGAAAACCGGGGGCAGTAAGGCATGTTCTACGGACCTTTCCCGGGGCCATTTCTCAGGTTGGCGTTCGGGAAAGTCCCAGTGCGCTCCGGTTTCGATCCCGGGCTGCTCCCGGGGGTAGGAGGGCCGGTCGGCCGGGTCGAGATCGGCACCCCATCCCGGGATCTGTGCCCGCAGGTCTTCCGCGGACTTTTTCGGTGTGCGTTTGTCGGAGATATAAGGCGTGGCTGTCTCAGTCATGGTGCTCTTTCCCTTCAGGACTGTCCGGCGACGACGAGCGGTTTGATGATGTTGTCGAGCTTGGCGGAGAACATGTGGTAGCCCTCGGCGATGTGTTCCAGCGGAATGCGGTGGGTGACGAGGTCGCTGGGTTTCAGGTAGCCGTTTTGGATGTGCTCGAACAGGCGGGGCCACTGCCGTTTGACCGGACATTGGTTCATCCGCAGCGTGAGGCCTTTGTTCATAGCGTCGCCGAACTTCACGGCGCTGAAGATGGGCCCGTACGCCCCCACGACGGATACCGTGCCGCCTTTGCGGACCGAGTCGATCGCCCAGTTGAGCGCTATGGGCGAGCCGCCCTGCAGCTTGAACTTCGAAGAAGTCACATGCTGGAGGAAGTTGCCGTCGGCTTCTGCTCCGACGGCGTCGATGACGACGTCGGCGCCCAGGTAGTCGGTCTCCTTTTTCAGATGCACAACAATGTCGTCGTACTCGGCGAAGTTGTACGTCTCGGCGTGCGCGAAAGTGCGGGCTTTCTCGAGCCGGTACTCCAGGTGGTCGATCACGATCACCCGGCCGGCACCCATGAGCCAAGAGGACTTGGCGGCGAAGAGGCCCACGGGCCCTGCGCCGAACACCACCACGGTGTCACCTGCCTCAATGTCGCCCAGCTGGGCCCCGAAGTAGCCTGTAGGACAGGCATCGGTGAGCAAAACCGCGTCCTCTTCGTCCATCCAGTCCGGAATTTTCGAAGGTCCCACGTCCGCGAAGGGGACCCGCACGAATTCTGCCTGGCCGCCGTCGTACCCTCCGCAGGTGTGGGAGTAGCCGTAGATGCCGCCCACCGCCGTCGCATTGGGGTTTACGTTGTGGCAGTTGGAGTAGAGGCCGCGGGAGCAGAAGTAGCAGGAGCCGCAGTAGATGTTGAACGGCACCATGACCCGGTCCCCGACTGCCACGTTACGCACGGAGGAGCCCACCTCATGCACCGTGCCCACGAACTCGTGCCCGAACGTCATCCCAACCCGTGTGTCTGGCATCATGCCGTGATAAAGGTGCAGGTCGGACCCGCAGATCGCGCCCTTGCTGACCCGCACAATCGCGTCGTTCGGGTGCTCGATCTTCGGAATATCTTTTTCTTCGACCCGAACTTTGTACGGCCCGCGGTAAACCATTGCACGCATCAGTACCACCTCCTGTGAATAGCCCGTTTCGACAATGACATTCGACCTCTCCCGGCTCTCTCAGGCTCCGGCCGGATGGAGAACGACTTTGGTCCAGCCGTCTTCACGGTTGTCGAAGTTCTTGTAGCCCTCGGCAGCCTGATCCAGCGGCAGCTCGTGGCTGACGATGAAGGAGGGGCTGGCCTTTCCGCCGGCAATGAGGTCGCGCAGGGCCCTGTTGTATTTCTTGACCGGGCACTGGCCCGAGCCCATAGTTTGTCCTTT
Source organism: Arthrobacter sp. EPSL27 (assembly GCF_001512305.1). Taxonomy (GTDB): domain Bacteria; phylum Actinomycetota; class Actinomycetes; order Actinomycetales; family Micrococcaceae; genus Arthrobacter. The sequence continues at coordinate 1,335,597 of NZ_LNUT01000004.1, forward strand.
GAACCAGTAGTTTCCGTAATCGAAGGCCACTTGCCCCTGCTGGGCGAGCTTGTCGGGCGCCCCCGGGTCCTGGGGCAGGAACACACCGACGACGCCGATGCCGCCGACGAACCGGACGGAGTCCACGAGCCGGTTCAGGGTCATGTTGGGATGTTCATTTCCGGCCGGGTCGTGCGCCTGGTAGCCGACGCATTCACAGCCCCGGTCCGCCCCGAACCCCATGGTCTGGTCCTTGACGAATTCGACAGGATCCACTTCCGAATCGTTAACGGCGATGGCGCCGATCTGTTCAGCCAGCTTCAAGCGGTCGCTGTGGCGGTCCACGACCATGACTTTGCCGGCGCCTTTGATGATGGCCGAGTAGGCTGCCATCAGCCCGACCGGCCCTGCACCGTAGACGACCACGGAGTCGCCCGGATAGACGCCGGCCATTTCCGTGGCATGCCAGCCGGTGGGGAAAATGTCGGCGACCATGACGTAGTCGAGTTCCTTCTCCACCGCATCCTCGCCCAGGCGCAGGCAGTTAAAGTCGCCGTACGGCACGCGCAGGTACTCCGCCTGTCCGCCTTGGTAGGGTCCCATGTCCGCGAACCCGTAGGCGGCGCCGGCCAGTTTGGGCTCGGGCTGCATGGTTAGGCAGTAGTTGGTGAAACCACGTTCGCAGTTCTTGCAGAATCCGCAGGCGATGTTGAATGGCAGAACCACACGATCGCCGACTTTTACTTTGCTCACGGCAGGGCCGGTCTCCACCACCTCGCCAAGGTTTTCGTGCCCGAAGGAGCGTCCGGGTTCAAAGCTTGTGCGCCCTTCGTACATGTGCAGGTCCGAGCCGCAAATGTTCGCTGAGGTGATGCGCACCAGCACGTCCGCGGGGTGCTCAATTTTGGCGTCGGGGATCTCCTCGACGCTGACGTCGTTCGGTCCTTTGTAAACTACAGCCTTCATTGTTCGCTCTTTTCCAATGTCTACCCCGCGGCACGCACACACGCGCTCAAAGGCGCGCGTCACTCAGGAACGTGTTCGCAACTCGCGGGGAGCGGGAGATAGGTTAAGGGCCTCTGAGTCCACCCACGCGGGCGGGAGGCCCAAGAATGAAATGGCTGGCTGCCCTGGAAAACATGGCTGGAAGGCCATTTCGCGAAGTAAGTAGATACTGCATCGCAATGCTAAGCAGCCTTAGCAGAGGGTGTCGAGGGTTGCCTGAAAGCCCGAACAAGGCTAGATTTCTCCCCCGGGTATTGCCCACGGCTCATCGTCGGTCCTAGTAAACCCGTGACTAGCAGGCCCTCGGCGCCGCCACGGCATGCCGTTTTCGAACCCGGTGATGGCTTGGCACTGGCGAGATCAACCCACTAATCGCGCTGAAATGCCCGTGGGATATGAAGAGACCATCGTTAAAGACTCCAGGCTCGCGCCCCTCGCCCTTGCAATAGGCGTACAGTGAACTAACTACTGTTGAGCGAAAGCTTGGCGGTCATGAAGCAGGTAGGGATCGAACCCCTGAGTGTCGAAAGCCCCTGCTATGCGTGCTGCGTCTGCACTTCTGGCGTGTGCATCCCGGGGACAACACCATTCGGTGGTGCCCCGCTGCGAGCGCGAGGAACGGCGGGGATTATGCCGGACAGCACGGACCCCGCCGCCCGGAAGTGTCGTTCGTTCGCCCCCTGGCCCGCGTGAAGTCCCATTTCGCGCAACACCGTAACTGTCACGGCAGGAGCTACGCCCCGTCCATCGTGGACCGGGGCGCGATCTGCCAGTGCGCTTGCCACCCCATCGAACGGGAAGCATGAGCTGGCAGGACAACATCCCCGCACTATCCCGGGCCTAGCGCCGGGCTGGTGGGCGGGGGCAGATGAGCATCAGCGAAGGCGCGGCTACGGCAATGACCGCGTGGCCCGCACAGACCATACGAGGCCGACCGCAGCATCGCTGGTGCCACCACTAGTCAAGAGAAAGACGAAAGGAATGACCGAGCCTGAAGACTGGATATGCGCGCACTGCGGCAACATGGTGCTGTACCGCATCGACCACAAGCCAGCCTGCATCCACTTTCCACACCCACACACCGAACCCCGCGGGCTGAATTGATATTCGACCACGGGAACGAGTGCAACAGCCAAGTCTGCACCTACACAGCAACAAAAGACGCGCCCCACCAACGCGTCTGGACACAGCTTTGAACGAAGCACATCGAACCCCAATAAAGGACGTTCCGTCAGCCTCAGCGGGTCTAGCGGAACGTCCTTTGGAGTGTGTGCACATTGTCCACACACTGAAAGTCAGGCTGGGTCGTACTGCTTTGAACTGCTCCGGATAAAAAATCGGACGCACCCCCGTCGTTCGCCGTGGGGGCAGGCCCCTAAGGGTTGAAGGCCCGCGGTCATAAAAGTCGACCGTCGTGCCCCCTGCCGGTGCTGCAAAGCTGCCAGCGCAGCAACCTCCCCGCCGCGGCCCGAAGCCAGTACCGGACCATTAGGGCGTTGGTGTCTGCCCCCGGCGCGGAGGATGCGCCGGAGGCCAGCAGCCCCGTTCCCTAGGCGGGATCGTTACTCCGGGGCACCCACAACCGGCGCGGGCAGATAGACCTTGCCGCCGGCCGCGAGGAACTCCGAGCTCTTCTCCTGCATTCCGGCCGCCAGCCGGGCCACTGCCGCCTGGGAATCCGCTGACCCAAACTCGTCCCGGATGTCCTGGCTGATCCGCATGGAGCAAAACTTCGGCCCGCACATGGAGCAGAAGTGGGCCGTTTTGGCCGGTTCCGCAGGCAGCGTCTCGTCGTGGAAGGCCTCGGCGGTGACCGGGTCGAGGGACAGCGCGAACTGGTCCCGCCAGCGGAACTCGAACCGCGCCTTGGAGAGGGCATCGTCGCGCTCATGGGCGCCGGGATGCCCCTTGGCCAGGTCCGCGGCGTGGGCGGCGATCTTGTAGGTGATAACGCCGGTCTTGACATCGTCCTTGTTGGGGAGCCCCAGGTGTTCCTTGGGCGTGACGTAGCAGAGCATCGCGGTGCCGTAACGGGCGATCTCGGTGGCGCCGATGGCCGAGGTGATGTGGTCATAGCCCGGTGCGATGTCCGTCACCAGCGGCCCCAGCGTGTAGAACGGCGCACCCTTGCAAAGTTCCTGCTGGCGCTCCACATTCTCCCGGACCAGGTGGAACGGCACGTGCCCCGGGCCCTCGACCATGACCTGCACATCGAATTCCCACGCCCGCTGAGTCAGCTCGGCCAGCGTGTCCAGCTCAGCGAATTGTGCGGCGTCATTGGCGTCCGCCGTTGAGCCCGGCCGCAGCCCGTCGCCCAGTGAGAAAGCAACGTCGTACTTCGCGAAAATCCCGCATAGCTCATCGAAATGGGTGTACAGGAAGTTCTCCTGGTGGTGCGCCAGGCACCAGCCGGCCATGATAGAGCCGCCGCGGGACACGATACCGGTAACCCGGTTGGCAGTCAGCGGGACGTACCGCAGCAGCACCCCGGCGTGGATGGTCATGTAGTCCACGCCCTGCTCGCACTGCTCGATCACGGTATCCCGGAACATCTCCCAGGTCAGGGCGTTCGCCTCGCCGTTGACCTTTTCCAATGCCTGATAGATCGGCACGGTGCCAATGGGGACAGGGGAGTTTCGGATGATCCATTCGCGCGTCGTGTGGATGTCGTCCCCGGTGGAGAGGTCCATCACTGTATCCGCACCCCACTGGGTGGCCCACTGAAGCTTGTCGACTTCCTCGGCAATGGAGCTGGTGACAGCTGAATTGCCGATGTTGGCATTGATCTTCACCAGGAACGCCTTGCCGATGATCATTGGCTCGGACTCCGGGTGGTTGACGTTGCTCGGGATGATGGCACGGCCAGCGGCCAGTTCGCTGCGCACAAGCTCGACGTCGCAGTTCTCACGCAGGGCGACAAAGCGCATTTCGGGTGTCACGATGCCGTTCCTCGCGTAGTGCATCTGGGTGACCGTCCGGCCAGCTACGGCGCGGCGGGGCTGCGGCGGGGCGCCGCGCCACTCGGCAGAGGCGGCGCCCCGCCGGACTGCGGACTTTCCGTCGTCGAGCAAATTGCGTTCCCGGCCGCTGTAGGGCTCGGTGTCTGCCCGCCCGGCGATCCATTCGCTGCGGAACGGCGGCAGGCCCACCACCGGATCGCTGCCCGGGCCGGCCGTGCGGTATACCCGGAACGGCGGGTTTGCCGTGCCTCCGGGGGAGGGCTCCAAGGCAATCTCGGTTACGGGTACGCGGATCCCGCCGTCCTCGACATACGCCAGGCCATGGGACTTCAGCGACTGTGTCACGGGCGGGACGGCGGCGGACAAGGGGCCGTTCGGGGCGGTGCTGTTCCCGGTGCGGGCAGCGGTGTACTGGGAATTTGTGGTGCTCAAAGGGCTTGCTCACTTCCTTCGCCGGCATTACCCGGACAGGTTCGACGGTCGCAAGCTGCATCAGCCCGATCTCAGCCCCTGCAAGGGCACCCGTGTGGTCGTAGACGAAGATACCACAGGGGCTGGGCAGCTCGGACCGTCGTGAGTTAGCCACAAAGAACGACCATGGTGCATCGCCCCGGCCGCGCTGTCGTCCAGATGCACGGCAGATCCCCAGTGCAGTGTCTCAGCCGTGGACGATCCCGGTCTGCGGCGCGATTGCGGGCTCGGCCAGGAAGTTGATGCCGAGGTTCGTGAGGCACGATTTGTCGGTTAGGGCGGCTGTCTTGGCTGGGTTAGGATCTTCCTATCAAGGGGAGTACTCCCGTCTGTGATCGGCCCGTCAATACGGATGCACTGAAGCATCCCGGGCCGACAGTTCCGGTGTCATCCGGGCGGAGGAGACCTTGGCGTATCTGTCCAACGCCTACCCCTTGGAGCACCCTCATGCAGGTCACACCCCTGATCTGGCTCATCACGATCGCCGTGACGATCCTGTTCTTCGTCTACGAGTTCTTCGCCCACGTTCGTAAACCGCACGAGCCCTCCATCGCGGAATCGGCCCGCTGGTCGGCGTTCTACATTGGGCTCGCTCTGCTGTTCGGGCTGGGGATTGGCGCGGTCTCGGGGTGGACGTACGGCGGCGAGTACTTCGCCGGCTACCTCACCGAGAAAGCGCTGTCGGTCGACAACCTGTTCGTCTTCCTCATCGTGATGGCCGGATTCGCGGTACCGAAGAAGTACCAGCAGAAGGTGCTGATGATCGGCATCGTCATCGCCCTGATCCTGCGGGGCGGATTTATCGCCATCGGAGCGACCCTGATCGCAAACTTCTCCTGGATCTTCTACATCTTCGGCGCCCTGCTCCTCGTCCTGGCCTACCGGCAAGCCTTCAGCAGTCACGAATCCAACCCCGCTGACGGTAAGTTCATGGCACTGGTGCGCCGGGTTCTGCCCGTCACCGATGAGTATCACCAGGACAAGCTCACCGCAGTGCAGGGCGGGAAACGTTTCATCACGCCGATGCTGCTGACAATCATCGCGATTGGCTTCGTAGACCTCATCTTCGCCATCGACTCAATCCCTGCGATCTATGGCCTGACCAATGAGGCGTACATCGTCTTTACTGCCAACGCGTTCGCGCTGATGGGTCTGCGTCAATTGTTCTTCCTCATCGGCGGACTGCTCGAGCGCCTGGTCTACCTCGCCCAGGGGCTGGCCGTTATCCTCGCCTTCATCGGGGTGAAGCTGGTCTTCCACGCCCTGCACGTCAACGAGCTCGCGTTCATCAACGGCGGGGACCCACTCCTCTGGGTGCCGGAAATTCCCATCTGGTTCTCGCTGCTCTTCATCGCCGCCACCATCGTCGTAGCGACCGTCGCGAGTTTGCTGAAGAGCCGCGGGGACGAGAAGAAGGACGGCCGCGGACAGAACCACGGCGGACCGGTAATCACCGCCGCCCCAGGGAACGCGGACTCCGAGATCGATCAGAAGGGGCGGCCTGCTGCCAAATCCAAGTAACCTCCGAGCGGCAGCTGGGCCGCGCCGTCTTTTAAAGCTCCTAAACGGTGCTCGGTCTTGCTATGGTCGGAGAACAAGGCCGCCACGCGGCAGAACGGTAAGGCCTTGGTCTCCTCGACGAAGGACCATCATGAAGTGCACCCGACTTTCGGTCATCGGCCTCATTGCTGCTGCAGGACTTGCCCTTAGCGGATGCGGGTCCGCGTCCACGGGTCCCGCCAGCTCGGCACCGGCGGGTGGCTCGGACACCTCGTTGAGTGACGTCAAGAGCGCAGGCGTGCTCAAGATCGGTACCGAAGGGACGTACAAGCCCTTCTCGTTCCACGCCAACGGCAGCGGCGAACTGACGGGCTACGACGTGGAAATCATCACAGCGGTCGCCGGCAAGCTGGGTGTCAAGCCGTCGTTCCAGGAAACGCAGTTCGACGCCATCTTCGCCGGCCTCGACGCCAAGAGGTTCGACGTCGTCGCCAACCAGGTCTCGATCACGGACGAGCGTAAAGCGAAGTACGACTTCTCCGCTCCCTACACCGTCAGTACAGGCGTCATCGTCACCAAGTCCGACAACGCTGACATCAACTCTTTTGACAGCCTCAAGGGCAAAACCACCGCGCAATCGCTGACTAGCAACTGGTACAAACTGGCGCAGCAGAGCGGGGCAGACGTGCAGGCAGTGGAGGGCTGGGCCCAGGCAATAACCCTGCTGAAGCAGGGACGCGTCGATGCGACCATCAACGACAAGCTGACCTACCTGGACCACCAAAAGACTGCCCGCGACGACAGCATCAAGATTGCCGCCGAGACCACGGACAAGTCTTTGAGCGCCTTCGCGTTCCGCAAGGGCTCATCGAGCCTGATTGAGGCGGTGGATGCCGCGCTCACGGAACTGCAGGCCGATGGCACCCTCCAAACGATTTCGCAGAAGTACTTCGACGCCGACGTCACCAAGTAGCGGAATGTTAACTGTCGAGGAACGCACGGCCGCCTTATGACAATCAACTGGGATCTCGTGTGGGAGTCCCTGGGACCCTTGCTGATCGGCGCAATTACCGGCACGATTCCGCTGGCCCTGGCCTCGTTCGGCTTGGGGTTGTTGCTCGCACTGCTTATCGCGCTGATGCGGCTCAGCCGCAACCCCTTCCTCTCGGGAGTCGCCCGGATCTACATTTCGGTCATCCGTGGAAGTCCGCTGTTGGTTCAGCTCTTTGTCATCTTTTACGGGCTGCCGTCCATTGGCATCACTATTAGCCCTTGGCCAAGCGCAATCATCGCTTTTTCACTGAACGTCGGCGGCTACGCCGCGGAAGTCATCCGGGCAGCCATCCTGTCCGTTCCGAAGGGCCAGTGGGAGGCCGGCCACACGATTGGCATGTCACGCCGACAGACACTGGTGCGGATCATCCTCCCGCAGGCCGCGCGGGTCTCAGTCCCGCCCCTGTCGAACACCTTCATCAGCCTGGTCAAAGACACCTCCCTGGCTTCATTGATCCTGGTGACCGAGTTGTTCCGCCAGGCGCAGCAGGTGGCTGCCTTCAGCCAGGAATTCATGCTGCTGTATCTCGAAGCGGCCGTCATCTACTGGATCATCTGCCTTGTTCTCGCCGGCGGGCAGTCCGGCCTCGAGAAGAGATTGGACCGCTATGTCGCCCACTGAACCGGATCTCCCGGACGCAGTCCCGCTCCTGAGTGTCCGCGGGCTCCGCAAGGCTTTTGGACAACACGAGGTGCTGAAATCCATCGATGTTAACGTCCGCAGTGGGAATGTGGTCACCTTGATCGGCCCGTCCGGCTCAGGCAAGACCACGGTACTGCGGTGCCTGAACGGGCTGGAAATCCCCGACGCCGGCATCGTTGAGTTCGCCGCCGACCTCACGGTGGACTTTTCCACGCAGGTTTCAAAGAAGCAGCTGGCTGCGATGCGCGACCGCAGCGCGATGGTGTTCCAGCACTACAACCTCTTTCCGCACAAGACAGCCTTGGAGAACGTCATCGAGGGCCCGGTCCAGGTGCAGAAGCGGCAAGGGGCTGAAGCGATCGAGGAGGCCAGGGAACTGCTGGCCCGCGTCGGGCTGGCGGGCAAGGAGAACAGTTATCCCTTTGAGTTGTCCGGCGGCCAACAGCAGCGTGTCGGCATAGTCCGTGCGCTGGCGCTGCGCCCGCAGCTTCTGCTTTTCGACGAGCCGACGTCGGCCCTTGACCCGGAGCTGGTCGGCGAAGTCCTGACCGTCATGAAGGAACTGGCGGACGAGGGATGGACCATGGTGGTAGTCACCCACGAACTCGCGTTCGCCCGCGAGGTGGCGGATGAAGTCATCTTCATGGACGGCGGGGTAGTGGTGGAACGCGGCCACCCGGACACCGTACTGCGCGCCCCCCGGGAGGCGCGGACCCGGCAGTTCGTGGACCGGTTGTTAAACCCCTTCTGAGCCGAACGCGCCTGAGCCTGCAGCCTGTTTGGTCACCCCAGGAGCGCCTCATGCCCGCTCGCAGCAGACTGTGAGCGGATGAGGAATCCGGCCTTTTCATCGCCTCCTCCGCCCAGTTCGGTGTGACCGTGACCGCCACCGGGTGCCTTGACTGGCGCAAAGGGTGCCAGGATGCCGGGACTTGGGACAGAATGGGTCCATGACCCGAATCGCAATCATCGGCGGCCACGGAAAAGTGGCTCGGGAACTCTCCAAGGTCCTGGTTTCGACCGGGCAGCAGGTCACCGCCCTCGTCCGCAACCCCCAACACGCGTCCGACGTCGCGGCAACCGGCGCCACCCCCGTTGTCCTGGACGTGGAGAACGGGACGACGGCGGAAATCGCCGAGGCACTCTCGGGTCACGACGCCGTCGTATGGTCGGCCGGTGCCGGCGGCGGGAACCCCCGGCGGACCTACGCCGTGGACCGCGACGCCGCAATCCGCTCGATGGACGCAGCTGCTCAGTCCGGCGTCGGCCGCTGCGTCATGGTGTCCTATCTGGGAGCCGGACCGGACCACGGAGTGCCCCGGGACAACCCCTTCTTCCACTACGCGGAGGCCAAGGCCGCCGCTGACTCCTACCTGCGTGGCACCAGCCTGGACTGGACCATACTCGGTCCCGGCGCGCTAACGGACAAGCCTGGCAGTGGCCTGATTGACGTTCATGTCAACGAGCCCTGGCAGGCTGCCGAAACCGCCCGCGCTAATGTCGCCCTCGTCGCTGCGGCCGTCCTGGAGCTGTCCGCCGCAATCGGCCGGACTATTGGGTTCCGAGACGGCAGCCAGCCCATCGCTGCAGCTCTGGATGCGGTGGCCTAGCCCGTTCGGGGAGAGCGGGCAACCCACCATAGGGGAACGGGAATCTTCAGACGGGAGTTACGATGCACGAGCTATTTCTTCCGTCGGGTGAAGCTGTTCCGGTGCTGGGAATCGGAACCTGGGGAATGGGTGAGCATCCCGGTGACGCCGCGCGCGAGACGGCGGCGATCCAGACGGCCCTGGACCTGGGGATGACCGTGGTCGATACGGCTGAAATGTATGGCAACGGCGCGGCCGAGGAACTCGTCGGCAGAGCGCTGGCAGCACGACGCGACGAAGCGTTCCTGGTCACCAAGGTCCTGCCGCACCACGCCACGCTGCGCGGGACAATCGCCGCCTGCGAGGGCAGCCTGCGTCGCCTGGGAACGGACAGTATCGACCTGTATTTACTGCACTGGCGGGGCGCTGCCCCCTTGGCGGAAACGCTCGAAGCTTTCGAATATCTGCAGCGTGCCGGAAAGATCCGGCACTGGGGCGTTAGCAACCTCGACGTGGCGGACCTGGACGACCTTATGCGACTACCCGGAGGGCAAAAAGTCGCCACCGACCAGGTGCTGTACAACCTGACCCGCCGGGGCATCGAGTTCGATCTGCTGCCCCGCTGCGTTGGGAGGGGTATCCCGGTGATGGCGTACTCGCCCCTGGAACAGGGGCGCATGCTGGACGATCCCGTGCTGGTCCGTATCGCAGCGGAACACGGCACCAGCCCCGCGCAGATCGCCCTCGCCTGGGTGCTCAGGCAGCCGCTCGTGATGGCGATTCCAAAAGCCTCAAGCCCGCACCATGTCCAGGAGTGCCACCGGGCCCTCGACGTTCGGCTCACGCCCCGCGACCTGGCCGACCTGGATGCCGCCCATCCGCCGCCTGCCCGCAAACGCGGGCTCGAGGTGATCTAGGCGACCCTTTTTTGAACTTCTTTCGGTCGAACGGACCCGTCCATCCAGTTCCAGAAGGCCGTGCGATGATCAGTGCCACGCTCGCTGGATGCCCCGAGGAGCCCGCTCGCCGGTGAATTCCGACCCCGGCGCCAGAGCCCCATTCGCCGTGTTAGCGCCGCGCAGCTTTCCTGGCGGCGTTCTTCAGGGCTTTGCGGGACACCGGCTTCAGGGCCTTTCGAGCGGCCTCTTCGGCGAGGGCGCGGCGGCGTCGGGCGTCGATCACATCATTCCAGAGCGCCGTGGCGAAGGCCCCGCCGTCCTGTGCGTAGACGTCATAGGGATAGTCCGAAAAGGCGGCAGGCGGCGTCCCCGCGGGCAGCCCGGTGCCGGATGTCCGCGCTACGGCGTCGGCAATGGCCCAGGTCTCGGTCAGGTGGGGCGTGAGATTGTCCTGCACAAAGATGCTGGCGTCGGGGGACTGCGCAGCCCGCTCCAGCAAGGACTCGAGCCGATCCGCCAGTAACGCGGAGGCTACATCCTGGAGCGGCGTTCCTGCGGCTGTGGCGGCGTCGAGACGGGCCTCGTGCTCCGCGACGGCATCCGCCCAGTCGCTGGTCAGGCGAAACTTCTGCCAGGTGGGAAACCATACGATCGCCCCCGTGCCGTGGTTGTGGAAGTGCCGCAGGCCGCTGTTCTTCTCCGTGGCTGCGTGGTCATGTCCAGCGGCGTCGGCGGCAGCCAGCAGTTCGGTCAAGGTGTGCGTGGGTGAAGAGCTCATCGTGGTGACTGGATACTTCCTGTAGGGGCTCCGGTAGGTTCACCAGCACAACCTGCGGCGAGCGCTGACTATTCCAGTCAGCTGAATGCCCGTCACCCCTGGCCGGAGAGCTGTGAGGTCAACGATGTTCGTGGCGACGATGTCACACGAAGCAGTCCGTGCTAGGTCGCTCGCCTGAGCAGCGATTCCGGTCCTCCAGTCCACAACGTACCGATCAGGAAGGGCATCCCAGGGTCCTGCATCCGTCCGGGGGTGGCATCTGTAGCGTGGAGGAGCATACTGGGTGAATGGTGATCGATGGCGGATCAGCGGCTGCGGGCAGGAAGCGGACTTCGCCGGGCATGAGCCCGTTCCCACCGATCGCAGACTACGCGTTCCTGTCCGACTGTGAGGCCAACTGCCTTATCGCCCCGAGCGGGCAGGTGGAGTGGATGTGCCTGCCGCGGCACGATTCACCGAGTGCGTTTTCCGCCATGCTGGACCGGGCCGCGGGCGGTTTCAAGGTGGCTCCGTACGGGGTCCGGGAGCCCACTGCGCGCCGCTATCTCCCCGGCAGCCTGATTCTGGAGACCACCTGGCAGACCAGGACGGGCTGGATGATCGTGAGGGACGCCCTGGTGATGGGGCCGTGGCACCACACCGAGAAGAGGGCCGGCCGGTACCGCCGCCCGCCGACGAACTACGAGGCCGAGCATTGCCTGCTGCGCACTGTCCGGTGCGTCAACGGTGCGGTTGAGCTGTCCGTGCTGTGCGAGCCGGTCTTCGACTACGGCCGGCGCCGGGCACAGTGGGAGTACTCCAGTCCAGGGTACGGAGAGGCCGTGACCGTCAGCGGCGATGAGAGGGATCCGGTGCTGCGTCTGACCACTGACCGGCGGCTGGGCATCGAGGACTCCATCGTGGTCATTCGCGGCCAGATGACCGAGGGCGAGGAAGCATTCATCGCACTCTCCTGGACATCGCTGCCTCCACCGAGGACATGGGAGGAAGCATCCCAGAAGCAGTGGCAGACCATCGAGTACTGGCGGCAGTGGATCACGGTGGGGGAGTTCCCGGACCACCCGTGGCGCGAGGAACTGCAGCGCAGCGCGCTGACGTTGAAAGGACTCACCTATGCGCCGACCGGAGCGCTGATTGCCGCGCCCACAACCTCGCTGCCGGAGACGCCCGGGGGAGAACGGAACTGGGACTACAGGTACACCTGGGTGCGAGACTCCACCTTTGCGCTGTGGGCCCTGTATACCCTCGGACTGGACCGGGAAGCCGACGACTTCTTCTCCTTCATCCGCGACGTTGCCGCCGAGGACGACCTGCAGCTCATGTACGGCGTCGGCGGCGAAAGGGATTTGCCCGAGTCCATCGTCGAGGCACTCGGCGGCTACGACGGGGCACGCCCCGTCCGGGTCGGCAACGCGGCGGTCCACCAGCTGCAGCTAGACGTCTGGGGCACAATGCTGGACTCCGTTTACCTCCATACCAAGTCCCGTGACCAGCTCCCCGAGCCGCTATGGCCCGTCCTGCTTCGTCAGGTCGAGCAGGCCGCCTCGCACTGGCGGGACACCGATCACGGCATCTGGGAGGTTCGTGGCGAACCGCAGCACTTCACCTCGTCCAAGCTCATGTGCTGGGTCGCTCTGGATCGCGGCGCCCGGCTCGCGCGGCTGCACGGCGAGGCTGATTACGCGCGGAAATGGGACACCATCGCGGAGGAGATCCACGAGGACATCTGCCGCAACGGCGTGGACGATCGCGGAGTATTCGTCCAGTCCTACGGCACCACGAACCTCGATGCCTCGCTGCTCCTAGTCCCGCTTGTTCGGTTCCTGCCCGCCAATGATCCACGCGTGCGCGCCACGGTCTTGGCCATCGCCGATGAACTCACCCGGAATGGACTCGTCCTGCGCTACCGCCCCGAGCAGACCGACGACGGACTCACCGGTGCTGAGGGGACCTTCACCATGTGTTCGTTCTGGCTCGTCTCAGCCCTCGTCGAGATCGGGGAAGTGGCCCGCGCCAAAGCATTGTGCGAACGCCTGCTGTCCCACGCCAGTCCACTGGGGCTGTACGCCGAGGAGCTGGACCCGATGAATGGCCGTCACCTCGGCAACTTTCCGCAGGCCTTCACCCACTTGGCCCTCATTAACGCGCTCATGCACCTCATTCGCGCGGAAGAAACGGACGGTGCGCGGCAATTTTCCCCGGCCCATCGCAGCACCTAAATTGTTTCGGCGTGGAAACGGCTCGACGATACGGCACAGCATTCAGGCACGGCGCAGACAGCTTCGGCCGGGCACACAGGGTGGGCCTGTGCACCCGGCCGTGCCGGGATCCGCTTGCCGGCGGATCCGGGGATGGCTTACGCCGCCAGCGGCAACGCCTCATGGCGGGCCTCTACGACAAGCGACTGCCCGTCGACCGAGACGGCCACCTGGCCGCCGGACTGAAGGTCCGACGCCACGAACAGATCCGCGATCCGGTCGTCCAGCTCGCGCTGGATCACGCGGCGCATCGGGCGGGCTCCGTATTCCGGCTCGTAGCCGCGTTCGGCGATCCAGTCGACAGCCGCTTCACTGACCTCGAGAGAGATTCCCTGGGACTGCAGGCGGGCTTCCGTCTGGTTCAGCATCAGCCGAACAATCCGGCGCAGCTGCACCTGATCCAGGTTGCGGAACAGGACGATCTCGTCGATCCGGTTGAGGAACTCCGGACGCATCGTCTCGCGCAGCCGGCCCAACACCCGGTTCCGCAGGGCCTTCTCCGAGCCGAAGCCGTTGCCCTCGTCGGCCTTTGACACAAAGCCCATCGCACCGGCCTTGCTGGCCAGGAACTCCGAGCCGAGGTTGGAGGTCATGATGATCACCGTGTTGCGGAAGTCCACCATGCGGCCCTGTCCGTCGGTCAGCCGCCCGTCGTCGAGCACCTGGAGCAGCAGGTTGAACACATCCGGGTGGGCCTTCTCCACTTCGTCTAGCAACACCACGGAGTACGGGTTGCGGCGGACGCGTTCGGTCAGCTGCCCGGCTTGGTCGTAACCGACGTAGCCCGGAGGGGCTCCGACCAGCCGGCTTACGGTGTGCCGTTCGCCGAATTCGCTCATGTCGAAGCGCACCACTGCGTCCTCATCCCCGAACAACGACCCGGCCAGCGCCTTGGCGAGTTCGGTCTTGCCCACACCCGTTGGGCCGAGGAACAGGAAGCTGCCGACGGGCCTGCCCGCGTCCCCCATGCCGGTACGGCTACGGCGGACCGCCTTCGCGATCAGCGTCACGGCATCGTCCTGGCCGACGATCCGCTGATGCAGTTCCTCCTCGAGCCTGGCCAGCCGTTCCCGGTCGTCTTCCGTGAGCCGGCTGGCCGGGATGCCCGTGGACCGGGAGATGATCCCGGCGATCTCCGCCTCTCCGACGACGGCCGCAAGGCCGCCGGAAGTCCCGGGTGCACGGGAAATCGCTCCGGAAAGCTTCCCGTTGACTGCTTCGATCTCATCGCGCAGCCGCGAAGCGTCTTCATAGCGTTCCGCAGCGACGGCGTCGTTCTTGGACTTCTCCAGGGCTGCGAGCTGCTCGCGAAGGACAGCCACGTCGGTCGGTGAACCGAGTTTGAGGCTCAGCCGCGCGCCCGCCTGGTCGATGAGGTCGATGGCCTTGTCGGGCAGGAAACGGTCCGTCACGTAGCGTGCTGAGAGTTCGACGGCGGCACGGACCGCCTCGTCGGTGTAGCGGACGCCGTGGTGTTCCTCGTACCGTCCGCGCAGGCCGTCGAGGATCTGTACGGCGTCCTCGATGCTCGGCTCGCCGACGTGTACAGGCTGGAAGCGGCGTTCCAGAGCTGCGTCCTTCTCCACCTTGCGGTATTCGTTCAGGGTGGTGGCGCCGACGAGATGAAGGTCACCGCGGGCCAAACGCGGCTTCAGGATGTTTCCTGCGTCCATGCCGCCTTCCCCCGCGCCGCCCGCTCCGACGACCGTGTGAAGTTCGTCGATGAACAGGATGATCTCCCCGGTGTGTGAACCAACCTCGTCCATCGCCTTGGTCAGACGCTCCTCGAAGTCACCGCGGTACCGCGTGCCGGCCAACATGGCCGGCAGATCCAGGGCAATGACGCGCTTGCCGCGGAGTTGTTCGGGCACGGCTCCCGCTATGATCGCCTGCGCCAACCCTTCGATGATCGCGGTCTTGCCCACGCCGGCTTCTCCGACCAGGACGGGGTTGTTCTTGGTGCGCCGGGCCAGGATCTCGATGGTCTGCTCGATCTCGGCACTCCGGCCGATCACCGGGTCCAGGCCGCCTTCGCGGGCACGTGCCGTGAGGTCGCTGCCGTAGGTGTCCAAGGTCGGGGTGTCAGACGCGGCGGCAGTTTCCTGCGACTGTCCGGTCTCCGCGCCGCTTGGCGTGGCTCCACGCCGAGCGGACTGCTCGCGCGGACCGGACTGCAGGGACTCCGGCGTCACACCGGCCGCGGCGAGCACCTGCCCGGCGGGGGCCTCCTGGTTGACGACGAGCGCAAAGAACACGTGTTCAGGATCGATGTAGGTTGAGCCGAATGCCCGGGCAACCTGGTAGGCGTCGAGTAGGGCTCGCTGGGCCGACGGCGTCAGGGCAGGCGTCGTTTCCGCCCTGGCGGTTGCCTGCTCCGGGAGGCGCTCCTCGGCCGCCGTGGCGATGGCAGCAGGTTCCGCGCCTGCGTGGCGGATGTAGTCGGCGGCCGGTTCCCTCTCGACCATGACGCGCAGGATGTGCAGCGCGTCCACATGGATGTGACCGTGCCGCGCGGCGAAGCGCGCGGCGCGTCCGAGCACGTCATGGGTACGCCGGCTCAGCAGCCGGGTAATATCCATCGGGTGCCCGGGGCCAGCCGCTCGCTGGCCCTGCAGGTAACGGGCAAGAAATTCGTCGAACGAGCCGGGGCCGGACTCCGCCGGACCAAAAAATTCAGCCATGAAACCTCCGTGAGAGAGTTGAGTGTACTTGACTCAACGTTGAGGAAGCACGTTTATTCCCTTGCCTGCCGGCGTCGAACTCACAGTGGTGCGCTACTCCGGCCTGCCGCGCGTCGCCCTCGACGGCCGCGTCTCAGTTAAAGCCGACCATGGAGACAGTTCCTGGCATCCAACGGCCGTCAATGGGCTCCCTGTGGCATTCGGCGGCGGCGGCGGTTCGCGGCGTCGGAAACTGCTACGCCAACAAGGGGAAGAACGGCCCCCATAGCCGCCACGTAGGCTGGAAGGAGAAAGCTCAAATTTGCCAGTACCACCAAGGCAACGATGCCCGCGAGATCAGATGTTTGGCGTTGGCCCAGTACCCGTCGAATGAAAAGGCCCCGGCCGGCGAGGAAAAGAGCCGGCCCAGAAAAGAGAAGCAGAACGGTTGCCAGGTCGGGGCGGGCCGCCGGATTACTGATCACGAGCTGGTCCCCAACCGCCACCAGAATCAGGCCTGCCAGCAACACGACCAAGGTGTTGCCCGCCAAAATGCCGGGCCGAAACTGATCATCAACAGAAGCAAGCTTGTCCAGAATGTCCTTTTCGAGGCCATGGAAGTAGCACCACCAGATCGCAACACTTCCGGCCAAACCCACGGTACCGGTCACGAAAATCAAGGGGTCGTCCAGATTGCCGGCAATCGCCAAGCCAGTCGAAAGAATCGTCTCACCGAGCGCGATCAGGTAGAACAACCCGAACCGCTCAAATATCCTTTCCCCCGGGAGCGGGACCCGGCTTCCTTCGGTTTTCCGGCCCGGTAGCCGGTGCGCAAGCATGTGCCCGCCCAGATCGATCGCGGCAGCGACACCCCAGACCAGCAAACGGGGCCCAGGACCGAGGAAGACGCCGGCAATCCAAAAGGGCGCACTCATACACCCCCAGATCAGCGTGCGCACGAAGTGGTCTTGAGTGGTCCGGTCGAGTCCGACAGTGAGCATCCACGTTCCTCGGCCCAGTTGGACCAAGAGATAGCAGCCAGCAAAGAGCCAGCCGAAGGCTCCAAATGCTGAGTCGATTGAGGCGTTCATGAACAGCGTGACCAGCATGACGCTCAGTAGCATCCACTGCACCTCAAGCCGCGAAGTATCCAGCAGCGTCGCCGCCCAGGTCGTGTACACCCATACTTTATAGACGGCAAGGAGAAGCACGAATGTCTCGCCGGCCCCCGTCCACGAAGGATGCTCCAACAGATGGTGGGACAGCTGTGCCAGCGCGAAGACAAAGACCAGATCGAAGAATAGCTCCAGGCGCGTCACCCGGTCTCCGGAGACAGCGGAACGCGTCAGCGACCGGGCATGGACCATCAGTAGCCTCCACTGAGTTAGGAGCGGACGGACGCCCCTCCTGTCTTCGGTAAGACTGACCACGGTCAACAGAGAAGTCAAGGGGAAACTCACCGGAGGGGTGGGCTGGTGCACCCACTGGCGGCGTCAAACACCGCCGGTACACGCAGCCGCGGCCTCCTAACAGATTCAAAGGCTCGGATTGGCTTCGGTCTTAGCCAGGCCATTCCGCGGCAGCCGTCCTCCCGGCCGCGGAATTTGCGGTTCCCGTGAGCCGGCGCCCGCAACAGTGACCACCTTGATCTTGCCGTTGGCGAAAAAACTCCTCTTTACCGACAGATGAACGTCTCCCGCGCCCCGTCCCGTTGGATGGCTGCTATTAGCGGACGAGGTTCAGCGCCGCGTTGACGATGGATGCTTCGTCGATGCCGTGCAACCGGTAGGCGTCCTGCAGGTCAGAGGACTGCCCGAAGTCCTTTACTCCCAGGCAGACTGTGCGGTCGCCTCGGGCTCCGGCCAAGAAGGACAAGGTATGTGGGTGTCCGTCCTGGACCGTGACGAGGGGCGCGGGGGCGTGCCGTGGAAAGAGGCCGTCGATGATGTCGAATCCTGTTGCCGTGGTTCCCTGGTTGAGCGAGTTGCGGCGTTGAAGGGATTCGAAAACCAGGTCAGGGCTGGTGAGGCAGACGACGCCGGCCACGATGCCAAGGGCTTTCAGCCGTGCGGCCGAGGCGATGACTTCAGGCATCATTGCCCCGACGCCGACCAGAGTAACCCTGTCCTCGACCGGGTCGTGGTCGCTCAGCCGGTAACCGCCGGCCACCGCGTGCCTGCGCCGCCGCTCCAGCAGCACCGGGTCCATCGGCATGGCGGCCTGGGCCTGATCCAGTGGACGGGTGGTGAGCCGGAAGTAGGCTGAACGTCCTCCGGGCATGCCGATCCGGCTCATGGCTTCGAGCATGCACCATTCCAGATCCTGCGCGAAGGCTGGCTCCCAGGCTGTGCACTCCGGCTGTTCCAATCCGATGGACGGAGTGGTGAGGGACTGGTGCGCGCCGCCCTCCGGGGCCAGAGTCACCCCTGACGGCGTCCCGATCAGGATGGACTGGCCGCCGGCATACATGCCAAAGGACCACGGTTCGAGGGCCCGGGCCACGAACGGATCGTAGATGGTGCCGATAGGGATCAGCGGCTGGCCCCAGCGGCTCCAGGTCGTTCCGAGCTCGGAGATCAGGCCCACCAGGTTGGTTTCGGCGATGCCAAGTTCGATGTGTTGGCCGCGGGAGTTTTCAATCCAGCGCAGGACCCGCTCGACGTCGTCCGCGAACCAGTCCTGACGCTCACCGACGGACCAGACTCCGGTTTTGTTGATCCAGCCGCCGAGGTTGGTAGAGGAGGCAACGTCGGGGCTGCAGGTGACGACACGGCGGGCCACCTCAGGTGCTGCCCGCTTCAGGTCGGACAGGAACCGTCCCAGTGCGGCTTGGGTGGAAATCCTGTCGCCGTAGCCCCACGGCAGGGAATCCGGGATCTGGACGGACGGGGCCGGTACGGGTTGCGGGCGCTTGAGCCTGAGGGATGTCCGGGCGCAGGCCCGTTCTTCGACGGTGCCCGGCTGGAATTTGCGCCATGGATCGTCGAGGTCCATCCCGGAGGCTACGGCGAGTTTTTCCATCTGGTCTTTGGTCAGGAGCGCTGAGTGGTTGTTCGGATGTCCCTCGGTGGCAAGGCCGCGGCCCTTGATCGTATAGGCAAAGATGACGGTGGGCCGGGTGGCGTCGACCTGGGTGTACGTATCGAGCAGCAGTCCGATGTCGTGTCCGCCTAAATCACGTACCACCACAGCCTGTTCTGCGGCGGTGAGCGAACTGAGCAGGGTTTCCATGGCCGGAGTCGAATCCCTGGCACAAAGGCGCTGGTACACCTCTGAGTCGGGGGAGCGGAGCAGGCGCTGGTATTCCTCGTTGGGCATGGTCTCCAGCCGGCGGTGCAGATCCGCGCCGCCGGGACGGGTGAAGAGTTCCTGTACACGTGTTCCCCACTTCCGGGTGAGGACCTGCCAGCCGGCGGCTTCAAACATGCCCTGCAGGCGCATGATCTGTGAGTCGGGTACCACACGGTCCAATGACTGCCGGTTCAAATCGACGATCCAGAGCAATTCGCCGAGTTGCGCCACGGTCGGGTCGGCGACGGCTTCCCAGATGGCGCCTTCGTCCAGTTCGGCGTCGCCCAGAAGTGCAATAAAGCGACCGGACTTCCGGGATTCAGCGTACCTGTCGCTCACGAAGCGGTGTGACATGGCCGCCCAGATGGTGGCAGTGGCCCCGATACCCACACTCCCGGTGGAAAAGTCCACCGTGTCGGGATCCTTTGACCGGCTGGGGTAACTTTGCAGGCCGCCCTTCTGACGAAGCGTGCTGAGTTTGTTTTCGTCCAGGTCGCCCAGGAGGTAATTGATTGCGTGCAGGACAGGGGAGGCGTGGGGCTTGACTGACACCCGGTCCGCCGCCGTCAGCTCGGCGAACCAGAGGGAGGTCATGATTTCCACCATGGAGGCGCTGGAGGCCTGGTGGCCGCCGACCTTGATGCCGCTGGTGTTGGGACGTCCGCGATTGGCAGCATCCACGACGGCGGCGGCGGTCCAGCGCACCCGCTGGGCGATACTCTCCAGAACTGCCGTCCCGGGCGCTGCGTCTTCCGGGCCCGCGGTGTCCGGGCCCTTGGTGCCCGGGCGTGCGGCTGTGGTCTGAAAATCTTCCACCCTCATGATGGTCTCCTGTACGAGTAAGTGTTCGGTGCTGAACGTTGGCTTTCCGGTGATGAAGGGATCACGGTCTGCAGTTAGCGTTCGATTTGTGTTCTCAGGCCGTACGAACGGGCCGTTGTGGATCGTCTGTGGGTGGCGTATCGAAGGGTTTGGTGACGAGATTTTGTATGTGCCCACCTATAAACGCTGAAAGCCATCCAAGGCAGGCCCCGATGATGACAGCCATGACGGTGGGCCAAAAAGACTGTTGTGTTCCGAAGAACACAGCTGTCCCGGCGAAAGCGCCGGGGATGAAGGACAGCGGCGCCCATCCTGCCTGGAGGCACATGGCCAGTGCGGCAAATGCCACGCCAATGGCGAGCATGCCGGGAAATTGCACCCAGCCGGTCAGCAGCGCTACCAGCCACCCGTAGATGACGCCGGACAGGTTGGCAGCCAGCCCTTTGGAGAATCCTGCTCCGCCTCCTCCCGCGGCGAAAAAGCATGCCCATGCGACGAACGCGACCCAGGTGATGAGGCCAAGTTCCACGCTTACCTGCGTCCAGACTCCTGCAAGCACGCCGACGGATATGCCTACGCCTATGTGCAATCTCATGTCGATTCTCTCTATTTGTTGATGAGTTGGGCCCCTAGGTTTGTTCGTCAGGGCACCAGGATGGCCCGGCCGCGCACTTTGCCCGCTTCGAGGTCGCTGATCGCCTGCTGGAAGTCGTCGAGGGCGTATTTCTGCGTATGAAGGGTGACGGCACCCCGTGCCGCCAATGCCATCAGGTCTTGAAGGTCGTTGTAGGAGCCGACGAGGTTGCCAATGATGTTGATCTCGGCTGAGACGATATCGATGGTAGGGACGTCGATGTTCTCGCCGTAGCCCACCACGTAGTAGTCCCCTGCCTGGCGCAGCATGGCGACGCCTTGGGCGGTCGCGCCTCCTTCGCCGACGAAGTCAATGAGTGCCTCCGCCCCATGACCTCCGGTGAGGGCGAGTACCTGCTCGACCTGTGACCCGTCAGCCAGGACGCCCTCATGTGCTCCGATGTTCTTGGCCAAGTCCAAGGCGGCTGGATTACGGTCAACGACGATAATGCGGGCCGGTGTTAGTGCTGTGAGGACTTGGATTCCGATGTGGCCGAGTCCTCCGGCGCCGACGACAACGCAAGTGTCCCTTGCGGTCAGCCGCTTGGCCGCTTTAGCGGCCGCGTGATAGGCGGTGAGGCCGGCATCGGCCAAGGCTGCGACGTCGGCGGGTTCCAGGGAGTCGTCGATTTTGACGACGGAGCGGGCGGAAGTCAGGAGGTACTCGGCGTATCCGCCGCTGGTGTCGATACCAGGGAATTTGCTCTGCTCGCAATGCACGTCGTCCCCGGAACGGCAGGCACGGCACAGGCCGCACGTGATGAGGGGGTGCAGGATGACTTTGTCGCCTTCCTCCACATTGGTTACGGCGCTACCCACTGCGTGCACCCATCCGGCGTTCTCGTGGCCGATGGTGTAGGGCAGGTGGACCTGCGACTTTTCCGCCCACTGGCCCTCGAGAATGTGCAGGTCCGTGCGGCAAACCCCGGCTCCTCCGATTCGGACGACGACATCAAAGGGGCCTGTGACTTCGGGCAGCGGCACTTCTGCCATTTTCAGGGCGCTGTGGTAACCGACGACCTGGACGGCTCGCATGGTGCTCATGGGTGAATCTCCTTGACAATTAATGGAAGTAGTTGGTGGTGGTGTGCGGCCTCAGCGCCCTCGGGCCGCGGGCTTTGGTCCGCGCCGGATCCTGCATAGCGTGTGCGCAGCAGTCCCCGGCAGAAATGCGCGTTCCCGTCAATGGAGATGCGGGTCGAGCGGGCCCGGCGCAGTGCCATTGGAACGGCATCAGGGGGGTAACGGTGGCCTTCGTGGTTAACCAGGACAATCGAATCCGACGCCGCGGGCAAGCCAAGCGCTGAACGTCGGCGGAGCAGCGCTTCCTTGTTTCTGCCAGTCGGAAGGTCCCGGAGACGAATGGTTCCGACCTCCGTTTCCACGAGACTTGCGTCGGAACGCAGGAGATCAGTGAGGCATCGCTCCATGGCAGCCGTGTGAGCCTTGCGACGGAATGTCCAGCGCAGGTCGTCCAGACTGTCCTCGGCCTCGTGCCGGAAGGTGCCGCGGTATCCTGCGTCCGCGGCCAGCCCGGCGTTGATGACGTCGGAGTCGTGGTGGTCGTCCAGCTCGACGACCACCTGCGTCACAGCCGGCAGCGCCGAGATCACGTCCTTGCTGTCGGACGCCATCAGATAGGCGAAATTGGGCGAGCAGAAGGAGGTAGGCAGGCGCAGGTGGACCTCTACCCGTGCACCACCGGCAACGGCCCGGACCTGAAGGGAACGGACGAAGCCAAGATCAGTGATCGGTTCGTCCAGTTCCGGGTCGAACACCGAGTCCAAGGCGCGCCGGATATCCTCCGCGCTCACATCCCAGCGCGTTTCAGCTGCAGGATCGACGTGCAGAGCTGTCACCGGATGCCTGCCAGGTCGGCGCGTGCGGGCTGTCGCGGTCCTGTCTTTGTCTCGTCCGCGTCGGGGAGCTGGAGCTCTGCAGGCACCGGGATGTCGTACATCTTCGCGGCATTCAGTCCCAGGATCTTCTTCTTCTGGGCGGTGGTGAGCGGGGCGTATTCGGTCATGTCTGCCGGGATCTGGAAGTCAACGAACCGCTCGATCAGCCAGCGGGGCGACCAGATGGCGTAGTCGCTGGAGAACTGGATCCGGTCCTCCCCGATCCAGTAGATGAGCTCGCCGATGATCTGGGCGAAGTACCGCGGCCGGGTGTGCATGAAGGGCATCGCGACGGCCAGGCCGCCATGAACATTGGGTTCCTGGGTGGCGATCCAGCAAAAGTCTTCCAGCCGTGGCAGACCGACGTGCTCGACCACAAAGTTCAGATCGTTGAAGTCTGAGGCGGCGTGGTCAACGTCGGCGACGTCGAAAGCGTCGCGGTCCAGCGGGCGGACGGTTGGTCCCTTGTGGATGTGGATGTTCTTGATGCCGAGTCTGCGGCATTCCTCGAAATACCGGTATGACCAAGGGTCCGAGAGCTTGTACCCGCGGGATTCGCCGTGCCATTCGGCGGTGTAGAGCTTGACCCCCTTGAACTGCATCTTTTCGTGGTCGGCGCGCAGCCGGTCGAGGCCTGCTTCACCATCGCGGGGGTCAAAACAGTGGTTGTACGTGAGCTTTCCCGGCGTTGCCGCGGCCAGGCCGTATGCCTCCTCGACCTGCGCGAATCCGTTCTTGTAGAACGCGCCGAGATAGGCCGGCTGAAAGATTGCATGGTCCACGTAGCCGTCCTCGAACAGATCTTTCATGAGGCGTTCGCCGCCCTGGTAAAGGAACTCCTCGTAGGACCAGTGTTCCTCGTCCGGAGAGAGGTTGCGGTGGTAGTCGTAGAAGCAATCGATGAACTGTTTGCCCTGAAGGTTGCGTTGGTTCTCCGACCGGGCGTCCCACAGTGCGACGTGGGCGTCAACGATGAAATAGTTTTCGCCATCTTTGCTGTACATGTCTGGTCTCCTTCTCGGGACTGCCATAGTCCCGACACCATCGAGACTAGGCCGCTGGAACAGCTGTCAACATGTGGCGTGTGTCTCATTTTGAGACGGTTCTCTTCCGCCTGCGATCGCGAGACTAAGTAACCTTGAAGTATGGAGACGAGGAGGGCGGCAATGATGCCGAACAAGGACGAAGGTATTGTCAGCCCGGCGCACGCTTACGCCGGCGAGCTCGCGACTCCTGCGAAACGCCTCCGCGCTTCCTGGCAGCGGAGCGAGGAATACGGCGTCTCCACCGAAGTAGTGGATCCGATGTGGGCGGGCTCCGCCGGGACTGACTCCCTGTTTTTCGAGTGCGGTCAGGAAGTGCTGACCGCACTTAGCAGCACGCTGGCAAACGAACCCTTGAGCCTGATGCTCACCGATGCCAACGGCTTGCTCCTCAACCGCTTTAGCGGAGACACGTCCCTCTTGAGGGCGCTCGACAAGGTGCATCTGGCGCCAGGGTTCGCATTCTCCGAAAGGGAAGCCGGGACCAACGGCATGGGCCTGGCGTTGGCCGACCGCATCCCGACCCTTGTCCGAGCTGAAGAACACTACAGCGCCAGCCTCCGGACTTACACCTGCGCGGCAGTCCCTGTCTTCGATCCGGTCAGCGGATTGCTGGAAGGGAGCGTTAACATCACCACGTGGTCCCGTTCATCCCCGCAGTTGCTGTTGGCGTTGGCAGAATCGGCTGCGGGCAACACCTCGGCCCTGATGCTCGCCAGGTCACAGGGCCGCAAAGGAAAGCCCGGACCGAAGGGTGGCGTCTTCAGCGTCCAGAGAGGCAAACTCGAGCCGGCGGCTGGAACAGTGCGACAGCTGTCGTCAGGCTGGACAAACGCCCTCGACCAGGCGGCCGACGCCCTGGCGGCCGGACGGGTTGTTGCCACCGTGGGCGAGCAGGGTGCGGGGCGAGCGACCGTGCTGGCACAGGCATTGCGGCAGATTCAGCCCGGGAGCCGTATCATCTCAGCGGCCGTCCCCGCCCCCCGGGACGTGGACGCCTGGCTGTCCTTGTGGACCCCTGAACTGGCTAAACCAGCAACCGCTGTCATCGTCGAAAACGTTGACCTGTTGCCCGCGTGGGCGGCACAGGAACTTCACGCCCAGGCCCAGCGCGCGATTCAGTCACTTCCCCTCTCCAACAGCGGCCGCGCGCCCACGCCCGTGTGGGCCGTCACAGCTGCGAGGCACGATGGCATCCCGCAACCCCTGTCTGGCTTGGTCGATACAGTGGTTTCTGTTCCCGCGCTGCGGGAACGCGGGGAGGATGTCCTGCCTTTAGCCCGATACGCTGCCCGCCAGACGCGTCTGCGGGAAATCAACTTCACTGCCGCCGCGGAAAGGGCATTGAACGCCCATAGCTGGCCGGACAATATTGACGAGCTTTTCACCGTCATCCACGCCGCTGCGGTCCAGACAGACACGATCGACATCAGCCACCTGCCTGCCTACCTACTGGGCAAGAGCAGCTGGCAGCTGAGCCGGATCGAGTCGGTGGAACGCGACGAGATCGTCCGCTGTCTCTCCAAGCCCGGGGTTACAGTCAGCGGGGCCGCAGCAGAACTGGGCATCAGCAGGGCGACCATCTACCGCCGCATGGCCAGGCTGGGGATCACAATCCCGAAGTAGGCGGAGACGGCACGGGCGCTTGGGTCCCCCTGTGTGCTGCGCACCGGCATTGACCGGCCGTACACCGTGGGCAACGTCGGAGTCACGGGCCTCGACCCTGTGGCTTGTTGTGACGGAGGCTCGGCTGACGAGACGCCTGCACGAAGTGATCGGCCGGGGATCAAAGTCTGCACACTTTGGAATGATTTCGACGTCCTCGCAGGACCACCAACCATAGGATTTTTTGAGAGCGGTCATAGGCTTCGGCCGGGCACCACCGGGCTGCTGATAGACAGGTTCGTTGCAGCTGGCCTATCCAAATCGACCACGGAAGAAGGCTCGCGTGCCACCGGACGCCAATCGTCAACACATTGCCCTCCCGACTGGTTTGGCGGCATAGCGCGCTCGTGGGAACACTTCTGCGTCGACGCCCGTCGTTCACCTCTCCAGCGTCGGCTGAGAACGGCCGGTCCACGACAACATCGGGCGGTCGATGGTTGCTGGCCGTCCTGTCCCTTCGGCTCGTATCGGACCTGTCGATACTCCTGCCTCTCTCGTTGGATCTTGAGCCGTGGGGCGGCCACGAGGTCCCCGCGAGGGTGGCCCTGCTGGTCTCGATCCTGCTCAGTCCGGTGCTCGTTCATGCCGCCTGGCGCCTTGGCCGGCAACAGGGCCGCGACCGGCTGGAGGCCTCGGCTGCCGCGCGGCTTTTGGACACCGTCCTGGGCACAACCCGGGGATGGCTGTGGGCCGTAGGAGCCGACGGGCGGTTCACACTCTCCAGCCGAGCCAGTGCGGAACTTCTCGGCTATGAGCCCTCTCAGCTGCTGGGACGCCCGTGCAGCGTCATCATCGACCTTGCCGACTTGAAGGCCGCCCGGAAACCATCACCACACGCTGGCTGGGAAGGGCTTGTGCTTTCCATTCGTCACCGGGGCGGGCATCGCGTGAATGTCGAGGTCGTCGGCTGGCCCCGGTCCGACGGGGGCGGCGGAAGATCAGGCTTCGAGGGAATCGCCCGCCCGCTGGTTGCCTACCCGGCGCAAAGTCCAGAGGATCTGGAGATCGGAGCCCGCATCGATCACTTATTCGCCGCCCGGACCTTGATGACGGCCTTTCAGCCGATCCGTGATTTGGGTACCGGCGAGACTGTCGGCGCCGAAGCGCTGACCCGCTTCGTCAGCTCTCCCTTCCGGTCTCCGGATCAATGGTTTGTCGAGGCGGATTCAATCGGGCGTGGCCCAGATCTCGAATTCTTTGCCTTGGAGACGGCGTTGCGGGCCGCAGTGGATCTCCCCGGGCACCTCTACGTTGGCGTCAATCTCTCCCCGGCGGCATGCCTTGATCCGAGACTAAGTGACATCGTGAGGGAGTCCGGGCTGCCGCCCGGACGAATCGTCGTGGAGCTGACTGAGCGCTCAGCCGTTTCCGACTATGCACGTCTCACAGCAGCTCTCGATCCGCTCAGAAGAGCTGGTCTCCGCATAGCTATTGACGATGTCGGTGACGGATTCGCCTCCATGCGTCACATCCTGAGACTCAGCCCGGAAGTGATCAAGCTTGACCGGACCATCGTGGCCGGAATCGACACCAACGCCAACCTGAGAGCGCTTTGCGCGGCGATGGTCAGCTTCGCGTCGCAAATCGGTGCATGCCTTGTTGCCGAGGGAATCGAAACGCCGGCGGAACTTGCCACGGTTACCGACCTGGGAGTTGACGCGGGCCAAGGTTACCTGTTGGGCAGACCCTCCGTTCTTCCGGCTGACTGGTCCCACCGGTGGTAGCGGAACCGGCCTTCGCCGGGTGGAAATGAAGACGGTGGGGCCGGAGGGCCGATCCCTCGGAGCCAGCCCGCCGGTGCATCAATCCTCCTGCCCATCACGGTTCCGCTCATTGCATGCTCCGAGAATCACAGCCACGACTATTCGGAAAGAACCAGCATGACATCAGCTCCCGAGACGGTCATTTGGACGATGCTCACAGGTACAGACGCCACCCTGGACCATATCCGCCGTGCCGCAGTCGAGTCAGGTTTCAGGGCTGCCTTTTGCGATGGGGACCGTATCAATATCGAGGTCCCCTTTTCCCTCTGGAAGCGACGCCGAACCGCGCGGTTTACCGCTGCTGTTTTGACTTACGCGCGAGGGACCCACGTGGCCTGGACGGCAGACGCCGGGTCGCTGAACCATGAACACCTGGCCCGCATCGAGGAGACGCTCCCGGAGGGGGTGTTGCACTACCATGGCGTTGAGGACGCCGCGTTGAGGGCAGATCTGCCTTTGGGCGGGAGGGCTACCTTGCGCGTCATCGTCCGTGTGCTGGCGCGAGACGAAATCGTGCGGGCTATCGGGAGGGGGCACCTGAACGAGACCGCCGGGTACGTCGTACTTACGACCAGCCGCCTCCTAGTCATCGAGGCGTCCGGCCTCGAATCGAGAACAGTCTTCGACGCCCCGCACGGATCCATCGAATCACTTTCACTGGGCAAGCGAAGCACCGGAGAGACCCTCCGGGTCGTTTTGCCCGCGGGACCGGTAGTCATTTCACGCCTCGGCCATGGGGAAGGCCACGGGATCGTTAAGAGCTTTAGGGAAGAAAAGGAGAGCCGGACCCGCTTTGTCCCCTCCTCGGTGCGCATGCCCCCCGAAACCCAACCAATGGCCGCGGATGTCGCCCCGATTAGGCACTGGCCCATGAACTAACCGCCCGTCGGATTAGAACGACAGATAGAGATCCACCAACGTGCACCTGACTACCACAAAGCACGCTCCCACCTCAGGGGCGCACTGCACAGCTCCCTTGAGGCATTCCAGTCCGTCTGTGCCCCCGGATGCGCAGGGCGTCATCCGTGAACGGGCGGACTTTTGACACCATGGACGACGTCATTGCGAGCCTTAGGTAGTTCGGTGGGTGCCGCCGGCAGGCAACAGCCCTTGGGATTTCCAGGATCCGGATGGCGACGCCGCGGGCAACTGCAGCAATTGGTCACGTGGGGTGCATTAGGTACCGGGACACGAGGGATGGCGCTGGGAAGTGTGGCACGGACGATATGTCCGCGGGATCCTTTCCGATCGGTTCACAGCTCGGTCAGTTTCCTTAGTTCGGCGACGTGGGCGCGCAGGAGGTCGGGCGTCTCCTGCGCGCCACTAATCGAGAGGCCTGTAAGTTCCCTGACGGCACGGCGCATGGCTTGCAGGCTCGAGAACCCGCTGGCGCCCGCTATATCCGGCAGAGAGCGTTTCCATGCGGTTTCTTCGGCAAGGAGCTCAAGGGCTTCCATGGTCCGCAGGGCTCGGATATGTCCGCTGACCTGGAGCCCGTCGCCTTCGAAAAGGGAATAGAGGGCGCGGCGTGAAAGACATGAGTACGCCACTACCTCGTCAACAGTGAGGGCTGGGTTTCTGAAATTCTTGCGCATGAACTTCTTGATCGCAGCGATGCGGGCCAGCCTAAGATCACAGGGATCAGCCGCGGTTTCGAGCAAGGAACTGATCAGGGCCGTCATCATCGACCGGACGACCGGCTGGAGGCGCTGCATCTCCTCGGCTAAGCCCGTCCGCTGCCAGCCAGACAAGGCTGGACGAATCAGTCCGCGTACAAGGGGGTTATCCCTGACGTCGGCCAACCCCTGCAGCCGTTTCACGGATTTGTCGGTCAGTCCCAGCAGGCTTCGATCGAAATGGAGGCGCACCGCGCTAAAGCCGGATGGCGCATGGAAGTTGCCCGGCAATGCGAGATCAAAAAATCTGACGGTTCCGGGAGAGACGGCCTCGGAGCGTCCTGAAAAGCTGAACCTTTCACAGGAACTCCTGAAATACAGGAGCCAGTCGCTCGGTTTCGTATCCCCGTTCCAGTAGCAACGGGCAGGTTCATTCGTGACATCAACAAGACTGAACCCCGGACCGTCGACGCTCACGGCGGTCGGATTAAAACCTGGTCGCACTAGCTTTTCGGTTTTTTCCAGCCGAACGGGAACGTCAATGGCTCCGCCGTACCAGCTTCGCCAATGTTCGAACTTCTGATCGGGGCTCAACCCGGACGGAACACTGTAGCGTCTGACCGGTCCCTGCGGTGGCTCATCCGGACGGCCGGCAACGAGGGTATCCGGAGGTGTGTATTCCATGGGTGGGACCTTCCGGCGGAGCCAAAGTTCAATGTGCCGCGTGTTGCAGCAAGAAGGGGATCGCGTGGTGTCGTCGACCGCCAGTAAATTCTACCCGTTGCCGCTAATGTGACCATCGGTCACCCACGACGCCACAGTTGTCAATCTTGCTATTGCAGCGGCCCGGAAAGGCCTGCCAGGACCAGAAGCCGGGTCCGGGGCCAGGGGGAACGGGTCACGAAAGTGCCGGAGACGCCGCACACCGAACGAATGTGATCATTCGTTGGTGCTGAACGCGGCGTCGAAGGAGGTGTTCGAGGCGGGGAAGTCGAACTTCTTCAGGGCGGCGAGGGCTTCGGGGGCGCCGTGCAGGCGGTCCATGCCGGCGTCTTCCCATTCGATGGAGATGGGGCCGTTGTAGCCGATCGCGGTGAGCGCCCGGAAGGATG
>NZ_LNUT01000004.1:1365334-1396117 GCF_001512305.1 Arthrobacter sp. EPSL27
GTCTACCCCAGGGCGGGGCGGGTGGTCGCCGAGCTAGAGGATCATGCCGGGGTGGGCCTCTGGCTCCCGGCGCTGGCGAGCTCGCGGTCGACGTGCGGCGGCACCCTCGGCCGAAGACTTCCGAGCGTGATGCCAACGACAAAGTGATTCGAGATTCTCGTAGCTGTGATCGTCGCCAGGATTCTTGTGGTCGACCTGATTGGCCGGAGCTCCACACATAACGCCGAGCGAGTCGCGGGCTTGGCACTTGTAGTTGTCACGCCGGAGCACGCGGACTCGGCGGGCGGTCCAGTCGGATGGGAGCCGCTCCTTGCGGTTGCTTGTATCCCAAGCCATGCGGCGACTCCTCTCGTGGTGCTGGGGGTGGGGTCCAGCGAGAGCGGGGCGGGGTGTTGCTCTGGCCGGACAAGGTAGGGCATGGAAAGTAGAGAGCCCCGGTGCTCGACCGGGAAGGAGGCGGGAGCTACCGGGGCGGGCCGAGGAGCGGGAAGGAAGCGCTCGACTCGGCGGGCAGGGAAGTGTGAGGGCAAAGGAAAACCCTCCCTGCTTTACGTCTGCCCCGCGATATGGGTTGGGCGGCAGAGCGCTAAAACAGGAAGGGTTTATTGCTGGTTACATATATAGAGGGAGCCAGTACCGGGGGACGTTTACACGGCGAGCATTAGGCGATTCAGAATGTCGCGGATTTCCTTTGCCTCCGAGTGGGAAACACGGAAGTCGACCGTGTTGCCCGCCGTGACCACGGAGACGATGGTGTTCAGGAAGCCGTCGCGCTTCGTGAGGACGGACGTAATCTGGCGTACCGGGATCATTTCCGTGCCGGCCTTGCCGTTCTTGACGCCGGTCGCCAGAAGTGAGAGGCCGCCGGTCATGAGTCCGGCCGTGATCTTGCCACCGGAGACGCCGCGCTGAAGCTCCCACTCGATCCGGTCGGAGTAGATGGAGACGCGGGCGTTCTTACCGGCAGTGTGCGAAGTGAAGGTGTGGAGCGGGGCGCTCATTGCGGGTTCCTTTCGGAGGAGTGGCGAAGGTAGCTCGAAGATAGCAAGGCGCCCCGCGTGAGTCAACGCTCGCGTTTACACGCTCTGGCTTGGCGCTTGCGTTCGTTGTCACAGTCGCGGCAACGGTGGCTGAGGCCGTCCGGCCGGGAGCCGTCGGGGCCGAAGGCCGAGGTCGGCTTGTCCTGCTGGCAACGGGAGCAGGTCTTACCGGAGTGGCGGCGCCGGTAGGCGAGGCGGGCCAGGGCTTGGGCGGTCAGGGCCTCGGCCTCGCCGTTGCCGGTGTCGTACCGGGCGGCGAGGCTTGCGAGGCGGTTAGCTACCGGCTCGGCCATAGGTCGGCTCCGGCCCGGTGTAGGAGCCCCTCTTCTTATGGGGCTCGATCTGGCAGTAAGGATCGAAGACCTTCACGATCCGGAGGCCGGTGAACGGGAGAGGCTGGCTGATGCAGGTGCAGACGGGTTGCTCGGGGTTCATGCGCTAGGGTTCCTTCCTTTGTTTGGCAGTCATATGGGAGTCGCCTTACGCGGCGAGCGTCTGGAGAATTGCGAGAGCAAGCGCGGGCGGGACGGCGTTGCCGATCTGGAGAAGTTGCTTCGTCTTGGAGCCTTGCCACTTGAAACTGGCCGGGTAGCTCTGGAGGGCCGACACTTCCGCCACGGTAGCGACGGTCAGGACGCCCTCGGCGTCGAGGAATCCGCGGTTCCCGCTATCGTGTCCAGCCGTCACGGTGGGCGCTGGCTCTCTGAGGAAGCGCACGGCCTGATGTGCGAGCTTGTTGTTCTGGGTGTATCGGGTTTCGGAGTCCACGCGCTGGAGTGCCTCGGCAATGCTCCGCCACGGCAGGACGCCGGGGTCCAGGCGGGAGGGTTCCTTAGCGTAGTAACGCGAGTGAGTCGGCTCTGGGAGACGGGCTTCGGCGTCCAGCCGTGCGATCAGAAAGGCACGGCGCCGGGTCTGAGGTACGCCATATTGCTCAGCGTTCAAGACGCCGGTCGCCACGGAATACCCCATGCCGCGCATGACGTCGGCGCATGCGTCCCAGACGGGGAGAACCGTCGGGACCTGCTCCCAGGCCACGAGGCGAGGGTGGTCGCGGTAGACATGAGCGAGTGGGGTCAGGATAAGCGCCGTCCTCGGATCGAGGATTTCCACGTAGCCGTGGAGGGCGAGGGGCTCTTTGTAGACGCCCCTCTCGATCGCCGAGAGGACGTGCGAGAGCGATCTCATGCCCGCGCCATTCCCGGCCATGCTGAATGTCTGGCAGGGCGGGGAGGCAATAAGCAGATCGTAGGAGCGCCGGGAGCCGAGGAGCGAGTCCCAGACGTCACGGTAGGGGGTCTTCATGCCGTTGACTTCGCGGGTCGCGACTGCTTCGGGCATGATCTCGACGCCTTCCTCGTCTATATCGAGCATCTGGCAAGCTACGCCCCATCCGGTGCCGGCGAAGAGGTCGAGGGCCTTCACTTTGTCGCCTCCTTCTTTGCCTGATGCAGGGCGGCCAGGGCCTTGTCGGTCTTGCCGATGCGGTGGACGCGGCGGATCTGGTCGTCGCTAAAGGAGCGCCAGTTCTCGGCGCCTTTGGGGCCGCCCCAGAAGTCGAGCCACTCGCGGCCGTCGTCGCGGGTGACGCGCTTCAGGAAGCGGAAGCGCCCGCGCTCGCCGCGTATGGAGACTTCAGTGCCAGGGACAATGTGGCGGCCGTTGGCTTCGGCGTGGTCGTGCTCGTGCCAGTCGGCGGGGAGATTCTTCTTCAGCTTGCGGGCCACGAGGGGCCTCCTTCCTTCCGTTCGGGTACGCAAAAGGCGGCGCAGTCGGTTAGGACCACGCCGCCTCGGGCGGGGCTAGTTCTCCTTGGGGGCGCCTTCGTTCCAGAGCTCCTCGGGAATGTCCATTGCCCTCATGAGCGCCTGCTGGATCGCCTCGAACGGGTCGACCGGGTCCTTGCTCGCCGGGAAGGTGTGGACGACGTCCTCCAGCATGTCGCGGACGGCTTCGTAGCCGATGATCGGCTCGGCGGCGGTCACGAAGGCGACGATGCCCTTGGTCATTTCGGCGAAGGCGCCGTTAAGGACTCGGGCCTCGGCTTCGTCGTGCTCGTACTTGTAGGGGCCGTCATCGGCGGTGGCCTCGGAGAGGATCGAGAGGTAGACGTCGAGCGGGATCGAGTTGAGCATTGCGGGCTTCCTTCCTAGGTGGTTTGTCGGGGTGACAAGTAGAGAGGGAGCCAGGAGTGCCCGCCCTGCTCACGGCAAAAGAAAAGACCCTCCGGATTTCTCCGAAGGGCCGTTGTGATGGTCTATGCGTCCCAGCCGATCAGGCGGCCGGTGGCGCCGGTGGTGACGTGCTCGCCGTCATGGCAGCCGATGCGGGAGCAGACCGCGAAGCCGACGTACTTCGCGTGGCAGAAGCGGGGGCTAGGCCTCAGCGGGAGACGAAGTTGCCGTGCCACTCGTCTTCTGGCGTGTGCCTGACGTTGCCAGCTGGCACCCAGACGGAGAAGTGACGGAGGTCGTCGTCGCTCCAGGTCACGACCACCTCGTCCGTCGTCCAGTGCTCGGCGTAGCCGTGAACCTCGACGGTGCGGCCGTCGGTTAGCTCCAGTTCAGCTATGACCTTGGGCTCTTCGCCGTAGGAGAAGCGCCGCACGGTTTTAGCGGTGAGGTCGGGTATCGGCGACGCGTACTCGAACTCGACGCCGTCCTGCCGGAAGTTGATAACGCGGGTAGTCACAAGAGCCATGCTAGGTGAAAGCAGAAGAGCCCCTCCCGTTTTCAGGAGGGGCTCTTCTCGGTTAGTGGCCGTCGAGGTAGTCGTCGACCAGCGCCTCCAGGAAGCGCATGATTAGCGCCTTCTCGTCGATCTCAGGTGCTTCCGGAGCGGTGCCGGCCTCGGGTGCCGGGGGCTCCTCGATCGGCGCCGCGAGGGCGTGCCACGCCGCGAGGTCGCCGTAGAAGACGTTCAGATCGAGGTTGCCGCCGTAGCCGGGGAGGCGGCCTGTGGAGGCGTACTGCCAGATCGCCACGGTCCACCCGGGGACGCTGGGCGGGTTGCCGGGGACGCGGAAGCCCTCGACCGTCGCAGAGGACGGGTAGGCGGCCAGCCAGAGGGCGTATCCCGCGGCCTTGACGCTGCTCCAGTCGTGGGCGTTCGCCGTGCTGGCGTTCATGTAGATCAGCGGCTTGCGGCCGGTCGCCTTCTCTACGCGCTCCAGCCATTCGAGCGCCCATGCGGTGTTTTCCTGATGTTCGGCCTCCCAGTCCAGGGCCATGAGGTCGCCGGGCGCCAGCAGGGGCAAGACCACCTTCAGGAAGCTCTCGGCCTCGGCCTGAGCGGAGTTCTCAGGGCCTACCGGGCGGGCGAAGTGGTAGAACAGGGCCGGGACGCCGCTGGCCCGCGTGGAAGCCAGGGTCGAGATCAACGCCGGGTCGGACCAGCCGACGCCCTCGGTCGCCTTGATGCCGACGAAGCCGGCGCCGAGAGTGCGGACGTTGATCCCGGCCTGATGGTTGGAGACGTCGACGCCGTTCAGGGTCGGGTATTCCGGCGCAGGCTCCGGCGCGGGCGGGTCGGGGATCGGCGTCACGACGGGGGCCGGCGCCGGGGTCAGGTTCGGGAGGCCGTCGGTGCTGACCGGGTCGAAGAACAGGATCGAGGCGTAACCAATCGAGTCCTTGTACCAGAGCTTCGAGCGCGAGCCGTCGGCGCCTACGACTTCGTCGCCCTCCACGAAGCCCTCCCAGACCTCCTTAGACCCTGCCGGGATTTCGCGGACGACGGGAGCGCCGAGGCGCGGCTCCTTGCGCTGATTCACGACGGAGGCTCCGGCCTTGCGTTCGTTCGGTGCCAGGGCCTCCGTGCGGGGCGTTAGGTCGGGGAGGCCGTCGACGGTCGTCGGGTCGAAGAACAGGACCGAGGCGTAGCCTTGGGCGTCCTTCAGCCAGAGGTCCGAGCGGTTCCCGCCTCCGGCGTCAACCACTTCGCCGCGCACGAAGCCCTCCCAGACCTCTCGGGTCTTCGGCTCGATCACGCGAACGATCGGGGCGCCGATCTTCGGCTCGGCGCGCTGATTCACTTGGGCGTTGCCGACCATGCGCTCGTTGGCCTTCAGCGGCTTGTTCAGGTCTTCCCAGTAGTGGTCGCACACCGAGGACGGGTTCGAGCGGCCGTAGGTGCTGGAGTAGAGCCAGTAGCCGGGGAGGAGAACCTCGAAGTGCAGGTGCGGGCCGGTGGTCCAGAGGCCGGTGTTGCCCGTGTAGCCAATGATGTCGCCCTTGCGGACACGCTGGCCCTTGTCGACGACGGTCTGGTTCAGGTGGCCGAAGATGAACGTCGGTTCGGCGTCGCCACAGTCAAGGACGGCGACGAGGCCGCCACCCTTTGTCAGGAGCCAGGGGTTGTCCGAGCCGTTCATCGTCTGGGGGAAGCCCTCGTAGGCGATCACGCCGTCGCCGGGAGCGCGGACAGGGGTGCCGACGGGGCAGGGGTAGTCCTCGCCGGTATGGCCTCCGGACGGGTTCACTCCACCGGGATTCGAGCCGAAGGGCTGGCCCTTTGTGATGCTCTTGGAGAGCGGGAACATATAGCCCATGAGTGTCCTTTCAGGGAAGCACGACAAAGGGACGGCCAGCGAGGGCCGCCCCTTGACGTGGTCGGGTGGGTTATTCCGTGCGCTCGATAGCAAGCGCCTTGTCGATCGCCGATCGGATTTCCGCCGCATAGGCAATGGCGATCAGGTCGTGCTCGGCGGCGAGCTTCTCGCGCCGGGTGACGACGTCGAGGACGGCGTCGAGGGCGCCGAGGAGGGCCTCGCGGTCAAGCTGGGTGGGGGAGGCGATCGTGTAGTTCTGGCGCTTGCGGGCGCCGTTGATTACGTCGCGGCTGTTCTGGGTCCGCTTGCGGATCGCCGTTAGGGAGCCGTCGCGGGGTTCCTTGACCATTAGCGGGCCGCCTTCCGTGCGAGGCGCTGGGCCTTGCCCTTGCGGCGGCGCTTGGCCTTCTCGTCGGGAGTGACGGTTCCGGCGTAGATATGGCCGATGCTGAGGCGGCCGGGGCCGGCGATGGACGGGTAGCGGGCAATGTTGAGCGCGGCCAGGAGGCGGCGCTGGTAGAGGTTCGATTCCATGCGGGGGCTCCTTAGAGGTAGCGGTGGAGGGAGCGGGCATAGCGCCGGTCGGCGCGGGTAGTGGATCGGTTCACGAGCCAGAGCTCGGCGAGGGAGTCGACGACGTCGAGGAGGAGGAAGAGGGCGCTCACTCGAAGATCACTTCCGCGACGTCGAGCTTGTGGAAGGCGGCGGGGCGCTCGCGGGAGGCGGTGGCCGGGACGACGAAGTAGTAGCCGTCGGCGAGCGTGGGGTGCTCCATGACCGTGCCGGTGAAGGTCCGGCCGTTTTCGAGGACCACGGTCACGGTCGCCTCGGATTCGACGGCCTCGCGGAGGTTGGCGCGTAGGGCCTTGACGGCTGCGGCGGTCATTCGGCGGCCTCCTTTGCGGTGGTCGCCTTACGGGTCCGTCGAGCGGCGGGGCCCTTGGTGGGGACGGCGTCGGCCTTCAGCTGGGCGTCGATTTCAGGGACGGCGGGGGTTCCGACTTCGTCCTGAGAGGCCATAGCGAGTACGGCGTGGACCTGAGCCTCTGTCAGAGTGGCGAGGCGGGCGGCTGAGTTGTGTGGGTAGGTGAGGGCGAGAGCGAGGAGCTTCTCGGCTTGTGCTCGGTGCTCGGTGGGCGTTGCCACGGCGGGCCTCCTTGTGTCGGTGGATTGGACACTTAGAGAGGGAGCCAGGGATGCGACGTCTGCTCACGAGCGGGGAAAGTTTTGGGAACTGGCGGAACCATGACGAAATGACGGAATGAACGTCATTCTGTATCCAGTGTTAAGAGAGAGAGTTCTTATACGTAGATGCAGAATGACGTTAGAACCGTCATATCGTCATGGTTCCTTCATGGGAGACGCTCGGGGGGCGTTTACACGCTCCTCTCCCGGCGTTCCCGCCCCGGCGCCAGCCGCCGAGGCCCGGGCGGGCTAGTCTGCCCTTGCGGCGTCCCGAAGATACTCCTCGATCTCTGCCAAGCCCCAGTTGCCACGCCAGGGGATCTCCACGCGCGACCAGTCGATGATCTTGGACCTCTTCAGGGCGGGCCGGACTACGATCGGGCCGTCTAGCGCGTAGGACATCAATGCGCGTCGGCCGTCGACGTCCCTCTTCTCCCAGGCTTCCGCGAACGTCTCGCCCGTCCGGACCTCCTCCAGAGTGGACTCGACCGGGACCGCGGCCAGGGCCTCGCGCCGTGCGCGGAGCATGCTCAAGCGCTCGACCAAGGAGCCGAAGTCAGCGTCAGGAGAGGCCATATCGGCCGCCGTCGACGCGATCGCCGCCTCGACTTCCGCGAGCTCGCCAGTGTCACGGCTTGTCTCGCGCATTTCGACGACCTCATAACCGCCGTAGACCGCCAGGAACTGCTCGGCAACGTGATCCTCGACGTGCTGAGCGGCGATACTTACCTTCCTCGGGCAGGCGCCAGCTGGAGCGCCGCAGACGTAGCGGTGAACATTCGAGCCGTCCGCCTTGTAATCGCCTTGCCCTGCCCGCATGATGCGGCCGCAGGAGGAGCAAGCTAGATGTCCGGAGAGGAGCCGGGCGGCCCGCCGACGGCCAGCGCGGGCCACGCGGCCCCAGTCGCCGCGCGACCGGAGGAGGGCGCGGATCTCGCGCATTTCGGCCGGTGTAACGATCGCGGGCCAGACCTGCTCAGGCAGGCCGTCTTCTCCTAGGAGGGGGCGGCTCGTCCTGGAAGAGTCGCCCTTCACACGGTGGGTCATGTAGCCCATGAGGCTGTCACGCTGGAGCACGTCGGCGACGGTGGAGGCGTTCCACTCAGCCGCAAGGCGCGGGGCGCGGCCCTCGTCGTTGAGGATCTTTGCGGTCATGTAGGCGGACTTGCCGGAGAGGATCAGGTCGACGGCTCGCCGGACGGTCTTCGCTTCCTCCGGGTCGATCTCCAAGGCGCGGCCCTTGCCGGAAGGGTGCGGGATCGGGCGGTAGCCGAAGCCCGGCCTCCCGGAGTGGCGGCGCGTCTCGCGTTGATGCTTGCGGGCTGAGGCGACGCGGGTCTGGACGTTTTCACGCTCCATTCGGCCGACCTCAGCAATCAGAGAGACGTGCATCCTCCACGTCTGGGCGTCGGAGCGGATACCGTCGCCCATTGCCACGAAGAGAGCCGGGCGGCCGGAGGCTTGGCGCTCGTCGATCGTCTCGACGAGGTCGGCGACCGCGCGGACGCCTTGGCGGCTCCAGCGGTCAAACTTCCAGACTGCGATAACGTCGGCGGCGCCCTCGCGGAGCATATCCAGGGCAAGGTCGGCTTTCGCGCGGCGCTTGCCTCCGGAGAGGCCGTCGTCGGTGAGGACCTTTACGACCGTCCAGCCCTCGCGTTTACACAGCTCGCGAAGGTCGTTTTCTTGGCGGACAATAGAGGTTGATTCGTCCGTCGTGACGGACAAGCGCAGGTAGAGTACCGCGCGAAGCGGCTTACGTGAGTCGATCATGTGTCTATTATGCGACATCGGCCAGACACTGCCGGCGTTTGTGATCCTGGGCCTGCCGGACGCTTCCCTCAATGAGGCCAAGGAGCGGATCCGCTCCGCCGCCCAGAACTCCGGCATTCCCCTCAGCCGCCGCAAGATCACGGCAAACCTCATCCCGGCGTCGCTGCCCAAACGCGGTTCCGGCTTCGATCTGGCCATCGCCATCGCCGCCCTCCTCGCCTCCCGTGATGTCCGTTCCACCGGCCGCACGGTGTTCATCGCCGAGCTGGGGCTGGACGGCAGGCTGCGGCCGGTCCGCGGGGTCCTGCCCGCCGTGATGGCCGCCGTGCGGGCGGGGTACCCTGACGTCGTCGTGGCCCAGGCGAACGCCGCTGAGGCGAAGCTGGTGCCGGGCGCACGCGTTCAGGGTTACTCCACGCTTGCCCGGCTGGCTTTTGACTTCGGCGCTGACCCGCAGGATCTGGCCCTCGACTTTGACCCCGAACCGGATCAGGAAGAACCCGAGGCCGGCGCCGGTCCTGTGTCGTTCGTGCCGCCGGACATGCGGGACGTTTCCGGGCAGGGGGAGGCCCGGAAGGCGCTGGAGGTGGCCGCCGCCGGAGCCCACCACCTGCTCCTCACGGGGCCGCCGGGCGCCGGCAAGACCATGCTGGCCGAACGGCTTCCCGGCCTCCTGCCGGACCTCGGTGACGCGGAGGCCATGGAAGTGACCGCCATACATTCGCTCTGCTCGCTGACCTCGGCTTCCCTGGACCTCGTGCGACGGCCGCCGTATGAGAGCCCGCACCACACAGCCACACCGGCGGCCATCATCGGCGGAGGCTCCGGGCTGCCCCGACCGGGGGCAGCTTCGCGGGCCCACCGCGGGGTGTTGTTCCTCGATGAGGCGCCGGAGTATGAACGCCGCGTCCTGGACGCGCTGCGGCAGCCGCTGGAGAGCGGCGAACTGGTGCTGCACCGCTCGGCCGGAACGGCGGCCTATCCGGCACGCTTCCAGCTGGTTCTCGCCGCCAATCCCTGTCCCTGCGGCAAGGCCGCTGGCAAAGGGGTCGACTGCATCTGCACCCCTACCATGCGGCGGCGCTACCTGGCCCGCATGTCCGGCCCGCTCCTGGACCGGGTCGACATCCAGTTGCAGGTGGAGCGCGTCTCGTTGGCGGACTTCGGCCAGCCCACGGCCGAGGAGGACACCGCTACCATCGCGGCCCGCGTCCAGGCCGCCCGGAAGCGCCAGCTGGAGAGGCTCCTGCCCTTCGGGATGGAGAC
This sequence comes from Arthrobacter sp. EPSL27, assembly GCF_001512305.1. Lineage (GTDB taxonomy): Bacteria > Actinomycetota > Actinomycetes > Actinomycetales > Micrococcaceae > Arthrobacter. Next base: position 1,375,148 of record NZ_LNUT01000004.1, read on the forward strand.
CAACGCCCAGGTCCCGGGGCGTGTGCTCCGGGGTGCACTCCGGCTGGGTGCCCCTACTACCCGGATCCTTGACCACGCCCTGGAGCGCGGGGTGCTCACGGCGCGCGGCTACGACCGCGTGCTGCGCCTGGCATGGACCCTGGCGGATCTGTCCCTCCGTGAAGTGCCGGAGGCCGACGACATCGGGGTGGCCCTCAACCTGCGGCAGGCGGCCGTCGCGGCCTAGCCCGTTGATCGCCCAGCCCGTATTTCACCCAGACGGAGAACCATCTAGGCCGAGAACCACCCAGCCCGTTTACCCGGTGCCCCGCGCGGCGGCACCGCCACTGATGCCAGAGCGTGAAAGGAACCCCCATGACAGAGAACGAACGGACGGCGCGGGCAGCGCTGTCACGGCTGTTCGAGCCGCAGGACGCCGCGGGACTCGCGCTCGTGCGCGCCGCCGGAGCTGAGGACGCCCTGAGGATAGCCACCGGAGAGCTGGCCGCCGGCGCGAAGCTGGAGCGCGAGATCTTCGAGCTGCTGGAAGAAAACAGCACGGGCACCGGGTGGACGGGGCTGGGGACTGCACGGCAGCGCTGGGCGCCCAGGATCCCGGACCTGGCACCGGCACGGGATCTCGCCACGATGCAGCGGCTGGGCGGGCGCTTGATCATTCCCACCGACGACCTCTGGCCGGGCCAGCTGGCCGATCTTGGACTGCAGGAGCCCCTCTGCCTCTGGTGGCGCGGCATCGAGCAGGAACTGCCACCGGCCGCCAAGTCCATTGCCCTGGTCGGTTCCCGGGACAGCACCTCCTACGGCGGGTCGGTGACGGGCGACCTGGCGTACTCACTGGCCCAGCGGGGGTTCACCATCGTCTCCGGCGGCGCCTACGGGATCGACGCGCACGCCCACCGGGCCGCCCTTGCCGGGGCTGCATCCGGCGGGATCCCCACCATCGCCGTGATGGCCGGGGGAGTGGACCGCTTCTACCCGTCGGGCAACGAGGACCTGCTCCGGGCCGTCGCCAACCAGGGTGCGGTCCTCGCAGAGGTGCCGCCGGGGTCCGCCCCGACGCGGTACAGGTTCCTGCACCAGAACTGTCAATTATATGCCTTGCCAGTTCCGCCGCCTTAGTAAAAAGAAAAGCCCCTTTCGGGGCTTTTCCATGCGCCCTCAGGGCGCTTGTATTATTTTCGTCACTTTTTGCGCCAACTGTTGAGGGGACTCCGCTCTGGAAGCATGGAAGGCGGGGCTAGCTTCCCTTGGGCGGCCAGCCCGAACCATTCCGCCCACCTATCGCTAAATTCGGACAGGTCGTAGGGGTCGACCTTCATGAAGGGCCAGGCATGCTGGACCTTGTCTGCGCCCTGCAGAGCTCGAGCCGCGTCATTTGCCGGGGGCATCTGGTAGGGGAGTCGAGCAGCCTGCTTGTTCAGCCAGACAGAATCGATGAAGGCCGTTTCGTACCAGTGGTACTGTCCGTCTGTCTCGACGTCGCCGTACCAAAGTGAGTGGCCGCGACCGGTATAGCCACGGATGGGCGATAAGCACTTAAGAACAAGGTGAGACATCTGGACGACTTCAAACGCTGGGGCCAGGGCGTCCGACCACAACGTGGGAACACTTGTAGGGGCGGCCAAGTACAGTTCTGCGTTACCCATTCGAATTAGGCAAGAAGAGTCGCGGTCTTGCGTTATCTTCGCCCCCGGTGCGTTTTCGGCGATGACCTCCAAGAATTCTTCAGAGAAGCGCTTGAAGGCATCATTGCCCGAGTCGGCGAGTGCTGCTCGTCGCTCCTGATCCGTCTTAGCCTCAGACTGTTGACGGGCGAGCTCTGCCTTCTTTCGAGCGTCCGCTTGATGTGCTTCCTGAAGAACCAAGAGGCCCTTGGACGTTTGTTCTTTCATAGCCAGGTCGAGACGCCTGCGAAACTCTGCTGCTGATGGGCGAGATCCCTGAGCCTTAGCCAGGCACTCTTCTATGAGCCATGCTAGCTTTTTGGGTGCCCCGGATGGAGGCACCTTGCCATGGAGATGATTGTCTCGAAGTTCCGCGTCCGACCCATAAAAGGGTCGACGTCCGCTTACAAGTTCAAAGGCTATGACGCCTAGGGCGTACATGTCCGTGGCTGGCGTTGCGTGCTCCGTTCGCCACTGCTCAGGGGCTGCATACTCGTATGTCCAAGCGAACTTGTGTGTGCCTGCTGCTGTTGCCGCTTCCGCATATCGTGCTATTCCGAAGTCGGCGACACACCACGATTGCCCCAGCAGAAGTACGTTCTCTGGTTTGAGGTCGCGGTGAACTATGCCACGCACCTCCAGATCCGCGAGGGCCTCCGTCAAGTCCTCCAATACCTTGATGGCGGAGGTGAGGTCCAATGGGCCCTTGGCAATTTCCGCTCGGAGGGACTGGCTTGCCTTGGGCATGGCTATTACCCAGTTGCCGGAATCTTCGCCCGAGTCGAGAATTTCAACCACGTTCTTGGCACCCGACAGCCGTGCTTCGAACAGCATCTCGCGTTCGGCGCCCGGCGTCTTGGGGATGTACTTCACCGCGCCGACTTCACCCTGAGGCCCGACAGCCTCGAAAACGTCGCCAAAGCTGCCGGAGCCTATGAGGCTGCCGACTTCCCACTCGCCGTTTTTCAGCTGTATTTTCATGCGCTACCCCTTATTTTCATGCGCCAATAGTTGGACTTATTCTATGTCCCGCTCAAAGGCATGTAGCCCTAGGACCAAAGCTCGAGTGAGAACAGCAGGAGCCTCGACTGGAAGCATGGAGCCAGGATGAGAGCGCGGGAAGTCGGGAAGGGTTCTATACGAGATTGTGTGCGTCCGCGTCAAACTCTGGTTGCAAGAGCGCCGAAGGCTATTCTCATAGTTGAATCATCCTAAGGGGGAGGCATCGTTGCCATATTTAATAGTTGCGGGGATCGTGATCGTCGTACTAGCGCTCATGATTTCGTTTTGGTACATCATCTTGCCGGTTGCGCTGCTTGCCTGGGCGGCCGCGGTGTCGCCCCGACTAATTCGGCATTTTCGTAAGAAGCGCTACTTCGCGAGCGAAGAATTCCTGGCGCGGAAGGCTGCGATCGCTTCGGTCGTTGAAGAGCACAATGAAATCGCTGCTTATACCTCTGAAATTCGTAACGGCGGAACGTTTCAGCTTGGCGTGGCGTCCACCGGCGCTCACGCGCACCTGGCGACGTTCGAGAATACGAGCAATCACAACTATCGTCGGGACCGGAACGTAGCTAGCTATCAAGCACCAAATGTGCACAACTGCTCACTGCAAGTTGTCCGCAACGCTAGTTCCGATCCCATCAAGTACCTGATGAAATACTTCAACATCAAGGCGGTCGAGAGCAACCTGTCTGATGTAGAACGTCTCGGCGAAGAAATCGCCCGACTCGAAGATGCAGTCGATAATCTACGCCAGCGCGAGGCGAGTATCACTGGGTCATTCAATCCTCCCCCGTTCATCTTGAAGTATTACGCGGACGAGTTCATGGCGCACGTCGGGGTTGAACTCTCACCCATCAGCGTGCCCTATCCGGAATATGCCTTCGAGTACGTGAGCGCCGGGGGCAACAGCGGGCAGAAAACAACCGTGACCTTGAACACCGCGACGATTGACGCGCTCATCGAGACACTCTCCCAGCAGATCCGATTCGGCAAAAGCGCGGCCGGACAGCGAGCCCTTATGACTGCGAAGCTGCGGAACTTCATCAAGACGAGAGACCGCCACACATGCCGTTTCTGCTCGGTGTCGGTCGCTGCGGAGCCTCACCTTCTTCTTGAAGTGGACCACATTGTTCCTGTCTCAAAGGGCGGGTTGTCAACGCCGGAAAATCTCCAAGCCCTCTGCTGGCGATGCAACAGGACCAAATCAAACAAGGTCCTGTCTGTCTGAGAAGACCCGGAGAAGGGCGCACGCGGACCATGGCCGACGCAAAAGGCCCCTCTCGCGGCCTAGGAAGTAGTTCCTGGGCTCGGAGAGGGGCCTTTCGAATTACTTCTTGAAGTAGTCCAAGTAGGACTCAACTTCTTGCGACTTCTCGGGGCAGAAGTATGCAACGGTCAAACGCACGCTGTCGTTGGCGCCCGCCTCATCGCCACCGATAGAGCGCACTGAGACGCCGAGCCCGGTTCCCGTCTGCTGGCATATCTGCTTCTCCATCCAGTCGGCGTAGCTCTTGACGTTGTCGGGCGCGATGCCGAGGGCCGCGAGGTCTGCTTTGTAGGAGCCGCTTGTCTTGATGGGTGCCGGTGTGGGCGTGGGCGTCGCCGTGACGGTCTTCGTGACAGTCGGTGTCGGTGCTGGTGTGGTGCTGGTCGTTGCGGCGGGGCTGGCGCTTTCGGCGGCGCCGCCACAGCCGGACAAAACAGTTATTAGCAGTGCAGCGGCAGCGCTAATGGCAAGCTTTTTCATGGTTCCCCCAATAGTGAATCAAGTCGTTTCTGCACCCTATCTGGGAAAAGCAAAAAGGCCCCTCTCGTAGCCTAGTAACTGGTTCCTGGGCTCGGGGAGGGGTCTTTTGTTGCAACGGCACCTTGGCGCCGTTGTCCGCGTACCTTGGAGGCATGACGAAAGAAGAAATAGCCCTTTGGGTTCAGGTCGCCGCAGTCGTTGCGGCGGTGCTGGCAGCGATTATCGCGCTAGTCGTGTCGGCGTTGGACCGCCGAAACGCCCGCCGAATTGCTGACGAAGATCGCCGAGCGGCGCTGCGACAGGCTCACATGATGTTTGAGCTTCAAACGTTGTTGAAGCTGGCCCAGAATAGGAGCCGCGGCGGGCATAGCGACACCAACATTTCAAAGGATATGGGCGCTGAGTGGGCGGCATTGGTCGGTGCGCTTGGGCCGGACCGAGTGCCGATAAACTGGGCGAAACTTGTGGACCTGCCGCCGGAAGAGATTGAGGCAAAGCTGACGGACGGCGATACGCCGGCGTGGCTCAAAGAGTCCATTGAAGCCCACAGGGCGCTAGCGGCGGTCGCCGAGGAGATTCGGCGCGAGAATGAAGCCGCGGAAACCGCCCGGACGCGATAGGGCCAAGAAACGCGAAAAGCCCCTCCGCTGAGCCTTTGGGGGGAGGGCTCGCGGAGGGGCGATCGTGCGGCGTCGGCGGTCTTGCTGTCCGGCGCCGGGGGCGTCTCGGCGGTTGGGGGTCCGTCTTCGACACGTCAAGGTTAGAGCTTCAACTATTGAGACTGCAAATCGGCAGCCTCGCGGCGGGGCGGTTCGTCGGCGTGTATGCGGGCGAGAGCGGCGTCGGCGTGCTCGCGGGCGCGGCCTGTGAGCTCGGGCAGGAACTCGCCGAGCAGGGCTTCGGCAATCGGTCCCTTCAGGCGCACACGCCAGCGTGTGCCGCTCTTGCGTGGCGGGTTGAGACTGAGCAGGGATGCATAGCGCGTGGCGTCGTGGTATCCGATTCGAGTCTCGACAATGACGCTTCTTGTGCCCAAGTAGGTCGGCTGGGCGGTGAAATAGCGGGAGCGGTTCAGGGTGGCGACTACGAAAGCACGCTCGGTGTCATTGAGGTTCTGCAAGTTGGGCTCCTTAGAGCTGTGTTGTGGCGAGATAGAAGGTGCCCGGCCGCCGTGATTGCTCACGGCGGCGAGGCCAGGATTAGCGGTTGCGGAGTGCCCGATGTAGCGCGGCCACGAGGCGCGGGTCGCTGAGCGGGTGCTCTTTCATGCGGGCCTCGCGTTTGGCGTTCTCTTGACGGACGAACTCCGCTTCGATCTCGGCGCGGGCCGTCGCCGGGTTGGCGTGCCAAGTCTGGACGCCGCCGTAGCTGGCGAGGTAGGGCTTGCCGGGATCCGGCACGTTGGCCTTGCACGGGTCCGGCGCCGTGACCGTCATGCCGTAGAGGTTTGGAGCTTTGCCGTCGCCGCCCCAGTTCCGGAAGCGGCCGAGGGCGTATTCCTGGGCGAGGCGCTTGCGGGCCGTTGTGTGCCAGCTTGGCCCTGCCGAAGGGCTGGCGTCGCGGCGTCCGGTGGCGTTCGTGTTGCCGGGGCGGGCCTGTCCTTGCCCCGTTGCGGGTGAACTAGACAATTTCGGTTCTCCTTAATGGGAATTGGAATTGTGAAAAGCCTCAGGAAATGCGTTTTCTGCAAAAACCCTCAGACTTGCGCGCACGGCGAAGCGCTATGCCCCTTCGGTCAGGGCGGAAGGGGGGAGGGGGAGTCCCTGGGCACCCCTGGGGGCGCCGTCGCCGTGAAAGGTTCGGGCGCCCCGCTGGGGGTTGGTCGTTTACACGCGCTAGCGAGAGTTCGAGCAGGTGGCGCGGCGGCGCTTCTTCGGGGCTCTTCCGGTCGCGGAGCGCTGAGCTTGCGGCGTCCGTGCTGAGGTTGTGCGCGACTTGGACTCCCGCCGGAAGGCGGCGAGTAGATCGCTGGTGTCCATGTCATAGATCGAGTGCTTGCGCTTCTTCGTGGATCGTTCCTGCCCGCCGCACGCGACGATTACCGGGCGGCCTGAGGTCGCGGGGTGGAACCTGCCGCAACCGGCGATACACGCGACGACGTAGCGTGACGGGACAGCCGGGGAGAGGGCTACCTTCTTGGCCGGGGCGGGGACTTCATTCGCCCGGGCAAGGGCCTCTGCTTCCTTGGCCGCGAGGTCTTCCTCGATCTGCTTAGTGATTGTGACCTTCAGGTGAGCGAGGCGAATGTCGGGGGCGAGCGACCGCCACGTCTTCTGGCTGAAGGGCTTACGGAGGCGACCAGGGGTTTGCATCACGTCGACGTCGGCGAAGCGTGCGAGCTTGACGAGGCGGTTCTCGACGCGGCGGGCCACGGCAGAGGAGACAATTGGGGCGGGGGTGGTTTCCAAGGTGGAGTAACTCTCTGGGAGAAGGGGCGGGGGGCACGACAGAGGCCGCCGTTAGCGTGGGTCGGGCGGCCTCTGTGGCGTGTTGTTCAGTTGTGGGGTGGGGGTTTACCGGCGAGCTGCGGCGGCGATAGCGCCGGGGTCAAAGTCGCTGGCCGCGTCATGTTCGGCCTGGGCGCGGATCGCGGCGTAGAGGGCCTCGGGCGTTGTGCCCTTGGCTTCTGCCTCGCGCTCGATGCGGCGCTTCGTCTGCTCGTCGAGTTCGGCGTATGACGCCGGAAGCGGGGCGGACTTCTGGGCGGTCTTGACGATGTCCGTGATGTTGTAGCTGCTAGCCATTGTTGGCGGTCCTTTCGGTGGGGAAGTTCGCGGCGTTCGCGAGAATGGTTCGGGCTTCGAGGGCGCCGAAGCGGTAAGCCAGGGCGGCGGCGGTAGACATTCCGGCGCGTTCGGCGTAGATGCGGATTACGTCGCTGAGGGGCAGGGGCACGGGCTAGAAGCCTTCCTTGCGGGAGCGGGCGCGGACGGCTGCGACGGCCTTGGCGTCGGCGGCCTTGTGGGCCTCAATTGCGGCCTGAGCGATTTCGGCGGCGGCTGGTACGCGCTCGCCTTCGGCGGTGAGCTTCAGGGCGGCGACGTCGAAGGCTTCCAGCATGGGCCTGACCACTGTCTCGACGTTGGCGAGGCTTCGGTAGTTGATAGGCGCCGAGTTGCGCCAGTCTCGGCCGGGGGAGCCGGCGGCGCCGTGGGCCTGTTCGCGTTCAGTCAGGGCGGCCTTCAGGGTTGCCCAAGCGGCGACGGCTTCCTCGTGCTTCGCCAGGGCATGCTGGGCGGCCATTGCCTTGAACTCGGCCGGGTCGGCGGTGCCGTACACGAGCGCGTCGAAGCGCCGGAGAGCGACCACGGCCCGCTTTGCCTGGGCGTCTACGGCCTTATCGGCGGCCTTGTAAGCTCTCTCGGCGGCTTCCAGTTCGGAGGCCAGCGGGTCGCTGTTGCGGAGGGCTACGAGGGCCTTGCCGCTGGCGCTGTACTCGCGGGCGAGTTCGGCGCCCTTGGCATTCTCGGCTTCCCATGCGGCCTTAGCTTCGGCGGCGCCGGGGATGGAGGAAACGAGCCATGCGGGCGGCATGTGGTGCTCGAAGAGGTACTGAGCGCCGCCCTTGCCGGTGGCGGTGATGTTGCGGGGGTTCATAGGGTTCCTTTCGGTGGTGTTTTCATGGGGCTCCGGCCGGGGCGGGCCGGGGGCTTATGGGGCGCTAAGCGCCGGGGATCACGAGGTAGCGTTTGCGGGCGTGGCCGGTGACGACGGTGCCGACCTCGGGGAGGAGTTCGTAAAACTTCGTGCGGCCGATCGCGACGGCGCCGGGGAAGCGGCAGGCGACCTTGGCGGAGGAGGTCACTGCTTGGCGCCACGCGGCCCACACGTCGCCGAGATCGTGCCGTCCGGCCGGTAGGCCAGCGGCCCACTTGCGGAGGACTTCGAGGGCCTCCTCGCGGTGCTGGGCTCCTTGCTTGGCGCGGAACTCGGCGACGTACTGGGTGCGGGTGCGCTTCGTCGTCGGGTTGATTGCCTCCCGGATCGCGTCGTGCTCCTCTTCGCTGAGCATGGGGAGCAGGTCGCGGGCAGCGGCGGCGACCTTTGCAACGTAGTTTTGAGCGCCGAAGACCCTTTGCTCGATCAGGCGCCGGGTCGTGCGGGCGAGGCGGCTGGTGCGTGTGTCGTCGGTCTTCTCGGTGTCGGCCAGGATTGCGAGGATCGCGGCGCGGGTGCGGTCTTGCATTTCGCGGACGGTGATTTTCTCGGGGGCGTCGCCGGTGCGGTAGACGAGGATTCGGTCGTTGTAGTCGTCGTCGTAGGTGCTGTATCCCTTGCGGGTCATGGCCTCGGCGATTGCGGCGGCGAGGGCGCGGATTGAGACGACGGGCTCCTCGCCGATGAAGTCGGTGGTGCGGGCGGTGGCAGGGTTCATTGTGGCGGGCCTTTCTCTGGGCAGGGGGCGGTGCCCCGGCCTTGCAAGCCACTTGCAGGGCAGTGGTGAAGAGTTGCGTAGCCATGACGCGTAAACGTCATGTTGGATAGATGTGTAAGGAGAGCTCTCTCTCTAAGGGAGATGGAGAGTGACGATTACGAGTCATGGCTACAGAACTCTTCACCGTCACGCCGTCTTCCCCGGCACGTCCCCGGCCCATTCGCTGGCCAGGGGGCGGCTCGCCCGCCTCGGCGCTGCGTTTACACGCGCTCTAGAAGGCGCCGCGCCTCTCTCGCGAGTGAGGCCAGGATCGCCGGATCGGCGCCAGCGCTCAGCACGGCGCTTTGCCGGTCGAGGAGCTCGCGTGCTAGGGCTACACGCTCGGCGCGGAGGGCGCGGGAGCGGCGCTGACGGCACCTGTCTGAGCAAAGCTCCTGACGGCCGGTTAGTGGGCGGGTCTTGCATATGGGGCAGAGCATGGCGGCTCCTCCTCTCGCGGTGTCACGGAAATTGGGCAAAAAAGACGGGACAAGCGGATCCACTCAACGCGCCCCACGCGGAGGGCTCGACGCTTGTCCCGGTAGCCGCGCACGAAACGGAACCAAACCAGCGCGGCGAATCTGGGCCGCCGCACTGCGCACTGTGCGCTTTGTGGGGTGCGTGCTGGCGGCGGCAAGTCTTGGTTACACATATAGAGGGAGCCAAGGGTGCCGTTTTGCTCACGCCGGGCATGAAAAAAGCCCCGCCAAAGTGGCAGGGCCTTTCTCAGCTGTTGGGCAGTGCGTCGTTTACACGCTCCGCTTCGGCCTTGACGATCCGCTCGGCGTCCGTCAGGAGCCACCGTCGGAAGTCGTCGGCGCCGGGCGTGTAGGTCTGATCGAAGGGCTGGTCGCCGTAGATGCGATCGCGGGCGTGGTTGCGTTCATTCGGCGTCATAGTCCTCCGTGTGCGGATCCGGGTTCAGGTGCGTGGCGAGCTTGTGCTCGATCCACACGCGGGAAATGTCCCTGCCGGAGCGGACCTCGATGTAGAGGAGCGCTCGCACAATTTCGCGCTGCTTGTCGAGGTCGAGCTCATCGAAGCGGGCGAGGACGGTTTCCTTCATCTCGGCGAACTCGGCCATGCTCGCCTCGGACTTCACTAGGAGTCCGTGGGCAATGTCGAGCAACGCCGAGGCTGCGCCCTTCTCAGCGCGGGCCCGTTCAAGCTCGGCCTCGATCGCGAGGCGGGCGTCGCGTAACTCGATCAGGCGGGCGCGGGCGATGGTCTGCGGCACCAACCCTTCGTCGCGGTCGGCGATCGTGGCGGCGACGTGCGCAGCGTTCTTCTCGTGGGCGGCGATCAGTGCGGCGATATTCGAGCCGTTCGGGGACGCGGGGAAGAGGCCAGGGCCTCCGGTGATGAATGCCTTGGCGACTTCGTCACGGACGATGGGCTCCACAATCTTCTTCAAGATGGAAACGTGCGAGAGGTCCGCCTTGCAGAGGTACGAGCGCATATAGGTCATGGGAGTGCCGCACTCGCCGCAGTGCATGAGGCCGGATAGCAGGTGGCGGGGCTTCGGGCCGGGGCTAGTTTTACGAGACGGGTCGCTGAGGATAGCGACCACCTCGGCGGCGAGCTCGGGCTGCACGATTGGCGTCACTGCGTCGGAGTCGGTCACGGCGCCGAGGTGGCGGACCTTTCCGGTGTAGTGCGGGTTCTTTAGAATGTCGGCTATGCGCCGGGCGTTCCAAACCTTGCCGGGGGCAGGGCTGATGCCCTCCTCCGTCAGCCATTTGACGGCCGAGCGAAGAGAACCGCCCTCGGCTACGTGGGTAAACAGACGCCGGACGACAACGGCCTCGGCTTCGCGGGGAGTAACGCCGTCGGTTTCGTAGCCGTAGCGCCGACGGCCAGGAACGGGGCGGCCGCTGGCGGCGCGGGATTCGTTGGCACGCTTCTGGCGCTCGCTCTTTCGGCGGACCTCGAAGCGGGCGATACCGGCGAGCATGGTTGCGCGGAACTCACCGTCGGCCGTCGTCAGGTCAATCTCGCCGTCGACGGTCAGCACGCGGGCGCCGGAGTCGGTAATCTCGATCAGGTCGCGAGTGGAGCGGAGGAGCCGGTCAAGGTCGACGGCCACGACGACGTCGGCGGCGCCGGAGCGGAGGTCTTCGAGCATCCGGAACCATGCCGTGCCGGGGCCTCGGCGCTTGGCGGCACTCGTGTCGTTGTCCTCGTAGACCTTGCCGAGGGTCCAGCCTCGGGCCTCGATTAGGGCCGTGCAGCGCTTCTTCTGGTTGGCGATGCCCTCCGCAACGTCCTCGGACTGGCGGGCATATATCGCCGCTATGGTGTGTGAACGGGTCATGCATCTAATCGTAGTTTCTGCCAGCGGAACAGGCTGATCGCAGCCCTCTCGTCGGTCACGGTGGTGGTGGAAGCCCGGTGGAGGTCCGGCGCGCTTAACACGGCGCACCATGCCGAGACGCTGGGCCGCGCGGTGGGCGCGGTCCCGGGCTCGGTGCACAGCGCCAACTCCGCAGGCTGCCACCGGCTGCTCCGCGAGGGAGGCGCTGTCTGCGTCACCGATGCGGGCGAGATTGCCGAGCTCGCGGCGCCCAGCGGCGAAGCACTCCCCGACGACAAGTCCGGACCCGCCGCGGTCCAGGACGGGCTGACGCTGGAGGACCTCATCCTGCTCGACGCCCTGCCCCTGCGGACCGCCACCTCGGTCGAAAAGCTCACCGTCGTGGCGGGCCTCAGCGCTGACTCGGTCCGGGCGGGCCTCGGCCGGCTCGGATTGCTGGGCCTGGCCGAGTCGCGCGCCGGCGGCTGGAAACGTTCGGGAAAACCCGGCTGAGGGGTCCCGTTCCCCGCAAGAAGCATCGTGGCAGCAGCAGACCCGCGGCGCGCCGGTGGGCTCCTTGACCGTGGGGCGAATCCTGCGAAAGTAAGGGGGTGCCCACACAGCAGATCCCGGCCCCGCTGGCCGCCGCCGCAGCAGCCTTTGGCCGGTACCTGGAGGCAGAGCGGGGCCGCTCGGCCCACACCGTGCGCGCCTACCTCTCCGATGTGGGCAGCCTTCTGGAGTCCGCCGCCTCCGAAGGGGTGGAGGACCTGCCGGGCCTGGAACTTGGCACCCTGCGGCGGTGGCTCGGAGCGCAAAGCGAAGGCGGGATGTCCCGTGCCACGCTGGCACGCCGCTCCGCGACCGCCAGGGCCTTTACAGCTTGGGCGGTCCGCGAGGAACTGATTGCCGCGGATCCGGCGCTGCGGCTGAAGGCGCCCAAGCGGGAGAAGTCCCTCCCCGGGGTGCTGCACCAGCAGCAGGTCCTCCGCCTCGTCGAAGGCACCGAAACTGCCGCCGCCGAGGGCGGGCCCCTGCCCCTCCGGAACCGCGCCATGGTGGAACTGCTGTACGCCACCGGTATCCGGGTCGGCGAGCTGGTCGGTCTCGACGTGGACGACCTCGATCCCGACCGCAGGACCCTGCGCGTGGTCGGCAAGGGCAACAAGGAACGCACAGTGCCCTACGGTCTGCCCGCAGCGATCGCCGTCGACGACTGGCTGCGCCGGGGCAGGCCCGCCCTCGCCACGGAAACCTCCGGCCCGGCGCTGTTCCTCGGCGCCCGCGGCAAACGGGTTGACCAGCGGCAGGTCCGCAGCGTGGTCCGCGATCTGCTGCACGCACTGGGGGACACCGCCGCGACCGGGCCGCACGCACTCCGGCACTCGGCCGCGACGCACCTGCTCGACGGCGGGGCCGACCTCCGTGCAGTGCAGGAAATCCTGGGCCACAGCAGCCTCGCCACCACCCAGATCTACACGCACGTCTCCGTCGAGCGGCTCCGGCAGAGCTACCAGCAGGCCCATCCGAGGGCCTGACCCCGCCGCCTGGCGACGTGCCGGCCGCCACGGACCGCCCTTATAAGACGCAGCGCGGCGTGCCGGGAAAGACGCGCCGAATTTCACTGGCGTAATAACAAGGCGTACGGCAGAATAAGACTCACGCCCGGCCACCTTCGAGTGTCGATTGAAGCTCTTGAGCATCAGCCTCACCGAGAAACCGGGCACTAATTTAATAGTCTGGCAAGGACCACCCGATCACGGCGGACCCGCGCAACAGACAGACATCCAGGCAAGAGGTCGTTGGGGAAGACGTACCTACAGCTATGGAGGATGGAATGTCTGTTGCACTGACCCGCGGTGTGTTGTTCGTTCACTCGGCCCCGACCGCCCTGTGCCCCCACGTCGAGTGGGCCATAGGTTCTGTTGTGGACAAGCGGACGGACCTTGAGTGGACCGCTCAGCCAGCAGCGCCCGGAATGTTCCGGGCCGAGCTGTCGTGGACCGGAAACCCGGGCACGGGGGCTCAATTGGCGTCTGCGCTCCGCGGCTGGGCGCACCTGCGCTACGAGGTCACGGAAGAGCCCAGCCAAGGCGTTGATGGCGGCCGCTGGTCCCACACCCCGGAGCTTGGCATCTTCCACGCTGTCACGGATGTGCATGGCAACATCATGGTTTCCGAGGACCGCATCCGGTACGCCTACGAGTCCGGCGCGGGCGACCCGTCGGCGGTCTACCACGAGCTGTCCCTGGCCCTCGGCGAGGCCTGGGACGAGGAACTCGAACCGTTCCGACACGCGGCCGAGGGCGCTCCCGTGCGTTGGCTGCACCAGGTGGGCTGAACCTCCGGCCCGCGGGGGGCTTCCCCACAATCACTCCATAGCATCGCAAAACGACAGCCGGCGGCACGGTTCCCAGGAACCGAGCCGCCGGCTGTCGCTGTCGTTGGCGGCGCCGCAGGTGACGTAGTCTCGTTCCACCGCCTACTCAGCCATGAATGGAGAGAACATGCGCGAGCTCGTGTACTACGTCGCCGTCAGCCTGGACGGTTTCATCGCGGCACCGGACCACACCTTCGATGCCTTTCCCGTCACCGGGGACCACATGGACACCATCATGAAGGACTACACGGACGCCCTTCCGGGGCCTGCGCTGGCCGCCCTCGGGCTCACGGCGCCGCTAACGCGCTTCGACACCGTCCTCATGGGCTGGAACACCTATGCGGTGGGGCTGGCCCAGGGCCTCGACAACCCGTATCCCCACCTGCGGCAGTATGTGTTCTCCCGGACGCAGACCGCCGTCCCGGCCGCAGTCACCACCAGTGCGGAGGACCCGGCCGCCGTCGTCCGGGAACTGAAGGCCGGGCCGGACGGCGCGGACATCTGGCTGTGCGGCGGAGGGCAGCTGGCCTCCGCCCTGGCCGGCGAGATCGACCGGCTGGTCCTGAAGGTCAATCCCGTGACCTTCGGCGCGGGGATCCCGCTCTTCGCCGGCCACGGCTACACGCCCCGGAACGCGGAGCTGGCCAACAGCAAACGGTTCGACTCCGGCGTCGTCATCAACGACTACCGCCTGAATTAACATCGAAAACGCAGATGGCGGCAATGTTCGCGAGGAACATTGCCGCCATCTGCCAACTCGGCGCCGCGGTGGGGCTAGATGCTGCGCACCGCGATCACGGCGTTGTGGCCGCCGAAGCCGAAGGAGTTGCTCAGCGCTGCGATGCTGCCGGACGGCAGGTCGCGGGCCGTGGTGACGACGTCGAGCGGAATCTCCGGATCCTGGTTCTCGAGGTTGATGGTCACCGGGGCCTTGCGGTCATAGATGGCCATGACGGTCAGCACGGCTTCCACCGCACCGGAGGCGCCCAGCAGGTGCCCCATCTGCGACTTCGTGGCCGAGACCGCCACGCTGTCCACCTGCTTGCCCAGGGCGGCCTTCAGTGCCGCGTACTCCGGCTTGTCGCCGACCGGGGTGGAGGTGGCGTGCGCGTTGACGTGCACGACGTCCTCCGGCTGGATCCGGCCGTCAAACATGGCCGCCTTCAGAGCGCGGGTGGCGCCGAGGCCCTCCGGGTCCGGGGCGGTGATGTGGTACGCGTCGGCCGTGACCGAGGTCCCCGCCAGCTCGGCGTAAATCCGGGCGCCACGGGCCAGCGCGTGCTCCTCGGCCTCCAGCACCAGCGCGCCGGCGCCCTCGCCCATGACGAAGCCGTCACGGTCACGGTCGTAGGGGCGGGAGGCATGCTCGGGATCATCGTTGCGGCGCGAGAGCGCCTGCATGGAGGCAAAGGCGGCGATCGGCATCGGGTGGATGGCAGCTTCGGCGCCACCGCAGACGACGACGTCTGCCTTGCCGGAGCGGATCAGGTCCAGGCCCATGTGCACGGCTTCGGTGCCCGAAGCGCAGGCGGAGACCGGGGTGTGGGCTCCGGCGCGGGCGCCCAGGTCAAGGCTCACGGCCGCAGCCGGGCCGTTGGGCATCAGCATGGGCACGGTCATCGGCAGGACGCGGCGGGGGCCCTTTTCGCGCAGGGTGTCCCAAGCGTCCAGGAGCGTCCAGACGCCGCCGATGCCGGTGGCGTACGCCACGGCCAGCCGGTCGTGGTCGATTTCGGTGATGCCGGCGTCGGCCCACGCTTCGCGGGAGGCGACGACGGCGAACTGGGTGGAGGGGTCCATGCGCTTGGCTTCGACCCGGCTCAGGACCTCGGTCGCGGGGGTGGAAGCGCGTGCGGCAAAGTGGACGGGCAGTTCGTACTTGGCCACCCAGTCGTCTTCAAGCGTGTGCGCGCCGGAGACGCCCTTCAGCGCGTTCTTCCACATCGTGGGGACATCGCCGCCGATGGGCGTGGTGGCACCCAGACCGGTAATGACTACTTTGCGTGCCATGGGATCACTCTCTGTCGGTGCGCCGGCCGCGTCGGAACCCGGGGAACGGGTGCGGCGGCCTGCGTTGGAAAAACTCTGGGGTGGTGCATGAGGAGGTACTGCAAAAGGCACGGTCCGGGGGAGCAGCTGCGCCCCCGGACCGGCCCGGGGCCCGAATTAGGCCTGTGCGTTCGCGATGAAGCTGACGGCGTCGCCGACGGTCTTGAGGTTCTTGACCTCTTCGTCCGGGATGCGCACGCCGAACTTCTCTTCAGCGTTGACGACGATCGTCATCATCGAGATGGAGTCGATGTCCAGGTCCTCGGTGAAGGACTTGTCCATTTCGACAGCCTCGGTGGCCAGGCCGGTCTCTTCGTTGACGATTTCAGCCAGGCCGGCCAGGATCTCTTCGTTGCTAGCCATTGGTGGCTCCTTTTCTTGTTGGTGCCGTGGGCTGCCGGAGTGCCGGAAACTTCGGGCGGTAAATGATTCAAACCGAGGTTTCGGTTTGCTCTGGGATTTGAAGACGTGGAGAGGCGGGACGCCTACGGAAGCACGATCACCTGTGCGCCGAAGACCAGCCCGGCGCCAAAGCCGATCTGCAGGGCGAGCCCGCCGCTGAGCTGCGGGTTTTCCTGCAGCAGGCGGTGGGTGGCCAGGGGGATGGACGCGGCGGAGGTGTTGCCGGCGTCGGCGATGTCCCGCGCAATGATGACGTGCTCAGGCAGCGCCAGCTTCTTGGCCATCTCATCGATGATCCGCATGTTCGCCTGGTGCGGGATGAAGGCTGCAAGGTCGTCAGCGGAGATGCCGGCGGCGTCCAGGGCCTGCTGGGCCACCTTGGCCATTTCCCAGACCGCCCAGCGGAAGACGGTCTGGCCGTCCTGGCGAAGGGTCGGCCAGACGGCTGCCTCGGTGACGGCGGCCTCCTCGGCGCTGAGGGCGCTGTCCTGCTTGCCTGCCGGCGCGTGGTTGCGGATGTCCAGCATGGAATGGGTCATGCCGATCGCATCCCACTTGCTGCCGTCCGATCCCCATACCGACGGGCCGATGCCCGGGGTGTCGGACGGGCCGATCACGACGGCTCCCGCGCCGTCGCCGAGGAGGAAGGAGATGGTGCGCTCGGTGTTGTCGATGACGTCGGAGAGCTTTTCGGCGCCGACCACGAGGACGTAGTCGGCCGTGCCGGAGCGGACCAGCGCGTCGGCCTGGGCAATGCCATAGCAGTAGCCGGCGCAGGCTGCGGAGATGTCGAAGGCCGGAGCGGGCGTGGCGCCGAGGCGGTCGGCGAGGCTCGCGGCGGCGGACGGCGTCGCGTAGGGGTGGGTCACGGTGGAGACGATGACGGCCCCCAGCTGGGATGCCTCGACCCCGGCCCTCTGCAGGGCTTCCCGGGCGGCGCCCTCGGCCATGTCGATCACGCTGACGTCGGCGGGGGCGCGGTGCCGGGTGATGATGCCGGTGCGCTGGCGGATCCACTCGTCCGAGGAGTCGATCCACTGGCAGACGTCATCATTGGTGACGACCACGCTGGGCCGGTACGCGCCGACTCCCATGATGCGGGTGTTCTCGTGCAGGGGGGCCTGCTTCAGGGCGGGAACGCTCATGCCTGTCCTTCCAGTTCTGCGAATAGGGCCAGGGCGGCGGACAGGTCGTCCGGGGTCTTGACGGTGACGGTCTTGACGCCGGGCATGCCGCGCTTGGCGAGTCCGGCCAGGGTACCGGCCGGGGCCAGCTCGATCACACCGGTCACGCCGCGGCGCACCAGTGTTTCCATGCAGAGGTCCCAACGGACCGGGCGGGACACCTGGGCAATCAGGCTTTCGACGGCGGCGCCACCCTCGGTGACTTCCGCGCCGTCGTAGTTGGACAGCAGGGGGACCTGCGGGTTGCGCGGGTGCAGCGTGGGCTTCAGGGCCTGCAGCGCCGCGACGGCGGGGGACATGTGCGAGGTGTGGAACGCGCCGGCGACCTTCAGCGGAATGACCCGGGCTTTTGCCGGCGGGTTTTCCGCGAGGGACTTGAGCTGCTCCAGGGTTCCTGCCGCGACAGTCTGCCCGGCGCCGTTGACGTTGGCTGCCGTGGCGCCGCTGGCCTCGATCGCCGCCAGGACCTCGGCCGGGTCGCCGCCCACCACGGCGCTCATGCCGGTGGGGGTGGCGGCGGCTGCGGCCGCCATGCTGTTCGCACGCTCGCGGACGAACGTCATGGCTTCGGCTTCGGTCAGGACGCCGGCCAGGGCAGAGGCCGTGATTTCGCCGACGGAGTGGCCGGCGAGGATCACCGGCAGGGTGCCGAGTTCGACGTCGAACAGTGACTTTGCGGCCACCAGCCCGGCGGCGACGATCAGGGGCTGCGCAACAGCGGTGTCCTTGATGGTCTCCTCATCGGAGGTGGTGCCGTGGGCGGCGAGGTCGATACCTGCGATTTCGCTGAGGGAGGCCAGGTGGCCTGCGACGGGCGGCAGTTCCAGCCAGGGGGCCAGAAAACCGGGGGTCTGGGAGCCCTGTCCAGGGCAGACGATTGCAAGCACGTATCCAGCTTTCCAAATTGCGGCGTGAATTATGGTGCATTCATGCACCAAGCTCATCGGGTCACTTTGTAGGAAGTCTACAACCCATCAGGAGCTGTTCCGCGAAGGCTGACGTTCCGTGGCGGGCTTGGGCGGGGCCGCCAGACGGCCCACCACCAGTGCCGTCTGAAGCACAAAGGCCTCCCGCGGCAGGAGCGGATCCCAGCCCGTGACGTCGCAGACGCGCTTCAGCCGGTACCGCACGGTGTTGGCGTGGACGAAGAGTTCACGCGCCGTGGCCTCCAGCGAATGGCCCAGTTCAAGGTACGTGCCCAGGGTCTCCACCAGGCCGTTGGACGCCGCCAGCAGGGGCCGGTAGATGTTCTTGACGAGGGAGCGGCGGGCGGCGTCGTCCCCCGAGATCACGCGCTCGGGCAGGAGGTCATCGGCTGCCACCGGCCGCGGCGCGGCGGGCCAGGCGCGGGCGGCGGTGAGCCCGGCGAACGCGGACTGGGCGGAGCCGCTGGCCTCCAGGAGGGAACCCGCTTCAGCGCCGTACACCACCGGGCCGGGAGCGAAAAGCTCGGCGAGTTTCAGGTACGCGGTCTCGCGGTCGTGCACCCCGCCGAGGATGAGGATGAGCCGGTCGCCCTGGATCCCCACCAGCGCGTCCTCGGCGAAACGACCCGCCGTGCGGCGCAGCTCGCTGACGTAGCTGGCGCTCGGTTCGGACGGGGAGTTGCCCACCATCACGGTGAAGCGCTCCTGCGCCTTCCAGCCCAGCGCCGCAATCCGGGACCGCAGGGCATCGGTGTTTTCGCCGCGCAGGATCGCGTCGACAATCAGGGCCTCCAGCCGGGTGTCCCATGATCCGCGGGATTCGGCGGCGCGGGCGTAGACATCCGCGGCGGCAAACGCCACCTCGCGGGAGTACCGCAGCACCGCCTCGCGGAGGGCGCCCTGGTCCGCCTCCGGTGCAATCACGGGGACCTGGTCCTCGACGACTTCCACGACGATCCGGATCAGCTGGAGTGCCTTCTGCAGGCTGATGGAGCGGGTCAGCTCGGTCGGGGCGGTGCCAAAGACGTCGGACAGGATCCACGACGGCGAGCTGGGCCGCTCGTACCAGGTGACGAACGCGGCGATGCCGTTCTGCGCCACCATGCCCAGCGCCGAGCGCTCGTCGGAGTTGAGCCGGCTGTACCAGGGCAGGGATTTCTCCAGCTGGCGCAGTGTCGTCGTGGACAGCTGGCCCACACTGGCCCGCAGTTTTTTGAGGGTCTCCACCTTCTCCGGAGGCATCGCCCTTGAGGCGGGCTTGCGTTTTGCAGGAGTGGTGATCGGCTCGGCCATGCATCGAGCATACGGTGCCTGCCGGGCAAGCTCCATTTGTGCAAAGGCTACAACGCGCTTTGTGTTTAATCACAGTGCCAGGTCCGCAGGACCGCGCACCGGCTCACCCTGGGGCCGGCGCCCCCGCGGCGTGCAACGGAGTCCCGGGTGCCGGGATTAAACAAACGACGGCGGCCCCCGCCTTCCGGTGGGAGCCGCCGTCGTGTGCTGCCGGGCTGGACTTAGGAGTCGCCGCCCGCGTTGCCGGTGGTGCCGGCGTTCACGTTGTGCAGCCGGTACTTCTCGATCGCCTGGGCCGGAGCCTGGGCATCCACCTCGCCGCGGCGGGCCAGCATCTGCAGCGAACGGACAACCACGGAGTGGACGTCGTTCTTGAAGAAGCGGCGGGCAGCGGCGCGGGTGTCGGAGAACCCGAACCCGTCCGCACCGAGGGAGGCGAACTCGTTCGGCAGGAACTGGCGGATCTGGTCCGGCACGGCCTTCATGTAGTCCGTGACAGCCACGATCGGGCCTGTGGCGCCGGCGAGCTGTTCGGTGACGAACGGGACGCGGGCGGGCTGGCCGGGGTTGAGGAAGGCTTCCTCTTCGGCGGCCATGGCGTCGCGGCGCAGTTCGCTCCAGGACGTCACGGACCAGACGTCGGCGGAGACGCCCCAGTCCTCAGCGAGGACGCGCTGTGCCTCGAGGGCCCACGGGACGGAGACGCCGGAGGCCAGGATCTGCGTGCGCGGGCCGTCGATCTTGGCCGGCGCCAGCAGGTAGATGCCCTTGATGATGCCTTCGACGTCGATTTCCGCCGGCGCTGCCGGTTGGGAGATCGGCTCGTTGTAGACCGTGATGTAGTACATCACGTTCCGCGACGGGTCGTTGTCGGCCGGACCCGGACCATACATACGGTTGAGGCCGTCGCGCATAATGACGCCGATCTCGTAGCCGTAGGCGGGGTCGTAGGTGACGACGGCGGGGTTGGTGGCGGCCAGGATGGGGGAGTGCCCGTCGGCGTGCTGCAGGCCTTCACCGGTGAGGGTGGTGCGGCCGGCGGTGGCGCCGATGATGAATCCGCGGGTCATCTGGTCCGCGGCGGCCCAGAAGGAGTCGCCGGTGCGCTGGAAGCCGAACATCGAGTAGAAGACGTAGATCGGGATCAGCGGTTCGCCGTGCGTGGCGTAGGACGTGCCTGCCGCGGTGAATGCGGCGACCGATCCTGCCTCGTTGATGCCGGCGTGCACGATCTGGCCGGAGATGGACTCCTTGTACGCCAGGACCAGCTCGCGGTCCACGGACAGGTAGTTCTGGCCGTTCGGGTTGTAGATCTTCGCCGTCGGGAAGAACGCGTCCATGCCGAAGGTCCGGGCCTCGTCCGGGATGATCGGGACGATCCTGTTGCCGAACTGCTTGTCCCGCATGAGGTCCTTGAGCAGGCGCACGAAGGCCATGGTGGTGGCCGCAAGTTGCTTGCCGGATCCGCGGTTCGCCGCTTCGTAGGCCTTGTCATCCGGGAGGGTGACGTCGGTGTGCTTGGAGCGGCGTTCGGGGACGAAGCCGCCGAGTGCTTTGCGGCGTTCCATGAGGTACTGGATTTCGGGGGCGTCCGGGCCGGGGTGGTAGTACGG
>NZ_LNUT01000005.1:0-64989 GCF_001512305.1 Arthrobacter sp. EPSL27
GGGGGAAACGCCCGGTCCCATTCCGAACCCGGAAGCTAAGACCCACAGCGCCGATGGTACTGCACCCGGGAGGGTGTGGGAGAGTAGGTCACCGCCGGAACATCATTAGGTCGAGGACCCCCGAACACCGTTCGGGGGTCCTCCCGCATTTAACCCCAAAACCAAACCTGCGGGGCACCCTCCCTCAGATCAGGAGGCCCTGCCACGCACCCTCCCTCACATCCGGTCACCTGTCGCGCCGGCCCACGCACAACCTGCAGGAGCGTCTCGAACGGACCTGTCATAGGTGAGGGAGCGTCGGCGGTAAGCCCGCCGGATGTGCGGGAGCGTGGGGGCGGATGACGCCGTACGTGAGGGAGTGTCCGCTGACGGCGGAAAACGGGGCCGAAAGGTGCCGATTCGTGTGTTTTTCCCCAAAAAAGGCCGAAAACACGCGGAATTTGCCACCTCCACGGCGCCAAGCTGGTAAGTTTTCGAACAGTGGTTTGTACGCATGCCGTGTGCAGGCTCCAGGAATCATGACCGTCCAGGAGGACATAAATGGCTAAGAACCGTAGTGAACTTGTTGCAGAGGTAGCTGGCAAGGCCGGCACCAGCCAGGCCGCCGTCAACTCCGTGCTGGATGCAATGTTCGAGGTCTTCGAGACCTCCGTCGCCGCCGGCGAAAAGATCACCATCCCGGGCTGGCTCGCAGTTGAGCGCACCGACCGTGCAGCTCGCACCGGCCGCAACCCGCAGACCGGCGAGACCATTCAGATCGCCGCGGGCCACAGCGTCAAGCTGACCGCGGGCTCCAAGCTGAAGGCTGCGGTCTCCAAGAAGAAGTAGTCTTCTCTGAACGCTTGAAGGAGCGGCGGCCCTCTGGGCCGCCGCTCCTTCTGCGTTAACCGCCACACCCGCAGCTAAAGGCTGTGTTGCAGGGCATGCTGCCCGCGGCGTCCCGATTCGGCGCCCGGGCCGGGCGTAGCGGACAATGGAACTGTGCCTTCCGCAGCAAATCCCCGTGCAACAGCAGCCGCTCCTGCCCCGAGCGGAGGCCCACGCGGCCCCGTAGCCGGCTCCGGCGGGATCTCCCGGCCGTGGCTGTTCGCGGGCCTTGCCGCCCTGTTCCTCGGGCTTGTGGCCGCTCTGCTCTTCTCCGGCGCCGCAGCCGCCCGTGAGGTGTCCGATCCGGGCGCCCTGGTCCGGTGGGGCCTTCCGGTCAGCAAGGCCGTCCACAACATTGCACTGGCCACGGTGATCGGGGGGCTGATCTTCGCCGTCGGCATCCTGCCCCGCTCCCTGACGGGTTCACGGTCCAAAGCCAGCGACGAACCCGAACATCCAGCCTTCACCCGCACGCTGGCCATTGTGGCCGCCGCAGGCGTCGCCTGGACCTTGTCCGCGATCGCCGTCCTGGTGCTGAGCTATTCAGACATCGCCGGGCAGGGGATCTCGGGAGATCCGGAGTTCACCCGGTCGCTGGTCTTCTTCATGACCGACATTGAGACCGGCCGGGCCTGGCTGGCGGTGGTCATCATTGCCGCCGTCGTCACCACGGCGCTGTTCGGCGTCCGGTCCCAGGGCGCGCTGGCGGCAACCCTGGTCCTGTCCCTCATCGGTCTCGTTCCCGCGGCCCTGATCGGACACTCCGCCAGCTCGGCCGACCACGAAGGCGCCATCAACTCCCTGGGCCTGCACCTGGTGGGCGTCTCGGCTTGGGTGGGCGGCATTATCGTGCTGGCGCTGCTGTCGGGTGTGCTTGCAGCGGCGTCCGGCGCGAAAGCCGGCGGACGCTCCGACGTCGTCGAGCCCACGCTGCGGCGCTTCTCCGCGCTGGCCGGGTTCGCCTTCATCCTGGTCTTCGCCTCCGGCGTCATCAATTCCAGCATCCGCCTCACGTCCTGGAACGATCTCGCGGGATCGGCGTACGGGCAACTGGTCCTGGCCAAGGCCGCGGCCACTCTGGTCCTCGGCGTTATCGGCCTGATGCACCGGCGCTGGGTCATCCCGCAGCTGAGCAGCCAAGGCGGAGGACTGTCCGCCCGCCGCGTGCTCTGGCAGCTGGTGCTGGCCGAACTGCTGATCATGGGCGCTACGTCCGGGATCGCCGTCGCGCTCGGCCGCTCGGCGCCCCCGCAGGGCGAGGCCCTGGTACCGAATGCTTCCCCGGCCTTCATCATTTCCGGCTACGATCTCCCGCCGGAACTCACACCGGAGCGCTGGCTGACCGAATGGCGGCCCGACTGGCTCTGGGTCGCCGTCGCGGCCTTCGGCCTGGTGGCTTACATCCTGGGCCTGCGGAAGGTGCTCCTGCGCGGAGACTCCTGGTCTTGGTTCCGGACCATCAACTGGGTGATCGGGCTCGGCGTCCTGACCTACGTGACCTCCGGCCCCCCGGCCGTCTATGGCCGCGTCCTCTTCTCCGCGCACATGGTGGACCACATGGCGCTGACAATGGTGGCGCCCATCTTCCTGGTCCTGGGCGCCCCCATGACGCTGGCCCTCCGGGCGCTCACGCCGCGGCGGGACAGCTCGCGCGGCCCCCGGGAGTGGCTGCTGATCATGATCCACTCGAAGTTCTCCCAGCTGGTGACGCATCCGCTGTTCGCCGCCGCCAACTTCGCCGGCTCGATCGTGCTGTTCTACTACTCGGATGCGTTCGGCTACGCGATGCGGGACCACATCGGCCACGAGCTGATGAACCTGCACTTCGCCCTGACCGGCTACATCTTCGTCCTCACCATGATCGGCACCGACCCGCTGCCACGGCGCGCGCCGTATCCCATGCGGCTGCTGCTCCTGCTGGCCACCATGGGGTTCCACGCCTTCTTCGGCGTCGCGATCATGGGCGGCACCGGGCTGCTGGCCGCAGACTACTTCGGGAACCTCGGCCGGACCTGGGGCCCGTCGGCCCTCCTGGACCAGCAGATGGGCGGCGCAGTGGCCTGGGGCATCGGCGAAGTACCGACCCTGCTGGTCGCGATCGGCGTCGCCATCATGTGGTCCCGGTCCGACGCGCGCGAGTCCAAGCGCACCGACCGGGCGGCGGACAGGAATAACGACGCCGATCTCGCTGCTTACAACGATATGTTTGCCAGGCTGGCCGAACGCGATGCCCGGCTGGCCGAACGCAACTCAAAGCTGGAAGGACGCTCATGACCGAAACCGTACGCACCCACCTCCGGGTCCGGGCCTCCGAGCTGGTGGGCCGCAACTGGCTCAACACCGGCGGCAAGTCCCTGGACCTGGAATCACTGCGCGGCAAGATCGTGCTCCTCGACTTCTGGACGTTCTGCTGCATCAACTGCCTGCACGTCCTGGACGAACTGCGCCCGCTGGAACAGCAGTACTCCGACGTCCTCGTGACCGTGGGCGTGCACTCGCCCAAGTTCGAGCACGAGGCCGACCCCGTGGCGCTGGCTGCCGCCGTCGAACGCTACGAGATCCGCCACCCGGTCCTGGACGATCCCGAACTGGACACGTGGAAGGCCTACACGGCACGGGCGTGGCCCACGCTGGTGGTCATCGACCCCGAGGGCTACATCGTGGCGCACCTCTCCGGTGAGGGCCACGCTGACGGCCTCGCCGTGCTCATCCCCGAACTGATCGCCGAGCACGAGGCCAAGGGAACCCTGCACCGCGGCGACGGCCCCTATGTGGCGCCGGAGCCGACGTCGGGCACCCTGCGGTTCCCCGGGAAGGCCCTGTTCCTTCCCGCCGGCCGCGGCGGCAGCGCCTCCGCCGAGGCTGAAGCCGGCGCCGGCTCGTGGCTGGTCACCGACACCGGCCACCACCGCCTGGTGGAGCTCTCCACCGACTTCCAGACCGTCCTGGCCACCTACGGCTCCGGCGAGAAGGGCCACGCCGACGGCGGTGCCGCCGAGGCCCGCTTCAACGAACCCCAGGGCCTGGTGCTGCTCCCGGGGGACGTCGCAGCGGCGGCCGGCTACGACGTGGTCGTTGCCGACTCGGTGAACCACCGGCTGCGCGGACTGACGCTCGCTGACGGGACCGTGCGGACACTGGCCGGCAACGGCGTGCAGCGGCTCCTCGAGACCGGCCCGGCCCGGGTGGACGAGGAAGGCGCCGCGTACGGCGCCCGGCTGGAGGAGGATCCGCTGCGGGTGTCCCTCAGCTCCCCCTGGGACGTCGTCTGGTCCACCAAGCTGAACGCCGTCGTCGTGGCGATGGCCGGCGTGCACCAGATCTTCAGCTTCGCCCCGGAGACCGGCGCCGTGTCCATCATCGCGGGCAACGGCCTGGAGGGCCTGCTGGACGGCCCGGCCGAGGAAGCCTGGTTTGCCCAGTCCTCCGGCCTCGCCGAGGACGCCGACGGCAACATCTGGGTGGCGGACTCGGAAACCTCCGCGCTGCGGAAACTTGTGATTTCCGACGGCGGCACTGTCACCGTGGAATCCGCCGTCGGCAAGGGCCTGTTCGACTTCGGTTTCCGTGACGGGCCGGCGTCCGAGGCCCGGCTGCAGCACCCGCTGGGCGTGACGGTCCTGCCGGACGGCTCTGTGGCGATCGCCGACACCTACAATGGCGCGGTGCGCCGCTACGACCCCGCCACGGGCACGGTGTCCACACTGGCGCGCGGCCTGGCCGAACCCTCCGACGTGATTGTCGACCACACCCAGGTGGCGGGCGCGGAGCCGCTGCTGGTGGTGGTGGAGGCGAACAAGCACCAGCTGGTCTACGTGCCGATTCCCAAGGAAGCGCAGCAGGTGGACGAGGGCGCCTCCCAGACCCACCGGCCCAAGAGCCCCGTCGCGCCGGGGCTGCTGGAGCTGACCGTACGCTTCACCGCGCCGACGGGCCAGAAGCTGGACGACCGCTGGGGCGACCCCACGCAGTTGAAGATTTCTTCCACCCCGCCGGAGCTCCTGGTCTCCGGCGGCGGCACGTCCGTGGGGCTGCTCCGCACCCTGGAGCTCTCCTCTGAGGTTCCCGAGGGTGTCCTGCACATCACCGCACGTGCCGCTGCCTGCGACGGCCCCGAGGACGCCGACGGCGAGATCCCGGACCACGCCGCCTGCCACCTGTACCAGCAGGACTGGGGCATCCCGGTGCTGCTGCAGGCCGACGGCGATACCGAGCTGGTCCTGGACCTGCGCGGAATGGACTGACGCCCGCCCTCTGCGGCCCGAAAGGCTGCCATCCGTGACCCGGCGTCACGGACGGCAGCCTTTTGGCGTAGGTGGGGCCTGCGCCTGGTGACGTCCTGGCGGTCCTTCGCCGGGATCAGTAGCTCAGGAGCGGGGTGACCTTGACGGTGTCGGCGTCGACGTCCAGCCGGGTGGTGAAGCTGAAGTCGTGCACGGCGTTCAGCTCCGTCACGGCGCCCGTGAACAGGTCCACCTGGCGGGCCTTGATCTGTGCCTTGCCGTTCAGCGGGGCCACTACCCAGCGCCCGCCGAAGGGCTCAATGCTGACGGTGGGGTACTCCGTGATGCTCCAGTCGATGGTCCCGTCGATCACCCGGTTGTTGGTGGTGTGATAGAACGGGCAGTCCGGCTGGAGCTTCTGCTGCTTGTCGGCCGTGTCCGCGCAGGTATCCAGGAACTCCTTCAGCTTGCTGCCCACGGCATCTTTCAGCCCGTCGGTGGCTTCCGTCAGAAGGTTCAGCGGGGCGGCCGGGAGGTCCCTGGCGGACAAGGTGGTTTTGGTGGCCGGGGCGGAGAAGTAACTGCCGGTCAGGGAGGCCTCGTATTCGCCGGGGTAGAAGACGGCGAAGGAGTTGCGGCCGTTGGGCATGTTCACCGGCACCCCGTTGAGGGTGGCCTCGTTGGCGTTGACCACCGTGACGTCCAGGACGGGCAGGGTTGCCGGTACAAAGGCCCACTTGGAGAAGAACAGCCACTCGGTGCCCGTCTTTTCCAGCAGGAACTCGGTCCGCAGATCGCTGCCGTCAATCGTGTAGTCCACCGGAACCATGACCTGGTTCCCGCCGCGTTCCTCGGCCTCGCCGTACTTCAGGCCGCTCATGCGGGAGGCGGCGGTCTGGAGCGCCGTCCCGTCCAGCATGGCGGCGTTGCTTTGGGGCACGGAGGCGCGCAGCAGGCCCAGGGCTTTCTCGCCCTCGCCCTTCTGCAGCGCGTCGATGTACTCACGGACGGGCTGCTGCGGGCTGGCGATGGTGTTGTTCACAATATTGATCGCGACGACGCCCGCGGCCACGGCGAGCATCAGGACCAGCAGCCACCCGGCTGCAGTCCTGACCAACGCCTGACTCATTTGCACGTACCTTACGTTACCTGCACCCCTCAGGAATCCCCTTGTCACAGCGGCCCCATGTGTCAGGGACCGCACGGACGGCGGCGACCGCCGGGCAGGTTTTAGCGGCGGCGCTTGGGCGCGTTGCCGAAGACGCCGCGGAGCAGCTCGCGGCCCAGCTGGGTCCCCAGCGAGCGGGCCATGCTCTTGAGCCCGCCGCCGAGCGCACCGCCCAGGACGCCGGCCAGATCCCCGGCCGCGCCGCCGTCGCCCGCGGACTGCCGCTGGGGCTGCCGGGGTGCCTGGCGGGTTTCTGGGGATGCGGGTGCCGGCGCGGGCCGGGTGCTGGGCCGGCCCAGGATTTCCTCCTCGATCCGCCGCGCCTCGGCGTCGACGTCGACCGGGCCGCCGCCTGCCGGCCCGCCGGGGGACGGGGCCGCCGGAGTCTCCGCTGCGGTAGCGGCCGCCCCGGTGATCTTCTCGTAGGCGGAGACGTTGTCGACGGCGGCGCCGTACCTGGGCAGGAGCGCGGAGCCGGCCACGGTGCTGAGGACGAGGGCGTTGGCGCTGGGGCCCATGACGGATTCCGGCGCGCGCAGGCGGGTCAGTGCCACGGGGGTGGGGGCGCCCTTTTCGTTCATGACGGTGACCACCGCCTCGCCGATCCCGGCGGACGTGAGCGTTTCCTCAAGGTCGTAGTCGCTCATCGGGAAGGTGGACACCGTGGCCTTCAGCGCCTTGGCATCCTCCGGCGTGTAGGCGCGCAGGGCGTGCTGCACCCGGTTCGCGAGCTGGCCCAGCACCTCGGCCGGGACGTCCTTGGGGGTCTGGGTGACGAAGAAGATGCCCACTCCCTTGGACCGGATCAGCCGCACAGTGGTGGTGATGGCATCCAGGAAGGCTTTTGAGGCGCCGTTGAACAGCAGGTGCGCCTCGTCCAGGAAAAACACGAGCTTGGGTTTGTCGAGGTCGCCGGCCTCGGGCAGGTCCTCGAACAGGTCGGCCAGCAGCCACATCAGGAAGGTGGAGAACAGCATCGGCTTGGTCTGCAGGGTAGGCAGCTCCAGGCAGGTGACCACGCCGCGGCCGTCCGGGGCGTTGCGCATCAGTTCGGCGGTATCGAACTCGGGTTCGCCAAAGAACTTCTCCATCCCCTGCGCCTCAAGGGTGATGAGTTCGCGGAGGATGACCCCGGCCGTCGCCTTCGACAGCCCGCCGAGTGCTTCGAGTTCGTCCTTGCCTTCCGCCGATGTGAGGAACTGGATGACTGCGCGCAGGTCCTTCAGGTCGATCAGTTCGAGGTTGTTCTTGTCCGCGAAGTGGAAGACCAGCTGCAGGCTGGATTCCTGCGTGTTGTTCAGCTCCATGATGCGGGAGAGCAGGATGGGTCCGAAGGAGGTGATGGTGGCGCGCACGGGGATGCCGTTGCCGTCCCCGCCGAGGGCCAGGAATTCCACCGGGAACGTCTTGCCGGACCAGTCCTGCCCGATCCCGGACGTGCGTGCCAGTAGTTTCTCGCTGCCGACGGCGGCCGTGGCCAGGCCGGACAGGTCGCCCTTGATGTCGGCCAGGAAGACCGGCACGCCGGCGGCGGAGAGCTGTTCGGCCATCATGTGCAGGGTGACGGTCTTGCCGGTGCCGGTGGCCCCGGCAACCAGCCCGTGGCGGTTCATCATGGCCAGCGGCAGCCGGACCGGGGCATCTTTGTGGACGTCGCCGTCGACGATCGCGGCACCCAGCTCGATCGTGGGGCCCTCGAAGGTGTACCCCTTCTGGAGGGTGGCGACTTTATCAGCTGTGGATTTGATGGCCATGCCGACAGCTTAGCCGGGCGGGGCACCCCGGACCCGGCTAAGCTGCCGGTTTTCTGCGCGCTAGTCCTGAGCGGCTAGCCGGCGACGGCGCGAAGGACTTCCTTCGCCACGTCCTCGCTGGACTGCGGGTTCTGGCCGCTGATCAGGTTGCCGTCGCGCACCACGTGGGAGGACCAGGCGGCGGCGTTCTCCACCACTGCGCCCTTCTCCTTCAGGACGTCCTCCACGAACCACGGCGTGTTGGGGCCGGTGCCGCCGCCCAGTTCCTCCTCGTTGGTGAAGACGGTGAGGCGGCGTCCCGCGAAGGCAAACTTTCCGGCGTCGTCCGTGGCGCTCAGCAGCCCGGCCGGGCCGTGGCAGAAGGGCGCGATGATCTTGCCGTCGGCGTTCGCTGCGGTCAGCAGCCGGCCCAGGTCGGCGTCGCGGTAGAGATCGGACATGGGCCCGTGCCCGCCCGGCATAACAATGGCGTCGTAGCCGGAGAGCTCGACGTCGGCCAGCACCAGCGGCGCGGACAGCTCGGCGTCGATCTCGGAGAGGTAGGCCCGGAAGCTGTCAGCACGGTCCTCGCCGCCGGCGGACTCGGCCGCCAGGCTGACCTGGTCCACCGTGGGCTTCGCGCCGCCGGGGGTGGCGATGTGGACGGTGTGGCCGGCGTTCCGGAGGGTCTGGTGTGAAACCACCAGCTCCTCGGCCCAGTAGCCGGTGGGGTGTTCGCTGCCGTCCCGCATGGTGAGGGAATCAGCGGCGGATACGACCATCAGGATGTTAGCCATGTCAGTCTCCTGTTCTGCCGGCCAGGCGGCCGGCGGGAAATGGAAAAGCGGTCCATGGGCGGCAACTCCCCGGAGCCGCCAGGTATTCCGGCGACGCGCACGCCGGGCTTCAAGGTGCCTCAAAGGTCCCGAAGTAAGCTGGGGTATGGCTACCCGGGTATTGACGAAGCTGGTTTCCGCCGCCATCACGCTTGGCCTTGTCCTGCTGGGCGGAGGGCCGGCGTCCGCTGCCCCGCCCCGGAGCTCAGAACCGGTCGGCATCGACGTCTCCTGGCCGCAGTGCGGCAAGACCCTCCCCAAGCGGCCGGCGTTCGCGATTGTCGGAGTGAACAACGGGCTCGCCAACACCACCAACCCGTGCCTTGCTGAGCAGCTTGAGTGGGCCGAAACCGCGCCGACGCCGGCGCTCACCGACCAGCCGCGGGTGGCGCTTTACGTCAACACGGCCAACCCGGGCCTGCAGGGCTCGTGGTGGCCCACGTCCAACCACTACGGCGGTGCCGACGTCGACAACCCGTACGGTGTCTGCGGCAGCGGGGCGGGCGACTTCAAAGCCTGCTCCTACATGTACGGCTACGCAAAGGCCTATGACGACGCCACGATCCGCGGGATCGACAATCCGCAGGACTACCTGTGGTGGCTGGATGTGGAGACGGAAAACAGCTGGCAGGCGGACAAGGCCGCGAACGTCGCCGACTTGGAGGGCATGGCCGACTACTTCGAGAGCATCGGCGCGAAGGTCGGGATCTATTCCACGGGCTACCAGTGGGGCCAGATCGCCGGCACGGTTCCTGCTGGCAGCCCCCTCGCAGGTCTGCCCAGCTGGCTTGCCGGGGCGCGGTCCCTGAACGGCGCCAAGTCGAACTGCTTCCTGCCGGCGCTCACCCCCGGCAGCCGCGTGGCCTTGACGCAGTACGTTTCCGGCGGCCTGGACTACAACTATTCCTGCCCCTGACCTGCCGGCCGCCGCATGGGGAACGCCACAGCGGGCGCAGAAATAAGCCGGTGCCCGGCGTCGTTGTCACCAGTGTGCGCCTGCCAGAGGCCGGTGCCCGTCAGTGACTTCCGCTACGAAAGGCCGGCTTTTCCGTGACTGTTCCGCTTTCCATCCTTGACCTGGCAACCATCGGCAAGGGCCAGACGGCGGCAGAGAGCCTGGCGGGCAGCGTGGCCATGGCCCAGCTCGCCGAAACCTCGGGCTACCGGCGGGTCTGGTACGCCGAGCACCACAACATGTCCGCGATCGCCTCCTCGGCCACCAGCGTGCTGATCGCCCACGTCGCCGCGCAGACCGAGAGCATCCGCCTCGGCGCCGGCGGTGTGATGCTGCCCAACCACTCCCCGCTGACCATCGCCGAGCAGTTCGGCACCCTGGAGACCCTGCACCCCGGGCGGATCGACCTGGGCCTGGGCCGCGCGCCGGGCAGCGACCAGAACACGCTGCGGGCCCTGCGCCGCGACCCGATGTCCGCCGACAGTTTCCCGCAGGACGTCCTCGAACTTCAGGGCTACCTGACCGGCC
Organism: Arthrobacter sp. EPSL27; assembly: GCF_001512305.1. Classification (GTDB taxonomy): domain Bacteria; phylum Actinomycetota; class Actinomycetes; order Actinomycetales; family Micrococcaceae; genus Arthrobacter. The sequence continues at coordinate 10,311 of NZ_LNUT01000005.1, forward strand.
CCACCCGCATCCAGGGCGTGGAGGCCACCCCCGGCAAGGGCACCAACGTGCCGCTGTACATCCTGGGATCCTCGCTGTTTGGCGCCCGGCTCGCCGCGCAGCTGGGCCTGCCGTACGCCTTCGCCTCGCACTTCGCGCCCAACGCCCTCCAGGACGCCGTCGCCCTCTACCGCCGCGACTTCCGGCCCTCCGCGCAGCTGGACGCCCCGCACGTGATCGCCGGCGTCAACGTGATCGCTGCGGACTCCGCGGCCGAGGCGCAGGAGATGTTCCATGCCACCAAACGTGCCCGCGTCTCGCTGTTCTTCGGCAACGGCCGCGAATTCAGCGACGACGAGGCGGACATGATCCTGGACTCGCCGCAGGGCCAGCACGTGGCGCAGATGATGAAGTACTCCGCCGTGGGCACGCCGGACACCGTGCTGGACTACCTCGACGAGTTCGCTGCCCACGCCGACGCCGACGAGCTGATCGTCGCGCACCAGAGCAACGGCACCGAGGCGCGGCTGCGGTCGGTGCAGCTGCTGGCCGAAGCCGCCGGGCTGGTCCGCGTCTAAGGCGCCGGTCCCGGCGGTTGCGGATGTTACACACCCGCAACCGCCGGGACACCCGTGGGAAACCGGGCCGGGAAACACTGGGAGTACGTCCCGCAGGGGCGGTGACACGCAGGCATTGGGGACGACTCGAAGGACTCCGCCCATGCCCACTCCGCTCAACCAGTCCCTGGCCGATTCTGCTCTCCTGACGAAATCCCTGCCGCTGGGACTGCTCCGCGCCTTCGTGCAGACCGACGCGGCCGACGACGGGCTGACGCCGCAGCTGCTGGCCGAGCTCAAGCTCCTGGCCCGCACGCCGGGACTGCTGGTGGCCTGCAACTACGGCGGAACCCTGTGCGCCGCGGAAGGCATCTCCACCGAGACGCTGCCGCTGGGCAGCGCCGCCATTGCGCTGCGGGCCTTGGCCGCCCTGCCGAACACCCACGCCGCCGTGATCTCGGGGCGTTCCCTGCGCGACCTGGCGGCCGTCTCGCGCCTGCCCGCAGAGGTGCATCTTGTCGGCTCGCACGGCGCCGAGTTCGACATGGGCTTCGCCCACGGCCTGTCCCTGGCCACCGAATCCGTGCTGCAGCAGGCCAGCCAGGCGCTCGCCGAAACCGTGGGCGCCTACCGCGGCATCACTATCGAGCGGAAGCCCGTCGCCGTGTCCGTGCACACCCGCCCGGCAGCCCCCGACGTCGTCGAGCTGGCCACCCGGCAGGCGGAAGACATCGCCCGGGCGCACGGGCTGAACTTCATCATCGACGGCTCCGTCCTGGACCTGTCCGTGGTGGATCCGTCAAAGGGCGCCGCGCTGGAGCACCTGCGCTCCATGCTCGGGGCCAGCGCCGCCCTCTACGCCGGGGACGCCTCCAGCGATGAGGCCGCCATGGCCACCCTGCGCGGGCCGGACCTGGGCCTGCGCGTCGGGCCGGGACCCACCGTTGCACCGCACCGGCTGCGGGACCCGGAGTCCTTCGCCCGCGTCCTGGCCGTCCTCTTTGAGCTCCGGCGGGCCTGGCTCTTCGGCGAGGACGCCGTCGGCCTGGAACGGCATTCGCTGATCGGCAACGGCTCCTCCACCGCCCTCATCACGCCGGACGCCCGCATCTGCTGGATGAGCCATCCGCTGCCCGATTCGGGGTCCCTCTTCGCCCATCTCCTCGGCGGGGACGCGGCGGGGCACTTCTCGGTGGAACCGGCGAAGGCCTCCCAGGTCCTGGGCCAGCGCTACGTGGACAGCACCATGATCGTGGAAACCCGCTGGGCCGACGTTACCGTCACGGACTACCTGGAACCCGCCCCCGAAGGCATCACCAGCCTGGTCCGGGTCCTCTCCGGCACGGGAACGGCGCGGATTGTGTTCGCGCCCCGCCCGGACTACGCCAACGCGCCCTTCAGCATGGAGGTCCGCGGCGGGGAGCTGCACGTGGTGGGCACCGCCGACCCGATCATCCTGCTGGCGCCCGGCGTCGGCTTCACCATCACTTCGGACGGCCGCCACGCCACCGCCACGGCCGACGTCGAACTCCGGCACGGCCCGGTGGTGTTCAACCTGCGCTGCGGCGACACGGAGCCGCAGCGGTCCGACCCGCCGGAAGAGAACTCGCGCCGCGCCGCCGTCGCACACCATTCCCGGCGCTGGGTGCAGGCGCTGCAGCTGCCGTCGGTCAAACCCTCCCTGGTCCGCCGCTCCGCCCTGGTGCTCCGCGCCCTGGTCCATGAGCCCACCGGCGCCGTGCTGGCCGCGCCCACCACCTCGCTGCCGGAGGGGATCGGCGGCACCCGGAACTGGGACTACCGCTACTGCTGGCTGCGGGACGCCTCCATGACGGTCAACGCGCTGGTGGACCTGGGCTCCACCGCGGAGGCGGAAGGGTTCCTGGCGTGGCTGGGCCGGATCCTGGCCCACGCCCCCGGCCCGGAGTGGCTGCACCCGCTGTATTCGGTCACCGGGGCGCCCCTGTCCACCGAGGCCATCATCGAGAGCCTCCCCGGCTACGCCGGCTCCCGGCCGGTGCGGATCGGCAACGCCGCGGACCACCAGGTGCAGCTGGACGTCTTCGGGCCGGTGGCCGAGCTGATTGATGCCCTGAGCGCGCGGCAGGGGGCGCTCGCCGATGAGCACTGGGAGCTGATGGTCCAGATGGCCTCGGCCGTGCTGGCCCGCTGGCATGAGGCGGACCACGGGATCTGGGAGGCCCGGCGGGCGCCCAGGCACCACGTCTACACCAGGGTGATGTGCTGGGTGGCGCTGGACCGTGCGCTGCGCACCGCGGCCCGGCACGGCCGGGAGCCGCGGCCGGAGTGGGCGCCCACCGCGGCGGCCATCCGGGAGGAAGTCCTGCGCGAGGGCTGGGATGAGAGCTCGCAGTCCTACACGGTGGCCTACGACAGCCCGGACCTGGACGCCGCGGTGCTGCACATCGGCTTGTCCGGGCTCCTGGACGTCGCGGACCAGCGCTTCCTGGACACCGTCACGGCGGTGGAGCGGGAACTGCGCGTGGGGCCCACCGTGTTCCGGTACCGGTACGACGACGGGCTGCCGGGCCTGGAGGGCGGGTTCCACATCTGCACGACCTGGCTGATCGAGGCCTACGTCGCGGTCGGCCGGATCGAGGAGGCCTGGGACCTGTTCGACCAGCTGGTCAACCTCTTCGGCCCCACCGGGCTGCTGCCGGAGGAGTACGACCCGGGCACCGAGACGCACTTGGGGAACCACCCGCAGGCGTACTCGCACCTGGGCTTCATCCGCTGCGCCCGCCTGCTGGATGCGCTGCCGAAGAACTAACTGGAAGCCCCCGCATAGTGGAGCCCGCTATTCGCAGGCGATGCCGTCGCGGTCGCCGTCCATCTGCTCACGGTAGCCCGGCTGGCCGGCCCGCAGCGGGGCGGCACCGGCGGCGCGGGCGGCGGCGCAGTTCGCGTAGTACACGGCGGCCGGGGCCGGGTCCTTGGGGGCGGGGGCTGCAGCGGCCGGAGGCGCGGGGGCCGGCTGCGTCGCTGCCTCAGCCTGCGGCCCTGCCGTGGAAGCGGCGGGGGCGGGCGTGTCGGGGCAGGCCGCCAGCACCCGGGCCATCGCGTCGTGTTCGGCCTGGGTCACCCAGAGCCCGTACCCGGCCTTGACCGAGATCTGGCGGGCCACGTACTCGCAGCGGAAGGACTTGTTCGGCGGCAGCCAGGTGGCGGCGTCGCCGTCGCTCTTGCGCTGGTTCGTGGGCCCGTCCACCGCGAGCAGGTTCAGCGGATCGTTGGCGAAGGAGAGCCGCCGGGTTTCGGACAGCTGCTGGGCGCCCTTCTGCCACGCGTCGCTGAGCGCCACCACGTGGTCGATCTGCACCGCGTCACTGGTGCTGCTGCCGCGGAGGAAGTTGATCAGCGTTGCCGTGTAGGGATCGTTCAGGACGCCGGAGAGGACAACGCAGTCCCCGGTCCCGGGCTTGAGGGCAAGGCTGCTCAGGTCGCGGCGGAGCATGTCGTTGCGGGTGTCGCAGCCGTTGCGGTCGACGTCGGCCCAGGCCTGGCCGAACTGGTCGCGCGAGTAGCCTGTTTTTGGCGCCCGGCCCTTGACCGGGATGGTGGCCAGCACCTCCAGCGCCTTGCCGGCGGACGCCGGCTGGGCATCGTCCGCGGCCGGGACCTGGCCGGCTTGCGGGGTGGCGCCGGCGGCGCTCGGTGGGGCCGCGGTTGCGCTGGAGTTTTCGACGGCGGCCGGCCCGGCGGCCGGGGCGGTGCCGGGGCCGGCGCAGGCCGTGGCGGACACCAGGACCAGCCCGGCCAGCCCGGCCGCTATCCAGTCGACGCCGGACCTGAACCTGCTGCCGCCGGACCTGACGGACTCGGCCCTGCCGGCTCCGGCCGTGCCGCGCGTTCCCACCCTCTGCAAGTCTTCCCCACCTCGTGCTGATGCCCCGGTATCCCGGGGGCCTCCTGCGTCCTGTCCAGCCTACCGGCGCCGCGGACGGGTCACCGAGAAGATGTCCGGCGCGGTGCCCTCGCCGGTGGCGAGGTCGGCGAGGATCCTGCCTACGACGGGGGTGAATTTGAACCCGTGGCCAGAGAAACCCGCGCCGATCACCAGCGGTCCGATCCGGTCGAGGATGAAGTTCTCGTCCACGGTGGTGGTGTAGGTGCAGCTGATGGGGGTGAGGGAATCGGCGTCCACGCCCGGCAGCCAGGTCCGGGCGTACCGCTGCAGGGCGGCCATCTGGGCGGGCTCCGGCAGAAACGATCTGCGGTCCGGGTCCACCACCGGCCCCACGCCGTGCCAGCCGGCCTTGATTCCCTCGCCAGGGGTCTGCATACCGTAAACCGGGGAGTACCAGTCCGCGAATTCCGGGCCGGGGCCGGGGATGTGGTTGAAGCCGGGCCAGAGCGCCCCTTCATCCGCGACGGCGAAGTGCGCCGGCTGCTCCTGCGTGACTGTGAGCCGGGGGAGGGCCACCTGGGCCCCGAGCAGTTTCGCGGTCCAGGCCCCGGCGGTGACCACGGCCTGCCGGGCGGCCAGCACCTCGGTGCTGCCGCCGTCGTCCACCGTGAGCCGGACGCCGCTGTCCTGCACAGCGACGTCAAGCACCTTGACCCCGTGCCGGACGTCGGCCCCGCGGCCGGCGGCGAGGCGCTGCATCACCGGGAGGGCGGCCTCGGGATTCAGCTGCCCGCCGTCGGGCATGTGCAGCACCTGCTGGTCGAACCGGATGCCCCGCCAGCGTTCGGCCGCCTCCGCGGCGTCCAGGAATTCGGCCCGCAGCCCGGCGGCGTGGAGGGCCCGCCGGACGTCACCCAGGCGCGGATCGGTCCCGTGGTTCACGACGCCGGTACGCGCCAGGAGCTGCCCGCCGCCGTCGGCCTCAAGCTCACCCCACAGACGGACAGCCTCAGCCAGCATCGCCACGTACTCCGGATCGGCGTAGCCGGGGTTGAAATTGCGCGTGGCACCGTGCGAGGCGCCATTGAGGTGCCCGGGGCTGAACTGCTCCAGCAGGGTCACGTCCCGGCCACGGCTGGCCAGCGCCCAGGCCGCTGCCGAGCCCATGGCCCCGCCCCCGACGACGACGGTGTCAAGGTGAGTTGTCAAAGGATCCTCCGGAGGGTGTTGGTACGGAAACGCGGCACGCCGGGCGGCGTCAGGCGAGGAGCAGGGCCACCACCGTCAGTGCGGGCACGGCGACCACGGTGGTAATGAGGACGGTGTCCTTCGCGACCACCAGGCCGGTCCGGTAGCGGCTGGCAATCACGAAGACATTCTGCGCGGTGGGCAGGGCGGACGTCACCACGGCGGCGAACAGCGCCTGATCCTCCAGCTGCAGGGCGAAGCGGGCGAAAAGGTAAGCCAGCAGCGGGTGCACAATCAGCTTGAAGAAGCAGGCCAGCAGGGTGTCGGTCCGGCGCCCGGCGGAGGCCTGCAGCGGACGGGAGCCGTTGAGGCTCATGCCGAACGCCAGCAGCATGGCCGGAATGGCGGCCCCGCCGATCAGGCGGATGGGCTCCATCACCAGTGTGGGCACCTGCCACCCGGTCGCGGCCACGGCAAGGCCCAGGCCGGAGCCCACAATCATCGGGTTCCGCAGGATCATCAAGACGAAGCTCAGCGGGGTGGTCCGGTGCGTGCTGGTGGTGGCGTCCAGAATCATGAGGAACATGGGAGTGAAGAAGGCCAGCTGGAAGATCAGCAGCGGCGCCACATAGCTGGCATCCCCAAGGACGTAGACGGCGATGGGAATGCCCAGGTTGGCTGAATTGGCCAGCGAGGCGCTCATGGAGGATGTCAGGGATTCCGGCAGCGGGCGCTTGAGCAGGAAGCGGACGATGACGAAGAAGATCGCCGCGGTGGCAATGGCGCCCACCGCGGCCACCAGCAGCGGGGCGGCAAAAACATCGCGGACGTTTGCCTTGCTGAGGGTCTCGAAGAGGAGGGCCGGGCTGGCCACGAAGAACGTCAGGGCGCTCAGCACGGAGCGGGCGTTCTCGCCCAGGATGCCGCGGCGGCCCACGAACATGCCCACCAGGATGATGCACCAGACCACGAAGAATCCGGCGAGCACGCCTAGCATGCGGCGGTCCGCGGTATGCCGGGCAGGGGGAGGGTGGGCGTCACCTTCCCAGAGTAATCAGCTTTATTGTTCCGGGGGCGCCTGTTACGGCGTTCCGTTGAAGGCGCCGGGGGTGCCGTCAGTTCAGCGTGGCGTTGTTGAGGGCGTACGGCGGGCGCATGATCCCGGGGGTGTGGCCCTCCGCGGGGTCGTTGCCGATCTGGACAATTTTGTTGTCCTTGTCCACGTGGACGACTTTGGGGCTGTAGGCCTTCGCTTCATCCGTGGTCATCTGGGCGTAGGTGATCAGGATGATGATGTCGTTCTCGTGCATGAGGTGCGCGGCGGCGCCGTTGATTCCGATGACGCCTGAACCCCGCTCGCCGGCGATCGTATAGGTCTCGAGGCGGGCGCCGTTGGTGACGTCCACAATGGAGACGAGCTCGCCGGGAAGGATGTCGGCCGCTTCCAGCAGATCCAGGTCCACGGTGACCGAACCGACATAGTGGAGGTCCGCGTGCGTGACCGTGGCGCGGTGGATCTTGGACTTGAATATTGTGCGATTCATAACGGGACCAGTCTAGCGCCGGGGCGCGGGAAGCGCTGTGAGCCAGCGAACATCCTCACGTTCAGGGGCCCGCCGGCGGGATGGACGCGGCTGTCTCGGCCAGGACCTCCCGGGCCGCCACGATCGCCGGGCGTTTGGTGCTGGAGCGCCGCACCGAGGTGAAGATGGTCCGGTGCGGGTCGCCCGGCAGGGTGATCAGTTGCGACGTGGTTCCCCGCCCCGTCCACACCAGGTCCGGCATGAGGGCAACCGCGTTCCCGGATTCGATCAGCCGGATCTGGGCCTGCAGGTCGGCCGTCTCAAACCGGACGTCGGGTTCGAACCCTGCGCTGCGGCAGGCCTGCTCGGCCCAGTGCCGGGACGCAGCACCGCGCGGCTCCATCACCCAGGCCATTCCGGCGGTGTCGGGAAGGGACGTGACCGCCGGCCTGCCGGGGGCCGGAGGCGGCACGGCGAGGCGGATCGCGTCGCTGGTGAGCCGGACCCGGTCCAGTTCGGCGTACCGGGGTGCCGCGTGTCCCGGGTACTGCTCGGCGATGACCAGGTCAAAGTCGCGCGCCCACGTCTCGTGGAGGGCCGTCTCGGGCTCGCGCTGGGTCATTTCGATCCGCACTTCGGGATAGCGGGACGTCATCCGGGTGAGGGCGTCGGGCATGAGGGCCAGCGCCGCAGACTGAAAGACGGCAATGCGGACTGTGCCCGTCACAGTGGTCAGCGAGGCTGCCAGATCCGCCTCGGCCTGCTCCAGTGTTTCCAGGAGCTGGGCCGTGTGGGCCACCAGGACCTCGGCCTGCGGGGTGAGCTGGACCCGCCGTCCCGTCTTGCGCAGAAGCTCGACGCCGGCCTCCTTTTCCAGGAGCGCCAGCTGCTGCGACACCGAGGAGGGGCTGTACTGGAGCGCCTCGGCAACCTCGGCCAGGGTCCCACGGATTTGCAGCTCGCGCAGAAGGCGCAACCGCCGGACATCCAGCATTGCTATTCCTTTGTGAATTCTAATGGTTATTGATTAGGAGAATTCACTTTATCTAATGCAATCGCAGTTGCATACTGTTGTCGTTATGTAACCCCCATCACAGGGTGGATTGATGGGCGCCACACCTAAACGCGGGAGACCCTGATGGCTACACAAGACATAGACAGGTCGATCATGCGGCGCAAGCCGATCGATGACATCGAGGAAGAAAGCCTCCACAGCGGCCTGATGAAGAGCCTTGGCTTCTGGCAGCTGACCGCCATCGGCGTCGGCGGCATTATCGGCGTCGGCATCTTTTCCCTGGCAGGCCTCGTTGCGCACGGCAGCGAGTCTGAACCCGGCGTCGGCCCGGCAGTGCTGTTTTCCTTCCTGATCGCGGGACTGGCCTCCGCGGCGGCCGCGTTGTCCTACGCGGAATTTGCCGGCATGATCCCGCGGGCGGGTTCGGCCTACACCTACGGGTATGTTGCCCTCGGTGAAATCATCGGCTGGTTCATCGGCTGGGACCTGCTGCTGGAATACATCGCGATCGTGGCGGTGGTGGCCATCGGCATATCCGGCTACTTCGACGCCTTCCTCTCAGGCATCGGCATCAATATGCCCGTCTGGATGACCTCGACGCCGGATGAAGGGCTTGGCGGCATTGTCAACATCCCCGCGATCGCCGTCTGCCTGCTGGTGACCTGGATCCTGTCCCGCGGCACCAAGACGTTCGGACGGTTCGAGCTGATCGCCGTCGGGATCAAGGTCATTCTGATCCTGTTCATCATCGGCCTGGGCATCTTCTACATCGATACCGGCAACTACAACCCGTTTATGCCCAGCGGCTTCGGCCCGGTGGTGGCGGGAGCCGCTACGGTGTTCTTCGCCGTCTTCGGGTATGACGCAATGAGCACCGCGGCGGAAGAGGCCAAGGACGGCAAGAAGCACATGCCGAAGGCCATCATCATGTCCCTCATCATCGCGATGCTCCTGTACGTCGCTGCCACGCTGGTGCTCACCGGCATGCAGAACTACCAGGAAATCGACCCCAAGGCCGGCTTCGCCTCCGCGTTCAACAGCGTGGGCCTGCCGGTCATCGCCACGATCATCTCGGTCTTTGCGGTGCTGTCCATCCTGACCGTGATGCTCACCTTCCTGCTCGGCGTCACCCGCGTCTGGTTCTCCATGAGCCGCGACGGGCTGCTCCCCGGCTGGTTCTCCAAGACGGACCGCCACGGCACCCCGCAGCGGGTCACCTGGATCGCCGGCATCGGCTCCGCGCTGCTGGCGGGCGTGTTCCCCATCAAGGCCGTCGCCGATCTCACCAACATCGGCATCCTGGCCGCGTTCGTGGTGGTCTGCACCGCGGTCATCGTGTTCCGCTATAAGAAGCCCGATGCCCCGCGCACCTTCCGGCTTCCCCTGATGCCGCTGGTTCCAGCCTTCGGTGTCCTGGCATCGGCGTTCCTGATGCTCCAGCTGCACTGGGAGACCTGGGCCCGCTTCGGCGTCTGGCTCGTCATCGGCCTGGTGATCTACTTCGGTTACGGCCGCAAGCACTCGCTGATGAACCCGGACAGTCCCCGGCACCAGGAGCTGGTGGAGATGCACCGCCCGCTGAAATAGCCCTCATCACGAACCCCCTCCCACCGCGTGGGAGGGGGTTCGGTCGTTAAGGGTCGTTTGTGCGGGCTGGCGGCCCACAAAGGGCCGGACAGGCGGGCGGATCCGGCGGATTTCCGACCGTTCGGACGGCGCCCGCAAGCTTCAATTTTCCTAACCAGTATTGCTCGGAAAACATCGCTTTATCTTATGAAAATCCGGTCGCATACTGAATCTAGAACGGTCCACATCTTGAGAAAGTACGAGCACCAGCCATGACCAACATTTCAACGGAGTCCGGTGTGAACACAGGAAACACGGGCATCGCACGCGGGCATTCGCCCGTGTCCGAAGGCTCGCCGGTCCTCGAGGCCGCAGCCCTCGCCGAGGAAACCATCGCGCTGGTGCGCCACTGGCTGACCGAGGCCGGCAAGGTGCCGGTCGACGCCTCGGCCCAGCAGCTGGCAGGCGTCCTCAAGGACCCCAACGGCCTCGACTTCACCGTGGGGTTCGTCGACGGCGTCGTCCGCCCCGAGGACCTGCACGTCGCCGCCCGGAACCTCGCCGCGCTGGCCCCGAAGGTCCCCGCCTTCCTGCCCTGGTACATGCGCGGCGCAGTCCGCCTCGGCGGAGCCATGGCCCCGGCGCTGCCGCAGGTGGTCATCCCGGTCGCCCGGCGTGTACTCCGCGAAATGGTGGGACACCTGATCGTCGACGCCACCGACGCCAAGCTTGGGCCCGCCATCGCCAAGATCCGCAAGGACGGCATCAAGCTCAATGTCAACCTCCTCGGCGAGGCTGTCCTCGGCGAGCACGAGGCCTCCCGCCGCCTGGCCGGAACCCACAAGCTCCTGGCCCGCGACGACGTCGACTACGTCTCCATCAAGGTCTCCTCCACCGTTGCCCCGCACTCCGCGTGGGCCTTCGATGAGGCGGTGGAGCACGTCGTCGAGAAGCTCACCCCGCTCTTCACCCGCGCTGCGTCATTTGCTACCGGCGGGAAGAACGCCAAGTTCATCAACCTGGACATGGAGGAGTACAAGGACCTGGACATGACCATCGCGGTCTTCACCCGGATCCTGGACAAGCCCGAGTTCAAGAACCTTGAGGCCGGCATCGTGCTGCAGGCCTACCTTCCGGACGCCCTGTCCGCCATGATCCGCCTGCAGGAGTGGGCCGCGGCCCGGCGTGCCGACGGCGGCGCGGCCATCAAGGTCCGTGTAGTCAAGGGCGCCAACCTGCCCATGGAGCAGGTCGAAGCCTCCCTGCACGACTGGCCGCTCGCCACCTGGAACACCAAGCAGGACTCGGACACCAACTACAAGCGCGTCATCAACTACTCGCTGCACCCGGACCGGATCCGCAACATCCGGATCGGCGTCGCAGGCCACAACCTCTTCGACATCGCGTTCGCGTGGCTGCTGGCCAAGCAGCGCGGTGTTGAAGCCGGCATCGAGTTCGAGATGCTGCTCGGCATGGCGCAGGGCCAGGCCGAAGCCGTGAAGAAGGACGTCGGCTCGCTGCTGCTCTACACCCCCGTGGTCCACCCCGCCGAGTTCGACGTCGCGATCGCCTACCTGATCCGCCGCCTCGAGGAAGGCGCCAGCCAGGACAACTTCATGTCGGCGGTGTTTGAGCTCAGCGAAAACGAAACCCTGTTCGAGCGTGAGAAGCAGCGCTTCCTCGCCTCGCTCGCCAAGCTCGACGACCAGGTCCCGCCGCCGAACCGCCGGCAGAACCGTGCCCTCCCGGCTGAGCCAATGCCCCACGATTCCTTCCGGAACACCCCGGACACCGACCCCGCCCTTCCGGCCAACCGCGACTGGGGCCGTGCCATCCTGGGCCGCGTCGCCACCTCCACGCTGGGCAACGCGGCCGTCGAAGCCGCCACGATCAACGATGAGGCGGCCCTGAACGCCGTCATCGACACCGCCGTCGAGAAGGGCAAGGCCTGGGGCGCGCTGTCCGGCGCCGAGCGCGCCGCGATCCTGCACCGGGCCGGCGACGTCCTCGAAGCCCGCCGCGCCGACCTGCTCGAGGTCATGGCCAGCGAAACCGGCAAGACCATCGACCAGGGCGACCCCGAGGTCAGCGAGGCTGTCGACTTCGCGCACTACTACGCCGAATCGGCCCGCCGGCTCGACGACGTCGACGGCGCCACGTTCGTCCCTGCCAAGCTCACCGTGGTGACCCCGCCGTGGAACTTCCCGGTCGCCATCCCGGCCGGATCCACGCTGGCGGCCCTCGCCGCCGGGTCCGCCGTCGTCATCAAACCCGCCAAACAGGCGCGACGCAGCGGTGCCGTGATGATCGAGGCCCTCTGGGAAGCCGGCGTCCCGCGCGACGTGCTGACCATGGTCCAGCTGGGCGAACGCGAGCTCGGCCGGCAGCTGATCTCCCACCCGGCCGTGGACCGGGTGATCCTCACCGGCGGCTACGAAACCGCCGAACTGTTCCGCTCATTCCGGCCGGACCTGCCGCTCCTGGCCGAAACCAGCGGCAAGAACGCCATCATCGTTACCCCGAGCGCCGACCTGGACCTCGCCGCCAAGGACGTGGCGTACTCAGCGTTCGGCCATGCCGGGCAGAAGTGCTCCGCCGCCTCGCTGGTGATCCTGGTCGGTTCCGTGGCGAAATCCAAGCGCTTCCACAACCAGCTGATCGACGCCGTCACCTCCCTGAAGGTCGGCTACCCGGAAGACCCGACGAGCCAGATGGGCCCCATCATCGAGCCCGCCAACGGCAAGCTCCTCAACGCGCTCACCACGCTCGGTGAGGGTGAGAGCTGGGCCGTGGAGCCGCGGAAGCTCGACGCCACCGGCAAGCTGTGGAGCCCCGGCGTCCGCTCGGGTGTCCGGCGCGGATCCTACTTCCACCTCACCGAATTCTTCGGTCCGGTCCTCGGCGTGATGACGGCGGAGACCCTCGAGGAGGCCATCGCGATCCAGAACCAGATCGACTACGGGCTCACGTCCGGGCTGCACTCGCTGAACCCGGAGGAACTGGGCCTCTGGCTCGACACCGTCCAGGCCGGAAACCTCTACGTCAACCGCGGCATCACCGGCGCCATCGTGCAGCGCCAGCCCTTCGGCGGCTGGAAGAAGTCCGCCGTCGGCGCCGGCACCAAGGCCGGCGGCCCCAACTACCTCGTGGGCCTCGGCGAATGGGTCAGCAAGCCCAGCACCGCCGCGTCCGTGCCGGCCGCCGGGTCCCCCCACGCAGGCGTCCGCCGGATCGAGCAGGCGGCCCAGAGCTTCCTGTCCGCCGGCGAGCTGGACGCGCTGCAGCGTGCCCTGGCCTCCGACGCCAAAGCCTGGGCCGAGGAGTTCGGTACCGCGAAGGACGTCTCCGGGCTGAGCGCCGAGCGGAACATCTTCCGCTACCGTTCCCTCCCGGTCGCGGTGCGGCTCTCCGACGGCGAACCCCTGGCGCACCTGGTCCGGACCGTTGCCGCGGGCGTCCTGGCGGGCTCCGCGCTGACCGTCTCCACCGCCGTCGAGCTCCCCGCCCGGCTGCACACCGTCCTCACCGGCCTCGGCATCGACGTCACCGTGGAGGACGACGCCGCGTGGCAGGCCTCCGCAGCCCGGTTCGCCGGCACGGCCCGGCTTTCCACCTCGCGGATCCGGCTCATCGGCGGGGACGCCAAGGCGCTGGCCGAGGCGACCGGCGGACGCCCTGACCTGGCGGTCTACTTCCACCCGGTCACCGAGGCCGGGCGGGTGGAGCTGCTGCCGTTCCTGCACGAGCAGGCCATCAGCATCACGGCACACCGCTTCGGCACGCCGAACTTCATCTCGGACGGCCTGATCTAGCCGGACCTGCCGGGCACCCCCCCGAGACACAAAAGAGCCGGGCGGCCACCCTCCAATGGTGGCCGCCCGGCTCGTTTGCCAAGGGCGTGGTGCCCGCCGCAATCAGCCGAAGTACCAGCCGGGCGGAACCCACGCGGCGGGCACTGCGTGGGCGGAGAAGTCGTCGCAGCCGGAGCAGAAGTACGTCACTTCGCCCAGCTTGTTGATGGAGCCATCCCGGTGGTGCGTGGCCGGGACGAACGTCTCGAGGTAGATGAACTCGTCCGTGCCGCAGCGTTCGCAGTACGGGCTGCCCACGTATTCGGCCTCGACCAGCGTGGGGGCGTGCGGGTCCAGGCGCCCGCGGCTCGGGTGATTGGCGGCGGCACCGCGGTGCACGGCCTGGGAAAACGGCCCCGCGGGCTTCAGGCTGCGGGCCGTGGATGCTGGGGACATGTGTGATCGGTTAGTGGCTGGCGTCATTGTCGGCCTATCCCGAACGGGTCCGGTGGGTCGCCGGTCGGCAGACACACGGGGCGTCGTTCGTATTCGAATCGTTATCGGAGGCCTCTGCTTGACCTGCAACACACTCAGGATAGGCCAGGAATTCGAGTGGATCAATGGTATGCGTAAGTACGCAATCCGAGTAGGTACAGCCGCGGGTACGTAGGAGCGGCCGTCAGGCGGGCCGCTTGAGGGTCCGGCCCGCAATGGTCTGGGTAAGGGCCTCGATCACTTCGGTGTTGGCCAGCGGGTTGCGGATCAGGGTGAAATCGACGTCGCCCACCGGCGGCAGGTCGAAACGGCGGGTGATGATTTTCAGGTCATCCGGCACCAGCGAGGACGGCATGACCGCCACGCCGATGCCGGCCCGCACCGCGGCCAGCACGCCGCTGATCTGCCGGGTGGTGCAGGTGATGCGCCAGGTCCGCCCGGCGGATTCGAGCGCGTCGATGGCCAGCTTCCGGCTCAGGCTGGGGGAGGGGTAGGCAATCAGCGGCACGGGCTCGGCGGGGTCCAGCGACGTCTGCTCCAGCCCCACCCAGGCGAAGGAGTCCTGCTGAACCACCGTGCCGTCTTTGGCCCCGGCCACCCACTTGACGAACACCAGGTCCAGCTGGCCGGCGTTGAGCTTCTTGTAAAGCTGGTCGCTCTGGCCCACGGTCAGTTCCAGGTTGATCTTCGGATAGACCTGCCGGAACTCCCGCAGGATCCGGGGCAGGCCTGTGATGGCGAGGTCGTCCGCCGTGCCGAAGCGCAGCCGGCCGCGCATGGCCGAGCCGGAGAAGTACCGGGAAGCGGCGTCATGGGCGGAGAGGATGCTGCGGGCGAACCCGGCCATGGCGTCCCCGTTGTCGGTGAGGCGGACATCCCTGGTGTCCCGCGCCACCAGCACCCGCTTGGCCGCGGCCTCAAGCTTGCGCACGTGCTGGCTGACGGTCGGCTGCGCCAGCCCCAGCCGTTCGGCGGCCTTGGTGAAACTCAGCGTCTCGGCGACGGCCAGGAAGGAGCGCAGTTGGGCGGGTTCGAACATTGCGGGCTCCTGACCTGCGGCGGGCTCGGGTTGTATTGCGTTTCGTGATGCTAGTTATGCGGTGAATAAGCTTCCACAATCCAATGTGGCCAGCATAGCGTTAAGGCATCCCCGCTCACCCGCTCCTTTGAGGACTTAACGTGGCACCCCCTCCGCCGTTAGAGGCCAACGTAACTGCACTGCCGGACACCATTACCCAGCCCATCGCCGTCGTCAGTGAAAGGCTGCCGTGGCGCCACACGTTCATTTCGCTGAAGGTCCGTAACTTCCGTATCTTCGTGATCGGCCACTTCATCGCCGTGATCGCCCTGTGGATGCAGCGGATCGCGCAGGACTGGCTGGTGCTCCAGCTCTCCGGGTCTGTTACCGCCGTCGGGATCACGGTGGCGCTGCAGTTCCTGCCTTCGCTGTTCCTGGGTCCGTGGGCCGGCATGATGGCGGACCGCTTCGCCAAGCGGAGGATCCTGATGCTGTGCCAGTCGGTGGCCGCGGTGCTGGCCGCCGTCCTCGCGGCGCTGGCGCTGAGCCAGCGGATCGAGGTCTGGCATGTCTACGTGATCGCCCTCGCCCTGGGCCTGGTGACCGTGCTGGACCAGCCGGCGCGGCAGGTGTTCGTCAATGAGCTGGTGGGGCCGGCCTATCTGCGGAACGCCATCAGCGTGAACTCCACGACGTTCCAGCTGGGCGGCCTGATCGGGCCTGCGCTCGCCGGGCTGCTGCTGACGGCGGTGGGCGCCGGCTGGGCGTTCGCCGCGAACGCTGCGGCCTGCTGCTTCACCGTCGCGATGCTGCTGACGCTGCGGAAGGACCAGCTGCACATCAGCCCGCCCGTGCCGAAGCGCAAGGGCATGCTGCGCGAAGGGCTGGATTATGCGCTCAGCAAGCCAACCATCTACTGGCCGTGGCTGATGGCCGGCTTCATCGCCGTGTTCGCGATGAGCCTGCCGGTGCTGCTGGCGGCCTTCGCGGACCATGTGTACGACGTCGGCGCCGGCGGCTACGGCCTGCTGAACGCGCTGGTGGCGCTGGGGGCGCTGGCCGGGGCGGTCACCTCCGCCCGGCGCCGGGAGCTCCGGCTGCGGTCGGTGATGCTGGGGGCCGGCATGTACGGGCTGATGCTCTGCCTGGCCTCACTGGCACCCTCCATGGTGTGGTTCGGGGCGGCCATGGTGCTGGCCGGGTTCTGGTGCCTGATGTTCCTGACCGCGGCCAACCAGCTGGTCCAGGTCAGCTCCAACATGGCCATTCGGGGACGCGTCATGAGCCTGTACATCATGGTGCTGATCGGCGGTCAGGCGATTGGCGGCCCGATGATTGGCTGGCTGGCCGAGCACGTGGACCCGCACACGGCCATCCTGGTTTCGGGCGGGGCGCCGGCGCTGGCCGCGGCGACGGCCGCCGTCGTGCTGGCGCGGCGCGGGGAACTGATGCTCAAGGTGGACCTCAAGGACCGGCGCAGGCTGCTGAAGATTGTCCGGAACCAGGGCCGGGGCCACGCCTCCGTCTGACTGTACGCCCCGTTCCACCACCGGATACGGACGGCCGCTGCGTGGATCCGCGCAGCGGCCGTCTTGCCTCGTCGCCGAAACCCAAACTAGAGCGTCAGCGGCAGGTGCGGGTACTCCGGCCCGCGCTGCTGGAACTGCAGCACATCCGGGTTGAGGACCACGCCGTCGCGGATTTCGATCGCGCGGCGGATGGTCTCATTTCCGGTCCAGGCCTCGGGGCCGGTGATCACGGTTTCCAGGAACGGCAGCAGCGCCTCGCTGATTTCCCAGCTGGCCGAGTTCCACAGGTAGGACGGGCTGTGGTCCACCGCGTAGTAGTCGATATGGTCTCCGACTTTGAACATCGGCTCCGCGAATGTTGTGGTTTTCGCCCAGCTGAAGCCCATGCCCTCGTCGCACGAGACGTCCACAATCAGGCTGCCCGGCCGGAACGCGTGCAGGTCCTCGGTGCGCAGGTACGTCAGCGGCGCGTTCGGGTCCTGCAGTGTGCAGTTGACCACGATGTCGCTCTCGGCGAGGAACGGAGCCAGCGGCACGCGGCCGCGCTCGGTGATCACCTCGCTGAGAAACGGCGCCTTATCGTCGTGGTCGAACTGCGCGATCCGCACCGAATGGATGGGGGAACCCACCGCGGCAACCCCGCGGTTGGTCAGCACCTGGACGTCATGGATGCCGTGGGCGTTGAGGGCCGTCACCGCACCCCGCGCTGTGGCCCCGAAGCCGATGACGACGGCGCGCAGGCGCCGGCCGTAGTCACCGGTGGAGCCCGTCAGCGCCAGTGCGTGCAGGACGGAGCAGTAACCGGCCAGCTCATTGTTCTTGTGGAACACGTGGAGGCCGAAGCCGCCGTCGCTGGCCCAGTGGTTCATCGCCTCGAAGGCGATCAGCGTGAGCTTCTTGTCGATTGCCAGTTGTGTGATCGCACGGTCCTGGACGCAGTGCGGCCAGCCCCAGAGGACCTGCCCGTCGCGCAGTTCGGCCAGGTCGTCGGGCTGCGGCTTGGGCAGGAGGACCACGTCGGCCTCGGCCAGTACTTGGGTGCGGGGGGCGATGCGCCCCACGAGCGGCGCCAGGTGGGCGTCTGAGACGCCGAAACGCTCGCCGTAGCCTTCCTCCAGGATCAGCTGCTGCCGGAGTTCCGGGGCGATGCGGCCCAGGTGAAGGGGATGGATCGGGAGGCGGCGCTCGTCAGGCTTCCGTGTCGTGGCAAGGACTCCGAGGGTGAGGTAGCTCGTGGTGCCGCTCACTTCTTCTTGGCGCCTGCCGGCTTGGAGCTGGTCGCTTTGTCCAGGGAGCTGGGCGGCGCTGCGGCGTCCCTCTTCTCGGCGCGCTTTTCCTTGATGGATTTTGCGGATTTCTTGGATGCTGTTTGACGGGGGGACTTGTCAGCCATGATCGCTCCTGTAGCGGAACCGAAGAGGTTCCTGACTTCGAACGATACAGGTACCGACCTAACGGCCCCGAGGCTGTGCGCCAGCGGGGGTTCGGGGCTTAGGCCGTGGGGTGAGTTGGAGCGGCTGACGGGAATCGAACCCGCGTATCAAGCTTGGGAAGCTAGCGCTCTACCATTGAGCTACAGCCGCAGTGGGACCGTCTGGCAAGCCGGACGTGGTCCCGGGGAACAACGAGATTTACCTTACCCCAGCCGGGGGCGTTCTCCGAACACCTCAGGCATGGGCGGACACAGTCCGCGACGTCCCATAACTCTTCGATAAAGGCCCGCCCCCGCAACCGCGCGGGGCGGGCCTCGCTGTCTATCCTGAAGGGGTTAGCTGCAGTTCAGGGGAAGCGGGCTACGCCCATTAGCTGTCCGCCGAGCAAGGATTTCCGTGGCAATCGCAGAGTACGACGTCATCATCAAACGAGATGCCATGAGCGTGTATGACTTCCTGCTGGACGTCCGCAACCTGCCGAGCTGGCGGGCCGGCATCCGCAGCGTCGAACTGGAATCCGGGGCGGCCGGAACCAAGGGCGCCCTCTACCGCCAGACCATTGCGGGCCCCGGCGGGCGCACGGTCTGCGGGAACTTCGAGATCACCGAGGCCCGGCCCGGTGCGGAGATCCAGTACATGGCCCTTGCCGGCGCGGAGCGCCTGCACGGCGGCTACTACCTGAGCACGGAGGGCGGCAGCACCCGCGTCCGGTTCGCCCTGGAACGCGAGCCCCGGGGCATCCTGGCCCGGTTGAAGTCCCCCTTCCGGCGGCGGATGAAAGCAGAAGTCTGCCAGCTGGAACAGCTCAAATCGGTGCTGGAACAGGCCGAGTCCTAACAGCGGGGCTGTAACACTGGCGCCGCGGACGACTGTTCCCGGGGAGTACGGTAATTTTGAGTCTGTGCTGATCTCAGACCGCGACATTCGTGCCGAAATTGACTCCCAACGGATCGTTCTGGAGCCGTTCGACCCGGCCATGGTCCAGCCCTCGTCGGTGGACGTCCGGATCGACAAATTCTTCCGGCTCTTCGACAACCACAAGTACGCCCACATCGACCCCGCCGAGGACCAGCCCGAGCTGACCCGCCTGGTGGAGGTCGAAACCGGCGAACCCTTTATCCTCCACCCCGGGGAATTCGTGCTGGGCTCTACCTACGAGACCGTGACGCTCCCCGATGACATCGCCGCCCGGCTGGAGGGCAAGTCCTCGCTGGGCCGGCTGGGCCTGCTCACGCACTCGACCGCAGGTTTCATCGATCCCGGCTTCTCCGGCCATGTGACCCTGGAACTGTCCAACATGGCGACGCTGCCCATCAAGCTGTGGCCCGGCATGAAGATCGGCCAGCTGTGCTTCTTCCGGCTCACCTCGGCCGCCGAGCACCCCTACGGTTCCGGCGAATACGGCAACCGCTACCAGGGCCAGCGCGGCCCGACGGCCAGCCGCAGCCACCTGAACTTCCACCGCACGGACATCTGAGCCCGCACTGAACGCGCCCTGAGCGGGCCCTGCGTGCGGCCGTCCGGAGGGTGTACCGGCCTCGGTCAGACCCCGTCGGCGGTCCGCACTGCGGATGATTTGGCCGGCCGGCGCAGCATCGCCACGACCGGCTCCACAAACCGGGCGGCGAGCGGGCCCGTCACGGCCATGATCAGCACATAGGCGGTAGCCAGGGCCGCCAGGTCCGGGGGCACCACGCCGGAGGCCACGGCCAGCCCGGCAATAACGATTGAAAATTCCCCGCGCGCGATCAGCGCCGCTCCGGCGCGGAAGCGGCCCGGCAAACCGATTCCTGCCCGCTTCGCCGCCCAGACCCCGGTGAGCATTTTGGTGGCCGCCGTGACGAGGGCCAGCAGCAGCGCCCAGCCGAGCACGGGCGGGATGGTGGAAGGGTCTGTGTTGAGGCCGAACACGACGAAGAAAATGGCCGCGAAGAGGTCCCGCAGCGGCTCCAGGATCCGGGTGGCGCTGTGCGCAGTGGCGCCGGAAATGGCAATGCCGAGCATAAAGGCGCCCACCGCGGCGGACACCTGCATGGCGGCGGCCAGGCCGGCCACCAGCAGTGCGGCCCCCAGCAGGTTGAGCAGGAACACCTCGGAGTTCTCGCTGTGGACGGCCTTGGAGACGTGGTGCCCGTGGCGCAGTGCCACGAGCAGGACCACGGTGACGACGGCGAGGGAGATCCCCACGGTCTGCAGGCCCACGGCGAAGCTGACCCCGGCCAGGGTGGCCGTCAGGATCGGCAGGTAGATGGCCATGGCGAGGTCCTCGAACACCAGGATCGAGAGCACCACCGGGGTTTCGCGGTTGCCGATCCGTCCCAGATCCGTGATCACCTTGGCGGCGATCCCCGAGGACGAGATGTAGGTGACGCCGCCCATCACCATGGCCCCCACCGGGCCCCAGCCCAGCAGGATGGCGAGGATGGCGCCCGGCGAGAAGTTCAGGACCAGGTCCAGGACGCCGGCCTGCCAGGACCGGCGGAGGCCAGTCACGAGCTCGGCCGCCGTATATTCCAATCCGAGCATAAGCAGCAGCAGGATCACGCCGATCTCACTGGAAAGGTGTGCAAACTCGTGCATACCTTCGAGCTTGACGAGCCCGCCGGCCCCGAAGAACAGGCCGCCGATGAGGTAGAGCGGGATGGGCGACATGCCGATCCGCCCGGCCAGCCTCGCCAGCATGCCGAGGCAGAAGACGACGGCCCCGAGTTCGATGAGGGTCAGTGCGAGCGGATCCATGCCGTCAGCCGTTGCGCAGGATGCGGGCCGCCGTGTCGAGGCCTTCTTGCGTTCCCACCGCCACGAGGAGATCGCCCGGGTGCAGGACGACGTCGGGTCCCGGGGACGGGAGCACCTCGCCCTCGCGCATGATCGCGACGATCGAAACGCCGCTGCGCGTCCGGATGGCGGCCTTGCCCATCGGCTGGTTGTGGAACGGGGAATCGGCGGCGATGGAGAACTGCCGGGTCACGATTCCCGGAACCTCGCGGTGGGCTTCGGAAAGCTGCATGGCCAGGCGCTGGCCGCCCAGGAGGTTTCCCAGCGCGGCGGCCTCGTCGGCCGTCAGGGGGATGGACGCCTGGCAGGTGTCCGGGTCATCCCACGTTGAGACGATCAGTTCGGTTTGACCTTCGCGGTACTCCACGACGCCGATCCGCCGTCCGGAGGCGGTCATGAAGTCCTTGCGCCGGCCCAGTCCCGGGAGATCTGTTTCATCCACGTTCATTCCTCCAGCCTAGTGCGCGGCGCGGCGTTTCGGGCAGCGTCAGGCGGCGGGAACGACGGCGATGTCCGCCTTGCCGGGAGCCTTGACCGGGAGCAGGAGCAGCAGCCCGGCGAGCAGCACCACCATGATGCCGAGGATGCCCCAGCGCTGGGCCTCCCCGGGTTCAACCAGCGGGGCGGCGACCGCGATGCAGAGCGTGAAGAGCGCGGGGGCGAGGAAGCTCACGGCCCGGCCGGTGGTGGCGTAGAGGCCAAAGAGTTCGCCGGATTCGCCGGGCGGCGCCAGCCGGCCCAGGTACGCCCGCGAGGAGGACTGTGCCGGCCCCACAAAGAGGCACAGGAACAGTCCGAAGACCCAGAAGGTGGTGGCCCCGGCCCAACTTATGCCGAAGACGGCATGGTTGTCGTTGCCGAGGACCAGGATGGCTGCGCCGGCGAGCAGCAGCCCGGCCAGGGAGCCCGTAATAACGGCCTTCGGCCCGATCCGGTCGTCAAGGAGACCGCCCAGGACGGCTCCGACCGCCGCCACGACGTTGCCGAAGATCGCGAAAAGGATGACGTCCTTGAGCTCGAAGCCGAAGGTGCCCGCGGCGATGATGCCTCCGAACGTGAACACTGCGGCCAGCCCGTCCCGGAAGACGGCGCTGGCGAGCAGGAAGTAGATGGTGTGCGGGCTGGTCCGGTAGATCGCCTTGATCCGGCGCACCAGCAGGCCGTAGGAGGCCAGGAATCCGAGGCCGGGGCCCTGCCGGGTGCGGGGCACCTCCGGGACGGCAAACAGCACGGGCAGCGCGAAGATGAAGAACCAGAGGGCAGAGAACACCGCCACCAGGCGGATGTTCAGGCCGTCCGCTGTCGACGCGCCAAACCATTCGAAGCTGGGCTGGACGAACAGCTGGAGGACCACCAGGAGAGCGACGATGCCGCCGAGGTATCCCATGCCCCAGCCGAACCCGCTGACCTTGCCGATGTTCTGCGGCGTGGAGATCTGGGTGAGCATGGCGTTGTAGTTCACACCGGCGAACTCGAAGAATACGTTCGCCAGCGCAATCAGCGTCACGCCGAGCAGCAGGAACTCCGGCCGGGGGAAGACAAAGAAGCACAGTGCGGTCAGGAGTGCGACGGCGGCGGTGTTGACCCCCAGCCAGAGCTTGCGGCGCCCGCCGGCGTCGGAACGCTGCCCGGTGACGGGGGCCAGCAGGGCGATCGCCGCGCCGGCGATCGCCAGCGCGCCACCAAGTACCGCGGAGGCCTGGTCCTCGCCGCCGAAGGCGTTGGAGGTCAGGTACACGGTGAAAACGAAGGTGGTCATGACCGCGTTGAAGGCCGCGGAGCCCCAGTCCCAGGCCGCCCAGGCGAGGATACGGCCCTTCCGGGAGACCTGGCTTCCGGAAGCCAGATCGGAGGCTGGTCGCATGGCCTCAGGGGCGGCGGCGGAGTTCATAGCTCGAATAATAACCGCAGGACACCCGCGGCCCGGCGCACGCGGGGGAGCCCTGCGAAAAGAATTTGTGCACGCTTGGTAAACTGACCGGACTGAACCTAACGAATGCCCCGCCAGCTCCACCTTTTTGACAATAGAATTCCTGACGTTGCGGAGATACCAGTGATCACAGTCCTTGCCGTGCACTTTGCGGTGGCAGCTGTGGCGCCATTTCTCTTCCGGAAGTTCGGCCGGAATTCGTTCTACGCCCTCGCTGCGGTATCCGCCGTCTCCTTCATCTGGCTGGCCCTGCAGCACGGCGCCGTCTACGGCGGTGGAGAGGCCCACCTGACCGGCGGCGGCCCCGGTACCGCCCTCACCGAGGTGGTGCCGTGGATTCCCGAGCTGCGCATTGAACTCGCCTTCCGCATGGACGCCCTGGCCTGGGTCATGTCCCTGCTGGTCCTCGGCGTAGGCGCGCTGGTCCTGGTCTACTGCGCCCGCTACTTCAAGAACAAGGACGACTACCTCGGCGGATTCGGGGCCCAGCTGCTGGCCTTCGCCGGCGCCATGTTCGGCCTGGTGACCGCCGACGACCTGCTCCTGATGTTCATCTTCTGGGAACTGACCACGGTCCTGTCCTACCTGCTGATCGGCTACGCCCGGACCCGGCTGTCGGCTCGCCGCTCCGCGCTGCAGGCCCTCGTGGTGACCACCGCCGGCGGCCTGGCCATGCTGGTGGGCCTGATCATCCTGGGTTTCAACGCCGGAACGTACCGGATCTCCGCCATCCTTGAGCAAGCACCAGCGCTCGTCACCGGCCCGGCCGCCGGGGCCGTGGCCGGCGCCGTGGTGCTCATCCTGGTCGGCGCGATCACCAAGTCCGCGCTGGTCCCCTTCCACTTCTGGCTCCCCGGCGCCATGGCCGCCCCCACGCCGGTGAGCGCCTACCTGCACGCCGCGGCCATGGTGAAGGCCGGCATCTACCTGGTGGCGCGGCTGGCGCCCGGATTCGCGGACACCACGTACTGGCTCCCCGTGGTGCTGGGCCTGGGGCTGGCCACCATGCTGGTCGGCGGCTACCGGGCGCTGCGGCAGACCGACATCAAGCTCATCCTGGCCTACGGCACGGTCAGCCAGCTGGGCTTCCTCACCATGGTGGTGGGCCTCGGCACCCCCGATGCGGCCCTGGCCGGCCTCGCCCTGCTCCTTGCGCACGGCCTCTTCAAGGCCACCTTGTTCCTCACCGTCGGCATCATCGACCACCAGGCCGGAACCCGCGACATCCGCAAGCTCTCCGGCGTCTACCGCTCGTCCCGGGCCCTCGCGGTGGTGGCCGCCATCGGCGCCGCCTCAATGGCGGGCATCCCGCCGCTGGCCGGCTTCGTCGCGAAAGAGTCGGTCTTCGAGGCCTTCGTTCACTACGGCTCCGACCCCGCAGCCGGCCCCTGGGGCATGGTCCTCCTGGCCGGCCTGGTGGTGGGGTCCGTCCTGACCTTCGCCTACAGCGCCCGGTTTATGTGGGGAGCCTTCGCCGTCAAGCCCGGCGTCGAAGCCACGCCGTTCAAGCCGATCAAACCGTCCTTCCTGGCGGCCCCCGCCATCCTGAGCCTGCTCACCATCGTCTACGGCCTGTGGCCGGTGCCGGTGGACGCATGGATCCAGCCGTACGCGGCGCTGTTTGTGCCCGACGGCGAGGACGTGGCCGCCGCGGCCGGCCACCTGGCCCTGTGGCACGGGCTGACCCCCGCCCTGGGCCTGACCGCCATCACCTTCGCCCTCGGCTTGGCCATGTTCTACGGCCGGAACGCCGTGGCGCGGGCCCAGAGCCTGGTCCCGGGCTGGATTGACGGCGACCGCACCTACCAGCTGACCATCGGCGCCCTCGACGACGTCGCCGTCTGGATCACCGGACGGACCCAGCGCGGTTCGCTGTACTTCTACCTCTCGGTCATCCTCTCCGTGGCCTTCATCCTGCCCCTCACGGCGCTGGTGCTCGCCGACAAGCCGCTCCCCACCGACCTCTACTTCATCGACCCCAACTCGCCGCTGCAGATTGTGGTGGGGGTAGGGATCGTGGTCGGCGCACTGGCAGCGGTGCGGGCCAACCGGCGCTTCCTGGCCGTCCTGATGGTCTCCGTTACCGGTTACGGCATCGCCCTGATGTTCGCCCTGCAGGGGGCCCCGGACCTGGCCCTGACCCAGATGCTGGTGGAGACCATCATCCTGGTGGCCTTCGTCCTCGCCATGCGCAGCCTCCCCGCGGAACTGCGGGACCGCACGGGCGGCAGGTACCGGGTGGTCCGCGTGATTATCGGCGCCGCCTTTGGCCTCACCATGGTGTTCGCCGCCATCTACGCCCTGGGTGCCCGCGTTGCGATGCCCGTCTCGCTGGAATTCCCGAAGCTGGCCTACGAGGGCGGCGGCGGGCTGAACATCGTCAACGTGACCCTTGTCGACATCCGGGCCTGGGACACGTTCGGAGAGATCACGGTGCTGGCCCTGGCCGCCACCGGCGTGGCCAGCCTCATCTTCGTCCGCGGCCGCGGCGACGGGGCACGGACGGCGTCCTCGGTCGCCGAGGGTACGGTGGGCCGCCGCAAGCCCAGCAGCGGGCGCGGCAACACCCGCGACGCCGCAGCGCTGGCCATGAGCCGCCGTTTCGCCGAGTCCAGCCGCGATGCGTGGCTGGTGGCAGGGCGGACCCTGGCGCCGGAGCGCCGCTCCATCATCTTCGAAGTGGTGACGCGGCTGATCTTCCACTCGCTGATCGTCTTCTCCATCTACCTGCTGCTGGCCGGCCACAATCTCCCCGGAGGCGGCTTCGCCGGCGGCCTCACCGCGGGCCTGGCCCTCACCATCCGCTACCTGGCCGGCGGCCGCTTCGAACTGCACGAGGCCACCCCGGTCGGCGCCGGGACGCTGCTGGGCATCGGCCTGGCCACCGCGGCGGCCTCCGGCGTGGCACCGCTGCTGCTGGGCGGCCAGGTGTTCCAGACGGCCATCATCGAGTTCTGGCTGCCCGTGTTCGGGGACGTCAAGTTCGTCACCTCCACCATCTTCGACATCGGGGTGTACATCGTGGTCCTTGGCCTGGCGCTGGACGTGCTGCGCAGCTTGGGCGCCGAAATCGACGAGCACTTCGAGGAGCACCCGGCGGAACCGTCCGAGGAGCAGGAGGCCGGAGACATCCCGGCCGAAACCACAGCCAAGGGGAAAGCATGAGCGTCAACCTGACCCTGCTGACGGTCATGGGGGCACTGTACGCCTGCGGCATCTACCTGATCCTCGAACGCAGCCTGACCCGGGTCTTGCTGGGGCTGATGCTGCTGGCCAACGCCACCAACCTGCTGATCCTCGCCACGGGCGGCTACGCCGGCCTGGCGCCGCTGTACAACAAGGACACCGCGCCCGGTGAGTACAACGATCCGCTGCCGCAGGCGCTCATCCTCACGTCGATCGTGATCTCCTTCGCGGTCACGGCGTTTATGCTCGGCATCATCTACCGCACCTGGGTCCTGGCCCGCCAGGACGAGATCCAGGACGACGCCGAGGACCGCCGCGTCGCCAAGACCCCCAGCTTCGACGCCGAGGACGACTCCGTGATCCCGGTTGAAACCTCCGAATTCCCGCTGACCATGCTCGGCACGGACGGCGAGGGCATCTCCGATTCCCAGGACGGGGCCAGCGGTGCCTCCGGCGCCACGGTGAAGGTGGGCGACCGCAAGCTGGAAGCCGACGAGACCGCCTCCGAAGAGCAGCCCGGTTCCCTCAACGTGACACCACCCCCCAGCCAGGAAGGAGGCGGACGATGAACATTGCCAGTTTCGCCCCGCTCGCCGTCGTCCTTCCCATCCTCGGCGCCGCGCTGACGTTCCTCCTCGTCCGGCAGTCCCGGGCCCAGCGGACCGTGAGCATCGCGGTCCTGTCCCTGACACTGCTGCTGGAGTGCTGGCTGCTGGCCTCCGTCTGGGGCGGCGGCACCTCCGCGGTCAACATCGGCGGCTGGCTCCCGCCCTGGGGCATCGTGATGGTGGTGGACCAGTTCTCCTCGCTGATGCTGGTGGTGTCCTCCTCCGTCAGCCTCGCCGTCCTGATCTACGCCACCGGGCAGGGCATGGCCGACGGCGACCAGGACGCCCCCGTCTCGATCTTTCACCCCACCTACCTGATCCTGGTGGCCGGGGTGTCCAACGCGTTCCTCTCCGGGGACCTGTTCAACCTCTACGTGGGCTTCGAGATCCTCCTGACCGCAAGCTACGTGCTGATGACCCTGGGCGGGACGGGCCCGCGGATCCGGGCCGGAGTGACCTACGTGGTGGTCTCCGTGGTCTCCTCCGTGCTGTTCCTGATCGCGATCGCCATGGTCTACGGGGCCACCGGAACCATCAACATGGCCGACCTCGCCCTCAAGCTCGCCGAACTGGACCCGGGCACCCGGAACCTGCTGCACGTGATGCTGTTAGTCGCGTTCGGGATCAAGGCAGCCGTGTTCCCCCTGTCCTTCTGGCTGCCGGACTCCTACCCGACGGCGCCCGCCCCGGTCACTGCCGTCTTCGCCGGCCTGCTGACCAAGGTGGGCGTGTACGCCATGGTCCGGACCGAAACACTGCTCTTCCCGGGGGACACCTTCAATACGCCGCTGATGGTCGCGGCACTGCTGACCATGGTGGTGGGGATCCTCGGCGCGCTGGCGCAGAGCGACATCAAACGACTCCTGTCCTTTACCCTGGTCAGCCACATCGGCTACATGGTGTTCGGCCTGGCGATGTCCTCCGTGGCCGGGCTGGGTGCCGCCGTGTTCTACGTCGCCCACCACATCACCATCCAGACCAGCCTGTTCCTCGTGACGGGCCTGATCGAACGCCGCGGCGGCAGCTCCTCGATGGACCGCGTCGCCGGGCTGGCCAAACTGTCCCCTCTGCTGGCGGTGCTGTTCTTTGTCCCTGGCATGAACCTGGCCGGGATCCCGCCGTTCTCCGGTTTCCTGGGCAAGCTGGGCCTGCTGCAGGCCGGCGTCCAGCTCGGCACGCCGCTGGCCTACGCTCTGGTGATCGGCGGCGTGCTGACCAGCCTGCTGACGCTGCTGGCCATCGCGAGGGTCTGGAACCGCGCCTTCTGGCGCAAGCCCGAGGACGCCGAGCACCCCGACCCGGTGCTGCTGGCGGATCGTGCAGATTCTGCCAGGGGTGTGCGGGCCGGGAAGTCCAACGTCACCCTGCTCCCGCGGACCATGGTGGGTTCCACGCTGGGACTGGTCATCTTCGGCGTTGCGCTGACAGTCTTCGCCGGGCCGCTGTTCCGGGTGGCGGACCGGTCCGCCGTCGAGATGCTGGACCGGACACCGTACATCCAGGCGGTCCTCGGGGAGGACGTGCCCGTGCCGGTGCTGTCCCAGCCCGGCCCGGGCCCCGCCGGTGACCAGCCGGCCGGCGGGCAGGAGCGCCGATGAACCGGAAAAGGATCTCCCTGCGCCAGGAACTCCCGCTCCTGGTCTGGCTGGTTGTGGTCTGGGGCGCCCTGTGGCAGGACTTCAGCCCAGGCAACCTGCTGTTCGGCGCCCTGATCGCGGTGCTGGTGGCCCGGCTGTTCTACCTGCCCCCGGTGGAACTCGGCGGCCGCTTCAACGTGCTGCACGCCGCCGCTTTCGCCGTGCACTTCCTGGGCAAGGTGGTGGTGGCGAGCTTCCAGGTCCTGTACCTGGCCGCGGCCAAAGGGCCCAAGGTCATCAGCGCCGTCGTCGCCGTCCCGCTGCGGAGCCACTCCGACCTGCTGGTCACCGCCACGGGCCACGTGACCGCACTGATCCCCGGGTCGCTGGTGGTGGAGGTGGACCGTTCCACGTCCACGCTGTACATCCACGGCATCAATGTCCGCAACGCCGAGGACGCCGAGCAGCTGCGCCGGGACGTCCGCGCCACGGAGGCCGGGCTGATCCGGATCATGGGTTCTCAGGCCGAACTTTCCGCGCTTAACCAGGAGCTGGTGCCATGATGGATCTTGTCCTGACCATAACCGCCGTCGTGCTGTCCCTGGCCGCCGGAGGGGCGATCATCCGGATCGCGCGGGGACCTTCACTGCTGGACCGGGTGCTCGCCGCGGATGTGCTGCTGGCGATCGTGGGAGCGGCGCTGTGCATCGACATGGCCGTCAACCGGCACCTGAACAACCTCATGCTGCTGGTGGCGGTGTCCCTCATCGGCTTTGTCGGCTCCGTGACGGTGGCGCGGTTCGTCGCCGACCGAAGGGAGCAGCCCCGTGAATCCTGAAACGTTCACCGTTGACACCGTGATCGACGCCGTCTCGGCCGTCTTCCTCGTGGTCGGCTCGCTGATGTCCCTCGCCGCGGCGGTGGGGCTGCTGCGCTTTCCCGACCTGATGACCCGGATGCACGCGGCCACCAAGCCCCAGGTGCTGGGGCTGTTCCTGCTGCTGGCCGCCCTGGGACTCCAGATGCGGACTTGGTGGGTCTGGCCGGTGCTGGTGGTGGCCTGGATCTTCCAGCTGCTGACGGTGCCCGTCTCGGCGCACATGGTGGGCCGCGCCGGCTACCGCACCAAGCACCTGCACCCGGAGCTGCTCAGCACCGACGAACTGGAGGCCGTGGTGCAGCAGGCTGCCGGCACGCGGGGCTTCACCGACGACGACGGCGACCAGCCTGCGGGCCGGCGCTAAGAACCAAGTACTGCAGGCTTAGCGCCGGCCCCGGGCCGGGTGCCGGCGCTAAGCCGGGCGCCTTAGACCGGGCGCCTTAGACCAGGTCTTGAGACTTGGCGAAGCGGGTGATTGCGCGCTGGGTGCCGCGGTTGGCGAGCACCTGGATGACGGCGCTGACCGAGGCGGAGATCAGGGCGAACGTCAGGGCGTGGCGCAGCGTGGTGGGGACGTCGTCGTCGTTGCCCTTGGGCGGCTTGCTGCCCGTGGACTTCTCCCAGAGGGTGTCAACCAGTTTGGTGCCGACGAAGCCGGCGAGCAGGCTGACGCCCGTGCCGAGCAGTTTGATGAAAATGTTCATTTTTCGGACTCCTTGCGGGAGGGGACAGGGCTTCCCCTAGCCTAGCGGTCCCCGCCCGCCGGTCCAGCAACACCGAGGAGTTCGGACAGAGCCTCGACCACCAGGTCGTGGTCGGCTTTCTGCGGCAGGCCCGATACGGTCACGGTGGCCACCATTCCGGTGCCGCGGACGTAGATGGGGAACGCGCCGCCGTGCGCGGCGAACTCCGTCTCGTCGAACCAGCCGTTGTCCTCGATCCTGCGCCCGGCGGCCCGGGCCCGGAGCCCCACCAGCAGGGACGGGACCTCGTACCGGACGGCGGTGCGCTGTTTGGCCTTGATCCAGCGGTCATTGTCCGGGGTGGCGCCGGCCAGCGCCGCGTGGAACAGCACCTGCTCACCCTTGGTGATGTCGATCGCGATCGGGTGGGAGCGTTGCCTGCCGAGTTCAACCAGGCGGAGCCCCAGGTCCAGGGCGTCGTCCTTGCTGAACGACTGGAACTGCAGCTGGTCCATTTCCGTCAGGATGCGGCCGATCAGCGCCGCCAGGGATCCGTGCGGCTGTGGTTCGGCGGAGTCGGGATCGAAGCCGGGGAAAGGCTCTGGAGGTATGGTCAAGGTGTCCAGCTTCCGTTGAGGGCCGCCGGGCGGAGTGCAGTCCGTCCGGGGCGGAATCCGTTGGTCCCGTGCCCTGCCGACTCTACCAAGCGGCCTGTCCCGGGTCGCCGGAGGAGACGGCGGCCGATTGTGACAGGCCGCCCCGGAAATCTGCGCACCCCGGGTGTAAACTGGCCACGCCCATAAGGGCAATTTTCAATACGACAGGGGAGCGCCGCCGTCGGGCATCACCGGAGCAGTCCGGGGACACCACAGGTGGGCGCTGAGAGTGCGGACAGCCGCAGACCCTCGAACCTGATCCGGTTAGTACCGGCGCAAGGGAGTCGAGTTCTCAGAGTGCCCGGAGCAGCGGCGGAAGCCGCGGACCCCGGACACTCTCCCCTCCTGTTCCTCAGGAGGACGACATGACTGAAACATCTGCTGCAGCCGCGCACCAGGCGCGCACCCGGCGCAGCTACAACTGGCGAGTGGTGGACATTGTGGTGGCCGCGTTGATCGCGGTGGCCGGCGGCGTGATCTTCTGGGCCTGGTCCCAGGGCGCCAACCTGGTGTCCGCCCCCGTCAATGCGTTCTACCCGCCGCTCACCGGGCTGTACGCCGGCGGCTGGATGATCCCGGCGGTGCTGGGCATGCTCATCATCCGCAAGCCGGGCGCCGCACTGTTCTGCGAGGCCGTCGCCGCGACCGGCGAGCTGATCATGGGCTCGCAGTACGGCACCACGGTGCTCATTTCCGGCGTGCTGCAGGGCCTGGGCGCCGAACTGGTCTTCGCCGCGTTTGCCTACCGGAAGTTCAACCTGCCGGTGTCGCTCCTGGCCGGCGCCGGTGCAGGGCTTTTCTGCGGGCTCAACGATTCGTTCCTGCCGTGGGGCTGGAACATCGCGTACGCGGGCGGCGACAAGCTGGCGTACATCATCTTCACCGCCCTCTCCGGCGCCGTGATCGCCGGCGGTCTGTCCTGGCTCGCCACCCGCGGCCTGGCGCGGACCGGGGTGCTCAGTTCCTTCGCCTCCCGCAAGGCGGCCACGGAGCCTGTTTTCTCCTGATGCCCGCACACAGCACGTCCGCCGGCGCCGGGGTCCGCCCGGCCTCGATCACCGCCCGGGGCTGGGGCTGGCGGCATGCCGGCCGGTCCCGGCCTGCCATCAGCGGACTGGACCTGGACATCCGGGCCGGGGAGCGTGTGCTCCTGCTGGGACCTTCGGGCGCCGGCAAATCCACGCTGCTCCACGCCCTGGCCGGTGTGCTTGGCGACGGCTCAGCGGGTGACATCGGCACTGTTTCCGGCGCCGGCCCTGCTGCCGGCGGCACTGCCGAGGACGCGGACGAGACCGGCAGCCTGCTGATCGACGGCGTCCCGCCCCGGGCCGGGCGCGGCAGGGCCGGCCTGATGCAGCAGGACCCGGAAACCCAGGTGGTGCTTTCACGCCTGGGCGACGACGTGGCCTTCGGCGCCGAGAACCTGTCCGTGCCCCCGGCGGAGATCTGGCCCCGCGTGGCGGAAGCGCTCGACGACGTTGGGCTGGGCCGGCTGCCGCTGGACCACCCGACGTCGGCCCTCTCCGGAGGCCAGAAGCAGCGGCTGGCGCTGGCCGGCATCCTCGCGATGCGCCCCGGGCTCATCCTGCTCGACGAGCCCACCGCGAACCTCGACCCGGCCGGGGTCCTGGACGTCCGGGACGCCGTGGGCAGGACACTCGACAAGACCGGAGCCACCCTGGTGGTGGTGGAGCACCGGGTCTCGGTCTGGAAGGACCTCGTGGACCGTATCGTGGTGCTGCAGCCGGGCTCGGCCACGGACTCCGCGGTGCTGATCGACGGCCCGCCGGACCAGGTGCTGGCGCAGGCACGGGACATGCTCACCGCTGCCGGCGTCTGGGTGCCCGGCTACGTGCCGGCCACCCGGGCGCGCGCTGGTCAGCCCGCGGGCCCGGGCGGCGCCGGCACGGCCGGGCAGCTGCTGCTCGCCGCCGAGGACCTGGCCGTCTCGCGGGAGAGGCCGCGGCGCGCGGGGCTCCGCGGGGGGTTCCGGCCCGTTCCTCCGGAACCTGTGCAGTCCGGCATCGCGGCGCAGGTCCGCGCCGGCGAGGCGCTGACCATCACGGGCCCCAACGGGTCGGGGAAGTCCACGTTCGCCCTGACCCTCGCCGGCCTGCTGGCCCCGGTCTCCGGCACGGTGTCCGCCACCTATGACCTCAGCGCCGGCGCCGGGATCGACCCGTACCGGTGGAAGGCCCAGCAGCTGATCTCCCGGATCGGCACCGTCTTCCAGGAACCCGAGCACCAGTTTGTTACCGGCCGGGTGCTCGATGAGCTGATGTTCGGCCCCAAGCACCTGGGCCGCGGCGGGGACCGCGTGGACGAGCTCCTGGAGCGGCTGCGCCTGACGGAGCTGGTGGACGCCAACCCCTACACCCTCTCGGGCGGCGAAAAGCGCCGGCTCTCCGTGGCCACCGTCCTCGCCGCCCACCCGCAGGTGCTGGTCCTCGACGAACCCACGTTCGGCCAGGACGCCAACACCTGGGCCGAGCTGGCCTCCTTCCTCTCCGAACTCCTCGACAGCGGCACCGCCGTCGTCTCGGTGACCCACGACGCCGAATTCAGCGACGTCCTCGGCGGCACGAGGCTGAGCCTCCGCGCCCCGGAACAGCAGACGCCCCACGGCGTGGAGATGAGACGCCGCGAGCCGGGGAGGGTGGCGCCATGAGGCAGGAACTGACGCTGCGCGGCAACCAGGCTGTGCTGGCGCGCGCCAACCCGCTGGCCAAATTCACCGCCGTCACGCTCATCACCATGGTGCTGGCCCTGTCCATCGACTGGGTGTCCGCCTCGGTGGCGCTGGCCTTCGAACTGGCGCTGCTGCCCCTGGCAGGGCTGACCCTCGGGCTGCTCTGGCAGCGCGGCTGGCCGCTGATCCTGGCCGCCGCACTGGGCGGCTGGAGCACCACCATCCTGGCGCCCGACAGCGGGCAGATCCTGCTCGACGCCAGGATCTGGTCCATCAGCGAGGGCTCCCTCGAACTGGGGCTCGGGTTTATGCTCCGCGGGCTGGCCATCGCGCTGCCGGCCGTGCTCCTGATGAGCTGCACGGATCCCACGGACCTCGCCGACGCGCTCGCGCAGAAAGCCAGGCTGCCGCACCGCTTCGTTCTCGGCACGCTCGCCGCGCTCCGGCTGGTGGGACTGATGGCCGAGGAATGGCAGACCATCGGCATGGCCCGCCACGCCCGCGGCGTGGGGTCCCATGGAAACCCGCTGCAGCGGCTGCGGGCCACCCTGGGGCAGAGCTTCGGGCTGCTGGTGCAGGCCGTCCGGCGCGCCTCCCGGCTCGCGGTCACCATGGAGGCCCGCGGCTTCGGCAACGCGCGCCGGACCTGGGCCCGGGCCTCGGTCTTCACCGGACTGGACGCCTGGGTGGTCCTGGGCGGGCTGCTGATCGCCGGCACCGCCGTCGCCTCGGCCCTGGCGGCAGGAACCTGGAACATGGTGTTCCTTTCCCAGCAGTAGGGGCGGTACCGAGCTATATCGCACGGGGCGGGTAACTGTGTGACATTAACGGCATTCGGGCCGCAATGCCCGGGGTTAATAAATCATGCGTGATATTTTCGGGGCATGACACAAGAGACCGCTGAACACGTCGGCGCCCTGCTCCGCGACGCCCGGGGCGAGAAGGGCTGGACCCAGGGGCAGCTGGCTGCCGAGCTGGGTACCAGCCAGAGCGCCATCGCCCGGATGGAACAGGGCAAGCAGAACCTGAGCCTGAAAATGATCCAGCGGCTTGAATCCATCCTTGGCCGGAGCATCGTCAAGGTGGGGCGGCCTGCCATGACCCACCTCAGGGTCGAAGGCGGCCGCACCCTCTCCGGTTCAGTGGACGTCAACAGCAGCAAGAACGCCGGTGTGGCCCTGCTGTGCGCCAGCCTCATCAACCGCGGCACCACCACCCTGCGGCGGCTGGCCCGGATCGAGGAGGTCAACCGGATCGTCGAGGTGCTGACCAGCATCGGCGTCGAATGCACCTGGCTCAACGCCAATGACCTGCAGATCCGCCGCCCCGCCGTGCTGGACCTCGACTCCATGGACATCGAGGCCGCACGCCGCACCCGCAGCGTCATCATGCTGCTGGGACCGCTCCTGGACGAATCCAGCGAGTACCGGCTGCCCTACGCGGGCGGCTGCGACCTCGGCACCCGCACCGTCCAGCCGCACATGCAGGCACTGCGCCAGTTCGGCCTCAGCGTCGACGCGAAAGCAGGCTTCTACGCCGTGCAGGCGCCGCCGTCGGACGGGCACGACCGTTCCTTCGTGCTCAGCGAACGCGGCGACACCGTCACGGAGAACGCAATCATGGCCGCCGCCCACCGCAGCGGCACCACCATCATCCGCAACGCCAGCCCCAACTACATGGTGCAGGACCTCTGCTTCTACCTGCAGATGCTGGGCGTGGAAATCCAGGGCGTGGGAACCACCACCCTGAAGATCACCGGACGCCCCGCCGTCGACGTCGACATTGAGTACTTCCCCTCCGAGGACCCGATCGAGGCGATGAGCCTCATCACCGCCGGCATCGTCACGAACTCGGAAGTCACCATCCGCCGCGTCCCGATCGAATTCATGGAGATCGAACTGGCGACCCTGGAGCAGATGGGCCAGCAGCTCGAAGTCTCCGGCGAATACCTGGCCCGCAACGGGCGCACCCGGCTGGTGGACGTCACCACCAAACCCTCGGAGCTGCGCGCCCCTGAGGACAAGATCCACCCCATGCCGTTCCCCGGGCTGAACATCGACAACCTGCCGTTCTTCGCCGTCATCGCCGCGAACGCCCAGGGCCAGACCATGATCCACGACTGGGTGTACGACAACCGGGCGATCTACCTGACCGAGCTGAACAAGCTGGGGGCCCAGGTGCAGCTGCTCGACCCGCACCGGATCTACGTCAACGGACCCACCAAATGGCGGGCGGCCGAGGTGGGGTGCCCGCCGGCGCTCCGTCCCGCGGCCTGCCTGCTGCTGGCGATGCTCGCCGCGCGCGGCGTATCGGAACTCCGGAACATCTATGTGATCGAACGCGGCTACGAGGACCTGGCCGAGCGGCTCAACACCATCGGCGCGAAGATCGAGTACTTCCAGGACTAAAAATCCGCCGGACCCGTTTTGGGGCTTCCTGACGCACAATAGAACCATGCGGACCTTCGGCGTGGAGGAAGAACTGCTCATAGTGGATCCCGAGACGGGGATGCTGCTTGCGCTCGCCGACGTCATGCTGCCCGGGCTGGTGCCGCCGAAACACGGCCCCGCCCAGGTTGTCCCGGGCCAGCAGCCGGTCTTCGAACCCGGTGCCGACTTCAGTTACGAGCTCAAGCTCGAGCAGATTGAAACCCAGACCCGGCCCTGCCTGGACTACCCGGAGCTGCTCCGGCAACTCAGGCAGGGCCGGGCACTGGCGGACCGCGCCGCCCGGGTCCACGGCGGCCGGGTTGCAGCCCTGGCCACCTCACCCCTGGGCGCCGCCACCCACCTGACCCCCAACCCGCGCTACCTGACCATGCAGCAGCGCTTCGGGCTCACCGTCCGGAACCAGCTGACTTGCGGCCTCCACGTCCACACCTTTGTGGAGTCCCCGGAGGAAGGTGTGGCCGTGATGGACCGGATCCGGGACAAGCTGGCAGTCCTGATCGCGCTGAGCGCCAATTCCCCCTTCTGGAACGGGGCCGAGACGGGGTTCGAAAGCTACCGCACGCAGGCCTGGAACCGCTGGCCCGGCTCGGGCCCCACCATGATCTTCGGCAGCCTGCCCATCTATCGGCGGCTGATCACCCGGCTGGTGGACAGCGGCGTCCTGATGGACGAGGGGATGGTCTATTTCGATGCCCGGCTGGCCCGCCACCATCCCACCGTCGAGGTGCGGGTCGCCGACGTCTGCCTCAGGGCGGAGGACGCGGCGCTGATCGCCGTGCTGGTCCGTGCGCTGGTCGAATCGGCATCCCGGGAATGGAACGACGGCGTCGACCCGGCGCCCGTGCCGACCCTGCTGCTGCGGATGGCCTCCTGGCAGGCCAGCAACTGCGGACTGCGCGGGGAGCTGCTGGACTTCGGCACGTTCACCCCCGCCCCGGCGGCGGACGTGGTCCACGCCCTGGTGGACTTCGTGGCGCCCGTGCTGGAAGAACAGGGTGAGCTGGACCTGGCCCGCGAGGGTGTCGCCCGGATCCTCGCCGAGGGCTCGGGGTCCCAGCTGCAGCGGGAGCCGTTCCACCCCGGCGGGCTCGCCGCCGTCGTCGAACGGGCCGTCGAGGTGACCACCGAGGGGACGGCGGCCGCGGAACCGGCGGACCAGGGCCCGTCCCTGGACGGGGTCCGCCGCGGCTGACGCCGAGTGTGCACTTTGCGGCAGTGTTGGCGCGCGACATTGCCGCGAAATGCCAACTCGATGGAGCCTAGACCTGCTTGAGCGCCTGGCCGAGGTCGCGGATCAGGTCCTCGGCGTCTTCGAGGCCCACGGAGAGGCGCACCACGCCGTCGCTGAGCCCGATCGCCGCCCGGCCTTCCGGCCCCATGGCGCGGTGCGTGGTGGTGGCGGGATGGGTGATGAGGGACTTCGAATCCCCCAGGTTGTTGGAGATGTCGATGATCCGCAGCGCGTCCAGGAGCGCGAAGGCCGCCTCCTTAGCCGACCGCCCGCCGGGGGGCGAGAGCTCGAAGGTCAGCACCGTTCCGCCGGCCTTCATCTGCCGGGCGGCCAGCTCGTACTGCGGGTGGGACGGCAGCAGCGGGTACCTCACCCAGCCGACCGCGGGCTGCGCCTCCAGCCATTCGGCCAGCCGCAGCGCGGAAGTGGACGAGTGGTTCACCCGCAGGGCCATGGTCTCCAGCCCCTTGGCCAGCACCCACGCGTTGAACGCCGAGAGCGCCGGGCCGGTGTGGCGCATCAGCTGCTTAACCGGGCCCTCGATGAACTCCTTGGTGCCCAGGATGGCGCCGCCGAGGACCCGGCCCTGGCCGTCGATGTGCTTGGTGCCCGAGTAGACCACCACGTCCGCGCCAAGCTCCCCGCAGCGCTGCAGCAGGGGAGTGGCGAAGACGTTGTCCACCACCACGGTGGCTCCCGCCGCGTGCGCCAGCTCGCTCACGGCGGCGATGTCCACGATCTCCTGCATGGGGTTCGACGGCGACTCGAAGAAGACCGCCGTCGTGGGTTCCGCCAGCGCCGCGCGCCACTGCTCCAGGTCCGGGCCGTCCACAAAGACCGTCTCCACGCCCCAGCGGGGAAGGATCTCGTTGAGGATCACGAAGCACGAGCCGAACAGCGATCGGGCCGCGACCACACGGTCCCCGGCGGCCAGGAGGGCGCCCAGCGCGGTGAACACCGCGGACATGCCGGAGGCGGTGGCGAAGCAGGCCTCGGTGCCCTCGAGCAGCCGGAGCCGTTCCTGGAAGGTGGCCACCGAAGGGTTGCCGTAGCGGGAGTAGACGAAGCGTTCGTCCTCGCCGGTGAAGGCGCGTTCCGCGGCGGCCGCGGACTCGTAGACGAAGCCCGAGTTGAGGAAGATCGGCTCCGCCGTCTCCTGGAAGCCGGTGCGGTCGAGCCCGCCGCGGACCGCTTGGGTGTCGGCGCTCCAGCCGGCGGCGTCAGGGTTGAAACTCACTTAGTGCTTTCCGGGGTTGGTGGGAAGGCCGCGGTTCTTCCAGCCGTTGACGGTGCGGCCGCCGTGCCGGTCCGGTTCGCCTTCGAAGCCTTCAAGGACGTTGTAGGAGGTGAATCCGGCCTCCGTCGCGGCGATCGCGGCGGCCACGGACCGGGCGCCCGAACGGCACAGGAAGACCAGTTCGGTGCCCTGGTCCCCGGGGGCCTGCTGCTTCAGCTGTTCTACGAACTGTGCGTTGGGGATGCCTCCGGCCAGGTTCCACTGGATAAAAAGGGGGTCGTTGCGCGTTCCGCCTGCCGACCTAATGTCCGGGATGCCGATGTGCGCCCATTCGCCCTCGGTGCGCACGTCCACCAGGATGGCGCCGTCCTCCAGCTTGGCCCACGCCTCCTGCGGAGTGAGGTCCCCGGCGTAGCTCACGCGTGGCCCTCGCCGTCGAATTCCAGATCATCCACGGCACTGGCGACGGCGGCGTCGGCACTTGCGATCGCCGCCGGCAGCACCACGGCCTGGGCCACGATGACGTTGAGGCCGTTGAACGTGGCGGACGGGCTGCCGTGCAGCACGTACCCCTCGGCAAGGGCGGCCGAGACGCGCTCGCAGAACGCCCGGTCATCGGGGCCCGTAAACAGGCGGTACGCCAGCTTCTCCTCGGCAGGGACCGCGGGGGACGGGGCTGGTGCCGCCAAAGGGGCAGCGGATGCGTCGGGCATGACGGATCTCCTCTTCTTTCACGCTTGCAGCTCGAATGGGTCGATATGCCGAGTATTCACCTGAGGCACCCCGCCGCGAAAGGGAGGGTTGCCGACCGGCCAGTCAGGGCTTGGCGCCGGTTCTCATTACTCCCAACGAACGTAACACCTGCGGCGCCGGCCTGCACCGCCGCCGCCGTCATCTTAAGTAACGGTCCCCCGGCAGCGCTTCGGACGGCCGGGGAGGGCTACCCGATGGTGGCGTAGAGCGCGTTGAGCTCCTCGGTGAGCTGCCGCCGGAGCTCGGGAGTGCCGATTTCCTTGCCGTCGATGTGGTTCACCGGGGCCAGCAGCCGGATGCTCGAGATCAGCCAGACGGCGTCGGCGTCGAACAGGTCGCGGGGTTCCAGCGGGCCGTAGCCCAGTTCCCAGCCGGCGGCCTTGGCCGCGGTGAACAGGGCCCCCTGCGAGGTGCCGGGCAGGATTCCGCTGTCCAGCTGCGGGGTGATGAGGCGCCGGATGGTGCGGACCCCGCCGGCTCCGTCGTCGGACGTCTCCAGGTGCGCCAGCAGCACGGTCGATGTCGGGCCCTCCAGGACCCGCCCGTCCGCCGAGGTGAAGATGACATCGTCCGCGCCCTGGGCATGCGCATACCGGAGCGCGGCCATGTTGACGGCGTAGGACAGGGTCTTGGCGCCCAGGAGCAGCCACGGGGCGCGCTCGCCCACCTCGCTGTCGTAGCCGCGGTCCAGCAGGATGACGTCGACGCCGGTTTCGCGCTGCCGCCGCCCGGCCGGGCTGGTGGCGGAAGCCTGGACCCAGCACGTGGGTGAGCCGCCTTCCACGCCGCGGGTCACCAGCAGCTTGACCACCAGCTCGTCGTCGTCCGCCGCGCCGGCCCCGGACTGGCTGCGGTACTCCCCGATGGCCGTGGCAATGGCGCGGCGCCAGGCGTCCTGCCCGGGGATGTCGAGCTCCAGCAGGCGGGCGGAGCCGGCCAGCCGGTCCAGGTGTGCCTGGAGTTTGCGGGGCTGCCCGCCGACGGCCAGGAGCGACTCGAAAACACCGTCGCCGCGGGTGGCGCCTTGGTCCGTCGCCATCAGTTGCGGCTGGGAGGAATCGGCCAGCCGGCCGTCCTCGAACGCGGGGTCGAGGAAGACCAGGACCGTGGCGGGGGCAGGGGCGGCAGCAGCAGGCGTCATGGCTTCAGCTTAGTGCGGCCGG
Organism: Arthrobacter sp. EPSL27; assembly: GCF_001512305.1. Classification (GTDB taxonomy): domain Bacteria; phylum Actinomycetota; class Actinomycetes; order Actinomycetales; family Micrococcaceae; genus Arthrobacter. The sequence continues at coordinate 50,094 of NZ_LNUT01000005.1, forward strand.
CGACGGGTTAGGATTTGAAAGTTGCCCGTTCCGGAACTGTTCCGCGGGTTTGGAACTTGAGGGGTTCGCCTGTGCTGTGGCCGTTTTCGCTGGCGGGGTCACTCCCGTCCTGGGTGATCCTGATCCTCGCTGTTATCGACCTTGCCATCCGAGTGCTGGCCCTGGGCATTATTCCGGGAAACCGCCGGCCCACCACGGCCATGGCGTGGCTGCTGATCATCTTCTTCGTCCCGGCCGTGGGCCTGGTCCTGTTCCTGCTCTTCGGCAACTTCCGGCTGTCCCGCAAGCGCAGGGCACAGCAGGATGCCGTGAACACCCGCGTCCGCGCCGGCACCTCCCAGCTGGCCGCGCCGGAGAGCAAATACGACGGCCCCGAATGGGTGGCGTCCGCTGCGGAACTGAACAAGACCCTCGGTTCGCTGCCGATGGTGGACGGCAACGAGGTGGAGCTCCTGCCGGGCTACCCGGACTCCATCAAGGCGATGGCGGCCGCGGTCCGGAAGGCTGAATCCTTCGTCAACGCCGAGTTCTACATCCTGAGCTCGGACCACGTCACGGACGATCTGCTGACCGCCATGGAAGACGCCGCGGAGCGCGGCGTGGAAGTGCGGCTCCTGTTCGACCACCTGGGAACCCTGCGCATCAAGGGCTACAGCAAGCTGATCGCCCGGCTCAAGGCCAGCAAGATCCGCTGGCGGCCCATGCTGCCGCTGCGGCCCGTGCACGGCCAGTGGCGCCGCCCGGACCTGCGCAACCACCGGAAAATCATGGTGATCGACGGCGAAGTTGCTTTCACCGGGTCGCAGAACCTGATCGAGCCCTCCTACAACAACCCGCGGCACCGGAAAGTGGGCCGCGAGTGGGTTGAACTGATGGCCTGCATGCGCGGACCGATCGTTAACACGCTCAACGTCGTTTTCGCCACAGACTGGCTGAGCGAGACCGACGAATCGCTGGAGGATCAGCTGGCGCACCGGCCCCAGCTGCACGCCGGCAACATCACGGCCCAAGTGGTGCCCAGCGGCCCCGGGTTCATCACCGAAAACAACCTGCGGCTCTTCAACACGCTGATCTATTCTGCGCAGCACAAGATCTCCATCTGCAGCCCCTACTTCGTTCCGGATGACTCGCTGCTTTACGCGGTGACGACGGCGGCGCAGCGTGGCGTCGACGTCGAGCTCTTCGTCTCGGAAAAAGGCGACCAGTTCCTGGTCCACCACGCCCAGCAGTCCTACTACGAGGCGCTCCTGGAAGCCGGGGTGCGGATCTACCTGTACAAGGCGCCGTTCGTGCTGCACGCCAAGCACTTCACCATCGACAACGACGTGGCCGTGCTGGGCTCCAGCAACATGGACATGCGGTCCTTCTCGCTGAACCTGGAGGTCTCCGTTATGCTCCTGGGCGCGGACATCGTGCGCCGGATCAGCGCCGTCGAGGACACCTACCGGGACATTTCCCGCGAACTGACGCTCGAGGACTGGATGAAGCGGCCCATGGGCGTCAAATACGTGGACAACGTGGCCCGGCTGACCGCCACCCTGCAGTAGCCGGTCTCACCCGGGCGGAAACTCCGTGCCCAGCGCCGAGAGGACCCCGAAGGCCTTGGTCCGGATCTCCGTGTACTCCTCCTCCGGCGAGGAGTCCGCGGTGATGGCACCCCCGACGCCGAGGCTGAGCCCGGTGCCGCCGTCCGGCCCGTCCGTGAGCACCAGCGTCCGGATCGCGACGGCGAGGTCCGTGGCGCCGCTGAGGGAGAAATAGCCGATCGCGCCGGAGTACACCCCGCGGGGCGCCTCCTCGAGCCGGTCCAGGATGGCCATGGTGCTGACCTTCGGGGCGCCGGTCATGGAGCCGGCGGGAAAACAGGCCGCGACGGCCTCGGCCCGCGGCATCCCTGGCCGGAGCCGGGCGTCGATGGTGCTTACCATCTGGTGGACCGTGGCGTAGCTTTCGATCGCGCAGAGCCGGCTGACCGATACCGAGCCGGGCAGCGCGAAGTGGCTGAGGTCGTTGCGGAGCAGGTCCACGATCATGATGTTCTCGGCGCGGTCCTTGGGGGAGGACTCCAGGTCCTGCCGGAGCTGCGCGTCCCGGGCGGGGTCCGCATCCCGGTGCCGGGTGCCTTTGATCGGCTCGGCGCGCATCCCGCCGTCGGCCGCGATCCGCAGGAAGCGCTCGGGCGAGGTGCTCGCCACCGTGAGGTCCCCGAAGCGGAGGTAGCTGGCGAACGGGGCAGGGTTCCTCCGGCGCAGCGCCAGGTAGGCCTGGTGCGGGTCCAGGGCGCCCGCGGGCAGGTCTGCGGTGAGGGCCGTGGTGAGGCAGACCTCGTAGGTGTTGCCCTCGGCGATCTGGTGCTGGGCCTCTTTGATTTTGGCCTTGTACGCGGCTTCGGAGTCGCGCGCGGTGAAGTCCAGGGACGCGGTTCCGGGAACCGAAGATGAAGGCGCGGAAGGCGCGGAAGGCGCGACGGCGGCGCCAGTGGCGCCAGCGGCGCTCGCTGCGGGGGCTGCGCCGGTGACGGCGGTGCGTGCCGTCTCCAGCCAGTTCCCGGCGTCGGGGGTGTCCAGGGCCAACAGCCAGGCGGTCCCTTCCACGTGGTCCAGCACCACGGCGCGGCCGGCGAACAGCAGGCAGGCGTCCGGCGAGCCGGCGGTGACGTCGCTGCCGCCGGTCTCCCGTTTGAGCTCGTACCCCAGATAGCCCAGCCACCCCAGGGTGAACTCGCAGGGGTAGCCCTCGGGGCTGCGGAGTACGCGGCGGCCCCAGACGCCGTCGAGCCAGCGGAAGAACGGGCCTTCGGTCCGCACCTCAGCGTTGCCGACGCTGACCTGGGTCCGGCCCGAGCTGTGCCTGGCCGACTGGCCGAACGGGCCGCCGTCGTCCGCCATGATGCTGAAGCGGCTGCGTTCCGCGGCGGCGCCGTCGGGGGCGAGGGACGAATCAAGCCAGACTGCGTTGGCCGAGCGGCCGAAGAGGGACGCGAAGAGCGGGGCGGGGTCAGGGGCGGCGTCGATCCGTTCGGCGCGGAGTTCCACGCCGCGGCGTGCGGCCAGCTCGGGGAGCAGGGCGGGGGCCACGGCCGGCAGGTACTGGAGGGCCTGCAGCACTTCCGCCGGGGCGCCGCCGTCGGCAAGGTTGAGCACCCGGACGTCGGCGTGGGCCGGGACGTCGTCCGCGGCCAGCCAGTCCTGCTCCTGGGCGGCCCATTCGTCCCAGTAGGGTTCGTAGCTTTCGCCGTCCCGGGCCAGGGCACGGCTGCGCCGCTCCTGTTCGGGTGCGTCCGCCCAGACCACCGCGGACAGGAACGGCCGGGCGGCCGCCGCAGCGGCGCCCACGCCCTCCACGAGGACGATTTCGGCGGGCTGGGTGGTGCGCGGTTCGCCGTCGTAGTGGGCCTGCCAGTCCCAGCTGACCCAGTGGGCCGGCTCGCCGCGGTGCAGCGGGGCCAGGACCGTCGAGGTGTAGCGTTCGATGCCGGCCGCGAGGCCGTTCCAGCCGGGGTAGATGTCCTCAAGGTGGAAAAGGGACACTTTGTGGTGCTCGCGGAGCCGTGCCGCCAGTTCAATCGCCAGGGTGGTCTTGCCTGCGCCGGAGCGTCCGTCGATGGCGATGATGACGGGTGCGGGACTCATGAAATAGAGCGTACCGGGTGCTGTGCCGTGGGTGGATTGCCGCCGGCCTGCAGCCCGCCCGGCCGGCGGCGGAGGCCCAGCTCGGACCGGACGTGCGCCACGATCCCGGGCAGCGCGGCATGGATCAGGTTCCAGGTGACGTCAAAGTCCGCATGGCCGCCGTACCAGGGGTCTTCGATGCCCTGGTCCAGCGGGTCCCTGCCCTCGACCGCCGGATCGAAGCTGCGCAGCATCCGGATCTTGGCCAAGGCTGCGCTGTCCGGTGCCGCCTGCTGCAGCCAGCCGAAGTGGTCTACGTCCAGGGCCAGGATGAGGTCCCGCTCCTGGAACCATTCCGGCCGCCATTCGCGCGCCACGTGGAGGTCTGAGGAGATGCTGTTCGCGGTGAGCCTGCGGGCGGCACGCGGGTCGATCGGCCGCCCCGCCTCGTAGGCTGTGGTGCCCGCCGAATCGACAACGACGCCGGCCAGGTCCGCAGCTTCGATGGCCTCCGCCAGCATCAGCTCGGCCATCGGGGACCGGCAGATGTTTCCGGTGCAGACCGCGATGATCCGGTACTGGCTCGACAGTGAGGTCATAGTGCAAGCATGAGTCATGCAGCTCCCCCTTGGCTAGTTTCCGGACGACGACTATTACAATGTTTGTCACATTGGTTTTCGCCGCTGTCACGCCTCTATCGGCTCCTGGCCCCGTGCCTTGTCTCGTACCTGGTCAGGACCACACCGCCGGGAAAGGTCCGCGTCTCCAGGAGACGCAGATCCTCCGGGCGGTCTAAGAGGGTGAAGAAGGGCTTGCCGCCGCCCACCAGGACCGGGTGGGTGACCATCACGTACTCGTCGATCAGCCCGGCCCGCATGGCCGCCGCGGCGAGGGTGGCGCCGCCGATGTCCATGGGGCCGCCGTCGCCGGCCTTGAGCCGGGTGATCTCGGCGACCGCGTCGCCGGTCACCAGGCGGGTATTCCAGTCGACGGTACTGATGGTCGAGGAGAACACCACTTTCGGCATGTCCCGCCAGCGGCCGGCGAACGCGATCTGCGCAGGTGTGGCGCCAGGCTGCTGGTCGGCGGTGGGCCAGTGCGGGCTCATCGACTCCCACAGTCCGCGCCCGTACAGCGCCAGGTCCGTTGCCCCCACCCGGTCGGACCACCACTGGAACAGCTCGTCGCTCGGCACGCTCCAGCCGAGGTCGCCACCGGGAGCGGCGATGTAACCGTCCACGCTTACGTTCATGCCGAAGGTCAGTTTGCGCATGGCGCCAGTCTTCCGTGCGCCGGCATCCGCTGTACAGGGCGGCGCCGCGCGGGAGCCGGCAGAGGGAGCGGTCTCCATGGCGTCGTCTCCGTGCAGGCCACCACCACGCAGTCCAACCCCTTCCTGGCGCCGAGCGGCGGCGGCCGGGTCATGGCCCAGGGGACCGGGGTGGTGATCGGCAGTTCGGGTGAGGTCATCACCAACGCGCATCTGGTCACGGGGGTGATCAGCGGGGCCTCGTCGGTGACCGTGACATTCGCCGATTCGGGCGAGCACCCCGCCAGGATTGTCGGCTCCGACTGCGAGAACGACCTGGCGCTGCTGCAGGTCGAGGGTGTGAAGAACATGCCCGTCCTGGAGCTTGGCGACTCAGCGTCCGTGGAAGTGGGTGATGCAGCGGTGGCAGTCGGCTACGCGCTGGGCCTGGACGGCGGCCCCAGCGTCACCACCGGCATCATTTCCGCCACGGACCGGACCTCCGTGATGGATACCGGCCTGGGGTCGAGCTGCACGCTGACGGGGCTGCTCCAGACCGACGCGTCCATCAGCTCAGGCGATTCCGGCGGGGCCTTGCTGAACGACCGCGGGCAGGTGGTCGGCATCAACACCATGGTTGCCGCGTCCACACCCCAGGGCCGAGGCGAACGGGATCAGCTTCGCCATCGCATCGAACACGGTGGAGTCGCTGCTCCCGCGCCTCCGGGCGGGCGGCTGACTCCGTCAGTGAATCAGGGCCAGACCGACCCCGACGGCCATAAACAGCACGCCGAACGTCCGGTTGAGGATCCGCTGGCCGCGGGCATCGTGGGTGAAGCGCTGGAAGGACTTGGCCGCGGCCGCGAAGAAGAACCACATGACCAGGATGTCGATCACCACCACCGTGGCAGCCAGGATGAGGTACTGCGGCAGGAGCGGGTCCTCCGGGCGGATGAACTGCGGCATAAAAGCCAGGAAGAACACGATGGCCTTGGGATTGAGCAGGTTGACCCACAGGCCGCGGCGGAACATGGAGCCTGCCGGTTCGTTGCGCAGCGCGGCAGCCTTCTCCTGGTCCAGGTCCGGCTTGTGCCGGAACTGCTGGATGCCCAGGTACACCAGGTACGCCGCGCCGGCGTAGCGGATCACGTTGAACGCCACCGGCGAACTGGCCACCAGGACGCCCACACCGAGGGCCACGATCACCACATGCACAATGAGGGCGGCCTGCTGTCCCAGGATGCCCCAGATGGAGCGGCGGAAGCCGGAGTTCAGCGAGTTGCTCATCGTGTTGATGGCGCCCGCGCCGGGCGTGAAGCTGATGAGGACGCCGGCGCCCGCCAGGGCCAGCCAAAGGGAGGGTTGCACAAGCCCAGTTTACGGTCCCGGCAGCGGCGTTCCGCCTGATGACAAGTCCGCCTGATGACAAGTCCGCCTGATGACAAAGGCCGACGGCGGCCGGGGCCGCCTGCTGTCAGTCCCCTCGCAGGCCGTACCTGAGAATCAGGTTGCCTTTGCTGGTCTGTTCGGACGACTGCAGCTCAAGCCGGGTGAGCGGGTCGCCGTCGTTGAAGAGCCGCCGGCCGCTGCCCGCGATCACCGGATGGACGATCAGCATCAGCGTGTCCAGCAGTCCGGCGAACAGCAACTGACGGACCAGTGAGATGCTGCTGAAGACCCCGATCTCGCCGCCGTCGCCCTTTTTCAGGTCCGCGACGAAGTCCTCCAGCGGCCCCTCGATCAGCCGGGCATTCTGCCACTCCAGGCCGCCGGACAGGGTCCGGGACGCCACATACTTGGGCAGCGGGTTGATAAACCCCGCGAAGTCGGCGTCCGTATCGGCCTTCGGCCAGTAGTCCGCCCATTGCTGGTACCCCACCCTGCCCAGGAGCCCGGCGTCGATCCGGGCCATCATCTGGCCCATCCCCGCCCCGAGTTCCTCGTCGAAGCTGTCGAACTGCCAGCGGAACGGGTCTTCAACCACACCATCCACGGAACTGAACAGGCCGGCCGTCACTTTGCGCATGGTTACTCCTCGCCGCAGGCTTTGTGGTGCATCTTTTAGTGCACCCTAGCGGCACGCGGGAGTGCGGGGAATGCCTGCCCGGCATCCCGGCCCTCGGCGTCGCAAACCGGCGGCCGGGACCGGGGTGGCTACTATTGCGACTGTGATCCTGCGCCGCGTGCTTACCCTCCTGCTGTTCCTGCTTCTGGTCCCGACGTTTACGGCCGCTTCCGGTGCATCGGCGCAGGCCAGCGGCCCGGGCCCTGCTTCTGCCGCGGCTGGGGCGGCGGACCGCGAGCCTCCGGCGGAGGCGGGCAGCGGGCCGGCGTGGGGGGTCCAGCTGGACTGGGCGGCGGACTCGGCCGCCCGCTACGCGCAGCGGCTGGGAAAACCGGCGGCCGTCTACGCCCATGAACTTTCGCTGCCTGTCCGGGAGCAGGAAAAGACCTTCATCCCGCAGTTCCTGGACCAGGCAGGGTCCGCCAACGCCGATGCGTTGATCACGGTCAATCCGAGGATTCCGCTGGAACAGGTCGACCGGGAGGCTTCGGCCGGGCTGGCACGGGACATCAAGGCGATGGCGGAGGGGTTCAAGGGCCGGCTGTTTATCCGGTTCGCCCCCGACATGAACGCGGGCTGGACGGCGTGGGGCCAGAAACCGGTCGAGTACGTCGGGGCCTTCCGCGCCGTAACCGCCGCCATGCGCGGAGAGCTGGAGGAGCCGATCATGGTCTGGTCGCCGTTCCAGGGACGGGGCTACCCGTTTGGTAAGACCCCGGACGAGGCGCAGCCCGGCAGCCCGGACTTCGCGGCTCTGGACACGAACTCCGACGGCGCCTGGAACCCCGAGGACTCCGCCTACGCGCCGTACTACCCGGGGGACGACGCGGTGGACTGGGTGGGGCTGGCCGCTTTCCATGACGACTCGGCCGGCGGCCCGCCGGTGAACACCCTTCCTGCCGCGGACGGGCTGAGCCGCATGCTGGGGCCCGCAGAGCCGGGGCAGGCCGCGACGGACACGGACTTTTATGCCAGCTACGCCGCGGCCAGGGGTAAGCCCCTGCTTCTGGAAACGGGCGCCCTGTACAGCCCGGCCAGCGGCGGGCCCGCTGAAGCGGACATCAAAAGTGCGTGGCTGAGGCAGGTGCTCGCAGCCCCGGCCGCCGGATACAGCAGCATCCGGGCCGTGGTGTGGAACGAACGGGTGGAACAGCGCGCCTCCGGCGAGGTAGCCATCGACTGGCGCCTCACCGCGGACCCTGGCACCGCCGGGGTGCTGGCCGCCGCGCTGGACGAATCCCGCTTCCTGACCGGCACCGCGGGCACGGGGGAGGGCGGCAACGCTGCCGGCGGTGCCCCGGGCGGAAGAACGGTCTCCGGTGGCTGGGCGTGGCTGGCCGCTGCGGCGGCCCTGGCACTGGCCGCCGTGGTGTGGGTGCTGCCCTTCCGCTGGGCCACGGCGCAGAAGTGGGCCTACGCGGATGAAAATGCCAGGGACCGGCGCGTGGACATGCTGCGCGGCATGGCGATCCTTTTTGTGGTGGTCAACCACGTCGGCCTCACCTCGTTGTTCCAGTTGCTGACCCAGGAAACGATTGGCGCGGTGTCCGGTGCGGAATTCTTTGTCCTGCTTTCCGGGGCAGTACTGGGCGTGGTCTACGGGCCGCGGGTCACAGACAACATCGGGGACGTGGTGGACAAAACAACCGCCCGGTCCTGGAAGCTGTACGTCACCGCCCTGACCGTTGTTATGGCCGTCTTCGTCATCAGCCTCATCCCGCGGATTCAGAGCTCGGTCCTGACGGCCTTCACCGACCAGGGGACCGGCGGGGCAGGAAGCGCCGCGGCCGGCCGCAGCTACGACATGTACTCGGACGTGGAAGGACTGCTGCAGTTCCCGGTCCCGGCCTGGCTGATCCCGAAGATCCTGCTGCTGGAGTTCGGCCCGTGGCAGTTCAACATCATGGGCCTGTACGTGGTGCTCCTGCTCCTGAGCCCCCTGATCCTGTGGGCATTGTCCCGCCGGCTGGTATGGCTGGTTCTGCTGGTCAGCGCCGCCCTCTACACAGTGGGGGCGTTGTTCCGCATCCGGCTCCTGCCCTCCCAGTTCGAGGACTCCTTTCCGCTGCTGGTCTGGCAGGTCCTCTTTGTCCTTGGCATGGCCGCCGGCTACCACCGCCGGCCGCTCGTGGCATGGTTTGCCCGCCACAGGGGCGTGCTGGCCCTGTGTGCTGCGCTGACAGTGGCGTTCGCCCTGTTCGCCAGTTCGAACCCCTACCTGTCCAACGCCTACGATTTCCGCCTCGCACTGCTGCCGGATGCCCTCCACCAGGCGCTCTACAGCGGCTACTTCGGGCGGACCTACCTTGGGGCGGGGCGGCTTCTCAACGTGGTGCTGGTGGTCATCACCGCCTACACGCTCCTCACCGCGTACTGGAAGCTGCTGGAGCGGTCGCTGGGCTGGTTCCTCATCCCGCTGGGGCAGGCCACGCTGTACGTCTTCATCATCCACGTGTTCCTGATCCTGGCGCTGGCCAACATCCCCGCGCTGAAGTTGGGCAACATCTGGCTGAACACCGGCGCCTATGTGCTGGTGCTGGCCCTGGTGTGGACGATGGTCAAGACCAAATTCCTGTTCCGGATCATCCCCCGCTGACCCCGTTCAGGGCTGGCCCCGCTCAGGCCCTGGCGATGACCTCGCCGTTGGGGATCAGGAACCAGCCGTCGTCCGTGGACCCCCAGCGGTGCCAGCCGGCCGAGATCCGGGCGAGGTCGGCGGCGTTGGCGAACCCGTACTCGAGCGCCTGGTCCGCGAAGGCAGAGTGCAGCACCCGTTCGCCCCAGACCCGGGCCTGCCAGCGGCGCTGCTGCGCGGTGGCGTAGAGCCAGTTGCTGCTGGTGGGGGCGACGTCGGTGAACCCCGCGGCCTGCGCCCACGAGACCAGGCGCCGGCCGGCGTCGGGCTCCGCCCCGTTGCGGCGGGCAATCCGCTGGTACAGCTCCATCCATTCGTCCAGTTCGGGGAGGAGCGGGTACCAGCTCATGCCGTGGAAGTCGGCGTCACGCACGGCCACGATCCCGCCGGGCTTGGCAACCCGGCGCATTTCCCGCAGCGCGGCGACCGGGTCTGTGAGGTGCTGCAGCACCTGGTGGGCGTGGACGACGTCGAACGTTTCGTCCTCGAAGTCGAGGTCGTAGATGTTGCCGGCCACAAACTCGACGTTCGGCACGCCGCGCTCGGACGCGAGGTCCCGCGCGTGGCTGATCACCTCGGGCGAGCGGTCCAGGCCGGTGACTTTTCCAGGGGAGACCAGCACGGCGAAATCGCACGTGATGCTGCCCGGCCCGCAGCCGACGTCGAGCACCGAGACGCGGGGCGTGAGGTAGGGCAGGGCGAACGCCGCGGAGTTCTCCGCCGTCCGGGAAGCGTGGGCGCGGACCACGGACTCGTGGTGGCCGTGGCTGTACACATCGTCAGGCTGCTGCGCACTCATGGGGAAACGGTACCGCCTCGAGGCCGCTTGCGGCATTCATGCGCCTGCATGATCACCCGCTTAAAGACCGACAAAAACCGACAGAAGCCCTGCGGCACAACGGCAGGATTTTGTGCGCCGGCGTCCGTTTTGCCGCTTCCGGCCGGTCCCGTCCCGCGGATGATTGGAGGAGTGAAGATCAAAACCAGCAAACAGGCGGGACTCGGCCTTTTCCGGGCCACCGGCATCTACGTCGGAGCCATCCTCGGCTCCGGCATCCTGGTCCTCCCGGCCATCGCCGCCAGGGAAGCCGGCCCGGCGTCGCTCCTGGCCTGGGCGCTGCTGCTGGTGTTCTGCACGCCCGTGGCGTTCAGCTTCGCCGAGATGAGCCGGCAGCAGCCCGACGCCGGCGGGATCGCCCACTTCGTGACGCGCGCCTACGGCCGCCGCGCCTCGGCCGTGGCCGGCTACCTCTTCTACTTCGCCATCCCCTTCGGCGCCCCCGCGACGGCGGTCATCGGCGGCAACTACATTGCCCACGCCCTGGGCGGCGGGCGGGAAACGGCGCTGCTGGCCGCCGCGCTGCTGCTCGCCGCCGCGTTCGCGGCCAACGCCGTGGGGATCCGGATGTCCAGCGGCATCCAGCTGGTACTGATGGTGCTCCTGGTGGGGCTGCTGGCGCTGGCCGTTGCCCTGGCCGCGCCGTTCGCCAGCGCCGGGAACTTCGCGCCCTTCGCCCCGCACGGCTACTGGGCCGTGGGCGGGGTGGCCAGCCTCCTGTTTTTCTGCTTTGCCGGGTGGGAGGCGGTGACGCACATTGCCGGCGAATTCCGGCACCCGGAGCGGGACCTCAAGCGGGCCACCTGGCTGACCCTGATTGTGGTGGGCGTGGTCTACCTCGGTGTGGTGGCGGCGTGCGTGGCCGTGTTGGGCCCGGCCCTCCCCGGCACCGACGTGCCCATCGCGCAGCTGCTCGAAAAGGGGCTGGGCGGGCTGGCGGCCCCGCTGACCGCCGTCGCCGCCGCCGTCCTCACCTTCGGCCCGATCAACACCTTCGTTGCCGGCGCCAGCCGTCTCGGGGCGAGCCTGGCGTCCGACGGCGTGCTGCCGCGCCGTCTGGCGCGCGGCGCCGGTGCGGGGCAGGTGCCGGCGGCCAGCCTGGGTCTGCTGGCGGCGATGACGTTCGTGTCCTTCGGTGCGGCCGCGGCCGGGCTGGCGGACATGCAGCTCCAGATCGGCGCAGCATCGGCGTGCTTCACCGCCGTGACGGCATTCGGGCTGGCGGCCGGCCTCCGGCTGCTGCCGGCGCGGACGCCCGCCTGGTACGGGGTGGTGGTGGCAGCCGCGGTGATGCTGGCCGTGCTGTTGTTCAGCGGCTGGGCGCTGGTGGTTCCGGCGGGCCTGGCGGCGGGTGCCCTGTGGGCAGCCCGCAGGGCCGCGGCAGTCCGTCCGGCGGACTGGAAGATCCGGCCGTCCGCGCGGCCGGCGGTGCTGGCTACTGCGGCGCCGGGGGAGCCGGGGCCGTCTGCTGCGCGGCCTCCTGCCCTGCCTTGACCGTTGCGTCGATCATCGAGGTCATGAACCGGGTGGCAATCTCCAGTTCCTCCGGGGTGAATTGGGCCATCGCGGCGCCCATGTGGCGGGCCAGCGGCAGGAACATGGCCCCGCCGTCGCGGTAGGCCTTGGGGGTCATGCGGAGCTGCACCTGGCGGCGGTCGGTCCCGAGGCGCTCGCGGACCACATGGCCGGAGTGGTGCAGCCGGTCAATGAGTGCCGTCGTGGCGGGGGAACTGAGGTGGAGTTCCTTGCGGAGCACCCCGGGCGTGACGATCTGGTTCCTCGCGGTGTGCTGCATGATCACCGCCAGGGCATTGAGGTCTGTCCGGTGCATGTCGTTGCGGCCGCCGGCGGAGTCCACGTAGCGGTTGGCTTCGAGGCTGAATTCCTGCAGCAGCCGGACCAGCGGCGGCTGCTCTGCAGCGTCGGGGGGACCCGGCATCTCGGCTGACATTGCACCTCCTCCTCCGCCGTGCCCAAAGGGCCGGCGCGCTTGCGCCCTCCGGAGTTTACTTCACCCCGGGACCGCTCCATTTCCGGAATTGCCTAGATTGGCACTTATATCCATGATGGAGATACTCTATGATTTACTCATTCTACTCCGCGCCGCCCCACTACGAAGGACGCCATGAAACCCCACCGGCAAAACACCCCCCGCGTGCCATTCTGGCTCCGCTGGCTGGTCCCCGTCCTGCTCGTTGTCACCTGGCTGGCCATCGCCGGAATCGGCGGGCCCACCTTCGGCCGGCTGGAAGAGGTCTCCTCCAACGACCAGGCCTCCTTCCTGCCGGCAGGGGCCGAGGCCACGGCAGCCCAGGACTGGCAGGCCAAGTTCCGCGACTCCAACGAGATCCCCGCGGTCATTGTCATCGAGAATGATTCCGCCTTCACCCCCGCCCAGCTCGGCGAAGCGGCAGCGCTGAAGGGCGAGCTCGAAGCCGTGGGGGCGGGCAGCACCGTCGTCGGGCCCATCCCGTCCGAGGATGGCAACGCCGTCCAGTTCGTGGTCCCCATTGACTCCTCCGGGGAAGTGAAAGAGGTGGTTACGGAGCTCCGGGCGGTGCTCCAGGAGTCTGCCCCTGAGGGCATGCGGACGTTCGTGACCGGCCCGGCCGGCCTCACGGCGGACCTGGTCAGCGCCTTCGCCGGCATCGACGGCATCCTGCTGCTGGTGGCCCTCGGTGCGGTGTTTGTGATCCTGCTGGTTGTCTACCGCTCGCTGCTGCTGCCCATCGCGGTGCTCTTTACCTCGGTCTTCGCCCTCTGCGCCGCCATCCTGCTGGTCTTCGGCATGGCCAAGCTCGGCTGGATCCAGCTGAACGGCCAGAGCCAGGGCATCCTGTCCATCCTGGTGATCGGCGCCGCCACGGACTACGCGCTGCTCTATGTGGCCCGCTTCCGTGAGGCCCTGACCCACACCACCAACCGCACGGCCGCCGCGATCACGGCCTGGAAGAACTCCTGGGAGCCCATCGTCGCCTCCGGTGCCACGGTGATCATCGCCCTGCTCTGCCTGCTCTTCTCCGACCTCAACTCCAACAAGGCCCTGGGGCCGGTGGCCGCCGCGGGCATCCTCTGCTCGCTGTTCGCCGCGCTCACCCTGCTGCCGGCGCTTATGGCGCTGCTGGGCCGGACCGCATTCTGGCCCTTCCGCCCCAAGCTGCTCCCGGAAACGGAGCGCGAACCCGAGCTTGTGACCGGACTGGAAGGCCAGAAGGGCCTGTGGCGCGCCACCGGCTCGCTGGTCTCGCGCCGTCCCCGCACGGTCTGGATCGCGTCAGTGCTGCTGCTCCTGGTGGCATCCGCCGGAGTCCTGCAGCTCAAGGCCAACGGCGTCCCGCAGACCGACGTCATCCTCACCGCCTCCAACGCCGTGGACGGCCAGGAGGCCCTGGCCCGGCACTTCGACGCCGGCTCCGGCAGCCCCGCGGTGATCGTCGCCGACGAGGCGAAGGCCCAGGAAGTACTGGAACGGACCAAGGCGACCGACGGCGTCGGGGAGGCCTACCTGCTGGCCGAAGGCGGTGCGCCGATCAGGCCGGACGCCCCGGCAGGCGCCCCGGCCGGCGCCCCCGCGGTTCCGGGAGCGCCCCCTGCTCCGGCTGCCCCGGCGGTTCCCGCCGTGCGGGACGGCAAGGTCCTGATCAACGCGACCCTGAACTACGCCGCCGACTCCAACGAGGCGGAAAACGTGGTGGTGGCCCTCCGCCAGGACCTCAAGGAGATCGACGGCGGCGCCCTGGTGGGCGGTGTGACGGCGACAGCCCTTGATACGAACACCACCGCCCAGCGCGACCTCGTCACCATCATCCCGGTGGTGCTTGCGGTGATCCTCGTCATCCTGATGCTGCTGCTGCGCTCCGTATTGGCTCCGGTGCTGCTGGTCGCGTCGGTGGTGCTGTCCTACGGCGCCGCGATGGGCGTGTCCGCCTTCGTGTTCAACAACGTCCTTGGCTTCCCGGGAGCCGACGCCACGGTCCCGCTCTTCGGCTTCGTCTTCCTGGTGGCCCTCGGGGTGGACTACAACATCTTCCTGATGAGCCGGGTCCGGGAGGAGTCCCTGAAGCATGGCACCCGGCCCGGCATCCTGCGCGGCCTGGGCGTCACGGGCGGAGTGATCACCTCCGCCGGTGTGGTGCTCGCGGCCACCTTTGCCGCCCTGGGCGTCATCCCCATCATGTTCCTCGTCCAGCTGGCCTTCATCGTGGCCTTCGGCGTGCTGCTGGACACCGTCCTGGTCCGCTCGCTGCTGGTCCCGGCGCTGGCCTACGACATCGGGCCCCGGATCTGGTGGCCCAGCAAGCTCGGCCGTCCGGAGGCGGATGCCGCACGCTCCCAGCCCGCAGCGGAGCCGGAAGCCGAGGAGGTGGGGGTCCGCTGATATGTAGGTCGGGTTGTCAATAGGCAGAGATGAGCGGCTCCTGGGTTGTGGTTCCGGGGGCCGCTCATGGTGTGCCTCCGGGGTGTGGTGTGAGTGGTGGCGGGTCGTTGTCGACTGGCA
>NZ_LNUT01000005.1:65089-593673 GCF_001512305.1 Arthrobacter sp. EPSL27
GGGACACCTTATGGCGGCGACAGAACTGTGTAACCGCACCCCTCTCGGCGTGGTCAGGCCATGTCGCCACCAAGTGCCGGATCTTGATATCGGGGTGCATTTTGCTCATGATCCGAGCAAAACCGGCCAGAGTGTCCACGATGTCCTGAGACACACTGTCCACGATGTCTTGAGACAGAAATGTCCATTAAGTCATGAGACTCAACAGGGCTTAACCCGGCCGGATAACCCCGCCACGTGATAGGGCATCGGGTTGTGGGACAGAATGGGTCCATGACACGAATCGCAATCATCGGCGGCCACGGCAAAGTGGCTTTGGAACTGTCCAGGATCCTGTCCGGGGAGGGCATCGACGTAACGTCGCTGATCCGCAACCCCGAACACCGGGCCGACGTGGAGGCCACCGGCGCCACAGCGGCGGTCCTGGACGTTGAAAATTCGACGACGGAGGACATCGCCGGGGCCCTCCAGGGACACGACGCCGTGGTCTGGTCCGCGGGCGCGGGCGGCGGCAGCCCGGAGCGCACGTACGCCGTGGACCGGGACGCCGCCATCCGGTCGATGGACGCGGCGGCCCAGGCCGGCGTCGGGCGTTACGTCATGGTGTCCTACTTCGGCGCCGGGCGCGACCACGGGGTCCCCGAGGACAACGGCTTCTACGCGTACGCGGAGGCCAAGGCGGCCGCCGATGCCTACCTGCGCGGCACGGACCTGCAATGGACCATCCTGGGCCCTGGAGCGCTCACTGACGGGCCCGGGAACGGCCTGATCGACGTCAACCCGTCGGATACCTCCACGGGCACCGAAACGTCCCGTGCCAACGTGGCCCTGGTTGCTGCGGCCGTGCTGGGTATGCCGGCTAAGGCGGGGCGCACCATCGAGTTCCGGGACGGCTCCCTGCCCCTCTCCGCTGCCCTGGAGGCCTAGGCCAAGGCGAAGCCAAAGCGTGCGGGAGCCCCGGCGCCAGGCATGCAGAAGAAAAGGACCGGATCGCTGGGCGATCCGGTCCTTTTCTTTCCCCTCAGGCGCTCCTCAGCGCCGAACCCCAGTGCTCAGGTCCTAGGACACCGAGCCGGCGAAGACACGGGCGAGGTAGCCCTCATTCGGCTGCATGCCAGTCCCCGAATAGGCCCAGAGCGAACCGCTTGGCTCGCGGGCCACCAGGTCAGGAAACCCGTCCGAGTTGAGCTTTCCGGCGCCCAGGATGGTGTCAAACACGTGCCAGCCGGTTCCGATCCGGCGCGGGGCGGCGAGCTTGCCGGTGCCGTTGCCCGGATACATCCACAAGGTTCCGTCCGCCATCCGGCCGAGAAGGTCGTTCTTTCCGTCTGCGTTGAAGTCTCCGGTGCCGAACAGTTGGTCAAAGACCTCCCAGCCATAGTCGCCGATTTTTACGGCTCCGTTGTATCCGACGTTGCTTCCGCTGATGGTTCCGGTGCCACGGTAGAGCCAGAGGGAGCCGTCCGCCTTCCGGGCCACGAGGTCGTTCTTGCCATCCCCGTTGAAGTCTCCGGTACCCACCAGGGTAGTGAAGGCCTCCCAGCCGTAGTCGCCGATTCGTTTCGGACTCGAGAAACCGGAATTACCGGCATCAACCCGCCCCGTGCCGGGGTACAGCCACAACGTGCCGTCGGGCTTGCGGGCCAGCAGGTCGTTCTTGCCGTCGCTGGTGAAGTCGCGAACGCCGACCAGGGAATTGAAAACCTCCCAGCCGTACTCGCCGATCTTTCGGGCCGATCCGTAGGCACCGCTACCGTTACCCGCGTAGAACCACAGACTGCCGTCTGGCTTGCGGGCCAGCAGGTCAGCAATCCTATCCCCATTGAGGTCCTCGGTGGCCGTCAAGGCATCAAACACCTCCCAGCCATAGTTTCCGATCTTCCGCGCGCTGCCGTATCCCTCGTCCCGCATGGCGGTCCCGGCGTAGAAGAAGACATTCCCGTCGGGCTGGCTTGCCACGAAATCTGCGGTGCGGTCTCCATTGGCGTCGCCGGTGCCGGTAATGGTGGTGTAGATGCCCCAGCCGGTGCCGATCTTCTGCGGGCTAACAAGCTTGGCGGCGCCGGTGTTTGAGTACAGCCAGAGGGACCCGTCCGGGCGCCTGGCGGCCAAGTCGTTGGTGCCGTCGCCGTTGAAGTCCTGGATTGGGATCAGCTGGTCGAAGATCTCCCAGCCGTAGTCGATGTTCCGTGGCGTTCCCGGCCGGCCCGTGCCTGTACCGGGGTACAGCATCAGCACGCCGTCTGCCCGCCGGGCCAGGATGTCCGGTTTGCGGTCACCATCAAAGTCGCGGACGCCTAGCAGCGACGTGAAGGTTTCCCAGCCGTAGTCACCGATTTTCACCCCGGCAAGGTAGCCTTCGCTGCCGCCGGACACTCTGCCCGTGCCTGCATAGAACCACAAAGATCCATCAAATTTTCTAGCAACTAGGTCGTTTTTGCCGTCACCATTGAAGTCCCCGGTGCCCAGGATGCTGTTGAAGATCTCCCACCCTGTTCCGATCCGCTGGCCGGCCTGGGACCTGCCGGTGCCATCGCCCGGATAGAGCCAGAGCTCGCCGTTGATTTTGCGCTGAATGAGGTCGGAAATTCCATCCCCGTTGAAGTCGCCTGGGGCCACCAGCAGCGGCTTGGCGGCCGGGAGGGTGTCAATGGTGATCCCGGCGCCGGAACTCGAGATCCAGTCGATGGTCACTTTGGTCCCGGCGTGGGTCTTGAACGTCTGCCCCGGCTGCCAGGTCTGGTTGTAGCTGTAGTAACCGTTGAAGGTGGTGGTGCTGGGCTGCAGGGCGATGGAACCGGCACCGTAGCTTTGGACCACCTTGACGCCGCGGTTGCCGCCAAGCGCCGATGGCGCGTCGTTTCCTATCGGCAGGCGGAGTTCGATGTAATAGCCTTCACCGCTAACTGGATCCGTGAACTTGATGGCACGGTGGTCGTCCGCGCTTCCCCAGGCCTTCAGCTGGTACGAGTTCTTCCCGACCACTTTCCCCAGGTTCCTAACCTCGTTGCCGGAGCCGAATCCGCCAAATTCATACGTCGGGGAGCTCACCACCGGCTGGCTGACTTGGGAGACACCCATCAGGTCAAGGTTGTCTTTGTATTCCTCGATGCTGCAGGTGCGGTTGGCGAACGACCCATCCGCGTTGCTGGCGGTGTCCACGGATCCATCCCCACAGCGGAGCCGGTTGGCATGCATCAATCCCAGGACGTGCCCGAATTCATGGGTCAGCACACTATTGGTCAGCGTTGCCGGGAGGGGCATGAGCACCCGGCCGCTGGTGCCGTTATAGCTCCAGCCGGCACCGTAGGCGCCATCGGACAGCGTGGGCGTGGAGACGAAGACCACCAATGCGGTGTATGAACTCGGGACCCAGCCGATCTCCGCCGAGATGGTGTTCATCATCGAGGAATAGCTCTGTGTGGACGTGGCCTTACTGGTCCTGTTTTCGACGCTGGCAACGCTCATGGAGAGCCTGCCGTTCGACATGGCCTGCCAGTAGGTGCTGCTCGTGGTGATCGCCGCCCGGGCATCCGCTTCGGGAATCGTGGCTTTCCGGTCGGCCAGCTGCACCATGACCAGCTTGACCTTGATATCGCCGCTGCGGGCAATCGAATACGCCTCGGTGGAACTTTTCCGGGCCGTCACGCCCTTGGGGCCGGTGGGAAGCGGGGTTTCGAACGTGTGGGCGATCAGCGGTTTGTCACCCGCCGCGTCGGAATAGACCGAGTGCCCATGCTCGTCCTCGGTAGTAGCGCTTTCCGCAGCCGGTTCGGTTGCGGTGGCCGCTGTCTCTACCGGGGCGGCAGGCAGCGTTGTAGCTGGCGGGGCGGGGATAGCGGCAGTCGCCGGCGCGGGAGCCGGCGAGGCTGTCGCGGGAGCCGGCGTCGGGTCAGCAAGGGCAGGGGCGATCGTCACGGTGGTGAGCGAGGCGAAGGTGACGACCAACGCCGTCAGAAGCGCTGTCGTCTTCCGTATTGAGTTCACTTGATGTCTTTCATGAGACCGCCGCCCCGCTGAGGCTCAGCAGGGCGGCCGGGAGACCGGGAAGTGAGGTCAGTCTACGGAGGGCACGCGGCCAGATCAGGCAACTTGCAGCAAACTTTCGTCTTCGGTAGTGAATCGTTGCCGAATCTTGAGCAAAGCCGGCAACCGGCTCGTCATAACCGGGGTCCCGCACTAAGGCTTAGCTCCAGCTCAAGGGCGTTTGCCTCGACATAGTCCAGGGCGTGCCGGACGGCGCCGACCGTCACAATGGAGTCGCCCAGCGGCGAGACTGTGACGCGCGGGGGTGTCGCCGTCAGCCGGGGGAGCCGCGCGGTGATTCCGGGCAGCAGCGCCTGCGCCGAATCGGCCACGGCGCCGCCGAGCACCACCTGCTCCGGATTGATGAAACTCGCCACCGTGGCGATGACCCGCGCCATCCGGTCCGCGATCCTGTCCAGGATGGCCAGCGCCGCAGGGTCCCCGGCCGCTGCGTCCTCAAAGACGCGGCGGGCGCTCGCGGGGCCGCCCGCTGCCGGGCCGCCGGCGGCCGCGGACCACTGCCGGGCCAGGCTGGCGATGCCGTCGCTGGAGCCGACGCCCGCCACCAGGTCCAGGTACCCCATTTCGCCCGCCGCGCCGCCGCGGCCGTGCAGCAGCCGTCCGGACTCCATCACGCCGGCGCCCAGCCGCTCACCGGCCAGGAGCACCACCAGATCGTCGACGCCGGCGCCGGAACCGCGCCAGCGCTCACCCAGGGCGGCGAGGTTCGCATCGTTTTCCAGCAGCACGGTCCACCCGTGCAGGTCCTGCAGGGCGGCGCGGAGCCCGACGTCGAACAGGCTCCAGAAGTGTTGCGTGACCAGCACCTTGCCGTCGCGGTCCACCGGCGCGGCGATGCCGGCCCCTACGGCCAGGACGGACCCGGGCCCGGTCCCCGCGGCGGCCAGTGCCCCGCGGCAGGCACGGTCGACGACGTCGATCCGCTCCGCCGCCGGGATGTCCGCGGCCCGGAAGCCTTCGCTGGACCGCCCGACGACGGTGCCGCGCAGGTCCGCGACCGCGGCGGTGGTGGTTGCCGCGCCGATGTCGATCCCCAGCACGAATCCTGCCTTTGCGTTGAATTCGAAGCGCCGGGCGGGGCGGCCCTTGCGCGGCCCGGCGGGCTGGTCCTCGCCGCGGGCGTCCAGTTCGCGGATCCAGCCGCGCCGGATCAGGTCCTCGCAGACGGCTATCACCGATGCCCGGGTCAGCCCGGTGTGGTTCATCAGCTCCGTGCCGGTGGCCGACTCCGTGTTCCGGATGAAGCCGAGCACCGACTGGGCGTTGACCCGGCGCAGGAGCTGGGGCGTTGCGGCGGCCGCCGTCGGCTTCAAATGTTGACCTCTTCCTGATCCGGACACATAATTGTTCAGGCAATATATTTAGCTTGTATCTAAATTATCAGACCCAGTTCCGAGCCCCGAAGGATTTCCTTTGTCCAACACCGCCACGCTGGCAACCCTGTCCGGTTCCGACCTCGCCGCCGACCCCAACTGGTGGCGCCAGGCGTCCGTGTACCAGATCTACCCGCGCAGCTTCTCCGACTCGAACGGCGACGGCCTGGGCGACATCAAGGGCATCACCGCGAAGGTGCCGTACCTGAAGGAACTCGGCATCGACGCCGTCTGGCTCAGCCCGTTCTACCCCTCGGCCCTCGCCGACGGCGGGTACGACGTCGACGACTACCGCGACGTGGACCCCAAGCTCGGCACCCTCGAGGACTTCGACGAGATGTCGGCCGCCCTGCACGCCGCCGGCATCAAGCTGATCGCGGACATCGTGCCGAACCACTCCTCGAACCGGCACGCCTGGTTCCAGGAAGCCCTCGCGTCCCCCCGCGGCTCCGACGCGCGTGAGCGCTACATCTTCCGCGACGGCAAAGGCGAAAACGGCGAGATCCCGCCGTCGGACTGGGAATCCGTCTTCGGCGGCCCGGCCTGGGAGCGCATCACCGAACCGGACGGCACCCCCGGCCAGTGGTACATGCACATCTTCGCCAAGGAACAGCCCGACCTGAACTGGTCCAACCGCGAAATCCGCGACGACTTCCTCAAGACCCTGCGCTTCTGGTCCGACCGCGGCGTGGACGGCTTCCGCGTCGACGTCGCCCATGCCCTCACCAAGGACCTCACCGAACCGCTCCTGTCCAAGGTCGAACTCAGCGAGGCCAACTCCGGCACCGACGGCTTCGACGACGGCTCGCACCCGTTCTGGGACCGCGACGAGGTCCACGAGATCTACGTCGAGTGGCGCGAGGTCTTCAACGAATACAACCCGCCGCGCACCGCCGTCGCCGAGGCCTGGGTCCACGCCAGCCGCCGCGGCCGCTACGCGAGCCCCGAGGGCCTGGGCCAGGCGTTCAACTTCGACCTCCTGCAGGCCGACTTCGACGCCGACGAGTTCCGCGAGATCATCACCCGGAACCTCGCCGAGGCCACCGAGTCCGGCGCCTCGTCCACCTGGGTGTTCTCCAACCACGACGTGGTCCGCCACGCCACCCGCTACGGCCTGCCCAAGGGCGGCGGCAAGCACGCCAAAGGCCAGGACGGCAAGGGCTGGCTGCTCGCCGGCGCCCCCGCCGAGGAGCTCGATATCGAACTCGGCCTGCGCCGGGCCCGCGCGGCCACCCAGCTGATGCTGGCCCTGCCGGGCTCCGCCTACCTGTACCAGGGCGAGGAGCTGGGGCTGCAGGAAGTCGCGGACATCCCCGACGCCGAGCGCCAGGACCCCACCTTCTTCCGCAACAAGGGCGTGGAGATCGGCCGGGACGGCTGCCGCGTGCCGCTGCCCTGGACCGCCGAGGGCACCTCCTTCGGATTCGGCGACGGCGGATCGCACCTGCCGCAGCCGGCCTGGTTCGGCCGCTACGCCGTCGCCGCCGAGGACGGGGTGGAGGGCTCCACCCTGGAGTTCTACCGCAAGGCACTGAAGCTGCGCCGCGAGCTGCAGACCTCCGAAGAACTCGAATGGCACACCACGGCCAGCCCCGACGTGCTGCACTTCAGCCGCCCCGGCGGCTGGCAGACCATCACCAACTTCGGTGACGAGCCCGTAGAGCTGCCCGCCGGAACGGTGCTGCTCAGCAGCGGACCGCTCGAGGAGAACCTCCTCCCGGGCAACACCACCGTCTGGCTGCGGTGAGTTCTCCGGAACGCGCCGCCCAGGCTTCGCACCAGGCCCAGGAGCTGACACCTGCCCAGGAGCTGATTTACGGCTGCATGGGCCTGGGCGGCAGCTGGTCGCCGGAGCCGTACTCGTCCGCGGACGTGGACGAGGCGGCTGCGGCGGTCAGTGCCGCCCTCGATGCCGGCATCACCCTCTTCGACCACGCCGACATCTACCGTGCCGGCAAGTCCGAGGCCGTGTTCGGCGAGGTGCTGGCGGCCACCCCGGGGCTGCGCGGACGCATCCGCCTGCAGACCAAGTGCGGCATCCGGCTGGGCGAGGGCGGCCTGAACGCGTACTACGACCTGAGCCGGGACGCCATCCTGGAGCGGGTCAACGGCAGCCTGGCCAGGCTGCGCACGGACTACGTGGACGTGCTGATGCTGCACCGCCCGGACCCGCTGATGGACCCCGCCGAGGTGGCTTCCGCCGTCGGGCAGCTGATGGCTGAAGGCAAGGTCCGGGCGCTGGGCGTGTCCAACATGTCCGGTGCGCAGATCGAGGTCCTGCAGGACCGGCTGGAGACCCCGGTGGTCGCCAACCAGCTGGAGATGAGCCTGCTCAAGCGCGCCTGGCTGGAGAGCACGGTCCTGGTTAACCACGCCGAGGGCACGGACTACAGCTTCCCGCACGGAACCGTGGAGCACTGCGTCCGGCACGGGATCACGCTGCAGGCCTACGGTTCCCTGGCCCGCGGCCTCTACACGGGGGCGCCGGCCGAGGCCCCCTCGGCCGCGGAGGAGGCCACCACCTCCCTCGTGGCGCAGCTGGCCGCCGGATACAACACCACCGTGGAAGCGGTCCTGCTGGGCTGGCTGATGAAGCACCCGGCCGGCATCGCGCCCGTGATCGGCACCGCCAACCCGGACCGGATCCAGGCCTGCGCCGGCGCCTCCGCAGTGGCGCAGGCCATGACCCGCACCGAGTGGTACCGGCTCTGGGTGACGGCACGGGGCAGCAACATCCCCTGACCCGACTGGCTCGCAGTTAAGGCCGTTTGAGGGCTGGAAACGGCCTTAACTGCCCGTTGGCTGCACAGGGATGTGATTTTGGTCGTAATGGTCGCCTGCGGGGGCCGGAATACTTCGCGGGGGACACCTTGGAGCGGCTAGCGTAGATACATGACATCCACCACCACCGCCGGGACTGTCCGGCCTCAACGCAACATTCCGGCTGACATCGCCCGCTCCTGGCTGCTGGTGAACGCCATGAAGACCGAACTCTTCGACCAGTCGGCCGTCTCCCGCGCGGACGCCATCATCCTGGACATCGAGGATGCGGTGGACCCGTCGCAGAAGGATGCCGCCCGCGCGAATGTCGTGGACTGGCTGACCGCCGGCGGCAACGCCTGGGTCCGGATCAACGACGCCACCAGCCCCTTCTGGGCCGACGACCTCGCAGGCCTCCGCGGCACCCCCGGGCTGCTCGGCGTGATGCTCGCCAAGACCGAGTCCGCGGACCAGGTCACCGAGAGCTTCCACCGCATGGACGGCAAGACCCCGGTCATCCCGCTGGTGGAGTCCGCCGTCGGCATCGAGGAAGCGAACAACATCGCCAGGGCCCAGGGCGCGTTCCGCCTCGCCTTCGGCTCGGGCGACTTCCGCCGCGACACCGGCATGGCCGCCACCCCGGAGGCCATGGCCTACCCGCGCGCCAAGCTGGTGGTTGCCAGCCGCGTCGGCAACCTGCCCGGCCCCATCGACGGGCCCACCGTCGGCACCAACCACCCCATCCTGCGTGAGCAGACCGGCATCACGGTGATGATGGGCATGACCGGCAAGCTGTGCCTGGCCATCGACCAGACCCACGTCATCAACGAGGTCATCAGCCCCACACCGTCCGACGTCGCCTGGGCCACGGACTTCATGGCCGACTTCGAGGCCAACGGCCGCGTGATCCGCGACGGCTCGGACCTGCCCCGACTGGGCCGCGCCGAGAAGATCATGAAGCTCGCGGTAGCCTTTGGGGTGCAGCCGGCCCTGTAGCCTGCCCCGAACCCAAGGAGACCCCGTGGCCGATACCCGTTATCTGGTCCACGGGGTCTTTTGGGATGCGGAACCGGGCGCCGGGCACCCGGTGCTGCGCCTGCAGGACCCCGACGGCGGCTTTACCGACCTGCCGCTCGACGCCGGTACGCGCCTGGGCTTCCGCCTCGCCGCAGGCGGCAAGCACTGCCTGGGCCACCACAGGGTGCACGGGCCCGCCGACCGGGACCACGTCCCCTGCCCGGCCCGGGCCCGCGCCGACAAGGGCAACCAGTGCGAGCGGTGCTTCGTGCTGGACGACTCCCGGCTCATCCACGATTTCCACCGCGGCGGGCGGGTGCCGCCGGGGCTGCGGGCGTACCTCATGCAGCCGCACTGGCTCTACGTCGCCACCTTCGCCGGCGGCGCCAGCAAGGTGGGCACGGCCGCGGACCTGCGGAAGTGGAAGCGGCTCGCCGAACAGGGCGCCGTCGTCGCCCCTTATGTGGCCCGCGCCGACGACGGCCGGATCGTCCGGCTCCTGGAGGACATGGTGACCCGCGACGCCGGCCTTCCGCAGCAGGTCCGGTCGGCCGCCAAGGCCGCGGCCCTGGCCGGGCCGGCCCCCGCCGCCGACCTGGATGCCCGGAACAGCAGGCTGGCGGAGCAGGTCCGCGGTCTGCTGGCCGGCGCCGGGGGAGGCGGCTTCGAGGTGGTGGACGAGGCGTGGCAGCGGCCTCGGTTCTCGGACGCGGCCTGCGCGCCGGCGGCCCGGCACGCCTACCCGCAGGAGCTCAGCAAGGGGGCCCACGGGTTCCGGATCGACTCGCTGAGCGGCAGCATCGCCCTCGCCCGGCTCGACGGCGCCGACCTCGGCTTCATCGTCAACCTCGGCCTGCTGAAAGCCCGGAGCATCGAGCTCGGCGACCACGGCACGGACGTTCCGGCAGTCCAGGAATCCCTCTTCTGACGCGGCCTGTGCCCGGCGACGCGCTTCCCGCCCCGCGCGCCGTGCCCTGCGACGCGCGCCGTGCCCGGCGACGCGCGCCGTGCCCGGCGATGCGCTTCCTGCCGCACGCGCCGGTACACCCGCGTCGCCGGGCCTTCCGGGTGTCGCCAGGCACGAACCGCGTCGCAGGGGCGACGGCGGACCCCAGTAGAATGGCACCGTGCTGAGAGAATTCTGGGAGACCGCGTCCACCACCTACAAGGTGCTGGTCTTCAGCGCGATGGGGCTCCTGGGGATCGGGATTGTCCTGAACCTGGTGGGCAACTCCACCGGCAACCAGGACCTGGCCGTGGCTTCCCTGGCCGTGATCGGCGCGGGCCTGGTCCTGCACATCGCCGGCATTGTGGTCCGCGGCCAGGCGATCCGCAAAAACCTCAAACGCTAGCGGCGGCGTTCCGGCGGACGTGGCTGCGGGCATGCTCCACGGCGTCGGCCAGGGACGCGAACAGGTGCTTGTGGTGCCGCAGCGACCGGATCACCCCCACGTTGGTCACGAGCTCCAGGTGCTGCGGCTGCACGCCTTTCAGCAGGACCGTCACGCCGCGCAGCTCCAGCGCCGAGATGACCTCCACCAGGGTGTGCGCCCCGGTGGCGTCGAGCATCCGGACCTGTGACAGGCGGATGATGGCCACCTGGATGTCCTTGACCTGGCTGATCTCCTGCAGCACGCGTTCCGCCGCGCCGAAGAACATGGCGCCGTCCAGCCGGAAGATCGCAATGTGTTCATCCCCCGGTTCGGGCGGCCCCGGGATCTCCTCACGTTTGACCCCGCTGAGCGAGGCGAATTTCCGCAGGGTAAAGAGGGCCGCGGCCACCAGCCCGATCTCGATGGCCACGATCAGGTCGAAGGCCACGGTGATGAGCGCCGTCAGGACAAATACAAAGGCATCGGCCCGGGTGGAGCGCAGGATGGCCGTCACCGTGTGCCGCGAGACCATCCGGGTGGCGGTGACCATCAGGATCCCGGCCAGGACCGCCAGCGGGATCTTCCCCACCAGGTCCGCCCCCAGGTAGATGATGGCCAGCAGCACCAGGGCGTGCACGATCGCGGATAGCCGGGTCTTGGCCCCGGAGCGGACGTTGACGGCGGTCCTGGCGATGGCGCCGGTGGCCGGCATGCCGCCGAAGAATCCTGCCGCGATGGAGGCGAGGCCCTGTCCGGTGAGCTCCCGGTCCGGGTTGTAGGCCCCGGATGGCCTCCCGTCGGGTCCTGCCATGCCGGCGGCCACCCGTGCGGAGAGCAGGGATTCAATGGCGGCCAGCAGCGCGATGGAGACGGCGGGCATCAGCAGCCCGCCCAGCGCCGCCGGATCCAGGGCCGGCAGGGAGGGTGCGGACAGGGAGTGCGGCAGGGCGCCGATCCGCGGAATGTCCAGCTGCAGCAGTTCCACCGCCGCCGTGGCCAGCACGACGGCGATCAGGCTGGCGGGCAGGGCCTTGTTCAGCTTCGGGAGCAGCAGCATCACGGCCGCAACCCCCAGCACGACGCCGAGCGTCTGGAGGACGGTGGGCAAGGTGGCCTGGGAAGCGCTCTCGATGGCAGCCAGCAGGGTGTTGTGGCCCGGTGTCCCCTCGGTGCCGGTGGCCAGGGGAACCTGCTGGAGGAAGATGATCGCGGCGATGCCGAGAGTGAAGCCCTCCACCACGGGCCAGGGGATGAAGGCCACCGCCCGGCCCAGCCCGCTGATGCCCAGGAGCACCACCAGCAGCCCGGCCATCAGGGAGACCAAGGCGATGCTGCCGGCGCCGTGGGCGGCGACCACCGGGGCCAGCACCACCACCATGGCTCCGGTGGGCCCGGAAATCTGGACGTGCGAACCGCCCATGACGGCGGCCACCAGGCCGGCCACGACGGCGGTGATCAGCCCTGCTTCGGCGCCGACGCCGGAGCTCACGCCGAAGGCCAGCGCCAGCGGCAGCGCCACGATGCCCACGGTGATGCCCGCCAGCAGGTCCGTTTTCCAGGCGGAGCGCAGCCCGCCGTAGTCGCGGCGGGACGGCAGGAACCGGCCCAGTTGACCCGGCTTGGCACTCATGAATCGGAGCTCTGCAGATGCTCGCTGGGCAGCCCCTGGGCCAGCCTGAGCTGTTCGTTGGAGTCGGCCAGGCTGTCGAGGAGGAAGGTCCTGGCGATGGCCAGCAGTTCGGCGATCTTCGGGTGGGCCAGCCGGTAGGTCACGGCGTTCGCGGAGCGGACCGAGGTCACCACCCCGTGCCGCCGCAGCGTGGCGAGGTGCTGGGACAGGTGGGAGGCCTCCAGGCCCGTCTCGGCCAGCAGGTAGCTGACCGGGGCCGAGTGGTCCGGCGCGGCGGACAGCAATTCAAGCACGCGGATCCGCGCCGGATGCGCCAGGGCCTTGAACAGGTTCGCCTTGATTTCGTAGAGGGGGGTTTGCGCCGGTGTGATCATGTGCTGCCTGTGCCTTCTCGCCGCCGCGGACCCAGGGCCCTCCGGCCCGGAACCGCCGCGAAATGATGGAATGATGTTTCCATCATACCGTAGTTTTGTCATGCTGGTGGTGCCGCTGTCATCGGCGCGGGCCGCCGGGGGCCGGGCGCTAGGCTGGAACCATGACTATCAATCCGGATCTGCAGGGGCGCAGCTACCCTGCCCACGAGGTGTACGACGTCGGCCGCGAGAAAATCCGCGAGTTCGCCCGCGCGGTCAAGGCCACCCACCCCGCCCACTTCGAGGTGGAGGCTGCTACGGCGCTGGGACACCGCGACCTGGTGGCGCCCCCGACGTTCGCCATCATCGTGGCGCAGCGGGCGGACGCCCAGCTGATCGAGGATCCCGCCTCCGGCATCGACTTCTCCCGCGTGGTCCACGCGGACCAGCGCTTCATCCACCACCGTCCGATTGTGGCGGGGGACCGGCTGGTCGCGGAACTGCACGTCGACGGCGTCCGCGCGATGGGCGG
The DNA here is from genome assembly GCF_001512305.1 of Arthrobacter sp. EPSL27. Classification (GTDB taxonomy): domain Bacteria; phylum Actinomycetota; class Actinomycetes; order Actinomycetales; family Micrococcaceae; genus Arthrobacter. The sequence continues at coordinate 78,175 of NZ_LNUT01000005.1, forward strand.
CGGAGCCATGATCACCACCCGCGCGGAGATCTTCGCCCTTGCCGCCGAAACCGCATCAGCCGGTGCCGGCGACGCCGCAACCGGCGCGCGGGAAGCCGTCGCCACCACCACGTCGTCCATCCTGGTCCGCGGAGAGGGACAGTAGCCATGAGCACAGAATATTTTGCTCCCAAAGTCGCAGAACTCACCGTCGGCCAGGACATCGGCAGCCGCAGCATTGACGTCACCCGCACGGACCTGGTCAAGTACGCCGGCGCCTCCGGCGACTTCAACCCCATCCACTGGAACGAGGCCTTCGCCACCGGCGTGGGGCTCCCCGGCGTGATCGCGCACGGCATGTTCACCATGGGCTCCGCCGTCCAGCTCGTCAGCGACTGGGCCGGCGACCCCGCCGCCGTCGTGGACTTCCAGACCCGCTTCACCAAGCCCGTCCCGGTGGCCGACACCACCGGCACCGCGGACGCCGGCGCGGTGATCGAGGTCAGCGGCGCCATCGGGGCGCTCGACGCCGACGCCGGAACCGCCCGCGTTGACCTGACGGTCGTCTCGGCCGGGCAGAAAGTGCTGATGAAGGCCCAGGCCGTCGTCAGGCTGGCCTGACCCTATGGCGATGCGGTGAGCGTGCGTACCGGCCAGTCCGTGGAAGTCACGCACTGGCGGAACGCCGTGGTGACGGCCTACGCGGTCAGCGGCATCGCCTTCGCCACCTGGGTGTCCCGGCTGCCGGCCATCCGTGACGGGCTGGACCTGACCCCGGCGAACATCGGGCTGCTGCTGCTCTGCATGACCCTGGGGTCCTTCATCTCGGTCTCCGCGTCCGGGCTGATCGTCCTGCGGTTTGGGTCGAAGCAGACCATCCGGATCGGCAGCATCATGGTGGGCGCCGGGCTGGTCCTGGCGGGCCTGGGGACCTCCGTCCTGGTCAACCCGCTGGTGGTTGCCGCCGGGCTGGCGGTGATCGGCCTCGGCACCGCCAGCTGGAACACGGCCTCCAACGTGGAGGGCGCCGCCGTGGAACGTGCCGTCCGCCGACACATCATGCCCAGGCTCCACGGGGCGTTCAGCCTAGGCACCGTCGCCGGCGCCGCGGCGGGCGCCTGGGCCGCGGGAACCGGGCTGCCCGTGTTCGTGCACTTCACCGCTGCGGGGCTGCTGGTGGGCGGCTCCGTGGCCACGGCAGCGGCCTGGTTCCGCGCCGACATCACCCCGGCCGGGGGCGGGCAGAGCTTCAAGCCGTCCAAACCCGACACCTTCGAGGACCCCTCCACCGGACCGATCCCGGTCATCGGGGCGGCCACGGACCGGACGGAGGAGCCGCTCGACAACAAGCGCCAGATCGCCCAGGCCTGGCGGGACCGCCGCACCCTCCTGCTGGGGGTCCTGGTGCTGGGGCTCGCGCTGGCCGAGGGCGCGGCGGGGGACTGGGTGGCGCTGGCGCTCGCCGACGGCCACGGCCAGTCCGACGCCGCCGGGGCCGCCGGGTACGGGCTCTTCGTCACGTTCATGACCATCGGCCGGTTCGCGGGCACGGTGGTCCTGGACCGCTTCGGCCGCGTCCCGGTGATGCGCTGGTGCGCCGCCCTGGCCGTGCTGGGCCTGGGCCTGTTCGTCTTTGCGCCGGCGCCATGGGTGGCCTATGTGGCGCTGGCGGTGTGGGGCCTGGGCGCATCGCTGGGCTTCCCGGTGGGCATGTCCGCCGCCGCCGACGATCCCGTCAAGGCCGCGGCGCGGGTTTCCGTCGTCTCCACGATCGGGTACGGCGCGTTCCTCTGCGGCCCGCCCCTCCTGGGCCTGCTGGCGGAACACGTCGGCATCCTGCACTCGCTGCTGGCCGTGATGGTGATGCTGGTGGTCAGCTTCCTGCTGTCCCCGGTGGCCCGGAAACTCAGCTGACTCCCGGCGCCCGGCGTCGGGCGCCGCTTAGGGGACTTCACCGTTCCCCGGATAGGCTGGACGGGTGACCCAGACACTGCTTTCCGCCCTGACCACGGCCGCCGTCGGCGGCCCCGCCGGCAGCTTCATCGAAGCCCGCACCGAGGCGGAAATCATCGACGCCGTCCGCTCGGCTGACGCCGCCGGTACGCCGCTGCTGATCCTTGGCGGCGGCTCCAACCTGCTGGTGTCCGACGACGGGTTCCCCGGCACCGTGCTGAAAATCGCCTCGGAGGGGTTCACCGTCAACGCAGAGGACTCCTGCGGCGGCGTGGCCGTCGTGGTCCAGGCCGGGCACAACTGGGACGCCCTGGTGGAGCACGCCGTGCGGCACGCGTGGTCCGGCATCGAGGCGCTCTCCGGCATCCCCGGCGCCACAGGCGCCACCCCGGTCCAGAACGTCGGCGCGTACGGCTCGGACGTCTCCCAGACCATCGCCGCCGTGCGGACCTGGGACCGGCACCACAACACCGTGCAGACCTTCACCAATTCGGAGCTCAAGTTCGGCTACCGCGACTCCCTGCTCAAGCAGACCACGGTGGACGGGTCCCCGCGCTACGTGGTGCTGACGGTCGAGTTCCAGCTTCCCCTCGGCCGGATGAGCGCCCCCATCCGCTACGCCGAGCTGGCCCGCGCCCTCGGCGTCGAGGCCGGCCAGCGCGCATACTCCAACGATGTCCGGCGCGAGGTGCTGCGGCTGCGGGCGTCCAAGGGCATGGTGTGGGACGCGGAGGACCGGGACACCTACTCCACGGGCTCCTTCTTCACGAACCCGATTGTCCCTTCGGAGGTGGCCGCCGGCCTGCCGGAGGATGCTCCCCGGTACCCGGGCGGCGCCGACGGGATGACCAAGCTCTCCGCGGCCTGGCTGATCGACCAGGCCGGCTACGGCAAAGGATTCGGGCTGGACCCCGGCAGCGTCTCCGGCGGACGGGCCTCGCTGTCCACCAAACACACCCTGGCCATCACCAACAGGGGCAACGCGAGCACCGCGGACCTGCTGGCCATCGCCCGCGAGGTGCGGCGGGGCGTCGCCGAACGTTTTGGGATCGAGCTGCACCCGGAACCGCTGCTCATCGGCGTCGAGCTCTAGCCGAGCTCTAGCCGAGCTCTAGGGGAACCCTCCCTGGCGAGCTCCCTGCGGGGCGGGAACGCCCGGTCAGTTCCGGCCGCGCTGCGGGGCCACCCTGCTGAAGAGCATAAACGTGAAGCCGGATGCTGCCGCGCCCAGAAAGAACACCTGGCAGAACGCCACAGACTGGGCGCTGGGGCCGCTGCGGAGCACCAGCCCGGCGAGGGCGAAGACCACGGCCCCGGCCAGCAGCGCCAGGGAGCCGAGCAGGAAGCTCTGGACGGTGTCCGGAAGGCCGCCGGAATCGTAGCCGTCGCGCGGGTCGGGAGGGGTCTGCGCCGTTCGGCGCGGCTGCAGGGAGGCCGCTGTGACGAAGCTGGCCACCGCCACGGCCATGGACGCCACGGCGACCGCCTGCAGGGCGTTCATCATGGGCGAGAGCCGCGTTCCGCTGGCGATGGCAATGGCGAGCCCGGCGGCCATGCCGGCGGCGCTGGAAGCCCAGCCCACCAGGGCCAGCTTCCTGCTCAGGGGCCGCAGCAGCGGCCACATCTCACTCATGGTCATCCATCAAGGGTAGGCAGTCCGGCTGGAAGGTGGCTGGGAACCGTCCGGAAGGCGTCCTAGCATGAAGGCATGAGACCCACGGGACGTGCCCGGCTCAGCCGGGGGATCCTTGGCCGGCTGCGGCTGGCCTCGCAGGGCCTGGCGGGGTCCGGGTTCCGCAGCGCCGCCGCGGCCGTGCGCTGGATGACCGCGATGCAGGCGCAGGACCTGCAGGCCGCTCTCTGGGCCGTGGGCCAGCGGCTGCCGGGCTCCCGCGCGGCGGATGTCCGCGGCGCCATCGACCGGGGCGAAATCGTCCGGTCGTGGCCCATGCGCGGGACGCTGCACCTGGTGGCCCCCGAGGACCTGCGATGGATGCTGTCCATTACGTCCGGCCGGCTCATCCGGGGCCTGGCCGGGCGCCACCGGGAGCTTGGCATCACGGCCGCGGACCTCCACGTTGCGGGGGACACGGCACTGCAGCTGGTCTCCGGCGGGGCAGCGGCCAGCCGGGCGGAACTCTTCCAGGCCTTCGAGCGGGCCGGCCAGTCCACGGCCGGCCAGCGCGGCATCCACCTGCTGGGCGCGCTGTGCCAGCAGGGCCGGCTGGTGCTGGGGCCGCTGGCCGGCAACCAGCAGCTGGTGGTGGCCTTCGACGACTGGATCACCGGCTCGCGGACCCTGGACCGGGCGGACGGCGTCGCCGAATGGCTGCTCCGCTACCTGCGCAGCCACGGGCCCGCCACGGAACGGGACTTTTCCTGGTGGTCCGGCATCCCCCTGACGGAGGTCCGCGCGGCGCTGGCCCGGGTGAAGGACCAGCTGGTGGGGCTGGGATTCGAGGGAACGGCCTACTGGCTCTCCCCGGAGACCGCCGCGCTTCTCGAGGACGGGGTCCCGGCGGGACGCCTGGTGCTGGCGCTGCCCGGGTTCGACGAATTCGTGCTCGGCTACACGGACCGGTCCCTGGTGCTGCCGCCCCAGCATGCGGACAAGATCGTGCCCGGCGGCAACGGGGTCTTCCGGAAGACGATTGTCTCCGGGGGCCAGGTGGTGGGCACTTGGGAGGCCTCCCGCAGCCGCGGCTCCATGATGGTGGTTTCCCAGCCGTTCGACGACGTTAACGGGCTGCGGCCTGCCGCCCAAAGATCCTTTGAGCTGCAGGCCGCGAAGTACCGGAGGTTCCTCGGTCCGCTTTAGGGGCCTAGAGGGTGCCGGTGGCGATCTTCAGCATGCGGCGGAGCGGTTCTGCCGCGCCCCACAGCAGCTGGTCGCCGACGGTGAAGGCGCTGATGTACTGCGGGCCCATCTCCAGCTTGCGGATGCGGCCCACGGGGATGTCGAGGGTGCCGGAGGCGGCGACGGGGGTGAGGTCCGCCATGGACGCTTCCTTGGTGTTGGGCACCACCTTGGCCCACTGGTTGTCCGCGTCGAGGAGCTTCTCGATCTCAGCCACGGAGAGGTCCTCGCGGAGCTTGAGGGTGAGCGCCTGGGAGTGTGAGCGCATGGCGCCGATCCGGACGCACAGCCCGTCCATGATGATCTGCTCGTCGCCGGAGGTGCCCAGGATTTTGTTGGTCTCCACGCCGGCTTTCCACTCTTCCTTGGACTGGCCGTTGCCGAGGTCCGCGTCGATCCAGGGGATCAGGCTTCCGGCCAGCGGGACGCCGAACTGGGTGGCGTCGATGCCGGTGCGCTGGTGGGCCAGGACCTTGCGGTCAATGTCCAGGATGGCCGACGCCGGGTCGTCCAGTTCCGTGCTGACGTGGGCGTTGAGCGTGCCGAACTGGTTCAGCAGCTCGCGCATGTGCCGGGCGCCGCCGCCGGAGGCTGCCTGGTACGTCATGGAGGTGCCCCATTCGACGAGGCCGTTCTTGAACAGCCCGCCGAGGCCCATCAGCATGCAGGAGACGGTGCAGTTGCCGCCGATGAAGTCCTTGGTGCCGTTGACCAGGCCCTTGTCGATGACGTCGCGGTTGATCGGGTCCAGCACGATGATCGAATCGTCGTTCATGCGCAGGGTGGAGGCGGCGTCGATCCACAGCCCGTCCCAGCCGCGGCTGCGCAGCTCCCCGTGGACCCGCTTCGTGTAGTCGCCGCCCTGGGCGGTGACAATAATCGGCAGCTTGGCGAGGGTCTCGATGTCAAACGCGTCTTCGAGCTTGCCGGCGTCGCCCCCGGCAGAACCAGCGAAGGAAGGGGCGGCACCTCCGGCGTTCGAGGTGGAGAAAAAGACCGGGTTGATGCCGGCGAAGTCGCCTTCGTCCTGCATGCGCTGCATCAGGACGGAACCGACCATGCCGCGCCAACCGACCAGGCCAACGGACGGGATAGCTGCTGTAGTCATGGGCCCAGTTTAGACTTTGCCGGCCGGGGCGCGCAGTCGGTTACGTTCCGGCCCGGCTGACCGGCAGCTATTCAACCGGGCGGGGCAGGTTCCGGGCCTGGCGCAGCTTCTCGGCCTTGCGCTCCTTGGCGTAGCTCGTCCAGGCGACCAGCGGGACCAGGATTCCGGCCGGGATGGTCCACCAGATGTCACCCAGGATTTCCCAGGTGCCGTCGATCGCGATCCGGACCAGGCCGTACGCGACCCCGCCGGCGAAGAGGGAGGCGAGGATGGACAGGAAGAGCAGCCCGCCGGAGGAGTTCACGGGTTTGACCAGCCCGTGGCCGTCGTCTTTGCGGACCCCGTATTCCTCCGGGGTGTACGCCGTCAGTTGGCCGTTAGCGTCCCGGCGGTGGATCAGGCTTTCATCGCCGGGGCGTCCGGGCGTGTAGCCGGGCTCCTGGGGCGTGTCCTGGCTACGCCTGGCCACGGGACTCCTCCATGGCGCGCAGCAGGGCGGCATCGTCCAGGCCTTCGGTCTCCGCGACCTGGTCGGTGGCGAAATCGGGGATGCCCGTGGTCCAGGTCTCTCCGTCACGCCGTACCAGCAGGTGGTGTTCGGCGTCGAGGGTCTTGAAGACCAGGTAGGCGGAGCCGCCGTGGTTCTGCTCGACGTGCTGGCGCACCACCCGGAGGGTCGCCTCGGCGGAGCTGATCGACGGGTCCTGGGCGAAGACGAACCACGTCCCCAGCAGCCGCGGCTGCAGCATCAGCGCCACGCCGGGGGCTTCAATCAGCACCACGTTGTCCATGGTGTCCCCGGTGAGCAGGGACACTTCCGTCCACCGGGTGGCCTGGCCAAGGGCCGTGGCCACGGCGGCGGCGACGCCGGTGACGCCCAGGTCGCCGTCGTCGTCGATGGTGGCCATGTCGCGGGCCATCAGGGACGAGGCGCCCGCGGTGGACAGGGTCACGTCGTCCACCATGTCCTGGGCGCGGAAGACGCTGACCGAACGGTCCCGTGCGGGGCCCTCGAACATGTTGAGCAGGTAGGCGAATTCGCCCACGCCGAAGCCGATCACGTCGACGCCGAGCCGCGCCTCCTGCTGGGTCTGGTCCTGGACGGTCATGTGGGTCTCCTAGTCCCCGAAGCCGAAGAATCCGGCCACGGATTTGCCTGCATCTTTCACACTGTCCGCCGCGTCGCTGACGAACTCGCCGGGGTCCTTCACCGCGTCAACGATGCCTTCGCCGATGTTCTGGCCGACGCTGGAGATGGTGTCCCAGTTCTCGTACACGGCAATTCCGACGCTGGCCACCTGGCAGACGGTTCCCGCGGGCGGCGGCAGGAAGCAGCCGACGCCGAGCAGTCCCTTGCCCGCGCTGGCCATGCCGCCCTTGACGTCACCGTCGGCGAAACTCCGCACCGAGTCGACGGCGCTGAAGCCGATCCCGGCCCAGCCGAGGCCCCGCGCAAGCCCGGACTTGCCGAGCCACTCCAGTTTGGTCCCGGCACCGAGCCAGGGCTTCTCGGCGAAGAATCCCTCGAACTTCCCCAGCGGCCCGATGTACTTGTTCAGGTTCCGCAGCGAGACGACGTCGGACGCCTTGTCGATCGCGGCGAGGCCGCGGTTGGCAGCGGCGGAGCCCTTCAACAGGTCATCGAGGGCGGGGTTGCTGAGCAGGCGGTGCGGCGCGAAGCCGGGGCCGCCGATCCGGTGCGTGCCCTGGATGAAGGACTTGATGAAGTCGGCACGCTGGTTTTTCAGCACCCAGCCCAGCTGCCCTGCATGCTTGGCGAGGGTCAGCGGTGCTTTGAGGTACTTCTGGATCTGCATGGCGGCGCGGAGCCCGCCGATGCCGCCGAGCAGCGCCCCGCCGATGAGCGCGCCCGCGCTGGTCCCGTTGCCGCCGGGGCTGAGCAGCGGCCCGCCGCCGGCCCCGAACGCCGCGTTGCTGGCCTTCTCCTGCTGCTCCGCGTGGGTCATCAGCCGCTTGGACTCTTCCTTGAGCGCCATCGCGGTCTTCTGGATAAGGGCCCGGTGGCTGCCGTTCCACTCCGTCTTGAAGCGGGCGCCGTCGGCCCCCTTCCACGCAGTGTTGCCGTTAATGGCCGACGTCAAGGTGGTGGACTGCTGCAGCAGCGTCTCGGACGTCTTGCCGAACTGTTGTGCGAGTGTCCGCAGCTGGGCGACGTCGGCGCCCCATAAGTTTCCTGCCATAGCGGCATCCCCCTTTTACCTGCATCAGCCTAACCGGCGTCGTGCGGGACCCGGTGCATTGCGGTGTGCGTATCTAACCGGCACCAATGTAGCCGGAACCCCGGCGGCCGGCGATGGGGTGATCTCCCCATCGGCGGCGGCTGCGACACATCGGGCAGCGCGGCGGCGGTGCTATTCGCCGGTGCGCTCTGCCAGCAGCGCGTGCTTGCGCTTCCGGAGCGCGAAGAAGGCGCCGAACGCGAACGCCTGCGTCACCACCACCAGCACGATCGCGCCGACAATCTTGTTGCCGCCCAGGATCATGGTCAGCCCCACGATCGCGGACAGGAGCGCCAGCAGCGGAAGCAGCATGTAGCCAAGGACAAAGAGGGTTTCGGGTTTCTGCAGCATGTCCTTAACCTTCATTTCGGCGCCACACGGTGATGCGGTAGCGGGTGCCGTTTTCGGCGGTTTCCCAGCCGTTTTCCGGCTGGCTCGCACCCATGGTCCAGTCGTAGCCGAGCTCCGGGGCGAACGTGTCGCCCTCGGTGGTGGTGTCGATGGTGGTGATGACGGCGACGTTGGCCAGGTCCATGGACTGCGCGTAGATCTTGCCGCCGCCAATGATCCAGACCATTTCGTGGCCGGGCGCGAACTGGGATTCCAGGAGCGCGTCGTCCAGGGACTTGACCACGATGGCGCCTTCCGCCGCCGGCGTTTCGCCCCACCCTTCCTGCCGGGTGATGACGATGTTCGTCCGCCCGGGGAGGGGCCGGTACTTGTCGGGGAAGGATTCCCAGGTCTTGCGGCCCATGACCACCGGGTGGCCCATGGTGAGCCGGGTGAAGTGCTGCATGTCCTCGGGCAGGCGCCACGGCATGCTGCCGTCCTTGCCGATAACGCCGGTGCTGGTCTGGGCCCAGACAACGCCGAGGCCGGTGGCGGTGCCGCGGACTGCCTCGGTGAAGTCGGCGGGTTCTGGAGTGTGGCTGGTCTCGTTGCTCATACGGCGATGGGGGCCTTAATCGTCGGGTGGTGCTGGTATCCGAGCACCTCGAAGTCATCGAGGGTGTAGTCGAAGATCGACGCCGGTTTGCGGGTGATCTTCAACTGGGGGTACTCGTAGGGCTCGCGGGCGAGCTGCTTGAGAACCTGGTCCATGTGGTTGTCGTAGATGTGCACGTCGCCTCCGGTCCAGACGAATTCGCCCGGTTCCAGGCCGGTCTGCTGGGCGATCATGCAGGTCAGCAGGGCGTAGGAGGCAATGTTGAACGGGACGCCCAGGAAGGTGTCGGCGGACCGCTGGTAGAGCTGGCAGGACAGTTTGCCGTCGGCGACGTAGAACTGGAAGAACGCGTGGCAGGGCGGCAGGGCCATGTCCTTGAGTTCGGCGACGTTCCAGGCCGAGACGATGTGCCGGCGGGAATCCGGGTTGGACTTGAGGTTCTCGATCAGCTCGGCGATCTGGTCGATGTGGCCGCCGTCGGGCGTGGGCCAGGAGCGCCACTGCACGCCATAGACCGGGCCGAGTTCGCCGTCGGCATCCGCCCATTCGTTCCAGATGGTGACGCCCTGGTCCTGCATCCATTTGACGTTCGTGTCCCCGCGGAGGAACCAGAGCAGTTCCACGGCGACGGACTTGAAGTGCACGCGTTTGGTGGTGATCAGCGGGAAGCTTTTGCTGAGGTCGAACCGCATCTGGCGGCCGAACACACTCAGCGTGCCGGTCCCGGTCCGGTCCGATTTGTGCGTGCCGTGTTCCAGGACATCGCGCAGCAGGTCTTCATAGGGCGTTGGAATGCTCACCGTCCCAGTCTACTGAGAACTGGCTTTGCGTCCTTATCCGTCGCCCTGGCCGAGCCTCGTCCGCAGGACAGCAAGGAGCGCGGCGTCGTCCAGTCCGGCCTTTCGGCCTTCCGCAATGTAGCGGTCGACGGCGGCGGTCACGGTCCCGGCGTCGGTCGCCAGGGCTTCGGGCCGGGGGAGGGCTGCTTGCGTTCCGGCGACCACGGTGCCGTTGCGCCGCCGCGTTTCGATCAGCCCCGACTGTTCCAGCTCCCGGTAGGCCCGGGCAACAGTGCCGGCGGCGATGCCGAGATCGGCCGCCAGGCGCCGGACCGTCGGCAGCCGGGCGCCCGGGGCGAGTGCACCGATGGCGATAAGCGAGGACACCTGCGCCCGGATCTGCTCGTACGGCGGGGTGGCCGAACCCAGATCCACGGAGATCCCGGCGCTCACGCCGAGACTTCCTTCCTCGGCAGGGGAGGGGCAGGAGCCGGCCGGGCCAGGGAGCGCACCGGGATGACGGCGATGACAGTCGCTGCGACGCCAAGGACGGCGCCGGCCGCGATCGCCGGCCACCAGGATGTGGCGGCGGGGTCCGTCTCCCCGAAAGCTGCCCGGCCCAGTACCTCGGCCCAGGCGTTGCTCTGGGTCAGCAGCAGGGCAGCCGCCTGGGCGGTGAGGGTGGCCGCGAGGGTCCGCACCACCCGGTGGACCGTGATGGCGCGCAGTGCCGTGTCGAGGCCGGCGGGGGCGCCGGGGATGCCCCGGCGGCGGCGGGCCAGGAGCAGTGCCGGCAGGGCCAGGGCGCCCACGCCCGCCGTCAGCAGCAGGGCCGGTACCCAGTCCGGGGCCGCCCCGAGCCGGGCCTGCCCCGCGGCCGTGACCGCCAGAACGACGAGGAAGGCCAGCAGCGCCAGCACGGCGGTGGTCAGGAGGGCCGGGCTCACCGGCTGCCGGGGCCAGGGCCGCGGTGCGTCCGGGCGTCCGTGGTTGCGGTGCAGCAGGACCTCGCCGGCGGCAATGACCAGCAGCACCAGGGCGGCCATCAGCGCCACCACGCCGGCAAGGCTGCCGCTGCCGCCCACCGCCGCGAGGGCCTGGGCCAGGAAGGCACCGGCAACCAGAGGCGCCGCGGCCGCCAGGCCCAGCAGCACGCCGAGGGAGGAAACCAGGGTAGCCGCCGGGTGCTGCCGGCCGGTGGCGTTCCCTGCCTCCGGGCGGTTCCGCACGCCGAGCCCGGCGGCGGCGAGCCGCGGCGGCTGCCAGCGCCACATGACCAGCAGCACCGCCATGCCCGCCAGTGCGGCCGGGTTTGTCCAGGACTGCGGGCCCAGCGCAGGGTCGGGCCGTGCCGCGAAGTTCCCCGCGATCCCGCCGAGGCCGGCCGCCACGGTGGCCACCGTCCGCAGCAGCCGGTTCATGGCGATGGTCCGCAGCACGGCGTTGTCGGCGGCGTCGAGGCACTCCAGCTGGCGGCGGCCGGCTATCAGCCACAGCACCAGCCACGTCCCGCCGGCCAGCACCAGCAGGGCACCGCCCAGCCAGCCGGCCAGTTCCGGCCCGGGGATGCGGCCCTCACCGCCGCCGCTGTAGTAGCTGTAAGTGTTGGGTCCGTCGCGGACCGTGGTGGGCGCCACGGCCGCGAAACCGGGAAGGGCGGACGCCCGGGCGATGGCGGCGCCGGCTATCAGGAAGATGGCCGCCGTGGTGAGGGCCAGCCTGCGGGGCAGGAAGTCGCGGATGCGGCGGAAGGACAGGACGGCCTGCCGCCGCAGCCTGCGCGGGCCCGGGTAGGTGAGCTGGCCCAGGGCGTGCACGGTGAGGCAGCCCAGGACCGGCCACAGCAATGCCGGGGCAATGGTCTCCGCACGGGTCAGGCCGCCGGCCATGGGGTCCGCCGGAATGATGCCCAGGTTCATCGCACCTTGGAGGGAACTGGCCAGCCAGCCGATGACGCCCACCCATAGTGCGTGGTCCGACACCGACGACGGCGAGGTTCCCGTCGTCGGCGCCCGGACCACCCAGCGCAGCACCACGTAGACCACCAGGGCGGCAAGGAGAGGGCCGAGCAACAGCAACGCGGGCAGACTGGCTGGCAGCGGCATGAAATCCCCCAAAGATCCTGCGGCAATACATCAGCGGCAATGTATCAAGTGTTTGATACAAAACTACGGCCGGCAGGAACTCCGGTCAAGGACCTCAGTCGTCGAAGGGACGGAACCGTTCCACCGCGACCACTTTGTCTTTGCTGTGGTGCGCCACATGGCAGACCACAATCTCGCCGGGGGCCAGGTACGGGTCGGCGTCCGGCAGCAGCGCGCGCAGCCGGGGGCCCATGTGCTTGCCCAGCTGGGCGAACACCGTGGGAAGGGCCGGGCGGTGCGTGCACATTGCCACGGGCCGCTGCTTGTCGAAAAGGCCTTCGACGGCGGCGGCGGTCTTGTGCGGGTGGCGGTTGTGCCGGTGCTCGGTGAGGGCTTCATTCAGCTTCACCTTCGCATCGGTCGCCTTGGCGTAGGGCGCGATCGTGGCCACGCAGCGGAGCCACGGGCTGGAAACGACGCGCTTGGGCTTCCACGCCTGCAGGAGCCTTCCCACCGCCTGGGCCTGCCGCATCCCGGTGGCGGCCAGGGGCCGGTCACCTTCAGCCTTGGACCAGGACGAGCGGGGTTTGGCCTTGGCGTGGCGCACCACCACCAGGGGCCACGTCTTCAGTTCGCCGCGAGCGTGGGCGTCGGCCAGGTGTTCCAGCGGGGTGACGTCGCTCGGGTTGCTGAGCAGCCGGGCCGCCCGCTCCGGCGAGCACCACATGACGCTGTCCACTTCCTTGCCGTCCGGCAGCAGGGCGGCGCCGTCGACGTCCACCGCCCAGTAATGGACCACCTTCAGCCCCGCGGCGACGTGGTAGTGGATGGACGGCAGCGGGATGCCCAGGGGTGCGGTCAGCCCGATCTCTTCCCTGACCTCGCGGGCGGCGCACTCGGGCACCGTCTCGCCGGGATCGATCTTGCCCTTGGGCCAGGACCAGTCGTCGTACCGCGGGCGGTGGATCAGCAGGACCTCCAGTTTGGCCTGGTCGCCGCCGTTGAGGCGCCACGGCAGCGCCCCTGCCGCCACCACCGCGATGTCCTCGCCGGGGTGGTCCGTCTGGTCGGCGACCAGTGCATCGCTACTCAATGCCAAAGCCCCTACCGCAGCCCTGCAGAGCGCTGCCGCGAGCGGGAGTTAAGCAGCCACGACTGGATGTCTTCAAGGTTCTGGCCGTCCTCGGCGAGGTGGTGCCGGGTCCATTCGCCCTGGTTGTCCAGGTGCCAGCTGGCGGTGGCGGGGTCCATGTACCGGCGCAGCAGGTCCATGACGTAGTTCGTGTCGTCCCCGCTGGTGAGCTGCACCAGGGCTTCCACCCGGCGGTCCAGGTTGCGGTGCATCATGTCCGCCGAGCCGATGTAGACCACCGGGTCCCCGGCGTTGGCGAAGGCGAAGACGCGGGAGTGCTCCAGGAAGCGGCCCAGCACGGAGCGCACCGTGATGTTCTCGCTGAGACCGGGCACGCCCGGGCGAAGGGAGCAGATGCCGCGGACAACAATGTCCACCGGGACGCCGGCCTGCGAGGCCCGGTAGAGGGAATCGATGATGGCCTCGTCCACCATCGAGTTCACCTTGATCTGGACCCGGGCGGCGAGGCCTGCCCGGGCGTTGCGGATCTCGGTTTCGATCCGGTCGATGAGCCCGGAACGTACGGAGCGGGGCGCCACGAGGAGCCGCTTGAACGTCGATTTCGGGGCGTAGCCGGAGAGCTGGTTGAAGAGCCGCGACAGGTCCTCGCCCACCTGCTCGTTGGCCGTGAGGAGGCCGAGGTCCTCGTAGTAGCGTGCCGTGCGCGGGTGGTAGTTGCCGGTGCCGATGTGGCAGTAGCGGCGCAGGCCGTCCACTTCCTGGCGCACCACAAGCGAGAGCTTGCAGTGGGTCTTGAGGCCCACGATGCCGTACACCACGTGGACGCCGGCCTGCTCCAGTTTCCGGGCCCAGGAGATGTTGGCCTGCTCATCGAACCGGGCCTTGATCTCCACGAGGGCCAGGACCTGCTTGCCGGCCTCGGCGGCGTCGATCAGGGCGTCGACGATCGGCGAGTCGCCGGAGGTGCGGTACAGCGTCTGCTTGATGGCCTGCACCTTGGGGTCCGCGGCCGCCTGTTCCAGGAACGCCTGCACCGAGGTGGAGAACGAATCGTAGGGGTGGTGCAGCAGGATGTCCCGCCGCCGCATCGCCGCGAAGACGTTGGCCGCTTTGGACGTCTCCGATTCGTTGAGGTACCGGGACGTGTGCGGGACGTGCTTGGGGTAGTGCAGGTCCGAGCGGTCGATCCCGGCAATGACCGAGAGGCCGCGGAGGTCCAGCGGGGCGGGGACCGAGTAGACCTCGGACTCCTCGACGCCGAGCTCGCGGATCAGCAGAGCCAGGATGTTCGGGTTGATGTCGTTGGTGACCTCAAGCCGGACGGGCGGGCCGAAGCGGCGGCGCAGCAGTTCCTTTTCGAGCGCCTGCAGAAGGTTCTCGGCGTCGTCCTCTTCAACCTCGACGTCCTCGTTGCGGGTGACGCGGAACGTGTGGTGTTCCAGCACCTCCATCCCGGCGAAGAGCTGGTCCAGGTGTTCGGCGATGACTTCCTCGAGGGCGATGAAGCGCGCAACCCGGCCGGGCACCGAGCCGGCGCGCGGGCCGTCAATCGAGATCAGCCGGGGGAGCTGGTCCGGGACCTTGAGCCGGGCGAAGAGCTCCTTGTCGCTGACCGGGTTGCGGACCACGACGGCGAGGTTCAGGGAGAGCCCCGAAATGTAGGGGAAGGGGTGGGCCGGGTCTACCGCCAGCGGCGTGAGGATCGGGAAGACCTTCTCGGCGAACATGGCGCTGAGCTGGTCCTTGGCCTGGGAGTCGAGTTCGTCCCAGCGCATGAGGTGGATGTGCTCGTAGGCCAGCGCCGGGCGGATCTGCTCGGCGTAGGCGCGGGCATGGCGCTGCTGCAGGCGGTGCGCTTCCTCGCTGATCTGCTCCAGCACCTGCACCGGGCTGAGCCCGGCCGGGGACGGGACGGCCAGGCCGGTGGCGATCCTGCGCTTGAGCCCGGCCACGCGGACCATAAAGAACTCATCCAGGTTGGACGCGAAGATGGACAGGAAGCTGACGCGTTCCAGCAGGTGCAGGTTGGGGTCTTCGGCGAGCTCCAGCACCCGGGCGTTGAAGGCCAGCCAGCTCAGTTCCCGGTCCAGGAAGCGGTCCTGGCTGAAGTCGCCCTCGGGCTCAAGGTTCGGCGCGAATTCGGGAATGTCGATCCGGTCCTGGGTGGCGCGTGAGGCGGGCACTTCGGAGGAACCGAACTGGGCTCGCGCGGGCCGGGTCCGTTTGTTCGACGTGGCGGCCTCAGACGTGGCGGTCCGGGCAGATTCCGGTTGCATGGTCTCTCCTAATGCTGGCGCGATTTAGCTTCAACCTTACAAGCATTCAACTCGCGATCATTGCCCGGAGAGCGCAGATTTCCCCGCGCGCAGCCCAGATGTCCGCCGACTGGATTAACGCCCCGCCAATGGGGCATACATCACGTCCACATCCCAGCGGCTGAAGCCCAGCCGCCGGTAGAGGGAAACGGCCGGAATGTTGTCCGCATCCACGTACAGCATGACGGCGTGCAGGCCCTGGCGCTGCAGGTGCCGGATCCCGGCCACGGTCAGGGCCTTGCCCAGCCCGGTGCCCTGGGCCTCCGGGGTCACGCCCACCACGTACACCTCGCCGATGGCGGGGTGCTCGCCGTGCCGGGGGTGCACCTTGGTCCAGTGGAAACCGAGGATCCGGTCCGCGGCGTCGACAGCCAGCAGGAATCCGGCGGGGTCGAACCACGGCTCTGCCATCCTGGCGTCCAGGTCGGCGCGGGTCATGTTGCCCTGCTCCGGGTGGTGGGCGAAAGCGGCGCGGTTGGCGGCGAGCCACGCGTCCTCATCCTGGCCGGGGACGAAGGTGCGCACCGTCACTCCGTCCGGCAGCGGGACATCGGGGAGCTCCGCCGCCGCGCTGGCGAGCCGCATCTTCCACAGCTCGCGGACGGGTCCGTAGCCGTAGCGCGCGGCGATCTCGGCCGCAGCCTCATGGTTGCCGTGCGACCAGGCCTTGAGTCCCGCGAAGCCGCGGGTGTCCCGGAGTTCGCCGACCAGCCGGTCCGCCACGCCCTGGTTGCGGTAACTGGGGTGGACGGCGACTTCCACCACGCCCGTGCCGTCCGGTTCCTCAACGACGACGGCGACGCCGGCCAGGTCCTGCGCGGTAGCCGGGTCGGACGTCTCGTCGGGGGAGTACAGGGCGAGGGTGAGGACGGAATGGGCGCCCGCCGTGTCCGCGGAGCGCAGCATCACCAGGGTCTGTTCGGACAGCGGCGGGTTGCCGTCCGATTCCTCTGAAGCGGCCGCGAGGGCCCGGATGTCCTTCAGCAGCTGCGCATCCGCAGCTCCCTTCGCGGTGAGCACGGGCCAGTTTTCAGGATGTGCGGGACTCATGGTGCAAGGCTATACGGTGCGGAGCTGTTGGGGCACGGCTGTTCGGAGCCTCCGGGCCTGGGCCGATTTTGCAGTTCAAGCGTCAGTTACGTATAGTCGATAACTCATCCGGGAGACCGGATGCGAGGGGGATCCACCACTGGGGTGGCCTCGATACGTTCGACCCGTATGTCCTCCACTGAAGAATGAAAAAGCCCCGGACTGAGGTCCGGGGCTTTTTTCGTGCTGGACTTTTTTCGGGGTGACGGGCGCTGGTTCCGGAGCCCGGCCACGAAGCCGATCCGACAAGCAGATAACGCCGCCGCGCGCCTACGCCTCGGTGAACTCTTCTTCTGGGTGCCGCGCCAGGGTCAGGCGGTAGCCGACGTTACGGACCGTGCTGATGAGGTTCTCGTGGTCCGCGCCGAGCTTCGCCCGGAGGCGCCGGACGTGCACGTCCACGGTGCGGGTGCCGCCGTAGTAGTCGTAGCCCCAGACCTCGGTAAGCAGCTGCTGGCGGGTGAAGACCCGGCCGGGATGCTGCGCCAGGTACTTGAGCAGTTCGAATTCCTTGAAGGTCAGGTTCAGCGGTGCACCGTTGACCCGGGCGGTGTAGCTGGCCTCGTCAATGACCACGCCGGCGGCCCGGATCTCGCTGGGGGCGTCGTCCTCTTCGGGGGCCGCGCGGGCGACGCCCAGCCGGATGCGGGCCTCCACCTCGGCGGGCCCGGCGGACTCCAGCAGGATGTCGTCCACGGCCCACGCCGAGGACACGGCGGCCATGCCGCCCTCGGTCAGGATGAGCATCAGGGGAGCGCTGAGGCCGGTGGCCTTCAGAAGCTGGGTCAGGGAGCGTGCGCCGACGAGGTCTTTGCGGGCGTCGAGCAGGACGATGTCGCAGGGGTCGGTCTCCAGCAGCGCGGTGGGCTCCGCGGGGAGTATGTGGACCCGGTGGTTCAGTAGTTCCAGTGCAGGCAGTACGTCCACCGATGAGCCGGTGCTGTTCGTCAGTAGCAGGATGTGCGACATGTTTCCTCCAAGGGGTGTCCGCGCATCGTTGGGCGTCTGTAGCTGAGTTGAGTATACCCAAGGGCCCCTTTCCGGACACGGTTCTCTTCCTTGCCGGCGCCCCATTTGCGACACAAAACGGTCATATAGGGCAGGATTGATCCGTCGGGCCCCGAACCCCCTGGCCTTGACCAGGTCGAGGCGGGGTCCGCAGTGAGCGAAGGTACGACGATGACCGGAAGAAAGATGGCCGACAAACAGATGCCGGGTACACAGTGAAGTTTTGGAGCATCGGCGCCATCGGCCTGGCCGCACTCGCCGCGATCGTCGGCGCGTCATACTCCTCGCCGGAGGCACTGCTGGCGGTGATGGTGCTCGCCGCTGCCGGCGTCGGAATCGGCTGGCCGCATTTCCTCGGCATCCCCGCGAAGAAGACCCTGGCCGTGCTGATAGGCCTTCCCGGCATCGGCGCCGCCATCACCGCGACCTACCTTCCCGCCCCGGGCTTCCTGGACTGGACACCGGCGTTTATGGCCGCGGGCGTGATGGCGGTCTTCGTGATGCAGTTGATCCGCGGCACGGGGCAGGCCCAGCGCCTGGAGTCCACCCTGGGGTCCTGCGCCGGCGTCCTGCTGTCTGGCCTGGGTGCCGGCTGGATCGCGTGCTCACGGTTCGTCGGGGTCCAGGAAATGGTCCTGGTGGCCGCGATCAGCGCCGCGATCGCGCTGCTGGCCGGCCTGATCCGCTGGCCCGACCGGATCGTGGCGCCGCTGGGCGTCGTCGGCGCCGGGCTGGCCGGCCCTCTCGCCGGCCTGGTGTTTTCCGACATCGCCGTCATCCCCGCCGCGATCGTCGGCGTCGTGGTGGGGGCGGTGCTCATGAGCTTCCGCCGGCTGGTGATCCTGCGCGGTGCCCCGCTGGGGTTCGCCGCCGCGCTCGGGATGGGGCTGGGCCCGGTTTCCGCCGTCGGCTCGCTGGCCTACTTCATAGACAAACTACTCATCTACTAACGCGTTAGGATGGCATCATGTCCGTACTTGCATTTGAAATCTTCTTCCTTGTCCTTCTCGGCGTTGCCAGCCTGGCCATGGCCTGGTTTGCGGGGTTTGTGGTGTACCGGCTCTTCAAGGGCCAGAAGTAACCACCGGAAGCCACCGCCCGCCGAGTCCCGTCGTTTGCAGAGGTAACCGCTGTGCCGATTGAAATTCCAACAGATCTGACTCCGGAAATCGTCCCGCTGTCCTGGCTCATTGGTGAGTGGGAGGGCCGGGGCCGGCTGGGGGCCGGGGAAGAGGACTCCGAGCACTTCCTGCAGCACGTCTCCTTCACCCACAACGGCCTCCCGTACCTGCAGTACCGGGCCGAAAGCTGGCTGACCGACGACGAAGGCACCAAGCTGCGCCCCCTCACCGTGGAAACCGGGTTCTGGGCCCTTGAGCGCAAACAGCGCGAGGAAGACGGCGGCCCGGGCCTGATCCCGGCCGACATCGTTCCCGTGCTCAAGAGCGCGGATGAGGTCGAGGCCCTGCGCAACAAGGACGGCGGCTTCGACATCTCCGTGTCGATCTCCCACCCGGGCGGGATCTCCGAGCTGTACTACGGCCAGATCAAGGGCCCGCAGATCCAGCTGAGCACCGACATGGTGATGCGCGGCAGCCACTCCAAGGAGTACACCGCCGCCACCCGGATCTTCGGGCTCGTGGACGGCAACCTGCTCTGGCGTTGGGATGTGGCCACGGGCAAGGGCGCTGCGGGCGGCAGCGGCCTGGAGGCGCACGCCTCCGCCATTCTCGCCAAGGTCCGCTGACCAAGGTCCGCTAAGGGCGGCGCTCCACGCTAAGGGCGGCGCTCCACGCGCCGCCGGGGCAGGGGCCTCACTGTTTTTCCGTTGTCCGAAGCGACCGCAGGGAGCACTAAAGTGAACGCCACCGCCGCACAGTCCGCAGGGACCGCCGACTACAGCGACCTCAAAGCCGTGTTTTTCAACGGCACCCTCAAGAAGTCCCCCGAGACGTCGAACACGCAGGGCCTGATCGACGTCAGCCGCGGCATCATGGACAAACACGGCGTCACCACGCGTGTCATCCGGACCGTGGACCACGACATTGCCAGCGGCGTCTACCCGGACATGCGCGAGCACGGCTGGGCCACCGATGAGTGGCCCGAGCTGTATCCCGCCGTCAAGGACGCGGACATTCTGGTGGTGGCCGGGCCCATCTGGCTGGGCGACAATTCCTCGCAGACCAAGAAACTGATCGAACGCCTTTACGCGCACTCCGGCGAGCTCAACGACAAAGGGCAGTGGGCGTTTTACCCGAAGGTGGGCGGCTGCCTGATCACCGGCAACGAGGACGGGATCAAGCACTGCGCCATGAACGTCCTGTACAGCCTCCAGCACATCGGATTCACCATCCCGCCGCAGGCCGACGCCGGCTGGATCGGGGCCGTGGGCCCCGGCCCCAGCTACCTCGACGAGGGGTCGGGCGGCCCGGAAAGCGACTTCACCAACCGCAACACCACGTTCATGACGTGGAACCTGCTGCACCTGGCCCGGATGCTCAAGGACGCGGGCGGCATTCCCGCCTACGGCAACCTGCCCGAGGCGTGGAAAGCCGGAACCAGGTTTGACTTCGAAAATCCGGAATACCGCTGAACACTGAGGACTTCTACTACATATGACTACCAAAAGCCCCCTGTTGGCGCGCCCCGGCGCCGTCGAGGCCGGCGGCGCTGACGCCGGCGTCGCCTCCCACTACGGCGAGCCGCTGCGCGAGCAGCGGGCGCTGGCCGGCGGCACCGCCGTCGTGGACCTGTCCCACCGCGGCATCGTCACCGTCACCGGGCCGGACCGGCTGAGCTGGCTCAATACGCTGTCCTCGCAGCAGGTCACGAACCTGACGCCCGGGCAGTCCAGCGAACTGCTCCTGTTGAGCGTGCAGGGCCGGATCGAATTCGACGCGCGGGTGGTGGACGACGGCGCCAGCACCTGGCTGATCGTCGAAGCGGCCGAGGCCGGGCCGCTGGCGGAATGGTTCAACAAAATGAAGTTCATGCTGCGCGTCGAGATCGCCGACGTGTCGGCGGACTGGGCCGTGCTGGGAAGCACACGGCCGGTGCCGGAATGGGCCGGGCTGCTGGCCTGGGAAGACCCGTGGCCGCACGTGGGGGCCGGCGGCTACTCCTACGCCGTGGTGGGGGAGGACGCCCACCCCGGGCTGGAACGCCCCTGGTTCGAATACCTCGTCCCTGCCGCCGAGCTGGAAGCCACAGTCGGCGACCGCCCGCTCGCCGGCGTCTGGGCCGCCGAGGCCCTGCGCATTGCCGCGTGGCGGCCGCGCTGGGGTGCCGAAACCGACGACAAGACCATTCCGCACGAACTCGACCTGCTCCGCACGGCCGTGCACCTGAACAAGGGCTGCTACAAGGGCCAGGAAACCGTGGCGCGGGTCC
Organism: Arthrobacter sp. EPSL27; assembly: GCF_001512305.1. Classification (GTDB taxonomy): domain Bacteria; phylum Actinomycetota; class Actinomycetes; order Actinomycetales; family Micrococcaceae; genus Arthrobacter. Next base: position 99,016 of record NZ_LNUT01000005.1, read on the forward strand.
ACAACCTGGGCCACCCGCCGCGCCGGCTGGTGTTCCTGCAGCTGGACGGCTCGCAGCACACCATGCCCGCCGTGGGCAGCGAGGTCCGCTCCGGGGAACGCCGGGTGGGCACCGTGACGTCCGTGGCGCAGCACTACGAGATGGGGCCCATCGCCCTGGCCGTGGTCAAACGCTCGGTGGCGCCGGAGGAAGTCCTGACCGTCCTCGACGGCGAGGAACCCTACACCGCGGCACAGGAACTCATCGTGGCTCCCGACGCCGGACAGGTTGTGGGCCGCCAGACCGGCTTCCTGCGGGGCACCCGGTGACCGCCGGGGAACCCGGCGCCCCGGACCAGGAAACCCTGGCCCTGGCGCACGCGCTGTTCGACGCCGCCCGCGAGGGCAACACGGCCCTGCTGGCCGGCTACCTGTCCGCCGGTGTCCCCGCGACCATGACCAACGCGGCCGGGGATTCACTGCTGATGCTGGCGGCCTACCACGGCCACGCGGATACCGTCCGGCTCATCCTGAGCCACGGCGGGGACGCGGACTCCGCCAACGACCGCGGCCAGACGCCGCTGGCCGGGGCCGTCTTCAAGGGCTACCCCGACGTGGTGCAGGTGCTGGTCGACGCCGGAGCGGATCCCGACGCCGGGGCCCCCTCGGCCCGGGCCGCCGCCCACATGTTCCAACGGCAGGACATCCTGGCCCTGTTCGGCTGATGCGTCACCTCCGCCTGCGGGCGGACCTGCACCCTAAGGAATTCCATGGAAATCGTCGCCCGGCCGTGGCCGGCCCTCTGGTCCCTCGTGATCGGGTTCTTTATGATCCTGATCGACACCACCATCGTCTCAGTGGCCAACCCGCGCATCATGGAGGGCCTCAACGCCGACATCAATTCGGTGATCTGGGTGACCAGCGCCTACCTGCTGGCCTACGCAGTGCCGCTGCTGATCACCGGCCGGCTGGGGGACCGCTTCGGACCCAAGCGGCTGTACCTGTCGGGGCTGGTGGTGTTCACGCTGGCCTCGCTCTGGTGCGGTCTGTCGCCCAGCGTGGAGATGCTGATCGTGGCCCGGGTCTTCCAGGGCTTCGGTGCGGCGCTCATGACGCCGCAGACCATGGCGGTCATTACGCGGATCTTCCCGCCGGACCGGCGCGGCGCGGCAATGGGCATCTGGGGCGCCACGGCCGGCGTCGCCACCCTGGTGGGACCGATCCTGGGCGGCGTCCTCGTCGACGGCCTCGGCTGGGAATGGATTTTCTTCATCAACCTGCCCGTCGGCGTCGCCGGCTTCTTCCTGGCCCTGCGCTATGTGCCCGCGCTGAAGACCCACCCGCACAAGTTCGACATCCCCGGTGTGCTGCTCAGCGCCGTCGGGCTGTTCCTGGTGGTGTTCGGCATCCAGGAAGGCGAGACCTACAACTGGGGCACCATCGCCGGGCCCATCACGGTGTGGGGCCTCATCCTGACCGGGATCGCCGTGCTGGCGGCGTTCGTGGTGTGGCAGAAAATGAACAAGGGCGAGCCGCTGCTGCCGCTGTCCCTGTTCAAGGACCGCAACTTTTCGCTGGCGAACATCGGCATCACCACGGTCGGTTTCACCGTCACGGCCTTCACCCTGCCGCTGATCTTCTACTTCCAGCTGGTCAGGGGCCTCACACCCACTGAGTCCGCGCTGATGATGGTGCCGATGGCGCTCATCTCCGGCGGCCTGGCACCGGTGGTGGGCAAGATCATCGACCGGGTCAACCCGAAATTCATCACCGCGACAGGCCTGGTCCTGATGTCCGCGGCGCTGTGCTGGAACGCCGCCCTGATGCACCCGGACACCCCCATCCTGCTGTTCCTGCTGCCGAGCGCGGTGCTGGGCTTCGCCAACGCCGGCATCTGGGCGCCGCTAAGCACCACCGCCACTCGGAACCTGCCGCCGCGGCTGGCCGGCGCCGGTTCCGGCGTCTACAACACCACGCGCCAGATCGGGGCTGTCCTGGGCAGCGCCGCCATCGCGGTGCTGATCCAGGCCCGGCTGGCCGCCGAACTTCCCGTGGGTCCCGGGGCGCCCGGCGAAGCGGGCGCCCCGCAGTCCGGTGGAATGCTGCCGGAAGCCCTGCAGGCGGGCTTCTCGACGGCGATGGGCCAGTCCATCCTGCTGCCGGCCGCGGTGATCCTGCTCGGCGCGGCAGTGGCGCTGTTCTTCGCCAAGCCCCAGCCGCTGCAGGGCTGGGGCGCTCCCGCGGGCCAGCCGGCAGCTACAGCCGGCGCGAACCAGGCGCAGAGCTAAGGAAGGCGGCTGCCGGATCAGCCCAGCAGCACGCTGGTCTGGATGCCGCCGGACGTGAAGCCCAGGCTCCGGGCGACGGCCAGGGAACCCTTGTTGCTGACGTCGGAGCGCCACTGCAGGGTCAAGCCTGCGGCGAGGGCCTCGTGCGCCGCAATGGAGGCCGCCAGGGAGCCCAGCCCCCGGCGGCGCCACTGCGGGGCCACCAGGACCCCCATTTGGGCCAGGATCCCTTCCCATTCGGTGTAGGCACCGCAGGCCACGGGAGTGCGTCGGCTGTCCTCCATGTGCATGATGGTGAACCGGTGGTCCAGGTCCGAGAGGCCCACCTCGTTGACGTCGTCGGGCGGGCAGGCGGCTTCCAGTTCGATCGCTTCCGGGTTGCCGTGCGAGACGGTCAGTTCCTCCGACGGCTGCCGCAGGGGCAGATCGTCGGCGAAGAAGAGCGCTGCGGCGCCCAGCCCGTGGCCCCCGTGGTCCCGGGTGATGGTCAGCAGGGTCACGTGTTGGGCCAGTTCCTCGTCGGACAGCCCGACGGCGGCGTCCAGCGCCCATTGCGGTCCCACCAGGACTGAATTGCCGAAGAGCCGGATGAACTGGACCGCGCGGGCGCCGTCATCCGCGCGGGTGATGCGCTGGCCCGCGGCGGCCTTGAACGCGCCGTCGTCGAGCCCCAAACGGCGCTCCCACGCTAGCTGGATGATGTCCACCGAACCGGGCTCAAGAGTCATGCCTCCACCCTACCCACCGGCCCGCGAGGAGGCGGCGCAGAGGCTTAGCCGAAGAGGACGGCGGCCTCGTCGTAGCGGGACTTCGGCACGGTCTTGAGGTTGCCCAGCGCCGCATCGAAGCCCACGTGGACGATGTCGGTGCCGTTGAGGGACACCATGGTGCCCCAGCGTCCCTCGACGACGGAGTCGATGGCGGCCATGCCCAGGCGGGTGGCCAGGACGCGGTCAAAGGCGGTGGGAACACCGCCGCGCTGGATGTGGCCCAGCACCGTGGCCCGGGTTTCGATGCCGGTCATGGCCTCGAGCTCCGGGGCCAGCCGCTCGGAGATCCCGCCCAGCCGGGGACGGCCGAAGGTGTCCAAGCCGCGTTCTGAGTGCGGCGTTTCCTGGCCGTCCGGGACGAAGCCCTCCGCCACGACCACCAGCGGGGCGCGGCCGCGGTCGCGGGCCGACACGACCCACTCGGCGATCTGCTCCATGGAGGCTTTCTGTTCCGGGATCAGGATGGCGTGGGCGCCCGAGGCCATGCCGGCGTGCAGGGCGATCCAGCCCACGTGGCGGCCCATGACTTCGGCGATCATGCAGCGGTGGTGGGATTCGCCGGTGGTGCGGAGGCGGTCGATGGCCTCGGTGGCGATCTCGACGGCGGTGTCGAAGCCGAACGTGTAGTCCGTGGCATCGAGGTCGTTGTCCACCGTCTTGGGGACGCCGACGATCTTCAGCCCGGCGTCAGTGAGGCGCTTGGCCGCGGCCAGGGTGCCTTCCCCGCCGATGGCGATCAGGGCGTCAATGCCCAGCCGCTCCATGTTGGCCTTGATGACCTCGGGCCCGCCGTTGTTTTCGAACGGGTTGGTGCGGGACGTGCCAAGGATGGTTCCGCCCTGCTTGGCGATGCCGCGGACCATGGTGCGGGGGATGTCGATGGTGTCGGCCTCGACGACGCCGCGCCAGCCGTCAAGGAATCCCACGAATTCGTGGCCGTGGACGGCGATGCCTTTGAGGACGGCGCCACGGATGACGGCGTTCAGTCCGGGGCAGTCTCCGCCGCTGGTGAGGATTCCAATTTTCATGTCTCGGCTCAAATCCTGGTTCGAAGGTTTACAGGCAGAGCGCCACGCTGAGCTCACCCTAGAGTCTAGTGGGGGGTGTGGGGCAGGACACAAATGGTTACAGTTTGGCCGGTGAAACGCCTCGTGCCCCTGCCGGGCGGCAGGGGCACGATGTTGCGTGGCGGCTAGAGGTCAGGGCCGGGATGAGCGCTTCGCCAGGAACGACTCAAGGGCGATGGCGTTCCGCTGGTCCGGGAGCAGCGCCCAGGCGGCCAGGTAGATCACGAAGGCCGGTCCGGGGAGCAGCGCGAACAGCAGGAACGCGATCCGGACGAACGCGACATCCACGTTCAGCTTGGCGGCGATCCCGCCGCAGACACCGCCCAACCAGCGCTGCGGTCCACGTTTCAGGCCGAGGCCCCTGACGGTGCTGAAGAACTTTTCCATGGTTCAAGACTTCCCTGTTGATGTTGCTTTGTCACGTCCCCGGGCCGAGAGCAGCCCGCCGATCACCAGTGCGGCGCCGGCGCCGATCATCAGGCCGATCGCCACGTAGGTGCCGTTGAGGACCACGAGGCCCAGCTGGGAGATGATGATCAGTGCCGCGAGGGCCACAACGATCAGCCCCCACACGATGGTGCCCACCCGGGCCGGGGAATCGTCCCCCGGCTCGCGGCCGTCCAGGCCGGCTGTCGGTGCGTCGTGGGTGCTCATGTCAGTTCCCTTCCTTGATGGTGACGTTGCTGAAGGTGCCGTCAATCTTCACGATCAGCGTCGCTCCCGGCTTGCCGGTGTTGTAGTTGCTCTGCTGGGAGGTCATGCCCCCGTGGCTTTGGCTGCCTTCGTTGAGGTTGCCCATGGTCATGTCGGCGCGGACCTCCACCGGAACGGTGTCCGGGATGATCACCGTGAGGTTGCTGGCCGTGGCATCGATGGGCACCACCAGGTCGGTTCTGAGCGGCGGGTTCAGTGCCATCCGGGTCAGGTCCACGGTCCCGGTGCCGGCCGTGATGTCAAAACCGTCCAGGGCCTGCTGGATGCTCACCGGTGACCAGTCGGCGTTCTGCGGGCGGAAGCGGTCGCCGTCGGGCACCACGTTGAAGATGCCGCCGACAATCAGCGCCACGGCGGCGAAGAAGCCGAGGATGCCCGAGGTGCGGCCCCTCAGGCCGGCGACCGCGATGCCGAGGCCCAGGACCACCGCGGCGCTGGCCCAGACGATGGCGTTGCTGGCCGTGCCGAGGTCGATCACGTTTGCGACGTCGAGGGCCTTGAGGCCGCCGCCCACCAGCAGTGCGAGGCCGGTGGTGACCGCGACGGCGGGGGCGCCGGGGCCTCAGCACCCACGGCCTCTTTCGCCAGCTCCGGCTACGGCGCATCGGACACCCTGCCCCGCTACGGCGCGGATCCCACGGCGTCGGGTCAGGGGTGGGGCACACCCCCGCCCGCCGGCCGAAGTGCTTCCGGAGTCTCGACATTTCTATGTTTAGGCGGTGCCGGCCGGGAAGTCCAGGGGCAGGGTGGCGGACGTATCCAGCGGCGCCGTCTTGCCGGCGTCGTGGGCGGACGGCTCGTGGGCGGACGGTTCCTGTTCGGACGGCTCGTGGGCGGACGGCTCGTGGGCGGACGGTTCCTGTTCGGACGGCTCGTGGGCGGACGGCACCTGTTCGGAGGGTTCTTGGGCGGAGGGCCCCTGCTCGGAGGCTTGCGCGGAGGGTGCCTGCGCGGAGGGTTCGGAGGGCTGGTCGCCCGGGTGCCCGGCAGCGCGGCCGGAGGCGCCGCGTCCTTCATCGGGGAGGTCAGTGTGCGGATTCATACTTCGATCCTCCCGTCAGCCGCGGATCCGCTCTACTGGGGGATACCCTGAGCTGTCCCTGAGTCGTCCCCGGTCAGCGCCGGAAACGGGTCCGGGAACCCCTGATCCGTGCTTGGATTGACTCATGACAACCGCCGCTTACCGTCCGCCGCTGGTCCGCGGCGGCGACAGGGTGATTGCCGGCGTCTGCGCCGGCCTGGCCCGGCACCTGGGCTGGCCGGTGAAGATGGTCCGGATCGGCATGGTCGTGGCCGCGCTCGCCGGCGGTGCCGGCGTCGCGTTCTACGCCTGGCTCTGGATCATGGTTCCCACCGCCGACGAGAGCGCCAAGCGCAATGCCCGCCAGCCGGCGTCGCCCATTGCCCCCGCAGTGAGCGCACCGTTCACCGCCCCCGCATCCCAGCAGTACCCCACTCAGCCCTACCCCGCTCAGCCGTACCCCGCCCAGCCGTATGCTGCAGCCTTCGCCCCGTCCGCGCCCCCGGTTCCGGGGTCGGCCGCGGGCACCGCAGCCGCGGGAACAGCCCCCGCGTCTGAGGGACAGGTGCCCGCCGATTCCTGGCGCAGCAGGGTCACGTCCCTGCGCTACGGCAAGGAGATCCTGCTTGGGGCGGGCCTGCTGCTGGCCGCCGCGATCCTGATCGCCCGTGTGCTGGGCGTTGACGTCCCTCTCGGGACGCTCATCCCGGTGGCGGCCATCCTGGGCGGTGCGGCCATCGCCTGGATGCAGCTGGATGAGACCCGCCGTGCCGGCCTGGTGGACAAGACCAAGGCAGACCAGGCCGGCGGCTGGGCGCGCCTCGCGGCCGGGCTGGCCCTGGTGGTGGCCGGGGTCCTGGTGATGGTCTCCGGCTCCGGCTCCTGGGAACAGACCTGGCTTGCCCTACTGTCCTCGGTGGCCGTGCTCGGCGGCGTGGCCCTGGTCCTCCTGCCCTGGGGGCTGAAATTCTGGCGCGACCTGGAAGCGGAGCGCGCCGGCCGGGTCCGTGCCACTGAGCGTGCCGAGATCGCTGCCCACCTCCACGACTCCGTCCTGCAGACACTCGCCCTGATCCAGCGGCGCGCCGGCAACGAGACCGACGTCGTCCGCCTGGCCCGCGCCCAGGAGCGCGAGCTGCGGGGATGGCTGTACCGGGATCCCGGCAAGGAAGCCGGGCAGCTCTCCGAGGGCATCAACGCCGCAGCCGCCGAAGTGGAAGACTCCCTCGGCCACGCCGTCGAGGTGGTCACCGTGGGCGACTGCGCCATGACCGAACGGCACGAGGCCCTGGTCCAGGCCGCCCGCGAGGCCATGCTGAACGCGGCCCGGCACGGCGGTGGCGCTGTGTCGGTGTACCTCGAAGTCACGGACGGCGCGGCGGAGGTGTTCGTGAAGGACCGCGGCCCGGGCTTCGATCCGGACGCCGTTCCGGCCGACCGGCTGGGCGTCCGCGAATCGATTGTGGGCCGGATGAATCGCCATGGCGGCACCGCCATCATCACCAGCAGCCAGGACGGCACCGAGGTGCGGCTCCGGCTTCCCCAGGCCGCGGGAACAGCCTCCGGCGCCGCAGCCACCAACAGCAACGGAGAGGCGCGACTGTGAGCACCATCGAAGAGGCAAGCCCGGCCCGCGGGATCAGGGTGGTGATCGTAGATGACCACGCCATCTTCCGGTCCGGCCTGAAGGCAGACCTGGACCCGGACATCGTGGTGGCCGGGGAGGCGGGCACGGTGGAAGAGGCCGTCGTCGTGATCGCCGCCGTGCGCCCCGACGTCGTGCTCCTCGACGTGCACCTGCCGGGCGGGCTCGGCGGCGGCGGCAGGGAGGTGCTGGCCGGGTCCGTGCCGTTGCTGGGCAGCACCCGGTTCCTGGCCCTGAGCGTCTCGGACGCGGCCGAGGACGTGGTCTCCGTGATTCGGGCGGGTGCCCGCGGCTACGTCACCAAAACCATTTCCGGGGCCGAAATCTCCGACGCGGTGCGCCGCGTGGCGGGCGGTGACGCCGTGTTCTCGCCCCGGCTGGCCGGTTTTGTGCTGGACGCGTTCGGGACAGCCCCGGCGGACATTGCCGACGACGAGCTGGACCGGCTGTCAGCCCGCGAGCTTGAGGTGATGCGGCTGATCGCCCGCGGCTACAGCTACAAGGAAGTCGCCAAGGAGTTGTTCATCTCGATCAAAACCGTGGAAACCCACGTCTCGGCGGTGCTGCGCAAGCTGCAGCTCTCCAGCAGACACGAACTCACCCGCTGGGCCGCCGAACGCCGGCTCCTCTAGCAAACACCAACGCTCCCGCACGTCTGGCGCTTTAACGACGAACGCTCCCGCAGCGAGTGCGGGAGCGTTCGTCGATTTCGTGCAGGATCTGCGGGAGCGTCCTATTTCGCCTTGCCGAGGAAGTCCTGGAGGCGCGCGACGCCGGTGGCCAGGTCCTCGTCGCCCAGGGCGTAGGAGAGGCGGAGGTAGCCGGAGGGGCCGAACGCCTCGCCCGGAACCACGGCCACTTCGACCTCGTCCAGGATCAGCGCGGCCAGCTCGGCCGACGTCGACGGCCGGACCGGACCGTTCGCGGACGGGAACTCCTTGCCCAGCAGGGCGCGGACGTCGGCGTAGACATAGAAGGCGCCCTTCGGCGTCGGGCAGTCAACACCGTCAATGGCGTTGAGCCCGGCCACGATGGCCTTGCGGCGGCGGTCGAAGGCGAGTTTCATCTCGTCGACGGCGGTCAGCGGCCCGGACACGGCGGCGAGGGCGGCCACCTGCGGGATGTTCGAGACGTTGGACGTCGCGTGCGACTGCAGGTTGGTGGCGGCCTTGATGACATCGGCCGGGCCGATCATCCAGCCCACGCGCCAGCCGGTCATGGCGTAGGTCTTGGCGACACCGTTGAGGATGACCACCTTGTCGCCCAGTTCCGGGACGGCCGTGGCGATCGAGGTGAAGGGAACGCCGTCGTAGGTGAGGTGCTCGTAGATTTCGTCCGTGACCACCCACAGTCCCTTGGAAGCGGCCCACTGGCCGATCTCCCGGACCTGCTCCGGCGAGTACACGGCGCCGGTGGGGTTGGACGGGGAAACGAAGAGCAGGATCTTGGTGCGGTCCGTCAGGGCGGCCTCAAGCTGCTCCACCGTGACCAGGTACTCCTGTTCCGGGCCGGCGAAGACCTCCACGGGAACGCCTCCCGCGAGCCGGATGGCCTCCGGGTAGGTGGTCCAGAACGGCGTCGGGACAATGACCTCGTCGCCCGGATCCAGCAGTGTGGCGAAGGTGTTGTACACGGCCTGCTTGCCGCCGTTGGTGACCAGCACCTGGGCGGCGTCGGCCTTGTAGCCGGAATCCCGGAAGGTCTTGTCCGCGATGGCCTGCTTGAGTTCCGGCAGCCCGCCGGCGGGGGAGTAGCGGTGGTACTTGGGCTGGCCGGCGGCCTCAATGGCGGCCTGCACGATGTAGTCGGGGGTCGGGAAGTCCGGTTCTCCGGCGCCGAAGCCGATGACGGGGCGGCCGGCCGCCTTCAACGCCTTCGCCTTGGCATCAACAGCCAACGTGGCGGATTCGGCTATGGCGGAAATACGCTGTGAAATGCGGGCGGCAGGCATCGGCGGTCCATTCTTCGCTTGCAGCGCGGTGGCTGGTTGTGGGATTCGACGGAACCTACTCTATGCTGTTCACCGGACCGTCCGGGGTGACGGCGAGGAAATGTGACTGTGTACGTGTCAGTTGCTTTCCCGCCTGATTCTCCGGTGCCGCTGTCGGGTTTTTTTCGGGAGCAAAGCGGGTCCGGTGGGGCCAGTTCGACGTAGGCGCAGTTGTTGCGTAGACTGGTTCTCCGGTGTTGAAAACACGATTGATGGTCTGCGCCTCAGGAACGTCTGGGGAAACTGGCCGGAACCGGGTTTCGATTCCATAGGGTAGTGGCGCAATTGGTAGCGCAGCGGTCTCCAAAACCGCAGGTTGCAGGTTCGAGTCCTGTCTGCCCTGCGCAAGCTGTTCCGGTATCTCCGGAACAAGCGCAGCAACCATGGTTCAGTTCAGAGCCGGGTATCCGACATTGCGAGGATGAGTGAGGATCAGGTGACCGAAACGGCTGCAAGCAGCTCCAGTGGCCGCCCCGCCAAGAATGCCCCCAAGGCAGGCTTCTTCGCTCGAATCGCGCTCTTCATCCGCCAGGTCATCGGCGAACTGAAGAAGGTCGTTGCACCGACCCGCAAGGAACTGATCAACTACACGCTCGTGGTGCTGGTGTTCGTGGTCATCATGATGCTCATCGTCACCCTGCTGGATCTGGCCTTCGGGACCGGAGCCGCATGGGTCTTCGGCGGCACAGGCCCCGCGGACAACTAAGGCGACCGCTCCGCAGACTGCGTGGAACAACCACCGGACATCCGGAGGTTCCGCGGGGTGTGCGGAATTGAGTCATTTAAATAGGCATGTTAGGCAATGAGGAAGCAGGAGACCAAGTGTCTGAGCAGGAGCTCGAGGTAACTGAGACTGAGCTGGATAAGAGCCAGGACGCCGCGGTGGAAGCCGGGGAAGAGTCCGAGGCTGTTGCTGCTGCGCCCGAATCCGACGTAGCTGACGAATCTGATGACGCGGTTGCCGAGCCTGTCGAGGCCGGCGCCGAGGACGCCGATGCGGCTGACGACGCCGAAGGCTCTGAGGAGTCCGGCGACGCGCTGGCCGCTGCCGCCGCCGCCGCAGCTGTCGATCCCGCTGAAGAGTTCAAGGCCAAACTGCGCCGCCAGGAGGGTGACTGGTACGTCATCCACTCCTACGCCGGCTACGAAAACCGCGTCAAGGCCAACCTTGAGACCCGCATCCAGACCCTGGACATGGAAGATTACATCTTCGAAATCCAGGTCCCCATGGAGGAAGTCGTTGAGATCAAGAACGCTCAGCGCAAGGTCATCAACCGCGTCCGCATCCCCGGCTACGTCCTGGTCCGCATGGACCTGACCGACGCGTCCTGGGGCGCCGTCCGGCACACCCCCGGCGTCACCGGCTTCGTGGGCAACGCCCACAACCCGGTCCCGCTGCGCCTGGACGAGGTCTTCTCCATGCTCGCCCCGGTCTTCGAGGAAGAGCAGGCCGAGAAGGGCAAGCCCGTCAAGCACGCTGCCGCGCAGATCGACGTCGACTTCGAGGTCGGCGAGTCCGTCATCGTCAAGGAGGGCCCCTTCGAGACCCTCCCGGCCACGATCTCCGAAATCAAGGTGGACTCCCAGACCCTCGTGGTGCTGGTCTCCATCTTCGAACGCGAGACCCCGGTCACGCTGGCGTTCAACCAGGTCAGCAAGATCTAGCAGATCCCACAGAATTCGTCCCGGCCGCCCGCTTTAGCGGCCAGGGACGGCCGGCCGCCTCGCCATGGCGGCCACCAACCTGAGGCACGCTCCTGTGTCCCAGGACATTATTGAGAGAAGGACCCTACATTGGCTCCCAAGAAGAAGGTCACCGGCCTCATCAAGCTGCAGATCCAGGCAGGTGCCGCTAACCCGGCCCCGCCGATCGGTCCTGCGCTTGGCCAGCACGGCGTCAACATCATGGAATTCTGCAAGGCGTACAACGCTGCGACGGAAGCCCAGCGCGGCAACGTTATTCCGGTTGAAATCACCGTCTACGAGGACCGCTCGTTCACGTTCATCACCAAGACCCCGCCGGCTGCAGAGCTCATCAAGAAGGCTGCAGGCGTCGCCAAGGGTTCGGCTACCCCGCACACCGTCAAGGTTGCCAAGCTGACCCAGGCCCAGGTCAACGAGATCGCCTCCACCAAGATGGAAGACCTCAACGCCACCAGCCTGGAAGGCGCCGCGAAGATCATCGCCGGCACCGCCCGCTCGATGGGTATCACCGTAGAAGGCTAAATAGCCTTCACCGCTGATACGGCGCCAGGATTCGGGAAACCGACCGCGACGCCGGACAGCACCGCCGGGCGACCGGCACCACCTAAACATAGAAATGTCGAGACTCCGGAAGCACTTCCGGAAACCCGACTTGTGGCAGGGCCCAGCGCGGTCCGCAGACCACAACTGCACAAGGAGAATAAGCAGCATGGCAAAGCGCAGCAAAGCATATGAGGCAGCCGCCGCCAAGATCGACGCGGAGAAGTTCTACGCGCCGTTCGAGGCAGTGACGCTGGCCAAGGACACCAACCCGTCCAAGTTCGACGCCACCGTTGAGGTCGCATTCCGCCTGGGCGTTGACCCGCGCAAGGCTGACCAGATGGTCCGCGGCACCGTAAACCTGCCGCACGGCACCGGTAAGGTCGCCCGCGTCCTCGTTTTCGCAACGGGCGACAAGGCTGAGGCAGCAATCGCAGCCGGCGCCGACTTCGTTGGTTCCGACGACATGATCGAAAAGATCGCTGGCGGCTGGACTGACTTCGACGCCGCCGTTGCCACCCCTGACCTCATGGGCAAGGTTGGCCGCCTCGGTAAGGTCCTGGGTCCGCGTAACCTGATGCCGAACCCGAAGACCGGCACCGTGACCGCTGACGTGGCCAAGGCCGTCAACGACATCAAGGGTGGCAAGATCGACTTCCGCGTCGACAAGCACTCGAACCTGCACTTCATCATCGGCAAGGTGTCCTTCGACGCCGTCAAGCTGGCCGAGAACTACGCAGCCGCACTGGAAGAGGTCCTTCGCCTCAAGCCGTCCGCTTCCAAGGGCCGCTACATCCAGAAGGCCACCGTTGCCACCACGTTTGGCCCGGGCATCTCGGTTGACCCCAACGTCACCAAGGTCCTGACCGAGGCCTAAGCCTCGAGCTAGCCACAGAGAAGGCCGTTCCGCTTCCGCGGGGCGGCCTTTTCTGCGTCCCGGGGCCCGGCTAGGCTGTGCCGGTGACTGCTGTGACGTACCGCATAGAACCCTTGCGCCTGCCCGCCAGCCTGGAATCAAACGACGCCGCCGACTTCCTGGAGTTCAGCGCGCTGAGCGATGCCCTGGTGATGGAAACCTGGGGGAACCTGGACCGTGCCACGCCGCCGGAGGGGCGGATCCAGTACTGGAAGGACGACGCCTACAGCCGGATGCAGTTTTTCTTCGTCCGGATCGATGGCCGCATGGTGGCCCGGTCCGTGATCCGCTTCGAGCAGCAGGAAAACCTCGGTAGCGCCACACTCCACGTGGACGTTTTGAACGCCCACACGGGCCGCGGGATCGGCCGGGCGCTGCTGTCCCATGCTGAAGCGCTGGCCGCAGCCGCCGGCCGTACCACCCTGATGACGTTCACCGAGCACCCCGCCGACTTCGACGCCGACGGCCCGGACGTCCTGAAACCGGCCACCGGAACGGGCGCTCTGCCGGCGACCGCCCGGGCGGTCCGGTTCGCCGCCGCGGCCGGCTACCGGCTGGAACAGGTGGAGCGGTTCAGTTCCCTCACCTTGCCGGCGGATCCGGCCTGGCTGGATGCCCTGGAGCAGGAGGCCCTGGCCAAGTCGCAGGACTATGAGCTGGTCTCCTGGACCGACCGCTGCCCGGACGAGCACGTGGAGCAGCTGGCCGTCCTGATGTCCCGCATGAGCACGGATGCGCCCACAGGCGCACTCAGCTACGAAGAAGAGACCTGGGATGTGGCACGCGTCCGGCACGTTGAGGACACCTGGCAGCGGGCCGGGAATGTCTCGCTCGTGACAGCGGCACGGCACCGGGCAAGCGGCGAGCTGGCGGCCTATACCGTGCTGGAACTGGCGCCCGGCAAACCGTGGCTGGCCGATCAGGACGACACCCTTGTGGCTGCCGCCCACCGCGGGCACCGGCTGGGCATGCTGGTCAAGATCGCCAACCTCCGCCGCCTGCTCGCGGAGTACCCGGCCGTTGAACGTGTTCTCACCTTCAACGCCGCGGAAAACGACCACATGCTCGCCATCAACGTCGCCCTGGGTTTCCGGCCTGCGGGGTGGGACGGTGAATGGCAGCGCGTGGTCACGCCGTAACCCATGGAACGGCGGCCCAAACCGGCATATGCTGGCGGATGAAAGCCCGGCCACTGCCGGGTTTCCGGCTCCGTGGTGGACGGCAGAACGGCTGGGGTGATGCCCTCTATGGCAAACGACGTACGGATTGAACAGCTGTGGATTCCCGATTCCCTCGACGGGAAGGACGCTGCCGACTTCGTCGCCGCCGTCGAGGTGGGGCGCAGGGTGCGCATGCAGACGTGGGGGAGTGACGATCTTGCCTACGCCCCGCAGGAGAAACTGCTGGAGATGGCCGATCCGTACGAGCGGCAGGTCATCCTCGTCGCCAAGATCGACGGTGTGATTGTCGGGACGGTGGACATTGCGCTGCCCCTCGCGGACAACCTCGACCTGGCCGAGTTCGCCCTCGACGTCCTGCCGGAGTACCAGGGCCGGGGCGTCGGCCGGCAGTTGCTCAGGGCAGCGGAGCACTTTGCCCGTGACGAGGGCCGCCACACCATCCTGATCGACACCAATCATCCCAGCGCGTCGCTCGGTGACTCCGAGGCCGGCCAGCTGGTGCCCGGCACTGGCCTCGGTTTTGTGCCGATGAACAGCCGGGAAGTGGAGTTCGCCCGCCACAGCGGCTACGCCCTGCAGCACATTGAACAGTTCAGTGCCTGCCAGCTGCCGCTCGACAGCGAGCTGGTCGAGGAACTGCAGACCGAGGCGGAAGAAGCCAACGCCGGCAGGTACCGCCTCCACCACTGGACGGACCGCTGCCCGGACCAGTGGCTGGAGGCCGTCGCCGCCCTGGAAAACAGCGCGGGCGAGGACGGTGTGCCGGGTGTCGACGACACGGTGATGGTGTTCGACGGCGGCATCCTCCGTGAGGCGGAGGACGTCGCCATCGCACAGGGGCGGCGAACGGTGGTCACCGCCGTCGAACACATTGGCAGCGGCGGACTGGTGGGCCTGACCACCATCAGCGTCCTGGCGCTGCGGCCCGACGTCGTCTTCCAGGACGACACGGTGGTCCTCCGGGAGCACCGCGGCAACAAGCTGGGACTGCTGATCAAAGTGGCCAACATGGAGCGGTTGTCCGAGCAGTTCCCCGACGCCCGGGTCCTCTACACCTGGAACACCCCGGAAAACCGGTACCTGCTCAAGGTCAACCAGCAGCTGGGATTCACCACCGCGGGCGTGACGGGGATCTGGCAGAAAGAGCTGCCGGACTTCGGGCCGAGCGTCAGCTGAACGGGGCGCCAGCCGGCCGATTTGGAGCACGCCCCGGGTCTCGCGTAAGCTGGGGGAACCAAAGACCGTCGGTTGTTGGAAATCCACTCTCCTGGGCATTGCTCACTTCTGCAGTTGTGTGCGGGGGATCCAAGTAGGTTTCCGGACGAAGGCCCCTCAACGCAGGGCGGCCGGCGCAGGTGAACGAAGCAACGCTCCACGGACTACCGTGTTGAGAAAAGCCCCGTGCATCTGCGCGGGGCGTTTTTAGTTTTAGCGATCCTGAGGGGACCCGGAACACCGGCACTATCCCCGGAAGGAGGGTTATGGCAACGCCTACCAAGGTTTCAGCAGTAGCTGAGATCACTAACGATTTCAAGGAATCGAACGCCGCTGTCCTGACCGAATACCGTGGGCTCACCGTTGCACAGCTCAAGCAGCTGCGTGTTTCTCTCGGCCAGGACACCAAGTTCGCGGTCGTCAAGAACACCCTGACCGCCATTGCAGCCAAGGAAGCCGGTGTCGAAGCATTCGACGGCCAGCTTGCCGGCCCCACTGCAATCGCGTTCATCAAGGGTGACGCTGTTGCAGCTGCCAAGAGCCTGACGGATTTTGCCAAGGCTAACAAGCAGCTGGTCATCAAGACCGGTTACTTCGAAGGCAAGGCACTGAACGCCAGCGAAGTTGCTGCCCTCGCAGCACTCGAGTCCCGCGAGCTGCAGCTCGCCAAGGTTGCAGGTGTCCTCAAGGCTCCTGCTGCCGCTGCTGCACGCATCATCGACGCCCTGCGCCTCAAGCTTGAAGAAGAGAACGGTGCACCGGCAGCTGCCGAAGCGCCCGCCGCTGAAGAAGCTCCGGCCGCAGAAGCAGCAGAGACCGAAGCTCCGGCCGAAGCCGCAGCCACCGAAGAGAACTAACTTCTCTTTCACACCAGACTCCGGTGCGAAGGCAACGGCTGCGGCCGCCAAGCACCACCTATAGGAAGGACGCCACACCATGGCGAAGCTCAGCAACGAAGAGCTCATTGAAGCTTTCAAGGAACTGACCATCATCGAGCTCTCCGAGTTCGTCAAGCTCTTCGAAGAGACCTTCGAAGTTACCGCAGCTGCTGTTGCCGTTGCCGGCCCCGCCGGTGGCGGAGCTGCTGAAGAGGCCGAAGAGAAGACCGACTTCGACGTCGTCCTCGAAGCCGCTGGCGACAAGAAGATCGCAGTGATCAAGGAAGTTCGCGCCATCACCTCCCTGGGCCTCAAGGAAGCCAAGGACCTGGTTGACAGCGCACCGAAGGCCGTCCTCGAAGGCGCCACCAAGGAAGCTGCCGAGAAGGCCAAGGAGCAGCTCGAGGCTGCCGGCGCCACCGTTACCCTCAAGTAACGCTCGCAGTTCCGGAAGGCACTCCGCCTTTCACTCAGGAAACCCCGTCCACTCCGGTGGGCGGGGTTTCCTGCATTTGGAGGCAACGCATCTGTTAACCCGGGGGAGTTAACCCGGGCGGGCCACATCAGGGCTGCGGCCTCAGTTGGGTTTGGATTAGTTGGGTTCGGAGATATCCGCGACGACGGCGCCGAGGGCGGCGGTCAGGGCATCGGCGTCGACGAAGGCGCTGTAGCCGTGGGCTCCGGCGCCCATCGAGATCCGGCGGCCGGTAATGGTCCGGTCCGCGTACACGGGCCACGCCACGGTGCTTCCCAGCGGGGTAATGGTGCCGCGCTCGTAGCCCGTGGCGTCCAGGGCCACCTCCGCGGTGGGAAGGGAGAGCTTGTTGACGCCCACCAGGGCGCGGAGCTTGGGCCAGGAGATCTGCCGGTCACCCGGGATCAGGGCGAAGAGGAAGCTGCCGTCCTTGTGCTTGACGACGAGCGACTTCACGATGTCCCCGGGCTGGATCCCGAGGATCTGGGCGGCTTCCTCGAGGCTGTTCGCGGCCAGCCGCTCCACGAGGTGGACGCTGAGGCCCCGCGCGGCGGCGTCGGCCAGGAATCGGTCCCGGCCGGCGCCGCCTGCGGCCCCGGCGGTGGCGCCGGCGCTCTTAGTCATTGCGGGTTCCGTCCCGGCGCTCAGTCGCGGAAGAGCAGGAGCGCTTCGCCCTGGCCGCCGCCGCCGCACAGGGAGACCGCGGCTTTGCCGCTGCCGCGCCGCTTCAGCTCATGCGCCGCATGCAGGGCCAGCCGGGCACCGGACGCGCCGATCGGGTGGCCCAGGGCGATCGCTCCGCCGTGGATGTTGCACTGCTCCAGCGGGTAGCCGAGGTCCTTGAGTGACTGCACCGCCACGGACCCGAAGGCCTCGTTGATCTCAATGAAGTCCAGGTCGGCGGCGGACCAGCCGGCCTTGTCCAGGGCGCTCTTGATCGCGTTGGACGGCTGGGAGTGCAGCGAGTTGTCCGGGCCCGCCACCTGCCCCGGCTTGCCGACGACGGCGAGGTACTCGAGGCCGTTGTCCTCGGCGAACTTCCGCGAGGAGAGCACCAGGGCGGAGGCGCCGTCGGACAGGGGAGAGGAGTTCCCGGCCGTGATGGTGCCGTCCGTGACGAACGCCGCCCGCAGGCCCGCGAGCGAGCTGGTGGTGGTGTCGGGCCGGATGCCCTCGTCTGCGGTCAGGACGATGGGATCGCCCTTGCGCTGCTTGACGCTGAGGGGGGCGATTTCGCCGTCGAACACACCGTCCTTGGCGGCCCGCGCGGCCCGCTGGTGTGAGGCTGCCGCCACCTCGTCCTGGGAGGTGCGGTCGATGCCCAGGGTGAGGTTCTTGGTCTCGGTGGACAGGCCCATGGACTGCCCGTCGAAGGCGTCGGTCAGCCCGTCGTGGGCGGCGGCGTCGAGCGCCTGGACCGAACCGTACGTCCAGCCCTGCCGGGAACCGGGCAGGAGGTGCGGGGCGCGGGTCATGGACTCCTGGCCGCCGGCGACGACGACAGTCGCGTCGCCGCTGCGGATCATGCGGGCGGCGTCGATCACCGCGGTCAGGCCGGAGAGGCAGACCTTGTTGATGGTCACCGTGGGAACGTTCCAGCCGATGCCGGCGCCGATCGCGCTCTGGCGGGCGGGGTTCTGGCCGGCCCCGGCCTGCAGGACCTGGCCCATAACGACCGAGTCCACCTGATCGGCCTTTACGCCGCTGGCGGCCAGGGCTGCCCGGATGGCGTGGGCGCCAAGCTCCACGGCGGTGAAGCTGGCGAGCTGGCCGTTGAGCCGGCCCTGGGGGGTGCGGGCGGCGGCGAGGATGACAACATCATTGTTGTCCGCAGAGTTGGTCATGGTTTGTCTCTTCCGATCTTGGACGATATACAGCAAGGTTATCGTGACCCCCGTCACGGAGCCATTTGAGGCTGGCTGGGGGAGGGGCAGTCGCAGCAGGGGCAGGACCCACGCGCGGTATACCCCAGCTGTGTACACCAGTGACCCAAGCCGGGCGGGTCGGGTGCTTGCAATCCCGCCCGAAGTGGGGTAGACAAGTAGGTTGCTTTGCCGTATCGTAGATATTTGCGTCTTCCCTGTTTACCTTCAGCCTTCATATAGCGGTGGGCTTAGCCTGGCTGCTGCGCCATCAATGTGCCGTCTACAACGTGCACCAGAATGGCCAGCGCGGGTCCCGGGTCATATAGCGGAACCGGACTGGTAGCACTGCGGAGTCACTCCGCAGGGTACATAACGGGGGAGATCTGAAAACGCCTGAAGGTCTGTGGAAGGATCCCTCTTGGTCGCCTCGAGCACCTCTAATGTAAACAACGCTACCGCTATCAATGCCGACAGCACCGACGGTGCAACCCGCCGGCTCTCATTCGCAAAGATTCACGAACCGCTGGACGTTCCGAATCTGCTTGCCCTGCAGACCGACAGCTTTGACTGGCTGGTCGGCAACGAACGCTGGCAGGCACGCGTAGCCAAGGCCGTCGAAGAAGGCGACCTCAGCGTCGCCACCTCGTCGGGTCTGTCCGACATCTTCGAAGAGATCTCCCCGATCGAAGACTTCCAGGGCACCATGTCCCTGAGCTTCTCCGAGCCGGAGTTCGCTGACCCGAAGTACACCATGGCCGAGTGCAAGGACCGGGACGCTACGTACTCGGCACCGCTGTACGTCAAGGCCGAATTCATGAACAACAACACGGGCGAAATCAAGCAGCAGACCGTGTTCATGGGTGACTTCCCGCTGATGACCGAGAAGGGCACCTTCGTCGTCAACGGCACCGAGCGTGTTGTTGTCTCGCAGCTGGTCCGCTCCCCGGGCGCCTACTTTGAGCGCACCGCCGACAAGACCAGCGACAAGGACATCTTCACCGCGAAGATCATCCCGTCCCGCGGCGCCTGGTTCGAACTCGAAATCGACAAGCGCGACCAGGTCGGCGTCCGCCTCGACCGCAAGCGCAAGCAGTCCGTCACGGTGCTGCTGAAGGCCCTCGGCTGGACCGAAGGCCAGATCCTCGAAGAATTCGGCCAGTACGACTCCATGCGCGCAACGCTGGAGAAGGACGCCACCGAAACCCGCGAGGATGCCTTGCTGGACATCTACCGGAAGCTGCGACCGGGCGAGCCGCCCACGGTCGAGGCTGCCCAGTCCCTGCTGGACAACCTGTACTTCAACTCCAAGCGCTACGATCTGGCCAAGGTTGGCCGCTACAAGATCAACCGCAAGCTTGGCATCGACCGCTCCCTTGGCGACAAGGAAGCTTCCGTCCTGCACGTTGAAGACATCGTCGCCATGATCAAGTTCCTGGTTGCCCTGCACGCCGGTGAGAAGACCCTCATGGGCAAGCGTGACGGCCAGGACCACGAACTGCGCGTTGAGATCGATGACATCGACCACTTCGGCAACCGTCGCATCCGCGCCGTCGGCGAGCTCATCGAGAACCAGGTCCGCACCGGCCTGTCCCGTATGGAGCGCGTTGTCCGCGAGCGGATGACCACGCAGGACGTCGAGGCCATCACGCCCCAGACCCTGATCAACATCCGTCCCGTCGTGGCAGCTATCAAGGAATTCTTCGGAACCTCCCAGCTGTCCCAGTTCATGGACCAGAACAACCCGCTCTCGGGCCTCACCCACAAGCGCCGCCTGTCGGCCCTTGGCCCGGGTGGTCTGTCCCGTGACCGTGCCGGCATGGAAGTCCGTGACGTCCACCCGTCGCACTACGGACGTATGTGCCCCATCGAAACCCCTGAAGGCCCGAACATTGGTCTGATCGGTTCGCTGGCTTCCTACGGACGCATCAACCCGTTCGGCTTCATCGAGACCCCGTACCGCCTGGTGAAGGACGGCGTCGTTTCCGACGACGTCCAGTACCTCACGGCCGACGACGAGGCCGAGGTCCTGATTGCACAGGCCAACGCCCCGCTCGATGAGAACAAGAAGTTCGCTGAAGAGACCGTTCTGGTCCGTGCCCGCGGTGGTGGAGGCGAGCCTGTACTGGTTCCCGCCGCCGACGTCGAGTTCATGGACGTTTCCCCGCGCCAGATGGTGTCCGTGGCTACCGCCCTGATCCCGTTCCTCGAGCATGACGATGCAAACCGCGCACTCATGGGTGCCAACATGCAGCGCCAGGCCGTGCCGCTGGTCCGTTCCGAGGCGCCGTTCGTCGGCACCGGCATGGAACGCGCCGCAGCCGTCGACGCCGGTGACGTTGTCATCGCGAAGAAGGCCGGTGTGGTCACCGAGGTCTCCGCTGAGCTGGTCATCATGCTCAACGACGACGGTACGGAAACCAACTACCGCATCAACAAGTTCGCCCGTTCCAACCAGGGCAACTGCTACAACCACCGCGTTCTGGTGAGCGAAGGCCAGCGCCTGGAAGTCGGCGGCATCATCGCCGACGGCCCGGCAACGGACCAGGGCGAACTGGCCCTCGGCAAGAACCTCCTCGTGGCATTCATGTCCTGGGAAGGCCACAACTTCGAGGACGCCATCATCCTGTCGCAGCGCATCGTCGCTGAGGACGTTCTTTCCTCCATCCACATCGAGGAGCACGAGATCGATGCCCGCGACACCAAGCTTGGTGCCGAGGAAATCACCCGTGACATCCCCAACGTGTCCGAGGAAGTCCTGGCGGGCCTGGACGAGCGCGGCATCATCCACATCGGTGCCGAGGTTGAAGCCGGCGACATCCTGGTCGGAAAGGTCACTCCCAAGGGCGAGACCGAGCTGACCCCGGAAGAGCGCCTGCTGCGCGCCATCTTCGGTGAGAAGTCCCGCGAAGTGCGCGACACCTCCCTGAAGGTTCCGCACGGCGAGTCCGGCACCGTCATCGGCGTCCGCGTCTTCGACCGCGACAACGACGACGAGCTGCCCCCGGGCGTCAACCAGCTGGTCCGCGTCTACGTCGCTGCCAAGCGCAAGATCACCGACGGTGACAAGCTCGCCGGCCGCCACGGCAACAAGGGCGTTATCTCCAAGATCCTTCCGGTCGAGGACATGCCCTTCCTTGCCGATGGCACCCCCGTCGACATCGTCCTGAACCCGCTGGGTGTTCCGGGCCGTATGAACGTCGGCCAGGTGCTGGAAACGCACCTTGGCTGGGTTGCCAAGACCGGCTGGAAGATCGAGGGCGAGCCCGAGTGGGTCAAGCAGCTGCCGAACCTGCCGCGCGAGAGTGGCCAGACCACTGTTGCAACGCCGGTCTTCGACGGTGCGCGCGAAGAGGAGATCACCGGTCTCCTCGACTCCACCAACGTCACCCGCGACGGCGACCGCCTGATCAACTCCTCGGGCAAGACCCGCCTGTTCGACGGCCGCTCCGGCGAGCCGTTCCCGGATCCGATCTCGGTCGGCTACATGTACATCCTGAAGCTCCACCACCTGGTGGACGACAAGATCCACGCGCGCTCCACCGGCCCGTACTCCATGATCACGCAGCAGCCGCTGGGTGGTAAGGCACAGTTCGGTGGCCAGCGCTTCGGTGAAATGGAAGTGTGGGCGCTCGAAGCTTACGGCGCCGCCTACACGCTCCAGGAGCTCCTCACGATCAAGTCCGATGACATCCACGGTCGTGTGAAGGTCTACGAAGCCATCGTCAAGGGCGAGAACATCCCGGAGCCGGGCGTTCCTGAGTCCTTCAAGGTCTTGATCAAGGAAATGCAGTCGCTGTGCCTGAACGTGGAAGTTCTTTCCACGGACGGAACCACAATTGAAATGCGTGACTCTGATGACGCAGTCTTCACGGCTGCGGAAGAACTGGGCATCGATCTGTCTCGTGCAGAGCCCAGTTCCGTAGAAGAGGTCTAAGAGGTAAGCGTCCGGGGGAAAAGCAAAGCGGCCCCGCCGCGCTGCTTTCCCCCGGCGCTACCTCCCTCTTCCCGTAACCCAAGACTTCAGAATTTAGAGAACAAGAGAGAACAGGGACCCTATGTCCAGCGAATCCTCCTTCGGCCTCATGCAGATCGGCCTCGCCACCGCGGAAGACATCCGTGGCTGGTCTTACGGCGAGGTTAAGAAGCCGGAAACCATCAACTACCGCACGCTCAAGCCCGAGAAGGACGGCCTCTTCTGCGAGAAGATCTTCGGCCCGTCCCGCGACTGGGAATGCTACTGCGGCAAGTACAAGCGCGTGCGCTTCAAGGGCATCATCTGCGAGCGGTGTGGCGTTGAGGTCACCCGCGCAAAGGTCCGCCGTGAGCGCATGGGCCACATCGAGCTGGCCGCCCCGGTCACGCACATCTGGTACTTCAAGGGTGTTCCGTCCCGCCTGGGCTACCTCCTTGACCTGGCGCCGAAGGACCTCGAAAAGGTCATCTACTTCGCCGCCTACATGATCACCAGCGTCGACGCCGACAGCCGCCACGAAGAACTGCCCAACCTCCAGGTTGAGCACGACATCGAGAAGAAGCAGCTGATCGACAACCGCGACTCGGACATCGCCACGATCGCCCGCGATCTTGAGAACGAGCTCGCCCGTCTCGAAGGCGAAGGCGCGAAGGCCGCGGACAAGAAGAAGGCCCGCGACTCCGCCGACCGCCAGATGGCCAACGTCCGCAAGCGCGCGGACGCCGACATCGAGCGCCTCGAGCAGGTCTGGGACCGCTTCAAGAACCTCAAGGTCGCCGACCTTGAAGGTGACGAGGGCCTGTACCGCGAACTGCGCGACCGCTACGGCATGTACTTCGAAGGCTCCATGGGTGCCGAAGCCATCAAGAAGCGCCTTGAGAGCTTCGACATGCAGGCCGAGTCGGACATGCTCCGCGACATCATTGCCAACGGCAAGGGCCAGCGCAAGACCCGCGCCCTGAAGCGGCTCAAGGTGGTCAACGCGTTCCTGACCACCAACAACAGCCCGCTCGGCATGGTTCTCGACGCCGTCCCGGTGATCCCGCCGGAACTGCGCCCCATGGTCCAGCTGGACGGTGGCCGCTTCGCGACCTCCGACCTCAACGACCTGTACCGCCGTGTGATCAACCGCAACAACCGCCTCAAGCGCCTGCTTGATCTCGGTGCCCCGGAGATCATCGTCAACAACGAGAAGCGCATGCTTCAGGAAGCTGTTGACAGCCTCTTCGACAACGGCCGCCGCGGCCGTCCGGTCACCGGACCGGGCAACCGTCCGCTGAAGTCCCTGAGCGACATGCTCAAGGGCAAGCAGGGCCGTTTCCGCCAGAACCTCCTCGGCAAGCGCGTCGACTACTCCGGCCGTTCGGTCATCGTCGTCGGCCCGCAGCTGAAGCTGCACCAGTGTGGCCTGCCGAAGCAGATGGCTCTGGAGCTCTTCAAGCCGTTCGTGATGAAGCGCCTGGTTGACCTCAACCACGCGCAGAACATCAAGTCGGCCAAGCGCATGGTGGAGCGGTACCGCCCGCAGGTCTGGGACGTCCTCGAAGAGATCATCACCGAGCACCCCGTGCTGCTGAACCGTGCACCTACCCTGCACCGTCTCGGTATCCAGGCGTTCGAGCCGCAGCTGGTTGAAGGCAAGGCAATCCAGCTTCACCCGCTGGTTTGTGGCGCGTTCAACGCTGACTTCGACGGCGACCAGATGGCAGTGCACCTGCCGCTGAGCCCCGAAGCCCAGGCTGAGGCCCGCATCCTGATGCTGTCCTCGAACAACATCCTGAAGCCGTCTGACGGCCGCCCGGTGACGCTGCCTTCGCAGGATATGATCATCGGCCTCTACCACCTGACCACCAAGCGTGTCGGTTCAGCTGGCGAGGGCCGGATCTTCTCCTCCGTCTCGGAAGCCATCATGGCGTTCGACCTGCACGAGCTGCACCTGAACTCCCAGATCAAGATCCGGCTGGAGGGCTTTGTGCCCTACGCCGGCTGGGAAGCTCCGGAAGGCTGGGAGCCGGGTCAGACCGCACTGGTCGAGACCTCCCTCGGACAGGTCATCTTCAACCAGACGCTGCCCGCGGACTACCCGTGGGTTGAGGCTGTGGCCGACAAGGGCGAGCTGTCCCGGATCGTCAACGACCTCGCCGAGCGCTACCCGAAGGTGGTCACGGCGGCGACGCTGGACAACCTGAAGGATGCCGGTTTCTACTGGGCAACCCGCTCGGGCGTCACGGTCGCCATCTCCGACATCGAGGTCCCGGCCTCCAAGCCGGAGCTCCTCGCCGGTTACGAGACCATGGCCGCGAAGATCCAGGGCCAGTACGACAAGGGCCTGATCGACGACGACGAGCGTCGCCAGGAACTGATCGAGATCTGGAACAAGGCAACCAACGAAATCGCCCAGGCGATGCGTGACAGCCTGTCGCCGATGAACACCATCAACCGCATGGTGTCCTCCGGTGCCCGTGGTAACTGGATGCAGGTCCGCCAGATCGCCGGTATCCGTGGCCTGGTGGCCAACCCGAAGGGCGAGATCATCCCGCGTCCGATCAAGTCCTCCTACCGCGAGGGCCTGTCGGTGCTGGAATACTTCATCGCCACGCACGGTGCCCGTAAGGGCCTGGCCGATACCGCACTGCGTACCGCCAACTCGGGTTACCTGACCCGTCGTCTGGTGGACGTCTCGCAGGACGTCATCGTCCGTGAAGAGGACTGCGGCACCGAACGCGGCCTCGTCACCCCGATCGCCGTGGCTGACGCCAACGGCGAGCTGGTCCTGGACGAGAACGTCGAGAACAGCGCGTACGCCCGTACCCTGGCCGTGGATGTCACCGACTCCAAGGGCAAGGTCCTCGCGGCCGCCGGCACCGACTGCGGCGACGTCGTCATTGCCGAACTGTTCGCAGCCGGCATCACCGAAGTCAAGGTCCGCTCTGTCCTCACCTGTGAGTCCAGCGTCGGCACCTGCGCCCTGTGCTACGGCCGTTCGCTGGCCACCGGCAAGACCGTGGACATCGGCGAGGCCGTGGGCATCATCGCCGCACAGTCTATCGGTGAGCCGGGTACCCAGCTGACCATGCGTACGTTCCACACCGGTGGTGCAGTTTCCGCCGGCGGCGGCGACGACATCACCCAGGGTCTGCCCCGTATCCAGGAGCTCTTCGAAGCCCGTACTCCGAAGGGTGTCGCGCCGATTGCTGAAGCAGCCGGCCGCATCACCATCGAAGAGTCCGAGCGCCAGATGCGCCTGGTCATCACCCCGGATGACGGATCCGAAGAGATCGCCTACCCGGTGCTGCGCCGTTCACGTCTTCTCATCGAAGACGGCCAGCACGTCAGCGTCGGCCAGAAGCTCATCAACGGTCCGGTCGACCCCAAGCAGGTTCTGCGCATCATGGGCCCCCGTGCCGCGCAGAAGTTCCTGGTGGACGAAGTCCAGGGCGTGTACCGCAGCCAGGGCATCGGTATCCACGACAAGCACGTCGAGGTTATCGTCCGCCAGATGCTGCGCCGCGTCACGGTCATCGAGTCCGGTGAATCGGATCTGCTGCCCGGCGAGCTCGCCGAGCGCAGCCGTTTCGAGGATGCCAACCGCCGTGTAGTCTCCGAGGGCAAGACGCCGGCTTCCGGCCGTCCCGAGCTCATGGGTATCACGAAGGCGTCCCTGGCGACCGAGTCCTGGCTGTCCGCAGCTTCCTTCCAGGAGACCACCCGCGTCCTGACGCAGGCGGCCATGGAAGGCAAGAGCGATCCGCTGCTCGGCCTCAAGGAAAACGTCATCATCGGTAAGCTCATCCCGGCCGGCACGGGTCTCCCGCGCTACACCGAGGTCACGGTGGAACCGACTGAAGAAGCGAAGGCCAACCTGTTCACCGGCCCCAGCGCGTTCAGCGACTTCTCCTACGATTCCCTGGGCGGCGACGGAGCTCCTGAGTTCCACGCCATCCCGCTGGATGACTACGACCTGGGCAGCGACTTCCGCTAACGGAGAGCTGTTCCAAGGACGGCCCCGCACCGCACGGTGCGGGGCCGTCCCCGTTTAACCCATCGACTGCGCCCTTTTGGGCCATCAAAGGGCATCTTTGGGCCGGTGGGGAACAGTCGACGGGGGAGGGCGTCCCCGGGTTTCCGCGCCGATTAAGGGCTGGGACCCGTCCGTGTTAGACTTGAGACTAATTGTTATTGTGGCAGTGGATGAGTGCGCCGGTGAGTTGGACAGCCCTAGGGCTGGAAGGCTTGACCAGGACGACGTTTCCGGTTTGCAGGGTTCTTGTGCAACGTATGCCACATTTTCGCATGCCTAGGGGCAGTTCCGGATGAAAGTCTGTGGATCCCGGCGTGCGGTCCGACTATTAAGGCTTCGCCTCAGCTGCTCTGGAGAGAACTTCAAAGCTCGAGCGGCGGGGCGCAGCGACAAGAGAGCGGCCGCCAACGGCCGCTCCGGATAAAACGGAGAACACGAGAGTGCCTACGATTAACCAGCTGGTCCGCAAGGGCCGCACGCCTAAGGTCAAGAAGACCAAGGCTCCCGCGCTTAACGGCAGCCCGATGCGCCGCGGTGTTTGCACCCGCGTCTACACCACCACCCCGAAGAAGCCGAACTCGGCTCTGCGTAAGGTGGCCCGTGTGCGCCTCAACGGCGGCATTGAAGTCACCGCTTACATCCCCGGTGTAGGCCACAACCTGCAGGAGCACTCCATTGTGCTCGTCCGTGGCGGCCGTGTTAAGGACCTCCCGGGTGTCCGTTACAAGATCGTCCGTGGCGCCCTTGATACCCAGGGTGTGAAGAACCGTAAGCAGGCACGCAGCCGCTACGGCGCAAAGATGGAGAAGAAGTAATATGCCTCGCAAGGGTCCGGCCCCCAAGCGGCCGCTAGTCTCAGATCCCGTTTACGGCTCCCCGCTGGTCACCCAGCTGATCAACAAGGTGCTCGTTGACGGCAAGAAGTCCACTGCAGAGCGCATCGTCTACGGTGCCCTCGAAGGTGCTCGCGCCAAGTCCGGCGGCGACCCCGTGGCAGCCCTCAAGAAGGCCATGGAGAACGTCAAGCCTTCCCTCGAGGTCCGCTCCCGCCGTGTCGGTGGCGCCACCTACCAGGTTCCGGTTGAGGTCAAGCCGGGCCGCTCCACCGCTCTCGCCCTGCGGTGGTTGGTTGGCTACTCCAAGGCCCGCCGCGAAAAGACCATGACCGAGCGCCTCCAGAACGAAATCCTGGATGCCTCGAACGGTCTCGGTGCCGCTGTGAAGCGTCGCGAAGACACCCACAAGATGGCCGAGTCCAACAAGGCCTTCGCACACTACCGCTGGTAATACTTCCCGGACGCCGCCGGCTCAACCGAGCCGGCGGCGAACGTGCAGTCCATCCGAAAGGGAGACACCGTGGCACAGGACGTGCTTACCGACCTTAGCAAGGTCCGCAATATCGGCATCATGGCCCACATTGATGCCGGCAAGACCACTACTACCGAGCGCATCCTGTTCTACACGGGTGTGAACCACAAGATCGGCGAAACGCACGACGGCGCTTCGACGACTGACTGGATGGAACAGGAAAAGGAACGCGGCATCACCATCACGTCTGCCGCCGTGACCTGCTTCTGGGAAAACAACCAGATCAACATCATCGACACCCCCGGCCACGTGGACTTCACGGTTGAGGTTGAGCGCTCCCTGCGCGTCCTCGACGGTGCTGTTGCCGTGTTCGACGGTAAAGAAGGCGTGGAGCCGCAGTCCGAGACTGTCTGGCGCCAGGCTGACAAGTACAACGTCCCGCGCATCTGCTTCGTCAACAAGATGGACAAGCTCGGCGCTGACTTCTACTTCACCGTCGACACCATCATCAGCCGCCTGGGCGCCAAGCCGCTCGTTATGCAGTTGCCGATCGGTGCCGAGAACGACTTCATCGGCGTCGTCGACCTGCTCTACATGCGTGCCTTGGTGTGGCCCGGCGATGCCAAGGGTGACGTCACCATGGGTGCCAAGTACGAGATCCGCGAGATCCCGGCTGACCTGCAGGCGAAGGCCGAGGAGTACCGCGCCAACCTCGTGGAGACCGTTGCTGAGTCTTCCGAGGAACTCATGGAGAAGTACCTCGAGGGCGAAGAGATCTCCATCGACGAGCTCAAGGCCGGCATCCGCAAGATGACGATCAACTCGGAGATCTACCCGGTCTTCTGTGGTTCTGCCTTCAAGAACCGCGGCGTCCAGCCGATGCTCGATGCCGTGGTCGACTACCTGCCGAACCCGCTCGACGTTCCCCCGATGGTCGGTCACGATCCCCGGGACGAAGAGAAGGAACTGACCCGTAAGCCTTCCGCTGACGAGCCGTTCTCCGCACTGGCATTCAAGATCGCCGCGCACCCCTTCTTCGGCCAGCTCACCTTCATCCGCGTGTACTCCGGTCACGTTGAAGCAGGCGCCCAGGTGGTCAACTCCACCAAGGGCAAGAAGGAGCGCATCGGCAAGCTGTTCCAGATGCACGCCAACAAGGAAATGCCCGTTGAGGGCGCTACCGCCGGCCACATCTATGCAGCGATCGGCCTGAAGGACACCACCACGGGCGACACCCTGTGCGATTCCAGCAACCAGATCGTTCTCGAGTCCATGAGCTTCCCGGAGCCCGTGATCTCTGTCGCGATCGAGCCGAACACCAAGGGTGACCAGGAGAAGCTCTCCACGGCCATCCAGAAGCTCTCCGCTGAGGACCCGACCTTCCAGGTCTCCCTCAACGAAGACACCGGTCAGACCATCATCGCCGGCATGGGCGAGCTCCACCTGGACATCCTGGTGGACCGCATGCGCCGCGA
Source organism: Arthrobacter sp. EPSL27 (assembly GCF_001512305.1). Classification (GTDB taxonomy): domain Bacteria; phylum Actinomycetota; class Actinomycetes; order Actinomycetales; family Micrococcaceae; genus Arthrobacter. The sequence goes on from NZ_LNUT01000005.1 coordinate 128,040, forward strand.
GTTCAAGGTTGAGGCCAACGTGGGCAAGCCCCAGGTTGCGTACCGCGAAACCATCAAGCGTGCTGTAGAGCGTCACGACTACACGCACAAGAAGCAGACCGGTGGTTCGGGCCAGTTCGCAAAGATCCAGATCGCGATCGAGCCGCTGGACACGTCCGAAGGCGAGATGTACGAGTTCGAGAACAAGGTCACCGGTGGCCGCGTTCCGCGCGAATACATTCCGTCGGTCGACGCCGGTATCCAGGATGCGCTGAACGACGGCGTCCTGGCCGGTTACCCGGTTGTCGGCATCAAGGCCACGCTGATTGACGGCGCGTACCACGATGTTGACTCCTCGGAAATGGCGTTCAAGATCGCCGGCCGTATGGCTTTCAAGGAAGCCGCACGCAAGGCGAACCCTGTCCTGCTCGAACCGCTGATGGATGTCGAGGTCCGCACCCCTGAGGAATACATGGGTGAAGTTATCGGTGACCTCAACTCCCGCCGTGGCCAGATGCAGTCCATGGAAGATGCCCAGGGCGTCAAGGTCATCCGCGCGCACGTCCCGCTGTCCGGCATGTTCGGCTACATCGGTGACCTGCGCTCGAAGACCCAGGGCCGCGCTGTGTACTCCATGACGTTCAACAGCTACGCCGAGGTCCCGAAGGCAGTTGCCGACGAGATCATCCAGAAGACCCGCGGCGAATAGTCTCCCCGACTCTCGCAGCGACAATCGCAGGTGCTTCCCCGTTCACGGGGACTGCCCTGGTGCAGGTGGCCGGCCCGGACGGCTGTAGTCTGGCGGAGCCGGACCGGCCGCCTGCACGAACAGGCTTTAGGCACTAGCATTAGTTCCTGAATCTGCAATTTCATCAATCCAAAGCCCCCCAAGTAGACTTACTGGAGTTTCAGTCGCGACAAGCGCGGCCGAAGGGTAAGTCATTTGAAAACGTTCTAGGAGGAACCTGTGGCAAAGGCAAAGTTCGAGCGGACTAAGCCGCACGTTAACATCGGTACCATTGGTCACGTTGACCACGGTAAGACGACGCTGACGGCCGCCATTTCCAAGGTGCTGTACGACAAGTACCCGACTCTCAACGAGAAGCGTGACTTCGCGTCGATTGACTCTGCTCCCGAAGAGCGTCAGCGCGGCATTACCATCAACATCTCCCACGTTGAGTACCAGACCGAGAAGCGCCACTACGCACACGTAGACGCTCCGGGTCACGCTGACTACATCAAGAACATGATCACCGGCGCTGCTCAGATGGACGGTGCAATCCTCGTGGTTGCCGCCACTGACGGCCCGATGGCTCAGACCCGCGAGCACGTTCTGCTCGCCCGCCAGGTTGGTGTTCCCTACCTGCTGGTCGCCCTGAACAAGGCTGACATGGTCGAAGACGAGGAGCTCCTTGACCTCGTTGAAATGGAAGTTCGCGAACTGCTCAGCTCGCAGGGCTTCGACGGCGACGAGGCACCTGTTGTCCGCGTTTCCGGCCTGAAGGCACTCGAAGGCGACCCGGTTTGGGTCAAGTCCGTTGAGGACCTCATGGCTGCCGTCGACGAGTCCGTTCCGGACCCCGTACGTGACCGTGACAAGCCGTTCCTGATGCCGATCGAAGACGTCTTCACGATCACCGGCCGTGGCACCGTTGTTACGGGCCGCGCCGAGCGTGGAACCCTCGCCATCAACTCCGAGGTCGAGATCGTCGGCATCCGCCCGGTCCAGAAGACCACGGTTACCGGTATCGAGATGTTCCACAAGCAGCTCGACGAAGCATGGGCCGGCGAGAACTGTGGCCTCCTGCTCCGCGGTCTGAAGCGCGACGATGTCGAGCGTGGCCAGGTTGTCGTCAAGCCGGGTTCCATCACCCCGCACACCGACTTCGAGGCTAACGTCTACATCCTCTCCAAGGACGAAGGCGGACGTCACAACCCGTTCTACTCCAACTACCGCCCGCAGTTCTACTTCCGCACCACGGACGTAACCGGCGTTATCACCCTGCCGGAAGGCACGGAAATGGTTATGCCCGGCGACAACACTGAGATGACCGTTGCGCTCATCCAGCCGATCGCAATGGAAGAGGGCCTCGGCTTCGCTATCCGCGAAGGCGGCCGCACCGTTGGTTCGGGACGTGTCACCAAGATCATCAAGTAGTTCTTACTGATGTGAATTGAAGAACGGCCCCGCTGCACTCGCAGCGGGGCCGTTCTTTTTTGTGCCCTCAGCACTATTTTGTGCACTCCGCGCGTCGCCCGGATGGCTGGCCCTGCCGCTGCTACGGCCACCAGCCCATGGATGCCGTGGGCGGGGCGCTGATATCGTTGCTTCCAACGAAGGGAGCTCACAATGGGCTGGTTTATTTTCCTGCTGGTGGTGGCGGCCGTCGTCGTCGGCGTGGTCTGGGCCAAGAAGCACTTCCGCCACGAGATTGAGCGGGCCAAGCGCATCAACCGGGCCAACAAGAACCAGTAGGTCCCCCCGGCTCAGCCTTTGCGGGCGCGGCTGACCGCCTGGTACCAGTAATACGAATCCTTGGGCGTCCGCTCCTGGGTGTCGAAATCCACGTGGACCAGTCCGAAGCGCTGCGAGTACCCGGCCGCCCATTCGAAGTTGTCCATCAGGGTCCACACGTAGTAGCCGCGCAGCTCCACGTCCTCGGCGATCCCGCCCGGCGCGGTGGCGTCCAGCGCATGCCCCAGGTGGGACGCGATGTAGCTGATCCGCTCCGCATCGTTGATGGGCCCGTCCACATGGTCCGGCTCGGGGAAGCTGGCTCCGCTTTCCGTGATGTACAGCGGCGGCAGCGCGGTACCGTACCTGTCCTTCAACTCCCGGAGCAGCGGGCCCAGGTGGTCCGGCGCCACCGGCCAGCCGAAGCCCGTGGTGGTGTACTCCGGGAACGCCGCCATGTGGAACGGCATCTTCACCATCGCGTCGGTGTGGCCCACAGGGGTTTCGGCCGGGCCCCGGCCGGTGGCCACCTTCACGGGGTAGTAGTAGTTCAGCCCGTAGAAGTCGAGCGGCTGGTGGATGGCCTGCAGGTCGGCGTCGGAAATCTTGCCCAGCGCACGGAACCACGGCCTGGCCACGAGCGGGACCTTCGGGTACCGGCCCAGGAGGATGGGGTCCGCGTAGACCCGGTTGAGGACCAGGTCGAAGATGTTGGCGAGGAACTTGTCCGTGGCCAGCCGGGACGCGGGCCGCACCGGCGAGTGCAGGTTGGTGACGCCCACGCCGCCGCGGACGGACTCCGCGCGCAGGGCCTGCACAGCGAGGCCGTGGCCCAGGAGCTGGTGGTGCACCGCCGGCAGGGCGTTGAACAGCAGGTCATGGCCCGGGGCATGGACCCCCAGGGCGTAGCCGTTCAGCGTCACGGACACCGGCTCGTTCAGGGTCACCCACTGCGCCACCCGGTCGCCGAAGCGACGGCCCGCCTCAGCCGCGTAGTCGGCAAACCGTTCCGCGGTGGACCGGTTCAGCCACCCGCCGCGGTGTTCCAGGGGCAGCGGGGTGTCCCAGTGGTACAGGGTGGCCATGGGGGAGATGCCGGCTTCCAGCAGCTGGTCGATAAGCCGGTCGTAGAAATCCAGCCCTTCGCTGTTGAACGGCCCGGTGCCGTCCGGCTGGATCCGCGGCCAGGAGAGGGAGAACCGGTACGAATCGATGCCGAGGGTGCGCATCAGTGCGACGTCCTCTGCGGTGCGGTTGTAGTGGTCGCAGGCGACGGCGGGGGAGTGGCCGTCCTGGATGCTGCCGGGCTTCTCCACGAAGGCATCCCAGCCGGAGGGGCCCCGGCCGCCGGCGGCGAGGGAACCCTCAATCTGGAAAGCGGCCGAGGCGACGCCCAGCTGGAAATCCGGGCCCAGGCGCGCGGCGAGGGCCTGGACTGACACAGAGTCCTGCACAGTCATGCCCCTATCATCCCCACGCCGCCCGCCGAAGGCAATGAGTGGACTCACGTCCCACCGGTCCGCCGTCGGGAGTAACCCTCCTGTAGGGAGCCGCGCCGGGCTCCCGGACCTCGAACGGGCCCGGATTCGCTTCTGCCCGATAATTCCGGCATACTAGATGAGTTGTTCAAGCGCTCCTTCGCGTCCCGATCCGGATAATGCCGGGTGTCAGGGTCCAGGTAGGAGACCAAACATAACCCACTCCCCATGGAACTGCGGACAGTTTCGCCTGAAAAGCGCGACACGCCCGACCGCGGGGGTCGGTTGGCCGGCAGGTTGAGGAACCCGGATTCATCCGGATTCAGCTTGTGCGGCTGATGGTAGTTACGACTTCAAATGCTTCGGCAGCCATACAACGAGTAAGTGAACAGGGCAGCCCTAATCAGGGGAAGCACAGACTGAAAGAGAGTCAGGCGACATGGCGGGACAAAAAATCCGCATCCGGCTGAAGTCATACGACCACGAGGTCATTGACGTTTCAGCACGGAAGATCGTTGAGACGGTCACGCGCGCAGGCGCAACTGTAGTTGGCCCCGTGCCGCTGCCGACGGAGAAGAACGTTTACTGCGTTATCCGCTCTCCGCACAAGTACAAAGACAGCCGCGAGCACTTTGAAATGCGCACGCACAAGCGTCTTATCGACATCATCGACCCCACGCCCAAGGCTGTTGATTCGCTCATGCGTCTCGACCTGCCGGCCGACGTGAACATCGAAATCAAGCTGTAGGGAGGTGCTGAGAGACTATGACCGCAACCCGTAACGTAAAGGGCCTGCTGGGCACGAAGCTCGGCATGACCCAGGTCTGGGACGAGAACAACAAGCTCATCCCCGTCACTGTGGTCCAGGCTGACTCGAACGTCATCACGCAGCTGCGCAACGCAGAAACTGATGGCTACGTCGCCGTTCAGATCGGCTACGGCCAGATCGATCCCCGCAAGGTCACCAAGCCGCTGGCTGGTCACTTTGAAAAGGCAGGCGTCACGCCTCGCCGCCACGTCGTAGAACTGCGCACTGCAGATGCTGACTCTTACGAGCTGGGCCAGGAGCTCTCCGTAGAGCTCTTCGAAGCCGGCCAGAAGATCGACGTCGTTGGCACCACCAAGGGTAAGGGCTTCGCCGGTGTTATGAAGCGTCACGGCTTCCACGGCGTTGGAGCTTCCCACGGTGCCCACAAGAACCACCGTAAGCCCGGTTCAATCGGTGGCGCATCCACCCCGAGCCGCGTCTTCAAGGGCATGAAAATGGCCGGCCGCATGGGCGCCGTTCGTCACACCACGCTGAACCTCACGGTCCACGCGGTTGACGTCGAGAAGTCGCTGCTCCTTATCAAGGGTGCCGTCCCCGGCGCCCGCGGCCAGGTCGTCCTCGTACGCACCGCCGTGAAGGGAGCCTAGTTAGATGACTAGCACTGTCAAGGTTGACCTGCCTGCAGAGATCTTCGACGTACAGACCAACGTGCCGCTGCTGCACCAGGTCGTCGTCGCACAGCTCGCCGCTGCTCGCCAGGGTACCCACAAGACCAAGACCCGCGCCGAGGTTTCCGGTGCAGGTCGCAAGCCGTTCAAGCAGAAGGGCACCGGCCGCGCCCGTCAGGGTTCCATCCGTGCTCCTCACATGACCGGTGGTGGCGTTGTCCACGGCCCCACGCCGCGTGACTACAGCCAGCGCACCCCCAAGAAGATGATTGCTGCTGCACTGCGCGGCGCTCTCTCTGACCGCGCCCGGAACGGCCGCATCCACGTTGTCGCTGAACTGGTGGCCGGCACCAAGCCGTCCTCCCGCGAAGCTCTGGCAACGCTGCGAGGTGTCACCGAGCGCAAGAACCTGCTCGTCGTCATCGAGCGCGCCAACGATGTTGCTGCACTCTCCGTGCGCAACCTCACGGATGTTCACGTTCTGTACGCAGACCAGCTGAACACCTACGACGTTCTCGTCTCCGATGACGTTGTCTTCACCAAGGCTGCCTACGAAGCATTCGTTGCTGACCGGGCAGTGGCAAAGAACCAGGAGGATGCCAAGTGAGCGCAGCAACCCTCAAGGACCCGCGCGACGTCGTGCTTGCACCCGTCGTCTCGGAAAAGAGCTACGGCCTGATCGACGAGGGCAAGTACACCTTCCTGGTGGACCCCCGCTCGAACAAGACCGAGATCAAGCTGGCCGTGGAGAAAATCTTCTCCGTCAAGGTCGACTCGATCAACACCATCAACCGTGCCGGTAAGCGCAAGCGCACCAAATTCGGATGGGGTACCCGCAAGAACACCAAGCGTGCGATTGTGAGCCTCAAAGAAGGCACTATCGACATCTTCGGCGGTCCGCTCTCGTAGCGGAGACCACTTTAACGAGGAAATAAATTATGGGAATCCGTAAATATAAGCCGACTACCCCGGGCCGTCGCGGCTCGAGCGTAGCGGACTTCACCGAAATCACGCGGTCGACGCCGGAAAAGTCGTTGGTTCGTCCCCTCCCGAAAAAGGGTGGACGTAACAACACCGGTAAGATCACGACCCGTCACAAGGGTGGTGGCCACAAGCGCCAGTACCGTCTGATCGACTTCCGTCGCCACGACAAGGACGGCGTCAACGCCCGCGTTGCTGAAATCGAGTACGATCCGAACCGCACGGCTCGCATCGCCCTCCTGCACTACGTTGATGGCACCAAGCGTTACATCATCGCCCCGAACAAGCTGGCCCAGGGTGACACCGTGGAAGCAGGTGCCGACGCTGACATCAAGCCCGGCAACAACCTGCCGCTGCGCAACATCCCGGTCGGTACCGTGATCCACGCAGTTGAACTGCGTCCGGGTGGCGGCGCCAAGATGGGCCGCTCCGCCGGCGCATCGATCCAGCTCGTTGCAAAGGAAGGCCGCTTCGCCCAGCTGCGTCTGCCTTCCGGCGAAATCCGCAACGTTGACGTGCGCTGCCGCGCAACGATCGGCGAGGTCGGCAACGCCGAGCAGTCGAACATCAACTGGGGCAAGGCCGGCCGTATGCGCTGGAAGGGCGTCCGCCCGACCGTCCGTGGTGTCGCCATGAACCCGGTCGACCACCCGCACGGTGGTGGCGAGGGTAAGACGTCCGGTGGACGTCACCCCGTCAACCCGAACGGTAAGCGCGAAGGCCGCACCCGCCGTCCCAACAAAGAGAGCGACAAGCTTATTGTTCGTCGCCGTCGTACTGGCAAGAACAAGCGATAGGAGCCTGGACACATGCCACGCAGCCTGAAAAAAGGTCCTTTCGTTGACCAGCACCTCTTTGTGAAGGTAGCCAGGGAAAACGAAAAGGGCACCAAGAACGTCATCAAGACCTGGTCCCGCCGTTCGATGATCGTCCCCGACATGCTCGGCCACACGATCGCCGTGCACGACGGACGCAAGCACATCCCGGTGTTTGTCACTGAGTCGATGGTCGGGCACAAGCTCGGCGAATTCGCTCCCACGCGGACATTCCGCGGCCATGTCAAGGACGACCGTAAGGGCAAGCGCCGCTAGGCGCCTGCACTTACGTCAAAGACGAGAGAAGGAAAGCAATGGAAGCCAAGGCAATTGCGCGTCACATCCGCGTAACGCCTATGAAGGCCCGGCGCGTCGTCAACCTTGTTCGTGGTAAGCAAGCGAATGAGGCTCTGGCAATTCTGAAGTTTGCCCCGCAGGCAGCTTCGGAGCCGGTATTCAAGGTAGTTCAGTCGGCAATCTCCAACGCCCGGGTCCTCGCGGACCGCGACGGCGTGGCGTTTGACGAAGGTGACCTCATCATCAGCGAAGCGTTTGTTGATGAAGGCCCGACCATGAAGCGGTTCCAGCCGCGTGCCCAGGGTCGTGCATTTCAGATCAAGAAGCGCACGAGCCACATCACCGTGGTAGTCGCTACCCCGGAGAAAGAGGAGGCTCGCTAAGTGGGACAGAAAGTAAACCCGCACGGGTTCCGACTCGGCATCACCACCGATCACGTATCGCACTGGTTTGCTGACAGCACCAAGGCCGGCCAGCGGTACAAGGACTTCGTTCGCGAAGACATCCGTATCCGCCAGCTCATGTCCACGGGCATGGAGCGCGCCGGTATCGCCAAGGTCGAGATCGAGCGCACCCGCGACCGTGTCCGCGTGGATATCCACACGGCACGTCCGGGTATCGTTATCGGCCGCCGCGGCGCTGAAGCAGACCGCATCCGCGGCGAGCTCGAGAAGCTCACCGGCAAGCAGGTCCAGCTGAACATCCTCGAGGTCAAGAACCCCGAGATGGAAGCACAGCTTGTTGCCCAGGGCGTTGCTGAGCAGCTGACTTCCCGCGTGGCTTTCCGCCGTGCGATGAAGAAGGCCATGCAGTCCGCGCAGCGCGCCGGTGCCAAGGGCATCCGTATCGCTTGCTCGGGTCGACTGGGTGGCGCTGAAATGTCCCGCTCGGAGTTCTACCGCGAAGGCCGTGTGCCCCTGCACACCCTCCGCGCGAACATCGACTACGGCTTCTACGAGGCCAAGACCACCTTCGGCCGCATCGGCGTGAAGGTCTGGATCTACAAGGGTGACGTCACCGCCAAGGAACTGGCTCAGCAGGCAGCTGCTGCTCCGTCCCGTGGCCGTGCCGGCGACCGCCCGGGCCGCCCGGGTGGCGCTGACCGTGGTGACCGCCGCCGTCGTAACGACCGCCCGGCCGAGGCTGCACCTGTTGCTGCCGAGGCTCCGGCGGCTGATGCAGCTTCTGCCGCACCGGCACAGGCAGCAGAAGGAGGACAGGCTTAAATGCTTATCCCACGTCGAGTCAAGCACCGTAAGCAGCACCACCCGGGTCGTTCCGGCGCTGCTACGGGCGGCACCCAGGTCTCCTTCGGTGAATGGGGTATCCAGGCTCTGAGCCCGGCATACGTCACCAACCGTCAGATCGAATCTGCCCGTATCGCGATGACCCGCCACATCAAGCGTGGCGGCAAGGTCTGGATCAACATCTACCCGGACCGTCCGCTGACGAAGAAGCCTGCCGAAACCCGCATGGGTTCCGGTAAGGGTTCTCCGGAATGGTGGGTCTCAAACGTCAAGCCGGGCCGGGTTCTCTTCGAACTCTCCGGTGTCAGTGAAGAGGTAGCTCGCGAGGCCCTGCGCCTGGCAATCCACAAGCTGCCGTTGAAGGCACGCATTGTGCGTCGCGAAGGTGGTGAGTAGAAATGGCAGTAGGATCCAAGGAACTTGCATCCGCACAGCTGGACGGTTTCGACAACGAGCGTCTCGTTGAAGAACTCCGCAAGGCCAAGGAAGAGCTGTTCAACCTGCGTTTCCAGTCCGCCACCGGACAGCTGGAGAACCACGGTCGTCTGCGTGCGGTAAAGAAGGACATCGCCCGCATCTACACCGTTCTCCGTGAGCGCGAGCTGGGCATTCGTGCCGAGGTTGCCGCACCGGTTGTGGAAGCCAAGGAAGAGAAGAAGTCCAAGAAGGCTGCAACCAAGAAGGCCGAAAAGGCTGAGACGGTTGAAACCGAGGAGGACGCCAAGTGACTAAGAAGGACGAGAACGTGACGGAAACTGTTTCCGGTGCAGCTACGGCTGACGAGCGCGGTTACCGTAAGACGAAGCGCGGCTACGTCGTCTCGGACAAGATGGAAAAGACCATCGTTGTCCAGGTCGAAGACCGTGTGAAGCACGCCCTCTACGGCAAGGTGATCCGCCGCAACACGAAGATCAAGGCTCACGACGAAGAGAACAGCGCCGGCATCGGCGACCTGGTTCTCCTCGCCGAGACCCGCCCGCTCTCCGCTACCAAGCGGTGGCGCCTGGTGGAGATCATCGAGAAGGCCAAGTAACACCTGCCGCTTTCCCTCCAGGGAAAACAGCACAGCAGCCCCCGTTCCCGTTTGGGAGCGGGGGCTGTTCCGTTTCCGGGGGAGTGCCGCGGCCGGCGGGCCGGACGCCTGCCGTGCGTGACGCCGTCGACTGTGGTAGTGGCCGATTCTGGCTGAGGCCCAAAACGTGCTAAGATTTTGAGTTTGTATGGCGCCTTCAGTGCGCCGTGCGTCAACCTCGTAAACAATCGTGCCACGGCATAGTGCCCCCTCGCGCCCAGTGCGTCTGGGAAGCAAATGTTTTTGGCACGGGAGTTTAGGCCTGGTCTGGCAAAATCCAGGCAGGTCAAGAGACACCCCGATCAACCGTTCCGCAAGGCTCATTCCGTAGGAAGATTTTCGGTCTGAGAACCAGCGCGACGCAAGGAGTAAATAGTGATTCAGCAGGAGTCGCGACTCAAGGTCGCCGACAACACGGGTGCTAAGGAAATCCTTACCATTCGCGTTCTCGGTGGATCTGGCCGTCGCTACGCAGGCATCGGCGACGTCATCGTCGCTACCGTCAAGGACGCAATCCCGGGCGGCAACGTAAAGAAGGGCGACGTCGTCAAGGCTGTCATCGTCCGTACCAAGAAGGAACGCCGCCGTGCAGATGGTTCCTACATCAAGTTTGACGAGAACGCAGCTGTGATCCTGAAGAACGACGGTGACCCCCGCGGTACCCGTATCTTCGGACCGGTTGGTCGTGAACTTCGCGATAAGAAGTTCATGAAGATCGTTTCTCTGGCTCCGGAGGTGCTTTAGTCCATGGCTAAGATCAAAAAGGGTGACCTCGTTCAGGTCATCACTGGCGCCAAGGCTGAGCGCGGCGGCGACCGTGGCAAGCAGGGCAAGGTTCTGCGCGTGTTCCCCGAGACCAACCGCGTGCTGGTCGAAGGCATCAACCGCGTCACCAAGCACACCAAGGTCGGTCAGTCGCAGCGCGGCACCAAGACCGGTGGTATCGAGGTCGTTGAGGCTTCGATCCACATCTCCAACGTGGCCCTGGTAGACCCGTCCACCAAGAAGCCCACCCGCGTCGGTTTCCGCACCGAGACCGTTGAGCGCGATGGCGTGAAGCGCGAAGTGCGCGTCCGCGTGGCCAAGAGCTCAGGGAAGGACATCTAATGACTGAGACTCTCGAGACTCCGGCAAGCAAGATCGTTCCTCGTCTGAAGACCAAGTACGCGGATTCCATCAAGAGCTCGCTCGTTGAGGAATTCAAGTACGAGAACGTCAACCAGGTTCCCCGTCTGGTCAAGGTCGTTGTGAACATGGGTGTTGGAGATGCCGCCAAGGACTCCAAGCTGATCGACGGCGCTGTCCGCGATCTGACCCTGATCACCGGCCAGAAGCCGCAGGTAACCAAGGCCCGCAAGTCGATCGCACAGTTCAAGCTGCGCGAAGGCATGCCGATCGGTGCACACGCAACTCTGCGTGGGGACCGCATGTGGGAATTCCTGGACCGTCTGGTCACGCTGGCACTGCCGCGTATCCGCGACTTCCGGGGCCTCAGCGGCAAGCAGTTCGACGGCAACGGCAACTACACCTTCGGTCTGACCGAGCAGGTTATGTTCCACGAGATCGACCAGGATTCCATCGACCGCGTCCGCGGCATGGACATCACCGTCGTGACCACTGCCAAGACCGACGACGAAGGCCGTGCGCTGCTCAAGGCGCTGGGCTTCCCGTTCAAGACCGAAGACTAATCTAGCTACGTAAAAGGTCCGCCCGCGCCGGCCCCGAACCCAGTTCGGCGTCCAGCACGGCGGAAACCGTTATGAGGAAGGGCAAGAGCCCACCATGACAATGACAGATCCCGTCGCAGACATGCTTACGCGTCTGCGCAACGCAAACTCGGCATACCACGACTCCGTGTCTATGCCGTACAGCAAGCTCAAGGCACGCGTTGCCGACATCCTGAAGGCCGAAGGTTACATCGCCTCCTGGAAAGAAGAAGACGCTGAAGTCGGCAAGAAGCTGACCCTCGAGCTCAAGTTCGGTCCGAACCGCGAGCGTTCCATCGCTGGCGTTCGTCGTATTTCCAAGCCGGGACTGCGCGTTTACGCAAAGTCCACCAACCTGCCGCACGTGCTGGGTGGTCTGGGTATCGCAATCCTGTCCACCTCTTCCGGCCTCCTGACTGACAAGCAGGCCGGCAAGAAGGGCGTGGGCGGCGAAGTCCTCGCTTACGTCTGGTAACGGGAAAGGAAGAGAATAATGTCACGTATTGGACGTCTCCCCATCACCGTTCCTGCCGGCGTTGAGGTCAAGGTTGACGGCTCTGTCGTCAGCGTCAAGGGTTCCAAAGGCGAGCTGACCCACACTGTGGCCAGCCCGATCGAGGTCACCCTGGAAGATGGCACCCTGACTGTCGCCCGCCCGAACGACGAGCGCGCCTCACGTTCGCTGCACGGCCTGACCCGCACCCTGATCGCCAACATGATCCAGGGTGTCACCACGGGCTACGAGAAGAAGCTTGAAATCGTTGGTACCGGTTACCGCGTTCAGGCCAAGGGTGCTGACCTGGAGTTCGCTCTCGGCTTCAGCCACCCGGTCAACATCACGGCACCGAACGGCATCACCTTTGCAGTAGAGACCCCGACCAAGCTCTCTGTTTCAGGCATCTCCAAGCAGCAGGTCGGCGAGGTTGCTGCCAACATTCGCAAGCTGCGGAAGCCGGACCCCTACAAGGGCAAGGGCATCCGTTACGCAGGCGAAGTCATCCGCCGCAAGGTCGGAAAGGCTGGTAAGTAACCATGGCGATCGCAATTAACAAGAAGCGTACGAACAAGAGCAAGTCTGCCCAGCGCAGCCGCCGCCAGCTTCGTATCCGCAAGCGCATCTCCGGTACGGCTGTACGTCCTCGTCTGGTCGTCAACCGTTCCGCACGCCACGTATTCGTCCAGGTTGTCGATGACACCAAGGGCCTGACGCTGGCAAGCGCCTCCACCCTGGAAGCCGACCTTCGTGCATTCGACGGTGACAAGACCGCCAAGGCCAAGCGCGTCGGCGAGCTCGTTGCCGGCCGTGCCAAGGCTGCCGGTATCGAAGCTGTTGTCTTCGACCGCGGTGGTAACAAGTACCACGGCCGGATCGCCGCTGTCGCTGACGGCGCACGTGAAGGTGGGCTGGCACTGTGACCGAAAATAACGAAAAGGACATTCAGGTGACTGAAGCTGTAGCTGCTCCGGCAACTGAGACCGCTGCGCCTGCTACCACTGATGACCGCCGTGGTGGCGCTCGTCGTGGCGAGCGTGGCGACCGCGGCCAGGGCCGTGGCGACCGTGGTGGCCGTGGTGGCCGCGACGGTGGCCGCGAAGCCGAAAAGAGCCAGTTCGTAGAGCGCGTCGTAACCATCAACCGCGTTTCCAAGGTCGTCAAGGGTGGTCGTCGCTTCAGCTTCACCGCCCTCGTCGTCGTCGGTGACGGCAACGGTATGGTCGGCGTTGGCTACGGCAAGGCTAAGGAAGTTCCTGCCGCAATCGCGAAGGGCGTTGAAGAGGCCAAGAAGTCCTTCTTCCGCGTTCCCCGCATCGGCAACACCATCCCGCACCGTGTTCAGGGTGAGGCCGCCGCAGGCGTCGTCATGCTGCGCCCGGCGTCCGCCGGTACCGGTGTTATCGCCGGTGGTCCGGTCCGTGCAGTACTGGAGTGCGTGGGCATCCACGACATCCTCTCCAAGTCGCTCGGTTCTTCCAACGCCATCAACATCGTGCACGCGACCGTTGACGCGCTGAAGCGCCTCGAAGAGCCGGCAGCAGTGGCAGCACGCCGCGGCCTCCCGCTCGACGAAGTTGCCCCGCAGGCAATGGTCAAGCAGCTCCTGAACCAGAAGGCAGGTGTCTGAGTCATGGCTAAGAACGTGCTTGTCTCCGACGCAAAGTTGGAGATCACTCAGATCAAGTCCGCCATTGGCGGCAAGCAGAACCAGCGCGACACCCTGCGGTCCCTCGGCCTGAAGCGGATCGGACACACCGTTGTCCGCACCGCCGACGCCGTGACCGTTGGAATGCTCAACACGGTTCCGCACCTGGTAAAGGTAGAGGAGGCGAAGTAAATGGCAGAGAAGAAAACCGCCGAAAAGGCACAGAGCGCCACTGCTGAGAAGCAGAACGCACTGAAGGTTCACCACCTGCGTCCCGCCCCGGGTGCCAAGACCGCCAAGACCCGTGTTGGTCGTGGTGAAGGTTCCAAGGGTAAGACCGCCGGTCGCGGTACCAAGGGTACGAAGGCCCGCTACCAGATCAAGGCTGGCTTTGCCGGCGGCCAGCTGCCGCTGCACATGCGCCTGCCGAAGCTGCGCGGCTTCAAGAACCCGTTCCGGGTTGAGTTCCAGGTTGTAAACCTGGACAAGCTCAACGAGCTGTTCCCGGAAGGTGGCGCAGTCACCGTGGAGAACCTGGTCGAAAAGGGTGCCGTTCGCAAGAACCAGCCCGTCAAGGTGCTGGGCACCGGCGACATCACCGTCAAGGTTGACGTCACCGCCCACGCATTCTCGGCCAGCGCCGCAGAAAAGATTGCAGCAGCAGGCGGAAGCACCACCGCCCTCTAACGAGGCGGCGGGGCAGTTGCCCGTTGTGGAAACTCCCGGTACCCGGGGCTTCGGCCCTCGGTACCGGGAGTTTTTCCGTTTTTCGGGCCCTGCGATTGTTCGCAGGGCGCATGAACCCGTTAGACTCGGTTGTTGGGTTTATTTGACCTATCTCACACGACTTTACTTATTACTCAGGAGGACGCTTGCTTAGCGCATTCGGCCGGGCCTTCCGCACGCCTGATCTGCGACGCAAGTTGTTGTTCACGCTGGGAATCATCACAATCTTCCGCTTGGGTGCCTTCATCCCCTCGCCTGGTGTGAGCTACCAGAATGTCCAGCAATGCTTGCAGAGCGGTCAGACCTCGGGCGGTATCTACCAGCTCGTCAACCTGTTCAGTGGCGGTGCGCTGCTTCAGGTGTCCGTCTTTGCCCTGGGCATCATGCCCTACATCACGGCCAGCATCATCGTCCAGCTGCTCCGCGTGGTCATTCCCCGCTTCCAGCAGCTCTACGAGGAAGGCTCCGCGGGCCAGTCGAAGCTGACCCAGTACACGCGGTACCTCACCATCGCCCTCGGCCTGCTGAACGCAACGACCCTGGTGTCGCTGGCGCGCTCCGGCCAGCTGCTGCCGAACTGCCAGCTCCCGATCATCCCGGATGACAGCATCGTCACCACGATCCTCATCATCATCACGCTGACGGCCGGCACCGGCCTCATCATGTGGATGGGCGAGCTCGTGACCGAAAAGGGCGTCGGCAACGGCATGTCCCTGCTGATCTTTACCTCGATCGTTTCCAGCTTCCCGGGCTCGCTCGGCGCCATCTGGACCTCGCAGGGCCCGGGCACGTTCTTTATGGTCCTGGTGATCGGTCTCCTGACGGTGGCCGCGGTGGTCTTCGTGGAGCAGTCCCAGCGCCGTATCCCGGTGCAGTACGCCAAGCGCATGATCGGCCGCCGCACCGTGGGCGGCACCAGCACCTACATCCCCATCAAGGTGAACATGGCCGGCGTCGTGCCCGTCATCTTCGCATCCTCGATGCTGTACCTGCCGGGCCTTATCTCACAGTTCAACCAGCCCGCGCCCGGCGAGCCGATCGCCCCCTGGGTTGAGTGGATCAACAACAACCTGACGCGCGGTGACCACCCCATCTACATGGCCCTCTACTTCGCCATGATTGTGTTCTTTACGTACTTCTATGTTGCGATCACTTTCAACCCTGAAGAAGTTTCTGACAACATGAAGAAGTACGGCGGCTTCATTCCGGGTATCCGTGCCGGCAAGCCGACCGCGGATTATCTGCAGTATGTGCTTTCCAGGATCACCCTCCCGGGTGCCATCTACCTGGGCTTTGTGGCACTGATTCCTCTCGTCGCACTGGTCCTGATCAACGCCAACCAGAACTTCCCGTTCGGTGGCACTTCGATCCTGATCATGGTCGGCGTCGGTTTGGAGACCGTCAAGCAGATTGATGCGCAGCTACAGCAGCGTCACTACGAAGGGCTTTTGCGATGACGAGAATGTTGATTATCGGACCTCCCGGTTCCGGCAAGGGGACGCAGGCGGAGCGCATTTCCGAACGCCTCGGCGTCGTTGCGATCTCCACGGGGGACATCTTCCGGGCCAACGTCAAGGGTGAGACGCCGCTGGGCATCGAAGCCAAGAAGTTCATGGACGCCGGCGACTTCGTCCCGGACAGCGTGACCAACAAGATGGTCCGTGACCGCCTCGGAGAGGACGACGTCGAGAACGGCTTCCTCCTGGACGGTTACCCGCGCACCACCGCGCAGGTGGACTACCTCGACGGCATCCTCGCCGACGGCGACCAAAAGCTGGACGTTGTCCTGCAGCTGACGGCCGACGACGAGGAACTGGTCACCCGCCTGCTGGGCCGGGCCAAGGAAACGGGCCGCACTGACGACAATGAAGCCGTCATCAGGCACCGCCTCGACCTGTACCACGGCCAGACGGAGGCTGTGGTGGCAAAGTACGCCGACCGCGGCATCCTGACCCGCGTGGATGGCATCGGCGGCATCGACGAGGTCACCGACCGCGTGATGCAGGCCATCAAAGAGGCCCAGTCGGCCTGATCGGCTCCTGCACTTCGAGGCTCCTTCCGGTAATCCGGGAGGAGCCTCAGCCGTTTGGCCGCCCCTGCGGCCAGCCGGCACCGTTCCACTGACTAGCTCCACTTACCAACAGCTCCATCGAAAGGAAGTTGCGGATGGCATTCGGCCAGCCACGCATCGAATACAAGACCAACGCGCAGATGCGCTCCATGCACCAGGCCGGGCTGGTCCTCAGCCGCGCCCTCGATGCCGCTGTTGCGGCCGCGGCACCGGGCAAGACCACGGCAGAGCTCGACGCCGTGTTCGCGGCGGTGCTCAAAGAGGCCGGCGCCACGTCCAACTTCCTCGGCTACCACGGCTTCCCGGCCACCATCTGCACGTCGGTGAACGAGGAAGTGGTGCACGGCATCCCCGGCGGGCGTGTCCTGCAGGACGGTGACATTCTCTCGATCGACGGCGGCGCCATCCTGGACGGCTGGCACTCGGACTCCGCCCGCACCGTCATCGTGGGAACCGCCGACCCCGAGGACCAGCGGCTCTCCGACGTCACCGAGGCTGCGATGTGGCACGGGATCGCGGCTCTGGCCACCGGGAAGTTCGTCGGCGACATCGGCAACGCCGTCGACGACTACGTCTCTTCGGTGCCGGGCAAGCCCCTTGGCATCCTTGAGGACTACGTGGGCCACGGAATCGGTTCCGAGATGCACATGGCACCGGACGTGCCGAACTACCGCACCAACCACCGCGGTCCCAAGATCCGGCCGGGGCTGTGCCTGGCTATCGAGCCGATGCTGGTCCGGGGCAGCATCGACACCGCGGTGCTGGAGGATGACTGGACCGTGGTGACCACCGACGGCAAGCGGTCCTGCCAGTGGGAGCACTCCGTCGCGGTCCACGAGAAGGGCATCTGGGTGCTCTCGGCACCGGACGGGGGAGCCGCGAAACTGGCCCCGCTCGGCGTCGTACCCGTCCCGATCCCGTAGGCTGCCGGCGACGGCGACGCGCACCATTGGCCGCCCGACGCCGTCGACACGCTTTGGTGCCGGCGACGCGGAAAGGCGCTGACGACGCGGGAGTACTGCGGCGTCAGGTATTTGGCGCGTCGCTGGACAACTGCGGCCGCGAGAACGTTCGGCACGCAGCCTCGGCGACACGCTTAGGTGACGGCGACGCGCTTTGGTGCCGGCGATGCGCACCAATGGCCACCCCGCGCCGGCGACGCGCAACATTGGCCACCCTGCGGTGGCGACGCGCTTTGGTGCCGACGACGCGCGGGATTGCCGGCGACACGGAAGGGGGCTGACGACGCGGGAGTACTGCGGCGTCAGGTATTTGGCGCGTCGAGGGACAACTGCAGCCGCGAGAACTGCCCCGGCCGCCGTCCTGCCCCGCGGCGACGCGCAACCTTCCCCGTGACACGAAAAATCCCTGGCGATGCTGGAAAACCAGCGTCGCCAGGGATTTGTCGTGTCGCCCAGAGGCGGGCGCGTCGTCAGCTCTTGAGCTTCGGCTTCACGTCCTTGGTGTAGATGCCCTCCAGGGTGGCCTTGAGCGACGTCATGGTGGCCTTGACGTCACCCTGCTGGGTGAGGATCGCGGCGGCCGCCTTGGCCATCTCCTGGTCCGCGCCCGGCAGGAACACGCGCGCGTTGTCTTGGACGCGGGTCACGGCCAGCTGGTCCATGGCCGTCTTGATCTGCGGGGTGGCAGCCAAGACGGCGGTCATGTCGGCCGAGGTACGGGTGGGCATGTAGCCCGTGGCGGCGGAGAACTGCGCCGTGTTCTCCGGCTCCGTCATGAACTTCAGGAACGTCGCTGCAGCGAGCTGCACCTCCTTGCTGACACCGCTGGGGATGCCCAGGCCGGCGCCGCCGGTGGGGCACACCGGGCTCTCGCTCTTCGGGCCGCCGGGTAGGTAGCCGACGCCCACGTTGAACTTCGCGGACTTCAGGACACCCAGCAGGGAACCGGTGGAGGAAATCGTCGAGGACGTGATGCCCGCGGCGAAGTCATCGGCGGCTTCCTTGGAGGAGACGCCTGCCCACTTGTCCTTGAAGATGGAGTCCTGGGCCCATTGCAGGGCCGCCACCGACTCCTCCGAGTCGCAGTTGAACGTCCACTCGTTGGACCAGCTGCCGCCCCAGCCCCACAGGTTGTTCTGCAGGGTCCAGCCCGCGTAGCCGGCCAGCGCCGGGTAGATGTAGGCGTACTGTGCGCCGGAGCTGGCCTGCAGCTTGGGCGCCCACTCGCCGAATTCCTGCCACGTCTTCGGGGCACGGTCCGGGAGGCCGGCGGCCTTGAAGTGGTCCTTGTTGTAGTAGAACAGCGGCGTGGACCGTCCGTAGGGGAGCGCCCACTGCTTGTCCTCGTACTTGTAGTCGGCAACGAGGGACTTCTGGAAGTCGTCCACCTTGATGTCCAGCTGCTTGATCAGGCTGTCCAGGGCAATGATGTTGCCATTGGAGTAGTACCGGAACCACCAGACGTCGGAGAGGACCACCAGACCCGGCAGGCCGGACTTCGCAGCCTGCGAGGTCTGGAACTTCTGGGCGATTTCCTCGTAGTTCGCCCCGGCGGTGACCAGGTTGACCTTGATGTCCGGGAACTTGGCGTGGAACTTCTCAATGATGGCCTTCTCCACGTCCTGGGACTTGCCCGGGTGGTTGGACCAGAAATCGATCGAGGCAGCAGGCTTGACCCCGCTGAAGTCGATGTCGGCAGCACCGGTCGCGGCCGCGGACCCGCCGGTGGACGGGCCGCCGCAGGCGCTGATGGCGGCGGCTCCGGCGCCGGCCCCCGCCAGTCCCAGGAAATGCCTTCGGTCAAGATTCAATGCCATGGTGGATCCTCTCGATGGTGCTGACTCGTTGAATGGTGGGTGAAGAAAGCATGGGCGGGCGGGTCACCCGGTGACGCTGCCCTGGGTCAGGCCGGCCACGATGTAGCGCTGAAGCGCAGCGAACACCAGCAGGATGGGGACAATCACCAGCACAGCGCCGGCCATCAGGATGCCCCAGCCGGATCCGTTGCCCTCGGAGTTCTGCAGCAGCGTCAGGCCCACCGGCAGCGTCATGGTCTCGGGCCGGTCCGTGATGATCAGCGGCCAGATGTAGTCGTTCCACTCACTGACCACCACCACCAGGGCCACCGTGGCGATCGACGGGACGGAGACCGGCACCACGATCCGCCAGAGACGGCGCCAGTGTCCGGCTCCGTCGATCTCGGCCGATTCCAGGATGGAGCCGGGAAGGGTCATAAAGTGCTGTCGCAGAAGGAAGGTGCCGAACGCCGTGCCAAGGCCGGGGAGGATGATGCCCCACAGGGTGTTCTTGCCGCCCATGCCAGCGATCAGGATGTAGTTGGGCAGGATGGACACCTGCGGCGGGACCATCAGGGCCACAAGGATCAGCACAAAGATGACGTTCTTGTAGGGGAACCGGACGAACACAAGGGCGTACGCCGTGAGGATGGCCAGCAGGACCTTGATGGTGGCGCCCACGCCGGTGACGATCAGGCTGTTCAGGAAGAACTGGGCGAACGGCACCGTGGTCATGGCGATGTTGTAGTTCTCGAAGTTCAGGCTCTCCGGCAGGATCTTCAGGTCCATGGTGATGATCTCGCCGGGCTGTTTGAAGGAGCTCAGCACCATCCACAGCAGGGGCAGGAATACCACCAGGGTGGCAACGATCAGCGGCAGGTAGCCGCCGGCAAGCGTCTGGACCAGGTTGGCGCGGGAGAAGGGCCGGTGGCGCTGCGGCGGAATGCCGGGATCGGCGTCGAAAGCATCCGCGGCGGGGCCGGCGTTGGCGGCGGGGTCAGGGCTGACGGGCGAGAGCAGGCTCACGAGTAGTGCACCTTCCGTTCGACGAACCGCAACTGCAGCACGGTGATGATGAGGAGGATGGCGAACAGGACCACGGAGATCGCGGCCGAGTAGCCGGCCCGGTTGAACGCCCCGAAGGCCTGGAGGTAGGCCTCGTAGATCAGGGTGGACGTCCCGTTGCCCAGCGGCGTCATGATCCGGATCAGGTCGAAGGCCTGCAGCGAGCTCAGCATGGTGGTGATGAGCAGGAAGAATGTGGTGGGGGAGAGCAGCGGCAGGGCCATGCTCACAAAGCGCCGGAAGCCGTTGGCGCCGTCCAGCGACGCCGCTTCCATCACATCCTGCGGCAGCGACTGCAGCCCCGCGAGGTAGACGACGGCGCAGTAGCCCAGGTTCTTCCAGACGTAGACGATGATGACCATCACCAGCGACAGCTGCGGGTCATTGATCCACTGCGGGCTCTGCTGGCCGATGCCGCGCAGCAGCCAGGCGAGCACCCCGTAGCCGGGGTCGAAGATGAAAAGCCAGACAAGCCCGACGCCGACGCCGCTGAGGACGTACGGGGCGAACACGGCCGAGCGCGCGAACGTGGTGCCGCGGATCTTCGAGTTCAGCGCGAGGGCCACCAGGAGGCCCAGCACCATGGAGCCGCCCACAGTGATCAGGGTGAAGACGGCGGTGGTGCCGAGGACCTTGGTGGCGTCGGAGCTGGTGAAGAAGGTGACGTAGTTGTCGAAGCCCACCACCGTGGCCGAGGCGGAGCCCAGGGTCCAGTCCAGCGTGGAGTAGTAGATGTTGTTGAAGAGCGGAAGGTACGTGAACACCCCGATGAGGAGCAGGTTGGGGAGGGCAAGGGCCAGGAAGACAAAGAAGTCCCGGCGCGTTCGGGCGGACCAGCGGGCGCGGGGCGTCGGGGCCGGTTTCGGCTCGACGGCGGCGCGGGGCCGGTCGGTCAATTGTCGCGTCATTCAGGTCTCTAACGGGTCCGAGCCTGCTGGGTGGCAGGCGGATGGGCGGGGATACCTAGCTATCACTTCACCACATGGCTGGTGGGCAGAATCCCGCACAAGACCCCAGTAGAGCGTTGTTGTCCAAGGCTTCGTTGCCCGTTAACTCTGTGTTGCATGAAGTATTACATAACGTCCGTTTGGGCCGAGGACATCGGCGCGCGATTCGTCAAGTCGCTGGAGCCCGGCACTTCCGCCGTGGCGCACAATGGAGCCATGACAGCGATTACGGATGTGCCGGGCCTGCGGGTGGGCCAGGCCGGCAGGGCAGGCGGAGGGTGGCTGAGCGGTGTGACGGTGGTGCTGCCGCCCATAGGGACCGTGGGCTCCGTCGACGTCCGGGGCGGCGGCCCCGGGACGCACGAGACCGACGCCCTGGACCCGACGACGCTGACCCGCCTGGTGGACGCGGTGGTGCTCACCGGCGGGAGCGCCTACGGCCTTGCCGCGGCGCACGGGGCCCAGCGCTGGTGCGAGGAGAACGGCCGCGGTTTCCCCGTCACGGGCGGCGTGGTCCCGATTGTGCCGGCCGCCGCGATCTTCGACCTGGGCCGCGGCGGCGACTTCGCCGCTCGCCCAGACGAGGCCATGGGCTACGCCGCCGCGGCAGACGCAGCGGCCCGCCAGGAAGGCCACGACGTCGAACGCGGCAACACGGGAGCCGGCACCGGAGCCCTCATAGGCCGAGGAAAGTACAAAGGAGGCCTGGGCACCGCCTCCATCACCCTAGAGAACATCTCCCAAGACGGCCCGGTGGTTGTAGGGGCAATAGCAGTAGTCAATGCGCTGGGACTACCGATCGGCACACCGAGCTGGCGGACGGAACCCGGCAGCGTGCGTCTAAGCGACGAAGGAGCGAGCACGCAGAGGGTTGCGGCCGCCGGCTCGGAAGGTGAGCCCGGAGTCGCAGACGACGCAGTTGGCGCGGACCAGCCGCCCCTCAACACGACCCTCGTCGTCGTCGCCACGAACGCCGTCCTGGACAAGGCCGAGTGCCGGCGCACAGCGTCGGCCGCCCACGCCGGCCTGGCCCGGGCGCTGGACCCCAGCCACACCCTGGCCGACGGCGACACGGTCTTCTGCCTCGCCACCGGGGGAGTTGCGCTGGACCGCAGCAGCGAGGCCGCGCGGCAGGGGAGCCTGATCGCCCTGCAGAGTGCGGCAGCCGACGTCGTGCGCCTGGCCATCCTGGACGGGATCGCGTGCGCGGAGCCGGTGAGCACGCCCGCGGGCGATTTTGGTGCGTACGGGCGCTGAGTACGCTACGATGGCTGGATTTAACATTCGGGCCGTAATGGCGTAGTGTTGTCTGTTGGTTGTCTGCCCTGTTGTGCCCTTTTGTGGGCCGGGAGGCTACAGCCAATCAATCAAAAACGTCCGCGGTGATTTCCGGTGCAAACCGGAGGGCTGCGGCAAACGACAGTTAGCGGAGGGTATGGCCAAGAAGGACGGGGTCATTGAGATCGAGGGCGTTGTGACTGAGGCGCTGCCCAATGCGATGTTTCGCGTTGAGCTGACCAACAAGCACATCGTTCTGGCACACATCTCTGGAAAGATGCGCCAGCACTACATCAGGATTCTCCCTGAGGACCGGGTAGTGGTGGAGCTGAGCCCGTACGACCTGACACGTGGTCGTATCGTCTACCGCTACAAATAAACACTGGCCGGCCAGGCAACAGCTGATGGCCGGTCCAGCTGACCAACTGCAACACGCAAAGGAATGCCATGAAGGTCAAGCCGAGCGTCAAGCAGATCTGCGAAAAGTGCAAAGTGATCCGCCGTAATGGCCGGGTCATGGTGATCTGCGAGAACCCGCGCCACAAGCAGCGCCAGGGCTAATTTCCCGCTTGGGAAATCCTGGGTTGCTAACCCACGCAAGTAAATAAAGGCAGCACAAGCTGATCTGGGACACTGAGCATCAACGAGTCCGGACAGCTAACCCCCGGTCGGAGGCTGGGGCCGTACGGAATGTGCGGGTGTACTGCCTACGACCTCCGGTTTATTCAAGGAGCACTGCCACTATGGCTCGTCTCGCTGGCGTAGACATTCCCCGCGAAAAGCGGTTGGAAATTGCGCTTACTTACATCTACGGCGTGGGCAAGACCCGTGCACACGAAACCCTGGCTGCCACCGGCATCAGCGCGGACGTTCGGGTCAAGGACCTGTCCGACGCCGAGCTCGTCCAGCTGCGTGACTACATTGAAGGCAACTACAAGGTTGAGGGTGACCTTCGCCGCGAAGTAGCAGCAGATATCCGCCGCAAGGTTGAAATCGGCAGCTACGAAGGTATTCGCCACCGTAAGGGCCTGCCCGTACGCGGACAGCGCACGAAGACCAACGCTCGTACCCGCAAGGGCCCGAAGCGCACCGTCGCAGGCAAGAAGAAGACCCGCTAAACGCGCGTCTTCCCCCGATAACTTTCTGTAGGAGAAATAATGCCCCCGAAGACTCGTGGCGCGGTTCGCAAGCCGCGTAAGAAGGACAAGAAGAATATCGCGCTGGGCCAGGCGCACATCAAGAGCACCTTTAACAACACCATCGTGTCCATCACGGACCCGAGCGGTGCTGTCATCTCCTGGGCTTCGTCCGGTGAGGTTGGGTTCAAGGGCTCACGTAAGTCCACCCCGTTCGCAGCCCAGATGGCCGCCGAAGCCGCCGCAAAGCGTGCGCAGGAGCACGGCATGCGCAAGGTTGACGTATTCGTCAAGGGCCCGGGTTCGGGACGCGAAACGGCTATCCGTTCGCTGCAGGCCGCTGGCCTCGAGGTTGGCTCCATCCAGGACGTCACCCCCAGCGCCCACAACGGCTGCCGTCCGCCGAAGCGCCGCCGCGTCTAAGGCTTTCCACGCACCGGTGCTTGCCCGGACCCTCACCGGTCCGGGCAAGCCCAGCGGCGTTAAGTCCTCAGACCGATCTTTCCACCACCTGTGTTGCGTCATATAGCGGATGCTCGCCGAAAGGAAACCTAAGTGCTCATTGCACAGCGCCCCACCCTCTCCGAAGAGGTAGTCTCCGACAACCGTTCGCGTTTCATCATTGAACCGCTGGAACCCGGTTTCGGTTACACCCTCGGAAACTCCCTCCGCCGTACCCTGCTCTCCTCCATCCCCGGTGCCTCTGTCACGAGCATCCGGATCGATGGCGTGCTGCACGAGTTCACCACGGTTCCGGGTGTCAAGGAAGATGTCACTGAGATCATCCTGAACATCAAGAACCTGTCGGTTTCCTCCGAGCACGACGAGCCGGTTGTTGCTTACCTGCGCAAGCAGGGCCCGGGAGTCGTCACCGCCGCGGACATCGCTCCGCCGGCCGGCGTCGAATTCCACAACCCGGATCTGCACATTGCCACGCTGAACTCGAAGGGCAAGTTCGAACTCGAACTGACCATCGAGCGCGGCCGCGGCTACGTTTCGGCAGCTCAGAACAAGTCCGGCGACTCCGAGATCGGCCGCATCCCGGTCGACTCGATCTACTCGCCGGTCCTGAAGGTTACTTTCCGCGTGGAAGCTACCCGTGTTGAGCAGCGCACCGACTTCGACAAGCTCATTGTCGACGTCGAGACCAAGCAGGCCATCGCCCCGCGCGATGCCGTTGCTTCGGCAGGTACCACCCTGGTGGAACTGTTCGGTCTGGCCCGCGAGCTGAACACCGCAGCTGAAGGTATCGAGATTGGCCCGTCGCCGACGGATGCTGCCCTGGCAGCAGACATGGCCCTGCCGATCGAGGATCTGGACCTCACGGTCCGTTCCTACAACTGCCTCAAGCGTGAGGGCATCCACACCGTGGGTGAACTCGTGGCCCGCTCCGAGGCTGACCTCATGGACATCCGTAACTTCGGTGCGAAGTCCATCGATGAGGTCAAGGCAAAGCTGGTTGAACTGGGCCTGTCCCTCAAGGACTCGCCTCCCGGTTTTGACCTCGCAGCACGCGCCGCAGCAATTGAAGAGGACGACGCCGCGTTCAGCGACGACGAGCTCTAACAAACAGATCTTGGCCCGCGGGCTGACGCACCATGGTGTGCGCGGCCCAACGGCTTCCATATGAGGAGAAACTATTATGCCTACCCCCGCTAAGGGTCCGCGCCTCGGAGGCGGAGCGGCTCACGAGCGTCTTATGCTCGCGAACCTGTCCGCAGCACTGTTCGAGCACAAGCGGATCACCACCACGGTGACCAAGGCCAAGCGACTGAAGCCCTACGCCGAGCGTCTGGTGACCTTCGCCAAGCGTGGCGACCTGGCTTCCCGCCGCCGTGTGCACGGCCTGATCAGCAACAAGGGCGTCGTCCACGAGCTGTTCAACGACATTGCACAGGCAGTGGAGAACCGCGACGGCGGCTACACCCGCATCACCAAGATCGGCAACCGCAAGGGCGACAACGCTCCCATGGCTGTCATCGAACTGGTCCTCGAGCCGGTTTCCGCCAAGCAGGCCGTTGTAGCCGAGGCTACCTCCGCTGCCAAGCGCGATGCTGACAAGAAGGATGCCGAGAAGGCTGAAGCCGCTCCGGTCGCCGAGACCGAAGCTGCAGAGACCGAAGAGGCTCCGGCTGCTGAGGCTGCTGAGACCGAAGCTGCAACCGAAGAGGCTCCGGCCGCTGAGGAAGCTGCCAAGTCCGAGAAGGACGAGAAGTAATCAGCTGATTCCTTCGCATAGACTTAAGTCTATGAACCACCAGAAACCCGCGGCTCCCGTTGAAGGGGGCGGCGGGTTTCTGCGTATCCGACTTGATCTGGCGTACGACGGCGGACCCTTCAGCGGGTGGGCCGTCCAGCCTGGCCTCCGCACGGTGCAGGGGGTGCTGGAGCAAGCGCTGGAGCTGCTCATTCGGCGCCCTGTCCGGGTGACCGTCGCGGGGCGGACCGACGCCGGCGTCCACGCCCGCGGCCAGGTGGTCCATCTGGACCTGACCGAGGCCGAATGGTTTGGCCTGAACCGGGGTGCCGGGTTGGATCCCGCCGTCGCGCTGCTCCGCCGCCTCCGCGGCGCCCTCAGCCGGGGGCTGGGCGACCTGGCCGGTGCGATCCAGGTCCACCGGGTCTCTGTGGCCCCCGAAGGTTTTGACGCGCGCTTCTCGGCGCTCTGGCGCCGTTACAGCTACCGGATCGCCGACGGCCCGGCCCTCTGGGACCCGCTGGGCCGGTCCACCACGCTCTGGCACAAGGAGCCGCTGGACACCGGGCTCCTCAACGCCGGCGCCGATCTGCTGCTGGGGCTCCAGGACTTCCGCTCGTACTGCAAGCCGCGGGAGGGATCCACCACCATCCGGGACCTGCAGCGCTTCGAGTTTGCCCGCGGAGCGGACGGGGTCATTGTGGCCACCGTGCAGGCGGACGCGTTCTGCCACAACATGGTGCGGTCCCTGGTGGGCTCGGCCCTGTACGTGGGTGCCGGCCGCGAAGCGCCGGAATGGCTGTACGAGCGGCTGCTGGCCCGCCAGCGCGATGCCCGGTCCGTCTTGGCCGCGCCGCACCCGCTGGTGCTGGAGGAAGTGGCCTATCCCTCGGGTGAGGGGCTGCTGGCCCGGGCCGAGCTGACCCGCGCCCGCCGGGCTTAGCCGGTAGAGCTGATCTCCGGGGCTGCGGCCTTCCGGCGGTTGTTTGCAGCGCTGCCGTCGGCTAGTACGACGGCGGTGCCTCCGCGGCGGGAAGCTCCACGGTGAACGTGCTTCCGCACCCCGGCTGCGTCCGGCAGGAAATTTTGCCGCCGTGCCGTTCCACAATGGCCTTGGTAATGGCCAGGCCAAGTCCGACGCCGGGAATGGCCCCTTCGCGCACGGCCGGGCTGCGGAAGAAGCGGGTGAAGACCTGGCCGGCGTCGTCGGCTGTCATCCCCATGCCGTCATCCGTGACGTGCAGCAGGACCCGGCCGTCCTCGTGGCCGGCTGAGACGCGGACCGTGCCGCCGGGTGAGTACTTGATGGCGTTGGAGACCAGGTTGTCCAGGGCCTGGCTGATCCGGAGCGGATCGGCGTGCGCCCAGAGCGGGGCGGGAACGTCCATAGCGAGCGTGACCCGCGATGCCTCCGCGTGGGCCTGGGCCGAGCCGAGGCTGGCTTCGACCAGTCCGGCCAGATCGGTCCGGCGCGGGTGGACGTCCAGGGCCGTGTCGGCGGACGCCAGCAGGTCCGAGACGAGGGCCTGCAGCCGCTCGGCGTTCCGCTGGGCAACCTCGACCCGCCTCTCAGCAGCAGGGGGAAGGTCTCCAGAGTCGGCCAAAACGAGGTCCAGGTTGCCGATGATCGAGGTCAACGGGGTGCGGAACTCATGGGAAACGTTGGATACGGCATCGTTCTTGGCGGCTAAGGCATGGACCAGCCCGGAAACCTCGCCGGTCATGGCCTGCAGCGCTGCTTCCCTGGCGGCGGACTGACGCTGTTCCCGGCGCAGCCGTCCGCGGGAGAGGTATAGGGCGACGGACAGGGCGATGAGCAGTGCAGCGAGGAGGGCCACGGCAGCCCGGGCAGTGCTGCTCCCGTGAAGGCCCGGCCAGCTGACGGCCGCCGCCATCAGGCCGGCCGTCAGCACAAGGGCTACGGAAAGCCGGCACCCGAGCATCCGGGCGCTGGGACCCCCAACCTTGAGGCGCCTCTCGGTGTTTCGGACCAGTCCCTGTTCACTCACTGAAGCCCCGCTCCTTCCTGACTGCTCCAGTTTTACACCAGTTGTCATACATACTTGACACCGAGCCGGGATATCCGGGGTCTGTTACTGCGCCGGTACCGGCTTTTTGGCACTGACGTGGGTATTCTGACAATGCCGGTGGGGGTCGGCGCGGTCCGCAGTGCCGGCGCGTCCGCGTTGGGAATGGAGCAGGACCAGATGTGAGGGGGGCCATGAGTGACCTTGGGGTCGCAGTTGTCGTTGAAGATGACGCAGACGTACGAAACCTTGTCGAAGCGGTGCTGAGCCAGGCAGGGTTTGAAGTCCATTCGGCCTCCGACGGCCGGGCGGGGGTGGACGTTATCCGGCGGTTGGAAGCTGACGTGGTCACCTTGGACGTGGGGCTGCCCGACATCGACGGCTTCGAAGTCCTTCGACGTGTCCGTCAGTTCAGCGATGCCTATGTGGTGATGTTGACGGCCCGCACGGAAGAACTGGACACGCTGACTGCACTGCACACCGGCGCCGACGACTTTATGGCCAAGCCGTTCCGTCCGCGCGAACTTCGGGCCAGGGTGGCCGCTATGATGCGGCGGCCACGGCTGGATCCCCACAGCGGATCACCTCAGCCGAGCGCTACTGCCGCCCCGGCGCCGCAGGATCCCGTCCTTCGCCACAACGGGCTGGCGCTCAATCCGGACAGCCGGACGGTGACAGTCGACGGTGTGCCAGCCAGCCTGACCCGCAGCGAGTTCGATCTCTTGCACGCGCTGCTCAAGGGGGCGGGTGCCGTCCGTTCCAAGGCCGACCTCGTCCGTGTGGTGCGGGGCGAGTATTACCGTGCGGATGCGTATATCGGCGAATCCGACGAACGCGCCGTCGAGGTTCATATCGGGAACCTCCGCCGGAAACTCCGCGAGGACCCCCTGCATCCCCGATGGCTTCAGACAGTCCGCGGTGTGGGGTACCGCCTGGCTCCCGGGCGGGACTAGTTCTCCCCGAGAATATAGCTGTACTGGAGCTCATCCACGGTTTCGGAGCCGCTCGCGGCGATATCCTCCAGGAGTGAGCTGGCGCGCTCCATGTCGCCGCCGCGGATGGCGTCCTCCAGCTCTCCCGCGAGCCTGGCGAGCTGGACCCCGCCTACCATGGCCGAAGACGTCTTGAGGCTCAACGCGGCGTCCAGTGAGCCCGCTTCGTCACGCCGTCCCAAGGCAGACGCCAGGCAGCTGTAGCGCTGGTCCCACAGCTTGGCGTAGTCACGGGCGAACCCTTTGGCCACTGACGGACTCTCCAGCTGGGCGCTGAGATCCTGGAGCGCCGCAGGGTCCACGAGCGGCACCATTTGCGGGGCGGCCGGGCCGGTCCCGCCGGGGAGGGCTGTTGGGGAGAGCGCGCTGTTGGCGCTGCCGTCGTCTGGGGTGATGAGGAAGGACATGCGACCACGCTACTTCCTGCCGGTGCCGGGACCCCGCACGCCGGGCGATCCTGCGGAAACCTTGTGGCATTCCGGGGACGCCATGGGCTACTGGCCGCCAAAGGTCTCGATGGCGTTGATGACGGCGGGGCCAAGGATGGCGATGAAGAGTACCGGGAAGATGAAGAACAGCAGGGGAAACAAGATCGTGACGGGCAGCTTCATGGCCTTTTCCTCGGCCCGCTGACGACGCTTGACGCGCATGACCTTGGCCTGGATCCGCAGCACCCGGCTGATGGCGATGCCGTAGGTGTCTGCCTGGACGACAGCCTGAACAAAGCTGCGGAGTTCCGGGATGTTCGTTCTTTCGGACAGTGCCAAGTAGGACTCACGGCGGCTCCGGCCCACCTGCATGTCCTGGAGCGTCCGGACGATTTCCTCGGCAAGGGGACCTTTGCCGTTCTCGCCGGCCCGGGCCATGGCCCCTTCGAATCCCAAGCCCGCCTCCACCGAGATGAGCATTTGGTCGAGAGTGTTGGCCAGCTCCAGTTGCATGATTTTCTGTCGTTCCTGTCCTTTGCTGTAGAGCAGGAGGTCCGGGATGAAGTAGCCCAGCAGTACTACGAAAATCCCCACGAGTTTGATTATCGGGGTCGGGCCGCTGGAGCTGATGTAAAAGCCGAGCAGGGCACCCAGCAGTCCCAGCAGCGGCTTTGCCGCCAGGACCCGTCCGAGGGGCAGTGAGGCGGGCCGTCCAGCGAGTGACAGGAGCCTGTCGAGCCGGCGGACGTACCCGGAGGGCGTCAACCGGTAGCCGATACGCTCCAGCGACTTCCCCTGCTTCTGCTCCGTGGGCGCGCCGGTGTCGGCACCGAGCGCGAGCATGGTGCGCACGGCCTGCTGGGAGGTCCGGTCGACCGAGAGCAGTGACCACGCCAGATAACCCACCGGAGCGGAGACCAACAGCAACGAAATCAGTACCACGGGGTTCACGGGGCCTCAGAACTTCAGGTCGATGATCTTGCGCATCCACAGGCCGCCGATCGTCATCAGGACGATGGACGCGGCGATCATGCCCCAGCCCAGCGGGTGCGTGAACATGACGTTCATGTAGCCCGGGTTGACCAGCATCAGCATCGCCACGATGCCGATGGGCATGGCCATCAGGATGTACGCCGAGAACTTCCCTTCGGCGGCGAGCGACTTGATGTGGCCCTTGATCTCGCTGCGCTCGCGGATTGTTTCGTTGACCTGGTCCAGCACCTCGGCCAGGTTTCCGCCGACCTCGCGGTTGATCTGGATGGCCTGGGCGATCCAGACGAAGTCCTCGTTCCGCATCCGCTCGGCGGTGTCGTTGAGGGAGGATTGCAGGTCCCGGCCCAGGCTGGTTTCCGTGACCACCCGGCGCATCTCTTCCGACGTCGGGCTCAGCGATTCGGTGGCGGCGGCGTCGATGGCCCGCAGAATGCTGTGGCCGGCCCGCAGGCCGCCGGCCAGCAGTTGGAGCGTGTCACCGAGCTGCTGGTCGAACGTGTTGCGGCGTTTGCTGGCCAGGACACCGAGCACCAGGTGCCCTGCCAGTGGGGACACCAGGACGAAAAGCGCGGCCAGCAGCGGACCGGCCACGACCAGCCCGGCCACCGCACCCACCAGCGCGCCGGCCAGCACCAGGACGAAGAAGTCGCCTTGGCTCATCCGCAGGCCGGCGTTTTCCAGCGCTTCCCGGTTGAACAGCCGGACCTTGCGCTGCGCGAAGAAGCCGTCCACCAGGTGCGCGGCTGAGCCGGCGAACCGGGTGAACTGGGAGTTGGGCCGGTCCTGGGCCGGCCGACGGCGGTCCAGCGGCACGCTGGCTCCGCCGGTGGCGAGCAGCGCGTACCCGAACAGCAGCACCGCCACGAAGAGCAGTCCGACTCCGACAGGCAACAGCGTCATGCCCGGTCACACCCTTCCTGCGGCGGTCAACGGGGCAGCAAAGACACCGGGGGAGACGTAAATGCCCAGGTCCTCAAACCGGTCAATGAAGCGGGGGCGGATTCCGGTGGGTACCGGTTTGCCCAGGAAACGGCCGTGGGCGTCGACGCCGGCCGAATAGTCGAAGACGAACGCGTCCTGGAGCGTGACAATGTCCCCCTCCATGCCTTGGACCTCCGTGACGTGGGTGATCCGGCGGCTGCCGTCGCGGAGGCGGGAGATCTGGACAATCAAGTTGACGGCCGAGGCGATCTGCTCCCGGATGGCCCGCAGCGGCAGGTCCATGCCGGCCATCAGCACAAGGGTTTCCAGGCGTGCGACGGCGTCGCGGGGCGAGTTTGAGTGGACCGTGGACAGGGAACCGTCGTGGCCGGTGTTCATGGCCTGGAGCATGTCCAGCGATTCACCGCCGCGAACCTCGCCCACCACGATCCGGTCCGGACGCATGCGCAGTGAGTTGCGCAGCAGCTCGCGGATGGTTACTTCGCCTTTGCCCTCAGTGTTGGGCGGACGGCTTTCGAGCCGGACAACGTGGCGCTGCTGGATCTGCAGTTCCACGGCGTCCTCGATGGTGACGATCCGCTCGTCGTCGGGCAGGAAGGACGACAGCACATTGAGCAGCGTCGTCTTACCGGTACCGGTGCCGCCGGAGACGATGATGTTTAGCTTCGCCTTCACGCAGGCGTTCAGCAGCTCGGCCATTTCCGGCGTGAGGGTGCCAAACTCGATGAGGTTCCTGACCGTCAGCGGCACCTTGCTGAACTTTCGGATGGTCAGCGAGGACCCGCCCACAGCGAGTGGGGGAATCACCGCGTTGACGCGGGAACCGTCTTCGAGCCGCGCGTCCACCAGAGGAGAGGACTCGTCGATCCGGCGGCCCACCTTGGAGACGATCCGCTCGATCACCTTCCGCAAGTGGTCTTCGGAGCTGAAACGCGACTCGGTCAGGGTCAGCTTGCCGTTGCGCTCGACGTAAATCTGGTCCATGCAGTTGACCATGATTTCGGTGACAGCGGGATCGTCCAGGAGTCGCTGCAGGGGGCCGTAACCGAGCACGTCATCGGCGACGTCCTGTACGAGGCGGGACCGTTCCTCGGACGAGAGCGGGACCTGTTCGGCGTCGATGATCCTGATCAGCTCCTCCCTCGCGGAGGTGCGGAGCTCGTCCTCCTTGACCGCGGAATCGTTGAACCGGGTTCCCATCCGCTCGAAGAGGGCGGTCGCGGCGCGGTGCTTAAGGGCGGCGAAGGCGTCGATGGGCTGCTGGTTCTTGGCGCGGTGCGTATCCGTCGGCTGGGGAAAGGCCGGTGGAAGCGTGGTGGCGTGTATGCGGGGTTCGACGCCGGATGCAGGAGCAGCCGCCGTCTCCTGCCGGGCTGGCGGCTGGACCGGAGCCGGTGCGGGCGTGCCGGCCGGGGACTGTGTGCCTTCGGCGCTGCGGAGCCGTTCGGAGAGGTTCACCTAGACCACCACCCGGCGGTGCAGCTTCTTCTGCGCGGTGGCGCGCCATGCGGGGTCGAACCTGGCGACCAGTTGCCGGAGGCCTTTGATGGCGGGGTCTTTGCGGCCGTCCTGCAGGACCGGGATGCCGCGGTTGGTGGAGAACGCCACGGCTTTGGAACGGGGAATGCTGACGTCGACCGGCGCGCCGATGGTGGCCTCCACGTCCTGGACGCTTAAACCGGATTTGGCGTCGGCCATGTTCAGGACCACGTGGCGGGTTTCCGGCAGCAGGTCGAGCCGTCGGAGTATCCCGAGGCCGGCGCGGAGCCCCCGGATGCTGGGGACGTCCATGGCCGTGACCCAGACGACGTCGGTGCACTGCTCCATGGCGGCCAGGCCCACCTCGGGCAGGCCGGGAGCGGTGTCCACGACAACATACTGAAACTGCTCTGCGAGCTGCTCCAGGAGCCGGGAGACCTGTTGTGGTGTGATGTCATCCGCTTCCTCGGGGCTCCGCGGCGCGCAGAGGGCATAGATGTTGCTGGGATGGACGGTCAGGAAGGCCTTGAGCACCAGGGAGTCGTGGCTGGCGGCGGCGGAGACCGCGTCGGTGACGGTGTGCTCCGGGTTCAGGTAGAGCCCCGACGCCACGTCGCCGAATTGCAGATCCAGATCGACAATGACGACGCCCATGGGGGCCACTTTGCCCAGGCCGATCGCGATGTTGGTCGCGATGGTGGTTTTGCCGACGCCTCCCTTGGGGGAGAAGACGCCGATGACCAGTCCTTTGGGACCCTCAGCCGGTCGGACCGCTGTGGTCCTGCTCCGGCTCGCGTACGACTGGCAGGCCCGCTCCAGCAGCATCCGGATCTGGGCCGGATCGGCGTCGGGGCTGAGGATGTCCCGGATCCCGGCGCGCATGGCCAGCAGGACGAAAGCAGGGTCGGGTTCGCCGACCAGGACGACGCTTAGCTCCGGCAGCTGCACGTCGAAGACCGTGGCAAGCCGCAGGGCGTCCTCAACCGGGACGTCCGGACCCAGGATCAGCACTTCGGGACGTTCCTGGTTCAGGTTGCCGAACAGCTCGCCGGGGTCCGACGGGTTGACGTAGGCGAAGGTCTGCAGCCCGCCCGGGAGTCCCCCGGCCAGGGCCTGGCGGACGCGGGAGTCGAAGTCGGTATTGGGGGTGATGAGGACAAAGCGGCTCACTTGTAGACCTCCGGTTTTGTCATAATCCCAGGTTTGCCGCTGTCGGTGGCGTTGAGCGGTTCCTTGCTCAGCCAGAGGCTGGCGAATTCGGACGCGTAGACAATTTTTGTGGCATCCACGTCGTTCACTGCCACCGTGAGCATCAGGAAGCCGGTAGGGAGGGACATGTCCTCCGCCGGGGGCGCCGATCCGTCCGCTGAAGGCTGCGGCGAGGGGGTGGCCACAGGCGCGCGCTGCACAGCCGTCACCAGGACTTTGTGGATTGACAGCTGGGTTGTCTCTTTGTCAGGTTTGGCTTCGAGGCCGCCAGCCTTCAAGTTGATGAAGATTCCAACACGGTCGCCCGGGGCGATTCGGCCGCCAACGACGCGCTGCGGCTCGAGCTGAAAAGAGACTTCCTGAAGACCCTCGGGGACGTCCACGGACCCTCGTGTCTTGAGTTCCTCCGGCGCAATCAACCGTTCTTCGACCAACTGCTCGCCGGGGAGCAGATCGACGGCGGTGACCTTGCCCTCCATGCCGTTGAGGTTCTTCAGTGCTGACGTGGCTACCGCCTTTCCAGGAAGTTCCTCGCTGGCCACGAATGCGGCCAAGGCTGCGACCGGGGTACCGGCTGGCACGGCCTTCTTAACGACGAGTACAGCCACAGGGTCTAGTCCCTGGACGGCCCTGGAGTCGGCGCCCTGCGCGTAGCTGACCACGAGGAGGGCTCCGACGATAGCGAGCACAACGGCCGCCAGGCCTGCCAATAAGCGTGACTTCAAAAAACTGCTCCTGAACGGGTCGGGTAACTGCTGGACGAATCGTGTTACTTGGTGAGGCGGACGATGGTGGCGCCGTTCTCGTCGACCGGTCCCAAGGAGAAACCGTCGGCCAGGGAGACGTACTTGATGAAGCTTCCGATGAATCCCCGGCAGCTCCCGTCGCAGGCCACTGAAGGCGGAACGGAGGCCGTGGTGTTCTGGAATGAGTTCGGCAACTTGTTATCCCCACTGAAACTCCAGCCTTTGACCTTGAACGCGGCAAACGAGACGAGCCCGTAGATGGCTCCGGCTCCGGTACCGGTGACCCTGTCGAAGACCGGCAGGAAGACAACAACATCGCGGCCGGCCGTAATCTCCGACGCCCAGTGGCTCAGCGTTGCCTGGCACGAGCCGGGGGCGCTGTTGCCGGGATCGCTTCCGCCTTCGGAAACAGCGAGATCGATCAACGCCCCACAGATCCCAGGGTCGCTGGTCAGCCAGCCAAATCCGCCTTCGACGGCGGCACCCGACGGGCCGTACAGGCAGTCCGCGTTTGCGTTGCTGCCGTGGTTCTGCAGCCGTTGGAGGGTGCCGTCGACGCGGCCCTTGACCTGGCAGATCGAGAAGGCGACGGGGAACGCCGTCGGGCCTGACTTTGGGCTGCCCCAGGTGACCGTGGATACGGCCGTTACCTCGGCGGTATTGATGCCGAGCGCGCGCGCGAAGAACAGCGAAACCTGGTTGGGTTCTTTGCCGGCCTCCTGGGCGCCGGCGGTGACTGTGACCGTACGGGCAGTCTTGTCCAAGGCGAGGGACGAGACGTTGCTGATCCCGTCGCCTGCGTTGCTGCTTGCCAGACCTCGGGCCAGCGTCGATGAAGCCGAGCAATCGGCATCGTTCACGTCCTTGGCACACTTCTGAGCGACAGCGATGGCAGCGGCGTCGGATCCGTTGCGCAACTGCGTCCGCTCGGCATAGAGCATTCCTACGTCGACCGCGACGGCCGCGAAGCCCAGCAGCGCCACCATGAGAATGGCCACGAGGACGCTGATACCGCCGCGCTCGCGGTCGTGCGGAGCTTGCGACTCTCTCAACCGCCGCACAGCATCACCCCCCGGCCTTCCATGGCAAAAGGCCCGGCGATCCCGGTCATGGTGGACAGGCTGTAGGTGATCTTGAGAGTCATCTGGGTGCCGGCGGTGCAATTGGTGGGGTTAAGACTGATGCTGGCATCAGTCAGTGCCGGCTGCAGCCCGCTGGCCGCGGCTTTCACTGCGGTGCGGGCAGCGGCGGCGTTGTTGTTGATTGCCATGACCCTGACGCCCTCACGGGCCGCGCTGGAGAGTGTGACCTGGGCGTTGTAGGCCCGGCCGAACTCCGTGATGCCCAGCAGCAGCATCACCAGGACAGGCGCCAGAAGGGCGAACTCCACCGCGACGGCGCCCCGTTCCGTAGTTTTGGACATGGGGTACCGCCTTCCCGGATCGAATGCATGGCGTCTGAACTAGACAGGGTTGGGAAAGGCTGGCGCCTTCCCCAACCCTGGGTGGTCGATCGGATGCTACTTCGAGCAGGACCCGTCAGTAGTTACGCCGCCCGTAGTGGACGCCGCCGTGTACGCGCCGCCCTTGACGCTGCACTGGACTGAGTTGAAGGTCTCTTTCAAAGTCCCGCCGAGCAGCGTGACAGCGACGATGATGACGACGGCGATGAGGCTGACCATGATGCCGTACTCGACGGCGGTGGCGCCGCGCTGGTCGCGGCGAAGGCGGTTTGCGAGATTGGAGAAAAAGGAACGCATGGGTGACTCCTGAGCGAGTTGGGCGGCTGGCCCTGCACCAGCACTGGAAGGAACTTAGCAAGCAGCGACACGCCGACGAATCGAACTTGACTCATCCTGTGCCAAGGCTTGCCAAACTGCACGTTTCCTGTACGTTCCCTGCGCGGAATCTGCGCTCAGCCATGTGTGACTGCGCCAGGTCGCCAGAGGACCCCCTTGGCTCTGGGGTCCAAAGGGGTCCGGTCTGTGGGGTCGGTTTCCCGGGCGGGGGACCGCCCGTTATTTGTTGGCGAAGACGTCGATGATGCTTAGCACCGTTGGTCCGAGGACCACGATGAAAAGCGTAGGAAGGATGAAGAAGATGAGCGGAAACAGCATCTTCACCGGCATCTTCATGGCGTGTTCTTCCGCCCGCTGCCGGCGCTTGACGCGCATGTCCTTCGCCTGCGACTCGAGTACCTTCGCGATGGCAATGCCATAGCTGTCCGCCTGTACTACCGATCGGACGAACGACCGCAGGTCTGGGACGTCAACCCGCTGCGCCATGGCCAGGTAAGCCTCCTTGCGCGAACGCCCCACCTGGATATCCTGCAGGGTCCGGATCAGCTCGTCGGCCAACGGCCCCTTGCCGTTCTGCCCGGCCCTTGACATGGCCGACTCAAAGCCCAGGCCGGCCTGGACGGAGATCAGCATCTGGTCCAGGGCATTGGGGAGTTCGAGCTTGATAGCATCACGTCGCTTCTGCGCGTAGTTCCGGATCAGGATGTCCGGTACGAAGTAGGCCAACGCCGTGATGCCCACCATCAGCAGCACCTTCGGCGTCGTTGGTCCGGATGCGACAACAAAGATGCCCACCATGGCGCCAGCCAAAGCCAGAAGGGGTTTGACCATAATCACCCGGGCCAAAGGCCAGTCCTTTGGACGGCCCGCACCCGCGAGCTGCTTGTCCAGCCATGCTGCATAGCCCTTGGGCATTGCCTTCTTGGTTAGAGCCGCAAGCTGTTCATTTGCCGTTACGGCGGACCCGCCGGAACCGGGGCGCCGCCCCAGATTCGACTGGATATTCCTCAGCCCTGCACGATCTCCTGTGAAGGCGAGCCACGTCATGACCGAGATGGGAAGAATGACCGCCAGGATTGCGGCGTACGCAATGATTTGCATTGTTCTCTCCTTCTCAGAACTTCGGCTTGATGATGCGGCTGAGCCAGAATCCGCCTCCGGCGAGGAACACCAAGGCCGCAGCTAACATCAGGTAGCCCGGTAGCGTGGAGAGGAAGACCTGCTGGTACAGAGGGTTGAACATGGTCAGCATCGTGAACATCACGACGGGCAGTGCCATGAGCACCACCGCCGACATCTTTCCCTCCGCGCTGAGCGCCCTGATCTGGCCCCGGATTTGGTTCCGGTCCCGGATGGTCTCGCCCACGTGGTCGAGCACCTGGGCCAGGTCGCCGCCGACTTCCCGGTGGATTTCAATGGCGCGCGCAATGGCCCCAAAATCCTCGTTGGCAGTCCGGCGAGCCACGTCGTTCAGTGATTCGCCGAGGTCCCGACCGATCCGGGTCTCGTTGACGACGCGGTTCAGTTCCTCCGTCATTGGCGCCTCGTTTTCCTGGGCGGCGGCGTCAACCGACCGCAGGAGGCTGTGCCCGGCGCGCAGGCCGCCGGCGAGCATTTGCAGCGTGTCGGGCACCTGCTCGTCGAACTTCTTCCGGCGCCTGGACACCAACAGACCCAGGAACAGAAGGAGGCCAACCGGAGTGACAACCAGCATCATCACCGCCATGCCCGGACCCCCCAGCAGGAAGCCCAGAACGACGCCGACGAAGATTACGGCCCCGCCGATCAGCAGGTAGTCCCCAGGCTGCTTCTTGAGGCCGGCCGCCTCGAGCTTCTCCCTGCTGAGCAGCCCGGAGCCACTGCGGCGAACACCTTTGTTCAGGGTCTGGACCGCGTTGTCCGTGAGTCTGGTGAGGTTGGAGGACTGCAATTCGACGTCGTCTGGTCGGCGGCGGGAGAGTTCCACCTGCCGGGACTTAAAGACGACGGAGACAGCGATTGCGAGTGCGGCGTAGACCAGCAAAAGGCCGGCGACGAAGGCCAGGGGCGAGAGTTCCGGAAGCATGGCTACCGCCCCCTGACCGGCTGCGCGCCGAACACTGCCGGCGAAATTGGTATCCCGAGCTCGACGAATCGGTCCGTAAATCGGGGTCGTACTCCGGTAGGAACAGGTTTCCCGAGGAAGCGCCCGTTCTCGTCTAGTCCTGCCGAATAGTCGAAGACGAAGGCATCCTGGAGGGTGACGATGTCGCCCTCCATGCCTTGGACTTCGGTGATGTGGGTGACCCGGCGGGTGCCGTCGCGGAGCCGGGAGATGTGCACGATGAGGTTAACCGCCGAGGCGACCTGCTCGCGGATCGCCCTCAGCGGCAGGTCCATGCCGGCCATCAGCACGAGGGTTTCAAGCCTGGCGATGGCGTCGCGGGGCGAGTTTGCGTGCACGGTGGAGATGGAGCCGTCGTGGCCGGTGTTCATGGCCTGCAGCATGTCCAGGCACTCGCCGCCGCGGACCTCGCCGACGACGATCCTGTCCGGCCGCATGCGCAGAGAGTTGCGCACGAGATCGCGGATGGAGACCTCGCCTTTGCCCTCAATGTTCTGCGGCCGGCTCTCCAACCGGACCACATGGTCCTGCTGGAGCTGGAGTTCCACGGCGTCCTCGATGGTGACGATCCGGTCGGCCGCGGGAATGAACGAGGACAGCACGTTCAGGAGGGTTGTCTTTCCCGTGCCGGTTCCGCCCGAAACGATGATGTTCATCCTCGCCAGCACGCAGGCCTGGAGGAGCTCAGCCATCTCCGGGGAGAGGCTGCCCATGCTGATCAGGTTTTGCACCGTCAATGGATCCCGGCCAAACTTTCGGATGGTCAAGGCGGGGCCATTCACCGCGAGGGGCGGAATGATGGCGTTGACGCGGGAGCCGTCGGCGAGACGGGCGTCGACGAGGGGTGAGGACTCGTCGATGCGCCGTCCGATGCGGGACACAATCCGTTCGATGACCCGGCGCAGCGCGTCGTCCGAGGTGAACTTCGTGTCCGTCCGGTGGAGTTGCCCGGCACGCTCGACGTAGATCTGGTCAAAACGGTTGACCATGACCTCCGTGACGGCGGGGTCGTCCAGGAACCGCTGGATCGGTCCGTGTCCCAGGACGTCGTCGGTGATTTCGCGGATGAGGCGTTGCCTCTCCATGGCAGTGAGGGGGATCTGTTCCTCCTCGAGAACCGCCTTCAATTCGTCCTTGACGGACTGATGGAGTTCCGCCTCTTCAACCGACGAGTCGGTGATCCGGCCGCCAAGCCGCTCAAAAAGCGCCTGGCTGGCGCGTTCCTTGAGCGCGTTGAGTGCTTCGCTGGCGACGGACGCCGTTTGCTGGACCTCGACGGCATCGGTCTGAAGTTCGGCCGCCGTCTTGGCTTCCAGGATCCGGCCGAGTGTGGCCGGGGCCGCCGCGGTCGGTGCGACGTCAGATTCTGCCGGAGCACGTTCCGGGACGGGAGCGGGCTGGACCCCTCCACGCATTTGCTGAAACCGGTCTGAGAGGCTCACTGGAATACCGCCCTTCTGTGCAGTTGCTTGTGCGGTCTGGCTTCCCAATCGGGCTTGAAGCGTTCCACGAGCTGGCGAAGGCCTTTGCCGGCGGAGTCCCGGTTGCCGTCCTGGAGCACGGGCACGCCCTTATTGGTAGAGAACGGGAGGCTCTTTGAGCGCGGCAACACCACATCCACAGGAGCCCCAATAGTGGCTTCCACGTCCTTCAAACTCAGTCCGGCGCGACGGTCGGCCATGTTCAGCACGATGTGGCGGCGCTCCGGAACGAGTGCCAGCTCCTCGAGGATTTGGAAGCCCGTCCGCATGCCCCTGATGCTGGGAACGTCCATGCCGCAGATCCAAACAGCGTCTGTGGCCTGTTCAAGGGTGGCAAGGACGTGTTCCCCGAGGCCCGGGGCAGTGTCCACCACGACGTAGCGGAACTCTTGCCGGAGCTGCTCCAGCAGATGGGAGACGTGCGCGGCGGTGATCCGGTCCATCTCTACGGGGGAGCGCGGCGCGCATAAGGCGTAAATGCCGGACGGATGGACCGTCAAGTAGGTCTTGAGGACCATCGAGTCCTGGCTGGCAGCACCCAGCACGGCATCCGTGATGGTGAACTCTGGCTCCAGCAGCAGCCCGCTGGCGACGTCACCGAACTGCAGATCGAGGTCGACAATGACCACGCTCATCGGAGCCGTCTTGCCGAGTCCGACTGCTAGGTTGGTGGCCACCGTTGTCTTGCCAACGCCGCCCTTGGGCGACATCACGGCGATGATTCGTCCGCCGTCGCCGTGGTCCACGTGTTCCGAAGCTTGTGGTGCCAGGCCCCGTCTGCGACCGGCCGCCGCGAGGCTTGCCCGTTCCAGCATGACGCGGATGGTGTCGGGGTCGGCTCCGGGGTCCAAGAGGTCCCGGACGCCGGCACGCATCGCCTGCAGCACAGTGTCGGGGGTGGACGGTGCGGCCAGGATCACGCTGATCTCCGGATACTGAAGGTCTACTATCGACGCGAGTTTCAACGAACCGTCAACGGAGATTCCAGGACCCAGAATCAGGACCTCGGGTGGCTCTCCCACCATTTGGCGGAGGACGTCGCCTGGCCCCTCGGGAAGGTGGTCCTTCTGGAACACCTGCAGAGAGCCGTGCATGCCAGCGACAGCAATGCGGA
The DNA here is from genome assembly GCF_001512305.1 of Arthrobacter sp. EPSL27. Taxonomy (GTDB): domain Bacteria; phylum Actinomycetota; class Actinomycetes; order Actinomycetales; family Micrococcaceae; genus Arthrobacter. Next base: position 169,139 of record NZ_LNUT01000005.1, read on the forward strand.
CCAGCCGTTCAAAGTCGCTGTTGGGCGTGATAAGTACGTAGCGGCTCATCGGAACAACCTCGATGAGTCAACGTAGGACGCTCCCTCTTCGAGGGCGTCGCCTGGTTCCTTGGACAGGTAGACCTTGCCGAACTCCGCGGCGAAAACGATCCGCTCCGCGTCGGCCGAATTCCTGGCGATGGTGATGAGGTACGTCTCGTCCGTTTGGGTCTTGGTGGCGGACGTGGACGACACCTGGCTGGTGCCCGACGCGGCGCCGGCGTCTCCAGTCTGGGCCGCCGTTCCGTTGCTGAACTGCGCTGCGGTGACAAGGACCTTGTGGAAGCTCAGCTGCGTCTTGCTCGATTTGGTTCCAGCCTCGCCTTCCGTACCGGTGGCCTGATCGAGTGACAGGAAGATGCCCACCGTGTCACCGGCCGTCACCTTTCCGCCCGCGACGCGTTCGATTGGCAATTTGAGAGTCAGTTCCTGGAGCCCGGCGGGGACCTGGATCCGCGACGGTCCGAGGAAGGACTTCTCTTCGATCATCCGGGTGGACAGCAGCTGTTCGCCAGGTACCAGCGCTACGGCCGCCACCTTCGATCCCAGCTCCGCCAGGTCGGTAACTGTCTGTTCGGCCAGTGCCACCTTGGGTACCGACTTCTTGGTGACAGCTGCCGCGATCTCGTCAACGCTGGCTCCGGCCGGTATGGCCTTTTGGACCACGTAAATAGTTTCCGTTTCGGTTCCGGCCATTGCGCGTTTATCCGCATTTTGCACATAGGAAACTAGCAATACTGTTCCGATAATTGCCACAAGTAGTGCGGCGATGCCCCCCAGCAGGCGTGTTTTCATTTTCCTACCCCTTTGAAATTGCTTATTTGATGAGCCGAATTTCAACAGATCCGAGATCCACTCCGACCCCTCCGGACCCGCCGGCGGAATCAATGGATTCAAATTTCACGAACTGCCCGATAATGCCCCTGCAGCTTCCTGTACAGGCGTTGGCGGGGTCTCCCACCCAGGGCATCGTCGCCCGGAAGACCTCGGGCGATCCGCCGCCGGAGAAGGCCCAGCCGAGGATGTTGAAGGTGGCGTACCCCCGGATGTGGAACCAGCCTCCGTGGCCGGTGCCGCCGGCGTCGTCGTAGACCGGGAAGGTCGCTTCGACGGTGCTGCCAGCTTCAAGCGTGGTCTTCCACGCAGTCACGGTTGCATCGCAGGCACCGGGGTAGTTCGCGCCGGTGTCCGTTGGAACAGTGTCATCGGCGTCGGTCTCGGCCAGGCAAGGACCGCCGGTGTGGTCAAGCCAGCCGAAGCCGGCTGGAATGACATGGCCTGAGGTAGAGGTGCAGGTGCCGCTGCCGGGCTTGTACTTAATCAACTGGATGTCGCCAGTGACTTCTGCCCCGGAGAGGTCGTACTGGCAGTCGGAAATGGCGAGTGGGAAGGCCGTCGCGCCGCCAATCGGTTCGATCACCGCGGTGGCGCGTGCACCCACCGTCACCGGCGGGGCATTCAGTGCACTGGCGAACATCTTGGTGAGGAATCCTGCGCCGCTGGTCCCATTGAGGGTGGACGTCGCTACTGTCACCTGGTTGGGGACGGAAAGGTCCACCGAATCGACGGTCGTGGCGCCGTCGTTGGAATTTCCGCCGGTCATGTCCTGGGCCCAGAGGAAGGCGTTGGCCGAGCATTCGGTCGGTGCACTGTGGCACTGCATGGCGGCTGCCATGGCTCCGGCGTCGGCTGCGTTCTGCAGCTGCGCACGCTCGCCGTAGATTTGGCCGACGTCGACAGCCATGGCTCCGGCGCCGATCAAAACGAGCATGATCACCGAAACCAGGACGCCAGTGGCGCCACGCTGTTTGTCCGCACCTGCCTTTAGCCGCCGCATCGCATTGACCCTTCGCCCTCGAGGACCAGCGTCGTGCCGAGCAGGCCCGTCAGGGCGCCGGCAGTGTATGTGACGGTAACAGCGGCATTGCCGGGCGTGCCGTCGCAGACGCCCGTAAAGTCAAAGTCGAAGGAGGCGGGGTCCAGACCGGGTGCCCCGGCAATGCCGGCGGCCACGGCTGCGGTGTCATCGTGCTCGACGGCCATTGTCCGGGCGGCCTCGCGGGCGGCCTGGGAAACGGAAATCTGAAGGTTGTAGAGGTATGAAAATTCGACGATCCCGCCGACCAGGAGCATAAGAACAGGTGCCACGAGACCAAATTCGACGGCGACGGCCCCCCGTTCGCGCCCTTCATCGCAAGCGCCGGCCCCCGTTGACTTGCTGCGTTTCATTGGATCCCCCCAGGGATAGATGCAGCTGAATGGAAAAAACTGTGCCGCGTCCGCGATGCACGGACGCGGCACAAGTTGTGTTGCTGATGCCAGCGGCCGGTGGATTCCCGGCCGGTGCGAGGTGAAAACCTGCTACGGAGTAGCGGGGGCGCGCCAGGTGTTGATTTCCACGCCCAGATCGTTGAACCAATCGCTGAGTGCTCCGCCGAAGAAGGTGGCACCGCCGATGACCAGGAAGGCGATGAAGGCGACGAGGAGCGAGTATTCCGTCGCGGTTGCGCCCTTTTCGGATGCGAGGTTGTCCTTGACGCCGGCTACAAAAGCGAGCATTGAGACCATGAGACCAGTCATTGTGATAATCCTTTTCCAGAGTTTTGAATGTGAAACGAAATTCCAGCAAATCCCCTTTTGCTAACCCCCTGGAGTTCCGTTGGGACAACACTGGCACGGCGCTCGGACGCGCAGCAATGCGTCCGGATACTCGACTTTTTGGAAGGAAAATCAGGCCATCACCTAGGCCTATTTGCGGGAGTACTCAGTTTGGCTGGGACGCGTGGGGCCAAATACTTGCTTTGATACGCAGGCTTACTACTGAGCGCAGGAGTTGCCCCTGTGGCGTGTGTTACGGGAAGAGCAGGATGACGGCTAGGCCTGCGGCCAGCATGGAGGGGCCATAGGCCACCTCCCGCGGCTTGTTTCCGCGGTTTTTCAGCACCAGGACCACGGAGGCGAGGCCGCCCGCGACGAAGGCAAGTGCCCCGCCGTAGAACAGCTGCTGCCAGCCTAGGTAGCCTAAGTACAGTCCCAGTGGCGCGGCCAGCTTCACATCGCCCATCCCGAGCCCGTTTCGGCTGGTCAGCGCCAGAATCAGGTAAAAAAAGAACAAGATTGCGGACCCCGCGGCTCCGCGAAGCAGGCTGCCGGCGGCTCCCTGGGCCACGGCGGCGGCGGCCAGGAAGGCCAGACCGGCCCCCAGCAGGGGCCCCACCAGCCGGTTCGGCAGCAAATGGTGCTCAATATCGATCCGGGCAAGCGGAATAGCGAAGATGCCGAGTAATAGGTATGCGGGCAATTCGGAGGTGGCACCGAAGCGCCACGCCAGCAGGGCGGAGAGCGCAAAGCCGGCTGCCGCCGTCGTCATCCACTGGCGCCGCGAGGCGTCTCCCGCCAGCTGGGGGAGGGTCCGCCGGACAAAGATGTCTGCCGCGAGCCCCAAGCACATGCCAACCAGCCCCGTCCCGGCGATAAACAGCGGCGTTGCGGAGCCAGCGGCGGCGGTGTTGAGCACGGTTCCTCCAGGGATGCGGCGGGCCGGGGGCGGGCAGGATGCATCCGGACACCCCATTTTGACCCAGTGATGCGTCTTCCGCTATTCTTGGTAGTCGTTGTGCGTGTCCTTCTCGATGATGCGTGCCCGCTTGGGAATCCGGTTGCAGGATGACTACCCAGCGTGCACATTCGAGACCTCAGGACGACTGGTTACATAGAGCCCTCACCTCTGTTCCGGTAGCGCATAGATAGTAGGTGCACCTTCGAGTGACGCCTAAAACAAGAACGCCAGAACAAGAACGAGGCAAACACCGTGCGTACGTACACCCCGAAGCCCGGCGATATCAACCGCCAGTGGCACGTCATTGACGCCACCGACGTTGTCCTTGGTCGTCTTGCCAGCCAGACCGCAATCCTGCTGCGCGGCAAGCACAAGGCCACCTTTGCGTCCCACATGGACATGGGCGACTTCGTCATCATCATCAACGCTGAAAAGGTTGCCCTCACCGGCGCCAAGCTGGAGCAGAAGCGCGCATACCGCCACTCCGGCTACCCGGGCGGCCTGACCTCCGTCAACTACGCGGAACTGCTGGAATCCAACCCGGTCCGCGCCGTGGAGAAGGCCATCAAGGGCATGCTCCCGAAGAACTCCCTCGCTGCACAGCAGCTGGGCAAGCTGAAGGTTTACAAGGGTGCCGAGCACCCCCACGCAGCCCAGCAGCCCAAGACTTTCGAAATCACCCAGGTCGCCCAGTAGTCCTGGCCACCAACCAACTTTTTATCAAGGAGAATCGTGGCTCAGAACGAAGAACTGACCACCGAAGCCGTTGAGGCTGAGGAAAACCTGACCAGCTACACCTCGGAAAGCGGTGCTGCAGAAGCAGCTGCGCCGAAGAAGGAACGCCCGGCGCTGACCGTCGCCGGCGCCGCAGTTGGCCGTCGTAAGGAAGCTGTTGCACGCGTCCGCGTTGTACCTGGCTCCGGCAAGTGGACCATCAACGGCCGCGAACTGGCCAACTACTTCCCGAACAAGCTGCACCAGCAGGACGTCAACGAGCCCTTCAAGATCCTCGATCTCGAAGGTGCCTACGACGTTATCGCCCGCATCCACGGTGGTGGCATCTCCGGCCAGGCCGGTGCCCTGCGCCTCGGCATCGCCCGTTCGCTGAACGAGATCGACGTCGACAACAACCGCGCCACCCTGAAGAAGGCCGGTTACCTGCGTCGTGACGCCCGCGTCATCGAGCGCAAGAAGGCCGGTCTCAAGAAGGCCCGCAAGGCCCAGCAGTACTCCAAGCGCTAAAAAGCGCCTGCCCAGCAGGTGGCCGCTGGCGCGACCGCCTGCTGGGACCCGCGGCGCTTTTCAGCGCTCGGGTCCCCAAGCGCTGATTACGCTTCCAGGCGCCCTTGGCGCTTGCACGAAAGCCCGTTCCGCCCTTTGTGGCGGGGCGGGCTTTCGCCGTTAAACCCTCTTGCCGGGCCCGCCCGGGGCCGCCGGGGGCGGAGGCGACCGCCTCATCGTCTAAACTTGACCCGATGTCTAGATTATTTGGAACAGATGGTGTCCGGGGCTTGGCGAACGGCCTGCTGACGGCCGAGTTGGCGTTGCAGCTGGCCCAGGCCGCCGCCGTCGTACTTGGCCATGACCGCAATACCAACGGAACGCGGCCGCGCGCCGTCGTTGCCCGGGACCCCCGCGCCAGCGGTGAGTTCCTCGCGGCCGCGGTGGAAGCAGGGTTGTCCAGCTCCGGGATCGACGTCTACGACGCCGGGGTCCTCCCGACGCCGGCCGCCGCCTACCTGGTAGCCGACCTGGACGCGGACTTCGGCGTGATGATCTCCGCCTCCCACAACCCCGCGCCAGACAACGGCATCAAGTTCTTCGCACGCGGCGGCCAGAAGCTCCCGGACGACGTCGAGGACGCCATCGAGGCGCAGCTGGGCCAGGAGCCCGTGCGGCCGGTGGGCGGCGAGGTGGGCCGGATCCAGCGCTTCTCCGACGCCGAGGACCGGTACATCGTGCACCTGCTGGGCACTCTCCCGCACCGCCTGGACGGGCTCAAAGTGGTCCTGGACTGCGCCCACGGCGCAGCGAGCGGCTGTTCCCCCCAAGTGTTCAAGGACGCCGGCGCCGACGTGATTGTCATCGGGGCCGAACCGGACGGGCTCAACATCAACGACGGCGTCGGGTCCACCCACCTGGGTCCGCTGAAGCAGGCCGTCCTGGCGCACGGCGCGGACCTCGGCATTGCGCACGACGGCGACGCGGACCGCTGCCTCGCAGTGGACCACGAGGGCACCGAAGTGGACGGCGACGAGATCATGGCCATCCTCGCCGTGGCCCTGAAAGCCTCCGGCAAGCTCAAGGAGGACGTTCTGGTCGCCACGGTGATGAGCAACCTCGGGCTCAAGATCGCCCTGCGTGAGGCCGGCATCAGCCTGCGCGAGACCGGCGTCGGTGACCGCTACGTCCTTGAAGGGATGCGCGAGGGCGGCTACAACCTCGGCGGCGAGCAGTCCGGCCATGTCATCTTCGCCGACCATGCCACCACCGGCGACGGCGTCCTCACCGGCCTGCAGATCGCCGCGCAGGTGGCTCTCACCGGCCGCCCGCTGAAGGACCTGGCCGCGGTGATGACCAAACTTCCGCAGGTGCTGATCAACGTCAAGGGTGTGGACCGCACCCGGGTCAAGGGCGATGCGGCCGTGGCGGACGCCGTCGCCCGCGCTGAGGCCGAACTGGGCGATACCGGCCGCGTGCTGCTGCGCCCCTCTGGCACAGAGCCCGTGGTGCGCGTCATGGTGGAGGCCGCGTCGCAGGAGACCGCCCAGGACGTCGCGGAACGCCTGGCGCAGGTGGTCCGGACCGAACTGGCGCTGGAGCTCGTGGCCGACTGAGCAGTTCCCGGCAGCTGACTCAGCAATGGCGCGTCCCGCGGGACGCGCCATTGCTGTTTTCTTTCTAGAGCGTCCGGTCCGTGCGCAGGGCGTCGCGGATTTCGGTCAGCAAGGCGATCTGCGGATCCTCGGCCGCCTCGTCCTTGACGTCCTGGTTGATGCCCAGGCGGCGGTTGCGGCGTTCGATCATGTGGTTCATGGGCACCACCACCACGAAGTAAATCGAGGCGGCGATCAGGAGGAAGTTCACGATCGCGGTCAGCAGCACTCCGAACTTGATGTCGTTTCCGTTGAACGTCACCACGGCAAAGCTGTCGAAGTTGGGCGATCCCACCAGGCCTGCGATAAACGGCATCAGGACGCTCTGGACAAGTGCCGTTACCACGGCGCCAAAAGCGGCGCCGATGACGACTGCGACGGCAAGGTCCACGACATTGCCCTTGAGGATGAAGTTCTTGAATCCGGTCAGCATGGACCCCACGGTAATGCAGCGTTCTGAACACGGCGTGACCGCCAGGCAATATCGCAGGGTGTGGCGTGACGTCGCCGCCGGGGTTCTAGCGCAAGAACAACAATGCCAGGAGCGACGGGCCGCAGCTCGACGTCCGTGCCGTCTTTCCGAACCAAAAAGACCACGCGCTGACCGTGACCTCGTTTTGCGTTGCGTCCGCGGACAGGCGGTTCTGCCAGAATCTTGCGCACATGCAGCCAGTGAAATGCTGCGACTACGAACGGTTGGGTGGGGCCGCCAACCAGCAGTGCCCCTTCTTTGTCGTAACAAACCGTGAACAGCCGCGGCAGGGCCGCCGTTGCCGAGCGGTCAAACAGGCCGGGGCGAAGAACACCCAAGGCGTGCAGGAACTCGTCGTCCCGCCGTCCCTGGAGCACGGTGTACATGTTTAGCTCGCGAGCCACCATGAAGAACCCGCTGACGCGAAGGTCCAGCCAGGAGGAGATGCCCATGGCGATCAGGAATCCGCCCAAGGCCTCGGCAAGGAAAAATGCCGCCAGTGCTTTCCATGCGTTTGGTTCCGGTCGTACTAGTAGTTCCGAGACCGTCGGCGCCGCCATCCAAGAGGAAATGGCGACCACAGCCAGCGGGCACGCAACCCAGATGATCGCCTTCAAACGCCGGAAGGCGTTGGATTCCCTTCGGGAGATGTGTTGCTCGAAAGCATCTCCGGCCGTGGCGGGATTGCGTGCAGACGGAGGGACGGTGACTTCGAAACTTCCTACCGCGCCGTCGTCGACGTCTGGGAACTCAGGCCGTCGCCGCTGGCGGCGGCCCGGGGTGCCCGTGCCGGTGCCCGAGCTTTCAGGACCGGTGGCCGCCAAGTTGCCGGCCACCGCGTCCACATCCACCTTGGCGAGCTCCGCCCGCACCTCGTCCGGGTCCAGCTTGGCCGGGGAAATCGAGTACCTGGCCAGCCGTCCGTTGGCGGCTAGGGCAGCGACCTTCGCGGGGGAGGGGCGGGTCTGCAAAATCCAGCGGGCGAAAGCAGCCGTCATGGAGTGGCAGTCGTCCTTGGCATCGGCGTAGGCGTCCACACCGGCATACCCCATCTGGGCAGTGATGTGGGCGGACGTCTGGCGGTGCTGCAAAACTGCTAGGGACACTGACGTGTGCAGGAGCGACACGATGCCCACGGCGCCGTACCGGGCGACGCCGTGTTCCGCCAGGCTCTCTTCCGGGCCGAGGCCCATGATGTCTTTGAGTCCGTCAAGGCACCGGTCATACATGCTGCTGCCATGAGCCAGCCGGATGTCCCGCAACACCAGCAGGTCCAGCATCGCGGCGTCGACGGCGGGGGTGGCACGCGGAGGGCTGTACGGGCGACGGGTCTGAGCGCACACGCGGACCAGGAACCGGGCCACGCCCGGTTCACCGGCCTGCCCGTTGCCCGGCATTCCGCCGGTTGCGAGGCTGTCCGGCCGGGCGAGGTCCTCCTCCAAGGCCCGGAGGGTGCGGAGCCTGAGCTGCGGCAGGAAGGCTAGCGCAGCGTCGAGCTCCGCCGGCAGCTCACCGTTTGTGCCGCTTTTGACCAGCCGTTCGTCGGCATGAGCCCGTGCGGCTATCCGCTGCACGATGTCGCTGATTTCGTCGCGCACGTTGGCGCCCCCAGTGTCCCCCATGCGGACAATGTACAGCGTCAGAGGTAACCCGGTGCCGCTTCCAACCCGAAGTATTCCTCGAGGGTCGCAATGCCCCGGGCGTTCATCTCGCCCGCAGCGTCAACGCCTACGTAGCGCAGGTGCCAGGGCTCGTAGTAGTACCCGGTGATGTCGTGGAACATGTACGGATAGCGCACCACAAAACCGAACAGGTGCGCGTTCGCCTTGACCCAGACCGCCGCCGGCTGGTTCGCGAAGGCCGGGGTGAAGCTGTCCCTGCCGCTGCCGTCACCGATGTCGAAGGACCAGCCGGTCTGGTGTTCCGAGTATCCGGGCCGCGCCGAGGCAGTGTCCGCCGCGGCCTGCCCCTCGGCATTAACCCACCTGTTGTAGGTGGCGATCTGGGTGTTGAAGGAGCGGTAACCGCTGGCGAGAGTGATGACGACGCCGGCGGCCGCAGCTGCCGCGAACATCTTCTCCGCGGCGGCGGTCGTGGTGCTGTTCAGCAGCGCCGCCTCACCGGAGGTGGCCAGGCGCACGCGGGGTGCCACCAGGTCCGCCGGCACGTACCCTGCGGGCGCCAGGGGGCGGTGCTTGTTCACCACCACCCACGGGCTGGCCGGGTCCGTCAGCGAGTGCCGGGGCGGGGCAGCGGCGGGTGCCGGGGGAGCGGTGGTGGGCGTCTCAGTCGCGGCAGGGCATGCCGACGCGGGGTCAGCGGACTGCGAGGCCGGAGAAGCGGGGGAGGGATCAGCGGTGACAGAGGCCGTCGCGGACGGCGTCGCCGCAGCGGCTGACGGCGTCGGCCGGGCAACGCCGGGGGAGCAGGCGCTCAGAGCCGCAAGGCCGGACCCCGCCAGCAGCAGACGGCTGAACGCCCGGCGGCCGGGCATGCGTCCGCCGGGTTCCGGTGCGGCCGGAAGCTCCGCGGACCTTTCGTGGCACACCTGTGCTAGACCTTTCGCAGCAGCATGCGGCGGATGGAATGGTCGGCGTCCTTGGTGAGGACCAGTTGCGCTCGGCCACGGGTGGGCAACACGTTTTCCACCAGGTTGGGCTCGTTGATGCGCTTCCAGATTTCCCGGGCGGTCTCCTCCGCCTCGGCGTCCGAGAGCGTGGCGTAGCGGTGGAAGTAGGACTCCGGCTGGGCGAAGGCGGTGGTCCGCAGCTTGCGGAATCGGTCCACGTACCACTCCTCGATGTAGGAGGTTTTGGCATCAACATAGATCGAAAAATCGAAGAAGTCACTCAGCGCCAGGCCCTGCCGGCCGTCATGCCGTGGCCGGGCCGGCGCCAGCACGTTCAGCCCCTCGACGATCAGGACATCGGGCCGGCGCACCACCACTTCCTTGCCCGGGACGATGTCATAGGTCACATGCGAGTACCAGGGGGCCCGGACTTCCTCGGCGCCGCCTTTGATTTCGCTCACAAAGCGCAGGAGTGCCCGGCGGTCGTAGGACTCGGGGAAACCCTTGCGTTCCAGCAGCTGCCGGCGCTTAAGTTCGGCCAGCGGGTACAGGAAGCCGTCGGTGGTGATGAGCTCAACGTTGGGGGTGCCCGGCCAGCGGCGGAGCATCTCGCGGAGCACGCGGGCGATGGTGGACTTGCCCACTGCCACCGAGCCTGCGACGCCGATGACGAAGGGGGTGCGCTGGGTCTGTTCGCCCAGGAACGTGGTGGTGGCCGAATGGAGCTGGCCTGCGGCTTCGACGTATAAATGGAGCAGGCGGGACAGTGGAAGGTAGACCTCGCGGACCTCCTTCATGTCGAGGGGGTCGCCCAGGCCGCGGAGACGGAGTACGTCCTCCTCGTTGAGGGGCTGCTCCATCTGGGCAGCGAGCCGGGACCAGGTCTGCCGGTCCAGCTCCACGAACGGGGAGACGCCGTCGCCGTTCGCTTCATTGCGTTGCAAAGTCACCCTAGAGATTCTGCCTTCCGCCGGGCCGAGAGCGAAATGGACGGCGCTGCCCCCGCGAAAACAGTCGAGGGAACGGCTTTCCGGGCCCCGCGGCACGCGTCACGGGCCGCTGGTCCTACGTCCGCCGTCCGGGAAACCCGCTAGGCTTGAGACCATGTGTGGAATCGTTGGATATGTGGGCCACTCCGCTGGCCGGGTAAATACTGGACATAACGCCCTGGACGTTGTCCTTGAAGGACTGCGGCGCCTGGAGTACCGGGGCTACGACTCTGCCGGCATCGCCGTGGTAGCTGACGGAACCATTTCGTCCCGCAAGAAGTCGGGCAAACTGAGCAACCTGGTGGCCGAACTCGAGGCCAGCCCGCTGCCCGAATCGCTGACCGGCATCGGCCACACCCGCTGGGCGACCCACGGCGGCCCCACGGACCAGAACGCTCACCCGCACCTTTCCGACGGGGACCGCTTGGCCGTGATCCACAACGGCATCATCGAAAACTTCGCCGAGCTCAAGCAGGAACTGCTGCGCAAGGGCGTCACGTTCCGCTCCGAGACCGACACTGAAGTAGCTGCCGCGCTCCTGGGTGACATCTACCGGAACCAGCTCAAGGGCGACGCCTCCAACGGCGGCCTCACCAAGGCCATGCAGCTGGCCTGCCAGCGCCTCGAAGGCGCCTTCACCCTCCTCGCCGTGCACGCGGACCAGCCCGACGTCGTCGTGGCCGCCCGCCGCAACTCCCCGCTGGTGGTGGGCCTGGGCGACGGCGAGAACTTCCTGGGCTCCGACGTCTCCGGCTTCATCGACTACACCCGCCGCGCCGTCGAGCTTGGCCAGGACCAGATCGTCACGATCACCGCGGACACCGTGGAGATCACCGACTTCTACGGCACCCCGGCCGAAGGCAAGGAATACCACGTCAACTGGGATCCGGCGTCGGCGGAAAAGGGCGGCTTCCCGTCCTTTATGGAAAAGGAAATCCACGACCAGCCCGACGCCGTGCTGCAGACCCTGCTGGGCCGCTCGGACGTCAACGGCAAGCTCACCCTGGACGAGCTCCGGGTTGATCCGGAACTGCTCAAGAGCGTGGACAAGATCATCGTCCTCGCCTGCGGCACGTCCGCCTACGCCGGCCAGGTCGCCAAGTACGCGATTGAGCACTGGTGCCGGATCCCCACCGAGGTGGAGCTCTCGCATGAATTCCGCTACCGCGACCCGATCGTGGACCAGAACACCCTGATCGTCTCGATCTCCCAGTCCGGCGAGACCATGGACACGCTGATGGCCGTCCGCTACGCCAAGGAACAGGGCGCCAAGACCGTCTCGATCTGCAACACCAACGGCTCCACCATCCCGCGCGAATCCGACGCCGTGCTCTACACCCACGCGGGACCGGAAATCGCCGTCGCCTCCACCAAGGCCTTCCTGGCGCAGATCACCGCCGCCTACCTCCTGGGCCTCTACCTCGCCCAGCTGCGCGGCAACAAGTTCCAGGGCGAGATCAAGGACGTCCTCGCGGACCTCAACAAGATCCCCGCCAAGATCCAGCAGATCCTCGACAACGAGGCGCAGATCAAGGAACTGGGCCAGGCCATGGCGGACGCCAAGTCCGTCCTGTTCCTGGGCCGCCACGTCGGCTTCCCCGTGGCCATGGAAGGTGCGCTCAAGCTCAAGGAGCTGGCCTACATCCACGCCGAGGGCTTCGCCGCCGGCGAGCTCAAGCACGGCCCGATCGCGCTGATCGAAGAGGGCCAGCCCGTCTTCGTGGTGGTCCCCTCCCCGCGCGGCCGCGACTCGCTGCACGCCAAGGTGGTCTCCAACATCCAGGAAGTCCGCGCCCGCGGCGCCAAGACGATCGTGATCGCCGAGGAGGGGGACGAGGCAGTCAAGGCCTACGCCGAGCACGTCTTCTACATCCCGGAGACCCCCACCCTGCTGGCCCCGCTGCTCAGCACCGTCCCGCTGCAGATCTTTGCCCTCGCACTGGCCTCCGCTAAGGGCTACGACGTGGACCAGCCTCGCAACCTGGCCAAGAGTGTGACCGTAGAATAACGCCATGATCGTTGGCATTGGCGTAGACGTCGTAGACATTGAACGGTTCGGCCGGCAGCTGGAGCGCACCCCCGGGTTGCGCGACCGATTGTTCGTACCCGCGGAACGGGAACTGAACACCCGCTCCTTGGCGGCCCGGTTCGCCGCCAAGGAGGCCGTGGCCAAGGTCCTGGGCGCTCCGGCGGGCATGAACTGGCAGGACTGCTGGATCGGGTTGGACCAGAACGGTCCTACCGTCCAGGTCAAGGGCACCGTGCTGGCCGTGGCGGAGTCCAAAGGCGTCAAACGCTGGCACGTCTCGATGAGCCACGACGGGGGCATTGCCATGGCGACGGTGATCGCCGAAGGCTAGCCCGTCCGGCCCGGCAGCCGCCGGGCTTCCCGCAGCGACTGCACTCTCCACATTGACTGCACGGCGAATGGACCGCACCCATGATCAGCGCCTATACCGGAACCCAGATACGCGAGGCTGAACGGCCTCTCCTGGACACCGGTATGGGCGCTGTTCTTATGCAGCGGGCCGCCTACGGGCTGGCCAACGCCGTGGTCCGGGAACTCCGGGCCCGCGGCCACCGCCTCTACGGCGCCAGCGTCACGGTGCTGGCCGGCAAGGGCAACAACGGCGGCGACGGCCTGTTCGCTGCCGCCATGCTGGCCGGCCGCGGCATGCGGACGACGGCGGTCCTCACCGCCGGGGAGGCCCACAGCGAGGGCCTAGCGGCCTTCGAAAAGGCCGGCGGCCGGGTGTTCCGGCTGACCGCGGAGAACGCCGGTGAGGCGGCTGCGGCGGCCGCGCGCACCGGCGTCGTCATCGACGCGGTGCTGGGCACGGGCGCGCAGGGCGGGCTCCGCGGACCCGCCGCCGCCCTGATGGAGGCGCTGGGGCGCTCCCGGCCCGGACTTGTGGTGGCCTGCGACATTCCCAGCGGCGTGGACGCCGGCACCGGAGAAGCCCACCTGCCGGTACTTGGCGCGGACCTGACCGTCACGTTCGGCGCCGCCAAGGCCGGGCTCCTGGCCGACCCGGGCGCGGACTTCGCGGGCCGCGTAGAGGTGGTTCCGATCGGGATCGAGGCCGGCCTGCCCCAGCCCGCCCTGCGCCGGCTCGAGGCCGCGGACCTGTCCGCACTGCTGCCGCACCCCGGCCGGCGCTCCCACAAATACTCCCGCGGCGTCCTGGGCGTGGTGGCCGGGTCCTCGCGCTACCCCGGCGCGGCCGTGCTGGCCTGCCGCGGCGCGCTGGCAGCCGGGGTAGGCATGGTGCGCTACCTCGGTCCGCCGGACGTGGCCGACCTGGTCCGCCAGACCTGCCCCGAGGTGGTGTGCGGAACCGGCAGCCCCGCCGACGCGCACGTCCAGGCGTGGCTCCTTGGCCCGGGGCTGGACGAGGAAGCCCAGCAGCAACTGGACCGCGTCCGCGAAGCCGCAGCCACCGGCCTGCCGGTGGTGGCCGACGCCGGCGCGCTTCCCGCCCTGCCGCTCCGGCTGGACCCCCGCACCGTGCTGACCCCCCACGCCGGAGAACTGGCCACATTGCTGGGCCGTTACGGCGCGAACCCGGAACGCGGCAGCGTGGAGGACGCCACCCTGGCCGCGGCCCGGCAGGCCAGCGACCTGACGGGCGCCACGGTGTTGCTCAAGGGCGCCACCACCCTGGTGGCCGCACCGTCGGGCGCCGTGTTCAGCCAGGCCGAGGCCAGCCCCTGGATGGCCAGCGCCGGCAGCGGCGACGTCCTGGCCGGGGTGCTGGGATCCCTGCTCGCCCAGCTCGCCGAGACCGCCGACGCCTTCAGCGCCCGCGGCATTCCGGGCCCGGACCGGTGGGCCGCCGTGGCCGCGATGGCTGCCAGCCTGCACGGCCGCGCCGGGTCCCTGGCCTCCGGCGGCGGCCCGCTCACGGCGTCGGCCATCGCGGAATCCCTGCCGGAGGTGATGACGCGGCTGTAACAATCGCGCGCGTACTGCACCCCCTGTCAATTAGTAACCTTACTTACAAGTAGTCTGTCTAGAGATTGCCCGCATCAGCACGAGGAGAACACATGGAAGTCTGGCCCGGAACGGCATACCCGCTGGGAGCCACCTTTGACGGAACCGGCACCAACTTTGCCCTGTTCAGCGAACGCGCGGAACGGGTGGAACTTTGCCTCCTCGCTGATGACCTGAGCGAGACACGGATCGAGCTGACCGAGGTGGACGGCTACGTGTGGCACTGCTACCTGCCGCACATCCAGCCCGGCCAGAAGTACGGCTACCGGGTCCACGGCCCGTACGAACCGGAAAACGGCAACCGCTTCAACCCGAACAAACTGCTGATGGACCCCTACGCCAAGGCCGTCCAGGGCCAGATCGACTGGGACCCGGCGCTGTTCACCTACGAATTCGGCGACCCCGACTCCCGCAACGACAGCGACTCGGCACCGCACACCATGCACGGCGTGGTGATCAACCCCTTCTTCGAATGGGACGGCGACCGCCAGCTGCGCATCCCCTACCACCAGTCGGTCATCTACGAGGCGCACGTCAAGGGTCTCACCGAACTCCACCCGGAAGTCCCCGAGGATCAGCGCGGCACCTATGCCGGTGTCGCACACCCGGCGGTCATTGAGCACCTGCAGAAGCTCGGCGTCACCGCGATCGAGCTCATGCCCGTGCACCAGTTCGTCAACGACGGCACGCTCCAGGAGAAGGGCCTCAACAACTACTGGGGCTACAACACCATCGGCTTCTTCGCCCCGCAGAACACCTACAGCTCCACCGGCGACGTGGGGCACCAGGTGCAGGAATTCAAGGCCATGGTCCGCGACCTGCACCGGGCCGGCATCGAAGTGATTTTGGACGTGGTCTACAACCACACCGCCGAAGGCAACCACCTCGGCCCCACGCTGTCCTTCAAGGGCATCGACAACCAGGCCTACTACCGCCTGGTGGACGATGACCAGAAGCACTACATGGACTACACCGGCACCGGAAACTCCCTCAACGTCCGGCACCCGCACTCCCTGCAGCTGCTGATGGACTCCCTGCGGTACTGGGTGACGGAAATGCACGTGGACGGCTTCCGCTTCGACCTCGCCTCCACACTGGCCCGCGAGTTCTACGACGTTGACAAGCTCTCCACCTTCTTCGAACTCATCCAGCAGGACCCGATCGTCTCCCAGGTCAAGCTGATCGCCGAGCCCTGGGACATCGGCCCGGGCGGCTACCAGGTGGGCAACTTCCCGCCGCAGTGGACCGAATGGAACGGCAAGTACCGCGACACGGTCCGCGACTTCTGGCGCGGCGAGCCCTCCACCCTGGGCGAGTTCGCGTCCCGCCTGACCGGGTCCGCCGACCTGTACGAAAGCTCGGCACGGCGCCCCGTCGCCTCGATCAACTTCGTCACCGCCCACGACGGCTTCACCATGCGCGACCTCGTCTCCTACAACGAGAAGCACAACGAAGCCAACGGCGAAGGCAACAACGACGGCGAATCGCACAACCGTTCCTGGAACTGCGGCGAGGAAGGCGACACGGACAACGACCACGTCCTCACCCTCCGCGCCCGCCAGCAGCGCAACTTCATCGCCACCCTGCTGCTCTCCCAGGGCGTCCCCATGCTGCTGCACGGCGACGAACTGGGCCGCACCCAGGCCGGCAACAACAACACCTACTGCCAGGACTCGGAGCTCAGCTGGATCCACTGGGAGGCCATGGACCAGCCGCTGGTGGAGTTCACCGCCTTCGTCAACAAGATCCGCCACGACCACCCGACGTTCCGGCGCAGCCGCTTCTTCGACGGCCGCCCGGTGGTCCGCGGCGAGGGCGAGAAGCTGCCGGACATCGTCTGGCTCAAAACGGACGGCACCGGCATGCTGCCCGAGGACTGGGATAGCGGCTTCGGCCGGACCATCGGCGTGTTCCTCAACGGGCACGGCATCCAGGAACAGGACTCCCGCGGCCGCCGCATCACCGACGACAGCTTCCTCATGGCCTTCAACGCCCATGACGACGCCGTGGACTTCTGCATTCCCGCCGAGGAGTACTCCCAGTACTGGGAGGTCCAGTTCGACACCGCCGCTCAGGCCGACGACTACAAACCGCTCAAGGCGGGCGCAACCCTGACACTCCAGGCAAAGTCGATGGTGGTGCTGCGTGCCTACTCGGGTCCTGAGGAAGAGGTCGACTACTCCGCCGCCGCCTCCCTGGCTTCGATGGCCGAACAGGAGGAAGCACAGGAGGAGATGGCGAAGGCCCAGGACAAGGCCGCCGCCGACGCCGCCACCAGCGCTGCGGAGGCTACCGCTAAATGAGGACCCCCGTCTCCACCTACCGGCTGCAAATCCGTCCCGGTTTCACCCTCCAGGACGCCGCCCAGACCGTGCCCTACCTGAAGTCACTCGGCGTGGACTGGATCTACCTCTCGCCGATCCTGACGGCGGAGAAGGGCTCGGACCACGGCTACGACGTCACCGACCCCGCCGCGATCGACCCCGACCGCGGCGGGCCGGAGGGCCTGGCAGCCGCGTCGGCCGCCGCCCGGGAAGCGGGAATGGGGGTACTCGTCGACATCGTCCCGAACCATGTCGGCGTCGCCACCCCCGCCCAGAACCCGTGGTGGTGGTCCCTGCTCAAGGAGGGCCGGCAGTCCCATTACGCCCAGGCGTTCGACGTCGACTGGGACTTCGGCGGCGGCCGGATCCGGATCCCCGTGCTGGGGGAGGACTCGGACGTGGACGCGCTGGAGGTCAAGGACGGCGAACTCCGCTACTACGACCACCGGTTCCCGCTGGCTGAGGGAAGCTACACCGACGGTGATGACCCCCGCGAGGTCCATGACCGGCAGCACTACGAGCTGGTGGGCTGGCGCCGGGCCGACAACGACCTGAACTACCGCCGGTTCTTCGCCGTCAACAGCCTGGCCGGCATCCGGGTGGAACTCCCGGAAGTCTTCGACGAGGCCCACGCCGAGATCCTCCGCTGGTTCCGCGAGGGCCTGGTGGACGGGCTCCGGATCGACCACCCGGACGGACTGGCCGATCCTGCAGGCTACCTGCACCGGCTCCGGGAGGCTACGGGCGGCAGCTACCTGCTGATCGAGAAGATCCTCGAACCCGGCGAGGTCCTTCCGGCCAACTTCGACTGCGAGGGCACCACCGGCTACGACGCCCTCGCGGACGTGGACCGGCTCTTCGTCGACCCCGCCGGGCAGGACGCCCTTGACGCCCTCGACGCCGACCTGCGCGGCGGCGAAACCGCGGACTACGAGGATATGATCCGAGGCACCAAGCGCCGGATCACGGACGGCATCCTGCACTCCGAGATGCTCCGGCTGGCGCGGCTGGTCCCTGCCGAGGTTGGGCTCAGCGGCGAACTCGCCACGGACGCCCTGTCGGAAATCATCGCCGCCTTCCCGGTCTACCGCAGCTACCTGCCCGACGGCGCGGACGTCCTCAAAGAGGCGTGCGCCCTCGCGGTGCGGCGCCGTCCGGAACTGGACGACGCCGTCGGGCGCCTGCTCCCGCTGCTCCTGGAGGCCGGCCCGGAGGAGGGCTCAGAGCTGGGGCGCCGCTTCCAGCAGACCTCGGGCATGGTGATGGCCAAGGGCGTGGAGGACACCGCGTTCTTCCGCTACACCCGGCTGGGCACCCTGACGGAGGTGGGGGCCGACCCCACCGAGTTCTCCGTCGCGCCGGAGGAATTCCACCACCGGATGGCCCGCCGCCAGGCCGAGATCCCGCTGTCCATGACCACGCTCAGCACGCACGACACCAAACGCAGCGAGGACACCCGCGCCCGGATTTCCGTGCTCGCGGAGGCCGCCCCGGAATGGCGGGCCGCCCTCGCCCGGCTGCAGGAACTGGCGCCGCTGCCCGACGGGCCGCTCGCCAACCTGCTGTGGCAGGCCATCGCCGGTGCGTGGCCCGCGGACCGTGACCGGCTGCAGTCCTACGCGCAGAAGGCCGCCCGCGAGGCCGGCAACTCCACCGACTGGCTGGACCCGGACGCAGCGTTCGAGGAAAAGCTGGCCGCCGCCGTCGACGCCGTGTTCGACAACGACGCCGTCCGGACGGAACTGGAAACCCTCGTGGAGCTCCTGGCCCCGTACGGTGCGTCCAATTCGCTCGGCGCCAAGCTGGTGCAGCTGACCATGCCGGGAGTCCCGGACGTCTACCAGGGCACCGAGTTCTGGGACCGCTCGCTCACGGACCCGGACAACCGGCGTCCCTTCGACTACGGCGCCCGGCGCGCGGCCCTGGCCGCCCTCGACTCCGGCGACCGTCCGGCGTCGTACATGGACGAGACCGCGAAGCTCCTGGTCACCTCGCGCGCCCTGCGCCTGCGCCGGGACCGCCCGGAGCTGTTCACCGGGTACCTCCCGGTGGAGGCAACCGGGCCGGCGGCCGGGCACCTGGTCGGCTTCGAACGCGGCACCGCCGCGGGCGAGGGTGCCCTCACCCTGGCCACCCGGCTGCCCCGCGGACTGGAACAGCGCGGCGGCTGGCAGGACACCGCCGTCGAGCTGTCCGCGGAAATGACCGACCAGCTGACGGGGACGGCCTTCGGCCCGGGACCCGTGCCGGTGGCGGACATCCTGCGCCACTACCCGGTGGCGCTGCTGGTACCCGGCGCCTGACGCACGGACTGACAACCTGACCTTGGGAAACGGAAGAAGGCCATGATTTTGCCTGCACACGGAACCGAACGCTTCAACGTCTGGGCCCCGGACGCGCAGACCGTCACGCTGCTCGCCGGCGGCCGGGAATACCCGATGGCCCGGATTCCCGGCGCCGCGGACGGCGCTCTGCCCAACGCTGACGGGTCCAACGCTGACGGCTTCGACGGCTGGTGGACCGCACCCGACGCCCCCGCTGCCGGGGACGTGGACTACGGCTACCTGATCGACGGGGACACCACACCGCTGCCGGACCCCCGGTCCCGGCGGCAGCCCGACGGAGTCCACGCCCTGTCACGGACGTTCGACGCCGGCAGCCACCAGTGGGCGGACGGGCAGTGGCAGGGCCGGGACCTCCAGGGCGCGGTGATCTATGAGCTGCACGTGGGGACGTTCACGCCCGAGGGGACCCTGGACGCGGCCGCCGGGAAGCTCGGCTACCTGGCGGACCTCGGCATCGACTTCGTGGAGCTGCTGCCGGTGAACGGCTTCAACGGCACCCACAACTGGGGCTACGACGGCGTCCTCTGGTACGCGGTCCACGAAGGCTACGGCGGGCCCGCCGCGTACCAGCGCTTCGTCGATGCCGCCCACGCCGCCGGGCTGGGCGTCATCCAGGACGTGGTCTACAACCACCTCGGGCCCAGCGGGAACTACCTACCCCGCTTCGGCCCGTACCTGAAGTCGGGGGAGGGGAACACGTGGGGTGACTCCGTGAACCTCGACGGCCCCGGTTCCGACGTGGTGCGCCGCTACATCCTGGACAACGCCGCGATGTGGCTGCGGGACTACCATGTGGACGGGCTGCGGCTCGACGCCGTGCACGCCTTCAAGGACGAACGGGCGGTTCACCTGCTGGAGGACTTCGGTGCGCTCGCGGACGAGGTGGCCGCTGCGACCGGGCGCCCCGCCACGATGATTGCCGAGTCGGACCTGAACGATCCGCGCCTGCTCTACCCGCGGGACGTCAACGGCTACGGCCTGGCCGGGCAGTGGAGCGACGACTTCCACCACGCGGTCCACGTCAACGTCAGCGGCGAGACCACCGGCTACTACGCCGACTTCGGGTCCCTGGAAGCCCTGGCCAAGGTGCTGGTGGACGGGTTCTTCCACGACGGCAGCTACTCCAGCTTCCGCGGGCGGCACCACGGCCGGCCCATCAACACGGGCCTGGTCCACCCCGCCGCGCTGGTGGTCTGCAGCCAGAACCACGACCAGATCGGCAACCGGGCCACCGGCGACCGGCTGTCCCAGACGCTGGGCTACGGGCAGCTGGCGCTCGCCGCCGTCGCCACCCTCACCTCGCCGTTCACGCCGATGCTGTTCATGGGCGAGGAATACGGCGCCACCACGCCGTGGCAGTTCTTCACCTCGCACCCGGAACCGGAGCTTGGCAAGGCCACGGCTGAGGGCCGGATCCGGGAGTTCGAGCGGATGGGGTGGGACCCCGCCGTCGTGCCCGACCCGCAGGACCCGGAAACCTTCACCCGCTCCCGGCTCAACTGGGACGAAGCCGCCGGCGGCCACCACGCCCGCCTGCTGGAGCTGTACCGCCGGCTGATCGCGCTGCGGCGCGCCACGCCGGAGCTCTCCGGTCTCGGCTTCGAGGACACCGCCGTGGCGTTCGACGAGGCCGAGCGCTGGCTCCGCCTGCGCCGCGGCAGCGTCGAGGTGGCGATGAATTTCTCCGCCGAACCGCGCAGCCTCGCCGTTGCCGGCGCTTCGGTGGCGCTGGCCACCGACGACGGCGTCCGTCTCGCCGCCGGCCAGCTGGCCCTGCCGGGCCACAGCGCCGCCATCATCTCCGAATAGGACAGGACTTCCCATGACTTACGTTGCAGCAGAGACCCGCTATGACTCCATGCCGTACCGCCGTGTGGGGCGCAGCGGCCTGAAGCTTCCCGCCGTTTCCCTCGGCCTGTGGCACAACTTCGGCGACGACCAGGCCTTCGAGACGCAGCGCGCCATCCTGCGCCGCGCCTTCGACCTGGGCGTCAACCACTTCGACCTCGCCAACAACTACGGCCCGCCCGCCGGGTCCGCCGAGACCAACTTCGGCCGGCACCTGCGGGACGACTTCGCCCCGTACCGTGACGAGCTCATCATCTCCACCAAGGCCGGCTACAACATGTGGCCAGGCCCGTTCGGCGAATGGGGCTCCCGCAAGTACCTGCTGGCCAGCCTGGACCAGTCGCTGACCCGGATGGGCCTGGACTACGTGGACATCTTCTACAGCCACCGCCCGGACCCGGAGACGCCCCTGGAGGAGACCATGGGGGCGCTGGACCACGCTGTCCGCTCCGGCAAGGCCCTCTACGCGGGCATCTCCTCCTACACCCCGGAGCAGACCCTCGAGGCGGCCCGGATCCTGAAGGAGCTGGGCACCCCGCTGCTCATCCACCAGCCCAGCTACTCCATGCTGAACCGGTGGACCGAAAACGGCAGCCCCAACCTGTACGAGGCGCTGGACCAGGTGGGCGCCGGGTCCATCGCGTTCTCGCCGCTGGCCCAGGGCATGCTCACCGACCGGTACCTGCACGGGATCCCTGCCGATTCCCGCGCCGCGCAGGACAAGTCCCTGGATGAGAACAGCATCACCGAGGACAAGCTGGCCCGCGTCCGGGGGCTCAACCGGATCGCCGAAGGCCGCGGACAGTCCCTCGCCCAGATGGCCATCGCCTGGATCCTGCGCGACCAGGGCAAGGGCTCCGCGGTGACGTCCGCCCTGGTGGGTGCGTCCAGCGTCCGGCAGCTCGAGGACAACCTGGCCGCCATCAACAACCTGGACTTCACCGCGGCGGAGCTGACGGCGATCGACGAGTTCGCCGTCGAGTCCGATATCAACCTGTGGGCCCAGAAATAAAGGCCCAGCCGGGCGGCTGTTAAGCCTTCCGGTAACACTGGCGGCGCGGGGGCCGGGAACAACCGGGGCCCCCGCGCCGTTGACTAGAATGCTAAAGGCGCCGTTGTGCGCCGTGCCCGCTGCCGCCGTCGTGCATCAGAGTACTTCCGCCGGGCACATGACGTTGTCCCTCAAAGGAGTTCCGTGTCTTCACATCCCATTCGTGTTGCAATCGTCGGCGTAGGTAACTGTGCCGCTTCGCTGGTCCAGGGCGTTGAGTACTACCGGGACGCCGATCCCCAGGCCACGATCCCCGGGCTGATGCACGTGGAGTTCGGCCAGTACCACGTGGGCGACGTCAAGTTCGTTGCCGCGTTCGACGTCGACGGCAAGAAGGTGGGCCAGGACCTGTCCGACGCCATCCTGGCCAGCGAGAACAACACCATCAAGATCGCCGACGTCCCGCCGGCCGGTGTGACCGTGCAGCGCGGGCCCACCCTCGACGGGCTCGGCAAGTACTACCTCGAGACCATCGAGCAGTCCCCGGAGGAGCCGGTCGACGTCGTCCAGGCCCTCAAGGACGCCCAGGTTGACGTGATGGTCTGCTACCTGCCGGTCGGGTCGCAGGAAGCCGCAGAGTTTTACGCCCAGTGCGCCATCGACGCCGGCGTGGCGTTCGTCAACGCCCTGCCGGTCTTCATCGCCGGCACCAAGGCGTGGGCGGACAAGTTCACCGCGGCCGGCGTCCCGATCGTGGGCGACGACATCAAGAGCCAGATCGGCGCCACCATCACGCACCGCGTCATGGCGAAGCTGTTCGAGGACCGCGGCGTGACCCT
The DNA here is from genome assembly GCF_001512305.1 of Arthrobacter sp. EPSL27. Lineage (GTDB taxonomy): Bacteria > Actinomycetota > Actinomycetes > Actinomycetales > Micrococcaceae > Arthrobacter. The sequence continues at coordinate 191,984 of NZ_LNUT01000005.1, forward strand.
GGACCGCACGTACCAGCTGAACGTCGGCGGCAACATGGACTTCAAGAACATGCTGGAGCGCGACCGCCTCGAGTCGAAGAAGATCTCCAAGACCCAGGCCGTCACGTCCAACGTCGAAGCCGACCTGGCCGCCAAGGACGTCCACATCGGCCCGTCGGACTACGTCCAGTGGCTCGATGACCGCAAGTGGGCCTTCGTCCGCCTGGAAGGCCGCAACTTCGGTGACGCCCCGGTGTCCCTGGAGTACAAGCTGGAGGTCTGGGATTCCCCCAACTCCGCCGGCGTGATCATCGATGCCATCCGTGCCGCCAAGATCGGCCTGGACCGCGGCATCGGCGGCCCGCTGCTCTCGGCGTCGAGCTACTTCATGAAGTCCCCGCCGGAGCAGTTCAACGATGACCTCGCCCGCGAAAAGGTCGAGGCCTTCATCCGCGGCGACCTGGAGCGCTAACCCCTGTCGGGACGCTCCCGCACTTCTGGTGCGTTCTGACGCAACGCTCCCGCACTTCTGGCGCGTTCTGACGCAACGCTCCCGCACCTTTGGTGCGGGAGCGTTGCGTTTTCCGGCGCGAAAGGCCTTCCTCCCGGACGCTCCCTCACGTTTGGCGGGTTTGGCCCGGACGCTCCTGCACTTCTGGTGCCGGCTGTCGCGAAGCTCCCTCAGATCGGCTCTAAAAGCCGGCGGCGGTTGATGGACTGATGTATGCGCTGCGGAGGATTCGCTTGATCCTGCCGATGGCACCAGCGAATCCATCGGCAAGGTCCTCCTTGGTCAGAAGGAGCACAGTCCACCCCGCTGCTTCGAAAGCCTTGTCCCGGCGGCGATCGCTGAAGATCTGGGCAGGGAGTAGGTGGTGCCCGCCGTCGTACTGGACCGCAAGGCGCCGACGCCGATACCCAAGATCCGCCGTCGGCGTTCCCGCGCTGCCCGGATGCAGTTCGACTTGGAGCTCCGGTTCGGGAAGCCCGGCGTCGCACATCGCAAGACGGAGGAGGGTCTCGGGCCCCGAGTCGGCTCCCACCCGCATCAGCTCCAGGGCCGCCCGGGCCCGAATGATTCCCTGGAGATTCGGGTGCCTGCCCACCAATGTACGCAACCCGTCTATGGTCGCGAAGGGTTCGCTCCGCCCCTCCAATCCGAAGCGGGGTATGCGAACGAGTTCGTCGCCCATGCAGACCAAGTCGTACAGGCTCAACCTCTGGGCGAGGTCGAGCCATGTCCGGGGCCGGGTGCTGATTCGGATGCCATCCTCTGTCTCGACCTCGTCGTCGAACGCCAAAACCGTATGCCCGATGATTCCTTTGCGTCGGACCTCCGGTAATGCCCGCGGCTTGCTCAAATGCAGTTCCTCAGAATCAGACAGCCACGGCGGCAGCAGCTGGTTCCTGAGTACGGCGGCCGTGACGTGCGAGATCCAAGCATTCGGAGACGCCGCGGACAGCGCCCGCGCAGCAGCCTCCAGCTCAAAGCTCCATGCGACGGGCCGGTAGACACCCCGGCTCACAGGACGTACGTCGGGCTTTCTGAGCCTGGTTCTCGGCACACCCAAGGACGTAGCCGCCGCGATGGTGAAGGGCCCGCTGGCAAGGGAACCGGGAAGTTTTGGTGGCAGGGTCATGCTGGCATTGTGAACCCAATCGCGTATCCGTGCAGAAGTTATCCACAGCCGGTTGTGCTGCTTGGATCCCCACAACGCGGCGACCCGACGGGAGGTGAGGGAGCGCTGGGTGGTTGTCGACGGGAGGTGAGGGAGCGTTGGGTGGTTGTCGACGGGAGGTGAGGGAGCGCTGGGTGGTTGTCGACGGGAGGTGAGGGAGCGTTTGGGCGGTTCCCGGCCGGATGTGAGGGAGGGTCAGAAGAGGCCGACGGGGTTGCCCTCGGCGTCGACGTCCATGCGCATCGCGGCCGGGACCTTCGGCAGCCCCGGCATGGTCATGACCGCGCCGGTCAGAGCCACGATAAAGCCCGCGCCGGTCTTGGGGATGAGGTCGCGGACGTGCACGGTGAACCCCTTCGGGGCGCCCAGCTTGGTGGCGTCGTCGCTGAAGGAATACTGGGTCTTCGCCATGCACACGGGGAAGCCGGACCATCCGTTCCGCTCGATCTCCGCAAGCCGCTTGAGCGCCGGGACGGAGAAATCCACCCCGTCGGCGCCGTAGACCTCCTGCACGATGGTGCGGATCTTGTCCTCCACCGACATCTCCAGCGGGTACAGGTGCCGGAACGTGTGCGGCGCGTCGATCGCAGCCGCCACCTTCGCCGCGAGCTCGTCCCCGCCGTCGCCGCCGCCACCGCGGCCCCAGACGTCGGCCACAGCCGCCTGGACGCCCTCCGCGGCGCACCACTCCAGCAGCCAGTCCAGCTCCTCCTGCGTGTCCGTGCCGAACCGGTTGATCGCCACCACCGGGGTGATCCCGAACTTCTCCACGTTCCGCACATGGCGCTGCAGGTTGACGACGCCGGCCGCCAAGGCCTCCACGTTGGGTTCCTTGAGCTGGTCCTTGGGGACGCCGCCGTGCATCTTCAGCGCCCGGACGGTCGCCACCACCACGACGGCGGACGGGGCGACGTCGGCGACGCGGGACTTGATGTCCATGTACTTCTCCGCGCCCAGGTCGGCGCCGAAGCCCGCCTCGGTGACCACGATGTCCGCCAGGCTGCGGGCGGTCTGGGTGGCGATCAGCGAGTTGCAGCCGTGGGCGATGTTGGCGAACGGTCCGCCGTGGACCAGCGCCGGGGTCCCTGCGATGGTCTGCACCAAGTTCGGTTTGATGGCGTCCTTGAGCAGCATGGCCAGGGCTCCCTGCACACCCAGCTGGGCCACGGTGACCGGCTGCCGGTCGTAGGTGTAGCCGAAAGTGATGCGGCCCAGCCGCTCCCGGAGGTCGGCGAGGTCCGTGGCGAGGCAGAACACGGCCATGATCTCCGAGGCCACGGTGATGTCGAAGCCGTCCTGCCGGGGGATGCCCTGGGTCGGGCCGCCGAGGCCGATCACCACTTCCCGCAGCGAGCGGTCGTTCATGTCCAGCACCCGCTTGAAGGTCATCCGGCGCGGATCGATGTTCAGCTCGTTGCCCTGGTAGATGTGGTTGTCCACGAGGGCCATGAGCGCGTTGTTCGCTGACGTGACGGCGTGGAAATCGCCGGTGAAGTGCAGGTTGATCTCGTCCATCGGCAGCACCTGGGAGTAGCCGCCGCCCGTGGCGCCGCCCTTCATGCCCAGGATGGGGCCGAGCGAGGGTTCCCGCAGGGCGATCATCACCTTGTGCCCGGCCCGGGCGAGGGAGTCCGCCAGCCCCACGGTGGTGGTGGATTTGCCTTCGCCGGCGGGGGTGGGGGACATCGCCGAGACCAGCACCACCTTGCCGGGGGCGCGCCGGGTGCCGCCCGCCGTCGGGCCCGTGAGCTTTGCCGGATCGATTTTCGCCTTGTACCGGCCGTGGAAGTCCAGGGCTTCGGCGTTGATCCCGGCCGCCGCGGCGATCTCCTCGATCGGCCGCATCGTGGCGCGCTGGGCGATCTCGAGGTCGCTCAGGGCCGGCGCAGCGGGCGCAGCCTGGGCAGCGGATCCGGCATTCGTGGGTTCAGGCATCGTTGTCCTTTGGCTCGTGGCGCCGGCGGGTGGTCCGGGCCAGTGGTTTCAGGCCGCTGTTACCGGCCCAAGGTTCCGGTGACGGGCGTGTGGCCCACCGGAATGGTCAGGTTTCCAAAATACTGGCTCAAGGCCGTGTGATAGCTCTCCAGGGTGATGGCGGCGGTCCGCTGCCAGCCGAACTCGTGCGCGTGCAGCGCGGCCGCGCGGCCCATGTCCTCGCGGGTGGCGGGGTCGTCGTGCAGGGCCTCCAGGGCGTCGGCCCAGTCGGCGGCCTTGTGCCCCTCGATGAGCATCCCGGTGCGGCCGTCAAAGACGGCACGGGACAGCCCGCCCACCTTGGTGGCCACCACCGGCGTGCCGCAGGCCTGCGCCTCGAGTGCCACCAGGCCGAAGGACTCACTGTAGGAGGGCATCACCACGACGTCGGCGGACCGGTACCAGCCCGCCAGCTCCGGTGCGCTGACCGGCGGATGGTGTGTGACGACGTCGTCCATTCCGGCGGCGCTGATGAGCGCCTTCAGATCGAAGTCCTTCGACCCGCTGATGGCGCCGACAATGGTCAGCTGCAGGTCGATGTCCGGGCGCCGGGCGCGCAGCAGGGCGGCGGCCTTGACCAGGATCTGCGGGCCCTTAAGGCGCTGGATCCGCCCGGCGAAGAGCAGGTGGAACCGGCCCGGCGGGACCCCGTGGGCTGCCCGGGCACGGCCGCGGAACGACGGCGTGAACGTGGTCAGGTCCACGCCCGGCGGCGCCACGTCGATGCGGTCGTTGTCCGCGTTGTAGTGCGAGACCAGCTCCGCCGCCTCGGTGCCGGTGTTGGCGATGAGCCGGGTAGCGCCGTCGACAATGCGCTGCTCGCCGTCCTCGCGCCGGCGCGGTTCCGGCTGCTCGCCGGCGGCCAGCAGCAGGTTCTTCACCTTCGCCATGGTGTGCATGGTGTGCACCAGCGGCAGGCCCCACAGGCTTGCGAGCTCCAGCCCGGCCACGCCGGAAACCCAGTAGTGCGAATGGATCACGTCGTAGCGGCCGTGCGGCTGGCTCTGCCGGATCCGGTCGATTTCAGCCACCATGCTGTGCAGCAGCTCCGGCAGTTCCTCCTTGGGCAGCTTCCGCGGCGGGCCGGCCAGGACGTTGTGCACGCAGACGCCGGGGGAGGGATGCTCGACGGCGGCCTGGCCGGCGGACGTGGAGCGGGTGAAGATCTCCACCTCGACGCCGGTCTCGGCGAGGGCCGCGGCGAGCGCGCGGATGTAGACGTTCATGCCCCCGGCGTCGCCGGACCCGGGCTGCTCCATCGGCGAGGTGTGCAGGGAGAGGAACGCTACCCGGCGGATCAGCGACATGGTTCTCTCCCTTCCTCGGACAGGTCCCGGGGGACATGTCCGCTCTTACACTGCCGGAACTGCATTTCGATCAAACATTACTCCTGAAGTCCGCACCGGTTCAGAGGTGGGCGCGCGGTGCCGGTCACAGGCGCGCGCCGGTGCCTCAGCCCGGCGCTTCCGAAGCAGGCCCCGTCAGTCCCGGAAAAGCTCCTCCAGTTCCGGGAACGCCGCCTCGTACCCGGCCAGCAGCTGCTGCGCGAGGTCCCCGGGGCCGGCCAGGGGGTGCCCGGCGAACGCCGCCAGGGCCGCGGCCCGGCGGTCCGGTCCCCTGGTGCCGGGCCTGCGGCTTGTTGCTGTGACGACGAGGCGCTCGACGTCCTTGACCTGCCGGAGCAGGGCCAGCTGCGCCGGCGCCGGGCGTTCCTGCCGCAGGGGCTCGACGCCGGCGGGGGTCACCCGGCAGGGGACCTCGACGACGGCGTCCGCGGGCAGTCCCGGGATGGCCGCGGTGCCCGCACCGGGGGCACCGCCGTCGCCGCCGGTACCCTCGCCCCCGTCGGCTGCGGCGGCAGCACCCGCACCGCTGTCGGCCGCGGTATTGCGGGTGTTCAGGATCAGCTCAGCCGGACCGCCGCCGGAGAGCGCCCGCATGGCGGCCAGGGCCACCCGTTCGTAGCCGCCCCCGGCCAGGTCCGTCTCGTCCCGGCGCTCGCCGGCCCGCCGGGCCTCGGCGAGGTAGCCCTCCTCGCGGGAACGGCGCGCCGCGTCCCACAGAGGATAGGCCTGCCGCCCGGCCGCCGCGAGCCGCGGATAAAGCTCGGCCTGCTGCCGGTCAATCGATTCGCCGCGCGTGGTGGCGGACGACCGGATGCCGGCAAGTGCCCGCCCGGTCTCGTAGTAGTAATAGAGGTACTCGTTGGGCAGACACCCCAGCTCCGCGAGGAAGCGCTGCGGGAACAGCCGCCCCTCCTCGAAGCCCGCCAGCGCGCCGGCGTCGGCCAGCAGCCCGGGCAGCACGTCCCTGCCGCCGGACTCCAGGCGGTACAGCCAGCCCAGGTGGTTCAGGCCGTAGTACCCGACGCCGTCGAGCCGGTTGGCGGGCAGCGCGACGCCGGCCGCGGCCGCCGCCCGGTACACCAGGCCGCTGGCCGAATCGCAGATGCCGACGACCTTGTGCCCCAGCACCGGAACGAGGGCTTCGGTGACCATGCCGGCCGGGTTGGTGAAGTTCAGCAGCCACGCGTCTGGGCAGCGGTGGCGCATCTGGGCGGCGAGGTCCAGCATGCGGGGGATGGACCGGAGCGCGTAGGAGATCCCGCCGGCCCCCGTGGTCTCCTGCCCCAGGAGCCCCAGGTCCAGGGCCACCCGCTCGTCGGCCGTTCGACCGGCGGTCCCGCCCGGGCGGATCGCGGCGAACACCATGTCGGCGCCGTCCAGCGCCTCGGCCAGGGACGTGGTGGCACGGACCACGGGGGCGGTGCCGGGGGCCGCTTCCTGCCCTGCGAAGGAGTCCAGGACGGCGGTGATGGCGGCGAGGCGGCCGGGATCGACGTCGTACAGCACCAGTTCCCGGACCAGCCCGGCGAAGGGTCCTGAACAGAGTGCCCGGAAGACCAGCGGAACGCGGAACCCGCCGCCGCCGGCAATCATCAGCCGCATGCCGACAGTCTATGCACTGCGCCCCGCCGGGCCCGCGGGATGCCTTTGCAGCGGTACCCGGACGGCGTAATGTGCGAGGTATGGACGCGATTCCGACGCGGCGTTTTGACCCGCTTTCCGCCGTCCGGACTCCGGCGGCGGAGGGCTTCGACCTGCTGCTGACCGGCACTGTTTTTCAGGACATCATCTTCACCGGCCTGCCGCACGCGCCCGTCGCCGGGACCGAAATCTGGAGCGACGGGATGGGCAGCTGCCCGGGCGGCGTGGCCAACCAGGCGATCGCCGCGGCCCGGCTGGGACTGCGGACCGGGCTGGCGGCGGCGTTCGGCGATGACGGCTACGGCGACTACAACTGGAAGATCCTGGCCGCGCAGGAGCATGTGGACCTGTCTTTGTCCCGGCGGGTGGCAGGCTGGCATTCACCGGTGACGGTGTCCCTCAGCGTGGACCACGACCGGTCCATGGTGACGCACGGCCATGCGGCCCCGGTGACCTCCAGCGAACTGATCGGCTGCCCGCCGCCGGCCCTTGCCGCGGTAGCAGAGCTTGGCGAGGAACTGGAGCCGTGGGCGCTCGACGCGTTCAAATCCGGGGTGCGGCTGTTCGGGGACGTCGGCTGGGATCCCACCGGTGCGTGGTCCTCCGCCCGGCTGGACAACCTGCGGTACTTCCACGCCTTTATGCCGAACCAGCACGAGGCGATGGCCTTCACCGGCCACGACAACCCCTGGGCTGCCCTCTACTCCCTGGCGGACCGGGTGCCGGTGGCCGTGGTGACCCTCGGGGCCCAGGGTGCCATGGCCGTGGACTCCGAGACCGGCGAGGAGGAATGGGTGCCGTCGCTGCCGGTGTCCGCGTACGATCCGACGGGCGCGGGGGACTGCTTCGGGGCCGCCTTTATTGTCGGGTGCCTGGCGGGGTGGCCGCTCGGCGACCGGCTGCGGTTCGCCAACCTGTGCGCGGCACTGGCAGTGCAGGAGGTGGGCGGCTCGCTGGCAGCCCCGGGCTGGGGTGACATCGCCGACTGGTGGCAGCGCGCCAACGCCCGGAAGGAACGGCAGGGCAGCCAGTGGCTCCGGCGCTACCGGTTCCTCGAGGACATCATCCGCGACGTGCCGCAGGAAGCGCAGCGCCGGGCGACGGCGACCATCGCGCACCTTTCCGACGCGTAGCCCCCCACTGGACATGCCCTCCGCCCGGGCCGGGGAGCGGACATGATGCCACTATGCCCGGTGGTGGCCGCGAAAAATGGGCATGTCCCGCGGAGGGGTTGTGCCGTGGTGGGAGGGGCCAGGGGGCATGTCCTCTGCCGGGGCCGGCGAGCGGACATGATGCCACTATGCCCGGCGGTGGCCGCGAAGATTGGGCATGTCCCGCGGGGCTGGCCGGCTGCGTCCGGGCGGAATTAAGCCCCTCGCGCTGCCACCCCTAGAATCGTTAAGTGACTTACCCAGCAGCAACAGGTGACCTCCCGCCCGTCCCCGAGGCTCCGGCAGCCTACGTCGAGGAACGCTCCGCGGTCATCGACCTCGCAGCCATCCGGCACAACGTCCGCCGCCTCGCGGCCGTGGCGTCGCCGGCGCAGGTGATGGCTGTGGTCAAGGCCGACGCCTACGGCCACGGCGCCGTCCCGGTAGCCCGCGCAGCGCTCAGCGCCGGGGCCAGCTGGCTGGGAACCGCCCACATTTCCGAGGCCCTGGCGCTGCGCGCCGCCGGCATCGACGCCCCGCTCCTGGCCTGGCTGCACACCCCGGAGAGCAACTTCGGCGCCGCCGTGGCCGCCGGGATCGACATCGGCTGCTCCGGCTGGGAACTGCAGCACATCGTCGCGGCCGCCCGCGAACAGGAACGGCCGGCCCGCGTCCACCTCAAGGTGGACACCGGGCTCGGCCGCAACGGGGCCACCATGGACGCATGGGACACTCTGGTGGGCGAGGCCATGGAGTACCAGGACCAGGGCCTGCTGCGGGTGGTGGGCGTCTTCTCGCACCTCGCCGTCGCCGACGAACCCGAGCGCCCGGAAACCGACGAGCAGCTCGCGGCTTTCCGTGAGGCCCTCGCGATCGCCCAGGACGCCGGCGTGGACCCGGAGGTGCGGCACCTCGCCAACACCCCGGCCACCCTCTCCCGGCCGGACACGCACTTTGACCTGGTCCGCACAGGCCTGGGCCTCTACGGCCTGTCGCCGTTCGAGGGGCAGAGCCCGGACGAGCTGGGCCTCCGCCCCGCCATGACGCTCCGCACCGTGGTTTCCCACTGCAAGGACGTGCGGGCCGGGCAGGGCGTCTCCTACGGCCTGAACTACCGCACCGGCAGTACCAGCACCCTGGGCCTCATCCCGCTGGGCTATGCCGACGGCGTCCCCCGGATCGCCACCGGAGGCCCGGTCCGCGTGGACGGGGTGACCTACCCCGTAGTGGGCCGCATCGCGATGGACCAGATGGTGATCGACCTCGGCCCGCTCAACGTTTCGGCCGGCGGGCGCAGCGTGCTCGGCGCCGAGGCCGTGCTGTTTGGCGACGGCCACAACGGCGGGCCCACCGCAGAGGACTGGGCCCGGGCAGCCGGCACCAACAACTACGAGATCGTCACCCGGATCAGCCCCCGCGTGCCGCGGCGCTACATCAATGAAGAACCCGCCAGCGACGGGCCGCAGCCGTGAGCCAGGCAACCTGGGAACGGACCCTGCACGTCCGGACCGCGGACCAGACCCACGCCCTAGGGGCGGCACTCGGCGCCCAGCTCCAGGCGGGCGACCTGCTGGTCCTCACCGGTGAGCTGGGGGCAGGGAAGACCACCTTCACCCAGGGCCTGGGCGAGGGCCTGGGCGTCCGCGCCGGCATCATTTCGCCCACCTTTGTGCTGGTCCGCATCCACCCGAACCTGCCCGACGGGCCCCGGCCCGGCGGCCCGGACCTGGTACACGTGGACGCGTACCGGCTCGGCTCCGCCTCGGAAATCGACGACATCGACCTGGAAAACACCATGGACAGTGCCGTGACCGTGGTGGAGTGGGGCAGGGACCGTGTGGAACACCTCAGCGAGAGCCGGCTGGAAGTGGACATGCTCCGGAGCCTCGGCGGCAGCGGCCCTGAGGGCAGCAGCCCTGAAGCCAGCGGCGCCGGCGGCCCCAGCGTGCCCGCGCCCGCCGGGGGCGCGGCCGTGCTGGACTTTGACACCGAGGACGACGACGAGCCCCGCACCATTGTGATCCGCGGCTTCGGCCCCCGCTGGGTGCAGCCGCCGGCGCTGCCTCCCGAGCCGGCACCCGCAGCCGACGCCCGGCACCACCGTCTGGAAGGGAACTGATGCTGATCCTCGCCATCGACACCTCGGCCGTGGCCAGCGCCGCGCTGGTCTCCGATGACACCCCGGAATCCCTGGTGGGCAGCTTCGCCACCGAGGACACCCGGAGCCACGCCGAGGTGCTGGCACCCGGCATCGAAGAGCTCCTCGCGGAGACCGGCCTCACCGGCGCCGACGTCGACGCCCTGGTCACCGGGGTGGGTCCCGGACCGTTCACCGGGCTGCGTTCGGGCATCGTGACCGCACGCACCCTGGCGTTCGTCTGGGGCAAGCCGCTGTACGGGGTGATGAGCCTGGACGCCATCGCCCTGGAAGTGGCGGAGTCCACCGACGCCGCCCCGGAGTTCATCGTGGCCACGGACGCCCGCCGGAAAGAGGTCTACTGGGCCCGGTACGCCCTGGCCGCCGGTCAGCTGCCGCAGCTGGTGGACGGCCCGCACGTGGGCTTCGCGGCGGACCTCCCGGAGCTTCCCGTCTACGGTGCCGGCGCCGGCCTCTACGCCGACGTCGTCAACGCCGTCCCGGAGTTCAGCACCAGCCAGCCGGAAGCCCTGTCGCTGGGCCAGTTCGCCCTTGCCCGGCTCGCGGCGGGGGAGCAGTTGCTCGAGTCCACGCCTCTCTACCTGCGTGAGTCCGACGCCCAGGTGCCCGGCCCGCGGAAGAGGGCCCTGTGACCGCCGGAACGGCACCGCTGCCCGGCGGGGTGGCCCTGCGCGCGATGACCGCGGCGGACATCCCGGCCGTGCACGAACTGGAGTGCCGGCTGTTTCCGGTGGACGCGTGGCCGCTGCAGATGTTTGTGGCCGAGCTGGCCCAGGCCGAGACCCGGCACTACGTCGTGGCCGAACGGTCCGGGCAGATCGTCGGCTACGCGGGCCTGATGTGCATCCGCCCCATCGCGGACGTCCAGACCATCGCCGTCGTCCCCGAGGAGGAAGGCCGGGGCATCGGCTCGGCGATGCTCACCGAACTCATCCGGGAAAGCAGGCTGCGCCGGGCCGAGGACGTGCTCCTGGAAGTCCGGGCCGACAACCCCCGCGCCCAGCAGCTCTACCGCCGCTACGGCTTTGAACAGATCCATGTCCGGCGCCGCTACTACCGCGACGGCGTCGACGCGCTGATCATGCGGCTGCGCCTCGAAACCGAACCCGCCGCCTCCGAACCCGACACGACGCCGAGGGAAGCAGACCGCCCATGACCCACTCCCAGCCAGGAGGGCCGCTGGTCCTCGGCATCGAATCCTCCTGCGACGAGACCGGCGTCGGGATTGTCCGGGGGACGCAGCTGCTGACCAACACCGTCTCCTCCTCCATGGAGGAACACGTCCGGTTCGGCGGCGTGATTCCGGAAATCGCCTCCCGCGCACACCTCGACGCCTTCGTCCCCACACTCCGCGAGGCGCTGGCGGAGGCCGGCGTGACCCTGGCGGACATCGACGCGATCGCCGTCACCTCCGGGCCCGGCCTCGCGGGTGCCCTGATGGTGGGCGTCTGCGCCGCCAAGGCGCTCGCGGTCGCCACGGGCAAGCCGCTCTACGCGATCAACCACCTCGTCGCGCACGTCGGCGTCGGGCTGCTTGAGACGGACGACGGCGGCCGGCCGGCCTCCGCGGCCCTGCCCGAGAACCTGGGCGCCCTGCTGGTCTCCGGCGGCCACACCGAAATCCTGCGCGTCCGGAACATCACCGGGGACGTTGAACTGCTGGGGTCCACCATCGACGACGCCGCCGGCGAAGCGTACGACAAGGTGGCCCGGCTCCTGGGCCTGGGCTACCCGGGCGGGCCTGCAATCGACAAGCTGGCACGCACCGGCAACGCCAAGGCCATCCGCTTCCCGCGGGGCCTCAGCCAGCCCAAGTACATGGGGACCGCGGAGGAACCCGGCCCGCACCGCTACGACTGGTCGTTCAGCGGACTCAAGACCGCCGTCGCGCGCTGCGTGGAGCAGTTCGAGGCACGTGGCGAGGAAGTGCCGGTGGCGGACATCGCCGCCGCGTTCCAGGAGGCCGTGGTGGACATCATCACGTCCAAAGCGGTGCTGGCGTGCCGGGAGAACGGCATCACCGAGCTGCTGCTGGGCGGCGGTGTGGCCGCCAATTCACGGCTGCGCCAGCTCACCGAACAGCGCTGCACCGCCGCCGGGATCCGGCTGACGGTCCCGCCGCTGGCCCTGTGTACCGACAACGGCGCCATGGTGGCGGCACTCGGCGCGCAGCTGGTGATGGCGGGCGTTGCGCCGAGCGGCATCGGCTTCGCCCCGGATTCCTCGCTGCCGGTCACCACCGTCTCGGTCTAAGGCCGGCGCCGGGCCAAGCGCCGGACGCCGGAACAAACCGGCTTAGGCGCCGGGGCCCTTGCGCATCTGATCCACCAGGTCCAGGACGACGGCGCGCAGGTCGCCGCCGTGCTCCGCCGCGACGCGCCGCTGCCGCTGGTAGCCGGCGCCGCGCTCGATGATCTTCAGGACGTCGGCCAGCTCCGCGGTGCAGCCCAGCTTCGCCGCGACGGGTTCCAGCCGTGCCACTGTCTCGCGGATGTGGTCGGTGACCAGCTGCTCGTTGCCGGCGGCGTCGAGGATGATGATGGCGTCCAGCCCGTAGCGGGCCGCGCGCCACTTGTTCTCCTGCACATGCCACGGCGGCATGGTGGGGATGGTGCCGCCGTTGTCCAAGGTGGTGGAGAATTCGTCCACCAGGCACTGCGTCAGGGCGGCGATGGCGCCGACTTCCTCGAGCGTGGCCAGCCCATCGCAGATGCGCATCTCGATGGTGCCCAGGTTCGGGACCGGGCGGATGTCCCAGCGGATCTCGGAGAGCGCGTCGATCACACCGGTGGTGAACATGTCCTGCGCGTACGCCTCGAAGTCTTCCCAGCGGGCGAACTGGAACGGCAGCCCCGCGGTAGGCAGCTGCTGGAACATCAGCGCGCGCTGCGAGGCGTAGCCGGTGTCCTCCCCGCCCCAGAACGGGCTGGAGGCGGACAGCGCCTGGAACTGGGGGAAGTAGTTGACCAGGCCGTCCAGGACCGGAAGGACCTTGTCCCTGCTGTCCAGGCCCACGTGGACGTGGACGCCGTAGATCACCATCTGGCGGCCCCACCACTGCGTGCGGTCAATGAGCTTGGCGTACCGCTCCTTGTCCGTCACGGGCTGCAGCTGCGGCGGGCTGAAGGGGTGGCTGCCGGCGCAGAACACCTCCACGCCCATGGGGTCGGTGACGTCCCGCACCGCCTGGAGGGAACTGAGCAGGTCGGCTTTCGCTTCCGCCACTGTGGTGCAGATGCCGGTGACCAGTTCCACGGTGTTCAGCAGCAGTTCCTGCTTGATGTGGGGGTGCTCGTCGTCCTCATTGAGTTCGGGATGCGCGGCGGCCACGCCGCGGAGCACTTCCTGCGCCACGGAGGCCAGCTCGCCCGTTTCCGCGTCGACGAGGGCCAGTTCCCATTCCACACCAAGAGTTGATTGCCTGGATGAAGCGAAATCAATCTTCATGTGGTCCCTTCATTGTTCAGCTGTCGATGTCCGAGCCTGCGCCGGCTGCGCCATGGGCGGATCCGCCGGACAAACGGCGGGGCAACGGTGGTCCAAGTCTAGTGCAGGGGCAGCATCGAACCGGTGGCCGGATGGCAGCGAACCCGTGACAGTGTTCACAAAAGCCTCCGCCCCGGCAAAACCGCCCTTGACGTGCCGGCCTGGCGTTTAATGGGGTGGTGCCCATCCTGAATAAAGACATGACCCTCTGCATCTCGCTCTCGGCCCGGCCGAGCAACAACGGGACGCGGTTCCACAACAACCTGTACGAACAGCTGGGCCTGAACTGGATTTACAAGGCCTTCGCCCCCACGGACCTCGCCCAGGCGATCGCCGGGGTGCGCGGCCTCGGAATCCGCGGCTGCGCCGTGTCCATGCCGTACAAGGAAGATGTCATCGCCCTCGTGGACGTGATGGACCCCTCCGCGAAGGCCATCGATTCCGTCAACACGATCGTCAACGACGGCGGCCGGCTCACCGCCTACAACACCGATTACACCGCGATCGAGCAGCTGCTGCAGCGCAACGCCGTCCCGGCGTCATACTCCGTGCTGCTGCGGGGCGCCGGCGGCATGGCCAAGGCCACCGCGGCGGCGCTGCGCGATGCCGGTTTCCGCGACGTCACCATCGTCGCGCGAAACGAGGAAGCCGGCCGGGCGCTCGCGGGGCTCTATGGCTTCGCCTGGCGCGCCGACGTCGATCCCTCCGCCACGGCCGACATGATCATCAACGTCACCCCCATCGGCATGGCGGGCGGACCGGAGTCCGGCTCGCTGTCCTTCCCGCAGGCGGTGATCGACGCCGCGAAGGTGGTGTTCGACGTCGTCGCGCTGCCGGCCGAAACCCCGCTGGTCCAGGCGGGCCGGGCGGCCGGGAAGACCGTGATCACCGGTGCGGAAGTGGCCACCATCCAGGCGCTGGAGCAGTTTGTCCTGTACACGGGGGTCCGCCCCAGCGACGCCCAGGTCCGGGCGGCCGAGGAGTTCATGCGGGCCCAGTAGCCCGCCTGCTCCGGAAATTCGGACGCCGCGCGGCCGGTCCTAGACCGGCTCCACCGCAACGGCCACCCGCTCCTCGCCGATCCTGGTCAGGACCAGGGTGGCCGTTTTCTTGCCGCTTTTCGCGGACGTCTTCCCTGCCGTGTTCTTCCCTGTGGGGAGCAGCTGTTTGCGCAGCTCCTCCGGCGTGACCGACGTGCCGCGCTTCTTGATGTCCAGGACGCCGATGCCCTGGTCCTTCACCCAGGCCTTGAGGGCCTTGACGTTGTACGGCATCACCTCCAGCACCTTGTAGGCCCGGGCGAAGGGCGTGTCGTGGAGGTCCGGGGCGCAGATGTACGCGATGTGCTCGTCCACCAGGTGCCCGCCCAGCTGGAGGGCGACGTCGGCCACCAGCCCGGCGCGGATGACGGCGCCGTCAGGCTCGTAGAGGTACCCCTCCACCGGCCCCACCGGGGCAACCGGGCCGCCGTCGAAGTCCTCGGAGCTGGTGAGCTCCGCCGCGCCCGCGGGGCCCAGGACCAGGGCAGCCCGCCGGATGCCCGGCCGCCGGACCGCGTTGAACCACAACGCCACTTCGGTCACGTCCCCGCCCACCGAGACCCACTGGGCTTCACAGTCCCCGGGGACGGAATCGTGCGGCATGCCGGGGCCCATCTTCACGCCCACGGCCAGGCCCGCGGCGGCCAGGGACTCGACGAAGGACAGCGGCGGGGAAAAATCCTCCGGGTCCCAGATCCGTTTCGTGCCCGAGGTGGATGTGGTCCGGCGGGCCGGGTCCAGCCACACGCCGTCCATCCCGTCCAGGTCCACCGCCGTCGCGTCCGCGTGGACCACGGTGGCGTTCCGGAACGGGATCAGGTTCATCGTGGCGCAGGCCGCCGTCGTCTCGTCCCTTTCCACGGCGGTGACCCGGAGGTCCAGGGACGCAAGGGCCATGGCATCGGCGCCGAGGCCGCAGCCAAGGTCGGCGACGTGCTGGACGCCGGCCTCCGCGAAACGCTGCGCATGCCGGGCCGCCACGGTGAGCCGGGTGGCCTGCTCGAGGCCTGCCTGGGTGAAGATCATCTGCCGGGCGAACTCGCCGAACTTGGCCTCGGCCTTGGTCCGCAGCCGCGACTGGGTGAGCACGGCGGAGACGAGTTCGGGGGAGTGGCCGGCTTTCCGGAGGGACGCGTTGAGGCGGAACGCCTCGTCCTCCCGGTACGGGCCCAGCGACGCCAGCAGCTCCCAGCCCTCGGGGTTGAGAAGGGGTGCGATCTGGTCCTGGGGTGCGTCAGCCATGGGATCAAGCCTAGTTCAGGGCGCGGCCGGGCCGTTCCGACCGATAGGCTTGACGGCATGGATTACAGCGGCACGGCAAACGACGGCATGGACGAAAACTACCGGTCGGACGCCGACGCCCCCCAGGACGGCGATGCCCGTCCCGCCCGCCAGGGCTTGGCCCGCTTCGCCCGGCCTGCGCTGATCGCCGGCGGCGTCATCGCCGTCGTGTGCGTGGCCCTGCTGGTCATCATCTTCATCCTGGACTCCTTCAACGCCACCGTCTATTCGGTCGGCGGGGTGGACGTCCAGGACGCCACCGATGAGGCGAAAGCCATCCGCGACAATTACGCCGGGGCGCGCGCCGGCGGCATCGTGTTCCTGGTCCTGGGTGTTGCCCTGGCCTCGGCGGGGGCCCTGGTGCTCTACCGGCACCGGAACGATCGGGCCGCCGACGACGCCGAGGACGGCGAGGACGTGGACTTCGAGGACCTCGGCGGGCGGGCGTAAAGTCCCGTCCCGGCGTTCACCGGGAACGAACTTCTGGCACTCGCCTTGACCGAGTGCTAACTCCTTACATAGAGTCGTCATTAGCACTCTCCCTAGGAGGGTGCTAACACCTGAAGCTTTGCAGCCAGGCTGCTGCCGGCACCGCGACGACGGTCTGCATGCCTTGGCGCCACCGCTTTAAAGTCCACGAATTTGCTGACGAAAAGGAGAGGTCCTTGTCGGTCTCTATTAAGCCTCTTGAGGATCGTATTGTTGTCCGCCCGCTCGAAGCCGAGCAGACCACGGCTTCCGGCCTGGTTATCCCGGACTCCGCACAGGAGAAGCCGCAGGAAGGCGAAGTTGTCGCAGTAGGCCCCGGCCGCTTCGACGACAACGGCAACCGCGTTCCGGTCGACGTCACTGTCGGCGACGTTGTCATCTACTCCAAGTACGGCGGAACTGAAGTCAAGACCGGCGGCACCGAGTACCTCGTGCTGTCCGCCCGCGACGTCCTGGCGATCGTCGTAAAGTAACTCTCTTGGACCCCGCGCCGCCGATCCTTCTTTGACGGGTCAGTTGCGCGGGGTTCTGTCTTGAAAGGACAAAACCATGGCAAAGCAGCTTGCGTTTGACGACGCTGCCCGCCGGTCGCTTGAAGCCGGCATCGATAAGCTCGCCAACACGGTCAAGGTGACGCTCGGCCCGCGCGGCCGCAACGTCGTGCTGGACAAGAAGTGGGGCGCCCCCACGATCACCAACGACGGCGTCACCATCGCCCGTGAAGTCGAACTGGACGACCCGTACGAGAACCTTGGCGCGCAGCTTGCCAAGGAGGTCGCCACCAAGACCAACGATGTTGCCGGCGACGGCACCACCACCGCCACGGTGCTGGCCCAGGCCCTGGTCAAGGAAGGCCTCCGCAACGTAGCGGCCGGCGCCGCTCCCGGCCAGATCAAGCGCGGCATCGAGGTCTCGGTTGAGGCCGTGGCCGCCCGCCTGCTGGAGAACGCCCGCCCGGTCGAAGGCACCCAGGTCGCCAACGTCGCGTCCATCTCCGCCCAGAGCGACGAGGTCGGCGAGCTGCTGGCCGAGGCGTTCGGCAAGGTCGGCAAGGATGGTGTGATCACCATCGAGGAGTCCTCCACCACGCAGACCGAACTGGTCCTCACCGAGGGCATGCAGTTCGACAAGGGCTACCTGTCCCCGTACTTCGTCACCGACGCGGAACGCCAGGAAGCCGTCCTCGAAGACGCCCTGATTCTGATCAACCAGGGCAAGATCTCCTCGGTCCAGGACTTCCTGCCGCTGCTGGAAAAGGCGCTGCAGAGCTCCAAGCCGCTGTTCATCATCGCCGAGGACGTCGAGGGCGAGGCCCTGTCCACGCTGATCGTCAACCGCATCCGCGGCACCCTGAACGTTGTCGCCGTCAAGGCTCCGGGCTTCGGCGACCGCCGCAAGGCCATGCTGCAGGACATCGCCACCCTCACCGGTGCGCAGGTTGTCTCCCCGGAACTGGGCCTGAGCCTGGACACGGTGGGCCTCGAGGTGCTGGGTACCGCCCGGCGCATCACGGTCACCAAGGACAACACCACCATCGTTGACGGCGCCGGATCGGCCGAGGACGTCGCAGCCCGGGTTTCCCAGCTGCGCGCCGAGCTGTCCCGCACCGACTCCGACTGGGACAAGGAAAAGCTGCAGGAACGCCTGGCCAAGCTGGCCGGCGGCATCGGCGTCATCAAGGTCGGCGCGGCCACCGAGGTGGAGCTGAAGGAAAAGAAGCACCGCATCGAAGACGCCGTGTCCTCCACCCGCGCCGCCCTCGAAGAGGGCATCGTGGCCGGCGGCGGCTCCGCCCTCATCCACGCCCTCAAGGCGCTCGACGAGGATCCGGCCGTCCAGGCCCTCGAAGGTGACGCGGCTGCCGCCGTCGGCATCGTCCGCCGGGCACTGACCCAGCCGCTGCGCTGGATCGCCCAGAACGCCGGCTTCGACGGCTACGTCGTCGTCGCCAAGGTGGCCGACGCGGCCATCAACCAGGGCTTCAACGCCAAGACCGGCGAGTACGAGGACCTGATCGCCGCCGGCGTCATCGACCCCGTCAAGGTCACCCGCGCTGCCCTCCGCAACGCGGCGTCCATCGCGGCACTGGTGCTCACCACGGAAACCCTCGTGGTCGAGAAGCCGGCCGAAGAGGACGAGCACGCAGGCCACAGCCACTGACCCTCGCGTCAACGGCTCACCGCCAACAAGAAACCGGTCCAGCAGTGCTGGGCCGGTTTTTTGTGCGCCGTGGATGGTTCCGGGCCGGGCCGGGCCGGGGCCGGGCCTGGCCGTCAGGCCGTCATCTCCCGCGTTTCCACGCCGCCCCCAGGCTCGTACACCAGCGAGACGGCACCTGCGGGGAAGCTGCGCGCCGGCTCGGCGAGGCGGAACGTGGCGGGCACCGTTCCGGCGTCGAAGAGGCGCTTGCCCTGCCCAAGGACCACCGGGTACAGCCACAGGTGGAGGCGGTCCAGGACCCCTGCCGCCAGCAGCGACCGGATCAGGACCCCGCTGCCGAACATGAGCACCTGCCGGTACTGGTCCCGGAGCCCGCCCGCTGCCGCGGCATCCGGAAGGACCGTGGTGCCTGCCCACGCGGGGTCCTGCAGGGAAGATGACACCACGAACTTGGGCACCCGGTTGAGCGCCCCGGCGATCGCATCCGACTGGTGGGGCCAGTACGCCGCGAAGATGTCGTAGGTTCTCCGGCCGAGGAGGAGGGCATCCATCGTCGCGATGTCGGCCGCGACGGCCGCGCCGGATTCGTCATCGGACACCGGCGCCTGCCAGCCCCCGAAAGCGAAGCCGCCTTCGGGGTCTTCTTCACGGCCGCCCGGCGCCTGGTAGACGCCGTCGAGGGTGATGAACAGGTTCGCCACGATGATCCCCACCCGCCCATTGTGGAAGCAGCACCCGGGCCATGTCCAGTGCCGTGGCAGGATGGTGCCATGCTGCTCCTTGAGCTCGTGGAAACCACAACAG
This sequence comes from Arthrobacter sp. EPSL27, assembly GCF_001512305.1. Classification (GTDB taxonomy): domain Bacteria; phylum Actinomycetota; class Actinomycetes; order Actinomycetales; family Micrococcaceae; genus Arthrobacter. Next base: position 211,172 of record NZ_LNUT01000005.1, read on the forward strand.
CCGTCGCATCAACCCGGTCCCGGCTGGCAAAGGTCGATGCCCTGGCCCAGCTTCTGGGCCGCCTCGAGCCGGCGGAGATCCCGACGGCGGTGGGTCTGCTCAGTGCCAAGCCCCGCCAGGGCCGTGTGGGCGTGGGCTGGAGCGGCATGGCGGCGGCCAAGGAAGAACCAGCCGCGGAGCCCAGCCTCACCGTGGCCGATCTGGATGACGCGCTGGACCGGCTCCTGGCCGCCGCGGGCACAGGCTCGGGCGGGGAGCGGGCCGCCATCCTCCGGACGCTGCTGGCGGCGGCCACCGCGTCAGAGCAGTCCTTCATCGCCGGCGTGCTGCTCGGGGAGCTGCGCACCGGCGCCCTGGAGGGAGTGCTGACGGACGCCGTTGCCCGCGCCGCCGGCAGGCCCGTCGCGGCGGTGCGGCGTGCGGCCATGCTTTCCGGCGACCTCGGGGGCGCCGCCCTCCTGGCGCTCACCGGCACGGAGGCCGAGCTCGACGCCGTCGGTCTGGTGGTGGGCCGTCCGGTGCAACCCATGCTGGCCGCGACCGCGGCCAGTGCCGGTGCAGCCCTGGAAGCCACGGGGGAGGCCTCGGTGGAATACAAGCTCGACGGCGCCCGCATCCAGGTGCACCGCTCCGGCGACGACGTGCGCATCTACACCCGGAACCTCGCGGAGGTGACGCACCGGCTGCCCGAGGTGGCGGACCTGGTCCGCGGGCTGCCGGTGCAGGACGTGATCCTCGACGGCGAAACGCTCGCCCTGGACGAGGAGGGCGCCCCGCGGCCCTTCCAGGAAACCATGTCCCGCTTCGGCGCCGATGCGGTCCGGGAAACGCTGCTGCACCCCTGGTTTTTCGACGTGCTCCACATCGACGGGCGCGACCTGCTGGACGAACCGCTGGCTACCCGCATCGAGGTCCTGGAGCGTGTGGCACCCGCACACCGGATCCCGGGGGAAATCACCGCCGATCCTGACGTTGCCGAGCGGGTGTCCCGGGATGCACTCGCCGCCGGCCACGAGGGCGTGGTGGTCAAAGCGATCGGATCGGCCTACGCCGCCGGCCGGCGCGGCTCCAACTGGGTGAAGGTGAAACCGGTGCACACCTACGACCTGGTGGTGCTTGCGTGCGAATGGGGCTCGGGCCGCCGCACCGGCATGCTCTCCAACCTGCACCTCGGGGCACTGGATCCCGGCGGGGAGTTCGGTGAACCGGGCGGCTACGTCATGGTGGGCAAGACCTTCAAGGGCCTCACGGACGAGCTGCTGCGCTGGCAGACCGTAAGGTTCCAGGAGCTGGAGGTGCGGCGCACGGCAGGCACCGTCTGGGTGGAGCCGGTCACCGTCGTCGAAATAGCGATCGACGGCGTGCAGCAGTCGCCACGCTACCCGGGCGGGATCGCCCTGCGGTTTGCGCGCGTCAAGCGTTACCGGGAGGACAAGGCCCCTGCGGAAGCAGACACGATCCAGACCCTCCGCGCCCTGCTGCGGCCCTAGGGAAGAGGCCTAGCGAAGAGGCCTGGCGAAGAGGCGGAATCAGGCCTGGCGGCGGGTCCCGCTCCGCTGGCGTTTCAGGGTCCGGGCCACTCCGCCCGGAAGGCGCTTGGTCACCATCCGGTAGAAGAGCAGCACCGCGACGGCGGCCACCACAATGCCGACGAGGTTGAGCAGCAGTTGAAGCGCGGAGCCGGCCGCCTTCTGGTATTCGCCCAGCACCAAAGCCACCGCCACGAACCCTGCGGCGGGCACGGTGGTCACGGAAATGAAGACGCCCACCAGGGCGGCAGAGCGGCGGCTGATGACGGACAGCATCCCTGCAGTGCCGGCCAGCACGGCAACTATCAGCGAATACGGGCCCGTGTGGTAGATGAAGTCGGTTGCTGAATTGCGGTCCAGGACATCGGAGGGGAAGAGGCCCAGCGGCACGGAGAGCCACGCCGTGAAGGCCGCGGCCAGCATCGCCAGGGGGAAGCCGACGCCGAGGGCGATCGCCGCACGGCGTCCCAGCTTCCACTGCCGCCGCGCCAGGGCCACGGCCAGCGCCGCCAGCGGGCCGAATTCGGGTCCCACAGCCATCGCACCCACAATGGCGATGGTGGAGTCCGTCACAATGCCGATGGCCGCGAGCTGGGTCGCCAGGATGAGGAACGCCAGGTAGCTCCACGTCAGCCGGGAGTCCTCGCCGGTCTGCCGTGACACTTCGTCCCAGATGACGGCGTCCGCGCCTTCGCCTGGCGCCTCCGCGGTGGCTTTGTCCGCCCGGTCGGAGAGCACCAGTTCGGGCATGGTGACGGAGATCGAACCTTGTTCCTGGACGTCAAGGGCGTGGAGTTTCTCCACCAGGGCCTCCACCGACTCCCGGGCGACCAGGATGTGGATGACGTCCCCGGGCGGAACCACTGACGCGCCGCGCTGGCGGGAAATCTCGGCAACGCCGAGCTCGCCGGTGGAGCAGTCCACCACGGCGTCGGACAACGCTTCGGGGACAAAAATGCGCATTTGTGCGATCACGATCCGGCCTCCTCTGGCTCGTTACAGGGTAGCCGCCGGGCCCGTGGATGACCGGCCCGGCGGCGGTTTCCCGGCCGTCCGGATTCGCCAGAGAAATTACGGATCGGTAACATTGATGCTTTGGAAACCGGCCTGAAGGGGCAACTTGTGTCGAACCAGCGAACTGTGACCAGCCCGCAGCCCGCGGACTCGGGTTCGCCGGCGCGCGCAAAAACGGGCTACCGGCCCGAAGTGCAGGGGCTGCGTGCCCTCGCGGTGCTGATGGTGGTCACCTACCACGTGTGGCTGGGGCGCGTCTCCGGCGGCGTGGACATCTTCCTGCTGATCTCGGCATTCCTGATGACCCTCAGCTTCGCCCGCAAGGTCGAGGCCGGAAAGCCCCTGCGGCTCCTGAGCCACTGGCTCCACCTGCTCAAGCGGCTGCTGCCCGCCGTGGTGGTGGTGGTCCTCGGCGTCCTGGCCGGCACCCGCGTGGTCCTGCCGCAGAGCCGCTGGCCGGACGTGCTGGACCAGGCCTGGGCCTCGCTGCTGTACCGCCAGAACTGGCTTCTGGCGGACACCGCCGTCGACTACTACGCCCAGGACCACGCCGGGGCCAGCCCGCTGCAGCACTTCTGGTCCCTGTCCATCCAGGGCCAGGTGTTCCTGCTCTGGCCGCTGGTGTTCGCCGGGGCGGCCCTGCTGCTGCGGTTCCTGCGCCGGACCCCGCTGGGGGACCGGGTCAGCTACCCTGCACTCCTGGCCGCGGCCTTCGGCGCCATCTTTGTGGTGTCGCTGGTGTTCTCCATCGAGCAGACCGCCACCAACCAGGCCTACGCCTACTTCGACACCCGCACCCGCCTGTGGGAGTTCGCCCTCGGCTCGCTCCTGGCCCTCGCCCTGCCGCACCTGAAGCCCGGCAAGGCGCTCCGGGTGGTCCTGGGCTGGGCCGGCCTCGCCGCGATGCTCTCCTGCGGCCTGCTGCTCACTGTGGACCGCTCCTTCCCCGGCTTCATCGCGCTGTGGCCCACGCTGGCCGCGGCGGCCATCATCGTCGCCGGGCAGAGCGGCAGCCGCTTCGGCGTGGACCGCTTCCTGACCTGGAAACCGCTGGTGGCGCTGGGGGACAACTCCTACGCCCTGTACCTGTGGCACTGGCCGCTGCTGGTGCTGGCGCTCGCCGCCACGGGCATCGCCGCGCCCAACCTTGTCCAGGGCCTGCTGATCGTCGCCGCGTCCATCGTGCTGGCCGTGCTGACCACCCGGTTCGTGGAAAAGCCGCTGCGCGAATGGCACTGGCCCCAGCGCCGGGTCTGGCGCACCGCCGTCGTGATCGCAGCCTGCGGCGCCCTGCTGGCCGGACCGGTCTCCGTGTGGCAGAGCAAAATGATGGCGGACGAGGCCGTCGCGGCCGCGCAGCCGAAGGAACTGACCCCCGGCGCCGCCGCCCTGGCCCCCGAAAACGCGGGCAAGCCGACGCCGGAGGCCAAGATCATTCCGGCGCCCGTCGCCATGAAGAACGAATGGGCCGACGTCGACGGGCTCTGCACGGACGACAACGTCCCCGCCGACCCGCTGCTGGCGGGCTGCCTGCAGAACAGCCGCCCGGACACCGTCACCAAACGCATCGTGGTGCTCGGCGACTCCCACGCCCAGCAGTACATGGCGGCGCTGGGGCCCATCGCCCGCAGCCACGGCTGGGAAGTGGTCACGCTCCTGAAGGGCAACTGCCGCTTCGGCGGTGAATCCCCGGAACGCGACCCGGAATGCAACGCCTTCAACAAGGCCAGCGCGCAGTACGTCCTGGACCACAAGCCCGACGCCGTCTTCACCGTCGCGTCCCTGACGCACAAGGAAGCACCCTTCGAAACAGAGGTGCCGCAGTACCTCGAAGGGATCAGGCCGTTCACCGACGCCGGCATGGAAGTGGTAGGCATCCGCGACAACCCCCGGTTCGCCACCAACATGCCCGAATGCGTCCAGAAGAAGGGTCCTGACGCCGCCGACTGCAACGTGCCGCTCGAGGAGTCCCTCGCCGCGTCCTCACCGCTGGACGCCTACCGCGGGCAGGTGCCGGGGCTGTACCTGATGGACCTCAGCGACTTCATCTGCGCCGGCGGAACCTGCCCGGCCGTCGTCGGGAACGTGTACGTCTACAAGGACGACAACCACCTGACCAAGACGTACGTCCAGACCATGATCCCCATGTTCGAACAGCGCCTGCTGGCGGCCACCGGCTGGAAGTAACTCCCCGCCGCCACCCGCCCGGTGCCGTTGCTCACATTACTGCCCCGGAATATGGGGATCGGCGCCAAGGTTCTACTATTTATTCAATACTTCTGCACAGGCCATGCCCGTAATGACGGGCTGGTCATCTGTTGCAACCCCTACCCGTGAACCCGCAACCAAGGTAAGAGGCGCACTCATGACCCAGCCCGAACACAACCCCTTCGGCTTCATTGGACTGACCTACGACGACGTCCTCCTGCTGCCCGGCCACACGGATGTCATCCCCTCCGAGGCCGACACCTCGTCCCGGATCTCCAAGCGCATCTCGGTGCAGACCCCGCTGCTGTCCGCCGCGATGGACACGGTCACCGAGTCTCGGATGGCCATCGCCATGGCCCGCCAGGGCGGCCTCGGCGTCGTCCACCGCAACCTCTCCATCGCCGACCAGGCCGACCAGGTGGACCGGGTCAAGCGCAGCGAGTCCGGCATGATCACCAACCCGCTCACCATCGGCCCGGAAGCCACCCTGGCCGAGCTCGACGAGATCTGCTCGCACTACCGGGTCTCCGGCCTGCCCGTCGTGGACGAGGGCATGCGCCTGCTGGGCATCGTCACCAACCGCGACACCCGCTTTGTGCCCGAGGCCGACTTCGCGATCCGGCTGGTGAGCGACGTCATGACCAAGATGCCGCTGGTCACCGGCCACGTCGGCATCAGCCGCGAGGAAGCCTCGCACAAGCTGGCCACCAACAAGATCGAAAAGCTCCCGCTCGTGGACGAGCAGGGCCGGCTCAAGGGCCTCATCACCACCAAGGACTTCACCAAGGCCGAGCAGTACCCGCTGGCCACCAAGGACGACGAGGGCCGCCTGCGCGTCGGCGCGGCCATCGGCTTCTTCGGCGACGGCTGGGAGCGGGCCATGGCCCTGATCGACGCCGGCGTGGACGCCCTCTTCGTCGACACCGCCAACGGCCACTCCCAGGGCGTGCTGGACATGATCCGCCGCCTGAAGTCCGATCCGGTGGCGGCTCACGTGGACGTCATCGGCGGCCAGGCCGCCACCCGCGAGGGCGCCCAGGCGCTGATCGACGCCGGTGCCGACGGCATCAAGGTGGGCGTCGGTCCCGGCTCGATCTGCACCACGCGTGTGGTCGCCGGCGTCGGCGTCCCGCAGATCACCGCCATCTATGAGTCCGCCAAGGCCGCCATCCCGGCGGGCGTGCCGCTGATCGCCGACGGCGGCCTGCAGTACTCGGGCGACATCGGCAAGGCGCTGGTCGCCGGCGCGGACACCGTGATGCTCGGCTCCCTGCTGGCCGGCTGCGACGAGTCCCCGGGCGACCTGATCTTCGTCAACGGCAAGCAGTTCAAGCTCTACCGCGGCATGGGCTCGCTCGGGGCCATGCAGACCCGCGGCAAGAATACCTCGTACTCCAAGGACCGCTACTTCCAGGCCGACGTCTCCGGCGATGACAAGCTCATCCCCGAAGGCATCGAGGGCCGGGTGGCCTACCGCGGCCCGCTGGCCTCGGTGGCCTACCAGCTGGTGGGCGGCCTCCGCCAGACCATGTTCTACACCGGCGCCCCGACCGTCCCTGAGCTCAAGGCCCGCGGCAAGTTCGTCCGGATCACCCCGGCCGGGCTGAAGGAATCCCACCCGCACGACATCCAGATGACGGTGGAGGCACCGAACTACGGTTCGCGCTGACCCGACCCACAGCCCGACTGACACGCAGCAGGGGCCGTTCTGAACGCTCAGAACGGCCCCTGCTGCGTGTCAGTTGGGGCGGGCGCGTGACCTAGGCTGGAGCCATGTCCGAACTCCTGCCCGCGCGTGAGCCCAAGCGGAAACTCGCGCTGAGGCCCTACGCCCGGGCCGTGGCCCAAGTGCTGCGCGTCAGCTTCCGGGCCTCGCCCGCCGCGGTCGTGATGAAGGTGGTGGGGTCGCTGATCTCGGCGCTGCTGCCGCTGGTCACCACCTACTTCGCCGCCCTCACGACGACGGCCCTCGCGGCCGCCTATGCTGGCGACGCGGCGGCCGGGCAGCAGGCGATTGTCTACGTCATCATCACCGCGGCGCTGGGGCTCTTCTGGGGCGCCTTCAGCAGCGTGGACCGCTACATCCAGCAGCTCATGAGCTTCAAAGTGGGCGCGATCGTGGGCGACCTTATGTATGAGCGCTTCCTGGCCCTCGAATTCTGGCGCTACGACGACAAGGAAACGGTGGACCTGTACGACCGGGCCAAACGTTTCTCGGACTCCTACGCCCGCGTCCTGGACCGGATCGCCGCCATCTTCACCCAGCTCGTCTCGGTCATCCTCGCCATCGGCGCGCTGCTGCTGGTCAGCTGGTGGATCGCGGTGATCGTCCTGATCGCGATCGTGCCCAGCGTGTACCTGCAGTTCAAGCTCTCCCGCGAACAGATCGCGCACTGGAACACCCAGGTCGACTCGCGCAGGCAGCGGAGGATGATCGAAACCAACCTCCTGCGGCCGCAGCACATCGCCGAGATGCGCCTCTACGGGATCGTCGGGTACCTGATGGGGCTGCGGTCGCGGCTGCGCGACGCGGATGAACGGCGGCGGCTGGATTTTCAGAAGCGATACATACCCAAACAGCTCGCCGCGGACGCTCTGCAGTACGGCGCCGAGGTGGTGTCGCTGATCTGGGTGGTGGGGCAGATCATCGCCCGGGCACAGCCGGTGGGGCAGTTCCTCTACGTCCAGCAGATCGTCAGCCGGGCCCTGTCCACGGCCAACAGCCTGGTGTCCTCGCTCAGCTCGATCGACGAGGATCTCGCGAACCTCAAGGACTACGAGCTCTTTATGGCCATGCCCGTGCACTCCGACTCCGCCCCGCCGCTGCTGCAGGCGCCCAAGACCGTGGAGCTGCGGGACATCCGCTTCACCTACACCGGCAGCGAGCTGGAGGTCATCAAAGGCATTTCGCTGACCATCCGCGAGGGCCAGCACATCGCGATCGTGGGGGAGAACGGCGCCGGCAAGTCCACGCTCATCCGGATCCTCGCCGGACTCTACCGCCCGGACTCCGGGCAGGTGCTGCTCGACGGCGTCGACCTCGCCGCCGTCGACGTCAAGTCCTGGCACCGCCATCTGGCGGTCCTCAGCCAGGAGTTCCTGAAATACGAGTTCGCGACCGCCGCGGAGAACATCCTGTTCGGCGACGTCGAGTCCCCGCGCGACGACGACCGGATCCGCCGCGCCGCCGCCGACGCCGAGGCCCTGGAGTTCATCAACAAGCTGCCGAACGGCCTGGACAACCACGTCAGCAACTGGATGGAGGACCCGCGCGGGCGGAAGGGAAGCGGGTTGTCCGGCGGGCAGTGGCAGCGGCTCGCGATGGCACGGAACCTCTACCGGAACGCCTCCTTCATGGTGATGGACGAGCCCACCTCGGCCATCGACGCCCTCGCCGAACACCGGATCTTCACCCGGCTCTTCGCCGACCGCAGCAGCACCATCATCGCCATTAGCCACCGCCTCGCCACGATCGAGAAGGCCGACGTCGTCTACATGCTCGAGGACGGCCGGATCGTGGAACAGGGCACCCACAAGGAGCTGGTTGCCCGGCGGGGCCGCTACTTCCGGATGTTCGAATCCCAGCTCTCCGTGGACGAGCCCGAGGGAGCCTGACCGCCGGGGCACAAAAACGGGCATGCCCTCCGCCGGCGGCGTCCGGTGGACATAGTGGCCATATGTCCACCCCGGGGCGCAAAGAATGGGCATGTCCTCCCTGGGGGGAGGACATGCCCATTGTTGGCGGTGCCCGGTGGTGCTTCGAGGTGGTACTACGAGGTGGTCACCGAGGTGTCGTCCACGAAGAAGTAGGTCTTCAGCGAGGAGTCCTCCACGCCGAGGAATCGCAGGGTGACGCTCTTGCCCTTGAACGAGGACAGGTCCAGGGTCTTCAGCACGTAGCCGGTGGACTTGTTCAGGTTGGAGTAGGTGGCCAGGGTGCTGGTGACGCCGCCGCTGATGGCCTGGACCTTCAGCGTGTCGTAGGCGGTTCCGGTGGTGGTCTCGTCCGTGAGGGTCTTGAGGTAGAAGGACAAGGTGGAGCCGGTGACGGAGGACGGGATGGTGATGGTCTGGTCGAGCGTGTACGTCGTCGTCGCCGACCCCCAGCCGTTCAGGCCGGCGAAGCCGCTGCCGGTGCGGGCGCTGGTTCCGGTTTCAAAGGTGTCCGCGCGGTTGGAGGTCCAGGACGCCGCGCCGCTCTCGAAGCCCGGGTTCAGCAGCAGGTTTCCCGACGGCGGCGGGGTGGTGCCGCCGAGCAGCGCCATGGTAGCCGTGGCATCGGACAGGCCGGCGCCGCAGCCCTTGGTGCAGCCGCCCGGCATGGCCCGGGTGCCCTGCCGGAGCGTGGACTCCACCTGGGCCGGAGTGAGCCCGGGGGACTTGGACTTCATGAGGGCGACGAGGCCCGCGACGTGCGGGGTGGCCATCGAGGTGCCCTGGTAGCTGGCGTAGCCGGCGCCGCCCGGCGTCGTGGTTCCGGTGTTGATCGTGGAGAGGATGCCGCCGCCGCTGACGCCGGTGTCGCCGCCGGGGGCCGTGAGGTCCACGGTGGCGCCGTAGTTGGAGTAGTAGGACAGGGTGCCGCTCGGGTTGCTGGCCGCGACGGTGACCACCGAGTTGCAGTTGGACGGGCGGAAGCCGGACGCGTCTTGGTTGCTGTTGCCGGCCGCCACCACCACGGTGGTTCCCCTGGACACGGCGGCGTCGATGGCGGCCTGGTAGGTGGTGCCGCAGGCACCGGAGCCGCCCAGGCTCATGTTGATCACCTTCGCCGGATTGGCGTTGGCGGGGACGCCGGAGACGGTGCCGCCGGCAGCCCAGATGATGGCGTCGGCAATGTCCGAGAGTGAACCGCCGCACTTGGCCAGGACCCGGACCGGGACCACCTTGGCGTTGGGGGCCACGCCGGCCACACCGGCGGCGTTGCCCGTGACGGCGGCGACGGTGCCGGCCACGTGCGTGCCGTGCCAGGAGGAATTGGAGGCGGCGGACTGCCCGCATTCGCCGGCGGCGTACCAGTCGCCCTGGTCCTGGGCGTTGGCGTCCCGGCCGTTCCCGTCGCGAGCCGCCGTGGCGTCCGAGACGAAGTCGTAGCCGGCCAGCACGTTGCCGTCCAGGTCCGGGTGCGCGGTGATGCCGGTGTCGATCACGGCGACGGTGGACCCGGTGCCGGTGGAGACGTCCCACGCGCCGGGAATGCGCATGCCGTTCGCGGCGGTGAAGTCCCACTGCTCGGGGTAGCGCTGGTCGTTGGGCGTCAGCACCGCCGTCATGCGGGCATCGGGCTCGACGGCGTCCACCTGGCCGGAGGCGGCGATCTCGTTCATGAAGTCCCGGGCGGCCTGGTCGGAGAGGGCCTTGTCGGAGGCGATCAGGGTTCCTCCGGTGGTTAGGGCGCGCAGCTCCTTGACGCTGACGCCCTGTTGCCGGGCCGCCTGGCCCCAGGCGTTGGCGCGGCCGCTGGGGGTGGCGTTCCCCGGGGTCTTCTTGAAGCTCACAATGAACTGCGTGTACGCCTCGCCGGCGTTGACGTCCGGCGCCGGGATGTTCTCCGAGGCGACGGGTCCGGTGCCGGGGGCGGCAAACGCCGGGCTGACGGCGAGGGTCATGGAGCCGACGACGGCGGCCAGCGACAGGGCCAGGACGCGGGACTTCCTGAGTGATGCACTTCCCATGGGTTCTGCTTTCTACGGCCGGGCACAGCGGATCGCCCGGAACTGGGTGTGGAGGCCGGCGGGCGAGATCCCCGGCGGGCCGAAAGCAAACGTAAAGGGATTTTCAGGATTTGTAAATAGTTGACAAATCCTGTCAAGTCGATGTGGACTATCGATTATTTCCGGGGGATCTGAACCACCGTGGTGCGGACCCGCGCCAGGCTGGGATCCGGGGGAACGCTGCTGAAACCAAAGGTGACGGACGGCCGGATGGCGGCCAGCGGCCCGGCGTCCCCGCCGTCCCAGCGCACGCTCGCCGAGTCGATCCGGTGCAGGTCGGTCACGCCGTAATACTCCCGTCGCCCGCTTCGGGCCGCCCCCGCGGTGCGGACCCCGGGGCTGAGCCGGGCCGCGAGCGGACTGACGGCCCGCAGCCACCGGGGATGCACGGCCACGGGGCGGGGGACCAGCCTGGCGAGGGCGCCCAGGCTGGTCCTGGCCCCGACGGCGGCACGGATCCGGAGCGGGCCGGCGTCCACCCTGAGCCGGTGCCCGCTGCGGGACGCGGCGACGTCGACCACCCGGACCTCGTCGAAGGTGTAGACGTCGGCGATGAATTCACCCACCTCGCCGGACGGGGCGAGGAGGATCCGGTGTCCGGAGGGCAGTTGGACCATGGCATCGGCGAAGGCCCCAAAAGGGGACTGCTGCCAGAAACCCACCACCACGCGCAGGCCGGACTCCGTGCCGAGCCCGGCGATATGGCCGTCAAAGACCCAGCGATTCGTCATCCCGCCAGAGTACTGGCCGCGGCTCCGGCCGCGCCGTGCGTCCCGGTCCGCCGGAGCGCCGCGGCGGGGACCACCGGCTCCGCCCGCCGCTGGGATAACCTAGACCAGTGACTTACGAGATTGAGATTGGCCGAGGCAAGCGTGGGCGTCGTGCCTACTCCCTGGACGACATTGCGATCGTCCCCAACCGACGGACGCGCGATCCCAAGGATGTGTCCGTCGCGTGGCAGATCGACGCCTACAAGTTCGACATGCCGGTCATCGCGGCACCGATGGATTCGGCTATGTCCCCGGAGACCGTCATCGCCCTGGGCCGCCTCGGCGGGCTCGGTGTCCTGGACCTTGAGGGCCTCTGGACCCGCTACGAGGACCCGCAGGCCGTCCTTGACCAGATCGCGGCGCTTGAGGACGAGACCAACTCCCCGGCCGTCACCCGCCGGATGCAGGAGCTCTACCAGGCGCCCATCCAGCCGGAGCTGATCACGTCACGGCTCGCGGAGATCCGCGCCGCCGGCGTCACCGTGGCAGGCTCCCTCACCCCGCAGCGCACCCAGGAACACTACAAGACCGTGGTGGCCGCCGGCGTCGACATCTTCGTGATCCGCGGCACCACCGTCTCGGCCGAGCACGTCTCGAAGGACCACGAGCCGCTCAACCTCAAGCAGTTCATCTACGAGCTTGACGTTCCGGTGATCGTCGGCGGGGCCGCCGGCTACACCCCGGCGCTGCACCTTATGCGGACCGGTGCCGCCGGTGTGCTGGTGGGCTTCGGTGGCGGCGCCACAAGCACCACCCGCCGCGCCCTCGGCATCCACTCGCCCATGGCGTCCGCCATCTCCGACGTCGCCGCGGCCCGCCGCGACTACATGGATGAGTCCGGCGGCCGCTACGTCCACGTGATCGCCGACGGCGGCATGGGATCCTCCGGTGACATCGTCAAGGCCATCGCCGTGGGCGCCGACGCCGTCATGCTGGGCAGCGCCCTCGCCCGCGCCCAGGAAGCCCCGGGCAAGGGCTGGCACTGGGGCCAGGAAGCGCACCACCTGGAGCTTCCGCGCGGAGACAGGGTCAACGTCGGCACCGTCGGACCCCTCGAGGAAGTCCTCTTCGGGCCGGGCCACCACACCAGCGGTACGTCCAACCTGATCGGCGCGCTGCGCCGCTCCATGGCGACCACCGGCTACTCGGACCTGAAGGAATTCCAGCGCGTCGACGTCGTCGTCTCGCCCTACGCCGGCAACTGACGCCCCCTGCCCATCCGGGGAACTTGGAAGTAGTGTGGTGCACTACCAGCTTTGATCCGGATGGAGGCGTGACATGAACAGTTTTCCCGGCGGTTCTCCCAAGGCCGGTGGTGCCCTTGGGCCTGCGGAACGCGAAGCATCGCTCGCGGTACTCAGGGGCACCACGGACCCGGGGAAGGAACTCGACATCCTGATTGTCGGCGGCGGGATCGTCGGGACCGGCGCTGCGCTTGATGCTGTCACCCGCGGCTTGAGCGTCGGGATCGTCGAGGCCAACGACTGGGCCGCGGGCACCTCCTCGCGGTCCTCCAAGCTGATCCACGGCGGCCTGCGCTACCTGGAGATGCTCGACTTCGCCCTCGTCAAGGAAGCGCTGCACGAGCGCGGGCTGATCCTCTCAGCGCTCGCGCCGCACCTGGCCCGCCCCGTCCCGTTCCTCTACCCGCTCACCAAGCCCTTCCTGGAACGGCCCTACGTGGGTGCCGGCATCGCCCTGTACGACGCCATGTCCATCTCCACCGGCCAGCGCCGTGGCGTGCCGTTCCACAAGCACCTGAGCCGCCGGGGGACACTCCGCGCAGCGCCGAGCCTGAAGGACGATGCGTTCGTCGGCTCCATCCGGTACTACGACGGCCAGGTGGACGACGCCAAGTACTGCGCCAACCTGATCCGCACCGCCGCCTACTACGGCGCCCATGCGGTGAACCAGATGTCCGTGGTCGACTTCCTCCGGGAAGGCGAACGCGTGGTCGGCGCGAAGGTGGTGAACCATGAGGACGGCACCTCCTTCAACATCAAGGCCAAGCAGGTCATCAACGCCACCGGCGTTTGGACGGACGAAACCCAGGCCATGGTCACCGACCGCGGTCAGCTCAAGGTGCGGGCGTCCAAGGGCATCCACCTCGTGGTGCCGCGGGACCGTTTCCAGTCGACCGTGGGCCTGATCCTGCGGACCGAGAAATCCGTGCTGTTCGTCATCCCCTGGGGCCGGCACTGGATCATCGGCACCACCGACACCGACTGGCACCTGGACAAAGCGCATCCCGCCGCGTCCAGCAAGGACATCGACTACATCCTGGAGCACGTGAACCAGGTGCTGAAACGCCCGCTCACCCGTGAGGACGTGGAGGGGGTCTACGCCGGGCTCCGCCCGCTGCTGGCCGGCGAGAACGACTCCACCGCGAAACTGTCCCGCGAGCACGTGGTGGCGCACCCGGTTCCGGGGCTGGTTGTGGTGGCCGGCGGCAAGTGGACCACCTACCGGGTCATGGCCAAGGACGCCGTCGACGAGGCCACCCGCAGCATGGACGAACGCGTTCCGCCGAGCTGCACGGAATCCATTCCGCTGCTGGGCGCGAGCGGGTTCAAGGCCGCGTGGAACAAGCGGAACCGGATGGCGGAGGAGACCGGCGTCCATGTGGCGCGGATCGAGCACCTGCTGAACCGGTACGGTTCGATGGCGCCCGAAGTGCTGGCCCTCATCGAGGAAAAGCCGGAACTCGCCGAGCCCCTGCCGGGTGCCGACGATTACCTCGCCGCCGAAGCCGTCTACGCGGTGACGCACGAGGGTGCGCGCCATGTGCAGGACGTGCTGACCCGGCGGACCCGGATTTCCATTGAGGCGTGGGACCGCGGTGTGTCCGCCGCGCCGGTAGTCGCTAAACTGATGGGAGATGTCCTCGGCTGGAGCGATGCCCAGCGCGAGGGTGAGATCAAGCATTACCTGGCCAGGGTCGACGCCGAACGGCTCAGCCAGGAGCAGCCGGACGACGAATCCGCTGACGCCGCACGGATGGGCGTCGAGGACATCGTTCCGCTGCGCTGACCGGCAGCGTCCGCCGGCAGCCCCGACCCGGGGCTGCCGGCGCATTGACGCCATTTCGAAGGGATACCTCTTGGCGGAACCATTGGACCGGTACGACGCCGAGCTCACCACCCCGGACATGGTGATCCTCGAGATGGACGCCACTGACAAGTTCGACGCCGCCAGCCAATTGGCCAAACGCATGCACGCCGCCGGCCGCATCTCGGACCTTGAAGGTTTCCTCAAGCACGTCAACGCCCGGGAACACCAGATGGCCACCGGGCTGCCCGGAGGCGTCGGCCTGCCGCACGCGCGCAGCGAGTTCGTCTCCCGGACCTCCATCGCCGTGGGCGTCACCAAGTACGGCAAAGCACTGGACTTCGGCGCGGCCGACGGGCCCGCCACCGTGGTCCTCCTGATCGCGACCCCGGCCAGTTCCTTCTCCGAGCACCTCGATGTACTGGCAACTATTGCCCGGTCATTGTCGAAGGAATCATTCCGCGAATCCCTTCGCCGCGCCTACGACCCCGAAGTCATCTCCGAGCTCATCAACTCCAGCCTGGTCTTCTTCGACCACTGAGATTGGGGCAGGCCCTCTCGTGTCGACTTCGTCGCCACGCAGGGACCCTGCTGCCCCACTCTAGGGACGGCAGCCACGCACGTTTCGTTGTTCTACACGCGGACGAAGTACGGTTAAGGGGTGCTGAAAACTGCCCTCAAACCCCGCTGGATCGCCGGACTGGTGTTCGCGATTGTCGTTTCAGGGGTGTTTGTGCTGCTCAGCCAGTGGCAGTTCGGCCGGTCGACCACGCCGGAGGTGCCGGTGGCGACCACCACCGAGGACCCGAAGCCGCTCACCGCGGTACTCCGGCCCGGGGAGTTCTTCCCGGGATCCGTTGCCGACCAGATGGTCACCATCACCGGCAGCTACGATCCGCAGAAGCAGGTCCTGGTCCCGGGCCGCCTGAACGGCGGCGCCACCGGGTACTGGATTGTCTCCGCCCTGGCCGTGACGGACGCCCCGGTGCTGTCCGGAGCGGGTGCCTCGCCGCAGACGTGGATCCCCGTGGCCCGCGGCTGGGTTGCTGACCCCGCAAAGGCGCCGGCACCGCCGTCGGGCACCATTGAACTGACCGGACGGCTGCTGCCGTCCGAGGCGCCGCTGCCCGCGACCGACGCCGGGCCCGGGCAGGCCAGCGCCGTGTCCGTCGCGGAACTCATCAACATCTGGGACGTCAGCAGCTACCCCGGGTTCGTCACCGCGAACTCCGAGCTTGCCGCCGGCACCGACGTCAGCGCCGCCGCGTCAGGCGGCGACGTCAGGCCGCTGAACATCGGGCCGCAGCCGCCCGCCGGGAAGATCAACTGGCTGAACCTCTTCTACGCCGCAGAATGGGTGGTGTTCGCAGGCTTCGCGCTGTTCATCTGGTGGCGGCTGGTGAAGGACGACTACCGCCGTGACCTCGAAGAAGCCCATGACGCGGAGCAGGAAGCCGCCGCGCAGGAAGCCGCCCTGCAGGAAGCCGCCCTGCAGGAAGCCGCCCTGGACCCCGGGCCGCATTCTCCTGAACCCCATCCCACTGAACCGCATCCCACCGAACCGAAAGTGCAATCATGATCGAGCCCCAGCCGGCCGTCCAGCCGCAGCAGTCCAACGCACCGGGAAGCGCGCGCGGCAAGAAACGCCGCTTCGGCGGAACTGAGGCCCAGATCCGCTCCGCGCTGAAGTTCTACAAGGTGCTCGCCTACATGACCGGCACCATGCTGCTGCTCCTCTGCGCCGAGCTGATCGCCCGGTATGCGTTCGGCCAGTACCTCTTCCTCGGCGGAACCAACGCCGTTACCGGCGAGCCGTTCGGCTTCGGATTCGCCGACGCCGAGCCGCCGGGCGTCATCGGCGGGGTGAACCTCTCCATCGCTGTGCTGATCGTGCACGGCTGGATGTACGTGGTGTACCTCATGTCCAACTTCCGGCTGTGGTCGCTGATGCGCTGGCCGTTCCTGAAGATGATCGTGCTGGCCCTCGGCGGCGTTGTGCCGTTCCTGTCCTTCTACGTGGAGAAGAAGTTCCACGCCGAAGTGGAGGCCGAACTGGCCGCCAACCCGCAGGCCCCGCAGCGCTACTGACCCCGCGGCAGGCCGCCGTCGGGCCCTGTGTGAGTTCGCTTACCCGGGCCGGTGTTTCCGGGCCGGGACGGGCTTCTCAATGTGCGGGCGGGCGGCGCCGCAAAGTAGGCTAGTACGGTGACTACTCCCACTGCATCCCAGACGTCCCACAAGCCCGTGCTGGTTGTTGACTACGGTGCCCAGTACGCGCAGCTGATCGCCCGCCGCGTCCGGGAAGCCAACGTGTATTCGGAAGTGGTTCCGCATACCTACAGCACCGAGCAGCTCCTGGCCAAGAACCCCGCCGCGATCATCCTCTCCGGCGGCCCCTCCAGCGTCTACGCCGAAGGCGCTCCCAGCGTCGGCGCGGACCTCTTTGAAGCCGGGATCCCCGTCTTCGGCATCTGCTACGGCTTCCAGGCCATGGCGAACGCCCTCGGCGGCAAGGTCGCCCGGACCGGGCTCCGCGAGTACGGCGCCACCGAGACCACCACGGTCGGCGAAGGCCGCTCCATCCTGGCCGGCATGCCCCAGCACCAGAGCACCTGGATGAGCCACGGCGACTCCGTGCACGAGGCTCCCGAGGGCTTCGAGGTCCTCGCGACCACGGCAGGCGCCGACGTCGCCGCCTTCGCCAACGAGGAGAAGTGCCTCTACGGCGTGCAGTGGCACCCCGAGGTGAAGCACTCGGCCTACGGCCAGCAGGTGCTGGAAAACTTCCTCTTCAAGGGCGCCAAGCTGGAACCGAACTGGACCACGGGCAACATCCTGGAGGAGCAGGTCGACCGGATCCGCAAGCAGATCGGCGACGCCCGGGTCATTTGCGGCCTGTCCGGCGGCGTCGACTCCGCCGTCGCCGCCGCCCTGGTGCAGCGCGCCGTCGGCGACCAGCTGACCTGTGTGTTCGTGGACCACGGGCTGCTGCGCGAGGGCGAAGCCGAGCAGGTGGAACGCGACTTCGTGGCGGCCACCGGCGTCAAGCTCTACGTTGCCAACGAGCAGGAGCGGTTCCAGTCGGCCCTGGCCGGCGTCAGCGACCCGGAAACCAAGCGCAAGATCATCGGCCGCGAGTTCATCCGCGCCTTCGAGGAAGCCGAACTGGCCATCATCGCCGAGGCGGCCGCGCACGGCGAGAAGATCAAGTTCCTCGTCCAGGGCACCCTGTACCCCGACGTCGTCGAATCCGGCGGCGGCGAGGGTGCCGCGAACATCAAGAGCCACCACAACGTGGGCGGCCTCCCGGAGGACCTGCAGTTCGAACTGGTGGAACCGCTGCGCGCCCTGTTCAAGGACGAGGTCCGCGCCGTCGGTGCCCAGCTGGGCCTGCCGCAGGAAATCGTGGGACGCCAGCCGTTCCCCGGACCCGGCCTCGGCATCCGGATCGTCGGCGAAGTCACCAAGGAGCGGCTGGACCTGCTGCGCAAGGCGGACGCGATCGCGCGCGCCGAACTCACCGCAGCCGGCCTGGACAACGAGGTCTGGCAGATGCCGGTGGTACTGCTAGCGGACGTCCGCAGCGTGGGCGTCCAGGGCGACGGCCGCACCTACGGCCA
The DNA here is from genome assembly GCF_001512305.1 of Arthrobacter sp. EPSL27. Taxonomy (GTDB): domain Bacteria; phylum Actinomycetota; class Actinomycetes; order Actinomycetales; family Micrococcaceae; genus Arthrobacter. Next base: position 229,075 of record NZ_LNUT01000005.1, read on the forward strand.
CCCGATCGTGCTGCGCCCCGTGTCCTCCGAGGACGCCATGACGGCGGACTGGTCACGGCTGCCCTACGACCTGCTGGCCAGGATCTCCAACCGCATCACCAACGAGGTGGACGGCGTCAACCGCGTCGTGCTCGACGTGACCAGCAAGCCGCCGGGAACCATCGAGTGGGAATAGCCCCCGCAGCGGGCTGAAGAAATGGCCGGGACCCTTCGGGGGACCGGCCATTTCCGTTGGGGCGTGGCCGGACGGCCATCCTGCATATTCGAGCCGAATTTGGGTCACGCCAGTGTTGCGGACCCTCATCGGCACCGGATTCGGGCTACCCTCGAAGGCATGCCGGTATGGTCCAGGACGTCCCGCGCGAGCATGGATCACGTGGGCAAAGTAAACGCGAGCACAGAAAAGAAGGCAGCAGTGTCAGTTGGTCAAGGCCACCCCGAGGGCTCCGAGGAGCTCAGGAAATGGCTGTCGGGGCTCAAACCCGTCACCGGAGCGGACACCATGCTGCGCTTCACCAAAACGCCTGAGGGCTCCATCGATCTGACCCATGCGCACCCCTCCGGCCTGGCGCAGCTGATGGCGGGCCGGCGTACCCGGCTCTCCACCCTGATCCGGGACCACCAGCAGTACGTGGTGGCGGCCAGGGCGTCCCGCAACCTGCGCTCGAAGATCTTCGAACTGGCCAACGACCGCGGAATCGACGCTGGGTATTTCTCCGCAGGCACGGTGGTGTGGACTTCCGCCGTGGGCGGCAAGCCGCAGCGCATCTCGGCCCCCGTGATGCTGGCCGCCATCTCCCTCACGGTCCGGCAGGGCGATGACGACTACGAACTGCAGCTCACCGAACAGGCCAAGATCAACCCTGCGCTGATCCGGCACCTGAAGGCCATCCACGGGATCGTCTTCGACGTCAACGCCGTCACCCGCATGGCCTACAGCACCGCCCGGTTCGACCCGCTGCCGGTCCTGGACCGCCTCGGCACACTCATCCAGCCCATCCACGGCGCCGAGGTCGAACACAACCTCCTGGTCTCCACCTTCGCCGACCTCTCCGGCAGCCTCGATGACCCGTGGATCAACGGGAACCACCCGCTCGTGACGGCGCTCGGACGCGCCGCCGCCGGCGAGTCGGTCGACATTCCCCGGCTCGAGCCCGGGCGCTTCCCCAGCACCGACGAGCGGGATCCCGCCGACGAACTGCTGCTGCTCGACGCCGACACCGACCAGCAGTACGTCGTCGACGCCGTCCGCGCCGGGGACTCGCTGGTGGTCAGCAGCCCGCCCGGAACCGGGCAGACCCAGACCGCCATCAACACCGTCGGCGCCCTGGTGGACCAGGGCAAGACGGTCCTGGTGGTGGGGGACCGGCGCGCCAGCCTCGGTGAGATCTCCGCCGAACTGGAAACCCTCGGACTGGACTCCACACTGTTCCAGCTCGCTGGCAACACCACCCCGCTGCAGCTCAAAGGCCAGCTGGTCAGGGCCATCGTGCGCAACGAGAAGTCCCTCGAGCCGCAGCTCAGCAACCTGCACACCACCCTGACCGAGCACCGCCACGCCCTGCGCGACCACGTCGCCTCGCTGCACAACGTCCGCCAGCGCTGGGGCTGCTCACCGTACGAGGCCATGCAGTCGCTGGCCGAACTGACGTCCATCCAGCCGGCGCCCGCCACCACTGTCCGGCTCAAGCGCAGCGTGCTGGACAACATCCGGGACCGCGAGGAACTGGCCGGGCGCCTGCGCCGGGCCGCTGAACTGGGAAGTTTCAGCCGCGCGTCGACCGCCAGCCCGTGGCACGGCGCCCGCCTGCTGACCCGCAAGGAAACCCAGGAGGCCCAGGAGGTGGCCCGGTCCGTGGCCGGGAAACTTCCGCAGCTGCGGGACCTGATGAACGGCGTTGCCGAACACGCCGAGATCCGCCTGGGCCGCACGTTCGCCGAGTGGGGCGACCAGGTGGGGCTCCTCGTGGCGGTGCGCGAAAGCCTCGACAAATTCACCCCGGACATCTTCGACCGCCCGGTCCATGACCTCATTTCCGCCACCGCGGCCTCCTCCTGGCGGCGCGAACGGAACATCGAGATGCCGTCCATGCAGCGTTCACGGCTGCGGCGGGTGGCCAAGGAGTACGTCCGCCCCGGCGTCCACATTGCCGACCTGCACAGCTCACTGGTCCTGGTCCAGGAACAGCGCGCCGCGTGGGCCGACTACGCCACCACGCAGCGCCACCCGGCGGTCCCGTCCGGCCTGGGCGAGATCATTGCCCTGTACCGGGAGCTTGAAGCGGAGCTCGCCGAGCTGGGCCAGGCCGTCCGGCACACCCCGGCCGGCGGGGAACTGCGCAGCACACCCTACGAAGAGCTCATGGAGCGCCTCGAACGGCTGGTGGCCGACACCGGGACGCTCGAAACCCTGCCGGAGCGGACGCTCCTGGTGGAGAACATGCGCGAGCACGGGCTCGGTGAACTCCTCGCCGACCTGGCGGAGCGCGAGGTGCCGGCCGAGTCGGTCGCCGCGGAGCTGGAACTCGCCTGGTGGCAGTCGGCGCTGGAAGCCATGATCAGCGGGGACGATTACCTGGCCATGTCCGACGGCGACGCCCTCCGCCAGCTCGAAGCGGAGTACCGTCTCGCGGACAACGCCCACATCGCCAGCGGTGCGGCCCGCCTGCGCTGGACGCTCGCCGAACGGTGGCGGGCCGCCATCGCGGAGCACCCGCGCCAGGCCGAGCTGCTCCGCAGCCTCCTCAAGGACGGCCGGGTCACCCTGTCCGCGTTGACCGGCCAGGCCCCGGACCTGCTGCCCATGCTGGTGCCCGTGTGGTCGGTCAGCCCCTACCTCCTGACGGCGGTCCTGCCGGTGGAGCAGCGGTTCGACGCGGTGGTCATCCTCGACGCCGAGGCCACGTCCCTGCAGGCGGTCCTCCCGGCCGTCGCCCGGGCCAAGCAGGTCATCGCGTTTGGCGACGACCGGATTGCCAGCCCGCGGACGTTCACCGTCAGCGTGGAGCGGCTCGCCGCCGGCGAGAGCTCCCACCAGGGGGTGGAAAGCGCCTACAAGGCCCTGTCCTCCGTGCTGCCCGTCTGGAACCTGCGGACCCTTTACCGGGCCGTCGACGAGGACCTGGTGCGGCAGCTGAGCAAGGCCTTCTACGACGGCGGGCTGCGCCGGCTGCCGGAGGGCCAGTCCGCGACCGGGCTGGACCGGGCCCTTACGGTCGAATACCTGCCTGACGGCACCGGGCTGCCCAGCGCCGACCAGGACGGCGTCGAGTCGGTGGTGGCCGAGGTCAACCGCGCGGTGGAGCTGGTGTTCGAGCACGCGCGGCTGCGGCCGCGGACGTCGCTGGCCGTGGTCACCGGCAGCCTCCGGCACGCGGCACGGATCGGTGAATCGATCCGCCTGCAGCTGCCCAACTATCCGCTGCTGGCCAGCTTTTTCACGGCCGGCGAGGAATCTTTCCGGGTGGTGGACCTGGAACGCGCCCAGGGCCTGGTCCGCGACCACGTGATCTTCTCCCCGGGCTACGGCCGCACCCCGCACGGGCGGGCGCTGCACAGCCTGGGCCCGCTGTCGGCGGACGGCGGCCGGGCCAAGTTCGCCCTGGCCATGACCAGGGCACGCCGGTCCCTGCATGTGCTGAGCTGCTTCCGTCCCGAGGACCTCGACGTCACCAGGCTGAACCACGGCGCGGTGGACTTCTACGAGCTGCTGGACCGGGAAATCGCGGGCAACTCCGATCTGGGCAGCCCGGCGTCGCGTGCGGCCGCCAGCGAACAGGCCCTGGGAGCCGACCCCCTGGTGGCGGATCTGGGCGACCGGCTCCGGGCCCGCGGCGCCCGGGTCTGGCACCAGTACGACGGCGCGCTGAACATGGTGGCCGCAGCCGATCCGCTGTCCACCCTCGGTCAGGACGACGCCGAAATACCCCGGCCTGTGGCCATTGAATCCGACGGCACGGAACAGTACCGCCGGCTGACGGTGCGGGAACGCAGCAGGCTCCGTCCGCAGCTTTTGGAGCGACTCGGCTGGCGTTACATGCCACTATGGACCATAGAGGTTTTCACCGATCCGTCGGCCTGCGCTGACCGCATCGGCGGCTACCTGGGCCTTGAAAAGCCATCCGCCACCCACCGGAAGCAGGCCTCGCCGGGCTTCTTTGACGACGACGTGGAAAACCTCGCCGTTAACGAAGCGCAGGCGTCACAGCACAGAACAGAACAGGGCAGTACAGCTCAGGGCAGTAAGGAGGCCGACGGCATGAGTGCAGACGTCGCCAACCAGAACAGCGGCGACACCGCCGACCACCGTTCCACCGCTGCGGACGATCGCACCGGCGGTACGGCGGACAGCGCTGGCTCCCAAGACCGCGACGAAGCCCGCAGCGGAGACCGCGACAACATGCCGCAGCCGGCCGTTCCCGTGGAGGTCCCGGCCGGGGTCCTCCCGAACAAGGCCGCCGAGGACGATCCGCGCCGCTGGGGCGATGAGCCCGGAGGTTACGACCACGACTCCTGGCTCCGCGAGCAGAAGCCGCCGCACTGGGGCTAAGAGCGGCCCGGGGCCCTCGGCCCGGCGCACCAGCCGCGCTGGACGCTAGCCTGGGGCGGCTCTCACCAGGACGAAGAACAGCTTGCCCTGGGTGGAAGCGCCGGCGAGCTTGCGGGCCTGGTCGGCATCGGCCGCGACCACCATCAGGCCGTCTGTCTCCCCGGCCGCCAGCCAAGGGCCGGCCTGGCTGCCGTGCTGTGACGTCCAGAGGACCGGCACGGCGGCCGCCAGAAGTTGCGACGCTGCCGGCTGGTCTAAGCCGTCGCCGCTGGTCATCACCACGTTGACGAGCTGGCCGGGGGAGAGCAGCTGGATGGAGGCGGGATCGGCCATCCGCAGCGGCACTGCGGCGGAACCGGGCGGGCTGCCGGCGAGCATGCCGGGCCCCAGGATCTGGGAGTCGGACAGCAGCTGGCCCTTGCGCAGTGCCACGGCAAGCTGCTTGCCGGCGGGCGGGTCCGTGCCGCCGTAGCTGCCGTCCGGCAGAAGGGTGGGCGGGACATGAAGGACGGCGACGTCGTCCGCGCCGAGGACCGCACCCGCGGGCAGGTCCTTTGCCGCCGCGAACGCGGCCACGGTGGAGGCCGGGGCGGGCGTCAGCTGGTGGACCGCGAGTCCCGCCGCGAGGCACAGCAGCAGTGCAACAACCAGCCGCCGGTTACGGTCCAGCCAGCGCACCAGCCGTCTTGTCGGCGGTCCGGCAGCGGAGCGCCGCCGGGGCGGTCTTCCGCGTTTTGGGGACGCAAGAGCGGGTCGCGGGAGGGGAGCCATATCCCGAGCCTAGGAGCCGCGAACCATTCCGGGCGGGCGCTGGTGGGGCTATGTGGATAATGGCAGCGGACGCGTGGCCGCAGTCCCTGGGAACGTGCCTACCGTGCCTAGCTTGCCGAGGACGCGGCCGCGGGAGCCGGGGTCGTGGCGGGGGCCGGAGCCGGGGAAACTGTGCTGCCCTTGGAATCGCGGGAGTCGGTCCGGTAGAAACCGGAGCCCTTGAAGACGACGCCGACGCTGTTGAACTTCTTGCGCAGGGTCCCCTGGCATTCGGGGCAGGTCGTGAGGGAGCTGTCGCTGAACGACTGCACGATCTCGAAGGCGTGGCTGCAGTCCTTGCAGGCATATGCATACGTGGGCACTGGAAATCCTCCTTGGGGCAAACGAGCAGGTCCCGGGCTGTCCGGTCCGGGTCAGCGCCGGGATGTCTCCCGAACCAATCCGTCCCTTAGCAGTCGCAGGGCCTGAGTGCTAATTCTATCACCCCGGCAGTGCGGCCCTTGATGGCTACCCGACCTGCAGCCGCACCAGACCGCCCGGGGTCAGGGCGGCCGCCACCTTCTTGTCGAAGGACTCTGCTGGGATGCTCCCGCCGGGCAGCACCTCGCCGTCGTACACGACGGCGGCGGTGGGCAGCGGAGGCAACGTCCCGCCGTCGGGCGCAGGGGAGGGCAGGAGGGCGGACAGCGCCGCCAGGAACTTGTCGTAGTACCCGCCGCCCTGGCCGATGCGGTTTCCGGTCAGGTCTATGGCGGTGGCGGGGAGGATGATGCCGTTGGCGTCCCGCATGACGGCTGTCCCGTGGCGCGGCCCCTCCGGCTCCTGGATGGGGGCGTAGCGGCTCCGGGCAAAGCCGGACGCGGGTGTCCAGTACACCCAGCTCAGCGCCAGCTCCGGCTCGCAGACCGGCAGCAGAATCCGGTGGCCGGCGTCATGCAGCGCCGCCAGCAGGGGAAGGGTGGGCGGCTCGGAGCCCACGCCGAGGTAGGCGGCGAAGGTGCCGGGCTTCCCGCCCGTCAGGCCGGAGGCCCACGCCAGGCCGTGCCGTGCGATACCCGCCCCGGCGCTGTCCAGCGCGGCGCGGGTCAACGCCGCGCGCCCCGCCCGGTGCCCGGCGCGGATCTCTTCCTTGGACGCCATAATGCCTGGTCCTTCCCCGTAACGCGGCCCGAACGCGGGCCGTTCCCGCGGCTCGAATACTCCCCAAGTACATAATGTCTTGTCCCTCCGTTAGATTAGTCGAGTGACTACACCCAACGCTCCCGTCCGCAAGGCCGTCATTCCCGCAGCCGGCCTCGGCACCAGGTTCCTGCCGGCCACCAAGGCCATGCCCAAGGAAATGCTTCCCGTCGTCGACAAGCCCGCCATCCAGTACGTGGTGGAGGAAGCCGTTAACGTCGGCCTGAATGACATCCTGATGATCACCGGGCGCAACAAGCGCGCCCTGGAGGACCACTTCGACCGCGTTCCCACGCTGGAAGCCACCCTTGAGGCCAAGGGCGATACGGCCAAGCTCGAGTCCATCCAGGCCGCCAGCAACCTGGGCGACATCCACTACGTGCGCCAGGGCGACCCCATGGGACTGGGCCACGCCGTCCTCCGCGCCAAACAGCACGTGGGCTACGAGCCGTTTGCCGTCCTCCTCGGCGATGACCTCATTGACGCCCGCGACGAGCTGCTGAGCACCATGATCGAGGTCCAGGCGAAGACCGGCGGATCCGTCGTCGCCCTCATCGAGGTCGACCCCTCCCAGATCAGCGCCTACGGCTGCGCCGCCGTCAAGGACGTCGAGGGTGAGGACTACGTCCGCATCGACCACCTGGTGGAGAAGCCCGACGCCAAGGACGCCCCGTCCAACCTGGCCGTGATCGGCCGCTACGTCCTCCACCCGGCCGTCTTCGACGTCCTGGAACGCACCGCCCCCGGCCGTGGCGGCGAAATCCAGCTGACGGACGCCCTGCAGGAGCTCGCGGCAGGCGACGGCGAAGGCCACGGCGTGTACGGCGTGGTCTTCCGCGGCCGCCGCTATGACACCGGCGACAAGCTCAGCTACCTCAAGGCCTGCGTGCAGCTCGCCTGCGACAGCGAAGACCTCGGCCCCGGCCTCCGGGAATGGCTGCCCGAGTTCGCCTCCAGCCTCGCGCCCAGCCTGACCAAGTAACTCCCGTGGGGGGCAGCTTCAACTGGCCGGTGACGCTGGAGTGCGGTGACATTGTGCTGCGCCCCATCCGGTACCGGGACCGCAAGGAGTGGACCGCCGTCCGCTCCCGTAACAGCGAGTGGCTGGCCCCCTGGGAAGCGTCCAACCCCGTGCCCGGGGGCGGGCTGCCCGACTACCGCCAGATGGTGCGCTCCCTCAAAGCCCAGGCTGCCCAGGCGACGGCCCTGCCGTTTCTGATCACCGCCTGGACGCCGGGGCACCGTGACCCGGTAATCGTGGGCCAGCTGACAGTGTCGTCCATAGTGTGGGGCTCCGCGATGACGGCGACGCTCGGGTACTGGGTGGACAAGGACCGGGCGGGCCAGGGCATCGCCCCGACCGCTGTCGCGCTGGCAACCGACTACTGCTTCCAGAGCCTGGGGCTGCACCGGATGGAGATCAACATCCGCCCGGAGAACGGTCCCAGCCTCCGGGTGGTGGAGAAACTGGGGTTCCGGGACGAGGGATACCGGCCCCGGTACCTGCACATCAACGGCCAGTGGGCCGATCACAGGAGCTTCGCCCTGACCTCCGAGGAGGTCCCCGGAGGGCTGCTGGCACGCTGGCTCAAGGACCGCCCCGCGTAGCCGGTCATATCCCGCCTGACCTGCCGTTTCACCCCCAATCCAGTCAAATGGCAGATCTCCCGCGACACACCGGGGACAATGCGGCCCCGGGCCCCGCATTGCTCATACGGTTTTGGTGTGGACATCCCTCTTAGCAGCTCTGTGATCCTTGTCATTGCTGTTGCGCTCTGGATTGTGTGGGTTGCCCCCTACATGCTCCGGAACGGGCGTCACCAGCTGCAGCCTGCGGGCGACTTTGCGGCGGACGTCATCGACCGTGAAACAGCCCCGCAAGCCGGGAACGTCATGCACATGGCGGCCCAGCAGGAGAAACCCATGACCAGAACCCAGCACACAGTGTCCTCCCCGGCGACCGCAGGGCACGACGGCGGCCCCAGGGCTGCCGCGCCCGGCCCGGCGTTCAAGATCCGCTACGGCCGTCTGGCGCTGGCCCTGGCCGGTCTGGTCTCGCTGCTCACCGCCATCGTGTCGGCGGTCCTGCTCATCTTCGGCATCGGCACAGGGTGGCTGCCCGCTGTCGCTCTACTGGGGGCCGGCGCCGCCGTCTTCACGCTCCGCTGGCTCGCAGTCCGCGACCGCCGCCGGAAAATGAACGCCGCATTCCGTGCCGCCATGGGCGCACCGTCCCGTCAGGACCGGTCCGCGCCGGAGCGGCCGCTCCGGGAACCGGCCGCGGAACCCCGCGAGCCGGCAGACGTTCCGCTCTTTGACGCCCAGGCCGCCACCGCCGAACGGGAGCCGGCGCCCAAGCCGCTCACCGTCCAGGAACTCCGCCAGGCGGCCCTGGCCGAAGCCGCAGCCTCGGGCGACACGTCCGTCTCCCGCGCCGCCGATTCCCCCGCCTCCGAGGGTGCCAGCTGGGACCCCGTGGAGGTCCCCAAGCCCACCTACGTGGAGGCCCCAAAGGCCGAGCGCGCGGCTCCCGAGCCACTCGACCTGCCTGAAGCGCCCAAGGCCGTCGGAAAGCCGTCTCTCAAGCAGGGCCTGCCGCAGGCCGGCCCCGGTGCCGAGGAAGCCAAACCCCTGGGCAAGGCGCAGAGCGCGCTGAGCAACCTGGACGACGTCCTGCAGCGACGCCGGGCCTAACCTTCTTCCGCAAAGCCCCGGACAGCCAGAAACGGCTGTCCGGGGCTTTGCTGCTTCTGTGGGGCCGGTGCGCCGGCGCCGGAACCGGGCACGGCCCGGTAGCCTCGGGGCATGACACGAATTTGCGTTGCGGGCGGCACCGGCCAGGTGGGACGTGAAGTGGTCCGCCAGGCCCTCGCGGCCGGGCACAGCGTGGCGGCCTTCAGCCGGAATCCGCCCGGCCCCGGCTCCACGGCCCGGGTTGATGGGGCGGAGTACTTCGCGGCGGACGTCACCACCGGCGAGGGGCTGGCCGCCGCCCTGGCCGGGGCCGACGTCGTGATCGACTGCCTGGAAGGGCGCTCCGGGCGGGCGCTGAAGAATTACGCCGACGGCGGCGCCCGGCTGCTCGCCGCGGCCCGGGACGCGGGGGTGGCCAGGGCCGTGATGCTCTCCATCGTCAATTGCGACCGGAGCACCCTGGGCTACTACGCCTCCAAGGCGGCCAAGGAGCGGGTCTACGACCGGTCCGGGCTTAAAACGGTGACGCTTCGGGCGACGCAGTTCCATTCGCTGCTGGCGGCGGTGTTCGCCGCCGGGTCCCGGCTGCGGGTTGTCCCGGTGGTCAAAGGGGCCCGGTTCCAGCCCATCGCACCCGCCGACGCCGCCACGGCCCTGTTGGAGGAAGCGCTGGCCCCCGCCGGCACCGGCCACGTGCACAGGACCAGGACGATCGGCGGCCCGGAGGTCCGGGACATGGAGGACTTCGCCCGGCAATGGAAGGCGGTGACAGGCTCCCGCGGATCCATCGTGCGCCTGCCGCTTCCCGGTGCGATGGGCCGGTACCTGCGCGCGGGGCTGAACCTGGTACCGGAGGACCGCCACGCCGGTGAGACATTCAGCGGCTGGCTGGCAAAGAGCGCTGATAGTTTGTAGCCTAGGGAAACCGGCAACGCCGTTACCTTCGGGAGCGGCGTTGTTTCGGGGCTATAGCTCAGTTGGTAGAGCGCTTCGTTCGCATCGAAGAGGTCAGGAGTTCGAATCTCCTTAGCTCCACAGTTTGCGGGGGTTTTTGAGCCTCCGCACCCTTGGAAAAAACACTCTGGTAGAGACTCTGGGTCCGGTTTCCTGGTCCAGGGCCCCCCGCTTGTAGGGCGCTGCGGTGGGTCGGGACGGGGGCTCAGGAGTGGGGTTCAACCAGGAAAACCACGAAGTTTGTCTGGTCGCTTTTGTCCGGGCTGGTCACATTGAACTTGTTGTTGTACTCCCCGTCGGTGCCCGAGGTGCTGCAGATTGTTGGTTCCCCGCCGGCAGTCGGCCGCCGGGTGCACGTGCCCTCGACGGTCATGGGGAAGCCGGCCGTGGAGCCCAGGGCCTTCAGATCGTCGACGGTGAGCGTCCTGCCAGTGTGCCAGCGCTTTGCGATGCTGGGGCAGGGATTGGTGGAGATGCAGAGGAACATCTCCCGGCGCACAAAATTGCCCTGCAGCTTCCAGTCCGCGGGAATAGTGAATCTCTCGGCCCGGGAGACCATATCCGAGGTCACCTTTTCTTCGGCGGACCGGACAAGAAAGAACGCCACGGCGCCACCAACCAGCACTGCAGCAAGTATCAGCCATGCCCAACGCTTCACCGTGTTCCCCCACAACAGTTAGTGCCAGCACCCTGGACCCGGGGTCGCCGGTGTTTGACTGCATAGTATCCTCAACCGGGTCCTTCGCCCGCGGCGGCCGCAGCCGGGAGCTCCGCCCGCCTGCCCGGATCTACTGCCAGGCCCTGACGTAGTCCACCTTGACGGTGGACGCCTTTCCGAGAACTGTGCTGGGGCCGCCCTTGCCGATGTTCAGCACGAGGTACTGCGGTGCGTTCCCGTCGTCGGTCCGGAACGACTTGACCATCACGCCGTCTACGTAGACCTCGGAGCGGTCAATTTTGCGCCACAGGCCGTAGGTGTGGAACTTATCGCCCCAGTAGCCCGGAATAGGTCCGTGGCGCCGGGATCCGGAGCTCGAATGGTAGTTGGACGTCAGCTGTCCCCCGAGAACTTCGGCAATGTCGTTCTCGCCCGTTGCTGGCCAGGTTTGCCCGGTGGTCCACCAGGCAGGAAAGTTGTGGAGCACCTTCCCGTTGCCGGGGAAGGAGATGCGCGCCTCGACGTAGCCGGTGCGGAATTCGTAGCCCGTCTTGGCGGTGTCCTTGGGGTTGGACGACACCAGGGCGCCGGTGCCGGCCTTTGCGAGCTTCAGCGAGAGGTGCCCGGAGCCGACGGTGACGTTCGCGGGGTCGGTCTTGACGTTGTTCACCCGGCCGCCGCGGAACCAGGAACGGGCCCATTTGTTCGTGTCGAGCGTGGTTCCGTCGAACTCATCGCCGAAGGTCAGGGTCCATGCGCCGGGGACCCCCACAGGCATCGGTGCGGACTGGGTCGCGGCAAGTGAGGCAACTGCCGGGACTGCTGCCACGGACGACGGGCAGTTGCCGCTGAGGGTGAGGGTGCAGCCCGGGGCGCCGGACCCGGAGGTCGGCGTGTCCGGCGGCGCCGCCTGCGCAGCGCCGGCGCCGAGGGACGCGGCGAACGACAGTACGGCCCCCACCGCCGTACCGGAAAACAACGTGGTGAGTTTCTTCATGACTACTCCCGGAGCTCACGTTCGGTCGGTGGCGTCACCCGCGGAGCTGGACGAACGGGGCGGCGGGAAAACACCGTGATTCCATAGTGGCACCGAACCCGTGAGTACGCCGGAAAAATCTGGCCGAAGGGCTGAATCAACGCTCTTGGCTTTCAGGATTTCGGAAGTATCGTTAACTATCGCTGTATATCGTTCGCGACTAGCCCGAGGAGAGCATCATGCGCAATTCATACCCGGCCGGCGGATTTCGGGGTAACAATGTCGACAGCATGTGGCAGGCCGTCGAGGAGCTGCGCTCCAGGTTCGAAAAGCGCGCGGGCTCCCGTGCAGGCCGCGGCGAAGTACGCTCGGCCGTCCTGGCGCTGCTCGCCGAGCGGCCCATGCACGGCTACCAGATCATTCGTGAAATCGAGGAACGCAGCGGTGGCAGCTGGAAGCCCAGTGCGGGCTCCGTCTACCCCACGCTCCAGCTCCTGGCCGACGAGGGCCTGATCCGCGCCGAGGAATCCAACGGCCGCAAGATCTACTCCCTGACGGAAGCGGGCCGGGAGGAAACAGCGCATGCGGGCGCCGATGCGTCAGCCCCTTGGGACCCCACGGCACCGGCGTCGGGCACTGGGTTCGCGGCGCTGCCCAAGGCAGGCCTTGAGCTCGCCCAGGCCGCATCCCAGGTCGGCCGCACCGGCACGCCGGAACAGGTCCAGGAGGCCGTGGCAGTGCTCGACGACGCACGGCGCCGGCTGTACGCGATCCTCGCCCAGGGCTGACGGGGGTGCCCTCGGTTCGCCGGGACCTCGCAGACCCGATGCCCGGCGGCGGGGGCCACCGCGCCCGCTACCGGCGCATCCTGCGCTTCGCCGCATGGCACCTCGCGGAGACCTGGTGGTTTGAGCTGTTCCTCCCTCGGCTCGGCCTCGCCCGGGTTGCCGAGCGCACCCGGGTGGGACGGATGCGGCGCTTTGCCCAGCGCTTCCGCGTGCTGGCCCTGGACCTTGGCGGCCTCATGATCAAAGTGGGCCAGTTCCTGTCCACCAGGCTCGACGTGCTGCCGCCCGAGCTCACCAAGGAACTCGAGGGGCTACAGGACGAGGTGCCCCCGGTGCCGTTCGCTGCGGTCCGTGCCCTCGCCGAAGCTGAGCTGGGCGCGCCGCTGGCGGAGGTGTTCGCCTCGGTGGAGGAGACACCGATCGCGGCGGCCTCCCTCGGGCAGGCGCACCGGGCAACGCTCCGCCCGGGCGACGCCGCCGCTACCGGGCTTGCGAGGGTGGTGCTGAAGGTACAGCGGCCGGGCATCGACGCAATCGTCGACGTCGACCTGGCAGCACTGCGCAAAGTGGGCGGCTGGCTCAGCCGGTTCCGGCTGGTGTCCGACCGTGCCGACATGCCCGCCCTCGTCGAGGAGTTCGCGCAGACCAGCCTGGAGGAAATCGACTACCTGAACGAGGGCGCAAATGCGGACCGGTTCGCCGGTGACTTCGCCGCTGACGACCGGGTGGACGTGCCCGCCGTCGTCTGGGAGCGGAGCACCCGCCGGGTCCTCACCCTTGAGGACGTCACCGCGATCAAGATCACCGACACGGCGGCGCTGCGGGCGGCGGGCATCGACCCGGCCCAGGTGGCCCCGGTGTTCGCCTCAGTCATGTTCGAGCAGCTGTTCACCACCGGGTTCTTCCACGCCGACCCCCACCCGGGCAACATCTTCGTGACCCCGGTCGCGGGACCGGCCGCAGCGCGCCCCTGGAAGCTGACGTTCATCGACTTCGGCATGATGGGCGAGGTTCCGGACCGTACCCGCAGCGGGCTGAGGAAACTGCTCATCGCGGCCGCAGCGCGCGACGGCGAGGGACTGGTGGCCGCCATCAGGAACGTGGGGGTGCTGATGCCCTCTGCCGATACGGTGGAGCTTGAGCGGGCGATGACGCACCTCTTCGCCCGGTTTGGCGGCATGGGCTTCGCCGAGCTCCGCGAGGTTGACCCGCGGGAGTTCCGGGATTTCGCCGTGGAGTTCGGGGATGTGGTCCGCTCCCTGCCGTTCCAGCTGCCGGAGAACTTCCTCCTCATCATCCGGGCCATGTCGCTGACGTCCGGGGTGTGCAGCTCGCTGGATGAGCGGTTCAATCTCTGGGATTCGGTCGAACCCTACGCGGCGCAGTTGCTGCGCGACGAGCGCGGCAACATCGTCCAGGATGCTGCCCAGCAGGCGCTCGACGCCGCCGGGCTGGCCCTGGGCCTGCCGAAACGCCTGAACGGGGTCCTGACCCGGATTGAGGAGGGTTCGCTGGCGGTTGGCAGTCCGCGGCTGGAGCAGCAGGTGAAGCGGCTCGACCGCTCGGTGCGGCGCTCGGCGTCGGCCCTGGTCTTCGGTGCCCTGCTGATTGCGGGGTCTGTGGTCCGCGCGGATGACACGGTGCTCGGCAACGTCCTCATGATCGCATCGGTGGTTCCGCTGCTGCACGGACTGTGGGCGGGGCGCAGCGGTCTCTGACAGCCCGATATCCTGTCCAGTGAGACGAGGAGAACTATGACCACCCTGAAAGAACGCCTGCACGCCGACGTCGTCAGCCACATGAAGGACCGGAACAAGGTTGCACTCACCACGGTCCGCAACGTCCTGGGCGAGATCGAGACGCGGGAAAAGTCCGGCAAGACGCCGGTGGTGCTGGACGACGCCCAGGTGACGTCCCTGCTGCAGAAGGAAGCGGCCAAGCGCCGCGACACCGCCCGCATCTACGCCGAGGCCGGGGAACCGGAGCGGGCTGCGGCGGAGATCGCCGAGGCCGAGATCATCGAGACGTACCTCCCGAAGGCCCTGACCGCTGCCGAGGTGGAGGCGATCGTCGACGCGGTGATCGGTGAGCTCACGGCCGGCGGCACCGAACTGACCATGCGCCAGTTGGGCGCCGTCATGAAGCCGGTGACCGCCAAGGTGGCCGGCCGGTTCGACGGCAAAGCCGTCAGTGAGATCGTCCGCAGCCGCATCGCGCAGACTTCCGCATGAGCCTGATCCGGCTGCATGACGTCAGCGTCCGCTTCGACAACACCCAGATCCTCCGGGAAGCGTTCTTCCGCCTTGAGGCGGGGGACAGGGTGGGCCTGATCGGCAAGAACGGCTCCGGCAAGACCACCATCCTCAAGCTGGTCCTCGACCAGGTGGCCCCCGACGCCGGCACTGTCACCGTGGAACCCGGAACCAGGATCGGCTACTTCTCCCAGTTCTCCGAACTCAATGGGGAAGCCACTATTTCCGAGGTGCTCAACGGGCTGTTCTCCGGTATCCAGGCGGTTGAAGCCGAGCTGGCTGCGATCGACGCGGCCATCGCGGCGGGGCCGGGCGACGCCGAACTCGACCGGCTCATCAGCCGCCAGGCCGAACTGTTCGAGGACATGGACCGGCTCGATGGCTGGGACTACCCCCGCCGCATCGACACCGTCCTCACAACCCTGGGCTTCGACGACGCGCACCGCACCTGCCCGATCGACGACTTGTCCGGCGGCTGGCGCAACCGCGCGGCACTGGCCAAGATCCTCCTCGAAGGCCCCGACGTCCTGTTGCTCGACGAGCCCACCAACTTCCTGGACGTCGCAGGCGTGGAATGGCTCGAGAACTGGTTCAGGGACTTCAAGGGCGCCGCGGTCATCGTGTCCCACGACCGGAAGTTCCTCGACGCCGTCGTCACCCGGATCATCGAGGTGGAGAACTTCCACCTGCACGAATACCCCGGCAACTTCGGCGAATACGTCGTGCAAAAGCAGTTCCGGCTCAAAACCCTCGAGCAGCAGTTTGTGCACGAATCCGAGCTGCTGGCCTTCGAAGCCGAAGGAATCGCCGACCGGCGCGAGGCAGCCAAGGCAGCCAGCCGCGGGCTGGGGAACCAGCTCGCCAAGATCAAGAAGTCCCGCACACCGCGTCCCGTCGACCAGATCGTCACCGAGATCTACGGCGGCCTGCACGTCAAGGATGTCCTCTGCCGGGTGGAGGGACTGGGCAAGTCCTACGGCGACAAGCGGCTGTTTGAGGACCTGAGTTTCGAGATCCGCAAGGGCAACCGGATTGTGGTGCTCGGCGCCAACGGCAGCGGCAAGTCCACGCTCCTGCGGGTGCTGACCGGCGAGGAGCAGGCCGATTCCGGCGAGGTAGCTTGGGCCAAGGGCCCCGGGTTCGTCTCCTACAACCAGATGCTCGCTGACCTCGACGACGCCGACACCGTGTCCCACGCGGTCAACGCCCTGCCGGACAGCCTGGCGTTCAGCGCCACGCGGAAGTCCGTCAACCGGTTCCTCGCGATGTTCCAGTTCTCGGAGGCTGACCTCAAGCAGAAGATCGGGAACCTTTCCGGCGGGCAAAAGGCGCGGGTCGCCATGGCGCAGTGCCTCCTGTCCGGCGCTTCCGTCCTGCTGCTGGACGAGCCCACCAACCACCTCGACATGTCCAGCACCCAGGTCATGGAACGGGCACTGGTGCACTTCCCCGGAGCCGTGGTTGCCGTCAGCCACGACCGGTTCTTCAGCGACAAGATCGCCAACCACCACCTGGTGTTCGGGGCCGACGGCGCGGCGCCGGGCGAGATCGAGGTCCGGGCCGCCTAGGGGCGGTCCGCCCCGGACCCCGGTCGCAGCGCAGTAAACAGCGGGATAATGGGAGCATGACGGAACAGGACCAGGGCCTCGACCCGTGGGAGGAGTTCGACAGGCACCAGCCGGCGGCGCCGGACCGCGTCGGGGGCTACCCCGGAGGTGAACCCGTGGGCTTCGGCTTCCGCACGGGAGTGCGCAGCGCGAAGGTGGCCATCGGCTTCGCCGTCTACGCCCTGGTCCTCGGAACCACGCTCGTGGTGGTCGGCGCCGTGTGGTTCATCGGCGCGGGCCAGTGGCTGCTGCTGGGGCTCATGGTCCTGGTGGAGACCGTCTTTGTCCTGGCCTTCAGCCGGCTGGTGTCGCAGGCCCGGCAACGCCGCTGAGCTGTACGGCGGACCCCCAAGGCGGCGGGAGGGCTGCTACCGCCGGTGCCGGGAGGTCACGGCCAGGTAGGCGCCCAGGGCACCCACCCCGCCCAGGCCCGCCGCGAAAAGAGTCTTGGGCCAGTTCCGCCAGCGGTCGGGCTGCACGGAGACCAGGTCCCCGACGGCGTTGATCAGGGCGGCCGTGATGAGCCCCGCGACGATCCGGTTTCCGGTCTTTTCCGCCTTGTCCATCAGCCGGTCCAGCTCGTCGGCCCGGAAGTGGATGTCGATGCCGCCGCGTTCCAGGACGTCCACCATCCGGCGGATGATGTCCGGCGCGTCCGTTCCCAGCCGCAGGGCTTCCCGGCCGATCTTCTTCAGCCGCTCCGCCAGGGCCTCTGGGGACAAGGACGACAGGATAACCCGCTCCGTGAAGGGCCCCAGCTGGGTGGTCAGCTCGAATCCCGGATCCAGCTGTTTGCCCAGCCCGTCCGCCATCACCAGCATCTTGAGCATGAGGGCTGTCTCCCGCGGCAGCCGCAGCCGGTACTCGCGCAGCAGCGCCGCCAGTTCCGCCAGGACCGCCACGATCGGAACGTCCGCGAGCGGCCGGCCGGCATAGCGGTCCACAAGCCGTCCCAGCTCCGTCTGGAGCCCGCCGAATCCGCCGTCAGCCTTCGCCCCGCACATGCGGACCAGGGCCGTGGTCAACCGGGCCGCGTCCTGCTCCACGATGGCCAGAAGCATCCTTACCAGCTGGTCGCGTGTCGCGTCGCTGATGGTGCCCACCATGCCGAAGTCGATGATGCCGAGGCGCCCGTCCGCTTCGACAAAGAAGTTCCCGGGGTGCGGATCGGCGTGGAAGAAGCCGTCCTCGAACACCATCTTCAGCAGGACATTGCACGCTTCCCGGGCCAGGGCGCCGGCGTCGATCCCCGCCTCCCGCAGCGCTGCGGCGTCGTTGACCTTGATCCCGCGGATGCGTTCCAGCGTCAGGACCCGGGAGGTGGTGGTGTCCCAGAAGACCCGGGGGATGTGGACGCGGGCGTCGCCTGCGAAGTTCGCGGCGAAGCGCTCCGCGTTCCGGGCCTCCTGCAGGTAGTCCAGCTCGGCCCGCAGCGTCTGGGAGAACTCGTCCACCAGCGCCGCCAGGTGGATGCCGGCGGCCCTTGTGGACGCCCGCTCCGCCCGCCTGGCCAGCTCCGCCATGATCTCCAGGTCCTCATTGATCTGCGCCACTACACCGGGACGGCGGACTTTAACCACGACGTCGACGGGGTGGCCGCCGTCCGGAACGATCCGGCCGCAGTGGACCTGCCCGATCGAGCCGGTGGCGAGCGGGGCGTCGTCAAGCGCATCGAGCAGCACGTCCGCCGACGTGCCGAGCTCGTCGGCGATGACGGCGCGCACCTCGGCCGCGGGGATGGGCGGGGTCGCGTCCTGGAGCTTCGCGAGCTCGGTGGCGAACTCGGGCGGGAGGACGTCGGTGCGCGTTGAGACGATCTGGCCGAACTTGACGTACACGGCGCCCAGATCCTCCAGGGCGAGCCGGACGCGCACCGGCAGGCTGCCGCGGGGCGGCAGCCCCTGTCCTGGAATTCCGCCGGGCCGGAGCCGCTCCAGCCCGAGGCTCCCCAGCGCGAAGCCCAGTCCATGCCTTGTCAGTGTCTCAACGATGTCCCGGAACCGGTCCCGCCGCGCGCTCATGACGCCAGACTACAGCCAGCCCTTCCGTTTGAAGATGCCGTACATCAGCGCCGCGGTGGCGGCCATCATGCCGATGGCCATCGGGTAGCCGTAGCTCCACTGCAGTTCGGGCATCCGCTCAAAGTTCATGCCGTACACCCCGGCCACAAAGGACGGGGCGAAGAAGATGGCGGCCCAGGACGAGATTTTCTTGACCTGCTCGTTCTGTTCGGCGCTCGCCTCGTTCTGCCGGTTGGCCGTCAGTGTCCCGTCGAGGGTGAGGGCGTTCTGCAGGAGGTCCCGGAAGGAATCGGCGCGGGAGATCAGCCGCTCCACGTGGTCCTCGACGTCCCGGAGGTTGTGCTGGAGTTCGGAGTTGACCTGGTACTTCTCGAAGCCGCGCCGGAGCAGCTGGATCATGGCCGGGAGCGGATGGATGGCGCGCTGGAACTGGATGACCTCACGGGCCAGTTCGTAGATCCGCCGGGAGACCGTGGCGTCGCCGCTGAACAGCTGGTCCTCGATCTCGTCGATGTCGTTTTCCAGCCCCGCAACCACGGGCACGTAATCGTCCACCACCTGGTCCATCAGGGCGTAGAGCACAGCCTCCGGGCCGTGGCACAGGAGATCGGGGCGCCGCTCCAGCTTCCGGCGGACCTGGGCCACGCCGCCGGTCTCGGCATGCCGGACGGTGACCACAAAATTCTCGCCGGTGAACACGTGGAGCTCGCCGAATTCCACGGTCTCGGTCGCATCCAGGTACCGGGCGGGCCGCAGCACGGTGAAGAGGTTGTCGTCGTAGCGCTCCAGCTTGGGGCGCTGGTGGGCCGAGATCGCGTCCTCGACGGCGAGGCGGTGGAGCCCGAACTCCGCCGCGACGGCGGCCATCTCGGCCTCGGTCGGCCGGTAGAGGCCGATCCAGGCCATCCCGCCGTGCCGCTCCAGGGTCTCAAAGGTCTGCTCGAGGCTCTGCGGCTCGGCGCTGCGGACACCGTCGACGTAGACGGCGTTATCGATGATAGTCACCGGCCCATTATCCCGTCTGCCGGCCCCGCGGCCGCCCGGGCCGGGCCCGTGGCGGCAGGCACCGGCCAGGGGACCTCACTTCGCCCGGGCGGGGGACTGGGCGCTGGTCTGGGCCAGCCGGCTGATCAGCGGTTCGGTGCGGTACTGGATGTGGGTGTGCAGGGCCAGGACGGTCTCGGTCCGGATGACGCCCTTGATCCGGAGGATGGACCGCAGGGACGCCTGCAGGTTGTGCGTATCGGTGGCCACCACGCGGCACCACACGTCACCGCGGCCGGAGATCTCGTGCACTTCCAGCACCTGCGGGATCAGGCGGAGTGCGCCCACCACGCCGTCGAGTTCCCGGTGGTTGACCTCGATCGTGACGAAGGCGACCACGTCGTACCCCACGGCCTCGAGATCGATCTCGCGGCCGCCGTCGTGCAGCAGGCCGGAGCGCTGCATGCGCCGGACCCGGGTCTGCGCGGTGTTGCGGGCAATGCCCAGGGTGTCGCTGAGTTCGCCGATCTGGATGCGCGGATCCCGGATCAGCTCCAGCAGGATCTTCAGGTCGGTGGGGTCCAGACTGTTCAAATCATCACTCCGGTTCATTCTCACTGTGTGTGATTGACGGTTTTGATCAATTTTGTCATGTATTTCAGCTCCAAAGGTCAGTGGTGCCGCATTCTGGAGGTACCGAATTTCCACGGGCCGGCGTTTCCCTCCACAAACAGGGAGCGCGCGGCCCGCTTTTACGCAAGGGCACAGACATGACCGTCTTCAGCGAACTCCGCATGCGCCCGGCCACGGCAGACCGCTGGGGCTGGGACGCCTCCACCTCGGCACGGCTGGTGATGGCCGGCGTCGTGATTTTCACGCTGCTGGTCGGCGCGAATCTGGCCACCCCGCTGTACCCGCTGCTGCAGGCCAAACTCGGCATCACCGCCCTGGATGTCACGGTGGCTTTCTCCGCCTACGTCCTGGCCCTCGTGGCCACGCTGATCCTGGCCGGCCACTGGTCCGACCACATCGGGCGCCGGGCCGCCCTGGTGCTCGCGGTGCTCGTCGGCCTGGCCGGCGGGTCCGTCTTCGCCATGGCGGACAGTCTGCCGGCGCTGTGCGCCGGCAGGGCCCTGCAGGGCATCGCGGTGGCGCTCGCCACCGGTGCCAGTTCCGCGGCCCTGCGCGAGCTGCTGCCCAGCCGGCCGGAGTGGGCCTCGCGGTTCACCCTGCTGGCGTCCGCCGGCGGCGTGGCGGCCGGGCCCGCCATCGGGGGAGCGCTGTCGCTGCTGCCCGGCCCCACCTCCACGCCGTACTTCCTGCATTCCGTGGTGCTGGCCGCGCTGCTGGTTCCGCTGTACCTGCTGAAGGCCCGCCCCGCCATCACGCTGGGCGCGGGGCCGCAGCCGCTGCGCGTTCTGGCGCCCCGCCGGCCCTCGGTCTCCCGGGCGGCCCGCGGCGCCTTCTGGCTGGCGTCCTCGGTGGGATTCCTCAGCTTCACGGTCTTCGGCTTCTGCCTGTCGCTGGCGCCGGGCTACTTTGCCCAGATCGTCCACGCCGACTCGCGGCCCCTGATCGGCCTGCTGGCCGGGCTGACCCTTGGCTCCTCGGCGCTGAGCCAGCTGATCGCCGTGCGGGGGAAGTTTGTGGTGCCGGCCGGCCTCGCCGTGCTGGCCGCGTCGGTCCTGCTGATCGCGGCGGCCGCGGCCTGGAGCAGCCCCTGGCTGCTGATCCTCGCCAGCATCACCGCCGGCATCGGGCAGGGCGTGTCATTCCGGACGGTCTTCAACGATGTGGCCGGCAAGGTCGAGGCGTCCCGCCACGCGCAGATCATCAGCACCGTCTATGTCATCACCTACCTCGGCAGCGCCCTCCCGGTGATCGGGCTAGGGCTTGCCGCCGGCGTCGTGGGCCTGCAGGCGGCGGTGGCAGGTTTTGTGGTGCTGTGCGCCGCCGCGGCAATCATCCTCGCAGCGGTTGCCCTGCGGGCATCCCTGCGGGCATCCCTGCGGGGGGACGCCTAGTCCGGGAGCGGGCCGTGGTTGCCCTGGATGTGGTCGAACACCAGGGTGGTTTCCGTGTGGCCCACCACCGGATCCGTGGCCAGGTTGTCCAGCACCCAGTCGCGGAGGTCCTCGGTGGTGGCGACGGCGATGTGCAGCAGGTAGTCCACCGACCCTGAGGTGTGGAAGGTGGAGAGCACTGCGGGGAGCCGGGGCACCCGGGACGTGAACCGGTCGATCTGCTCGCGGTCGTGGGCGCGGAGCCGGACGGCGATGAGGGCCTGGACGGAGCGTCCGATCGCGGAGAGGTTCAGCTTCGCCTCGAAGCCCTCGATGATGCCGCGCTCCGACAGGGCGCGGGTGCGCATCAGGGCCGTGGACGGCGCAATGCCCACCAGTTCGGCCAGCTGCTTGTTGGAGATCCGGGCATCGGCCACGAGGGCTGCTAGCAGGCGCTCATCAATGGCGTCCAGCGGCTCTCCGGCGCCGGCTCCCGGCCGAAGATTCTTCGCACTGCTACTCACGGATCCTCCTTGAAGTGTTGTCAGTTCATCATAAAGGGCTATATCCGCCGGTTCCATTCACGTCCTCTGTAAAACTCCGAATTATTGCCAGATACTTGCCGGATTCAATGGCGAATATTCATAAGGAGCAAGGTGCTTTCTCAAGACTCGCTGGCAGTCCACGCCGGCCGGAACGGGCTCACGGAACTCGGCCTCCACGCAGTGCCCATCGACCTGTCCACCACAGCGCCGCTTCCCTCAGTGCACGACGGCGGCCTGGCCTACGAGCACATGGCGACGGGCGGCGCCCACATCGAGGGGCAGAGCGCCGTCTACCAGCGGCTCTGGAACCCCACCGTGGCACGCTTCGAGGAGGGCGTGGCCGTCCTGGAGGGAACCCCGGAGGCCGTCGCGTTTGCCACCGGCATGGCGGCACTGAGCGCGGTGCTGCTGGCCGTCGTCGCCACCGGAAAGAAGCATGTGGTCGCGGTGCGGCCGCTCTATGGCGGAAGCGACCACCTGCTGGCGTCCGGGATGCTCGGCACCGACGTCACCTTCACCACCCCCGACGGCGTCCACGCCGCGCTCCGGGCCGACACCGGCCTGGTGATCGTGGAAACGCCCGCCAACCCGAGCCTGGAACTGGTCGACATCGCCGCACTGGCCGCGGCCGCCGACGGTGTGCCCCTCCTGGTCGACAACACCTTCGCCAGCCCTATCCTTCAGCAGCCCTTCGCGCACGGCGCCGCCATGGTGCTGCACAGCGCCACCAAGTTCCTGGGCGGACACGGCGACGCCATGGGCGGGGTGGTGGCCGCGGCCCCCGAGTGGACCGCCCGGCTCCGGCAGATCCGGGCCCTCACGGGCGGCATTCTCACGCCGTGGCCCGCGTACCTGCTCCACCGCGGGCTGGCCACCCTGCCGGTCCGGGTGCGCGCCCAGCAGTCCGGCGCGCAGAAAGTCGCCGTCGCCCTGGCCGGCCACGGCCTGGTCCGGCGCGTCTTCTATCCCGGGCTGCCGGAATGCGATCCGCAGGGGCTCATTGGAACCCAAATGTCCGGGCCCGGCTCGCTGCTGGCCTTCGAGGTGGGCAGCGCGGAGCACGCCGAACGGATCCCCTCCGCCGTCGGCATGATCACGCACGCGGTCTCACTGGGCGGGATCGACACCCTGATCCAGCATCCTGCCGGGCTCACCCACCGGCCGGTCGCCGCCGATGCCAAGCCGCATGCCACCCTGCTGCGGGTGTCCGTGGGCCTGGAGGACCCCGCCGACGTGGTGGCCGACCTGGTGCAGGCCATCGAAGCGACGCGCTAGCGCGCTCCGGCGGGGGCAGCGGGCGAACCGGCCGCCGCTCCGGCGGGATGCACGACGGCGGTGATCACCGCCGTCGTGCACGCCAGACCGATGACGGCCAGGGCCAGGGCCGGCCACCCAAGGAACTGGAAGACCAGCCCGCCGGCCCAGCCGATGACGCTGGAGCCGAGGTAGTACGCGAGGTTGTAGAGCGAGGCGGCCTGGGCCCGCCCGGTCGCGGCGATGGCGCCGGTCCAGCCCGCGCCGATGCTGTGCGCCGCGAAGAAGCCGCCGGTGAACAGCAGCAGGCCCGCCAGGATCAGCGGCAGCATGGCGGTCAGCGTCAGGGCCAGGCCGGCCGCCATCAGCACCGTTCCCGAGATCAGCACCGTTCGCCGCCCGAACCGGGCTGCCAGCCCGCCGGCCCAGCGGGAGGACACCGTCCCGGAGAGGTAGGCCAGGAAGATCAGGCTGATGATGCCGGCCGGGAGGCTGAACGGCTCGCCGGAGAGCCGGAAGCCCAGATAGTTGTAGACCGCCACAAAACCGCCCATCAGCAGGAACGCCTGGACGTAGAGCGCCAGCAGCCGCGGGTTCCGGCTGTGGCCCGCGAGCGTCCTGAGGGCGCCGCGGAACCCGCCCGCTGCGGCCGCGGTGAATCCCTGCGCCCGCGGCACGAGGGCCAGGAACAGGACGGCCGCGACGGCCGCCAGGGCCGAGACTGCAAGAGCCGCGGCCCGCCAGCCCCACAGCTCGCCGGTGACGCCGGCCAGCAGCCGCCCGGACAGCCCGCCCAGCGTGGTGCCGGCGACGTAGGTTCCGGCCGCCAGCGCGGCATGGGCCTTGTTGACCTCCTCGTTGAGGTAGGCGATGGCGATTGCGGGGATGCCGCCCAGGGCCATGCCTTCGAGCGTCCGCAGGGCCAGCAGCATGGGGAAGCTGGTGGCCAGCGGGACCAGCAGGCCCAGGACGGTGGCGGCCAGGATGCCCCACGTCATGGCCCGGACCCGGCCGATCCTGTCGGCCAGGAATGACCACGGGAGCACCGTCACGGCAAGGCCCACGGTTGCCAGGGAGATGGTGAGTGCCGCCTCGGCTGCCGTCACCTGCAGCTCCGCCGCCATCAGGGGCAGCACCGCCTGGGTGGAATAGAGCTGGGCGAACGTGGCGACGCCGGCGAACGCCAGCCCCGCGAGGATCTTGCGGTAGGCCGCGGACCCCTTCGCATGGCCCGGCCAGCCGGGCAGGCTGTCGGCCGGTACGGCGGGGCGGCGGAGCAGCGGAAGACGGGGCATGTCCCCAGCGTAGGCTTCCCCGGAACATGCCTCCAATGCATGATTCTCATAGGATGCATAGCGAAAACGGATCAATGTGGAAGGGGCGCCATGGACGTGGAGCACAAACAGCTGGTCCAGCTGCTGCCGCTGCTGCCCCTGCTGGCGGAGCTTGGGCGCACGGAACACATCACGGAAACGGCCGACGTGCTGGGGCTGCCCCAGTCGACGGTCAGCCGGGGCATTGCCCGCGCCAGCAGCATCATCGGGACCGAGCTCCTGATCCGCGACGGCCGCGGCGTGCGGCTGACGTCCGCCGCCAAGGCACTGCTGCCGCACATCGAGGCGGCGCTGGGCGAGTTCCAGGCCGGGCTGGACCTGGTGCGGCACGAATCGGAGGTGGTCCGCGGCCGGATCGGGGTGTCCTTCCAGCACACCTTCGGCGAGGCGATGCTGCCGCTGCTGATCAGCGCCTTCCGGAGCCGGTATCCGCAGCCGGCCTTCGAGCTCAGCCAGGGGGCCCGGGACGGCTGCCTGGCGGAACTGGCCGCCGGGGACGCCGACCTGGCCCTGACGGCTCCGGTGGCGCCGCCCAGCCGGCTGATCTCCTCGGCTGCCCTGTACCGGGAACCGCTGCGGCTGGTGGTCCACCACCGCCACCCGCTCGCCAGGCGCCGGCGTGCCCGGCTCGAGGAGATCCGGCATGAGCCGTTCGTGGCCATGGGGCCCGGCTACGGCATGCGCTCGCTGACCGACGCGCTCTTCCGCGAGGCAGGGTTCCGGCCGCGTATTGCGTTCGAGAGCCAGGACTCGCACACGGCGCGGGGCCTCGTCTCGGCAGGTCTGGGAGTGAGCATCCTGCCGCCGGGCGGGACGGCCCCGGGCCGGGATGTCCCGGCACAGTCGGGGGACCTTGGGTGGGTGGAACTCGCCCTCGACTCAGGCCTTGCCTTCCGGGAAATCGGGCTGGCCTGGCGGGAGCGGCGCGGGGGAGCGGGCGCCGAGCCGGACCCGGTGCGGCTGTTCCGGGAACTGGTGCTCAGCGACGGCCCCGCGCTGCTCGCCGCCTTTGTCCGCGGGCGCTCCGGCGCCTGAGCGGTCCCCACAGTCCCTCAGTCCCTCAGTCCAGCAGCCCCGCCATGACCTCGGCCACGGAGCCCGCCCTGGCCTGCTGCCAGCCGGTTCCGGCCCAGAGGTTCAGCCGCTCCGGATCCCCGGCGGACGCAGCCGCCGCACGCAGCGGAGCCGTGAGGTGGTGCACCGCCGGGTAGGATTCCGGCGCGTCGGGGTGGTCGCGGACAAACTCGTTGACCAGGGCCCGGGCCGGCCGGCCGGTGAAAGCCCTGGTCATCACGGTCCGGGTGAAGTGCGGGCTGGCAAGGGCGTCCTTGTGCAGCTGCCGGGCACCGCTCTCGCCGGTGCGCAGGAACGCTGTGCCCAGCTGGGCTGCCTGGGCTCCCGCGGCCAAGGCCGTGTCCACTCCCGACCGGTCCATCACACCGCCGGCGGCCACCAGCGGGAGCCCGACGGCGGCCCGCACCCGGGTGACCAGTTCCGCCGTCGTGCCCGGGGCCCCGTCACCCCCGCCGGCGGGCTGCGGCCGGAACGCCGCACTGTGGCCGCCGGCGCCCGGGTGCTGCACCACCAGCGCGTCCACCCCCTGCCCGGCGGCTTCCACCGCCTCGGCAGCCGTGGTGACCGTGGCGAGCACCGTGGAGCCGGCCCGCTGCAGCGCCTGCACAATGCCGGCGCCGGGCAGGCCGAAGGTGAAACTGACCCACTCCACGGGGTCGTCCAGCAGCGCCTGCACCTTGGCGTCCCAGTGGTCGTCGTCGTCGAGCCGCAGCGGCGGCACGTCCACGCCGTAGCGCGCGGCGTCCGCCTCCAGCTCTGACCGGTAGTCCTCCAGCCGGGCCAGGACGGCCGGGGACGGCGGGAGCTGGGCGGGGTCGGGCACGAAGAGGTTCATGCCGAACCTTGCCCCCGCGGCCCGGACGCCGGCGATCTCGGCCTGCACGGCTGCCACGGTCTTGTAGCCTGCGGCCAGGAAACCCAGCCCGCCGGCGCCATGCACGGCCGTCACGAAGCCGGGCGTGGACGTCCCGCCGGCCATGGGGGCGGCGATGATCCGGGTGCCGAAGATACTGTGCGACATTGCTCACTCCCGTGCGTGATTCAGTAGGCTGTTCCGGTGACCCATTCTGACATCCCGCCGTCGGCGGACCCTTTTGCCCCGACCGCACCCGGCGCCGTGATCGGCCTCGACATCGGCGGGACCAAGACCCGCGGCGTCCGCTTCGAAGCCGGGGCTGCAGTCGGCGATGCATCCGTGGGCAGCTCCAACGTCCAGAACGTCAGCCGCGAGGAAGCGGCCCGGCACCTCGCGGAACTCTTCGGCCGGATCGGCGGCGGAACGGTGGCCCAGGTCTATGCGGGCGCCGGCGGCATTGATACCGAGGCCGACGCCGAGGCGCTCGCCGCGCTGATTGCACCGCATGTCCCCGGCGCCCGGATCACGGTGGTCCACGACTCGCGGCTGCTGCTGGCCGCCGGCGGGGCGAGCATCGGCGTCGCTGTCATCGGCGGCACCGGCTCGGCGGCCTGGGGCCGGAACAGCCTGGGCGCGGAGGCCCGCGCCGGCGGGTGGGGGTACCTGCTGGGCGACGAGGGCAGCGGGTACTGGCTGGGCCGGGAGGCCGTCCGCCACAGTCTGCGCCGGATGAACCAGGGGCAGGAGCCGGACCAGCTGACCACGGCGCTGCTCGCTTCCTGCGGAGTGGACGAGCCCAACAGACTGATCGCACTTTTCCACGCCCCGGACACCGGGCGCCGGTACTGGGCCGAGAGGGCGCGGCTGGTGGTCGAGGCTGCCGCCGCCGGCCACGCCGCGAGCCAGGAGCTTGTGGACCAGGCCGGCCGTGACCTCGCCGCGCTCGCCGGGCAGACGGTCCGGCAGCTGGGCATCGACGGGCCGGTGATCCTCGGCGGCGGCCTGGGCATGAACGTTCCGCGTCTGCAGGAGGCCTTCCGTGCCGCGCTCGCCTCCGCGGGCATCACCGACGTCCGGATCCTTGAGCAGGATCCTGTCTTCGGGGTGCTCCAGCTGGTGGCCGAGCAGAGCTGACGCGCAGCTGACGTCCCTGCGGGGGTGTTGCAGGCCGGCCACTACGCTGGAGGGATGAGCCTGAACTTTGACACCCGGCCCGCTGCCTACGCGGTCATCATCCGCGACGGCGCCATCCTGCTGGCCTACTGGAAGCAGAGCGGCAAGGAAGGCTGGACGCTCCCGGGAGGCGGCCTGGACCTGGGCGAGCACCCGGTGGACGGATGCCGCCGCGAGGTCTATGAGGAGACCGGGTATTCCGCCAGGGTCGGCGCCATGCTGGGGATCGACGTCGGGCACTGGCCCGCGGAAATCCGGATCGACGGCGGCGAACGCGACTTCCAGTCCCTCCGGCTTATCTACGAAGCGGAGGTGACCGGCGGGGAGCTGCGCCACGAAGTGAACGGCAGCACCACCCACGCGGCGTGGATCCCGCTGGGGGACGTTGAGGGGCTGAACAAGGTCTCGTTGGTGGACGTCGCCCTCCGGCTCTACCGGGAGCGGCCGCTGGACGGCAAACTTTCTGCGGAAACCCCCTAGCCAGGCTAGCCGGGCCCGGCTACCCTGAAGGAGCCGCCGGTCAGGTCCCGGCGACGCTGACGAAGAAGCTGACCGAAAAGGCACCCGCATCCCGGGTGGAGCGATAGAGAACGGGGAGGTGGAGACGATGACTGCAACAGTTCGGTGCGCGCTGCGCGCCACCCGCAACCACGTCATTATTCCTGCCCCGGCCACCAGCACCCGCTAGCAGCTGCCAGGTTCTTACCCCGCCAGATTTGCCCAGGCGGCGCATGACCAGGGGCCCATCAAAGGGTTTTCGTTGACTACTTCTTCTCTTGCACAACCTTCTCCTGCACAACCGTCTCATGCACAACAAGGCGCAGCCGGAGCCACCCCCGGCCACACCACCGCCCTGCCCGGTCCGGCCGGCTACGGCTTCACGCCCGCCGTCGCCGACCGCTATGCCGCGAACCCCGTGCCCGGCGGCACCGGCGCGGGCCGGGTCATCCGCGT
Organism: Arthrobacter sp. EPSL27; assembly: GCF_001512305.1. GTDB lineage: Bacteria > Actinomycetota > Actinomycetes > Actinomycetales > Micrococcaceae > Arthrobacter. The sequence continues at coordinate 257,701 of NZ_LNUT01000005.1, forward strand.
GGACCGCAACCGGGTCCTGGTCGCGGCACACGATGCCACCCTCCATCTGGCCTACCCCGGCGGCGGGGAGCTGCCGGCCACCGGGGACTGGGTCTGGCTGGGAGCCAACACCGCGGGGGAGCCCGCCATCACCGGGATCCTGCCGCGCCATTCGGAACTCAGCCGCAAGCGCGCGTTTGAATCCTCGTCGGACTCGCAGGTGCTCGGCGCCAACATCGACATCGTTGGCGTCGTGGTGCCCGTGGACCGGCCGCTCACCCACAACCGTCTGGAACGCACGCTCGTCGCGGCGTGGGACTCGGGGGCCACCCCGCTAGTGATCATCACCAAGGCCGACCTTGCCGACATCGCGGACGACGTCGTCGGGAAGGTGGTCCTGCAGGCCGCCGGTGTGGCGGTGGTGACCACCTCCGCGGAACAGGGCGACGGCCTCGACGAACTGCTGGGCCACCTCCCGGCCAGCGGCACCCTGGTGCTGCTGGGCCCCTCGGGCGCCGGCAAGTCCACGCTCATCAACGCCCTGGCCGGCGTCGACGTTCAGGAAACCGGGGCTGTCCGGGCCGGCGACGGCAAAGGCCGGCACACCACCACCTCGCGGGAACTGGTGCCCCTGCCGGGCGGGGCCGTGCTCATGGATACTCCCGGGGTGCGCGGGTACGGGCTGTTCGACGCCGAGACCGGGATGGAGGAGATGTTCGGCGACCTCGACGGACTGTTCGGGCACTGCCGCTTCTCCGACTGCGCGCACGGCCGCGAACCCGGCTGCGCCGTGCAGGCCGCGATTGCAGACGGCACCCTGGATGAGCGCCGCTGGGCCAGCTACCTGAAACTCCAGCGCGAACTCGCGGCCCTGGCCCGGCGGCACGACGCGGCCGCCCAGCGCGCCTACGCGCGGGAGTGGCAGCAGAAGATCTCCGCCGGCGGCAAGAGCCAGCGCTCCGCGGAAAGGGACAGCCACGAGGCGGCCGAACGGCACCGCACACGGTCCGGCGGCAAGAGCCGGCGGGGCCGCTGAGCGGGCGGCGCGCAATGCCGCAACGCGGGGTCAGAGACGGCCCATTCCGCCCGGCGGGATGGGCGCCACGTGACCCCGCGTTGCATTGGCACCCATCCGCCGCTGGCCCGGCGTCGAACTGCAACGTCGGCCACGGCGCAATTGATAAGGTCCCTGACTTTGTCGGCTGCGCTGGCTAGGCTGAGTTCCACGTGCTTTACAGCCAAAAATCGGCGTGTCTATGATCAGTTGGCTGGTCCGATGTTGCTTCGAACAGTTAGGTAAGCCCGGAAATGGCTGAAGCCATGATCGAGTTCCAGAGCGTCACCAAGCAATACCAGAGCGGGCAGCCTGCCGTCGATGAGCTGACCATGTCCATCGACAAGGGCGCCATCACGGTGTTCGTCGGGCCCTCGGGCTGCGGCAAGACCACGTCGCTGCGGATGATCAACCGCATGGTGGAGCCCACCTCCGGCACCATCACCGTCGGCGGCGAGGACGTCACCTCGGTGCCAGCGGCGAAGCTGCGCCGCTCCATGGGTTACGTGATGCAGTCCTCCGGGCTGATGCCTCACCGCTCCGTGCTGGACAACATCGCCACCGTGCCCCGGCTCAACGGCGTGGGCAAGGCCGAGGCGCGCAAACGCGCGCAGGAACTGCTCGACGTCGTCGGGCTGGCATCCGCGCTGGGCAAACGGTACCCGGCGCAGCTTTCCGGCGGCCAGCAGCAGCGCGTCGGGGTGGCGCGGGCCCTCGCCGCGGACCCGCCCGTGCTGCTGATGGATGAACCCTTCAGCGCCGTGGACCCCGTGGTCCGTGACGAACTGCAGCAGGAACTCCTCCGGCTCCAGCGGGACCTGGCCAAGACCATTGTCTTCGTCACCCACGACATTGATGAGGCCACCGTCCTCGGCGACAAGGTGGCGGTTTTCGGCCTCGGCGGAAAACTCGCCCAGTACGCCACGCCGGAGGAGATCCTGCGGGCCCCGGCCAATGACTTCGTGGCGTCCTTCGTGGGCCGGGACCGCGGCTTCCGGCACCTGGCGTTCAGCCCGTCCGACGGCGTTACGGTGCACCGGGCCGCGACGGTCACTCCCGCCGAACTCGAGCGTGCCGGGAACACCTCGGACGAGTGGCAGCTGGTGGTCGACGACGCCCAACGTCCCCTCGGCTGGTCGGGCCCGGGCAAGGGTTCCGCGACCGTGCCCGGCGGTTCCCTCTTCCGGAAGGGCGACACGCTCCGCCGCGCCCTCGATGCTGCGCTGTCCTCACCCTCCGGCCTCGGTGTTGCCGTGGACGCCGACGGGCGGGTGGCCGGCGTCATCACCGCCGCGGAAGTCCTCGCCGTGATCGAATCGGACCGGACCGTCCGCCAGGGCGCGCTCTGATGGAGTGGTTCCTGGCCAACAGCGCGCAGGTGTACAGCCTCGCCGGCCAGCACCTTGTCCTGGCCATCCTGCCGATGGTGTTCGGGGTGCTCATCGCCGTCCCGCTGGCCCAGCTCGCCCGGCAGAGCCGCGGGCTCCGGTCCGTGGTCCTGACCGCGTCGTCGCTGCTGTACACCATCCCGTCCTTGGCGCTGTTCATCATCCTGCCCACCGTCCTCGGCACCCGCATTCTGGACCCCGTCAACGTGGTGGTGGCCCTCACCATCTACGCCGTCGCCCTGCTGGTCCGCGCCACGCTGGACGCCTTCGACTCAGTGGACGAGGATCTCCGACAAGCCGCCGTCGCCATGGGGTTCAAACCGTTCGCCCGCTTCCTGCAGATCGACCTGCCGCTGTCCTTGCCGGTGCTCTTCGCCGGGCTGCGCGTCGTCTCCGTCAGCAATATCTCGCTGGTCAGCGTCGCGGCCCTGCTTGGCATCGGCAACCTCGGGATGCTCTTCACCTCCGGCCTGCAGCGCGACTTTGTCACCGAAGTGGTGGTGGGCATCATCGCCATCCTCATCCTCGCGCTCCTGATGGACGCCGTCCTGGTCCTCCTTGAACGGCTCCTGACCCCCTGGACCCGTGCCGCGGCCGCCGGCGGCAGCGCCGACGCCGCGCCCCGAGGGGACAAGGCAGCTGCCGGCGGGGACAACGAAGGCACAGCTGCCGGCGCGCTGCGGTTCGCGCGTCCCAAGACCGGAGGGGGAAACGCATGAGCAACGTCGTCACTGACACGTTCGCCTGGCTCAGCGACCCGGCGAACTGGTCCGGAAGCGCCGGAATCCCGGCGCGCGTGGCCGAGCATCTGTTCTACACGAGCCTGGTGATGGTGATCGCCACGGCCATCGCGGTGCCCATCGGGCTCTACGTCGGGCACACTGGCCGGGGCCGGGTGGCCGCCGTCGCCGTGGCCGGCGCACTCCGGGCCCTGCCCACACTGGGCCTGCTCACGCTGTTCGTCCTGCTGGCCGGCATCGGGCTCATGCCGCCGATCTGGGCTCTGGTGATCCTGACCGTCCCGCCGCTGCTTGCCGGCACGTACGCCGGCATCGCCAGCGTGGACCGGAACGTTGTTGATGCCGCCCGGGCCATGGGAATGACGGAGCTCCAGGTGCTGTTCCGCGCCGAGTTCCCCAACGCCCTGCCCGTGATGTACGGCGGCTTCCGGACCGGCGTGCTCCAGGCCATCGCCACCGTCTCCGTGGTGGCGTACATCAACCTCGGCGGACTCGGCCGGTACCTCTTTGACGGCCTGGTCCTGTCCGATTTCCCCCAAATGCTGGGCGGGTCCCTGCTGATCGCCGCCCTGGCGATCGCCGTCGACCTTGTCCTCGCCCTCATCCAGAGGCTGTTCCTGACCCGGGGCGCCTCCCACCAGCCAGACCGGAGCCAGCAGGCTGCGGTTGATCTCACAGACCCCGCTCCCGCGGGGACTGTTGTTCAAGGAGGTACGTCATGAAGGAAACCCGCCCACTGCGCCTTGGCCGGCGCGCATTCGGCGGCCTGGCCGCCGGCGTTGGCCTGGCCCTCGCACTGTCCGCCTGCGGCGGCTCATCCGATCCGCTCTCCACCGCCCCCGCCACCGGCGGGTCCACGTCGGGTGCGGGAGCGCCGCTGGTGATCGGGTCTGCCGACTTCACCGAGAGCCAGATCATTGCCGAGGTCTACGCCGGGGCGCTGAACGGGGCCGGCGTCACCGCCAGCACCAAACCGAACATCGGCTCCCGCGAGGTCTACTTCAAGGCCGTCCAGGACGGCTCGGTGGACGTGATTCCGGACTACAGCGGCAACCTGCTCCTGCATGTCAGCAAGGACGCCACGGAAGTGTCCGCCGAGGACATCTACAAGGCGCTGCCGGGCAAGCTCCCGGAGGGCCTCGCCGTGCTGGAGCCCGCCAAGGCCGAGGACAAGGACGCCATGGTGGTCACGAAGGCCACCGCCGAGAAGTACCAGCTGAAGTCGATTGAGGACCTCGCCAAGGTCTGCAGCGAAATCGTGGTGGGCGCCCCGGCCACCTTCGCCGAACGGGCGTACGGGCTGCCGGGCCTGGAGAAGAACTACAACTGCGTGCCCAAGAAGCTGGAACCGTTCAGCGACGGCGGCGGAGCCGTGACGCTCAAGGCCCTCCTGTCGGACCAGGTGCAGGTGGCCGACATCTACACCACCACCCCGTCCATCGCCGACAACGACCTGGTGGTGCTGGAGGACCCGAAGAACAACTTCATCGCCCAGCAGGTCCTGCCGCTTTACAACACGGCCAAGATGACGGACAAGGCAAAGGAAACCCTCAACGCCGTCTCCAAGGTCCTCACCACCGAGGACCTGATCAACCTCAACCGCGCGGTCAGCGGCAGCCAGAAGCAGAACCCCAAGGATGCTGCGGCGGCATGGCTGAAGGAGAAGGGCCTGGTCAAGTAACTGCTCCCGCCGCGCTCTTCTGACGCACTGTTCTGACTAACAGAACTGCGCCCGACGGCGGCTGCCGGACACCCCCGCCTGCCGGGGCCCGGCAGCCGCCGTCGTGCGTCTGCGCACATATTCCTGCCGGCGTCCGCGGAGGAGCCCTGTGAGGCAAGTCTCAGCGGAAGTACATCCGCCATATGGCATATTTGATAAATGGCAGATTTCAAGCAGTCCACCAAGCTTCACAATGTCCTCTACGACATCCGTGGACCGATTCTTCAGGCCGCCCAGCAGATGGAGGCTGAGGGGCACCGCATCCTCAAACTGAACATCGGAAACCCTGCCCCGTTCGGGTTCGAAGCGCCGGACGCCATTCTGGTGGACATGATCCGCCACCTGCCGCACGCCCAGGGCTACAGCGACTCCCGCGGCATTTTCTCCGCCCGCACGGCCGTCTCGCAGTATTACCAGACCCGCGGCATCCAGAACATCCACGTCGACGACATCTACTTGGGCAACGGCGTCAGCGAACTCATCACCATGTCGCTGATGGCACTGCTCGACGTCGGTGACGAAGTGCTGATCCCCACCCCGGACTACCCGCTGTGGACCGCGTCCGTGGCCCTGGCCGGCGGCCGGCCCGTGCACTACCTCTGCGACGAGGAGTCCGGCTGGCAGCCCGACCTGGAGGACCTCGAAGCGAAGATCACCCCCCGCACCAAGGGCATTGTGGTGATCAACCCGAACAACCCCACCGGAGCCGTGTACCCGGAGGACACCCTCAAGAAGATTGTGGCCCTCGCCGAAAAGCACGGCCTGGTCCTCTTCGCCGACGAGATCTACGAGAAAATCCTCTACGAGGACGCCGTGCACGTGAACATGGCCAGCCTCACCGGCGACGACGTCCTGTGCCTGACCTTCAGCGGGCTCTCCAAGGCCTACCGCGTGTGCGGCTACCGCGCCGGCTGGATGGCCATCTCGGGTCCTAAGAAGGCCGCCGCGGACTACCTTGAGGGCATCAGCCTGCTCGCGAACATGCGCCTGTGCGCCAACGTCCCGGCCCAGCACGCCATCCAGACCGCTCTGGGCGGGTACCAGAGCATCAACGATCTCATCCTGCCGGGCGGACGCCTGCTGGAGCAGCGGAACAAGGCCTACGACATGCTCAACGCCATTCCCGGCGTCAGCACGCAGCAGGCACGGGGAGCCATGTACCTCTTCCCGAAGCTCGACCCCGAGGTTTACCACATCCGCGACGACGAGAAGTTTGTCCTGGACCTGCTGCGGGAGCAGAAGATCCTGGTCTCCCACGGACGCGCGTTCAACTGGGTCCGCCCGGACCACTTCCGGATGGTCACACTGCCGCTGGTGAAAGACCTCGAGGAAGCGATCGGCCGCATGGGGGACTTCCTGAGTCGGTACAAGGGGAACTAGCCTAGGGCTCAGCAGCGCGGCCCGGGCCGTGGTTGGCCGTTCCGGCCAGAGGCTGCCCGAAACGGAATGAGGCAACGGATGTCAGACGTCGTGTACTTCAACGAGAGCCCCTCAGAAACCCTCAAAGTGGGCGAGGGCTTCAGCCTGAAAGACACGGACCCGGACGCCACGCCTGGTTACAGCGGGGACAAAAGCGACGGCGAAGCGCTGCTCGACCACCTCGACGACGATCTCGCCGACCTGCAGGAACGGCTCTTCGCCGAGTCCCGGTTCGGGGGCACCAAACGGGTCCTGCTGATCCTGCAGGCCATGGACACGGCCGGCAAGGGCGGGATCGTCACGCACGTGATGGGGGCCATGAACCCGCAGGGCGTCCAGATGAAGTCGTTCAAGGCGCCTACCCCGGAGGAGAAGTCCTACGACTTCCTCTGGCGGATCGAGAGGGAAGTCCCGGCCGCCGGCATGATGGGCGTCTTTGACCGGTCGCACTACGAGGATGTCCTGATCCACCGGGTCCACCGCTGGGCGGATCCGAAGGAACTCGAGCGCCGGTACGTCGCGATCAACGAATTCGAAGCCAGGCAGGCGGCCGCAGGCACCAAGATCGTCAAGGTCATGCTCCACATCAGCCGCGACGAGCAGAAGGAACGCCTGCTGGCCCGGCTGGATGATCCGTCCAAACTGTGGAAGTACAGCAGCAACGACCTCAAAGAACGCGCGTTCTGGGGCGACTACATGGACGCCTACCAGAAGGCCCTGGAGAAGACGGCCACCGAGTCCGCGCCGTGGTACGTCGTCCCGGCGAACAAGAAATGGTACGCCCGGATCGCCGTCCAGCAGCTGCTCCTGGAGGCGCTGGAGGGCCTGAAGCTGCAGTGGCCGGTGCCGGATCTCGACGTCCCGACGGAACGGGAGCTCGTGGAGCGTTCCTGACCGGCGGGGTCCTAGCTGTCCTGGGCGGGGTGGTCCCGCGCCGCGGCCAGCCGCTTGCGGGCCCCTTCGAGCCACGATTCGCAGCGCTTGGCCAGCGCCTCGCCGCGCTCCCAGAGGGCCAGCGACTCCTCGAGGCTTGCCCCGCCGGCCTCAAGCTTGCTGACGACGCCGACGAGCTGCTCGCGGGCCTCCTCGTAGCTGAGGGCCTCAATGTCGGTGTTCGGCGCTGTTTCTGCTGCCATGGCGTGCTGCTCCTTGTGGTGTCGCGGGGTTATGCCGCGGGGCGGTTCGGTACTGGTGAGGTGGGGGAGGCCGGTCATTCTTCGGCGGTTTCCTGGCCGCCGGTCGACTCCGCGGTGAACCGGCCTGCCGCCACCCGGACGGCCAGCGGCGTGCCCGGGGGAGCCTGGTCGGGATGCCGCACCACGTCCCCGCGGACCCCGGCGGCGGGCCCGCTTCCGGCAAGCTGCACCACGGCGTAGCCCCGGTCCAGGGTTTTCTGCGGCGACAGGGCGCGGACCTGGGCCTTGAGGTGCACCAGCTGGTCGGTGGCCCGGACGACGGCGGTGGTCACCGCCGCCTGCGAGCGGCCCTTGAGCCGTTCGACGTCGTCGTGCCGGTGGGTGACCATCGCCTCGGGCGAAGCGAGCACTGGCCGGGAGCGCAGCGAGGCAAGCCGGTCAACTTCGCGTTCCACCAGGCGGGTGACACCGCGCCGCAGCTGGTCCCTGGCCTGGCGCACCCGCGCAAGCTCCTCCGCAACGTCCGGGACGATCCGCTTGGCGGCGTCCGTCGGAGTGGACGCGCGCAGGTCGGCGACATCGTCGAGGATGGGGCGGTCCGCCTCATGGCCGATCGCGCTCACCACCGGGGTGGCAGCGGCGGACACGACGCGGATCAGCTCCTCGTTGCTGAAGGGAAGCAGGTCCTCCAGGGAGCCGCCGCCGCGGGCAATGACAATCACGTCCACGGCAGGGTCCGCGTCGAGGGCCCGCAACGCCGCGATCACCTGTGCCACGGCGGTGTTGCCCTGGACGGCCACTTCGCGGATGTCGAATTCGACGGCAGGCCAGCGCAGGGCCGCGTTGCGCAGCACGTCCTTCTTGGCATCGGAATCCCGGCCTGTGATCAGGCCGATCCGGTGGGGGAGCAGCGGCAGGCGCTTCTTGCGGGAGTCGGCGAACAGCCCTTCCGCAGCCAGCGCGTGGCGCAGCCGCTCAATGCGGGCGAGGAGGTCTCCCAGTCCCACCGGGCGGATGTCCTTGACGGACATGTTCAGCCGGCCCGTCTTCAGCCAGAACTCGGCCTTAATCAGCGCCACTACCCGTGAGCCCCGTTCCAGCGGGATTTCCTGCCGGTCCAGGACCTTGGTCCAGGCGGACGCGGGGAGGGAGATCTCGGCGTCGATGTCCCGGAGCGTGAGGTAGGCGTTGGTGCCGCGCCGGTTCATTTCGATGACCTGGCCCTCGATCCAGGCGGACGGGGCCCGGTCAATGTGCATCTTGAGCTTTTGCGACAGCAGCTGCAGCGGCCACGGGTTGTCCGGGCTGGTTTCAGCCGCCGTTGCCGGCAGGGTGGTGGCTGCCGCGACGTCCTCAGACATGCCGGAACCCCGGGACGGAGATGGCCTTGTGCATACGGGTGAATGTCCTTTGCCGGGGCGGGGCTGCCCGCCGGGGCTGTCCTGGCGCATGCGCGTCAGCCAGCGGGACCGGCAGGCAGCTGGATGCTGTCTGTTTCAACTCTATCCATAGCTTTACCACCGGGGCCCGACTTTATTGTTCCGGAGGGAGCCCCCGTAGGATGGCAGTCACCATCAACCTGCTAGGAATCTTTGTGCGCACTTTTGTCTCAGCCGTAGCGGTACTTCTAGGGCTGGTCCTCGCGGCTGTCGCCGTCCCGGCCATGTGGGTGGACCGGAACATCGTCCAGGAGGACGGCTTCGTGGCGTTCACCGCGCCGCTGGGCAAGGACCCGGCCTTCCAGCAGCGGCTGGCCGCCGCCGCCGTCGGCAGCCTCGGCGCGGACCGGATTCCCGAGGCGCTCAGCGGACTGGTGGAGCCCATTCTGGAAAGCGCTGCACAGTCCCTGACCGCCATGCCCGGTTACCCGGACGCCTGGACCGAGACCCTGCGCAAGAGCCACCGGCTGAATTTCACCGACCCTGCTGCGGATCCTGCCGCAGCCGACGGATCCACCTCGCTGACCCTCGACCTTGCGCCGCTGGTGGGCCTGGTGGCGAAGCAGGTGGCCGATGCCACCACCCTGCCGGTCGAGGGCCCGGAGGAACTGCTGATCACCATCGGGCAGCACCAGCACCGGCAGGCCCTTGACCGGGTGGCCGCTTTCGCGCCGATGGGCTATGCCGTGGCCGTCGGCGCCCTGATCGCGTTTGCGCTGGCCTTCGTTGCCGCCCGGCGGCGCTGGGCGGTCCTGGCCGGGATCGGCGTCGGAACCCTGGTGCTGGCCGGAGTCTGGACCCTGGCCGCCAACACCGTCGCCGGCGCTGTGACGGCAACGAGCAGCGGCAACGAGGTCGCAGAGATCTTCAAGAGCGAATTTGTGGCAGCCGCCGGCGCTGGTTTCGGCCAGTGGGTCCTGGCCGCCGCGATCGGCGGTGGAGTCCTGCTGGCGGCGGGACTGGTCCTGCGTGCCGTCGGCGGACGCCGCCGGGCCTGACGGCAGCGGCCCGGGCAGCAAAGCCGCGGGGGCCGGGCCACCACGGCTCCCCGCCCAACACCGGTAGCATGGGGGAATGACCTCCACTGCTGTTTCCATCCCGATGCCAACCGTTCCGCGCCGGCGGCGTTCACCGGAAGAAGTGCTGGCGGCAGCCCCCGTCTCCGGACCCAAGAAGGTCCTCCTGGCCGCCCCGCGCGGCTACTGCGCCGGCGTCGACCGCGCGGTCATTGCGGTGGAGAAGGCCCTGGAGCACTACGGCCCGCCGGTCTACGTCCGCAAGCAGATCGTCCACAACGTGCATGTGGTCAGCTCCCTGGAAGAAAAGGGCGCCATCTTCGTTGACGAGACCGACGAGGTCCCCGAGGGCGCCCTGGTGATCTTCTCCGCGCACGGGGTGTCACCCGCCGTCGTCCAGTCCGCCGAGGACCGCGGCCTGCGGACCATCGACGCCACCTGCCCACTGGTGACCAAGGTGCACAAGGAAGCAGTGCGCTTCGCGAAGGACGACTTCGACATCCTGCTGATCGGCCATGACGGCCACGAGGAAGTCGAAGGAACCGCCGGCGAGGCCCCCGAACACATCCAGATCATCAACGGTCCGCACGAGGTCGACAAGGTGACTGTCAGGGACCCGGAAAAGGTCATCTGGCTGTCCCAGACCACCCTCAGCGTTGATGAAACCATGGAGACCGTCCGCCTCCTCAAGGAACGGTTCCCCACCCTTCAGGACCCGCCCAGCGACGACATCTGCTACGCCACCACCAACCGCCAGGTGGCCATCAAGAAGATCTCGCCGCAGGCCGATCTCGTGATTGTGGTCGGCTCGGCCAACTCGTCGAATTCGGTCCGCCTCGTGGAGGTGGCGCTGGAATACGGCGCGAAGGCCTCCTACCGCGTGGACTTCGCCAACGAAGTGGACGAGTCCTGGTTCGAAGGTGTGGCCACCGTCGGGGTGACCTCGGGTGCCTCGGTCCCGGAAGTCCTGGTCAAGGACGTCCTGCGCCTGCTCGCCGACTACGGGTACGGCACGGTGGAGGAAGTCGTTACGGCCGAAGAGGACCTGCTGTTCTCGCTGCCGAAGGAGCTCCGCGCCACCCTGAAGCAGGCCGGCGATGTCTCCCGGGCCCTCGGCGGCCGCCAGCCGCGCCCGGCCCGCAACTAACAGAGGCGGGGGCGGTCCCCTCCGCGTGCGGAACCCCGCGCGCGGAGGGAACCGTCAGGCTGCGGACTCCCGGCCCTCCTCGACGCCCTGGTGCAGCCTGTCCGAATCGCTGCCCAGCGTGTCCGAATCACTGCCGGACTGCAGTTCCGGGGCGGCCAGGGAACGCGGCGTCGCCTCGACGGCCGCGGGGGTGGCCAGCCCGGTTGCGTCCAGGGCGTTGAGCTTGCGCGCGGTGGGCAGGATCCGGGCCTCCAGCGTGCCCACCATGGAGTTGTAGCGGTCAACGGACGTCTTGAGTGACGAGCCAAGCTTGGTGACGTTTTCGCCGAGCGTGCCCATCCGCTCGTACAGCTGGCGGGCCAGTTCGAAGAGCTCCCGCGCGCTGTCCGTCAGTACGTCCTGGCGCCAGGTGAAGGCGACGGACTTGAGGACGGCCAGCAGGGTTGACGGGGAGGCCAGCACCACGTTCCTGGACAGGGCGTGGTCCAGCAGCGCAGGGTCCGCGGACAGGGCGGCCGCCAGGATCGATTCGGCCGGCAGGAAGCAGACCACAAGCTCCGGCGAGTTGCCCGGGATGTCCCAGTACTTCTTGCTGCTCAGCGCGTCCACGTGCGCTTTCAGGGCCTTGGCATGCGCCGCCAGATGGGCCTGCTGCCCGCCCAGCGGTGCAGCCTGCTGGCGCCCGCCCGCGGACACCCCAAGCTCCTGCGCCGCCAGATACGAAGTCAGCGGCACCTTCGCGTCGACCACCAACTGCTTGCCGCCCGGGAGCTGGACCACCAGGTCGGGCCGGACGGTGGTGTCCGCCGAGGCGCCGGGTCCGCTGTGGACCTGTTCGTGGAAATCGACGTGGCGCAGCATCCCTGCAGCCTCCACCACGCGGCGCAGCTGGACTTCGCCCCACTGCCCGCGGGCGCTGTTGGAGCGCAGCGCGGACTCCAGAGCGTGGGTCGAGCGCAGCAGCTGTTCGTCGGACAGCCGGGCTTCCTGCAGCTGCTGGGCGAGCTGCCCGTACTGTTCCAGCCGGTCGCGTTCCAGCAGGGACACCTGCTGCTGCACAGCGGTGAGCTTCTCCGCCACGGGTGCCAAGGCCCGCAGCACACTGCCGTCCTGGTTCCGGGATTCGCCGAGCTCGCGGTTCTGGGCGGCCAGCAGCCGCCTCTCGGCGTCGGCCGCGGCGTACTGCGCGCTGACCTCGGACAGCCGGGCTGACACGGCGTCGAAGTCCTGTTCCACAGCGTGGGTGCGGCGGCGGAGCATCACGTACACGGCGGCCGCACCGGCAACGGCACCGATTAACAGCATAAGAAGGGCAAGAATGAATCCGAAAGCGTCCATGGATTCACTCTGGCACGCACCTCCGACAGTTTCGGGCCGACGCACTGCCCGCGTCCTTCCGGCGTCCTACTTGACTAGTTCCGGCGGGCGTTCCAGGGGCCCGGGCGGCAGCGGGTAGAATTAATGCTCGTGGCTCTAACTATTGGCATCGTCGGACTGCCCAACGTCGGCAAATCAACCCTTTTCAACGCACTGACCCGCAACCAGGTGCTCGCAGCGAACTACCCGTTCGCCACGATCGAACCCAACGTTGGCGTGGTCAACCTGCCGGACCCGCGGCTCGCCAAGCTGGCCGCCGTCTTCGGCTCCCAGCGCCTGCTGCCCGCCCCGGTGTCCTTCGTGGACATCGCTGGAATCGTCAAGGGCGCCTCGGAGGGCGAAGGGCTGGGCAACAAGTTCCTCGCCAACATCCGCGAGGCACAGGCCATCGCCCAGGTCATCCGCGTGTTCGATGACCCCGACGTGATCCACGTCGACGGCAAGGTGGATCCCCGCTCGGACATGGAGATCATCAACACCGAGCTGATCCTGGCCGATCTCCAGACGATCGAAAACGCCATTCCCCGGATCGAAAAAGAAGTCAAGATCAAGAAGCGGGAAGCGGCCGAGCTGGCTGCCATCAAAGCGGCCCAGGTTGTCCTGGAACGCGGCGACACCATCTTCTCCTCGATCAAGAGCGACAAGCTGGAGATGGAGCACCTCAAGGAGCTGGGCCTCCTGACGGCCAAACCGGTCATCTACGTCTTCAACGCGGACGAGGGCATCCTCAGCAACCCCGAGAAGCAGGAGGAGCTGCGGGCCATGGTGGCCCCCGCGGACGCCGTCTTCCTCGATGCCAAGCTCGAATCCGACCTCGTGGAACTCGACGAGGAAGAAGCCCGCGAGATGCTGGAAATGAACGGTCAGTCCGAGTCCGGGCTGGACCAGTTGGCACGCGTCGGCTTCCACACCCTGGGGCTCCAGACCTACCTGACGGCAGGACCCAAGGAAACCCGCGCCTGGACCATCCATCAGGGCGACACCGCACCGCAGGCCGCCGGCGTGATCCACTCCGATTTCCAGCGCGGCTTCATCAAGGCCGAAGTTGTCTCCTTCGACGACCTCATCGAGGCCGGATCCATGGCGGAAGCCAAGTCCCGCGGCAAGGTCCGGATCGAGGGCAAGGAATACGTGATGGCCGACGGCGACGTGGTGGAGTTCCGCTTCAACGTCTAGGTTCTGCACTCATCCTGTAAGACGCCGCCCGGTACATTCGAGTGCCGGGCGGCGTCTTATCCACATACAGCAAAATTCTGGCCTTCGCGGCATGTGGCCCGCTCAGAATCGTCGCATGGGAATCAGATACTACGCATACGCCTTTGACAGTGACCAAACCGGGAAGGCACTCGCTGACCCACTCACCGTGATCGGCTCCGACCCTTTGGCGGACGCGTGGGGCCTCGAACCTGGCTTCACGGAGGGCGTCACAGACTTCCGGCAATCCCTGCCGGAGCGGGACCTCCTCTACCTCGACAAGGCATGGCCGTACCTGCAGCGGCTCACTGCTCCGCGGGCTTCCGAGACAGCAGCCAGACCGGCCTACCGAATGTTCGAAGGGCAGGTGACCTTCGCCGACGATGGGTGCACATGGCGCCCGTGGGTGCGAGCACTCCCGCCTCACGACGTCGCTTTGATCGCCCGGGACCTTGAGACGGTCAACGACAACGAAATCAAAGCCGGCCTGAGCGGTAGCTACCCGTTTGGTCAGGTGCCGGAGTCCGAGGTGGCCTATGCCACCGCTTACCTCAACAAAGCCAAAGGCTTTGTCCACGCGGTGGCCTCAGACGGGCGGGGATTCGCCTACATGATCGGTTGACGGTGGAGTGCCGCATCAACGCACGGCACTGGAGATCCGTGCTGTGTCAGCTGTCTGAGGATTCCGCTGCAAGTATGTGAGCGAGGTCGGCCGGGCGGCTCCACATGGGCCAGTGGCCCGTCGGAAGGTCGACCCATTGAACGCTCTTGAGATGGGCAACCTCGGCGAACATGGGGTGACCGGCCTTGACCAGTTCCAGTATTTGCGAGCTCGGCAGTGAGCAGCACACGAAGGTGGTGGGTACGTTGAAGCGTGCGTCATTTGCCAGTTGCACTCTCTGACGAAGGACAGGTCCGGGCTCGGGTACGGCGCGTTCACGGAACCGCGCAAGTACTTCGGTGCTCAGGCCCTCGATGCTGGCCTGCTCGCCGAGCATCTCGAAGGGTGGCGGGGGGAGGCTGTCCGTATCCTCCGGGAAATCGGGGGCAAAGGCGACGCCGGGCGCTGCCGGGCCGCTGTCGACCCAAATCACGCGGCTGAACAGCTCGGGGTGCCGGTCGAGGACGAGGCTCACCGGAGCGTTGGCTCCACTGTGCGCCACAATGACGACTGGTCCGGAGCTTCCAGCGGCGGCCTGTTCGATTGCCGCTGCCTGCTCGTCCAGCGTCCTGGCCACCCGGCCGGTGTCTGTTACGTCGAGGCCGGGCAGAGTCAGCGGGACGGCCCCGTGGCCCAAGGATGTCAGGTGTTCCACGACCTCGTCCCATGCCCACGCTCCCAGCCAGTGCCCGGGGATCAGAAGGATTGTCGGATTGCTTGTCTCTGTTGTCATGCCACCATCCTCGCCCGCCGCCCGGACAACTGTGTGGCACTATTTATGGCACGGATCAAGCATGGATCAGTGACGGGCGGAGAAATGAAGCGAGTGGAGCGGCTCCACGCATTGTCGGAGATGCTGCGGCGCAGCGCGGCCCGTGGATGCACCGCAGACCGGCTGGCCAACGAGTTCGGCGTGTCTGTGCGGACAATCAAGCGGGACATCGATGCGCTGGAGAACAGCGGCGCTCCGATCTGGTCCCGTCCGGGACCCCGCGGCGGCTACGGCCTGGCTACCCAGGCGGACCTCCCGCCTGTGCGGTTGACCCCCGCTCAAGCAGTGGCTCTTCTCGCGGCGGTCTCGGCTGCACCTGATGCGCCGTACGCCGATCTCGCCTCGGTCGCCGTCGGCAAGATCGTGGACGTGCTGGATCCGCCTACCCGGGCAAAGGTCGACGAACTGGCACGCCGCATCTGGGTCAACACGGATCAGCCTGGAGCGCGGGCCGTCAGATCGGCCCTTGAGGAAGCGATGTCTGAGCAGCGGGTGGTGCGCATCCGCTACGCCGCCCAGGACGGCAGTACCACCACCCGGGACGTCGAACCGGTGATCTTCGCTTCAACAAACGGCCACTGGCATCTGATTGGCTGGTGCCGGCTCCGCGACGAAATGCGCTGGTTCCGGGTGGGCCGCATCGAGCACGCCACCGTGACCAGGACGCCCTGCGGCACCCACAGCGTGGAAGAGATCGGCATCCCGCCGGCCACCTCCAGGTCGGTACACCGCGACCCTGCCCGGGCGGGTCAGCCGTGACGTGACTTAGGATCTACCCATGACGATGCTTCAGGATGCGGTTGTTCTGGTGGTCGGCGCCAGCGGCGGACTCGGTTCGCGCATCGCCACCCAGCTGGAGACTAAGGGCGCCGTCGTTGCCCGGTCGTCAAAGTCTGCCGGACACGATCTCCGCACTCCCGCTGTAATCCGGGAGGTGCTGGCTGACGCCACTGCGAGGTACGGGCGCCTCGACGGGCTGGTGGTTGCTTCCGGCGTCGTCGCCTTCGGTGCCGTCTCGGACCTGGAACCCGCCACGGTGGACGAACTCTTCGCCGTGAACACGACCAGTGCGATCCAGCTCATTGCCCAAAGCCAGCCCTACCTCGCGGCCTCGGCCCGTGAAGGCCGGGAGCCGTTCGTGGTCACACTGAGCGGCGTCGTCGCTGAGACACCCGTCGCCGGCCTGGCCGCATACTCCGGGTCGAAAGCCGGGCTCGCGGCGTTCGTTGCCGCAGCGGCGCGCGAGTACCGGCGCGCCGGCATCCGGATCATGGACGCCCGGCCGGGCCACACGGGCACCGCCCTGTCCGAGCACCCGATCGCCGGGGCAGCGCCGCGATTCGGCGCGGCGCTGGACCCGGACGCGGTTGCAGCGCGGATTGTCACCGCAATCGTCGACGGCGAGAAGGACCTGCCCAGCAGCGCCTTCTAGGCCTGGCCGGGCGGTGGTCCACGTGACCGTCCACTTGGCAGGGTCCCGGTATCAGGCCTCGGGGAGTGTGCAGGTGTGTCCGTCGGCGTCGACGGGGTATCCGCAGAGAGGGCACGTCGGACGCCCGGCGCCCACAATCTCGCGGGTGCGCTTGGCGAAGGCGCGGGCAGTGCCGACCGGCATCCGCACCAGCAGCATTTCGGACGCGTCCGCGCCGCCTTCTTCGACGGATTCGTCGACGTCGTCATCATCGGCATCGGTGATGGGGTAGGCCTCGATGAGAACCTGGGCCGTGGTTGGGTCCCAGCCCAAGCTCATGGAGCCGGCGCGGAACTGCTCCTGGACCGCCTCCAGATCGTCATTGTCGACGAGTTCAATGGGAGTGCCCGCGGGAACGCTGTAGGGATTGCCCTCGACAGTGCTGAGCTGGTCGAGGATTTCATCGATCTTCTCCGCGAGCAGAGCCGCCTGCTGCTTCTCCAGGGTGACACTGACAATCTGCGCCCCGGCGCGGACCTGGAGGTAGAAGGTGCGCGCCCCTGGCACTCCGACGGTGCCAACGACGACCCGATCCGGCCAGGCAAACTCGTGAACACGTGTAGGCATGTAAGCATTCTAGGCAGTTCGGGTGCCGGCCGCGCGTCAACGCCTGACGGTTTGATGCATTCATCAAGTAATGCGGGATTAACTCGGGAATCCCCGACTGCAAAATCGGGGCTTTTCCGGCGGCCGGGGACATTAGCGCGGACCGTCCCCAAGGTCAATAGGCCGTGCTGAATTCGAGCCTCGAATCCTGTCCCAATGTTGCAGCTCTGTAACGAACTTTACAGGTGGTCAACTTTCATCGCCCGGCACTCATTTTGGGGTTTACGCTACATGCCATGTGAGACGGGCCACACTGCCGCTGGGGGAGTGTGGACGTCTGCCCGGTGCCTACGGCCTCGGTCTCAACCACACCACAGAAACAAGGAGGCGGAATGCGCTTCGGTCGTATTTCGAAAGCAGTGGGTGTGGCAGCAGCAGCTGCCCTCGCCCTCAGCGCCTGCGCCGGCAACAGTGGCGGGACAACCCCCACCACCGCAGCGGCAGCAAGCAAAGCAGGCGGATCTGCAACAGTCGTAGAGGTGAACGCATTCAACACGTTCAACCCCAACACGGCGGACGGCAACACCGACATCAACTCGAAGGTCAGCTACGCCACCCACTCGGGGTTCTTCTACATCGATAATAAACTGAACGTTGTCCGCAACGAGAAGTTCGGCAAGATGGAAAAGGTCTCGGATGACCCGCTGACGGTGAAGTACACCATCAACGAAGGCGTGAAGTGGTCCGACGGCACCCCCGTTACCGCAGCCGACCTCGTGTTGCAGTGGGCCGCCTTCTCCGGCTACTACGACGATGCCGATTCCGAGGCCAAGACCGGAACGTCCTACTTCTCCTACGCCGGCGACCCCACGGGCATTGCCCTGACGGACTTCCCGGAGCTCGGCGAAGACGGCCGCTCCATGACCCTGAAGTACTCGAAGCCGTTTGCCGACTGGGAGATCGCCATCGGCGGCCCCGGCATCGACATCCCGGCGCACGTCCTGGCCAAGAAGGCCGGACTGGCGGACGCCAAAGCATTCGTTGACATGCTGAAGGGCATGCCCCGCGGTGACGCGAAGGCACCGCAGCCGGCCAACGCGCAGCTGCAGACCATGGCGGAGATGTGGAACACCGGCTTCGATTCCAAGACCCTGCCGGCCGACCCGAGCCTCTACCTCTCCAACGGCCCGTACATCGTCAAGGACGTCAACCAGGACCAGTCCCTGACCATGGTCAAGAACAAGGACTACAACTGGGGCCCGGAAGCCAACCTGGACGAAATCACCGTCCGCTACATCGGTTCCGCTCCCGCCCAGGTTCAGGCGCTCAAGAACGGCGAAGCCGACATCATCGCACCGCAGGCCTCGGCCGACACGGTGGAGCAGCTGAAGGCGCTTGAGAGCCAGGGCGTCACGGTCGAGGTCGGCAACCAGCTGTCCTACGACCACATCGACCTCAACTACAGCGGCGTTTTCGCTGAGAAGAGCGTCCGCGAAGCGTTCATGAAGAGCGTCCCGCGCAAGGACATCGTCGACAAGATCGTCAAGAAGCTCGACCCGGAGGCCAAGCCGCTGGACTCGCAGCTGTTCGTTCCGGACCAGGCCCTGTACACCGAGTCCGTCAAGGACAACGGTTCCTCGGCCTACCAGGACGTGGACATCGAAGGTGCAAAGTCGCTCCTCAACGGTGCCACCCCTGAAGTCCGCATCATGTACAACAAGGACAACCCCAACCGCGCGGACATGTTCGCTCTGATCAGCGAGTCCGCCTCCAAGGCAGGCTTCAAGATCGTCGACGGCGGTCTCGGCAAGTCCGACTGGGGCAAGGCCCTCGGTGACGGCTCCTACGACGCCACCATCTTCGGCTGGATCAACTCGGGCGTCGGCGTCTCCGGCGTTCCGCAGATCTTCAAGTCGGGCAACGACTCCAACTTCAACGGATTCAGCGACCCGGAAGCCGACAAGCTGATGGACGAGCTCATTGTCACCACCGACAAGGGCAAGCAGGATGAGCTGATCAAGCAGATCGACCAGAAGATCTGGGCTTCCGCCTACGGCCTGCCGCTGTTCCAGGCAGTTGGTGTGGACGCGTACAGCGACCGCATCACCGGCGTGAAGTACATGCCGAACCAGACCGGTGTCTGGTGGAACTTCTGGGAGTGGGCGCAGAAGTAGCCGACCACAGCAAGTGACATTTGCTAGCTAAAGGCGTCGGGACCGGGCACGTTGGTCCCGACGCCTTTCTAGCTACAACCCCCGAAGGTGGCGGGCCCCGCCACACCATTGCGGGACAACGGCCAAACTCTGCGACCGGCCCGGGCAATCCCCGGGCACGAATACCGAGGTTCTATTCCCATGGTGACCTACATCGTCCGGCGGCTCATCACCGCCGCCCTTATCCTTCTTGGCGCATCCTTTATGGTGTATCTCCTGACAGCGGCGTCAGGCGACCCCCTCGAGGAATTCCGCGCCAGCAGCGCCCCGAACAAACAGCAGCTGATGGACGCGCGCAGCGAGCTGTTGCAGCTCGATACACCTGCCCCCATCCGGTATTTCAACTGGCTCGGCGGCGCGGCGAAGTGCCTCATTCCCTTCGCCGGCACCTGCGACCTCGGCAAGAACATTGCCGGCCAGCCGATCACTGACGCCTTGGGGCACGCCCTGGTCCAGACCCTGACCCTGGTCACCGCGGCCACAGTGCTGGCGATCCTGATCGGCATCACGCTCGGCATCATCACCGCCCTGCGCCAGTACAGCACGCTGGACTACGGCGTGACGTTCATGGCCTTCCTGTTCTTCTCCCTGCCGATCTTCTGGGTCGCGGTGCTCCTGAAGGAGTACGGCGCCATCGGGTTCAACAACTTCCTCCGGAATCCGGAGATCCCGCTGCCTGCGGCCCTGGCCATTGGTGCTATCCTCGGAGCCCTGACGGCCGTGACGGTGGGCGGCGAGATGAAGCGCAGGCTGCTCACCGGCGGCATCGTCTTCCTGTTTGCCACCGCCGTACTGATGTACTTCTCCGCCACCGAATGGTTCAAGAACCCCGGGCTGGGCCCCGTGGTCATCGCGATCGCCGGGGTCGGCATCGCGTTCGCCGTCACCCTGCTCTCCGCCGGGCTCAAGAACCGCAAGGCGCTGCAGTCGGCGCTGATCGCCGTCGGCGTCGGGCTGGTGTTGTACTTCGTCATTCAGCCGCTGCTGAACGAGGCCACGTTCCTGATGATCGTGCTGCTTGCAGTGGCCGCCGTCCTGGTCGGCGTGGGCATTGGCTACCTGATGGGCGGTTACGACCGCGGGCAGTCCATGCGCGCGGCGGCGATCACCTCCTTCCTGGTCGGCGGGCTGATCCTGCTGGACCGTTTTATGCAGGCATGGCCCGCGTACTTCAACAACAGCCGGGTCCGCGGCCGGCCGATCGCCACCATCGGCGCCAACACCCCGAACATCGAAGGCGACTTCTGGATTCTGAGCCTGGACTCCTTCACGCACCTGATCCTGCCGACCATTGCGCTGATCCTCATCTCTTTGGCCGGCTACACCCGCTTCACCCGCGCTTCGATGCTGGAAATCATGAACATGGACTACATCAGGACCGCCCGCGCCAAGGGCCTGTCGGAGCGGACCGTCGTCATGCGCCATGCTTTCCGCAATGCGCTGATCCCGATTGCCACCATTGTTGCCTTCGACATCGGTGCGCTGATCGGCGGCGCGGTGATCACCGAGACCGTCTTCTCCGTCCGCGGTATGGGTTTCCTGTTCCTCGACGGCATCCTGCACGTCGATCCCAACCCGGTGATGGGCGTCTTCCTCTGTGTGGCCATCACGGCCATGGGTTTCAACCTCATTGCGGACCTTGCGTATTCCGCACTTGATCCACGCGTAAGGGTAAAAGCATGAGCCAGCCAAGTCAGCAGGATGAAATCATGGCCGAAGACGCCAGCCTTCGGCAGCCAGAGCCCGGCGTTGAGCCCATCCTCGAAGCCAAGGGCCTGAGCCAGGGGCAGATTGTCCGGAAGCGGTTCCTGGGCCACTCCGGCGCCATCGCCGGTCTGGTTGTCTTTGCCATCATCTTCGTTATGGCCTTCACCTCCGTGGGCTACTGGGGGATCCCGGGCTGGTGGAAATACAACCACGAGGAAGTCTCGCCCCTGATCAACGACGGCGTCCCCACGGCGTCGCTGTGGCCGCTGGCCTGGGGCGAACACCCCTTCGGACAGGACCGGATCGGCCGCGACCTCTTCGCCATGACCATGCGCGGGGCCCAGCAGTCCATCACGGTCATGGTGGTGATCGGAGCCATCGCCGGCCTGATCGGCGTTGTGGTCGGAGCCCTCTCCGGCTACTTCCGCGGCTGGACCGAGGCCATTTTGATGCGCCTCACCGATGTCATCATCATCATCCCGGCCCTGCTCCTCGCCGCAGTCATGGCGCAGATGGCGGGACGGCGGGACTCCGGCGGCTGGTTTTCCGCCTTCGCCGCAAGCAACGGCGTCCTGGCCCTCGGGATCTTCCTGGGCCTGATCACCTGGGTGGGTCTGGCCCGCCTGATGCGCGGGGAATTCCTCTCGCTGCGCGAACGCGAGTTCGTGGACGCCGCCCGCATCTCCGGTGCCAGCAACGCCCGGATCATCTTCAAGCACATCCTGCCGAACGCCGTCGGGGTACTGATCGTCAACATCACGCTGACCATGTCCGCCGCGATCCTCACCGAAACGGCGCTGAGCTACCTTGGCGTCGGCGTCAAGGCTCCGGACACGTCGCTGGGGCTGCTCATATCGCAGAACCAGGAGGCCTTCGCCACCCGGCCGTGGCTGTTCTGGTTCCCCGGCCTGTTCATCGTGCTGATCTGCCTGAGCATCAACTTTATCGGCGACGGACTGCGGGATGCCTTTGATCCGCGGCAGAAGAAATTCAACGCCAAAAAGGCCAAGGACTCCGGCCGGCACCCCCTTGAGGCCGCGCCCGTTACGGCGTTCGACAGCACCAAGGACAACTAGGTGTCAGCCCACCGCAGTGCCGACCAGGCCGTGCTACTGGGCGGCCACGGACCAGACGCTCGCTGCCAGCAGAAGCACGACGGCGGCCGCCGCCACCCAGCGGTACCTCACCGTCACCGGTGTGGTGGCGGCGTCGCCGGCGGCCAGGGAGCCGCTTTCCACCAGGGCCTGCCAGCGTGCGCGCACCAGCCGCGCGGCCTGGCCGGAGTCGGTGCTCTTGAGGTCGCCGGGCCGCACGGACTGGGCCGGGCCATACGTAGTGGCCGGAAGGCCCCGGAGGTCTTCCGGCTGGGCGTTGCGGCCGCCCCAGATGCCGGGCGCCGGCGCGGCCCAGGCCGCGTAGCTCTTACTGGCCGTGACAAGTGTGAGGGCGAAGCGGGTGTCAACGTGCACCAGCGCTGCCCACGGCACCAGCACGGACCGGAACGGGTTCTCCAGGGTCACCCCGTCGTCGTGCACCACAACGGCAGGCATCCAAAACAGCTGCCAGCCCAGGAAGCCGACCAGCAGCAGCGGGGCCGTTCCGGCCAGGACCGCAGGGCCGGCGGTGACCACGGTGACCACAATGCCCACGGCGGCAACCGACCAGGCGAGCCAGGCGAACCAGGCATTGGTTCGGGCCTTAAAGATTTCGACGGTACCGGCATGTGGCGCAGAGCTCATGCCCCCAATAATTCAGTATTCCGAGCCGCAGCACTAATCACCGGTGGACCTGCGGCCCGGGTGGAAGGAAAGCCCCATCATGACTGACTTCATCACCCTCGACCCGGCGGTCACCCCCGCGCCGGAGAAGAACGGACCTGTCCTGGAGGTCCGCGGCCTGAGCGTCGATTTCGGCGTGGACAAGAAATGGGTGCCCGCCGCCATCGGCCTGAACTATGAGGTGCGGGCCGGCGAGGTGCTGGCCATCGTGGGCGAGTCCGGCTCCGGCAAGAGTGCCAGCTCCATGGCCCTGCTGGGTCTATTGCCCAGCAACAGCCGTGTGAGCGGCAGCGTCAAACTGGCCGGGCAGGAACTGCTGGGTGCCAACGAGGCCAACATCCGCGCGGTCCGCGGCAAGGACGTGGCCGTGATTTTCCAGGAGCCGATGACGGCCCTGAATCCGGTCTACACCGTGGGCGCCCAGATCGTGGAGACCGTCCGGCTGCACAGCGAGGTTTCTCCCGACGAGGCCAAACAGCGGGCCCTGCGCATGCTCGAGCTCGTGGAACTGCCGGACCCGGAGAAGGCGTTCCGCTCCTACCCCCACCAGCTCTCCGGCGGCCAGCGGCAGCGCGCCATGATCGCCCAGTCCCTCTCCTGCGATCCCAAGCTGCTCATCGCCGACGAGCCCACCACCGCCCTGGACGTGACTGTCCAGGCGGAAATCCTGGACCTCATGCGCAACCTGCGCAACAAGCTGGACAGCGCCATTGTGCTCATCACCCACGACATGGGCGTCGTGGCGGACCTCGCTGACCGGATCGCCGTGATGCGCCGCGGCGTCATTGTGGAAACCGGCACTGCCGCCCAGATCTTCCACAACCCGCAGCACGAGTACACCAAGGCCCTTCTGGCCGCCGTCCCGCACCTCGGCCAGGGCGGCGCGGACCCCGCCGCGGAAGTGGACGTCACGGCTGCCCTCGCTGCCGCCACGCACGCCGAACTCACCTCCGTTCCGGAGGAGCAGCTGCTCCGGCGCGAGCGGGAGAACGCCGCAGCCCTGGCCGCAGCGGAAGCCGCCAGGCCCCAAGGCCAGCCGGTGCTGGAGCTGACCGACGTCGCGATCGAATACCCCAAGCAGGGCCGCGTGCCCGCGTTCCGCGCCGTGGAAGGCGCCAACCTGGTGATCTACCCGGGACAGGTTGTGGGGCTGGTGGGGGAGTCCGGCTCGGGCAAGACCACCATCGGCCGCGCCGCCGTCGGGCTGCTGCCGGTCGCCGCCGGCACCATGAAGGTGGTCGGCCAGGACATTTCGGCCGCCAAACGCAACGGACGGCAGCTCCAGGAGATGCGCCGGCACGTGGGCATGGTCTTCCAGGACCCGTCGTCGTCCCTGAACCCGCGGCTTCCCATCGGTGAAAGCATCGGCGAGCCGATGTTTCTGTCCGGCGCAGCGAAGGGCGCCGAGCTGCAGCACCGGATCGAGGCCCTGCTGGACCAGGTCGAGCTCCCGCGCAGCTACCGCAACCGCTACCCGCACGAACTCTCCGGCGGGCAGAAGCAGCGCGTGGGCATTGCCCGGGCGCTCTCGCTCAAGCCGAAACTGATGGTCGCCGACGAGCCCACCTCGGCCCTGGACGTGTCCGTTCAGGCCAAGGTGCTGGACCTGTTCCAGAACCTGCAGAAGGAACTCGGGTTCGCGTGCCTCTTCGTCACCCACGACCTCGCGGTGGTCGACGTGCTGGCGGACCGGATCTGCGTGATGCAGCGCGGCCGCATCGTCGAGCAGGGCACCCGGGACCAGATCCTGCGCAATCCGCAGGAGCCGTACACCCAACGTCTCCTGGCGGCAGTGCCCCTGCCGGATCCGGAGAAACAGCGGGAACGCCGCGAACTCCGCGCCCAGCTTCTGGCGGCTGAATCGAGTTAATCTGCCATTACCGGGAGGGCTGGGCGGCTAATCCTACCAGCCAGTAGCGTGTGACTTGAAATACATTTCGCATGACGCTAGCGGTCACGACTTTGTCGGGTCACGGTTTGGCAACAGAGTTCCAATATCCGGACATCCGGGGGTTAGGCTACTCGTATATGTAGGCCACGTCACAGGGGATACCCCTGTGCCTGCCTGCGGGGAAACACACGTTTTTCCCTCACGAACTCCCACAACTCATAGGAGGCGGAATGCGTTTTTCGCGCACTTCCAAAGCTCTGGGCATGGTGGCCATCGCCGCCCTCGCCCTGACCGGATGCGGTGCCGGAGGCGGCACCTCAAACGGTGCCAGCCAGGCTGCCGGCGATCCCAACAAGATCATCACTGCGTACAGCAATGAACCGCAGAACCCCCTGATGCCCGCCAACACCGGCGAAGTTTACGGCGGCCGCGTCGTCGAACTGCTCTTCGAGGGCCTCACCAGCTACGACCCCAGCGGCAAGTCGGTGAACGCGCTGGCAGAGTCCATCGAGTCCCCGGACGGCCAGAACTACACCATCAAGGTCAAGAAGGGCACCAAGTTCACCAACGGCGAGGAAGTCACCGCCAAGAGCTTCGTTGACGCCTGGAACTTTGCCGCGCTGAGCACCAACGCGCAGGGCAACAGCAGCTTCTTTGAGTCTGTTGAGGGCTACGACGCCGTCAGCGCCACGCAGAAGCAGGCAGGTGCGGACGGTAAGGAAACCGAGGTCCCCGCACCCACCGCCGAGACGCTTTCCGGCCTGACGCTCGTGGACGATTCCACGATCACCGTCAAGCTGAGCCAGCCGGAAGCCGACTGGCCGCTGCGCCTGGGCTACTCGGCCTTCATGCCGCTGCCGGCAGAGGCCATCAAGGACCCGAAGAAGTACGGCGAGAACCCGGTGGGCAACGGTCCGTACAAGATGGAGAAGGAAGGCGCCTGGCAGCACGACAGCCAGATCGCCCTGGTCAAGAACCCGGACTACAAGGGTGCCCGCGAAGCCAAGAACGGCGGCGTGACCTTCAAGTTCTACACCGACCCGGCCCCGGCCTACACGGACATCCAGGCCAACAACCTGGACGTCACCGACGTGCTGCCGACCAACGCCCTGAAGACCTACACCATGGACTTCCCGGAGAACAACCTGAACAAGCCGTACGCCGGCAACTCCACCCTGAACATCCCGGGCTACCTGCCCGAGTTCCAGGGCGAAGCAGGCCAGCTGCGCCGCCAGGCCCTCTCCATGGCCATCAACCGCGACGAGATCACCAAGGTCATCTTCTCCGGCACCCGCATCCCGGCCAAGGACTTCACCTCCCCGGCTGTTGACGGCTACAACGAGAACGTTGCCGGTTCCGAGGTCCTGAAGTTCGACGCCGCCAAGGCGAAGGAACTCTGGACCAAGGCTGACGCAATCAGCCCCTGGCCTGCCGACAAGACCCTCGAGCTTGCGTACAACACCGACGGCGGCAACAAGGAATGGATCGACGCCGTTGCCAACAACTTCAAGAACAACCTGGGAATCAAGGCCGAAGGCCAGCCGTTCGCCAAGTTCGCTGAAATCCTGAAGCTGCGCACCGCCAAGGAACTGCCGGGCCTGACCCGTGCAGGCTGGCAGGCAGACTACCCGTCGCTGTACAACTTCCTCGGCCCGCTCCTGAAGACCGGCGCCAGCGCCAACTACGAGGGCTACTCGAACCCCGAGTTCGACAAGCTCCTCACCGAGGGCCTCGGCGCCAAGTCCACGGACGACGCCAACGCCAAGTTCACCCAGGCCCAGGAGATCCTCTTCAAGGACCTCCCCAACCTGCCGCTGTGGTACTCCGCACGCCAGGCTGTCTGGAGCCAGAATGTCAGCAACGTTGACTCCGGCTGGAACGGCGTTCTGCAGTACTGGGCCATCACGGCCAAGTAGTTCCGGAGTTCTGCGGAACTCTTTTCCACATCACTAAAGCTTGGGGGTCCGGCCTTGCCGGACCCCCATATGCTTGAAACCGGCAGGAAGCTGTCCCATGATTCCCCTTCGTTCCACCACTTCACCGGAGGAGCTGCTGTGATCCAGTTCGTCCTCCGGCGCCTGTTGCAGGTCATTCCGGTCTTCCTCGGAACCACCCTGCTCGTCTACTTCATGGTCTTTGCCCTACCCGGCGACCCCATCCGCGCGCTCTTCGGCGACCGCCCGCCGAGCGAGGCGGTCATCGCCCAGCTGCGCCAGCAGTACAACCTGGACGAACCCTTCTGGGTCCAGTACGGGCTGTTCCTGAAGAACCTCTTCACCTTTAACCTCGGCGTCGACTTCACCGGCCAGCCCATCGCCGACACCCTGGCCCGGGTCTTCCCCGTCACGGCCATGCTCGCCATCGAGGCCCTCATCATCCAGGGCGTGTTCGGCATCGCCTTCGGCCTGGTCGCCGGTCTGCGCAAGGGCGGCTTCTTCGACAGCACGGTCCTCGTGCTCTCGCTCGTCGTCATCGCCATCCCCACCTTCGTGCTCGGCTTCGCGCTGCAGCTGCTGATCGGGGTCCAGCTGGGGTGGGCCAAACCCACGGTCGGGTCCAACGTCACGTGGGGGAGCCTGCTCCTGCCCGCCGTGGTCCTCGGCCTGGTGTCCTTCGCCTATGTGCTGCGCCTGACCCGTGCGTCCGTCATCGAGAACATGAACGCCGACTACGTCCGCACCGCCACCGCCAAGGGCCTGGCCCGCCGCCAGGTGGTCATGACCCACGTCCTGCGCAACTCGCTGATCCCCGTCATCACGTACCTCGGCGCGAGCCTGGGTGCCCTGATGGGCGGCGCGATCGTCACCGAGGCCATCTTCAATGTCCCCGGCGTTGGCCAGAAGCTGTACCAGGCCATTCTCCGAAGTGAAGGCCCCACCGTCGTCGCCATTGTGAGCGTCCTGGTGCTGGTCTTCGTGCTCGCCAACCTGTTGGTCGATCTGCTGTACGCCTGGCTTGACCCGAGGATCCGCTATGAAAACTAACCGCACATCCGAGCACTACGTTGCCCCGGTGGAGGAGACCCCTCTGCTGGCAACGGATGCTGTCAAGGTCGACGACGCCCCGCTGAGCCTCTGGGCCGACGCCTGGCGCAAGCTCCGCCGTCGTCCGCTGTTCATCATCTCCGCGATCATGATCACGCTGATCATCGTGGTGGCGGTCTTCCCCGGGCTGTTTACCCAGGTCGCCCCGGACAACGGCTGCGAACTGGCAAACTCCAACGGCGCACCCACAGAGGGACACCCGCTCGGGTTCACCTTCCAGGGCTGCGACATCTACTCGCGCATCATCCACGGCACGCAGGCCTCCCTCATGGTGGGTGTGTTCTCCGTGATCTCCGTGCTGATCATCGGCGTCACCCTCGGCGCCCTCGCCGGTTTCTTCGGCGGCTGGGTGGATACCGTGATCGCCCGCCTCGGCGACATCTTCTTCGCCCTGCCGATCGTCCTCGGCGCCCTGGTCCTCACCCAGCTGCCGCTTATGCGGGAAAACAGGGGCGTGGGAACAGTGGTGCTGGTGCTGGTGGTGCTCGGCTGGCCGCAGATGGCCCGCATCACCCGCGGCGCCGTCATCGAGGTGCGCAACGCCGACTTCGTGACGGCCGCGCGTTCCCTCGGTGTCTCCCGCATCGGGTCCCTCGTCAGCCACGTGCTGCCGAACGCGCTGGCCCCGATCATCGTGCTCGCCACCATGGAACTCGGTGTGTTCATCGTGGCCGAAGCCACGCTCTCGTTCCTCGGAATCGGCATGCCCGGCTCCGTGATGTCCTGGGGCAATGACATCTCCGCCGCGCAGGCGTCCATCCGCACCAACCCGGCTGTGCTGCTCTACCCGGCAACGGCCCTGTCCATCACCGTGCTGAGCTTCATCATGCTGGGCGACGCCCTGCGCGATGCGCTCGACCCGAAGAGCCGTCAGCGATGAAGGAGGCAAACATGACAACTTCCGACGTCACGATTGAGGAGGCCGGGATCCAGGCCGGCCGGCCCCTGCTGGAAATCCGCGATCTTGCGATCTCCTTCAAGACCGGCAGCGGCGAGGTCCAGGCCGTGCGGAACGCACACCTGACCATCATGCCCGGCGAGACGGTGGCCATTGTGGGCGAGTCCGGTTCCGGCAAGTCGACGACGGCGCTTGCCGCCATCGGCCTGCTGCCCGGCAACGGCCGCGTGGCCGGCGGGCAGATCCTGCTCGACGGCGAAGACATCGCGCACGCGTCCGAGAAGCGCATGATCGAACTGCGCGGCAACATCATCGGCATGGTCCCGCAGGACCCGATGTCCAACCTGAACCCCGTCTGGAAGATCGGCGACCAGGTCAAGGAGACGCTGAAGGCCAACGGCCGCCCCAGCGGCCCGGACGACGTCGCCAAGGTCCTGGCGCAGGCCGGGCTGCCGGACGCCGGCCGGCGTGCCAAGCAGTACCCGCACGAGTTCTCCGGCGGCATGCGCCAGCGCGCCCTGATCGCCATTGGCTTGTCCTGCCAGCCGCGCCTGCTCATCGCCGATGAGCCGACGTCGGCCCTGGACGTCACAGTGCAGCGCCAGATCCTGGACCACCTTGAAAAGATGACTGACGAGCTGGGCACCTCGGTGCTGCTCATCACCCACGACCTCGGCCTCGCCGCCGAGCGTGCCGACAAGGTTGTGGTCATGTACCGCGGCAACGTCGTCGAAGCCGGTCCGTCGCTGGAGCTGCTGCAGAACCCGCAGCACCCCTACACGCAGCGGCTGGTGGCCTCGGCGCCGTCGCTGGCGTCACGGCGCATCCAGGTGGCCAAGGAGCTCGGTGTTTCGACGGAGGAGGTGCTGGCGCCCCGCGGTTCCGCTGCGGTGAAACCGGCCCTGACCGAAGACGTGCTGCAGATCCAGAACCTGCGCAAGGTCTTCAAAATGCGCGCCGGGTTCGGGAAGTCCACCGACTTCACCGCCGTCGACGACGTCTCCTTTAACGTCAAGCGCGGAACCACGACGGCGATTGTGGGCGAGTCCGGTTCCGGCAAGTCCACCGTGGCGCAGATGGTGCTGAACCTGCTGGAGCCGACCTCCGGCAAGATCATCTTCGACGGCGTGGACACCTCGGCGCTGAACACCAAGGAGATCTTCGCGTTCCGCCGCCGGGTGCAGCCGATCTTCCAGGATCCCTACGGTTCCCTCGACCCGATGTACAACATCTACCGGACCATCGAGGAGCCGTTGCGCGTCCACAAGATCGGCGACAAGGCCAGCCGAGAGAAGAAGGTCCGCGAGCTGCTGGACCAGGTGTCCCTGCCGCAGTCCACCATGCAGCGGTACCCCAATGAACTCTCGGGCGGGCAGCGCCAGCGCGTGGCGATCGCACGTGCCCTGGCACTCGACCCCGAGGTGATCATCTGCGACGAGGCCGTGTCCGCGCTGGACGTTCTGGTGCAGGCACAGGTGCTGAACCTGCTGGCCGAGCTGCAGTCCCGGCTGGGCCTGACCTACCTGTTCATCACCCATGACCTCGCGGTGGTGCGGCAGATCGCCGACCACGTGTGCGTCATGGAAAAGGGCAAGCTGGTGGAGACCGGTTCAACCGACGACGTCTTCGAGGCCCCGCAGCGGGACTACACCAAGGCGCTGCTCAACGCGATCCCGGGTGCACGCCTGATGCTCCCTCCGGAAGTCGCCTGACCGGCGCTGTTGCGCACCAGTGCTTGTTAACAGGCGCCTGCTGACAGGTGCCTGACAGCGCAGGAGCCGGTGTCCGCCCTTGGGGGCGGGCACCGGCTCCTGTCGTTAAGCCCGGTTGGGTGTGGTGCGGGCCCTAGCGGGCAGCGGACCGGAAGCCGAGCTCGTCCAGACGGCGGCCCAGCAGGGAACCCAGCGCCGCGTGGCCCTCTGGACCCATGTGGACGCCGTCGGCCATGAAGCCGGAGAGGTTGTAGCGCGTCAGCCAGTCCCCGACGCTCACAAAGGCTATGGAATGCCGGGCCGCCACCGTGCCCAGCAGCGCATCCACCTCGGTGCGGCGCCCGCCGCCGTTGGTTGCGCCGCGGGCCAGGGTCCCCACCATGGCCAGCCTGGCCCCGGGGTAGCGCTGCCGGACGCTGGCAATCAGGCGTTCGGCGTTGGCCGTGATCTGCTGGTCCGTGGCACCGCGGGAGGCGTCGTTGCCGCCGCCTTCAATAACGACCAGGGGCGGCGCGCCGTAGGGGAGCAGCCAGTCGCCGCGCTGCAGGGCATCGATGTAGTTGCCGGTCCTGCCGTTGGATGCGACGAACCCGGTGCCGCCCCGGCCGCAGAAGTGGACGTCGTAGCCCAGGCCCGCCAAGGCCCGGCGGGGCCAGGAGTCATGCGGCTCGGACTGGGAGTCGCCGATCAGCACCGCGGTCCTGGCAATGTCCTGCACCACCACCTCCTTGCGGCCGTTGGCGGGATTCCGGATGACGGTGCCTGCCGGCATGGTTTCCGGCGCGGCCGGCAGGGGCAGCCTTCCGCTGCCTGCCGGGCCGGCGGCCATTGGCTCGCCGGGGGCCCCTGCGGGCGCGGGCACAGCCTGGCCGTGAAGCCCGCCCGCCGGGGGCACGCCGCCGTCGGCCGTGCGGGTGATGGGGAGCTGTCCGCAGCCGCCAACCAGGATGCCTACGGCAATCATCGGTGCGGCCCAGCGGAACAGTGCCGTGGCATTGCGCATTGATGTCTCCGTGCTGGCTTGCTGTCAGAGCAATGATGGTGCATGGGCGCCGGAAAATCCAGTGATTTTACTCACAATTTCGGCGCTGAACTCCCGCGCTGACGGTCGGGGCCGGACCGCCGGGAAAGCCGTTTTTAGGCCAACAAAAGCCCTAGCGTTTAGAATGGATGAAGGTGCCCTGTGCCAAAGGGGCGTATCCGTCGTGCGTTCCGGTTGAGAATGTCGCGATACAACAGCTGACTTCACCACTGAATCGAGCAATAACGCATGTCTGAAACCACCACCAACACTGCGGTAGCCACTGCATCGCGCAGTGACCTGCGCAACGTCGCGATCGTGGCCCACGTTGACCACGGCAAGACCACTCTGGTCGACGCCATGCTCAAGCAGACCAACTCCTTTGCCGAGCACAACCACCTCGAAGACCGCGTCATGGACTCCGGTGACCTCGAGCGTGAAAAGGGCATCACCATCCTGGCCAAGAACACCACCGTGGCCTACAACGGACCGTCCTCCAACGGCGAGACCATCACCATCAACGTCATCGACACCCCCGGCCACGCCGACTTCGGCGGCGAGGTGGAGCGCGGCCTGTCCATGGTTGACGGCGTCGTCCTCCTCGTTGACGCCTCTGAGGGCCCGCTGCCCCAGACCCGCTTCGTCCTCCGCAAGGCCCTCGCGGCCCACCTGCCGGTGATCCTCCTGGTCAACAAGACCGACCGTCCCGACGCCCGGATCGAAGAAGTTGTGCACGAGTCCATGGACCTGCTCCTGGGCCTGGCCTCCGACCTCGCCGACGAAGTTCCGGACCTCGACCTGGACAAGATCCTCAACGTCCCCGTCGTCTACGCCGCCGCCAAGGTCGGCCGCGCCTCCCTCGAGCAGCCCGCAGACGGCACCGCCCCGGAGAACGAGGACCTGGAGCCGCTGTTCCAGGCCATCATCGAGCACATCCCGGCGCCCACCTACAACCCGGAAGGTGTCCTGCAGGCGCACGTCACCAACCTGGACGCCTCCCCGTTCCTCGGCCGCCTGGCGCTGCTGCGCATCTACAACGGCACCCTGCGCAAGGGCCAGACCGTTGCCTGGGCCCGCGCCAACGGCGAGCTGAAGAACGTCAAGATCACCGAACTGCTGGCCACCAAGGCGCTGGACCGCGTTCCGGCCGAGTCCGCAGGCCCGGGCGAGATCGTCGCCGTCGCCGGCATCGAGGAAATCACCATCGGTGAGACCCTGACCGACGCCGAGAACCCGCAGCCGCTGCCGCTGATCACCGTGGACGATCCCGCGATCTCCATGACCATCGGTATCAACACCTCGCCGCTGGCCGGCAAGGTCAAGGGCGCGAAGGTCACCGCCCGCCAGGTCAAGGACCGTCTGGACAAGGAACTGATCGGTAACGTCTCCATCAAGGTTCTCCCCACCGAGCGCCCTGACGCCTGGGAAGTCCAGGGCCGTGGCGAGCTCGCGCTGGCCATCCTGGTTGAGCAGATGCGCCGCGAAGGCTTCGAACTGACCGTCGGCAAGCCGCAGGTTGTCACCAAGACCATCGACGGCAAGGTCCACGAGCCGATGGAGCACATGACCATCGACGTGCCGGAAGAGTACCTCGGCGCCGTCACGCAGCTCATGGCTGCCCGCAAGGGCCGCATGACCAACATGGCGAACCACGGCACCGGCTGGTGCCGCATGGAGTTCATCGTTCCGGCCCGTGGCCTGATCGGTTTCCGCACGAAGTTCCTGACCGACACCCGGGGCGCCGGCATCGCAGCCTCGATCTCCGAGGGCTACGAGCCGTGGGCCGGCCCCATCGAATACCGCACCAATGGTTCGATGATCGCCGACCGCGCCGGTGTTGTGACGCCGTTCGCCATGATCAACCTGCAGGAACGCGGCTCCTTCTTCGTGAAGCCGACCTCCGAGGTGTACGAGGGCATGATCGTCGGCGAGAACTCCCGCGCCGACGACATGGACGTCAACATCACCAAGGAAAAGAAGCTCACCAACATGCGTGCCGCTTCCTCGGACACCTTCGAAAACCTGACGCCGCCGCGCGACCTGACCCTCGAAGAGTCCCTCGAATTCGCCCGCGAAGACGAGTGCGTTGAGGTTACCCCGGACGCCATCCGCATCCGCAAGGTCATCCTCGACACCAACGAGCGTGCCAAGGCCAACCGCGCCCGCGCCAAGGTCTAGTTTCCGGCGCCCCGCGCTGCGAACGGATTATTTGTGAAGAGAAGAGCTGCCGGTCCGGCAGGCGGTATTGCCGCCGCCGTACCGGCAGCTCTTTTTGCTGCCCTGGCAGGCACCATGCTGCACGGGCAGGACTTCCTGGTTGCCGGCGTCGAGGTGCCCTGGGGCGCAGCCGCAGCCCTGGCGCTGCTGGCCGCCGTCGAGCTGTGGCTCGGCGCAGCGTTCCGTTCCGTGCTGCCGACGGCGGTCTGCGGCATGCTCTGCTACGCCCTGGCGGGCTGGTGGTCCGCCCTCGGGAACGGCAAGCGCCTGATCGTCGGCGACCTGGCCGGGACCGTCTGGATCTACGGCATCGCGGTGGTCACGCTGGTACTGCTGGTGTGGTGCCGCCGCTACCGCCCGGCCCGGACGTAACCCCCAGGGGACATGCCCATTTTTCGCCGTCCGCTCCGCGGGACATGCCCATTTTTGGACGCGGCGGGTGCGCATGGTGGCACTATGCCCATCCGCGGCCACGGTGACTGGACATGTCCAGTGGCTGGCTAGGGCCACCCCGGGGGACATGCCCATTCTTGGACGCAGCGGGTGCCCATGATGGCGCGATGCCCATCCGCGGCCACGGCCACGGGACATGCCCAGAGCTGCCGCGGAGGCGCTCATTTCAGCGAGGGAGGGACATGTCCCGGAGCTGGCCACAAAACCGGGCATGCCTTTTGCACATAGCCGAGCCGGGCCCTGTGCCGGCCGCAGGTGCCGCGGGCAGGATGGCCGCATGGTCAATGTCATCGAAGTGATTGCCAGATACGACGGCGTCGCCCGCGCCAAACATCTCGCTGCCGCGGGAGTCTCGGATTTCCAGCTCAAGTCAGCGCTGGCCCGCGGGGACGTCGCCCGCGTGGCCCGGGGCGTCTATGCGCTTCCGGACGCCGACGCCGGACTCGTCGCCATCCGCTCCCTGCCTGCCGAGCCGGCCTGCGTCACAGCGGCGCAGATCCGGGGCCTATGGGTTCTCCAGCCTCCGCCGCTGCCTCACGTCGCGGTCCCGCACAGCAGGCACTATCCAGGATTTGTGTGCCACCGGTCCGCAGCGCCGCCCACCCTGCTGGACACGGTCGTGCAGAGCCTCCGGTGTCTGCCGGAACTCGATGCCCTCGTCATTGCGGAGTCAGCCGTCGTTGCCAGGGGCGTGACTTTTTCGGAACTGCGGCACCGGCTGGCCGGCCGCAACGATGCCAGGGAACGACGGCTGGTGCAGAGCATCGTTCCCCAGTCGCAGTCCATCATCGAGTGCATGGCCCGGTACTGGCTGCGGCGGGCGGGGTTCCATGTGGAATCGCAAGTCAACATCCCCGGCATGGGACACCTCGATCTCATGGTTGACGGCAGGCTCGGCATTGAGACCGACGGCGCGAAGTACCACATGGACCGGACCAGCTTCGAGGAAGACCGGCGCCGGTGGAACGTCACCACCCGGCTGGGCGTCCCGACGCTCGTGGTCAGCTACGGGCTGCTCCTGAACCGGCCGGACGAGTTCATCGCCATGGTCCGCGAAACCCTGAACACGCTCTCTGCTGCGGCCTAAGGCTGGACATGCTCCCCGGGCGCCACAGAGGGCCGGGGGAGCATGTGCAGGCCGCCGCAGCCCCCACTGGACATGTCCCGCGGACGGCGTCCGTGACCGGGGAGCATGTCCACCGGTGGCCGCGAGGAATGCGCATAGTGGTGTCATGTCCACGGGCAGGGGCCAGGGGAGGGCATGTCCGCTGGGAGGGTGTCTCTTATAGAATCAAAGCATCCAGGGACTCCAGCCACTCGGCGGTCTCTTCCGGATCACGATCAGGCAGCTGGTTAGTCAACCCGCTGAGGATATGGGAGGTCTCTTCTCCTGCAGCCACGTCCAACCTCTCTTTGAGCGCATTCATCGGCGCCCTCAGCTCCGGCAGGGTAACTGCCTGGCGTGAACGCGACATGTGCGACGTATCGGTTACTACTGCCCGGTCATGTGCGCCGGGCAAGGTCCAATCACAACTAATCCCGCCTTCGTCAGCGGGGTATTCGCCCTCGCGGGCGTAGTCGTCACCAGCCACTCTAGCTCTGACAGCTCAGGGATGCGTAGCCGTCGTGTGGGGGCCTTGTCGTATTTGACCGGCATACTGGTTGTGTGACGACGTGCCGCCCTGCGGTGCCCGGATCGCGGCGTGTGACGCAGAATATGGCGGATCGCGGGGCCAACAGCTTGAAGCGCGGGCGCAAAGGGTGTTGGCTTGGAGTAATGGAAATCACTAGCGCTATTGAAAACACCAAGCATAGGAGCAACACGTGAGCGAGGCCGACGCCGCCACTTCGGTAAATGTGGCGGAAAAACTGGGTTTCAAAGCCGGGGACCTGATTCAGGAATTCGGCTATGACGACGATGTCGACTTCGACTTGCGTGACGACATTGAAGATCTCACGGGCTCGGAACTCTTCGATGAGGACGACCACGAAGTAGTCGATGCAGTGATTCTTTGGTGGCGCTCCGACGACGGCGACCTGGTGGACAACCTGGTCGGCTCGCGCACCACCCTGACCGAGGGCGGCGTCGTCTGGGTGCTCACCCCGAAGTCCGGCCGGGTCGGCTACGTCTCCCCGGCTGACATCCAGGACGCTGCGCCCACCGCCGGCCTGCACTACACCACGTCTGCCGGCGTCTCCAAGGACTGGAGCGCCACCCGCCTCGTCACGCGGAAGAACAAGTGACCCAAGCGGCAACGGTCGTCGACATCGACGCCGTTCCCGCCGTCGGCGACTTGGCTCCCGACTTTGAACTCCTGAATCAGTTCGGCGAGCCCGTGAAGCTCTCGGAGCTGCGGGGCCGGAATGTGGTGCTGGTGTTCTTCCCGTTCGCCTTCTCCGGCATCTGTACGGGGGAACTCTGCGAAATCCGGGACAACCTGGCCCTCTTCGAGGACGCGGACGCCGTCGTGCTTGGCATTTCGGTGGACAGCAAGTTCGCCCAGCGGGCCTACGCCGAGAAGGAAGGCTACTCCTTCGATCTGCTGGCCGACTTCTGGCCGCATGGCGCCGTCGCCGGGCAGTACGGGGTCCTCGACGCCGAAAGCGGCATGGCGAAGCGGGGAACTTTTGTCATCGACGCCGATGGAGTGGTGCGGTACGTGGTGGTGAACCCCCGCGGCCAGGCCCGGGACTTCACCGGATACCGCGCAGCCCTGGCGGGACTCGGCAGGAGCTGACGCGGTGAGGACGCGGCGGCCCGGGACCGGCATGACTGGCTTTGCCAGCCTGCCCCCGGTCCCCGCGGGCGAACCTGCCCGGGATGAACTCGAAGTCCTCCGGGAGATCCACGGCATCCTCGCGGGGGAGCGTTTCGCTCTGCTGACGGGGGCCGGCCTCAGTACGGATTCCGGCATCCCGGACTACCGCGGGCCGGGTGCTGCGCCGCGGGCGCCCATGACGTATCAGGAGTTCATCGGCGCAGCGGACAACCGGCGGCGCTACTGGGCGCGCAACCACATCGGCTGGTCCCACCTGAAGCGGGCGGACCCCAATGACGGCCATGCCGCCGTCGTCCGCCTGGAGCGCCGCGGGCTGCTCACGGGCCTCATCACCCAGAACGTGGACCGACTCCACGAGGATGCCGGAAGTGTCAACGTCGTTGACCTGCATGGACGCTTTGACCAGGTGGTCTGCCTTGCCTGCCACCGCCATTTCAGCCGGGCCCTGCTTGCAGGGGTGCTGGAAGAGCTCAACCCGGGGTTCCTGGACAAGGCCCTGGCCGCCGGAGCGGTCGAAATGGCGCCGGACGCGGACGCCACGGTCGAGGACGCGGAACTGATCGAGAGTTTCGTCGTGGCGCACTGCCCGGCCTGTGGCGGCACGCTTAAACCCGACTTCGTCTACTTCGGCGAGAATGTCCCCAAGGACCGGGTGGAGCGTTCCTACGCCATGGTGGACGAGGCCGCCGCACTCTTGGTGGCCGGGTCCTCGCTGACCGTCATGAGCGGCCTGCGGTTTGCCCGGCATGCCGCGAAGCAGGGAAAGCCGGTGGTCATTATTAACCGTGGCCAGACCCGCGGGGACGACCTCGCCATCGTCAAACTCAACGCCGGCGTCAGCGAATCGCTCACCTGGCTCGCTGCCGAGCTGCCGCCGCTGTGAAACGCTTCCGGGCGGCCCGCGGCCGATTGGCGCCGGGCCTTGTTCATCCGGTACAGTAACTGTTCGTTGGTTGAAGCGCGGAAGCGCAGAAACAGCGGTTTGGGTCTTTAGCTCAGCTGGTAGAGCGCCACGTTTACACCGTGGATGTCATCGGTTCGATCCCGGTAGGACCCACCACGAGAAACCCCGTCAAGGCAGGCCGAAGGGCCGCACTGGCGGGGTTCTTTTGTGTGGTCTAAAAGTTTTGGGCCTCCTCCACCGATCCCGGATCAAGCGTTAATGTCGGTGGTCTCTGATGGACTGGTTCCATGAAAGCCTCCCAGGATTTCATCACCGTTGAGGACTCGGGCCGGAGCGACGTTCCGGCCGGGGACTCCGGGATGTGGGACTTCCGGGAGCCGGCGGATTTCACGGGCAAGGTCGAGGAGCTCTCGCGGTTTGTGGAGCACTTGCAGGTGGTGGGGGCTGGTGCCGTGGACCGGACCAGGAAGCAGGCAGGGACCGCAGCTGCGAAACTCAGCGTCGTGGACCACCGGCTGGCGTGATGATTCGATTAACGCGACGACACCCGCTACGACGGCAGCCGTGGGTCCGGTGACCGGTACCGCGGCCGGGCTTTACCGGTGAGGAGTTGCCTGCAACCATAGGGTGGGCCCAGGCGCAAGCCATTCTGATTACCCGGAACAACAGCGCTGAATATCGGCGTTTTTAGTCGATGAGGCAGCGTAGAGTCCTGACAAAGAACGGTGACACGGTCGATGACCGATGGGGGTCCGGATCAGATGAAGATGACTTTGAGCCGGACGCTGGCCCGACCGGCCTTCTGGGCAGGCATTGTGCTCCAGCTCGTATTGACGGCCCAGATTTGGGTGGCCCTTCAAGTCGCCTGGAATCCTGGAACGTCATTCCAGGATCACCTGTGGCCATGGGGGGCGGTCTTTGCCGTGGGGACTACGGTATCCACTTTCCTTTCCCCGCTCCTCATGAAAGCTGTACTCAAGGACGACCACAGCCTCAGCGAGGAGCAGACCGCTGTATTGGACGTTGCGTTGCGCACCGGTGTGCTTCCCCTCGCCAGCCTCTTTGCTGACTGGGGTCCTGCGCTTAGCAGGAGGCGGCGGGATATGGTGTCCGGCCGCTGGCTGGGACCGATTTTGGCGGCTGGTCTTATCGCCCTGAACATCTATGATTCACTCGTCAACCCGGCGGGTGCCTGGTTTTACTGGGTCAGTGCGCTTTTCTATGCAGCCTTGGCGGTAACAGGTGAGGTCACCGTACGGCGGAGAATTCGACGGGTGCGGTCACTACAACATCAGCTGGAGGAGTTCGGCCGCAGAGTTCCTCTTGTCGGCTAGACCCCCACCAAAAACCCCGCCGCAACCACTACTTCCACCCCCAACACCTCCACACCGCAGCCTGATACCAGCCGCTGGAGTCTCAGCTGACTGTCGAGGGCGGTCGTCCACTGCATGGACGCTGAGGAAGACGCCACGGGGCGGTGCCAGGCCGCGAAGATTGTCGGAGCCTCGACATACTGTCGCTGGCATGGAACACGTCATAGTGAAATCGGGCCCGGATGGCAGGCCCCAAGCGGTGGTGCGCGGCGGCCGCGAATGGACGGTGAGTGCTGAACCGGTCCGCTGGTTTGAGCGAGTGAGTTGGTGGGAGGCGGAGCGGCGGATGCCCAAGGGGCTGAGCCGCGTCGACGTCGAGGTCTGGCAGGTGCAGGCGAGGCTGGGCCGCAACTCGGGTTCGCATCTCACCACCATGGAAATCATCCGTGACGGACTCGGTGGCGGCTGGCGGCTGAGGGAGGCCATGGCGGACGCCGCGTAGAGGGGCAGGCGGTTCGACCGAAACCTGACCCGCTCAGCGGCCCGAAAATGCCGGGGCATTGGAAAAGCCTTCCACCGCGACTATTGGGGGATGCCGCGGTGGAAGGCTTGAATATGAATATACCGTGAAGATTGGGAAATGAGAAACGGGACGAGGGCGTTTCTGGGCTGCAAAAATGCCTATTCGATGGCGTAATCGTCAGCCTCTTTGCGACGTAATGCCAGCCCTTCTGTGCAAGGCTGGCTGACTTCCCGACCTAGGATGTGTGGATGACCGCCACACCTCCCCGCCGGATTGCCCGGGTCCGCCCCTTGGACGCCACGTCGGAGGGTGAGTACCACTTCGTCGCCAACGACGCCCCGGACTTCGGAAGCGCGGCCGGTCTGGTGTGGACCGTAATCGGTTCGCCGCTTCCGGGTTCGCCGGCCAACGCCGGCGGCGCACCCCGCCTTGGCTGGGAGCCGGGCGTCACGGTTGGACAAGGCACCTTCACTTTCCTGGCGCCCAGTACACCGGCCAACGTCCTGGGGATGGCCCACAACACGGGTCAGGCAGGCCGCGACCTCCCGCCCCAGGCCTTCCACAAGGCAGCAACCAGCGTGGTGGGTCCGGGCGACGCCATAGAACTTGGACCGGCGGTCGGGCATGTTGAGCCGGAAGCGGAACTGACAGTTGTCATTGGGAGGAAGGTTCGGGGTCTCACTCTCGAAAACGCGCACACCGCGATCCTCGGTTACACCATCGGAAATGACGTCTCTGCCCGGGATCTGCAGAAAACCGACCAGCTCTGGATCAGCGCCAAAAGCCAGGACACCTTCACGCCGGCGGGTCCATGGATCGTCACCGGGCTCGATGCCGGCGGCCTGGCCATCGGCATCACACACAACGGCGTGGACCTAAAGCCGGCCAGCACGGCCGATCTTGGCTGGGGCGTGGACGAAATCCTGGTCTACCTGACGTCGTTTATGACCCTTCACCCCGGCGACCTGGTGCTCACCGGCTTCCCGGCCGAGTGCGCCCGCATCGTTCCGGGAGACACCGTCACCTGCAGGATTGGAGGCGTCGGGGAGCTCACGAATCCGGTTGTCGCTGGGGTCTAGCACCTGCCCGGTTCGGCTCCCGCCGAAGGCCGGCTCCCGGGCCGGTGTCGCCGTGCTCAGGGAACCACCCGGGCAAGCCGCCGTCGGGTGTGGGAGCTCACCTGCGCCAGACATTATGATGGTTACTGTTCAGCTGAATGGACAACACTGCTGGCGCCTGCGACCCACACGCGATATCCGAAGGAGAATCATGGCCGATTCCCGAGTTTCCCGAACCTCCGATGGGCTGGGGAGCGCATCGCCCGCGCCGGCCGTCACCCGTGCGGCTGCCGTGCTGGAGGCACTGGCTGCGTCCGCGACCGGGCGCCTGACGCTCAGCGATCTCGCACGCGAGCTGGGCATCCCCAAATCGTCGACGTCGAATCTCCTCCTTGCGCTTGAGGAAGCCCGGCTGATCAACCGCCAAGGTGCGGAGTTCACACTGGGACGCAAATTGGTAGAGCTCGGCGCGGCCTATCTCAGCCGCCTCGATGAGGTCCAGGAGTTCTACCGGTTCTGCGAGCAGGCGCCAACGCTGTCCGGCGAAACCGTCCGCATCGCCATGCTGGACGGAACAAACGTCATTTACCTTGCCCGCTATGAGGGCCACCCCGCTGTGCGCCTTACATCAAACATCGGCGACAAGATGCCGGTGTCCCTCTGCGCCGTGGGCAAGGCCCTGATCGCGCGACTGCACGACCACGACATCGCGGAGATGTTCCCCGACGACGCCGAGCTGCCCGTCCTGACGCCGAAGTCGCTGCGGACCGGCGCCGAACTCAAGGCGCAGCTTGAGGTCATCCGGGAACAGGGTTACGCCTTCGAGGACGAGGAATCAACAACGGGCGTCGTCTGCCTTGCCGTGTCTGTGCCCACGCGGGGTGCCCACGGGCCGAGCCTGGGTCTGTCCGTCACCGCCCTGAAAGCCACCTATTCAGAAGAGCAGGGCGCGCAGATGGTCAAAGAACTCAAGGAGCTGGCCCGGTCCCTGGGCAATCCCATGGGCTAAAGAGGACACATTCGCCCGGCCGGCGTCGGGATCAAAAATAAATCAGATGACACATTGGCGCGTTGATCACTATGTTGTACTCTGTTCAACATGGTGATCATCCCTCCGGGGTTGTTCACACCCCACCAGGCCAACGGGGGTCTGGAGTGTCCTTGAGGGAGTGCTTGTGTCTACCAGTACCACTACACAGCTTGCTGAAGCTGACGGCGCCGTCGTCGAACCGGACCAGCTGCGGAGGGCAACTCTTGCCAGCTCCGTCGGTTCGGCACTGGAGTACTACGACTTTTACATTTATGGCCTGGCATCGGCCCTGATCTTCGGCCCGCTGTTCTTCAAGCCGCTCGGCGACGACGGCGCACTGATCGCCTCCTTCGCCACCTACGGCGTCGGATTCGCGGCCCGTCCCTTTGGCGGGATGCTCTTCGGCTACGTCGGTGACAAGTTCGGCCGCAAGATGGTCCTCATCCTGACCATCGGCCTGATGGGTACGGCCAGTTTCGCCATAGGCCTGCTGCCCACCTTTGAACAGGCGGGAATGGTGGGAGCCGTCCTTCTGGTCACCCTGCGCATCATTCAGGGCCTGGGGGCAGGCGCAGAGCAGGCCGGCGCCACCACGCTGATTTCCGAA
Organism: Arthrobacter sp. EPSL27; assembly: GCF_001512305.1. Lineage (GTDB taxonomy): Bacteria > Actinomycetota > Actinomycetes > Actinomycetales > Micrococcaceae > Arthrobacter. The sequence continues at coordinate 299,909 of NZ_LNUT01000005.1, forward strand.
GTTGCGCCGCGCCGCCGTCGCGGATTCTTCGCAGCACTTCCCTTCGTCGGCATCCAGCTGGGCACACTGCTCGGTGCCGGTACCTTTGCGCTCATTGCCATGGCGGACAAGGCCACGCTCGAAGGCTGGCTCTGGCGGGTGCCGTTCCTGGCCAGCGTGCTCCTGATCGCGGTGGCCATTTTCATCCGGCTGCGGCTGAAGGAAACCCCTGTTTTCCAGGAACTCGAGAAGCACAAGAACGTCGCCAAGAACCCCATTGGCCAGCTCTGGAAGCACTCCAAGAAGAACACTCTGATCGGCATCGGCCTGCGCATGGGTGAGAACGGCAACTCTTCCATCTACTCGGCCCTCCTCATCGCCTTCCTGGCAGCCAAGGATGGGGTGTTCCCGGGGGACAAGTTCATTGGTCCGGTGGGCCTGCTGATTGCAGCCGGTTTTGCCGCCGTCATGGTCGTGACCTTCGGTGCGCTGTCTGACCGGTTCGGCCGGGTCCCGGTCTACCGCTACGGAGCGCTGTTCCAGGCTCTCATCGCTTTGCCGGCGTTCTACCTCGTGACACTGGGCAACGTCACCCTGGTGTGGGTCGTGATGGTTGTGGGCATCGCCCTTGGTGTTCAGTCCATGCTCGGCCCGCAGTGCCCGCTCCTGCCCGAACTCTTTGGGTCGCGGTACCGCTTCACCGGCGTGGCCATGAGCCGCGAGATCTCTGCCGTGATGGCCGGCGGGCTCGTTCCGCTGGTGGGTGCGGCGCTCCTGGCGGTGACCGACCACTCCTGGCTGGTGCTTGCCATCTACTCGCTGGTGCTCGCGCTGATCTCCTTCGTCACGACGTTCTTCACGCCCGAGACGGTGGGACGCGACCTCCTCCTCACCGAGGACGCCAGCTAGCCGCCTGGCACGTCAGTCCGCGGACCGCGGGCAAGGCCGTGGCCCCTTCCGACCTGGAGGGGGCCACGGCCTTTGTCGTACCGAGGCGTTTCGGGATGTGCCGGGGTGTCGTGATGAGCGGGTGCGGGTCTGGGTGCGAGGTGCGGGGCGGGAGCAGCAGCGCATGGCGGTGGTCGCGGGCTGTGATGGGGTGTGGCGACGCGCAAAGTGCCTGGTGACGCGGCAAGGTCCGTGCGACGCGGGAGTACCGGCGCGCTGGGCACGAATCGCGTCGCCGGGCATGAAGCGGGTCGCCGCGCCTCACGAGCAGCGCTGGGCATGAGGCGCGTCGCCCGGCACGTAGGGGGTCGTTGGTAGCGCGGCGCGGGGCTACTCCTCCCGCGGCCCACCTACGAAAAAATCGGCCCCTCCGAAGCCGGAGGGGCCGATCCATTGTCCGCAGCGCCTGGGCCGCGGGCCCGGGGTGAGGCGGGCCTAGTAGAAGTGGACCGTGTCCACGAGGTGGGGGAGTTCGCCGCCGTCGAGGAACGTGCGCAGGTTGCTGCAGAAGCGCTCCGCGATCAGGCGGTTCTCCGCCGCGCTGAGGGCCGAGGTGTGCGGCGACACCATGACCTTCGGGTGGCTCCACAGCGGGCTGTCCGCCGGCAGCGGTTCCACGGCGAAAACGTCGAGGCAGGCATAGGACACCTGGCCGTTCCCGAGTGCCTCCAGCAGCGCTTCCTCGTCCACCACGGTGCCGCGGCCCACGTTGACGAACACCGTTCCCGGCTTCATGGCCGAGAACACGTCGCGGTTGAAGAGCTTTTCGGTGGACGGCGTGCCCGGAAGGGTATTCACTACCGCGTCCGCCGTGGCGAGCAGGCCCGGAAGGCCGTGGTTGTCCGTGACCTCCTGGATCCCGTCGAGGGGTTCCACCGTCCGCTTGGTTCCGCTGACGGTCATGCCGAGGGCGCGGGCGATCCGTGCCGTCTCGACGCCGATCTCGCCCAGTCCGGTGACTACGAGGTGGGAGCCGTTGACCAGGCGCGTGGGGGTGCGGATTTCGGGCCAGTTCCGGGCCGCCTGGTCCTGGGCCAGTTCGGCGCTGCGCTTGAAGCCGTTCAGGATCCCGAGGGCCGCGAATTCGGCGAGGGGCAGGGCGTGGACGCCGGCCGAGGTGGTTACCTTGAACTTCTGCAGCGCCTGAGCGTCCAGCCCGGATGCCTTCACGGCACCGCCGGCTCCGGCGGCCATGGCGTGGATCCACTCCAGGTGTGCGCTGCTGCCGGCGATCTTGGCGAGGCCCGCGGGGCTCTCGTTCGGGAAGCCGTACAGCACCTGGGCCTTGTTGAGCATGTCCCAGTACCGCTGCTCCTGTTCCGGCGTCCGGCGGAACGCGGGGTCACCGGCGTGGTCGGCGGGGTAGCGCTCCGGCGGCAAAAGGTCCGGTTCGTAGAGGACGGTAACGGAGGGATCTACGGCGCGAATACGCTCCACAAGCTCTGCTTCGAGCGGGACGGCGATCGCGACGGTGGTTTGAGTCGTCATAGTGTTCATCATACTGAATGGGGGCTAGGATATTGAACGGATTGCTGAAATTCACTGGCACAAACCACAACGGAGTGAGGCGGAATGGATATGGACCGGAAGGAAGCCGGCTTTGTGGGCCTGGGCCTGATGGGGGCGCCCATGGCCGGCAACCTCCTCGCCGCGGGCTGGGCTGTCCGCGCCTGGAACCGCTCGGCGGAGGCGCTGGAGAAGTTTGAAGCCCTCGGCGGGGCCCGCGTGGCCCAGGTCGAGGAACTCCGCGACTTGCCGGTCATCATCTTTATGCTGCCGGACCTGTCCTACATCGAGGACGCTGCCGCGCCGCTTCTGGCCGCATGGTCCCGCAATCCTCCCGCCGCCGGAACGTTCGTGGTGGTCATGAGCAGCGTCTCGCCCGCTGCGGTGAAGGAGTTCGGGGCGCGGGTGGACCGGGCCAGCGGCGGCAACGCCGTCGTCGTCGATGCGCCCGTCAGCGGCGGCACCGCAGGCGCCGTTGCCGGGACCCTGGCCATCATGGCGGGCTCCTCTGAGGAGGACTTCCAGCGGCTCCTGCCGCTGTTCAGCGCCATGGGCAGCACCGTCCGGCGGCTGGGTCCGCTGGGCTCCGGCTCGCTGGCCAAGGCGTGCAACCAGCTGATCGTCGGGACCACGACGGCGGCGCTCGCCGAGGCCGCTGAACTCGCCGAACGTTCCGGCATGGACGTTGACGCCCTCTACGGGGTCCTTGCCGGCGGCCTGGCCGGTAGCCGGGTCCTCGAGATCGTGGGGCCGCGGCTCGCCGCCAAGGATTACGAGCCGACGGGCCCGGCCAAGTTCATGCACAAGGACCTGTCCTTTGTGCTCGAAAGCGCCCGCGCCGTCGACGCCGCGGTGCCCATGGCCGCCGCCGGAGTGGACCTCTACGCGGAACTGACGCGCCAGGGGCTGGGGGACCGGGACCTTGCCGTGGTGCGGCAGGCCATCGCCAACCTCAGTCACAGCTCCAGCGGCGGCACGGCAGCCGCCATCACAGCCAACACCAAGTAAGGACCAGCAAACGAATGAGTGGACTTTTTGACCTGACCGGCCGGACCGCGCTGGTGACCGGCTCCAGCCGGGGGATAGGCAACGCCCTTGCCCGCGCCCTGGCCGACGCCGGGGCAACGGTGGTGCTCAACGGCATCAACCCCGAACGGCTGAAGGCCGCCGAGGCAGCCATGGCCGCCGACTACCCGCCCGGCCGGATCGCCAGCTGCGCGTTCGACGTCACCAGCGACACCGAGGCGGCACGGGGCATCGCCTGGGTGGAAGACACTATCGGGCCGCTGGAGATCCTGGTCAACAACGCCGGCATCCAGCACCGGGTTCCCATGCTGGAGCTCGACGTCGTCGACTGGGAACGCGTCATTGCCACCGACCTGACCAGCGCCTTCCTCGTGGGGCGTGAGGCCGCCCGGCGCATGATCCCGCGCGGCAGGGGCAAGATCATCAACATCTGCTCCGTCCAGACGGACCTGGCCCGCCCCACCATCGCACCCTACGTCGCGGCCAAGGGCGGCCTGCGGAACCTGACCCGGGCCATGACGGCCGAATGGGCAGGTTCCGGGCTGCAGATCAACGGCATCGCTCCGGGCTACATCCACACCGAAATGACCCAGAACCTGGTGGACGACGAACAGTTCAACGCCTGGATCCTGGGCCGCACCCCGGCCCACCGCTGGGGGACAGTGCAGGACCTGGCTGGCCCGGCCGTCTGGCTCGCGTCCGACGGCTCGAATTTCGTCAACGGGCAGACCATCTTCATCGACGGCGGAATGACGGTGGTGGTCTGATGCCCGGCGCAGCGCTCCTCCCGTCCACCGCGCCCGCCGTGGTGGCCCATGCCGCCGGCGACCTCCGCATCGAAGACATCCCCCTCGCCGCCCCGGCGTCCGACGAGGCAGTGATTGAGGTGGCTTTCGGCGGCATCTGCGGCTCCGACCTGCACTACTGGCTGCACGGCGCCGCGGGCGAATCCGTTCTCAAAGCACCGATGATCCTCGGCCACGAAATTGTGGGGACCGTACTCCAGTCCGCCGCGGACGGCACCGGGCCCGCGGCCGGAACCCGGGTGGCCGTCCATCCCGCCACACCCGGCCCGGGCTCCGTCCCCTACCCGGAGGACCGGCCCAACCTTTCGCCGGGGTGCACGTACCTCGGCAGCGCGGCGCGCTTCCCCCACACCGACGGGGCCTTCAGCCGGTACACCGCCCTGCCCGCCCGGATGCTCCGCGCCCTGCCGGACCACCTCGGGCTGCGGACCGCGGCGCTGGTGGAACCCGCGGCCGTCGCCTGGCATGCTGTCTCACGTGCCGGGGAAGTAAAAGGCAAGACCGCCCTGGTGATCGGCAGCGGCCCCATCGGCGCGCTGGCCGTGGCGGTCCTCAAACGGGCCGGCGCACGGCGGATCGTGGCTGTGGACATGCACGCCAAGCCGCTGGAGATAGCCCGCGCCGTGGGCGCCGACCGGGTCCTCAGGGGCGACGAAACGGAGGCCATCGAGGCGGTCGCCGCGGACGTGGTGATCGAATCCTCCGGCAGCCACCACGGTCTGGCCTCCGCGATGAAGGGGGCGGTGCGCGGCGGCAAGGTGGTGATGGTGGGCTTGCTGCCGTCCGGGCCGCAGCCCGTGCTGATCTCGCTCGCCATCACCCGCGAACTGGAACTGCTGGGATCCTTCCGCTTCAACGACGAAATCGACGATGTCATTGCGGCACTCGCCGACGGGACGCTGTTCGTCGACCCCGTGGTCACCCACACGTTCCCGCTGGACGACGGACTGGAGGCCTTCGACGTGGCGCGGAACTCCGCAGCTTCCGGGAAGGTGCTGCTGGACTTCCGCCCGGACGCCGGAGCGTGACCGGACCGGGCACCAGGACCCGGGCACCAGGACCGGGACCGGCCCGGGTCAGGGAAGGCTACGGCCGGGGGACCGGGACGAACACCCTCGGCTGGTCCTGCCATTCGGGTTCCATCTCCGAGATGGTCTGCCGCATGATCCGCTCCGAGGCCTCGCGGGCCCCTGCCGGGTTCCCGGCGGCAATAGCCTCGGCCACGTCCCCGTGCCACTGCAGGGCCGTGTCGTTCGGGTGGTCCGGCATGAGGCCATGCACAGTGCGTCCGGTCAGCGTCTCGGCCACCTGGCCCACCAGGTTGGCGAACATCTCGTTCCCGGAGCCGGTCAGCAGCAGGGAGTGGAACTGGATGTCCAGCTCGAGGAACCGCGGCACATCCCCGGCCTTCCCGGCGTCGCGCATTGCGTGCGAGACCTCCACCAGCTCGCGGCGGATCTCCTCGGGGGCGTTGGCGGCGGCCAGTTCGGCGGCCACGGGCTCGACGGCGGTGCGCAGCTCGGCGAGGGAGCGCAGCTGCGCGCCGCGCCCGACGCCGGCGAGGCGCCAGCGGATCACCTGCGGGTCGAAGGGGTTCCAGCGGCTGGCGGGCAGCACCCGGATGCCCACCCGTTTGGTGGTTTCCACCAGGCCCAGCGACTGCAGGACGCGCACCGCCTCACGCACCACCGAACGGGACACCTTGAGTTCCTCTTCGAGGTGCTCGGCCAGCATGATGTGGCCGGCCGGGAGCTCGCCCGTCACAATGCGGGTGCCGAGGTGCTCAATCGCGCGGTGGTGGAGGCTGGTTGACATAGTCGTAAGCATAGTGCGGCGCACGGTCCGCCACCTGCCGCCCCGGCCCGGAGCGGCGCAGAGGGCGCCGGAAATCATAGACTGTTTGTGACGCGCCATATTCCGCCACGTGGGCACTGCTTTCCCGCAGCCCGCGGAAATACATATGGTTTATTGACAGCCACTGATCCCAAAGAAGAGAGTGCCGCCTTCCGCGCGGCACGGATTGCACTCGTTGCACAGAATGAATTGGAGTTTTGATGTCAGCACACATCGGTGTCACCGGCCTTGCGGTGATGGGGGCCAACCTCGCCCGCAACCTGGCCCGGAACGGGTTCACCGTTGCCCTGCACAACAGGTCCGTCGAGAAGACCGACGCGCTCCTGGCCAAGCACGGCCACGACGGCGACTTCGTCCGCACGGAAACCCTGCAGGAGCTCGTCGACTCGCTGGAGAAGCCGCGCCGCGTGCTCATCATGGTCAAGGCCGGCAAGCCGGTCGACTCCGTGATCGAACAGCTCGAGCCGCTCCTCGAACCCGGCGACATCATCATCGACGCCGGCAACTCCCACTACGAGGACACCCGCCGCCGCGAAGCCGCGCTGGCCAAGAAGGACCTGCACTTCGTCGGCATCGGTGTCTCCGGCGGCGAGGAAGGCGCGCTCAACGGCCCGTCCATCATGCCCGGCGGCTCCAAGGAGTCCTACGACGCCCTCGGCCCGCTGCTGGAAAAGATCGCCGCCCAGGTGGACGGACAGCCCTGCTGCGCCTGGATCGGCACCGACGGCGCCGGCCACTTCGTCAAGATGGTCCACAACGGCATCGAATACGCCGACATGCAGGTCATCGGTGAAGCGTTCGACCTGCTGCGCTCCGGCGCGGGCATCGAACCGGCGGACCAGGCAAAGATCTTCGAAGAGTGGAACAAGGGCGACCTCGCCTCCTTCCTGATCGAAATCTCCGCCGAGGTCCTCGGCCACGTGGACCCGAAGACGGGCAAGCCGTTCGTCGACGTCGTCGTGGACGCCGCAGGCCAGAAGGGCACCGGCCGCTGGACGGTCATCTCCGCGCTCGAGCTGGGCTCCCCGACGTCGGGCATCGCCGAATCGGTCTTTGCCCGCGCCCTGTCCTCCCAGACGGAGCAGCGCAAGCTGGCCCAGGAACTGCTGGCCGGTGAAGAAGCCGACGTCGAGATCCCCGAGAGCTTCGTCGAGGACGTCCGCCAGGCGCTGTACGCCTCCAAGCTGGTCTCCTACGCGCAGGGGCTGGACATGCTCACCTCCGCCGCCAAGGAATACGGCTGGGACCTGAAGCTGGACGAGATCGCCTCGCTGTGGCGTGGCGGCTGCATCATCCGCGCCGAGCTGCTCAAGGAAATCACCAAGGCGTACGCCGCGGACCAGAAGCCGGCCAACCTGCTCTTCGCCCCGGCGTTCACCAAGGCGATCGCCGATGTCCTCCCCGCCTGGCGCCGCGTGGTCTCGACCGCCGTCCAGCTCGGCATCCCGGTGCCGGTGTTCTCCTCCTCGCTGGCCTACTACGACGGCCTGCGCCGCAAGCGCCTTCCGGCCGCCGTGATCCAGGGCCAGCGCGACCTCTTCGGCGCGCACACCTACGGCCGTGTCGACGCTGAAGGCACTTTTCACACCCTCTGGGGCGAGGACAAGTCCGAAATCGAGGCAGTGGACACGCACTAGGTCCACACCTGACGCCGCGGCCGGTGCTCCCGTTACTCTGGGAGCACCGGCCGTTCGTTTTCCCCGGGAACCGCCCGGGAATCCATGCCCGCGTCCACGCCGCCGTCCGAGGAGTGCAGCAGATGACCCAGCCCGTAGCGTTTGTCACCGGAGCCTCCACCGGCATCGGTTTTGAGGCCGCCTGGAAGCTCGCCGCCCGGGGCTTCACCGTGTACGCCGGTGCCCGCCGGGTGGAGAAGATGGAGCCGCTCAAGGCCCACGGCGTAACGGTCGTGGAGCTGGACGTCACCGACGAGGATTCCATGAGCGCCGCCGTCGGGCAGGTCATCGCCGCCCACGGCCGGGTGGACGTGCTGGTGAACAACGCCGGCTACGGGTCCTACGGCTCGCTGGAGGAAGTCGAGCTGGCCGAGGGGCGGCGGCAGTTCGACGTCAACGTCTTCGGGCTGGCACGGATGACCCAGCTGGTGGTTCCCGGGATGCGGGCCGCGGGGCGGGGGAGGATCATCAACGTGTCCTCGATCGGCGGGAAGATGTATGAGCCGCTGGGCGCCTGGTACCACGCCACGAAGTTCGCCGTGGAGGGCCTCAGCGATTCACTGCGCCTCGAACTCAAGCCCCACGGCGTCGATGTGTGCATTATCGAGCCGTCAGGGACCGAATCGGAGTGGGGCGTCATCTCGGGCGACAGCCTGCTCGCCACATCCGGCCACGGCCCTTACATGGACCAGGCAAAGGTGGTGGCGGCGGCGCTGGCGTCCACCGTGGGCTCAACGATGTCGACGCCCCCGGGGGTCATTGCCGACGCCATCGTCCACGCCGCGACGTCCCCGAAGCCCAAGACCCGCTATCCCGTGGGCAAGGGCGCCCGGGCCATCCTGCTGCTGCGGCGGGTGCTGCCGGACAGGGTGTTCGACGTCGTCATCTGGAACATCTACAAGCGGTTCCCCGCGTAAGACTGCCCGGACGTCAGGCGTCGGTCAGATCCGGTATTCGATCAGGTATTCAGCGGGATCGACGGCGGCCTTGGTCTCGCGCTGCGCGTCCCGGTGCCGCCACGTGGCGGGCACGCCCGTGAGGATTGATTCGGCCGGGGCGTCCTTGACCACCACGGCGTTGGCGCCCACGGCGCTGTCCCGGCCGATGGTGATGGGGCCGAGGATCTTGGCGCCCGCGCCGATCACCACGCGGTCCTCGATGGTGGGGTGCCGCTTGACCTTGGCCAGGGAGCGGCCGCCGAGGGTGACGCCGTGGTAGATCATGACGTCCTCGCCGATTTCGGCGGTCTCGCCGATCACCACGCCCATGCCGTGGTCGATGAAGAAGCGGCGGCCGATCGTGGCGCCGGGGTGGATCTCGATCCCGGTGAGGAACCGGGCCAGCTGAGAGACCAGCCGTGCAGGGAACCGCAGCGCCGGGTTCTGCCACATCCGGTGCGTCAGGCGGTGCAGCCAGATCGCGTGCAGGCCGGAGTAGGCAAAGAAGTTCTCAAAAGAACCTCGAGCCGCCGGGTCATGAGACCGGGCGGCGTCGAGGTCTTCCTTCAGTCTTGCGAAGAAGCTCACAAAGACCTTTCTACGAAATCTTGGGGCACGGCCGGGTGTCAGCCGCGGATGTCGTCGTACAGCACGGTGGAGATGTAGCGCTCACCGAAGTCGCACACAACAGCAACAATCAGCTTACCGGCGTTCTCGGGGCGCTTGGCCAGTTCCAGGGCAGCCCACACGATCGCGCCGGAGGAGATGCCGCCCAGGATGCCTTCCTTGACGCCAAGGTCGCGGGCCACGCGGACCGAGTCCTCAAGGGTGGCGTCGATGACCTCGTCGTAGATGTTGGTGTCGAGGATCTGCGGGACAAAGTTGGCGCCGAGGCCCTGGATCTTGTGCGGGCCCGGTGCGCCGCCGTTGAGGATGGCGGAGTCCTTCGGCTCGACGGCGATGATCTGCACGTCGGGCTTGCGCTCCTTGAGCACCTGCCCGACGCCGGTCACGGTTCCGCCGGTGCCGACGCCGGCGACGAAGATGTCCACCTTGCCGTCCGTGTCGGCCCAGACTTCCTCGGCCGTCGTCTGGCGGTGGACCTCGGGGTTGGCCTCGTTGGCGAACTGCTGGGCCCAGATGGAGTTCTCCGTGTTGGCGACGATCTCCTGGGCCTTTTCGACGGCGCCGCGCATGCCCTCGGAACCCGGGGTGAGCACAATCTCGGCACCGTAGGCGCGCAGCATGACCCGGCGTTCGGTGGACATGGTCTCCGGCATGGTCAGGATGACCTTGTAGCCGCGGGCAGCGCCCACCATGGCCAGGGCGATGCCGGTGTTGCCGGAGGTGCCTTCGACGATGGTTCCGCCGGGCTTCAGGGCCCCGGACTTCTCCGCGGCGTCGATGATCGCGACGCCGATGCGGTCCTTGACGCTGTTGGCCGGGTTGTAGAACTCCAGCTTGACGGCCACCGTGGCGTCCAGTCCTTCGCTCAGCCGGTTGAGCCGGACCAGCGGGGTTCCGCCGACCAGCTGGGTAACATCGTCATAGATCCGTGCCATGGGTGTCTGCGCCTGTCTGTCGAAGAGGGAATGCTGAGGTCAGCTTAACGAGGGCTTTCGGACCCTAGCTAAGCATTAAGCCATGCAGAGTAATATTTCCTGGCCTTGGCCAGCTTCGGATTAATGATCACCTGGCAGTAGCCCTGCTCCGGGAACTTGGCGAAGTAGTTCTGGTGGATTTCCTCCGCCCGGTGGAACACGGGAAGCCTGCTGACCTCCGTGACGATCGGGTGCGCCCACAGCTCCTGGTTCCGGTCGATCGCCTCCTCAAAGAGGATCTTCTCCTCGGTCGTTTCGTAGAACATCGAGGAGCGGTACTGGGTTCCGACGTCGTAGCCCTGGCGGTTGAGGGTGGTGGGGTCGTGCAGCGCGAAGAACATGTCCAGGATGACCTCCGCGGGGATGACCTCCTCATCGAACGTCACGGCCACAACTTCGGCGTGGCCTGTGGTTCCGGAGCACACGGAGTAGTAGTCCGGGTCGCGGTCATGGCCTCCGGTGTAGCCCGAAACGACCTCGCTGACACCGTTGGTTTTCTGGTAGACGGCGTCGAGGCACCAGAAGCAGCCTCCGCCGAGGACAAAAGTTCTCATGCTCTCTTCAATGGTTGAAGGGCCCCGATGATTCCCGGCGTCTGCGGGGGAGCCCGGTCGATAGGGTAAAAATGTGGGTATGGAACCTGAAAACACCGACGTTTCAGCCACGCAGGCCGAAGAAAACGATGCCGCCGGCAACGGGTCCGGGGAAGCTGCCGAGGCTCCCACGCTGGGCACCGTCCTGCTGGCCGTCGAGGAACTGTGGCCGGAATCCCTCGCTGAAGACTGGGACGAGGTGGGCCTTGTGGCCGGCCATCCGTCCGCACCGGTGGGCAAGATCCTTTTCGCCGTCGATCCCACCCTCGAGGTGATCGAGGAGGCCATCGAGTTCGGTGCCGAGCTGCTCATCACCCACCATCCGCTGCTGCTCAAGGGGGTCACGTCGGTCGCGGCGACCACCGCGAAGGGGCGGGCCATCCATCGGCTGATCGAGTCGGGGACGGGCCTGCTGACCGTGCACACCAACGGGGATTCCGCCGTCGGGGGCGTCTCCGATGTCCTGGCGGACGCGCTGGGGCTGCAGAACGTCGAGCCGCTGACCCAGGCGGCAAACGGCCTGCCGGAAGAAGGCATCGGGCGGGTGGGTGACCTCGACGACGTCGTCACCCTGGGCGACTTCGCCGCCCGCGTCTTCGGCATCCTGCCTTCGGTCGCCGGCGGCGTGCGCGTTTCGGGGGACAGGGACGGGCTGGTGCGCCGTGTGGCGGTGTGCGGCGGCGCCGGGGACTCACTCCTCGGCGAGGTCCGGGCGAGCAACGCCGACGTTTTCCTGACGGCGGACCTCCGGCACCATCCGGCGTCGGAAGCCCGCGAGGCGGCGGTCAACGACCGGCCCTACCTGATCGACGTTTCACACTTCGCCAGCGAGTGGCTGTGGCTGCCGGCCGCCGCCGAGGCGCTGGGCAATGTGCTGAGCGACCAGGGCCACGACGTCGAGATCCGGGTCAGCACCACCAACAGCGACCCGTGGGACTTCATTCTGACTCCGGGCTAAGCCTGGGGAGCACGCTACGCGCTAGAGTCTAGGGAGCGCCGCGCAGGCGCCCGGCTTCGGCCGGCAGGGAACAAGCGGAGGTAAATAGTGGCCAAGGCAGCACCGGCGGAACAGTTGAAGTTGCTCGAATTGCAGGGACTTGATGCGAAGCTCAAATCCCTGTTCAACCGCCGCCGGAGCCTTGAAAGCGACTCCCGCATCACCGATCTCGAAGCCGCCCTTGCTGTGGCCAACGGCGAACTGGGCGCCGCGAAGGTGGCCGTCCACGACGCCGAACTCGAGCTCAAGCGCGCCGAAGCGGACGTCGAGCAGGTGGCCTCCCGGATTGAACGCGACGAGGCCAGGCTCAACAGCGGCACCGGGCTGTCCAAGGACCTGGTGGCCCTGCAGCGCGACCTTGTTTCCCTGAACAAGCGCCGCTCCGACCTTGAGGACGTGGAACTGGAAGTCCTGGAGCGGCTCGATTCCCTCCGCCTGCGCCAGGCTTCCCAGCAGCAGATCGTAGACGACATCCAGGGCTCCTTCGGGGCCATCCGTGCCGAGCTGGACGAGAAGCTCGCCGAGATTGCCGCCGAGGCCACCGTGGTGCGCGGCAAGCGTGCCAAGTTCGCCGACGGCCTGGACGCCGGACTGCTGGCCATCTACGAGAAGACCCTTGCCAAGCGCGGGGTCGGCGCGGCCCGCCTCTTCCACGGAACGTCCGAGGGGTCCGGCATGCAGCTGAGCCCGGGAGACCTCGCCGACATCAAGGCCGCAGCGGAGGACGACATTGTCTTCTGCCCGGACTCCGGCTGCATCCTGGTCCGCTCCGCCGAATGGGCCTAGGACCCTGCTGACCGCGGGGCAGCTGTCCCGCAAGCCGGGCACCTGTCCCGCTAGCCGGGCAGGATGATGTTGAGGGCGTGCGGCTTCCGGGCCGTGCCCTCGACAAGCTCCGCGGTCCACTTCTCGGCCGCGGCCTTCTGCAGCTGCGCGGGGGTCTGCGGCGCCTTGCCCCTCCGGGCCAGCAGGTGCCGGGCCAGCTCGCCGCGGGTGTGTTTGGCGAAGTGGCTGACCACCTTCCGCACGCCGCCCGCCTCCGTGAACACGTTCACGGCAACGGTCTGCGCCGGCGGGGGAGCCCACGCCGCGGCGTACGTGCTCGAGCGGCAGTCCACCAGCAGCTCCCCGTCCGCGGCCTCCGCGAGGGCCGCCGAAAGCTGCGGCTTCCAGAACGACGCAAGGCGACCGACGTCGGGCAGTGCGGTCCCCATGGAAAGCCGGTAGGCGGGCACACGGTCGCCGAACCGGATGGCTCCCCAGAGTGCGGAGATCACCAGGACGGTTTCATCGGCCTTGCGCTTCTGCGCCGGCGTCAGGGAGTCGTAGCCCAGCGCGTCGTACAGAACGCCGGAGTAGACCTGGTGGGCGGGGGCGGCCGGCTCGGCGTGCAGCCGGGTGTTGCGGTCGACGTCGGCCTGCAGCGAGGGCCCCACGCCCAGGAGCGACAGCGCGTCCTGGTGCGCACTGACCGTTCCGAGCCCGTCCAGCACCTTGGCGCGGCAGGCGTTCAGCGCGGGAAAGCTCAGGGCGGACCAGTCGATGGTGTCGCCGGCCGTGGCGGGGGTCTTGCCTTCGGAGGGCGGGAGCAGAATCAGCACCGGTCAATCTTAGCCGTGCGGTGTCCCCGTTCTCTGTGACTGCTGACCGGGCCCGGGTGCAGCTCAGCCGAGGTGGCGGCCCAGGAAAGCCAGCACGTCGGGCAGGATCGAACGCCAGTAGCTGTCGTCGTGCCCGCCGGGCTGGAACCCGCCGTCGACGGCGCCCGGCAGTCCGGCGCGGTAGTCCCGGACCGTGGCGGCCAGATCGTCCCCGGTGCCGCAGTCGATCCTCTTGGGCAGCGCCGCGAGGGCTGGCCGGAGCGCGAACACATTGTGGGCAGCGAAGTCGGCCGGGCCGTCGAAGGCGCCTTCCAGCCGCGGATCATATGCCGCCCAGACCGCGGGACTCATGGCCGCCACGGCCCGGACCCCGGGCAGCCTGCCCTGTGAGGCGAGCAGGAGGGCGCCGAAGCCTCCCATGGAAAGCCCGAACAGGCCGATCCTGCCGAGGTCGAACCCCAGCCGGCCGAGCTGCGGCGCGAATTCCTGCACCAGCATCGCCTGGGTGTCGGTACCGTCTGCCCGGCGGTGCCACCAGGTGTCGCCGCCGTCCACGGCCGCCAGGGCAAACGGCGCGCCGCCCGCGGCGAGATGCCGCTCCAGGGCCTCAGCGCCAGCCAGGCCCTCCAACAGGACGGAGTGGTCGCCGCCGCGCCCGTGCAGGAACACCGCCACAGGCAGTTCGGGTTGCGCGCCGCCCGGCGGCAGGTCCGGCGCGGCCAGCGACCAGTGGGTGGCGGTCCCCGGACGGAAAGCGGAGACGAACTGGCCCGTGCTGGTGCGGACGGCCACAGCGGCGGCGGCGCCGAAACCGGGGCCGCCGCCGGGTTGGTGGGAGAGTCCGTCTCGACAGGGGTGAGCCCGGCCGTGCACGCCGTGAGCGCGGCCGTGCTCACCCCGGTCGAGACAGTTGCTGCCAGTTGCAGCAGCCGGCGCCGGGACAGGACGGACGGATCCATGCCCCGATCTTAGGCCCGGCAGCCCGTCGTGTCGCAGGACGGGTCTGCGCTGACCGTAGAATGGACTGCGGATGGGTTGACCAGGCGGCCGCGCGTCACGCAAGTGGCTCGAGGAACGTCCGGGCTCCGCAGGGCAGGGTGGTGGGTAACGCCCACTCGGGGTAACCCGCAGGCCAGTGCCACAGAGAACAGACCGCCTGCATGCGGCGCGTGCTTGCGCGCGCGGCAGGGCAGGTAAGGGTGAAACGGTGGTGTAAGAGACCACCAGCTTCCCGGGTGACCGGGAAGGCTAGGTAAACCCCACCCGGAGCAAGGCCAGACAGGGCACGTTTGAGGGCTGCCCGCCCGAGTGCCCGGGTAGGCTGCTGGAGGGCGTCGGCAACGGCGTTCGTAGATGGATGGCCGCTACTCCCGCGCTGGTAACGGCGCGGGAACACAGAACCCGGCGTATCGGTCAACCCATCCACTCACTGAATCGTTGCGGCGGCAGCGCGGCGCCGCCGGCCTCCGACAGCGGCCCTGCCGGCCGCTTTTCCGCCCCGCCGCCCGCCCACCGGCCTCCTCCCGCTGTGCGTCAGACCAAACTGATTGCTTGACATCCTTTCTACGGAACCAGAGACTGCAGGGAACGCTTCAAGCAGCGGTGGATTTTGCGAACAGCATAGGAGCCAGAATGCCGGATGACGCAGCATACGACTATGTGATTGCCGGGGGCGGCAGCGGCGGCAGCGTTCTGGCCGGCAGGCTCAGCGAAGATCCCTCGGTCCGCGTCCTGCTGCTCGAAGCCGGCAGATCCGACCGGCACCCCTTCATCCATGTCCCGGCAGGCTTCCCGAAGCTGAAAGGCAGCCCGTACCAGTGGGACTACGCCAGCATCCCGCAGCCGCACAGCAACGGCCGCCGCATACCCCTCACCCAGGGCCGCGTCCTGGGCGGCGGGGGCTCCATCAACTCGCAGGTCTTCACCCGCGGCGTCGCTGAGGACTACGACAGCTGGGTGACGGACTTCGGCTGTGAGGGCTGGTCCGCGTGCGAGGTGAACCAGTACTTTGTGCGCTCCGAATCGAACAGCCGGCTCTCGGCGCCGCACCACGGGACCGACGGCCCGCTCGGTGTTTCCGACCCCCAGCGCCCGCACAAGCTGTCAGCGGCCTTCGTCAAGGCCGGCCAGGAGTTCGGGCTGCCGTACAACAGCGACTTCAACGGCGCCGACCAGTACGGTGTGGGCTTCTACCAGACCACCACCAAGAACGGCCGCCGGTGCAGTGCGGCCGTGGCCTACCTCAAGCCCGCCCGGAAACGGCCCAACCTGACTGTCCGCGCCAACGTGACCGTCTCCAAGGTGATCATCAGGAACGGCCGGGCCGTCGGGATCCAGGCGATCGAAGGCGGAAGCGTGCGGACGTACAGCGCCAACCGCGAGGTGATCGTCTCGGCCGGTGCCTTCGGTTCGCCCAAGCTGCTGCAGCTCTCCGGCATCGGCGATCCGGCGGACCTGGCGGCTGCCGGGATCGAGACCGTCCATGCGCTGCCCGGCGTCGGCAAGAACCTGCATGACCATTGCGACGTCGACATTGTCTACGAACTCACGGACTACCACAGCCTGGACCGGCTCAACCAGGTGCGGCCGGCCACCGTGCTGGCCGGCGTCGAGTACCTTGCCTTCCGGTCAGGACCTTTCGCCTCAAACCTGGTCGAGGCGGGCGGGTTCAGCTACGCCAACAAGGACGAGAAGAGCCCCGACCTGCAGTTCCACTTCCTGCCGGCCGCCCGGGTGGGAACGGCCGCCGAAGCGCTGAAGCCCGGGTTCGGGGCCACGCTGAACTCCTACTTCCTGCGTCCGCGCAGCCGGGGAACGGTCCGGCTCGCGTCCTCGGACCCCAGCAAGCCGCTGCTCATCGACCCGAACTACCTTGCCGATGACTACGATCTTGAGATGTCCATCGCCGGGGTCAAGCAGAGCCGCGAGATCATGAGCCAGTCGTCCATGGCGTCGCTGGTCAAAGCGGAGCGCATCGGGGACGGCACACGCGTGGAAACCCGCGACGAGTACGTCAACTTCGTACGGTCCTACGGGCGGACCTCCTACCACCCGGTGGGCACCTGCGCCATGGGAACCACTGACCAGTCCGTCGTCTCGCCGCGCCTGAACGTCCATGGGCTTGAGGGCCTGCGCGTTGTCGACTCCTCGATCATGCCCCGCCTGGTCAGTGCCAACACGCAGGCGCCCACCATCATGATCGCGGAGAAGGCCGCGGACATGATCCTCGCCGACGCTAACTAGAACGTTTCCCCTGAAGCCGGGGCGGATCAGCGCGTTTCCAGCTGCTCCGCCAGCTCCCAAGGGGTGTCCGTGAAGATTCCGTCGGCACCGCCGGCCCGCAGCCGTGACGCGGTTGCCGCGTCGTTGACGGTGTAAGGCCACACGGTCAGGCCGGAGTCCTTCAGCCGGTGCAGGTACTCCGGGGTGATGCCCTTGTGCGGGCCCACATGCCCGATCCCCGCCGCGGTGATCGACGCCGGATCGGGCTCGTCGCCGTTCCGAACGAGGTACAGCACCTGCAGGCCGTGCCCGGCCAGGGCCTGGGCTGCGGGGAAGCTGAAGGTCTGCACCACCACCTTCTCCTGGATGCCGCGCCGCAGGATGGACTGCGCAAAGGCAGCCAGGTCGATGGCGGGATCCTTCACCTCGGGGACCAGGACGTTCCGGCCCCCGTACAGGTCCAGCATTTCCTCCCACGTGGTGGGCGTGCCCTCGGCGCCGCCCGACGGGTGCTTGATGCGGGCCGCAGCCCACTGGGCCGGCGTAATGTCACCGGGACGTCCGGTGACTCCCGTCATGGTCCGTTCGGCGGCGTCGTCGTGCAGGGGGACAAGGGTCCCGTCCCGGAGCTGCCGCAGGTCCGTCTCGATGGGGAACTCCGTCTTGCTCACGGCCTCGAAGGCTTCCGCCGAGGACTCCGGGTAGACCAGTGCACCGCCGCGGTGCGCCACCAGGGTGAACCCGACCGCCGTCGGGATGCCGGGTCCGGGACCTGACGCCGGCGGCGGCACCGGAGACGGTGACCCCGCCGGCGTGCCCGCGCCCGTGGCCGCGCAGCCGGTGCACAGCACCACGGCAAGTACCAGGAACCCCATCTTGACCATCGCCCCAGCCTAGCGGGGCAGGATCCGGTGTGAGTCATTTCACCCACCGCTGGGCACGGGCCCGGCCGGTCCGCCCGTAGAATGGGTGGTGAACGTAGAAGTTCTGCCGCCGGGTCTGCGTTCGCAGCCGGCGGTTTTTCTTTGCTCGTCACAGGCGCCCCGGGGTGGACCGAATCCCCGGCGCCGAGGTGCCGGATAACCTCCGGCAGCCGACTTCCGCATACGAGGGCGTATGTGGTGGATTTCTAGGAAGGTATTTCTGTGAGCCAGACGTCAGATTCTTGTCTTGATACGTGGATGGGCCGGGAGGCGCTCGCCGAGGCCATGATCCCGGTGATCGGCCGGCTGTACCGTGAGAACAACGTGGTGACGTCCATCCATGGCCGCAGCCTGATCAACAAGTCCACCATGAACATCCTCAAGGCGCACCGCTTCGCCCGCCGGATGAGCAAGGAAGAACTGCGCCTCGAGGAGACCGCTCCTCTGCTGGACGCCCTGACCAAGCTGGACCTCGGCGCCGCGGCGATCGACATCGCCCGCCTCGCCGAGAAGTACCGGGTCGAAGGCGACGGCGCCAGCCTGGATGAGTTCCTCCGGAAGGAACTCGCCGAGGTTGTTGGCAAGCGCGGCGGCGACGACCGCACCAGCACCGACGTCGTCCTCTATGGCTTCGGCCGCATCGGCCGACTTCTGGCCCGCCTCCTGATCGAAAAGGCCGGCGGCGGGCACGGCCTGCGGCTGCGCGCCATCGTGGTCCGCCGCGGATCGGACAACGACCTCGCCAAGCGCGCAAGCCTCCTGCGCCGCGACTCGGTCCACGGTTCCTTCGAAGGCACCATCAAGGTGGACACCGAGAACGACACCATCACCGCCAACGGCGTCCAGATCCAGGTCATCTACTCGGACAACCCCGCGACCGTGGACTACACCGCCTACGGCATCCACGACGCCCTGGTTGTTGACAACACGGGACGCTGGCGCGACGCCAAGGGCCTGTCCCAGCACCTCCAGAGCAAGGGCGTTGCCCGCGTGCTGCTCACCGCTCCGGGCAAGGGCGAGCTGAAGAACATCGTGCACGGCATCAACCACACCGCGATCACCGATTCGGACACCATCGTCTCGGCCGCCTCCTGCACCACCAACGCCATCACCCCGGTCCTGAAGGCCATCAACGACCGCTACGGCGTGGTCCATGGCCACGTGGAGACCGTGCACTCCTTCACGAACGACCAGAACCTCATCGACAACTTCCACAAGGGCGACCGCCGCGGCCGCTCCGCGGCGCTGAACATGGTCATCACCGAGACCGGCGCCGCCACCGCGGTGGCCAAGGCCCTGCCGGAGCTCCTGGGCAAGCTGTCCGGAAGCTCCATCCGGGTCCCCACCCCGGACGTGTCGCTGGCCATCCTGAACCTGAGCCTGGAAAACGGCACCACCAAGGACGAGGTCAACGACTACCTGCGGGAAATGTCGCTGCACTCGGACCTCCGCAAGCAGATCGACTACATCGATTCGCCCGAGGTGGTCTCCACCGACTTCGTCGGCTCACGCCGCGCCGGCATTGTCGACGGCCTCGCCACCATCTCCAACGACAAGAACGTCATCCTCTACGTCTGGTACGACAACGAGTTCGGCTACAGCTGCCAGGTGGTCCGCGTGATGGAGGAAATGGCCGGCGTGAACCCGCCGTCGTTCCCCGCCAAGGACGCAGCCGCCACCCTGGAAGCTGCCGGCCTCCCCGTCGAGGTCACGGCCTAATACTCCGGCCCTGAAAGCTGTTCTGTTCTGTCTTTCCCGGCCGATACCTCTGGAATCGGCCGGGAAAGCGCACCACAATGGTGCAATGGAACAGAACCCGGCAGTGGAGCACGAAACCACCCTGGAACACGCGCTGGACGTCGCGCGGCACAACGTCAAGGAAGCCAAACGGCTGCTCGACGACGCCCGCGCCAAACATGCGGCCGGTGAGGTCGACGAGTCGCGGGTCCAGCAACTCGAATCGCTGATGGCCCTCGCCAACGAGGACCTGGTGCGCGTCACGAAAGAGAACTGAGGCGCACTCGTCCTCCACACTGTGGAGAACCCCGGCTGCACCGGGGGAGCGGCCTAGGCTTCAGGGGTGGAGAGTTTTGACTCCGTCCCGGAACTGGCATGTCGCTGACGTGGGCGGAGTTCCGGAAGGAACGACGGCGGTCCCGCCAGGCGTGGGCGCTGCTGGCTGCCGCTGCCCTCGCCGTTGTTGCGGGGCTCGGCTGGTTCTTCACCGCAGGCCAGTTCGACGCCGTCGGCCCGCCGGCAGACGGCCCCAGCGAGGCTCCCGTGCTTGCGCCCGGCTGGATGGACGCGGTCCTCTCCGTGCGGCCGGTCCCATCCGGGCCCGCAACGGCGCTGCTGGACGCGCTCCCGGTCAAAGGCCGTGCCGGCCGGGACAACTACGATCGCAGCGCCTTCGGCCAGGCGTGGCTGGACGTGGACCGCAACGGCTGCGACACGCGCAACGACATCCTCCGCCGCGACCTGGCGGACACCACGTTCACAACGGGGTCCCGCTGCCTGGTGGCCGCGGGATCGTTCCGGGAACCCTGCACCGGCCATGAGGCATCGTTCCGCCGGGGTGCCGAGAGCAGCGCGGCGGTGCAGATCGACCACGTCGTGGCGCTGGGGGATGCCTGGCAAAAGGGGGCCCAGCAGCTGACACCTGTGCAGCGCCAGCACCTGGCGAACGACCCGCTGAACCTGATCGCCGTCGACGGCGACGCGAACCAGGACAAGGGTGCGTCCGACGCCGCCACCTGGCTGCCGCCGAACAAGAACTTCCGCTGCCACTACGTCGCCCGGCAGATCTCCGTCAAGGCGGCCTACGGCTTGTGGGTCACGCCGGCCGAGAGGGACGCCATGAAGCGCATCCTGGGGTCCTGCCCCGGACAGCAGACGGTGGGGGCTGCGGCGCGGTAGGTCAGGTGCGTTCGTTCCGGGACTGCGCGGCGAGCCCGGCCTCCAGCCGTTCCACGTCCTCGCGGTGGCAGAGTTCGGTGGCCGTCGTGGTCACAGTGGCGCTTCCGGCGGCGACGGCGGCCCGGAGCGCCTCCTCGAGGGTGCGGCCCTGCGCCAGGCGCAGCACGAACGCGGCCAGGAAACTGTCGCCGGCCCCAACGGTGCTGCGGACCGTCACCTGGGGCACAGCCATCCGGAGAACGCCCGACGCCGAGGCGAGCACGGCACCACCTCCGCCCAGGGTCAGGGCAACGTGCTCCGCGGAGCCGTGCGCCACCAGTGCCCTGGCCGCCTCCACCTGGCTCCCGGGGCTGTCCAGAGGTGCGCCGAAGTGCAGCCCCAGCTCGCGCCGGCTCGGCTTCACCAGGAACACCCCCTCGGCGAGGGCTTCGGACAGCGCCGGGCCGGAGGCGTCCACGATGCAGCGCGCACCATGCAGGCGTGAGAGCCGGGCCACACGGGCGTAGAAGTCGTCCGGAACGCCGGGCGGAAGGCTTCCGCTGGCCACCACGTACCCACCGACCGGGATCGAATCCGCCACCAGCGCCAGGCACAGGCGCCACTCGGGCTCACTCAGTTCGGGGCCCTGCAGCACAAAGCGGAACTGCCGGCCCGTCGTCGTCTCATCGACGGTGAAGTCCTCGCGGGTGCTGCCTTGGATCGGCACCGCGAGGGTGGGGACGCGCTCGGCTTCAATCAGCCGGCGGTACGCCTCGCCGGTGGGTCCGCCGGCAGTGTAGACAGCCAGGGTCCGCCCGCCCAGGCGCTGCACCACCCGGGACACGTTGATGCCGCCGCCGCCCGGATCCAGCCGGCTGGTGTGGCAGCGCAGCTTGTGGCCGCTGATGACCTCTTCCGTCGCGGTGCTGACGTCCAGGGCGGGGTTCACCGTGAGCGTGAGGATGGGCTGCATCGCTGTCCGGCCGGGGGCTTCCATGGCCCCAGCATAGGCACCCGGGTTGCCGTTGTCCCGGGCGGACGTCCCCTTGTGGGCCGCGGGCCGCTCGGCGAGAATGGGCGCGGCGGGCAAGAGCGGCAGCTAGTGCGGCAGGAACAGTCCGCCATACCGCAGGGACGGGACGGTAACCATGGCACATCCAAAGGCCGGCACCGGCAGAGCCAGCTCCGCCAGAGGCAGCTCCGGCAAGAAACCCTCGGGCCGGAAGGGGGCCAAGGGGGACCCGGATCGCCCCGGGCGGCTGGGCCTCGCTGTCTACGAGGCCGAGCTGGTCCGGCTCCAGTCCGAGCTGGTGGCGCTGCAGGAATGGGTCCGCAGCACGGGCGCCCGGGTGCTGGTGATCTTCGAGGGCCGCGACGCCGCCGGGAAGGGCAGCGCCATCAAGCGGGTCACCGAATATCTGAATCCGAGGGTTGCCCGCATTGTGGCACTGCCGGCCCCCACGGAGCGGCAGCGGGGGGAGTGGTACTTCCAGCGCTATGTGGCGCATCTTCCCGCCGCGGGAGAAATCGTGCTGATGGACCGCTCCTGGTACAACCGGGCCGGCGTCGAGCATGTCATGGGGTTCTGCACCCCGGCCGAACACAAACGCTTTATGGCCCAGTGCCCGGTCTTTGAGCGGCTGCTGATCCAGGACGGCATCCTGCTGTTCAAGTACTGGTTCTCGATCAGCCATGCGGAGCAGGAACGCCGGTTCAAGTCCCGGCTGGACGATCCACTGCGGCAGTGGAAGCTCTCCCCGATGGACCGGGAAGCGATTCTCCGCTGGGAGGACTACTCGCGTGCGAAGGACGACATGTTCATGCAGACGGACACCGCCGAATCGCCCTGGTACGTGGTGGAGGCGGAGGACAAGCGCCGGGCCCGGATCAACATGATCGCCCACCTGCTCTCCAGCATTGACTACACCGAAGTGCGGACCGAACCCGTGACCCTGCCCGAACGGCCGAAAGCCGTGAACTACACCCGCCCGCCGCGGGAGCTGTTCCGGTACGTACCGGATCACGCCGGCAAGCTGCAGCGGCCGGACGAGGGCTGATCCGAAGTTTCCTGCCCTTTGGTCGGACCTGCCTTTTGGTCGGACAGGGACGGTAGGGTACCGGCATGGACATCATCCTCGTACCCGGATTCTGGTTGGACGCCGCCTCGTGGGAGGAGGTCACCCCGCCGCTCGTAGCGGCCGGGCACCGGGTCCACCCGCTCACGCTGCCCGGGCTCGAATCGGTCGACGCGCCGCGCGCCGGCATCGGGCTGCGGACACACATCGACGCTGTGGTGGACACTATCGACGCCTTTGAGGCCCCGGTAGTGCTGGTGGGCCATTCAGGCGGCGGCGCCATCATCCACGGCGCCGTCGATTCCCGGCCGGACAAGGTCCGCCGGGCCATCTACGTCGACAGCGGCCCGCTCGGCGAGGGCGGCGTGATCAACGATGAACTGCCCGACGACGGCGACGACGTGCCGCTTCCGCCGTGGGAGCTTTTCGAGGACGAAGACCTCACCGACCTCGACGAGGAACTGCGGGCCGCGTTCCGGGCCCGTGCCGTCCCGCAGCCCAAGGGCGTGGCGCAGGACAAGCAGCGGCTGCACGACGAGCGCCGCTACGACGTCCCCGCCACCGTCATCGCGTGCGAGTTCCCCTCAGCGATGCTCAAGGAGATGATCGACGCCGGCCACCCGTACGTTGCGGAGCTCGGACGCATCCGCGACGTCGACTACGTGGACCTTCCGACCGGTCACTGGCCGCAGTTCACCCGGCCGGCGGAGCTGGGCGCGGCCATCCTGGCCGCCGTCGACCGGACGGCGTGAGCCCGGGGCTTAGTGGCCGAAGGGGTCCGGGTCCACGCCCGGCATCCAGGTCAGCCCGGGCACGCCCCAGCCGCTCTTTTTGGCCTGCTTCATGGCCTTGCGGGCGTAGCGGTCGATCAGGCGGTTGACGTACAGCTTGCCGTCGAGGTGGTCATACTCGTGCTGCATCACCCGGGCGAACCAGCCGGTCGCCTCGAACGAGATCGGGTTGCCGTCACCGTCGAAGCCCTCCACCCGGGCCCACTCGGCGCGTTTGAGCGGATACTGTCCGCCGGGGAAGGACAGGCAGCCTTCCTCTTCCTCGTCCGGATCCGGCAGCGCGCCGGAGACCTTGGAGAGGGTCAGCACCGGGTTGACCACGACGCCGGTGGGCGGGGCACCGTCGTCGTTTTCGTATTTGTAGACAAACAGGCGTTTTCCCACGCCCACCTGGGGTGCGGCGAGCCCGACGCCGTTGGCGGCGTCGTTGGTCTCGAACATGTCGGCGATCAGGGTCCGGAGTTCGTCGTCGAAGACTTCAACCTCGGCGGCCCGGCGGTGCAGCACGGGCTCACCCCAGATGGTGATGGGCAGAACGGTCATGTCAGGAAAGTTCCTCTGGTGCTGGGCTGTGATTTTGCGGGAGGCTGGTCAGTCCGCGATGGTGCGGCCGACGACGTCGCGCATGATTTCGTTGGTGCCGCCGAAGATGGTCAGCAGCCGGGCGGCCAGGTAGGCCTGCGCCACGGGGTATTCCAGGATGTAGCCGTAGCCGCCGTGCAGCTGCAGGCAGCGGTCGGTGACGGACTTGGCGCGCTCGGACGCCCACAGCTTCGCCCGGGCTGCGCCTGCGGCATCGAGTTCACCGGCGTTGAAGGCCAGGACGGCCTGGTCCACGTACGCTTCGGTGACCTCAACCTCGGTGAGGATGTCCGCGAGTTCGAAGCGGCTGTTCTGGAAGTCGATGATCCGCTCGCCAAAGGCGTTGCGTTCCTTCGTGTAGCCGACGGTGGCCTCGTAGACGGCGCGGACGACGGCGGAGCTCGCCACTGCGATCGCGAGCCGGCCCTGGGGGAGCTGCTCGGCGGCGTACTGCAGACCCTTGCCCTCTTCGCCGACGAGGTCGCCGTGCGGAACCCGGACGTTGTCGAAGAACAGCTCCGCGGTGTCCGA
The DNA here is from genome assembly GCF_001512305.1 of Arthrobacter sp. EPSL27. Taxonomy (GTDB): domain Bacteria; phylum Actinomycetota; class Actinomycetes; order Actinomycetales; family Micrococcaceae; genus Arthrobacter. The sequence continues at coordinate 324,453 of NZ_LNUT01000005.1, forward strand.
GGCCTTCAGGCCCATCTTGTCCAGCTGCTTGCCGGTGTTGTAGCCCTCCCCCTTCTGCACCATAAACAGGGAGAAGGAGTCGGCGTTGCCGCGGCCGGTGCCGCCGTCGGTGCGGGCCAGGACGAGGGAGGCGTCGCCGGAGATGCCGTTGCCGATGAAGGTCTTCTGGCCGCTGATCAGCCAGTCGTCGCCGTCGCGGACGGCCTTGGTGCGGATTCCCCGGAGGTCCGAGCCGGCGCCGGGCTCGGTCCAGGCCACCGACGTGACCTTTTCCCCGGAGACCATGCCCGGAAGCCAGCGGCTCTTGAGGTCATCCGAGCCGTAAGCCAGCAGGTGGGGGAGGACCAGGTCGTCGTGGAGGTGGAAGGCCAGGCCCACGGCGAGGTGGTTGCTCCTGGCGAACTCCTCATCCAGCACCGCGCGGAAGCGGTAGTCGCTCATGCCCATGCCGCCGAATTCCTCGGGGACCGCCAGGCCCAGCAGGCCCTGACCGCCGGCCGCCGTCCACAGCTCCCGGGACATCATGTGGTCCTTGTCCCACTGGGCGTAGTGCGGTGCCACCTCGCGGGTGTTGAACTCGGCCGCCACCTCACGGAACATCTCGTGGTCTTCTTCAAAAAGCTTGCGCTTCATTGCGGTTCCTTCCGTTCAAGGTTCCTGGCACGGGCAACTGGAGAGACAACAAAGGCCGCACCGGATAACCGGTACGGCCTTTGAAGAGGATCGGACAATTACTGCCGTCCTTCGTGAGGGTGAGCGACGGGGGTTGAACCCGCGACCTCCTGGACCACAACCAGGCGCTCTGCCAACTGAGCTACGCCCACCATGTGCCCCGCCATGCCCTCCGGTGAACCGGCGGGCTGAAAAGGCAACGACAAATAGCTTACCTGCTTCCGGGGGATGCTTTTGCCACTTTTGCGGTTTTCGGGAAAATTTTCCTCAAACGTGGCGCAGATTACACCCGGGGTGCAGGTGCGGGGTCACTTCACCGGGCTGGCGGCGGGGTCCCCAGCAGAGTCGCCAGCGGGATCCCCGGCGGGTGCCGGCTGGTCCGCTGCGCCCATGACCCGCTTGGCGATCCGCTGCGCCGTGGCGCTGTCCGGCCCGGGGGCGGGGACGAAGACGGCCTCGCGGTAGTAGCGCAGCTCGTCGATGGAATCCTGGATGTCACCAAGGGCGCGGTGGCCGCCGAGCTTGGCGGGGGACTGGAAGTAGGCCCGGGCGTACCAGCGCCGGGACAGCTCCTTGATGGTGCTCACGTCGATCACCCGGTAGTGCAGGTGCTCCACCAGCTCCGGCATGTCACGGACCAGGAACACTCTGTCGGTGCCCACGGAGTTGCCGCCCAGGGGTGCCTTCTTCGGGTCCGGCACCCACTTCTTGATGTAGTCCAGGACGATCGCCTGGGCCTCGGCCATGGTCTTGCCGTGGGGTAGTTCGGCCAGCAGACCGGAGCGCGTGTGCATGTCGCGGACGAAATCGTTCATCTGCGCCAGGGCGGCGTCGTCGGGCTTGATGACGACGTCGACGCCGTCGCCGAGGACATTAAGCTCGGAATCCGTCACCAGGGCGGCCACCTCGATGAGGGCGTCGTTGGTGGTGTCCAGGCCGGTCATTTCGCAGTCGATCCAGACGATGCGTTCATTAGATATAGGCACGCGCCCAGCCTACCGTTTCGTCGCCTCCGGGCGGTCCGATGCTAGGATTTCGGGTACGCGGGCGTCGAAATTTTTTCGTTCCCGCGGCGCTCCCCGGGCCTCATTCTGACGCCCGGCTGCGGGCGGTGACGAGCCCCACAACAGATTGGACGATCCTGAGATGACGGCGCCTGTGCCTGCGGCAGGGAAGACGGCTGCCGGCACGTCTCCGGCGGCACCTCTTGCTGAAGTGGACAACGCCCGTTCACCGCTGCTGGCGGGATTTGTCGGCTCGCTCTTTATGGCGATCGGGTCTCTCGGCGTCGGCTGGCTCGCCCCGGCCTCCGAACTCCGCCGGGTGCCGCTGTTCATCTGGATGCGCACCGAGGCCGTCGGCGTCGCCCTGTGCATTGTGCTGCTGGCTGTCGGCGGGATGCTGCTGGTCCGCGCCTGGCTGAGGCTGGGCCAGCGCGTGCGCGTCTGGGGGGCGGAGGCCCGCAAAGCCACGCTGCAGGCCGTCGTCCTGTGGGGGCTGCCCCTGATGTTCTCCGTGCCCCTGTTCAGCCGCGACGTCTATGCCTATATCGGGCAGGGCCGGCTGATGGTGGAGGGCTTCAACCCCTACGAAAACGGCATTTCCGCGCTGTCGAACTACTTCCAGCTCGGTGCCGACAAGATGTGGACCGAGGCGCCCGTTCCGTACGGCCAACTCTTCCTCTGGATCGAGCAGTTCGTGGTCTGGTCCACCAACGTGCACCCGGAAGCCAGCATCATGCTGTTCCGCCTGGCGGCGCTGATCGGGGTGGTGCTGTGCATCATCTACGTGCCCAAGCTCGCGGACCTGCACGGCGTCAACCCGCACCGGGCGCTGTGGCTCACCGCCGCGAACCCGCTGTTCCTCACCAACTTCATCGCCAGCGTCCACAACGACGCGCTGATGATCGGCCTGGCACTGGCCGGGCTCTACTACTGCGCCACCCGGCGGGTCATCTTCGGCCTGGTCCTGGTGACCCTGTCCATCTCGGTCAAGCCCATCACCATCGTCTTCCTGCCGTTCATCGGCCTGCTGTGGGCCGGCAAAGACGCCGGCTGGCCGCGCAAGTTTGTGTTCTGGGGCCTCACGGCAGGCATCAGCCTGGGGCTGCTGTACGCCATGAGCATGGTCAACGGCTTCGGGTTCGGCTGGATCAACGGGCTTTCCGCCCCGGGCAGCATCTGGATCTGGTACGCCCCGGTGGGGCTGCTCGGCCTGGTGGTGGCTTCGATCTCCAACGCCTTCGGACTGGACGGCTGGGGCCTGGCCAAGTGGGTGTACGACGCCGGCAAACTCCTGGCGGTGGGCATCATCGCCTGGCAGATCTTCCGCGGCGACTACGACCGCCTGATCCGCAGGCTCACGCTGGCGTTCGCCGCCGTCGTGGTCCTGGCCCCGATGATCCAGTCCTGGTACGTGGTGTGGCTCATCCCGCTCTTCGCGGTGACCGGCATCCGGGATGACTGGCAGGTCAAGGCCCTGTACTTCATCGTGTCGTTCTTTATGGTCTACGCGATCTCGGACCAGCTGGAAGTCTTCCCCTACCTGCAGACCGCCGACCTCGGCCTGGCGCTGGCCCTGGCCCGCAACGCCGCGGCGATCATTGCGCTGCTCTTCGCCCTCTACCTGATCTTCCTCGACCCCAAGACCAAGATGCTCTTCAGCAAGTCCGAGGAACCGGTCACCACCCGCCCGGTCATCTGAGCTTCGGCGGGGCTCGCTGACTGGCGGCAGCGCCACGCTCCTCCCGCGGGGCTCCGGCCTGCGGATCGCCCGCAGGCCGGAGGACGACTCAGTGGTGGGGAACAGGATTACTGCGTCCTTGGACGCGACGCAGTTGATAGATGCCGCTCAGCGCGTTGAAGCCAAAGGGGTATACGTCAGGGTCCTAAGGGCCAGGTCTCCTGCGCCGGCCACCAGCTTGAACGACTGCTTTTCCGACTTTGGGAACACCAGTGACGTGAGCGTCTTCTCCCCGTCATTGATGAAGACTTCGAGGGACGAGTGGTCAACGAACACGGTCAGGTCCACGCTGCCGTCCCCGGCCGGAACCGGGGCGGTGCGTCGCTCGGCGAACAGCGGTCCAAGGTCTGCACCCCCGTCCGCCGGCTGTTCACGCGTGACAAAGGCTGTCCCGGCCGTGAAGTCGTAGCCCACGGTTGCGAAGATTGAGTCTTCGCTCGCCAACTGCAGAAGCGCCTCGGCCGGGTTGCCGTCCCCACCGTCCGTTGCGGAGCGCTCGATGGTCAGGTCCAGCCGGTAGGCACCGCCTTGGACAGCGGGAAGGCCTGCAGTGCCTGCCGCGGTAATTGGTGTTGGGCCGGTAGAGGAGGCTTCCCCTTCAAGGCGGGCCAACGTCTGTGACGGGCTTGAGACGAGTGTCGGTTTCCCTTCCACGGTCTTGAGCCGGATATCACGCACGATAGAGTCCATCCCGCCGTGCCAGTCGTCTGTGGGGAGTTTCCGGGCGTAGTCCCAGTTGTTGATCCAGCCCAGGGCCTGCCGCGACTGCATCCGCTGCCCGTCCGTGAGCCGGGGATCGTCCCAGGTCACCGCAGCGTAGAAGTCGGAGCCGGCGTCCAGCCACTGATGCTTGTCAGTGGCAGGCGTGAACGTGTGGCCGTCCCAGGTTCCAGTCCAATAGGCGACGCCGGTTGTCCTGCCTTCTTCGGTTCCATTTCCGCTGGCTGCCAGGACCCAGGTCCGCTTCGCGGGGTCGCCGTCCAGGTCCAGCTGGAACAGGTCCGGGCATTCAAGGACGCCGAGGCCGGGCAGCTCAACGCTCGAGGCGTACCGCCACGTCTTGAGGTCCTGCGATGTGTACATTCCCAGCTTGCCGCCCTCGGCCAGGATCATCAGCCATTGCCCGTTTGCGTCATCGCGGACGATCTTTGGGTCGCGCCAGTGTTCCTCCCCGGGATTCTCCATCACGGGGTTTCCCTCGTAGGCGGTAAAACTGTAGCCGCCGTCGTTTGAATGGAAAAGAGACTGCCGCTGGACCCCTTCGTCCTGCTGCGTCAGGACCGAAATGACGGCGCCGTATCCGAAGCCGGCCGTGTTCTGGTAGTCCACCACCGCACTGCCCGTTTCGATGTCGCCCAGCCCGTTTTCGTACTTGTGGATGGCAACGCCTTCGTCCTTCCACGTCAACAGGTCGGTGCTGGTGAGGTGGTACCACTCGGTGCCGTTGCCCTCAGGGTAGTCAGCGTTGTACAGGTAGTAGTAGTGCCAGAGTCCGTCCAGGAAGAAGGGGCGCTGCGGGTCGTTCATCCAGTCCTTGCCGGGCGTGATGTGGTACGCCGGGCGGTACTGCGAAGAGCCGGCAGGACGCTCAGGCGATGTCCCCGGGGCCGGTGTCCGGTCGATTCTGCCGAGGTCGCCGAGCATGGCATCAACGGCTTCAGGCGTGATGCAGTCCGGCCGGCGGACTTCCCCTGCCCCGGCCTGCTGTGTTTGATCATCGAGGCTTGATCGTAGGAAGACGTCGCTGCCGGTCCGGGCTGCGGCAACCCACCCGTCGGGGCAGGTGATGCTGCGGAGATCCTCCACTCCGGCGGACCGGATGGGTTGGCCGTCCTCCAGCGTACGATCGCCCCCTGAGAGCCAATATGTGCCGTAAGTGCCTCGGGAAGCCTTGAGCGCGGACTGTGCCGAGGCAACGTTCTCCAGGGCGCTTTCAGCCCTGTTCGCGGCCGTGTCCGGCGTGTGGATCTGGGGAATGAACGCCACCAGGGCGGCCAGCAGGGCGCTGGCAGCCAGCGCCACGGCGAACCAGGTGCTACGGCTGGCGGCGGGTAAAGACAGGTTCCATTTGTGGGACATCATGGCCGTTCGGGTAGGGCCGGTACCGGCAAAAAGGGGCGGGGACGCCATTCCGGCGCCCCCGTCCGTTACCTCTTGCCAGGCCGTCGCGACAGGCGGTGGCCTGGCGGGCGGTGGAAACTACTTGTAGAGGCCCTCGCCGCCAACTTTGACGTTGGTGGGCAGGTAGCCGAACGGCCCCAGGCCGTTTTGGCCGAAGCTGCGGTCCACCTCGGAGACGCCATCGCGGAAGTTGATCTTGACGGTGGGGGACAGCGATCCGCCCCTGACCCCGTTGACGTTGTCGATGAAGGACTGGACCAGGCCGCCGGGCTGCACATAGTGCGAGTAGGCCTGGAACTGCCGGCCGTTCTGGTTGGGGGTGGGCGCTTCCGGGGATTCGGAGGGCAGGTTGAGGTCGGTCGGTGAGGCCAGCGCCAGGCCGCTGTTGTTCATCGGCTGGTAGTCGGAACGGACGCCGTCGCCTACGAAGCCGTAGACACCGTCCGGGCCGCGCATACCGGCCGCATAGGTGAACTGGTGGCTGATGGTGAACAGGTAGTACTTGTTCTTGCCGCCTTCGTTCTGGATGAAGATCTGCGGGCGCTCGGTCTGGTCGTTGACGCAGTTGGCGGAGAGGATGGGCGGCAGGAAGGACCACTTTGTGAGGTCCTTGTTGTCCGCCACGGCCAGGCCGACGTTCGCCGTCTGGTAGTAGGCGCCGCTGCTGTTGACCTCAGCTACGGATTCGGCGTTCGCGTCGCCCGGGCGGTATCCGAGGTCCTCGGCCTTGCACTCGTAATCACCGCGGGTTCCGCCGGTGTTGCCTTCGAAGACCATGTACGTCTTGCCCGGGTGGGCGGGATCTTCGAACGTGTAAGGGTCGCGGAAGGCAAAGCCCGGGTTCTGGGCCTTGGTCTGGTACATCGTGCCATCCGGTTCCAGCAGCTTGGTGTGCTGGAAGCCGTCGAAGGTGACGCCGTTCTTGTCGGCGTGGATCTTGCCCAGGGCCTTGGCGATGGCTGCGTCCGGGGCGACGCCGCCGCCACCGGCGTTGCGCTCGGCCACGTCGTAGAAGGTGGTGGCCGTGTAGAAGACGTTGACCTGATTGCCCTGCATCAGGCGGGTGGAACCGGACCATTCGGTGTTTCCGATAGAGGCGCCGTCGGCAAAGACGTGTCCGCCGTAGTTCCACTTGTCCGTGGCCGGGTCGGCGTTGGTCTTGCGGAAGAAGTAGCCAATCCGGGCGTTCCAGTGGCGCTGGTCGAACCCGTAGCCGGCGTCGCGGTCGGCGACCAGGGAGAACACGACGTCCCAGCCCTTGTAGCTGATCTGGTTCGCGTTCTCGTCGGTGAGGGACCAGGTGTCCCAGACCCAGACGTCCTCATTCATGGTGGGGAAGTCCTCGGGAATTTCCGGCATGGTGACGTTCGGGCTCATGGAGTTCACGCCGGGAGCTACCGTGGGGTCGCTCTGGGCCATGATCTGCTTGGCATCGGCGCGGGTCCACTTGGAGGTGAAGTCCGACGCCGGATCGTAGGCCTGCTGGCTGTGCGCGGTGGGAAGGGGGAAGCCCGGCGTCGGGGCCGGCATCTGCTGGGTTGCCGGCGGGTCCGACGGCTCGTTGGCGTGGGCGGCCGGAACGGCTAGGAGCGTGCTGACGGCAAGGGCCGCCAGGGTTGCCGCGGCAGCAGAGCGCTTCCGCAGCTTCCGGGGTTGATGGGGGTGGTGCTGAGGCATGGTGCTCTTCTCGGGGAGTTCGAAGCCATCTGTGGAAAAGGGTTTCCCGGCACTCCGGCTCCCCGATGACAAAGAGCTGTCGCGGGGACGCCTTTGTGGTGGGTGATAAGGGGTTCGTTCCCCTGTCATAGGCGGCTGGGGGTTTCCTGTGCTGCGCCTGCAAACACACTAGGCACGGCTTTGGAGGGGTTTCAAATCCCCCGACCTGTGGCCCCGCAGGGGTGGCGGGCGAGAATGTAAGCGCTTGCACCTTCCTTGTTGTGCGCGCGTGGCACAATCCGGCTGGATCAGTCAAGTATGTTGGGAAACTCACAGTTGGTGCGGGGCGCGGAGTCGGTGACAGGCCTCGTTACTGTGGTCGTTGGGTACGGTCCCATGAAAAGTGTCAGGGCCAGTCCCGGCCGCATCCCGACGCCGGCGGTGCACCGCGACGTTGGTTCAGCGTCGGGTGCGGGGCTTCAGCCAAACCCCGGCTGGCCCTAAAGTTGAGCGCATGTCGATGATCAAAAGTCCCGCCGAGATAGCCCTGATGCGCGAATCAGGCAGGGTGGTGGCGGCCACGCTGCAACGCGTCCGGGAGGCTGCCGCCGTCGGGGTTTCCCTGAAGGAACTCGACGAACTGGCCGCGGCCACCATCGCCGCCGCCGGAGCAACGCCGGCCTTCCTCAACTACAAGCCGCGGTGGGCGTCCGTCCCGTTTCCCGGGGTGATCTGCACCTCCGTCAACGACGCGGTGGTGCATGGCATCCCGGGCGGCTACCGGCTCCAGGACGGCGACCTGCTCAGCGTGGACTGCGGCGCATTCCTTGACGGCTGGTGCGGGGACGCTGCCATCAGCTTCATCGTGGGAACGGCTGATCCGGTGGACCAAGCCCTGATCGACGCCACCGAGGCCGCCCTGGCCCGCGGCATCGAGGCGGCACGGATCGGCAACAAGATGGGGGACCTGGCCTACGCGATCGGCGGGGCGTCGCGCCGTGCCGGTTACGGGCTGCTGGCAGACCACGGCGGCCACGGGATCGGCAAGACCATGCACGCCGACCCGCACGTCCCCAACGACGGCCGGCCCGGCCGCGGCATCAAGCTGACCGAAGGCCTGGTTATCGCGATCGAGCCGATGCTGATCCTGGGCGGCAAGGACGACTACTTCCATGACGACGACGAATGGACCCTCCGCTCAGCCAATGGCCGCCGGGCCGCCCACAGCGAGCACACCGTGGCCATCACGAAAGAGGGGCCCGTCATCCTGACCCTGCCCTAGGAGCCGGACGCCCTGGGACCGGACGTCCGGGCCGGACGCCCGGGCCGGACTAGCGGGTGGCGCGGCTGCGGCGTGCGGCGACGCGGAGCTGGATGATGCGCGCGGCTCCGGCGATGGCGACCAGTACGCCGCCGCCCACCGCAGCGATGAGCAGTGCGATGCCCAGCGGCACCGATCCCTGGAGGCCAAAGAACTTCACCTGGACGTACTCCTGGTTCTGCAGGATGAACGCGATGAGCAGGATCAGCACCACCAAGGCGCTCGCAACCGCTGCCCAGACCATGCCGGCGCGGGTGACCTGGCGTTCCGGGGCCGGTGCGGTTGTTTCGGGAGCCTCGGCCCCGGCATCCACGCCCCTCCCGTCTGCCGGTGCGGCGGCCGGTGTTCCGGGCACCATGCCGGTGCCGGCCGCGGGGGACGTGGCTTCGGCGTCTTGCCCGGCAGCCGTGGCGTCAAAGGTGCCCGGCTGGGTGGGCGGGACGTTGCTGGGATCAAATTCGCGGGGTGTCTGCGTCATGGCGGCCGTACCTTTCGGTTGCGGGCAGCGGCCATACCTCGGGCCCTGCCTGTCTGCTCAATACTAAGCGTGCTGACGGCTTATGTCCGGGAGCCCATCGGCCGGGCCGTATGCGACGGCTTTAACGGGCGGGAGAAGTGGATGTTGCGGCGCTGGGCCGGAGCCCGGTGGACTGCGGGCCCGGCCTGCAGAATGTTTCGGCAGGCCGGGGCCGTGTATGGGTGCCCAAGGAGGGAATCGAACCCCCGATCGGCGGATTAGCGGATGGCGCTTTTGGCGGTTTTGCACTGTCCATCACCGGCCGCGTGATTCCGGGGAAATTAGGCGCTAGGCAGGCCGGGCGATTTTAGTCGCATATCACTATTTTTCGGCGTTTCCGGTGGGTGAACGGTGGGATTCAAAGATTTGCCTGGGTCGCCTAATAGTAGTCAATCGGTCTTACCCGCGTCTTCGGCGGCCTTGGCAGTCTCCTTGGTCTTCCGCGCGGCGTTGTTCATGCGCTGCACGAACTGAGATACCTCGGCCTGCAGCCTGGGAGTTAGGACCTTGTCGCTCACAGCCCCTCCCCAAATTTCTGAAGAACGTGACCAACGGCGTCACGAAGTATTGGCTCGTGTTCGTCTCCAGCCGGCCCGAGGACCGGCTGCGGGGCGGACCTGATCGTCCCGAACTCCACGAACTTCGACTAGCTCGACCGGGCTTGCACAACGCCCTGCGCTACCTGGGCATTGGACTCGGCAGAGGATGTCTGGATGCTACTCCGAAGGAATGCCGTGTCTGCGGGGGCATTGGCCTTCGCATCAGCTGCAGTGTCGGCGGTAGTTTTCCGCACCGCGCCCCTGATCAGGATGACCGCGACTTCTGTTTTGGGTTCTAGGCTGTCAGCGAAGGCGGTCAATTCGCTTGCGTCTACTTTAAAGCTATTCATCTGTTCTCCGATGCGGCGGAAGGCTCTATCCCTCAAGCTACGGAGAAACTGGGATGGGCTACTTCGGCGCTTCTGGGGAGCGGAAGTTCGGATCCCGGAGAGGGGTAGCTTGTCGATTGGACGACGACGCCGGACTAACAAGTAGACGTGCCACACGCCCCGTGTTGCGGGGCCGACGCCCGGCGAGTGACAAGCTATCCGCAAAAGGGCGTCCACAGTGTGTACACCTTTGCGCGAACGGTCTATGAAATGGCCGTCGCTCAGCCCGCCTGAGATCATGCTGATCTGAGGCGCATGGGTATCCCTGCCATGCCGCTAGGTCGGTCCAAGGCTGGCCACGCAGTAGATCCACCGCTTACCCATCGGGCAGCTAGGCTAGGGTTCGCGATATCACGACTTTGGGGAGGCCGCCATGGCTGCGACAACTTGCGGACGGTGTGGAAAGTTCAGCCACATGACTAGCATCGGGCCCGCCATCACAGCGGAACTGGGCTCTTCCGGCCCCTACATCATCGAGAACCCATTCCGCTGCGACAACTGCCATGGACTTAATATCGGAGGGTCTCAGGTATATAGCCTTCCGATGCATACCAGCAATGAGGGTGCGATGTCTGCATTCTGGCACTCAAAGGAACCGGACTACTGGCACCCACAGTTTGTCCAAGGTCAGGACTACCCAGACGTACCGGAGCACGTAGAACGGCCAGCATCGGAGGCCCACATGTGCATGAGCGTGTCCGCGCACATGTCCGCGATTCTAATGGCCCGGTCCGTGATAGAGGCAGTCGCTAAGGACAATGGAATCGACTCGGGAAGTCTCTTCAAGAAGATAGATGCGATGCACAGCAAGGGCTTGATCACCGAGTTCGCCAAAAAGACTGCTCACACCATCCGCACGTTTGGGAATGATATGGCTCACGGTGACTTCACGGTTGAAGTGGACGCTGCTGACGCGAAAGGGGTCCTGACCTTCATGGATTACATCCTGCGCGAGGTGTACCAGGCGCCGGCGGAGCTGCAGCGGCTCCAAGACGGTGCCGACGCCCGGAATTCGCATAGGGAAGCCCAGAGACAGTAGTTCAAGGTCTGTCTCTGGGCTTCCAGCTTGGGTAACTCAACCGGTCTTACTTACCCCTAAGATGGAGCGGTTCGAAGCGAGCCATTCAGGGGGGGGGGACTATGGGCCAGAAAATCCCGTGCGTATTCTGCGGTAGTGTGACTGCACCGACCAGCGACGAGCACGTTCTTCCGCAGCATTGGAAGAAGCATTTCCCAAAAGAGTCGGGTACAGGCCTCCGAGTCAGCACCGCCCAAGGCATCACAGATCGCCCGCCGCGCAAACACATAACTCCCTTCGACATGAAGGTTCCCAACGTGTGCGCCCCTTGCAACAACGGATGGATGCGCCTCATGGATGAGGCCATGAAACCCTTAGTTTTTGACCTGGCCAACGGAGTTAGGCGAACGTTGTCATCCACGGAAGTTGATTCGTTGATCCAGTGGGTCACGAAAGTAGCTCTGGTCCGAAGCTACGCAGACCGGAAGTCCTCCATGACTTTTGCCGACAACGTCTTCCGCCGCTATTACGCCCAACGTACAGAGACGCACCATCGCTCAACCCAGATCGCCTGGTGCGACGAACACGACGGCGCATTATCCGCGAGCACTACCCTGATCAGAACGGGGCGTCCCCGAGGCCCCCTCGAATCTTCCGAGCGGGAGCCCGCAAATGTCATCTCGCTAAAGCTCGGTCATCTGCTCATCCAGTGCGGCCTATCTACAGGGTCGAAGTGGTCCACGTCCTCAGTTCGACTCATGATGACGTCAAGTCGCCAGTTCGTCCCTGGACGCCTATTTCCGGCAGTTGCGGGTCGCCCGTTTCGTTTACCCGAACAACCTTTGACAGAAGATGAGGTTGACCTGGTCATCGAGCCCCTTCACCTCATGGGAGCAGCCAAATACGTGGGGTCGCCCGTCCCACCCGACACAACTCGTCTCATGGGGCCACTCGCGCTGCACATGCCACGGGTTCCAAACCCGCCAGCGTGACTTCCGCAACGCCGATCAGACGCTCCTGGCTAAGGCTGAGGGGATGGCGTCAGCGTCTGCCCAGCTGCGCCACTCCCGTCTGCCCAGCTGCGCCACTCCAGCGAGCAGATCACCAGCCGGCACTACGTCCAGAAAACTCACGAGGCGCCAGACATGACAGTACTACTGCAGGCCTTCGGCGCACCAACAGGAGACTAAATGACCGCCAAGCCCAACCTTGCGGCCTTCGCGGGCGTCCATTCAGCTCTGGAGGCCTTTTCCAAGGCCATGCCCGCCGTCGATCCTGCAATCTTTCGCACCCAAGAAATGATCGGGGCGGAAATTAAGGCCGCGTTCGAGCCGATAACCAAGTCGACAAACACTCATCTGCACGCGGTTCTTGAGCCTTTTGTTCAGTCCATGAACCTCCAGTTGCAGGCAGCTTTCGGCCTGCAGGAGTTGCAGAAGCAGATAGCAATGACTATCGCGCCGACAATGGACGTCTTCCGCCAGGTGACTGTCCCTGCTCTAACTTCGATTGCAGCAACTTTTTCTGCAATCGATCTCGCCGCTCAGCTCCCAGATCTATCCGTGCTGGCGCATTTCGGAGAGATGGTTGCGGCCGGCGAGTTTGCGCCCGACTTTGTCGATGCCGCGCATGCGGCAGTCGATGGGGTTGTTGGCTACTCCGAAGAGATCCAGGATTTTTCCCTCAGGGAGACCGTCGCGAGTGTTTTCGACGCCAAGGTAATCGCGGATGGTACGTACATCTTTGTCTTCATTGTCTGGCTCGTCGGATCCTTGTGGGTCGCCGGCCTCGGCGCAGAAGCGAAGGCGATCAGTGACGCGGTGGGATTCAGTAGCGCCGCGGGCTCGCATGTTGTTGCCAAGGAGGTCTCTTCCAGGACCATGAAGGTCGTTATTAAGAAGCGCAACACTCGCCGCCGCTGATCAAAGCTGTGGGTAAGCGGTGGATTAGCTGCTTCCCGTTGGAAATTAAAAGCGGCTCTGATCTGCGTTTCCGTAGGTCAGAGCCGCTTTTCGGTGTGCCCCAGGAGGGAATCGAACCCCCGACCGGCGGATTAGAAGGCCGCTGCTCTATCCCCTGAGCTACTGGGGCGGGACCCGCCCGGCTGTTGCCGGCGGACGCCTCAAAAAGCTTACCGTGCCCGGAGGCCGTCCGCGCTCAGGTACACCGCGCCGTCCCGCAGCCGCGGCGGGCGCGGTCCGGTCCCGTGACTCAGGGAAGGTTTTCCACATGGCGCACCGGCGCTCTCGCGGAGAACCCCGTCCGGCGCGAAGCTGAAGGAGCCTGCTAGGGCACCACACTTCGAGACAGGACATAAGAATGAGGGACAGCATCACGGTCCGGGGCTTCGTTGCCACGGACGTCAAGAGTTCCACCACTCCGGGCGGGGTGGCAACGGCGTGGTTCCGGCTGGGTTCCACGGGCCAGCGCTTCGACCGCTCAACCAACACATGGGTCGACTTGCCCATCAACTGGTTCACGGTCCAGGGCTACCGGCAACTGGCCGGAAACATGGGCTGCAGCATCAAGAAGGGCCAGCGGCTCATCGTTGTGGGACGCCTCAAGATGCGAAGCTGGGAAAAGGACGGCCGGGAACACCACGTCGCGGAGATCGATGCCGAGTCCGTCGGCCACGACCTGATGTGGGGCTCCGCCAACTTCATCCGCGCGGCAGCCAACGGTCCGACGGACGCTTCCGCTGCAGCCGGGCCGCCGGAAGGTTCCATGGACGGCGGCCGGGAGGGCAGCCCGGAGGACGGCTACCCCTACGACGGGCCGGACGACGACGAGCACCAGTCTGAATCCCGCACGGTCTTTGTCAATGACGCCACCGGCGACGTGGAGGAACTCGACGAGGAGACGGGCGAGCTGAAAGGGACCGCCGCCTGAAGAGGCACCCATGGCCGGGGGTCCGTGGCGCCAACCGTCCGGTCCGGCGCCACGGCCGGCGTGGCGGCCAGCTGGCGTGGCCGGCCGCATCCTGCCCCGCAACGGGCGGACACCGGAGCCGCTTGGATGTGAGTTATCCCGGTTGAACCACTAGATTTGTAGGCATGGCGGAATTTATCTACACAATGACCAAGGCGCGCAAGGCCGTTGGCGAAAAACTTATCCTCGACGACGTGAGCATGTCCTTCTTCCCGGGGGCCAAGATCGGCGTCGTCGGCCCGAATGGTGCAGGTAAGTCCACCATTCTTAAGATCATGGCAGGGCTGGACACGCCCTCTAACGGTGAGGCCCGGCTGAGCCCCGGCTACACGGTGGGCATCCTCCTGCAGGAGCCGCCGCTGAACGAGGAAAAGACCGTCCTGGGCAACGTCCAGGAAGGTGTTGGCGAGATCTTCGGCAAGATCCAGCGGTTCAACGAAATCTCCGAGGAGATGGCCAACCCGGACGCCGACTACGACGCCCTCCTCGAGGAGATGGGCCAGCTGCAGGAAGCGATCGACGCCGCCGATGCCTGGGATCTCGACTCCCAGCTCGAGCAGGCCATGGACGCCCTCCGCTGCCCGCCGCCGGAAGCCGACGTCACCCTGCTCTCCGGTGGTGAGCGGCGCCGCGTCGCGCTCTGCAAGCTGCTCCTGCAGAAGCCCGACCTGCTGCTCCTCGACGAGCCCACCAACCACCTCGACGCCGAGAGTGTGCTCTGGCTCGAACAGCACCTCTCCAGCTACCCCGGCGCCGTGCTCGCCGTCACCCACGACCGGTACTTCCTCGACCACGTGGCCGAGTGGATCGCCGAAGTGGACCGCGGCCACCTGTACCCGTACGAAGGCAACTACTCCACGTACCTGGAGAAGAAGCGCGCCCGCCTGGAAGTCCAGGGCAAGAAGGACGCCAAGCAGGCCAAGCGGCTCTCGGAGGAACTCGAGTGGGTCCGCTCCAACGCCAAGGGCCGCCAGACCAAGTCCAAGGCCCGCCTGGCCCGCTACGAGGAGATGGCTGCCGAGGCTGACCGGACCCGCAAGCTGGACTTCGAAGAGATCCAGATCCCGCCGGGACCGCGCCTGGGCGGCCTCGTCCTGGAGGCGAAGGGCCTGCAGAAGGGCTTCGAGGACCGCACCCTGATCGACGGGCTCTCCTTCAGCCTGCCGCGCAACGGCATAGTCGGCGTCATCGGCCCCAACGGCGTCGGCAAGACCACCCTGTTCAAGACCATCGTGGGGCTCGAGCCCCTCGACGGCGGCGAGCTGAAGATCGGCGACTCGGTCAAGATCTCCTACGCGGACCAGAGCCGCGGCGGCATCGACCCGAACAAGACCCTGTGGGAGGTCGTCTCCGACGGCCTTGACTACATCCAGGTCGGCCAGGTGGAAATGCCGTCCCGCGCCTACGTCGCCGCTTTCGGCTTCAAGGGACCGGACCAGCAGAAGAAGGCCGGTGTGCTCTCCGGCGGTGAGCGCAACCGCCTGAACCTGGCCCTGACCCTCAAGCAGGGCGGCAACCTGCTGCTCCTCGATGAGCCCACCAACGACCTCGACGTCGAAACCCTCAGCAGTCTCGAAAACGCCCTGCTCGAATTCCCGGGCTGCGCCGTTGTGGTCTCGCACGACCGCTGGTTCCTGGACCGGGTGGCCACCCACATCCTCGCCTACGAAGGCGACGAGGAGAACCCCTCGAAGTGGTACTGGTTCGAGGGCAACTTCGAATCCTACGAGGAGAACAAGGTTGAGCGGCTGGGCCCGGACGCGGCCAAGCCCCACCGCGTGACCCACCGTCGCCTCACCCGCGACTAGTCCGCGGACATAAAAGCGCCATAACAGGACGCCGGCTCCCTGACAGGGGAGCCGGCGTTTTGTTTGCCTTGGATCAGCCGCGGTCGGCTTTTCGCATCTGGTGCTGCAGCACCTTGGACTGGACGGCGCCCTTGACCTTGTTCTTGAAGTCCGTGGGAACCCGGATCATGCCTTCCTGCGCCACGGTGGCCACATGCCGGCCGTCGCGGCTGAAGATCCGGCCGGTGGCCAGGCCGCGGGCGCCCTGGGCACTGGGGGACTCCTGCACGTAGAGCAGCCACTCGTCCACGCGGACCGGGCGGTGCCACCACATGGCATGGTCCAGGCTGGCCACCGACATCCCCGGGGTGATCCAGCTCATCCCGTGCTTGCGGAGGATGGACTCCAGCAGGGTGTAGTCGCTGGCGTAGGCCAGGGCCGCGCGGTGCAGGTCAGCATCGTCCGGCATGGGGCCGAAGGTCTTCATCCAGACCGCATTGCGGGGTTCCTTGTCGCCCTTGGCCGAGACGTACAGGGCCGGGTCGACGTGCCGGATGTCGAACGGCCGCTCGTAGGCCCAGTGCCGTGCCACAGGGTGGTCGTACTTGCCCAGCAGGTCCGCCGTACTGGGCAGCGACTCCGGCGCTGGAATGCCGGCCGGCATCTCGGACTGGTGCTCGATTCCCTCGTCCTCGTCCTGGAACGAAGCGATCATGGACAGGATGGGCATGCCGTCCTGGTAGGCGTGAACGCGCCGTGCCGAGAACGAGCGGCCGTCCCGGAGCCGCTGGACGCCGAACGTGATGGGCTGGTTGGCGTCGCCCGGCCGCAGGAAGTAGCCGTGCATCGAATGCACGCTCCGGCCTTCGGAAACAGTCCGGCTCCCGGCCATCAGCGACTGCGCCAGCACCTGGCCGCCGAACACGCGGTGCCGGGGCTGCTGCTGCGAGGGGCCCATAAAAATGTCCTCATCCGTCCGGGCACCCTCCAAGGCTCCGAGGTTCAGCAGTTGGAGGAGTGAGGAGGTGGGGTCCTGGGTCGGCGGCCCCTGCAATCCGGCTTCGGCTTCAGTCATGGTTCGACTCTAGACGCCACGTCGGCGCCGTCCCAAGGAGGCACAGCCGGTAGAGTCAATATTGTGTCTGACGTCCTCACCCAGTCCCTGCAGTTCACCGATCCCCGCGACCTCGCCGATCTGCGCACCTTCGCCACCCGCGCCAAATCGATCGACGACGGCGCCATGCGGCTCCAGGCCTCGGGCCAGGTGCTTGCCGCTTACGTCTGCGTGCTGCGGCCGCGGCTGCTGGGGGAGTCGACGCCCACTATCCTCGGGCTGCGGACCATGGCCCTGGCGCAGCCGGCCGACACGGATGTCACCGTCCCAATCTCCGCAGTGCTGGACCGGCTGGCCCGGGCGGGGGAGAACGACGTCGGGCTGCCGCTGCCGCCGGTCACCGTCACCGAGTCATGGGCCGGCGTCGGGGCACCCCGCACCGGCTGGGAACCCGCGGGCACGCTGCAGGATTCCGCGCTGCGCCAGTCCGCCGAGGCCGGCATCACCGAGATCGCGGCCATCATCCCGGACAAACCCGGCGCCTTGATCGTCAACAACGCCCGCGCCACGGTCTGGGGCAGGGAACTGCCCGGCGCCGCCGGGCTGCCGCTGGGCGCCGCCTTCGCGGCCCTCACCCTCGGCTTCCTGGCCGACGGCGAGCAGCAGCTCTTCCGCGCGGGACGCTGGTTCCGGCTCAGCGGCGCCCGGGGCCACGTCCTGGCCCGCACCGGTTCAGGACTCTAAAGAAACCTCAGCAGGCGCGCCGTCCGCGGCTGCGGCGCCGGAGGATGCACGCCCCAAGCACTCTTGACGGGCCTGCAAACTGGGCCCATGAACGGCATGTCGGTGCTGGATCCGCCCGTTGACCGCCACCTTGGCTTCAACGAATCGCTGCACCCGGACCGCAGCTGGATCCGGTTGCTCCGCCTCGGGGTGGGCATCCTCGTGCTCGTCGCCCTCGCCCAAAAAACCTACGACGCAACGCTCCCCGGCAGTGATGTGGACATCTTCCAGCTCTATTCGGAGTTCACGGTCCAGTCCAACCTCGTCCTCGGGCTCGTGCTGATCGCCTCGGCTGGCCGGCGGCGGGCACGGTTGCCGGAGTGGTGGGACCACCTGTTCGGCGCGCTGGTCTTTTACCTGGTGATGACCGGGATCATCTACGCGGTGCTGGTGGCCCCGCCGGACGAACCCTGGTGGAGCTGGGACATGTACTGGCCGCAGCTCGCGCACCACCGGCTGGCTCCGCTGTACGCCGCGCTCGACTGGCTCCTGGTCACCAGGACCGTGCGCGGCAGGTGGTGGCGGCCGGTCCTGTGGCTGAGCTACCCCGTCGCCTTTCTGGTCTTCTCCTGGGTGCGCGGCGCCCTGGACGGATGGTACGTGTACGACTTCCTCGATCCCACGCTCGACGGCGGGTGGCCGGCAGCGCTGGCGACCACCGCGCAGGTCCTCGTTGCGTTCCTCGTGGTCGCGTTCCTCGTGCACGCCGCCGGCAACGGGCGCGCCGCGCTGGCCGTTGAGCGCACGCGGACCCTACCGGATTCCTAAAAAGCCAAAAAAATATTTGCCACCGGATACCCGGCCCGGTATTCTTGACGCAGAAAGACCCCGGAGACATCCCCCCAAGTGCCTCCGGGGTCTTTCCATGTCCGCCCTAGGCGTCGGACGGGCTGTTGATCATCGACAGGGCTGCCCGCTCCATGTAGTCCCAGAGCGTCCCCTCGTAGAGCGGCGGGAGTTCCAGGGCATCCACGGCGGTGCGCATGTGGAACAGCCAGCGGTCCTTCGCCTCCGGGGTGACCCGGAACGGCATGTGGCGCATCCGCAGCCGGGGGTGTCCGCGCTCCTCGCTGTATGTCGTGGGCCCGCCCCAGTATTGCTCCAGGAACATCAGGAAGCGGCGTTTTGCCGGGCCCAGGTCCTCCTCCGGATACATCGGCCGCAGCAGCGGGTCAGTGGCCACGCCGTCGTAGAACACGTCGATAAGCTTCACGAAGGTCTCGTGGCCGCCCACGGCGTCGTAAAAGTTGTCCGTGTAGCCGGGCTTGCTGAACGGATCGTTCTGCAGCAGCTGCTTGGGCTGCCGGGGCTCTCCGGCGCTGGGAATCGTCATGGTCCTATTCTCCGGCCTTCTGCTGGGGCGCTGTGTCCGCGTCGTCCTCCGCCGGCGTCTCCGGCGGGATGTAGGTGCCCTGGGAGCGGTTGCCCACACGCAGGATCTCGCCGTTGCGCAGGTACCAGATGGCGCCGTCCTCGGCCCGGACCCGGGTGATCCGCAGGTTCATCGCCTCCACCGTGCCCACCACCTCGGAGGTCTCGATGACGTCCCCGATGCCGTACTGGTCCTCGATGGTGATGAAGATGCCGGCCAGGAAGTCACGGATGAGCTGCTGGGCGCCGAAGCCGATGGCGATGCCGAGGATACCGACGCTGGTCAGGATGGGCGCCACATCCACGTTCAGGCTCTTGAGCACGTACACGCTGGTGAGGACGGAGATGAGGACGCCCACCACGCTCCGGAGCAGGGCGCCGATGGTGTGGGCCCGCTGCACGCGGCGTTCATGGTCCAGCGCGCGGAGTGCGGGGGCCGCCCAGCGGAAGTACGGCTTCTTGAAGAAGGTGGAGCCTGCGGCGATGCGCTTGGTGATCACGGAGATCACAAAGGACGCCACCAGCCACACGGCGATGCCGACGCCCAGGCTGATCAGGACGCCCGGCAGGTTGATCTCGGACATTGCCGACATGTCCGGCGGGGTGATGGGTTCAGTGGTGGTCAGAATGGACATCGCCGGGGGAACTCCTCGTTGCTGCGTTCTTGCTGCCGGCCGGGTGGCGCCGGGCTTGGGGACCGGAGGGGCGGCCGGTGTTCGCCGGGCGCATAACGCTCTGGTCCCCTTCAACAGTAGCGCCGTAGCGTGGCCCCATGCGCATCCTGGTCCTCGGCGGCACGGCTTTCCTGTCAGCAGAAATCGCGCGGCAGGCCCTGGCCGCCGGGCACGATGTCACGTGCCTCGCGCGCGGGAGCACGTCCGCCCCGCCCGACGGCGCCACCTGGCTGCGGGAAGACCGCTCGCAGGGTGCCGCTGCCTATTCAGCAGCCGCGGGCGGCCGGTGGGACGCCGTCGTCGAGGTCTCGCGGGACCCGGGCCAGGCGCGGGAGGCGCTCGAGGCACTAGCCGGCTCCGCGCGGCACTGGACCTTCGTCTCGAGCTGTTCCGTCTACGCGGACCACTCCGTGCCCGGGGCCGGGGAGGACGCGGAGGTGCTGGCTCCGCTTGCGGCCGGCACGGAGCCCGGTGCGGACACCTACGGCGAAGCCAAAGCGACCATCGAGCAGTGGACCGCGGAGCTCGCCGGGGATAAGGCCCACGTCTGCCGGGCAGGGCTGATCAGTGGCCCGGGCGACGGCTCCGACCGCTACGGGTACTGGCCGGCCCGGTTCGCCCGGGGCGCCGGCCCCGTCCTGGTCCCCGACATTCCGGCGGACGCCACCCAGGTCATCGACGTCAGGGACCTCGCGGCCTGGATCCTCGCCGCCGCCGAAAACGGCACCACCGGGACGCTGAACGCCGTCGGCGATCCGGTGACGTTCGCCGCCTACCTCGAGGAAGCCCGCCGGCTGGCCGGCGGCGCCGAGGTGGTGGCCGCTCCGCCGGACTGGCTGGCAGCCCGCGGGGCAAACTACTGGGCTGGCCCGGACTCGTTCCCGCTGTGGCTGCCGCCGAAACACGAGGGGTTCGCAGCACGCAGCGGCGCCGCCGCCCGTGCCGCAGGATTGCGCACCCGGCCCTGGCCGGAGACGCTGCGGGACACCCTGGCCGATGAGCGGCGCCGCGGGCTGGACCGGGAGCGCAAGGCCGGTCTCAGCCCGGACACCGAACGCCGCCTCCTGGCCGAGCACCTGGCCACCGGCTAGGGCCGGGGGCAGTGCCGGTTCGGGTCAGCCTGCGGCCTCCTCGACCCCCGCCGTCGGCTGGTGCAGCACCGGGAAGTTGACGCTCCGGGCGATGAAGCAGACCTTGTTCGCCGCGGCGTGCAGTTCCTCCAGGAGGCCTTCCGCTGCCGGGGCGGCCAGGGTCACACGGGGCTTGAGCGTGGCCGATTCGAACTGCCCGCTGCCGTCCCGGTTGGTGCGCATCAGGGCCTCGGCCTGGTCCTCGTAGGCCGTCACCACCACGCCGTGCTTCACGGCCACGTGCAGGAAGGACAGCATGTGGCACTGCGACAGCGCGGCCAGCAGCAGCTGCTCCGGGTTGTACCGGTCCCGGTCGCCGTGGAAGGTGGGGTCCGCGGAACCCTTGAGCACCGGCAGGCCGGGGATCTCGACGTCGTGGTCGCGGGAATAGCCGCGGTACGACGCCGTCCCTTCGCCCAGGTTCCCGGTCCAGCGGACTGTCAGCGCATAGCGGTGCTCGTCGAGGCTCATGGCACCAGCCTAGAACGCAAAACCCCGGCGCCGCACAGCAGCGCCGGGGTTCCTGCGGGTCGGTGGCTGCCGGTCAGACGTCGGCGGCGCGGGCCCGCAGGGCGCGGGCCACGCCGTCGCGGTTTTCCAGCATCATCCGGCGCAGAGCCGCGCTGTCCTCCGGCAGCGAGGCGAGGAACTCATCGGTCCGGTCCACGGTGGCCTGGGTGGCCAGCTGCGCCGGGTAGAGCCCGACGACGATCTGCTGCGCCAGCGCGTGTGTGCGCTCCTTGACGATGCCCGGGACGGCGTCGAAGTACTTCGCGGCGTACGGCTCCAGCAGGGACGGATCGAGCACCCGGGTAAAGCCGGCCACCGCCGAGCCCTGCAGGGCGTTGGACAGCTCGCCCTTGACCACAATCGACTCCCACGCGGCGGACTTGGCCTCCGGTGTCGGAATCGCCGCCTTGGCCAGGGCGGCCGCGTTCTGGCCGGTGGCGGTGTTGTCGTGCCCGAGTTCGGCGTCGATCTGCTCCTGCCCGGCCCGGCCGCCGGCAACCAGGGAAGTCAGCAGTTCCCAGCGCAGGTCCTGATCCACGGCGAGTCCCGCCAGCGTCACGCTGCCGTCCAGCAGGCCGGCCACGGTGTCGAGCTGGCCGGCGCTGCGGGCCAGCAGCGCGTAGGACTTGACGAACTGCAGCTGCGCGTCGGAGCCCGCGGGAACGGCGGAAGCCAGCTGCCAGAGCCGGTCGGCGGCTGCCACCGTGGTGGCTTCCTTGTGTTCGGCCGCCACGTAGAAGTTCAACGTGGTGGCCAGCTGGCGCAGCTGGACCAGGATCACCGAGGAATCGGATTCCTCCGCGATGTTGGCCAGGATCAGTTCCACATAGCCGCGGGCGGGCGTCTCGCCGTCGCGGGCCGCATCCCAGGCCGAGCCCCACACCAGGGTGCGGGGCAGGCTCTGGCTGAAGTCCTTGAGGTGCGCGGTGGCGGTGGCCAGGGATTCCGGGTCGAGCCGGACCTTGGCGTAGGCGAGGTCGTCGTCGTTGAGCAGGATCAGGTGCGGCCGGGCGCGTCCGGCCAGCGCCGGCACGTCGGTGCGGACGCCGTCGACGTCGAGCTCCTCGCGGTGGACCCGCTCCAGTTTCCCGGCTTCATTGAGGTTGTAGAAGCCGACGGCGAGCCGGTGCGGGCGCAGGGTGGGCTGGGCCTCGGTGGCGGACTGCAGGATCGCGAAGGAGGAGATGGTGCCGTCCCCGTCCACGGACAGTTCGGGCTTGAGCGTGTTGACGCCGGCGGTCTCCAGCCATAGCCGGCCCCACTGGTCCAGGTCGCGGCCGCTGGCCTTCTCCAGTTCCACCATCAGGTCGCTGAGCTCGGTGTTGCGCCAGGCGTGCTTGCTGAAGTACTCGCGGACACCGGCCATGAACTGCTCCGGGCCCACCCAGGCCACCAGCTGGCGGAGCACCGAGGCGCCCTTGGCGTAGGTGATGCCGTCGAAGTTGACCTCGACGTCCTCCAGGTCGTTGATCTCGGCGAAGATCGGGTGCGTCGTCGGGAGCTGGTCCTGGCGGTAGGCCCAGGACTTTTCCACCGAGGCGAAGGTGGTCCAGGCGTGGTCGAACCTGGTGTTCTCCACGGCGGCCAGGTGGGACATGTACTCGGCGAAGGACTCGTTGAGCCAGAGGTCGTTCCACCAGCGCATGGTGACCAGGTCCCCGAACCACATGTGCGCCAGCTCGTGCAGAACGGTGATGGCGCGGCGTTCCACCTGGGCGTCGGTGACCTTGCTGCGGAAGACGTAGCCTTCCAGGATGGTCACGGCCCCGGCGTTCTCCATGGCCCCGGCGTTGAACTCCGGAACGAACAGCTGGTCGTACTTCTCGAACGGGTACGGGCAGCCGAACTGGGCCTCAAAGAACTCGAAGCCCTGGCGGGTGAGCTCGAAGATGTTGTCCGCGTCCAGGTACTGCATCAGTGATTTGCGGGCAAAGACGCCCAGCGGGGTGACTTTCCCGTCGGCGGACACCACTTCGCTGCGGACTGACTGGTACGGACCGGCGATCAGCGCAGTGACGTAGGAGGAGAGCCGCGGGGTGGGGGCAAATTCCCAGACGGAGCGGGCGCCGCCTTCGGTGCCGGGGATGGTTTCCACGGGCGCCGGGGTGGGGGAGTTGGAGATGACGTCCCAGTGCGACGGCGCAATCACCGTGAACGTGAAAGTGGCCTTGAGGTCGGGCTGTTCAAACACCGCGAACATCCGCCGGGAATCCGGAACCTCGAACTGGGTGTAGAGGTACACCTCGTGGTCCACCGGGTCCACGAAGCGGTGGAGCCCCTCGCCGGTGTTCATGTAGGGGGCCTCGGCCACCACCAGCAGCTCGTTGACCTCCTCCAGCTCCGGAAGCTGGATCCGGACGCCATCGGAGACCTCGGCGGGATCAAGCTCGCGCCCGTTCAGGGTCACGCTCTGCACGGTGTCGGTGACGGCGTCGATGAACGTCGAGGACCCCGGTGTGGCCGTGAACTTCACGGCCGTAGTGGAGCCGAAGACCCGCTCCCCGCGGGTGAGGTCCAGCTCGACCTCGTAGGAGTCGACGTCGATCAGTTGGGCGCGCTCGCGTGCTTCGGCGCGCGTCAGGTTCATTCCGGGCAAAGTGGGGCCTCCAGGGACGGATAAGGGTGGGAACTTGATACTGTGAAGCCATTCTTTCACTTCTGCACTGCTTGGCAAGTTGCCCAGGTCACACCAAGATATCGAACGCCGGGGCCCCGGAGTAGCGTTGGAGGCATGGGAAAGCTTCGAGATTCCGCGGACGTCAGGGCGCTCCGCTTTGCGGTGGGTTTCCCGCTGATGCTCGCCGCCGGGTTTGTGGTGTGTGCTTTCCTGATCCGCTCCGACCTGCCCGAGCCGCTGGCGGTGCGCTGGTCCGGGGGCGTGGCCGTGGACTTCGCGCCGTTCGGGTCCGTTATTGCGGCGGGCGCGGCGCTGATCGTGCTGGCCGGCTGGGCCGTCCTGGTCCAGGCCGTGCCGCTGTCCCGCCCCGCCATCATGCGCAGGATCATGATGGGCATGGGACTGTCCGTGAGCCTTTTCATCACCACCGTGCTGGCCGCGGTGCTGGTGGGCCAGCTCGGCCTCGACGGCGCGGACCAGGCCCAAGTGGATGTCGCGGTGCTGGCCATGGGCAGCGGCGCGGCCCTGGGGCTGGGCGTGGTGATGGGCTTCGTGTTCAAAGCCGACGAGCGCTGGTCCACGGAGGATGACCGGGCCATGGAAGCGGCGCTGGCCCGCGAACTTGATCCCGACCTGGCCCGCGATTCCGTCAGCCTGTGGGTGCACGCCCGCAGCTCCGTCTTTGTGATGCTCGGGATCGCCACCCTGCTGCCTGCCGCGCTCCTCACGATTGCCGTGCCCTGGCTCGCTGCCCTGCTCGCTGCCCTGGCCCTGCTTGCGGCCGCGTGCCTGTTTGCCCGCATCCGCGTGGACCGGGCCGGCCTGCGCGTGTTTGCCGCCGGGTTCGTCAGGGTCGCGGACGTGCCCGCGGCCGCCATCGAGGCCGCGACCCCCAAGGACGTCAAGGCAGCCGACTACGGAGGCTGGGGCTACAGGAGCCACGGAACCGCAACGGCGCTGCTGGTCAGCAGCGGCCCCGCCGTCGTCGTCGACCGCTCCGACGGCCGCACCCTGACGGTCAGCGGCGGCAGCGCCACGACGGCGGACAACATCGCCCAGGTGATCTCCCGCGTCGCGGCGCGGGCGCACCGGCCCGGCAACGGCACCACATTGTGAAGTCCCGGAGGTTAGCCGGGCAGGCCGCCCGGCCGCGGCCCTAGTAGGCTTGGGAACAGCCCCCACACCCGCAGCAGCAGCCCCGCGACCCCGGCAGCTGCCCGACCGAACGGATACGCCGTGACCCCTTCCGACTTCCCGCGCGTGCACATCGCCACCGACCACGCCGGCATGGAACTGAGCGCCCACCTCGTCAGCCACCTCACCGCGAAAGGCTACGAGGTGGTGGACCACGGGCCGAAGGTCTACGACGCCCTGGATGACTACCCCTCGTTCTGCATCAATGCCGCCCGCGCCGTGGTGGCCGACCAGGAAAACGGCACCAGCGCCCTCGGGATCGTGCTGGGCGGCTCGGGCAACGGCGAACAGATCGCCGCCAACAAGGTCAAGGGCGTCCGCGCCGCGCTGGCCTGGAACCTGTCCACCGCCAAGCTCGCCCGGGAGCACAACGACGCCAATGTGGTGGCCGTCGGCGGACGCCAGCACAGCGTCGAGGAGGCCACGGAAATCATCGAGGCGTTCCTGGCCGAACCCTTCAGCAACGATGAGCGCCACGTCCGCCGGATCGGCAAAATCGCCACCTACGAGCGCACCGGCGAGGTCGTCGAGTAGTGCCGGAGGGGCATTCCGTCCACCGGCTGGCCCGCCAGTTCGGGGACGTCTTCGCGGGGGAGCGGCTGGCGGTCTCCAGCCCGCAGGGCCGGTTCAGCCAGGGCGCGGCGCTGCTGGACGGCCACACGCTCACCGGAGCCGTGGCGCACGGCAAGCACCTCTTCCTGGAGTTTGAACACGGGCTCGTGCTGCACGTCCACCTCGGCCTCTACGGCGCCTGGGACTTCGGCGGCGATGAGAGCTTCCGCGGCGCGTCCAGCATCGGTGCACCCCGCAAGGTGGGGGAGCGGGAGGAGTACGACGCAGTCGGTGGGGATGCTGCCGGGGCGGACGGCGCTGGCGGGCCCGCCGGATACGCCGGCCCGCCCCCGCCGCTCGGAGCCGTCCGCGTCCGGCTCGCCGGCGCCCACGGCTGGGCCGACCTCCGCGGCGCAACCACCTGTGCGGCGATCACCGAAGCGGAGGCCGCCGCCGTCGTGGCCCGGCTTGGCCCGGACCCGCTGCGGAACCTTCCCGGCGACCGGGACTCCTTCACGGACGCCGTCCTGGCCAGGCGCACACCCCTCGCTGCCCTCCTGATGGACCAGAAAGTCGTTTCCGGGATCGGCAACGTGTACCGCGCCGAACTGCTGTTCCGGCAGTGCCTCGACCCCTGGCTGCCCGGAAACCGGCTCCCCGACGAGGATGCGCGGCGGCTCTGGGACGATACCGTCGCCATGATGTCCGACGGCGTCCGCGACGGCCGGATCATCACCACGCCTTCGCAGTACTGGTCCGCCGGCGCGACCGCCGCGGGGCCCGCCACGGCAGCGCCGGAGGAGGCCCACTTCGTCTACCGGCGGCACGGCCTGGACTGCCGGGTCTGCGGAACGCCGGTGGCAATCACCGAACTCGCCACCCGGAAGCTCTACTGGTGCCCGGCCTGCCAGGCGCCCTGACCGGATGTAGGTGCCGCCCATCCCATCGATTGCTCCGTAGCCGCCCTTTGACCCGCGGGAAGGGCAGATACGGAGCAGTCGATGGTGCAGAAACGAAAAAAGCCCCTCCGCGGAGGGGCTTTCGTCATATCTCGGAGGGGACGACGGGAATCGAACCCGCGTAATCAGTTTGGAAGACTGAGGCTTTACCATTAAGCTACGTCCCCGGGAATTTGCAGGATGTTTCCTGCATAACTTCCGGGCGGCTGTTGAAGCCGGATACAACTAAACCCAATTCAGGGCCCCGGTGTCAAATGTGCAAACCGGCACATTTTGACCGTAGACTGTTCTGTGCACTTACGGGGTGTAGCTCAGCTTGGCTAGAGCACCTGCTTTGGGAGCAGGAAGTCGCAGGTTCAAATCCTGTCACCCCGACTCTGCTGGTACCGCCAGGCCTTGGCGGTGCAGAACCCCACCCCCTAAAACCAGGAGTACTTAGACTGTGAAGAGCGCTGTCGAGAACCTCACCCCCACGCGGGTCAAGCTCAATGTTGAGGTCCCCTTTGAGGAATTGAAGCCCAGCATCGCAGAGGCATACAAGACTGTTGCTTCGCAGATCCAGGTCCCCGGCTTCCGCAAGGGCAAGGTCCCCTCCAAGCTGATCGACCAGCGCGTCGGCCGCGGCTACGTGCTGGAGACGGCCATTAACGAAGGCCTCAACGGCTGGTACCAGGCTGCTGTCCAGGAAACCGGCATCCGCCCCCTGAGCCGCCCCGAGGTTGAAATCACCGAGGTTCCGGACCCGTCCGCCACCGACGGCGAACTCAAGTTCCACGCCGAGGTTGACGTCCGCCCCGAGATCGAACTGCCGGACTACGCCGGCATCAAGGTTGAGGTTGCCGCCGCCGAGTCCACCGACGCCGACGTCGACAAGGCCCTGGATGAACTCCGCGGCCGCTTCGGCACCCTCAAGTCCGTCGACCGCCCCGCGGCCGATAAGGACTTCCTCACGATCGACATCGCGGCCTCCATCGACGGCGCCGAGGTCGACTCCGCCAGCGGCCTGTCCTACCAGGTGGGCGCCGGCACCATGCTCGAAGGGCTCGACGAGGCCGTTACCGGCCTCAGCGCTGACGAGGACGCCATCTTCAACACCACCCTCGTGGGCGGCGACCACGCCGGTGAGGCTGCCCAGGTCAAGGTCGTTGTGAAGTCCGTCAAGGAGCGCGAACTGCCCGAGGCTGACGACGACTTCGCCCAGCTGGCCTCCGAATTCGACACGCTGGCCGAACTGCGCGAGGACCTCGCCAAGCAGGCAGCAGAGTCCAAGGTTGTCGAGCAGGGCGTTGAAGCCCGCGACAAGGTCCTCGACAAGCTGGTTGAGCTGGTCGAGGTTCCGGTTCCGGACTCCGTCGTCGAAGAGCAGCTGGAACAGCACTTCAGCGCCGAGAACGCCCACGGTGAAGGCGAGCACGACACCGAGGAGCACCGCGCCGAGGTCAAGGCCAACACCGAGCGTGCCTTCCAGAACGAGATCATCCTTGACGCCATCGCGGAAAAGGAAGAAGTCAACGTCAGCCAGAACGAGCTGATCGACTACATCGTCACCACCGCCAGCCAGTACGGCATGGATCCGAACCAGTTCGCCCAGATCATCGATCAGAGCGGCCAGGTCCCCATGATGGTTTCCGAGGTCCGCCGCCGCAAGGCCCTGGCCGTCGTCCTGGGCCAGGCCGAGGTCACCGACTCCGAGGGCAACAAGGTTGACCTCAGCGACTTCGTCCGCCCCGGCGGCGAAGAGGCACCGGCCGAGGCTGAGACCGCCGTCGAGTCCGACGTCGAGGAAGCCGCTTCCGAGGAAGCTCCCAAGAACGATGACCCGGCAGCAGTGAAGTTCTAGCACTTCCCGCACCCGCGTTACCTGCCCGCACCCCCGGATCCATGATCCGGGGGTGCGGCGCTTTTAAGCCCACGATGAACCCGTCCGGGCAAACGTGCGCCGTCAGCGAACAGCCCCGCGCTTGAGCACAAAGCAGGCGGGAAAACGGTTAGTGTCCATGTAGGAAAGTTCAGTGAGGCCGTAGTTCAGGGCCAAAGTTCTGGGACGACGTCCCAGGGCGTCACCGTCGCCAGCGAGAGGTAAGTACACATGTCACAGCAAGCAGGGGCCCCCCGGATGGCTACTGTCGATCCGGCAGCCCAGGATAACTACATTTACAACCGCCTGCTGAAAGAGCGCATCATCTGGCTCGGCTCCGAGGTCCGCGACGAAAACGCCAACGCGATCTGCTCCCAGCTGCTGCTGCTCTCGGCCGAGAATCCCGAGAAGGACATCTACCTCTACATCAACTCCCCGGGCGGCTCCGTCACCGCCGGCATGGCCATCTACGACACCATGCAGTTCATCCCGAACGACGTCGTCACCGTCGCCACCGGCCTGGCCGCCTCGATGGGGCAGTTCCTGCTCTCCTCCGGCACCAAGGGCAAGCGCTACGCCACCCCCAACGCCCGCATCCTGATGCACCAGCCCTCCGGCGGAATCGGCGGCACGGCCTCCGACATCAAGATCCAGGCCGAGCTGATCCTGCACATGAAGAAGGTCATGGCCGAACTCACGGCAGACCAGACCGGCCAGACGGTGGAAACCATCCTCAAGGACAACGACCGGGACAAGTGGTTCACGGCCAAGGAAGCCCTGGAATACGGCTTCTTCGACAAGATCGCGGCGCACGCGGGCTCCGTGGCTGGCGGCGGCGGAACCAACGCCAACGGCGATGAAACTGGCGACGACACCGCCACCCAGAACTGACCCGGCACAGCAACGAATTCAGGAGCAATGACCATGAACTACAACTTCGGTTCGACGGCGGGCAACCTGCCCGCCAGCCGCTACGTGCTGCCGCAGTTCGAAGAGCGTACCCCTTACGGCTTCAAACGCCAGGATCCCTACACCAAGCTCTTTGAGGACCGCATCATCTTCCTCGGGGTCCAGGTGGACGACGCCTCCGCCGACGACATCATGGCGCAGCTGCTGGTGCTCGAGTCCACCGACCCGGACCGCGACATCACGCTCTACATCAACTCCCCGGGCGGGTCCTTCACCGCCATGACGGCGATCTACGACACCATGACGTACATCCGCCCGGAGATCCAGACCGTCTGCCTCGGCCAGGCCGCCAGTGCCGCCGCCGTTCTCCTCGCGGCCGGCACGCCGGGCAAGCGCCTGGCCCTGCCGAACGCCCGCGTGCTGATCCACCAGCCGTCGCTCTCCGGCGGCCAGGGCGGGCAGGCCTCCGACCTGGAAATCCAGGCCGCCGAGGTCATGCGTATGCGTTCGTGGCTCGAAGACACCCTGGCCCACCACTCCGGCCGCACGCCGGAGCAGGTCAACAACGACATCGAGCGCGACAAGATCCTCACCGCCGCCGAGGCCATGCAGTACGGCCTGATCGACCAAGTGCTGGATTCGCGCAAGATCAAGCCGCAGGCGATCTCCAAGTAGCGCACCAAGTACGTCACAAGCAGTTTCCGACGCCGGTGCGGCCCATGTTAAGTGGCCGCACCGGTGTCGGCTTTCCACCCAACCGGCCTAAAGTGACCTAGAGTGGAACATGTCACAGGCCGCAGCAAGATACTAAAAGGGGTTCACATATGGCTCGGATTGGCGAGAGCACGGATCTCCTCAAGTGCTCTTTCTGCGGAAAGAGCCAGAAGCAGGTCCGGAAGCTCATTGCCGGGCCCGGCGTCTACATCTGCGACGAGTGCATTGAACTCTGCAACGAGATCATTGAAGAGGAACTCGCCGAGGTGGCCGATCTGGGAAGCTTCGAGCTGCCCAAGCCCCGCGAGATCTTCGACTTCCTGCAGGAATACGTCATCGGCCAGGAGCCCGCGAAACGCTCCCTCGCTGTCGCCGTCTACAACCACTACAAGCGGATCCAGGCCGGCCACGCCCCCAAGAGCGGCAGCCTCGCCGAGGGAATGCACCACGACGACGTCGAGATCGCCAAGTCCAACATCCTCCTGATCGGGCCCACCGGCTGCGGCAAGACCTACCTCGCCCAGACCCTCGCCCGCCGCCTCAACGTTCCATTCGCCGTCGCCGACGCCACCGCGCTGACCGAGGCCGGCTACGTCGGCGAGGACGTAGAGAACATCCTGCTCAAGCTGATCCAGGCCGCCGACTACGACGTCAAAAAGGCCGAACAGGGCATCATCTACATCGACGAGATCGACAAGATCTCGCGCAAGAGCGAGAACCCGTCCATTACCCGGGACGTCTCCGGCGAGGGCGTGCAGCAGGCCCTGCTGAAGATCCTCGAGGGCACGGTGGCCTCGGTTCCGCCGCAGGGCGGCCGCAAGCACCCGCACCAGGAATTCATCCAGATCGACACCACCAACGTGCTCTTCATCGTGGCCGGCGCCTTTGCCGGGCTCGAGGAGATCATCGGGTCGCGCTCAGGGCGCAAGGGCATCGGCTTCGGCGCCCCGCTCAACGAGGTCAAGAACACCACCGATTCCTACGGCGAGGTCATGCCCGAGGACCTGCTGAAGTTCGGGCTCATCCCCGAGTTCATCGGCCGCCTCCCGGTCATCACCACGGTCTCCAACCTGGACCGGGCCGCGCTTATCCAGATCCTGTCGACGCCCAAGAACGCCCTCGTGAAGCAGTACCAGAAGATGTTCCAGCTCGACGGCGTCGAACTGGTCTTCGACGACGAGGCGCTCAACACCATCGCCGACCAGGCGCTCGAGCGCGGCACCGGGGCCCGCGGGCTCCGCGCCATCATGGAGGAAGTCCTGCTTCCCGTGATGTTCGACCTGCCGTCCCGCGATGACATTGCCACGGTGGTCATCACCGAGGATGTGGTGGCCAACAAGGCCGCGCCCACGATGATCGCCCACGACGTCAAGCGCCGCAAGTCCGCCTGATCCGGAATAAAAGGGCCGTCAGGACCGCTGTTCCCTACGTGGTGCCCGGCGCTGAGCCGCCGATAGCGCACCTTTCCCGCAGACATTCAAGGAGCTCACCTGTGCCTGAAACGAATAAAGCCGACTTCTGGTTCGACCCCATGTGCCCCTTCGCCTGGGTGACGTCCCGCTGGATCACCGAGGTTGAAGAGGTCAGGGACATCACGACCGAGTGGCATGTGATGAGCCTGGCCGTCTTGAATGAGGGCCGCGACGAACTGCCGGCCGAGTACAAGGAGTTCCTGGTCAAGGCCTGGGCACCTGTCCGCGTGATCGTGGCCGCAGCCCAGAAGCACGGCAGCGAATACATCAAGCCGCTCTACGACACCATGGGCACCAAGATCCACAATGAGGGCAATAAGGACATTGGCGAGGTCATCGCCAAGTCGCTCGCCGAAGTTGGCCTGCCGGCCGAACTTGCTGCGGCCGGCGAAGACGACGCGTTCGACGCCGAGCTGCGGGCCAGCCATGAGTCCGGCATTTCCCTGGTCGGCCAGGATGTCGGAACCCCGGTTGTCGCGTTCAACGGAACGGCGTTCTTCGGACCGGTTATCACCCGCATCCCCCGCGGCGAGGAGGCCGGACGCCTGTGGGACGCCACGGTCACCCTGGCGTCGTTCCCGTCCTTCTTCGAGCTCAAGCGCAGCCGGACCGAAAGCCCGGTCTTCAGCTAACGGCCCGGTGCCCACCTGACAGCCCGGCAGTAAAGAGCCCCGGAAGAATTACTGTGATGTAGTTCTTCCGGGGCTCTTGTGCTTCCGGAACGGCGGGAGAACAATTGAATTTACCCACTTCGAAAGAAGCGGGACGCAGGAACCGAAGATTCAGTGACACTCATCCGACGCAGCCTTCGGCAAAGTCAGATGATGGCTACCAGTGACGAGGTAGGAAGACCTGGATTCCAAGGATCCCGCCAGATTGTCTAAGACGTCACGAGACAATCGAAAAAGTCGAAGCCCCACCAACGGCAAAACGCTGATGGGGCTTCCCCTTTGCCCGGAAACAGGGCTGTGGCTTACGGTCAGGCCTCGGCCGGTGCCAGGACGACGTCGCTCACGGACAGTTCCCCGTCGCCGCCCACCAGCGTCAGTTCCCGCGCGTTGGCGGCAGCCTTGAGGTCGGGCAGGCCGGCCTTCAACTGCGTGATGAGCGATTCCGGCGCCGTGATCGCCGCAGTCAGCACCTCGGTGCGCTGTTTGACCTTCGCCTCGGACTTGGCCTTGCGGATGCCGCTGAGCGCGGTCCCCACGGTGGCCAGCAGCGTCGTGTCGCCGTCGACTTCCACGGCGGACGGCCAGGCGGCGCGGTGCACCGAACCGGCGCGCCACCAGCTCCAGACTTCCTCCGTGGCGAAGGGCAGGAACGGGGCGAAGAGGCGCAGCAGGGTGTCCAGGCTGGTGGCCAGCGCCGCCAGGACGGACGCCTGCTCGGCCTCGCCGGCGGCACCGTAGGCGCGGTCCTTGATCAGCTCCACGTAGTCATCGGTGAAGTTCCAGAAGAAGCTCTCGGTGATCTGCAGCGCCCGGGCGTAGTCGTAGTTCTCGAACGCCTTGGTCGCCTGCCGGACCACGTCGGCGAGCTGGGCCAGCACCGCCCGGTCCAGGGGGTTGCTCAGCACGGACAGGTCAGTGGAGACCACAGAGTCCTCGGTGGCGCCGAGGTTCAGCACGAACTTGGACGCGTTGAGCAGCTTGATGGCCAGGCGGCGGCCGATCTTCATCTGCGCGATCTCGTAGGCCGTGTCCGCTCCGAGCTTGGCCGAGGCCGCCCAGTAGCGGACGGCGTCGGAGCCGTATTCCTCCAGCACGTCGGTCGGGACAATCACGTTGCCCTTGGACTTCGACATCTTCTTGCGGTCCGGATCCAGGATCCAGCCGGAGATGGCCGCGTGCTTCCACGGCGCAGCGCCCTGCAGGGCGTCGGCGCGCACTGCGGAGGAGAACAGCCAGGTCCGGATGATGTCGTGGCCCTGCGGGCGCACGTCGAACGGGAAGACCTTGGCGAAGAGCGCCTCGTCGGTGCTCCAACCGCCCACGATTTGCGGGGTCAGGGACGACGTGGCCCAGGTGTCCAGCACATCGGCGTCCCCGGTGAAGCCGCCGGGAACGTCGCGCTGGGCTTCCTCGTAGCCGGGGGCCGCGTCCGCGGCCGGGTCCACGGGCAGCTGCGCGTCGGACGGGACGATCGGCGCCGTGAAGTCGGGGTTGCCGTCGGCGTCCAGCGGGTACCAGACCGGTACCGGCACGCCGAAGAAGCGCTGGCGGGAGACCAGCCAGTCGCCGTTGAGCCCGGTGATCCAGTTCTCGTAGCGGGAGCGCATGAACGACGGGTGGAACTCGATGTCGTGGCCGCGGCCGATCAGGCGTTCGCGGCGGTCCTCGTCGCGCCCGCCGTTGCGGATGTACCACTGCCGGGAGGTGACCACTTCGAGGGGCTTGTCGCCCTTTTCGAAGAAGTTGACCGGGTGCATGATCTTCTTCGGCTCGCCGTCCAGGAGGTCCGCTGCGGCCAGGAGTTCCACCACGCCTTCCTTGGCGCTGAAGACCGTCTTGCCGGCGATGGCCGCGAAGCTGGTGCGGCCTTCCTCGGTCGTGATCCACTCCGGGGTCTCGCCGATGATGCGGCCGTCGCGGCCCACGATCGCGCGGGTCGGCAGCTGCAGTTCGCGCCACCAGGTGACGTCGGTGAGGTCGCCGAAGGTGCACACCATGGCGATGCCGGAGCCCTTGTCCGCCTTCGCCAGCGGGTGGGCCTTGACCTCCACCTCGACGCCGAAGAGCGGGGAGGTGACCTTCTTGCCGAACAGCGGCTGGTACCGCTCGTCGTCGGGATTCGCCACCAGGGCCGCGCAGGCGGCCAGCAGTTCGGGGCGGGTCGTCTCGATGAAGATCTTGTCGCCGTCTTCGGTGAAGAACGGGTAGCGGTAGTAGGCGCCCGCCACTTCGCGGTCCTCGAGTTCGGCCTGGGCCACTGCGGTGCGGAAGGTGACGTCCCACAGGGTGGGGGCCTCGGCCATGTACGCGTCGCCGGCGGCGAGGTTGGCCAGGAAGGCGCGCTGGGAGATGGCGCGGGACTTGTCGTCGATGGTGCGGTAGGTCAGGTCCCAGTCCACGGACAGGCCCAGCGTCTGGAACAAGTGCTCGAAGACCTTCTCGTCCTCGACGGCGAGTTCCTCGCAGAGTTCGATGAAGTTGCGGCGCGATACGACGTCGAAGTCGCGCTGGTTCTTGGCGGGCTCGGCCGGCGGCCGGTAGCCGGGGTCGTACGCGGTGGCGGGGTCGCAGCGCACGCCGTAGTAGTTCTGCACGCGCCGTTCGGTGGGCAGGCCGTTGTCATCCCAGCCCATGGGGTAGAAGACGTTTTTGCCGGTCATGCGCTGGTAGCGGGCCAGGACGTCGGTCTGGGTGTAGGAGAACATGTGTCCGACGTGCAGCGAGCCCGACGCCGTGGGCGGGGGAGTGTCGATCGAGTAGACCTGCTCCCGGGTGGTGTCCGGGTTGAACTTGTAGGTCCCTTCGTCAAGCCAGCGCCGCGTGAGGGCGCCTTCCAGCCCCTCCAGGGCGGGCTTGTCCGGAACGTTGATGGGGGCGGTGGTGGGCGTGTCTGTACCCTGAGTGTCTTCAGCCATGGGGCAATTCTTTCACGGCCCGCCGCGGGCGGGCGCAGCGCCCTGCCGGGAGGCCCGCTGCGTCTGCCCGGGGCGGGCCGCTAGGGTGGTGCCATGACTGAGGGAAACACCAACACGGCAACAACAGCCAAAGCAGCACTCGTCACGGGCGCCAGCACCGGAATCGGGGAAGCCACCGCGCGTGCGCTCCGCAGCGAGGGCTGGACCGTCTACGCCGTCGCCCGCCGCGCGGACCGGCTTGAGGCGCTCGCCGCGGACACCGGCGCCGTCGCGCTGCCGGCGGACGTGACCTCCGACGACGACGTGGCCCGGCTCCTCGACGAGGTGACCCGCGGAGGCGGGATCGACACGCTGATCAACGTGGCCGGCGGCGCCCGCGGCGCGGACACCGTGGCCGGGGCCCGCACCGAGGACTGGGAATGGATGTTCGAGGTCAACGTCCTGGGCACCATGAAGCTCATCCGGGCCTTCCTGCCAATGCTGCGCGCCTGCGGCGAAGGCACCGTCCTGAACCTGACGTCGACGGCGGGGCTGGCCGCCTACGAGGGCGGCGGGGGCTATAACGCGGCGAAGTTCGCCCAGCACGCCCTCACCGGTGCCCTGCGCCTCGAAGAGGCCGAGCACAACGTCCGGGTGATCGAGGTGGCTCCCGGGCTGGTCCAGACGGAGGAGTTCGCCCTCAACCGCCTCGGCGACCAGGGTGCCGCGGCCAAGGTCTACCAGGGTGTCGAGAAGCCCCTCACCGCGGCGGACGTCGCCGACGTCGTCCGCTACGCCGTGGCGGCGCCGCACCACGTCAACCTCGACCAGATCGTGATCCGCCCCGTGGCGCAGGCCGCCAACTACAAGCTCATCCGCAAGGGCTGACTCCGGCTCAGCCGGAGGCCGGGACGGACAGCGTCACCACAATCGCGGCGTGGTCCGTGCCGGCCACCCGGTGCACCGAGTAGTCGGCGCTGCGCACCGCGGGGCTGGTCACGACGTGGTCGATCGTGATGCCGGGAAGCGGCATGTCCTCCATGGGCCAGGTGGGAACCAGACGTGAGCCCTGCGCCATGCCCGCGTCCACCATCGTCCGGTCCCCGTCCTGCAGGACCCGCCGGAATTCGGCGTGGTCGTAGCTGGCGTTGAAGTCACCGGCCAGCACCACGTGCCCCGGCCGGGACGAGAGCCGGCCGAGGGCGGCGAGATCGCTGCGCCACTTCGGCAGGCCCACGCCCACAGGAGCGCGGGTGTGGACGCTGGTCAGCTGGACGTCGGCCGTCCGCCCGCCGTCCTCGGCAGTGAGCCGGATGACCGGCATCGGGAAATGCGAGTCCGGCACCTTACCTTCGCGGACCAGGCGGTGGACGGAATACACCGCGGTGCCGGCGGCGTGGGCTGCCGGGTCGTTGATCCGGTTCGGAAGCAGCTCGGTCAGCCCGGCGGCCTCAAGCCGGAGCTCCAGCGGCCGGGTGTATTCCTGCAGCGTGAGCACGGTGACGCCGTTCTCCCGGACCAGCCGGACGATCTCGTCCGCGTCCGCCTTGCCGAGTTTGGCGTTCAGGCTCATGGTGCGGAGTTCCACGGCATCCTCGCCGGTGCCGTCGGCGGCTTCGGCCTCCGCCCGGCCGTAGTCCAGGGGAACCAGCCAGAACAGCTGGACGGCCACCAGCCCCGCGGCGGCGCCTGCCATCCAGCGCCGGCGGCCCAGCACGGCAAACACCAGCGACACGCCGGCGGGCAGCACCAGCCAGGGGGTGAAGGACACCAGCTGCACCACGGTGGTGGGCCATTCGCGCGGCACGGCCCGGAAGACGGAGACCACCACAACGGGGGCAGCTGCCAGCCCCGCCAGCGCCCGCCAGGCGGAGTGCGCCCGCGGGGTGGCCCGGGCGCCGCCGCCTCCGGCCCGGACCATTCGGGGTCCCCGGAACATCATGGGACCCAGTGTAGGCACTGCACCCCCGATCCAGTTGTTAGACTTCTGGTATCAGCTTTGACCCGGCCATCACCGGTGAGCTTCCGGAAGAACGCCCCGGCGCCACGACTTTCCCGCAAGGTCGCACGCCAGGGCCGGTAGAACCGGACGGGTAAGCCCGTCACAGCAGTAATGAGCGGCCGGTGCAGGCGCAGCTTCCCCGTTCCGGGGAAGCGGTTCCCGTGCCGGTAAGTGAGGTGGTACCGCGGTGCCGGTGTTGTCGCAAGACAGTTGTCGCGAGACAGTTTTTGTCAACAGACAGTGCAGGGGCCGTCCTCGCATCCTGAATGAATCCATGTGATCACCAGCTCAACCCAGGATGTCGAGATGACTTTTTACCCGAAGGCCTCCGCCGCACAGTCCGGCACAGCGTCCAGCGCCTCCACTTCCAACACCGCAGGCGTGTCTGCCTCCGTGAAGTTTCCGGAGATCGAGGAACGCATCCTCAAGTACTGGGACGCGGACGGCACTTTCCAGGCCAGCATCGACCAGCGCGACTCCGACCTTCCCGGCGGAAAGCCGGGCTCCAACGAGTTCGTCTTCTACGACGGCCCGCCCTTCGCCAACGGCCTGCCGCACTACGGCCACCTGCTGACCGGCTACGCCAAGGACCTGGTGGGCCGCTACCAGACCCAGCGCGGCCGCCGGGTGGAGCGCCGCTTCGGCTGGGACACCCACGGCCTGCCCGCCGAGCTGGAAGCCATGAAGCAGCTGGGCATGACGGACAAGACCCAGATCGAGGCCATGGGCATCGACAAGTTCAACGACGCATGCCGCGCCTCCGTGATGAAGTACGCCGACGAATGGAAGAGCTACGTCACCCGGCAGGCACGCTGGGTCGATTTCGAGAACGACTACAAGACGCTCAACGTCGAGTACATGGAGTCGGTGCTCTGGGCCTTCAAGCAGCTGCACGAGAAGGGCCTGACCTACAACGGCTACCGCGTCCTGCCCTACTGCTGGAAGGACGAGACTCCGCTGTCCAACCATGAACTGCGCATGGACGACGACGTCTACAAGAACCGCCAGGACCAGACCGTCACGGTCACGTTCCCCATCACGGCGGGGGAGTCGGAACTGTCGAAGCAGCTCGCCGGGGTGCAGGCGCTCGCCTGGACCACCACGCCCTGGACACTGCCCACCAACGCGGCGCTCGCCGTCGGGCCCGCCATCGACTACGTCGTCCTGCCCGCGGGACCCCACGGCATCAAGGCTGCCGCTGCGGACGCGCCGGTGGCCGGGAGCTTCCTGCTCGCCGCCGAGCTGCTGGGCGCCTACGCCAAGGACCTCGGCTACGGTGACGGCGCCGAGGGTGCCGCCGCCGCCGAGGCCGCCGTGACCTCCACCCACACCGGTGCCGAACTGGAGGGACTGGAGTACGAACCGCTCTGGGACTACTTCTCCGACGCCGAAAAGTACGGCACGGAGAACGCCTGGCGCTTCCTCGTGGCCGACTATGTCACCACCACCGACGGCACCGGCATCGTCCACCAGGCCCCCGCCTACGGTGAAGACGACCAGAAGGTCTGCGAGGAAGCCGGCATCCCCGTCGTCCTGTCCGTGGACGAGGGCGCCAAGTTCCTGCCGCTGTTCGGCCACGGCCCCCTCGCCGAGATCGCCGGCCTGCAGGTCTTCGAGGCCAACAAGCCCATCACCCAGGTACTCCGCGCCCAGGGCCGCCTGGTCCGCCAGGCCAGCTACGAGCACAGCTACCCGCACTGCTGGCGCTGCCGCAACCCGCTGATCTACCGCGCCGTGTCCTCCTGGTACGTCGAGGTCACCAAGTTCAAGGACCGCATGTCCGAGCTGAACCAGGAGATCAACTGGATCCCGGGCAACGTCAAGGACGGCCAGTTCGGCAAGTGGCTCGCCAACGCCCGCGACTGGTCCATCAGCCGCAACCGGTACTGGGGCAGCCCCATCCCGGTGTGGCAGTCCAGCGACCCGGACTACCCGCGCACGGACGTCTACGGCTCGCTCGCCGAGATCGAAGCCGACTTCGGCCGCCTGCCGCTGAACAAGGACGGCCAGGTGGACCTGCACCGGCCGTTCATCGACGAACTCACCCGCCCCAACCCGGACGATCCGCGCACCCCGGAAGAGGGCCAGTCCGTCATGCGCCGCGTCGAGGACGTCCTGGACGTCTGGTTCGACTCCGGCTCCATGCCCTACGGCCAGGTGCACTACCCGTTCCAAAACGAGGAATGGTTCGACACCCACAACCCGGCGGACTTCATCGTCGAGTACATCGGCCAGACCCGCGGCTGGTTCTACATGCTGCACATCCTCTCCACCGCGCTGTTCGACCGGCCGGCCTTCCGCAACGTCATCAGCCACGGCATCGTCCTGGGCTCCGACGGGCAGAAGATGTCCAAGAGCCTGCGGAACTACCCGGACGTCTCCGAAGTCCTGGACCGCGACGGCTCCGACGCCATGCGCTGGTTCCTGATGTCCAGCCCCATCCTGCGCGGCGGCAACCTGGTGGTCACCGAACAGGGCATCCGCGACGGCGTCCGCCAGGTCATCCTGCCGCTGTGGAACGTGTACAGCTTCTTCACGCTGTACACGAATGCCGCCGGGGGCGGTTCCGGCTACGACGCGAAGCTCCGCTACGACGGCTACGCCGACACCCTGGACCAGTACCTGATGGCCAACACCTGCGACCTGGTCCGGAACATGACCGCGCAGCTGGACAGCTACGACATCTCCGGGGCCTGCGACGAACTGCGCAGCTACCTGGACATGCTCACCAACTGGTACGTCCGCCGCAGCCGCCAGCGCTTCTTCGACGAGAACCTGGACGCGTTCGACGCGCTCTACACCGCGCTGGAGACGGTCTGCCGGGTCTCCGCGTCCCTGCTGCCGCTGATCTCCGAGGAGATCTGGCGCGGCCTCACCGGCGGGCGCTCCGTGCACCTGGCCGACTGGCCGGACGCAGCCCTGTTCCCCGCGAACCCTGGCCTGGTCGAGGCCATGGACCGGGTGCAGCAGATCTGCTCCACGGGGTCCTCGCTGCGCAAGGCAGCGAACCTCCGCGTGCGCCTGCCGCTGCAGGAACTCACCGTGGTGGCACCCGGCGCGGCCGCGCTGGACGGCTTCGCCGCCGTCGTCGCCGACGAACTGAACATCCGCTCGGTCCGCCTGCTCGACGCCGAGGGTGCCTCCCCGGAGGAATTCGGCATCGAGCAGAAGCTCGTGGTGAACGCCCGCGCCGCCGGCCCGCGCCTGGGCAAGAACGTCCAGCAGGCCATCAAGGGGTCCAAGTCCGGCGACTGGTCCGTGTCCGAGGACGGTGTGGTCACCGCCGGCGGGCTCGAGCTCGAACCGCAGGAATACACCCTCGAAACCGTCGTGGCTCAAGCCGCGGAGGGCGCCGGATCCCGCGCGGCGGCCGTCCTGCCCGGCGGCGGGTTCGTGGTCCTGAACACCGAAGTCACCCCGGAGCTAGAAGCCGAGGGCATCGCCCGCGACATGGTCCGTGCCATCCAGCAGGCGCGCAAGGACGCCGGGTTGAACGTCAGCGACCGGATCCGGACCAACGTCACCGCGACGATGGATGTTGTCGACGCGGTGAAGGCCCACGAAGGCCTTGTGGTCACCGAGACCCTCACCACGGAGCTTGGTTTGTCCTCCAACGGAGACGGCACCGAACTGCAGATCACCGTCGAAAAAGTAGGGGCCTGAACCATGTCTTTTGAACCGACCGACGAATTCTCCGTGGAAAGCGTCTACGCCGAACTCCTGGGCCGTGCGCCGGAAAACAAGATGGAGCCCCGGCTGGCGCCGCTGTACCGGGCCATGGACATCCTGGGGGAGCCGAACAAGGCCTTCCCGATCATCCACGTCACCGGCACCAACGGCAAGACCTCCACCGCCCGCATGATCGAGGCCGGGCTGCGCGCCCACGGCCTCAGCACCGGCCGGTACACCAGCCCGCACCTGTCCAAGGTCACCGAACGGATCAGCATCGACGGCGCCCCCGTGCCGGACGAGACGTTCGTCCGGATCTGGGACGAGATCCGCCCGTACCTGGCCATTGTGGACGCCGAACTCGAAGCCGAGGGCCAGCCGCGCCTGACGTACTTCGAGTGCCTCACCATCCTGGGCTTCGCGGTCTTCGCGGACCAGCCGGTCAACGTCGCCGTCATCGAGGTGGGCCTGGGCGGCATCACGGACGCGACCAACGTCGGCGACGGCCAGGTCTCCGTCGTCACGCCGATCTCGCTGGACCACACCGACCTCCTGGGCGACACCACGGAGGACATCGCGTACGAGAAGGCCGGCATCATCAAGCCCGGCGGCTTCCTGGTCAGCGCCGCGCAGCCCCGCGACGCGGCCCAGGTGCTGCTGGAAAAGGCCCGGGAGACGAACGTCCCGTTCCGGTTCGAAGGCGTCGAGTTCGGCGTCGAATCCCGCACGGTCGCCGTCGGCGGTCAGGTGGTGACCGTCCAGGGCATCGCGGGCCGCTACGAGGACCTGCTGGTGCCGCTGCACGGCGCGCACCAGGCCGAGAACGCCGCCGTCGCGATTGCCGCGCTGGAAGCCTTCTTCGGCGGCGACAAGGCGCTCGACGCCGAGGTGCTGCAGGAAGCGTTCGCCTCGGTCACTTCGCCCGGGCGCCTCGAGGTGCTCCGGACCGCCCCGACCATCATCGTGGACGCCGCGCACAACCCCGACGGCATCCGGGTCTCCGCCGAGGCCATCCACGAGGCGTTCAGCTTCACCAAGCTGGTGGTCGTCGTCGGTGTCCTGCGGGACAAGGACGCCGAGGAGATCCTCCGCCAGCTCAAGGAGTCCCTCGGCGACCTGGCCGCCGAGTACTGCTTCACCCAGTCCAACTCACCCCGTGCGGTGCCGGCCGGGGACCTCGCGGAACTCGCCCTGGAACTGGGCTTCGGCGAGGACAACATCCACGTCGCGGAGAAGCTGGACGACGCCCTCGAATGGGCGGTGGAACGCGCCGAAGCCAACGACGACCTCGCCGGCGGCGTGCTTGTCACCGGGTCCATCACACTTGTCGCCGACGCCCGCATCCTGCTGGGAAAGGCGGACGCGTAAGCCATGGCGAAACTCACCAAAGCGCAGCGCGAGTGGCGCCCGGGCATGCCGAAGAAGCGCCGCTCCACCAAGGTCATGTTCGCCTCGACGGTGCTGCTGCTGGAAGCCTTTGTGGTGCTGTTCGGCACCCTCACGGTCTTCGGGCTGCGGCGGGACGAGTTCCCGCCGGTCCTGATCTTCTCCGTGGGGATCGGGCTGGCACTCGTCTACGCCTTCACCTGCGCGGTGCTCACCAAGCCGTGGGGGGTGGCGCTGGGCTGGGTCCTGCAGATCGTCCTGATCCTGACCGGCATCTTTGAGCCTGCGATGTACCTGGTCGGCGGGCTGTTCGCGGTGGCCTGGTGGTACGGGATCCGCACCGGCATCCGGATTGACCGCGAGTCCGCGCAGCGAGAACGGGAGCAGGCCGCCTGGGACGCGGCCCACCCGGAAGAGCAAAGCAACTAGACTTGTGTCCGAATCCCACCCCAACACATTGGAGCAGCTGTGAGCATTGAGCGCACCCTCGTCCTGATCAAGCCCGACGGCGTCACCCGCAACCTGACCGGCAGCATCATCGCCCGCATCGAAGCCAAGGGTTACACCCTGGCCGAGCTCAAGAAGGTCGACGCGAGCCGGGAACTGCTGGAGCAGCACTACGAGGAGCACGTGGGCAAGCCGTTCTACGAGCCGCTGGTCGAGTTCATGCTCAGCGGCCCCGTTGTCGCCGCGATCTTCGAGGGCCACCGCGTGATCGAGGGCTTCCGCTCGCTGGCCGGCACCACCGACCCGACGACGGCGGCGCCCGGCACCATCCGCGGCGACTTCGGCCGCGACTGGGGCCTGGCAGTGCAGCAGAACCTGGTCCACGGCTCGGACTCGGCGGAATCCGCCGAGCGCGAGATCAAGATCTGGTTCCAGGGCTAAGCTCCGGGACCGTACACCCGGCCCCGCCGAGGTGACAGATAAGGCCAACGTTCGCGATGAACATTGGCCTTATCTGTCACCTCGCGGCGGTTAACCGGGGTTCATCCGCTCAGTAGCCGGAGGTCCCGATGAAGACCTGGATGAAGGCGAAGAAGATGGTGGCGACCACGGCGACGTAGAGCAGGGCGGTGATGATCCAGCCGGAGTCGCCCAGGATCCGGGTTGGGCCCTCGGGGAGCCGGATCACGCCGTGGGAGATGTTGCGGACGGTGACCCAGACAAACATCGGAATCATGGCGGCCCAGACCACCATGCAGAACGGGCACAGGATGTGGATGGAGTACAGCGCCTGCGACCACAGCCACACCACAAAGGCGAAGCCCAGGGTCACGCCGGTCTGCAGGCCCAGCCAGTACCACCGGGCAAACTTTGCCCCCGCGAGCATGCCCATCGCGGTGGTGATGATGACGGCGAAGGCCACGATGCCCATGAACATGTTGGGGAAGCCGAACACCGACCCCTGCCAGGTCTGCATCACCTGGCCGCAGGAGATCCACGGGTTTACGTCGCACACGGTCACGTGGCTGGGATCCTTGAGGACCTCGAGCTTTTCCAGCACCAGGGCGCCCGATGCCAGCCAGCCGACGACGCCGGTGATCAGCAGGAGCCACGCGAACGGCCGGTCGCGGGTCATCGGAGGCAGCGGCCGCTGCTCTGCCGGTGTGCTGGGGCTGTGCTGCGCGGGTGCCTCGCCGGTGGCACTGGAGATGCTGGGCATGGAATGGGTGTCCTTCAGATCGGTGCAACTGCAGGTCGGTGCAACTGGGTTGATTCTATCGCCGGAGGCTGAATGAATTCCGGGAAGCCCGGTGCCTTCCCCAGTGATTCGGTCCGGACGGCGGACAGGATGACCGCCTTACGCAGGCTTTGACGGCTCCTGTGAGACAATGATCGTGGCTGGAACCCGATCCACATCCGGGTCCCGGTCCGGCGACTTTGTTCCCAAGACCGCCAATGAAGAGCAGGGAGCCACGGATCCATCGATCCAGGCTGTCCCGCAATGCCATTGGACGGCACCTGGTTGTGGCGTAGAGGTCAACGGGTTTCAGAACAATTCCGCCGGCCCTCCAGGTCTGCCGCACCCCACTGCCGGTGCGAACCTGAGGGTATCCAATTGACTTCTGTCAATGCCCGCGGGTGTTGACAAATATTTGCCCCAACGGGTGCCGGATGTGGCGGCGCATCAGGGGCAGGAGTG
Organism: Arthrobacter sp. EPSL27; assembly: GCF_001512305.1. Lineage (GTDB taxonomy): Bacteria > Actinomycetota > Actinomycetes > Actinomycetales > Micrococcaceae > Arthrobacter. The sequence goes on from NZ_LNUT01000005.1 coordinate 368,708, forward strand.
TCGCCACATATGGATAATGACCAGGTAACAACGGATAACGACCAGAATGTTGTCCCCACTGAAACTGACGAAGCGGCTGTAGTTACCCCGCCGAAGCGCCCGCTTCGGACCCGCCGCAAGCCCCTGCCCAAGGCAGGGACCCCCGCTGAGGAAGCGGAGCCGGTGGCAGCTGCTCCCGCGCAGCTCGACCAGGCTCCCGCGGAGGCCATCGAGGCTGCTCCCGCACCGGAGGCCAAGGCCAAGGCGCCCGCCCGCCGCTCCCGCGCCCGCAAGGTCGCCGAACCGGCCGAACCCCTGCCGGCCTTCGCAGACACGGCCGCAGCAGACGCCGCAACCGATGCCGCAGCCGTCTCCCAGCCCGCCGGGGATGCCGACACTGCAGCCGCTGAGGTGGCTGCGGCCGCTCCGGTGGAGAAGCCGGTCCGCCGCCGCGCCAGCCGCGCCAAAGCCACCGCTCCGGTGGTTGAGCCCGCCGCGGAGCCCGCCGCCGCCGAAACCGCGGAAACCCCCGCCGCCGAAGCCGCCGCGCCTGCCGCCGTCGAGCCCGCTGCAGAACCCGTCGCAGAAGAGGCCCCCGCCGCAGCAGCCGAGACGCCGGCCGCGGCCCCCTCGCTCTTTATGGAGCCCGGCGCTGTGACCTCGATGATTTTCCAGGCCCCCGACCTGACCGCCGTCGTGCGCCCGACACCCGCCGCCGCGGCGGAAACCGAAGACGACGAGACGGAAGCCGAGTCCGACGACGACGCCGGCAACCGCCGCCGCCGCCGCAGCCGGGGACGGCGCGGCCGCAGCGGCCGCGCCGGCGGCGAGTCCGACTCCGAGAACGACGCCGAGGACAACAACGACGAAGCCGACGAGGTGTCCGAGGGTTCACTGGACGAAGGCGTGACGTCCCGCCGCCGCCGGCGCCGCCGCCGTGGCGACCAGGACCTTGAACTGACCGGCGGGGGAGACGACGATCCGCCCAACACGGTGACCCGCGTCCGTGCGCCCCGCACCGCCGCCGAGGCACCCGTCAGCAACCGCGTCACCTCCCTCAAGGGCTCCACCCGTCTCGAAGCGAAGAAGCAGCGCCGCCGTGAATCCCGCGACACCGGACGCCGCCGCACCGTCATCACCGAGGCCGAGTTCCTGGCCCGGCGCGAATCCGTCGACCGCCAGATGATCGTCCGCCAGCGCGACGACAGAATCCAGATCGGCGTCCTGGAGGACGGCGTCCTGGCCGAGCACTTCGTCTCGAAGACCCAGCAGGACTCCCTGATCGGCAACGTGTACCTGGGCAAGGTCCAGAACGTGCTGCCCTCCATGGAAGCCGCCTTCGTCGACATCGGACGCGGCCGCAACGCCGTGCTCTACGCCGGCGAGGTCAACTGGGACTCCGTCAACCTTGAGGGCAAGCAGCGCCGGATCGAAAACGCGCTGAAGTCCGGCGACTCCGTTCTGGTCCAGGTCACCAAGGACCCGGTCGGCCACAAGGGTGCCCGCCTGACCAGCCAGATCTCGCTGCCCGGCCGCTACCTCGTGTACGTTCCCGGCGGTTCCATGACCGGCATCTCCCGCAAGCTGCCCGACGTCGAACGCAACCGCCTCAAGCGCATCCTCAAGGACCGACTGCCGGAGGATGCCGGCGTAATCGTCCGCACCGCCGCCGAGGGCGCGTCCGAGGAAGAGCTGACGCACGACATCAACCGGCTCCGGGCCCAGTGGGAAGGCATCGAGGGCCAGTCGACGTCCACCAAGATCCTTGCCCCGGAACTGCTCTACGGCGAACCCGACCTGACCATCAAGGTGGTCCGTGACGTCTTCAACGAGGACTTCTCCAAGTTGATCGTCTCCGGCGAGGAAGCATGGGACACCATCGAGGCGTACGTCACCTACGTGGCGCCGGACCTGGTGGGCCGGCTGGAGAAGTGGACCAAGGACACGGACATCTTCTCGGCCTGGCGCATCGACGAGCAGATCCACAAGGCGCTGGACCGCAAGGTCTTCCTGCCCTCCGGCGGATCCCTGGTGATCGACCGCACCGAAGCCATGACCGTGGTGGACGTCAACACCGGCAAGTTCACCGGCAGCGGCGGCAACCTCGAGGAAACCGTCACCAAGAACAACCTGGAAGCGGCCGAGGAGGTCGTCCGGCAGCTGCGGCTCCGCGACATCGGCGGCATCATCGTGATCGACTTCATCGACATGGTTCTCGAATCGAACCGCGACCTGGTGCTGCGCCGCATGGTGGAGTGCCTGGGCCGGGACCGGACCAAGCACCAGGTGGCCGAGGTGACGTCGCTGGGCCTCGTCCAGATGACGCGCAAACGGATGGGCACCGGCCTGCTGGAAGTCTTCGGCGAGCAGTGCGAAGCCTGCGCCGGCCGCGGCATCGTCACCCACGACGAGCCCGTGGAACACCGCCGCGCCAACGTTGTTGCCGCCGAGCACCACGTGCCGCGGGCCGAGCAGCAGCAGCAGCCGGCCGCGCGGACCGAACGCAAGAGCCGCCGCCGCGGCAGGGGAGGCCAGGGCGCCGAGCCCCAGTCCGCCCCGGCCGCCGTCCACGCCGAGCCCACCGAGGCCGAGCGTCACGCGAAGGCCGAGGCCACCCGCGCCGCCCTGGCGAACATCGCCGCAGCAGCGCACGCCGCACACCTGCACGACGGCGAGGCAGCCACCGGCGCTGATGCCAAGACCCGCGAAGCAGCTGTGGAAGCCGCTGTCGAGCTGGCTAAAACCGAGGAAGCCGCCGGGCGCCCCGCCGCGGTGCTGACGTTCGGCGGCGAGCAGGTAGCCCTGCCGTTCGTGGAGCACGCGGACGAGGCCACCGCGCCTGCCCTGACCCTGGACCTGCTCACCGAGGCGTTCGCACACCTGGGTGCAGCCGAGGCAGCCCCGGGAGCGTCGGAGCCCGCAGCCCAGGCGCCGGCGGCCAAGGAGCAGGAGCCCGCAGCCCAGGCACCCGCCGCCAAGGAGCAGGCACCACAGGCTGCCCAGGCGCCAGCGGTCAAGGAGCAGGCACCCCAGGCGCCTGCACCGCAGGAACCGGCGGCCGGCACGTCCCGCCGCGGCCGCCGCAACCGGAGCGCCAGCCGTGCCCAGGGTGCAGCGAATGAGACCTCGGTGGAGCAGCGCCAGGAAACCCGGCAGGCCGTTGCCGGTGCAGTGCACGAGGCCAAGGCTCCGGCCGCCGCGGCACCGGCGGCCAAGCCGGCCGCCAGCGAGCCCATCATCCTGGGCGTCGGGGTACCCGCCTCGGAGCTGTAGCCCGGAGCAGGCCAGCAGCAAGGCCGCGGGCGCGGCCCGGACGCGTAGCACTACGCAAAAGTCCGGGCCGCGCCCGCTCCTTCGTTAAGGGATGCGGCTAGGCTGGGACCCTGACACGGGGTGCCGCGCATCGAGCCGGCTGAGATCCAGACCCGTTGAACCTGTCCGGTTAGCACCGGCGAAGGGATGTCTCGCTGTGACCACTTCCTCTTTCCTGCCCGTTTTCCCTGCCAAGGCGCCGGCCCCCATCCCTCGGGTGCTGTCCATCGCCGGCTCCGACCCGTCCGGCGGAGCAGGCATCCAGGCCGACCTCAAGAGCATTGCCGCGCACGGCGGCTACGGCATGGCGGCCATCACCGCCCTGACCGCGCAGAACACCCGCGGCGTCACGGCCGTCCACGTTCCCCCGGCAGGCTTCCTCACCGCGCAGCTCGACGCCATCAGTGAGGACATCACCGTCGACGCCGTCAAAATCGGGATGCTGGGCGATGCCGCGGTGATTGACGCCGTCCGCAGCTGGCTCGGGAAGGCGCGCCCCGCCGTCGTCGTGGTGGATCCCGTGATGGTGTCGACCAGCGGCGACCGGCTGCTGCAGGAGTCCGGCGAGGCAGCGCTGCATGCCCTGCTGCCGTACGCGGACCTGATCACGCCCAACCTCGCCGAGCTGGCGGTGCTGCTCGGTGAGCCGTGCGCCCGGGACTGGGCCGCCGCGCTGGAGCAGGGCAAGCGGCTCGCCGCCCTGACGGGGACCACGGTCCTGGTGAAGGGCGGCCACCTCGACGCCGGCGGGTCCGGCGGTTCCAGCAGCTACGGCGAGGCCGGCCCCGGCGGAGGGTGCCCCGACGCGCTGGTCAACACCGCCGGGCTGCTGGCCCGGGACGTTGTGGTGGTGCCGGGGGAGCGGGTGCCCACCCGCAACAGCCACGGCACCGGATGCACCCTGTCCTCGGCCCTGGCCACCGTCCAGGCCGCGGCCATCCTCCAGGCCGGGAACACGCTGCCGGCGGCGGGGGACTGGGAGGCGGCGCTCCGCGTGGTCAAGCCGTGGCTGCAGGAGGCGCTGCGCACGTCCGGGGAGCTCGACGTCGGCACCGGCAGCGGGCCGGTCCACCACTTCCACCACGTGCAGCCGCACACCCGGGACCACGGTGCCGCCGCCGCCGCCCGCGGGCCCGCCGCGGGTGAGTTCGCCGCCGCGCTCCGGGAAGCGGCTGGCGGTGACCTTGACGCGATCTACGGCCTGGACTTCATCAGGGGCCTCGCCGACGGGACCCTGGCGCAGAAGGAGTTCGCGTACTACCTCGCCCAGGACGCCCTGTACCTCAACGGCTATTCGCGGGTGCTGGCCCGTGCCGCCGCGATGGCCCCCACCGAGGCCGAGCAGCTGTTCTGGGCCCGCTCCGCGCAGAACTGCCTGGAGGTCGAATCCGAGCTGCACCGGTCCTGGCTGGACGGCCGGGCCGCCGGAGTCAAGCCGGGCCCGGTCACCAAGTCCTACGTCGACCACCTGCTGGCCGCCTCGGCCTCCGGCAGCTACCCGGTGCTGGTGGCTGCCGTGCTGCCGTGTTTCTGGCTTTATGCCGAGGTAGGGGAGGCGCTTCACGCCCGGTTCGTCGCCGCCGGCGCACCGGAGGTGCACCCTTACGCGGAGTGGCTGCGCACCTACGCCGATGAGGAATTCGCCGCCGCCACCCGGCAAGCCGTGGCCTATGCCGACGCCGCGGCCCGGGCGTCGTCCGCGGGGGAGCGGGACGCCATGGTCCTGGCCTTCCGGCAGTCCTGCCGCTACGAGGTGGACTTCTTCGACGCGCCGAGGCTGCACGCCTGACGGTGCACGCCCGGGGCAGCCTGTACGATGGGTGGGCGCGGTTCCGGAAGTCGTTGCGGCACGCCCTGTCCATGCGGGGTGGCGCCTATCACGTACCTCCCTCCGGAGCCAGCCTCATTTGCGGCCGAAGGCAAAATTAGCGTAGTCTAGATCTTCGGTGCTTACGCCAACACTTGGGTTATGACCTTGAGGACGCTCCATCCGACTACGGATGTGATTGTCTTCGGGATAGCTCATGGGTTCCCCCGGGGAATCCACCGGCGTAGAGGCACAGCGTGAGCCGGACCAAACACTTTGGCCCCAGGTTCCGCACGCAAATCTAGTAATAAACGTCGAGAGAAGTGAGTTCCCCAGTGGTGTACGCGATTGTCCGCGCAGGCGGCCGCCAAGAGAAGGTTTCTGTTGGAGACTTCGTTACCCTGAACCGCGTCCCCGGTGGAGCCGGCAGCACCTTTGAGCTGCCCGCACTGCTCCTGGTAGACGGTGACAAGGTCACGTCTGCAGCTTCGGACCTGGCCAAGGTAAAGGTTACGGCTGAGATCCTTGAGGACCTCCGCGGTCCCAAGATCGTCATCCAGAAGTTCAAGAACAAGACCGGTTACAAGAAGCGCCAGGGTCACCGTCAGGAATTGACCAAGGTCAAGATCACCGGTATCAAGTAACTCACCGTTACTGTTCAGGTTTTCAGCAGATTCCCCAGAATTTTAAGGCAGGCATTTCCAAATGGCACATAAAAAAGGCGCGAGCTCCACTCGCAACGGTCGTGACTCGAACGCCCAGTACCTCGGCGTCAAGCGCTTCGGCGGCCAGGTAGTTTCCGCAGGCGAGATCATCGTCCGCCAGCGTGGCACCCACTTCCACCCGGGCGCCGGCGTAGGCCGTGGCGGCGACGACACCCTGTTCGCCCTCACCCCGGGCGCTGTCGAATTCGGCACCCGCCGCGGACGCCGCGTCGTGAACATCGTGGCTGCTGCAGCCGCAGAGTAATACCAAGTCTTAAGTCGGTGGGGCGGGCCAATAGGTCCGCTCCACCGGTGTTTTAACAGCCTTACAATCATCTTGGGCCCCTGTGGGGACCCAAGGAACAGCACTGAGGAGAACCACGTGGCCAGCTTTGTAGACCGGGTAGTACTGCACGTATCCGGCGGTACCGGCGGCCACGGTTGTGTCTCCGTCCACCGTGAGAAGTTCAAGCCCCTCGGCGGTCCCGACGGCGGCAACGGCGGCAACGGCGGCGACGTCATCCTGCGGGTGGACCCGCAGACCACCACGCTCCTGGATTACCACCACGCCCCGCACCGGCACGCCACCAACGGCGGCCCCGGCATGGGCGACTGGCGCGGCGGCAAGAACGGCGAAACCCTGATCCTTCCGGTGCCCGAGGGCACCGTGGTCAAGTCCAAGTCCGGCGAGGTCCTCGCCGACCTCGTGGGCGAAGGCGCCGAATACATCGCCGCGGCCGGCGGCATCGGCGGCCTCGGCAACGCCGCCCTCTCCTCGCAGAAGCGGCGGGCGCCGGGCTTCGCCCTGCTCGGCATCGAAGGCGAGTCCAGCGACATCGTCCTGGAACTGAAGTCCATCGCCGACATCGCCCTGGTCGGATTCCCGTCCGCCGGCAAGTCCAGCCTCATCGCCGCGATGTCCGCCGCCCGGCCGAAGATCGCCGATTACCCCTTCACCACCCTCATCCCCAACCTGGGCGTCGTCCAGGCCGGCGACGTCCGCTTCACCATTGCCGATGTCCCCGGCCTCATCGAGGGCGCCAGCGAAGGCAAGGGCCTGGGCCACAACTTCCTGCGCCACGTGGAGCGCTGCGCCGCCCTGGTGCACGTGCTGGACTGCGGCACCCTCGAAGCGGACCGCGACCCGCTCTCCGACCTCGCGATCATTGAGGCCGAGCTTGAGAAGTACGCCGTGGACATGAGCTACGCCGGCACTGACGGCGAAGTGGTCCCGCTGAACCACCGGCCCCGCCTGGTGGCGCTGAACAAGGTGGACCTGCCGGACGGCAAGGACATGGCGGAGTTCGTCCGCCCGGAACTGGAATCCCGCGGCTACAAGGTCTTCGAGATCTCCGCGACGAGCCACGAGGGCCTTCGCCAGCTGGGCTTCGCCATGGCCGAGATCGTCAAGGCCGCCCGCGACTCGGTCGCCGCGGCCCCGCCGAAGGTGCAGGCCCCGGTCCTCAAGCCCCGCGCCGTCAACGAGTCCGGGTTCAAGATCCGCCGCGAGGAGAAGAACCTGGAGCCGCTGTTCCGCGTCCTGGGCGAGAAGCCGGTGCGCTGGGTCAAGCAGACCGACTTCACCAACGAGGAAGCCATCGGCTACCTCGCCGACCGCCTGGCCAAGCTCGGCGTCGAAACCGAACTGTTCAAGCAGGGCGCCAAGCCCGGCGACATGGTGGTCATCGGCGAGGACGACGGCGTCGTCTTCGACTGGGAGCCCACCATGATGGCCGGAGCCGAACTGCTGGCCTCCCCGCGCGGCACCGACGTGCGCTTTGCCGACATCGGCGACCGCCCCACCCGCGGGCAGAAGCGCGAGGAGCAGCAGGAGCGCCGCGACGCCAAGGCCGCGGCCCGCGCCGAGCTCGAAGCCGAGCGCAAGGCCGGCATCTGGACTGAGTCCGTCAGCGGACGCCGTGCCGCCAAGCCGCTCAAGGAGAGTGGACTGGGCGAAGCAGATGGCGAGTAAAACCGTCTCCGCCCCGGCGCCTGACCGGTCGGTTCTCTCCGGGGCGCGCCGGATCGTGGTCAAGGTCGGGTCGTCCTCGCTGACGTCCATCAAGGGCGGCATCTCGGAGGAGGCCCTCACGGATCTCGCCGACGCCCTCGCGCACCAGCGCAACGCCGGCACCGAGATCATCCTGGTGTCCTCGGGCGCGATCGCGGCGGGGCTCGCCCCGCTGGGGCTGGCGAAGCGCCCCCGCGACCTTGCCACCCAGCAGGCGGCCGCCAGCGTGGGCCAGGGCCTGCTCATGGCCCGCTACACCCACGCCTTCGGCGCCCACGGTGTAACCGTCAGCCAGGTGCTCCTCACGGCTGAGGACTTTATGCGCCGCAGCCAGCACACCAACGCCCTGCGCGCCCTGGACCGGCTGCTCAACCTCGGCGTGGTGCCCGTCGTCAACGAAAACGACACCGTGGCCACGCACGAGATCCGCTTCGGCGACAACGACCGGCTCGCCGCGCTGGTGGCGCACCTGGTCCGCGCCGACGCTCTGGTGCTGCTCTCCGACGTCGACTCGCTCTACGACGGCCCGCCCGCCCACGGCGCCCGGCGGATCTCCCACGTGACGGGCCCGCAGGACCTCGACGGCGTGACCATCGGCCGCACCGGCAAGGCAGGGACCGGCACCGGGGGAATGGTCACCAAGGTTGAGGCGGCCACCATCGCCGCAGGCTCCGGCATCCCCGCGATCGTCACCTCCACCGGGAACGCCGCCGCCGCGCTGGCGGGCCACGACGTGGGAACCTGGTTCTCCGTGAACGGCTCCCGCAAGCCGGTCCGGCTGCTCTGGCTGGCGCACCTCGCCGCCGTGGAAGGCACCCTGGTGCTCGACGACGGCGCCGTCCGGGCCGTCCGGGACCGCCGCACCTCGCTCCTGCCGGCCGGCATTTCCGCCGTGCACGGGCATTTCGAGGCCGGCGACGCCGTGGAAATGGTCTCCACCGACGGCGTGGTGATCGCCCGCGGGCTGGTCAACTACGGCGCCGCCGAGCTTCCGCAGATGCTGGGCCGCTCCACGCGGGAACTCGGCGAATCGCTGGGCCGCGGATATGACCGCGTTGTTGTTCATGTTGACGATCTGGTGCTGGTCTAAGCCTCCTGCTCGCCTAAACTGGAAGCATGACTGAGGCCCTCACCCCCCGCTCCGCTGTGCTCGCCGACAAGCTGTTCGCCGAAGGCCTGATCCCGGCTGAGGGGTCGTCAGTCGACGTCGAGGCTGCCGTCCACGCCATCGCCGACCGCTCCCGGCACGCCGCCCGCCGGATGGCCCGCGCCAACCGGGCGTGGAAGGACCGCGGGCTGCGCGCCATCGCGGCCGCGCTCGGTGAGCACAAGGACCGGATCCTCGCCGCGAACTCCAAGGACGTCGCGGCCGGCAAAGCCAACGGCACGTCCGCGGCCATGCTGGACCGGCTCACCCTCACCGACGCCCGCATCCAAGGCCTCGCCGCCGCCCTCGAAAACCTGGCCAACCTGCCCGACCCCGTGGGCAACGTGGTCCGCGGCCAGACCCTGCCCAACGGGCTGCGGCTGCGCCAGGTCAACGTCCCCATGGGCGTCGTCGCCGCCATCTACGAAGCGCGCCCCAATGTCACCGTGGACATCGCGGGGCTGGGCCTCAAGAGCGGCAACGCCGTGATCCTGCGCGGCGGGACTGCCGCCGCGGCCACCAACGCCGCCCTGGTCACCGTGCTGCGCGACGCCCTCGAATCGGTGGGCCTTCCCGCTGACGCGGTGCAGAGCGTGGACCAGTACGGCCGGGACGGTGCCAACGCCCTGATGCGCGCCCGCGGACGCGTGGACGTGCTGATTCCCCGCGGCGGCCGGGACCTGATCCAGTCCGTCGTCACCAACGCGAAGGTCCCGGTGATCGAGACCGGCGAAGGAAATGTGCACATCTTCCTGGACGCCTCCGCGGACGAGGAAATGGCCGTGGAGATCCTGCTGAACGCCAAGACCCAGCGGCCCAGCGTCTGCAACACCGTGGAAACCCTGCTGGTCCACTCCGGCTCGACCGTGCTGCCCGCAGTCGCCGCCGCCCTGCGCAACGCCGGCGTCACCCTGCACGCCGACGACCGGATCCGGGCCGCCCTGCCGGCATCGGTGGACTCGGTCCCCGCCACCGACGAGGACTGGGCCACGGAGTACATGGACCTGGACCTCGCCGTGGCGATGGTGGACAGCCTGGACGACGCCGTCAAGCACATCCGCACGTGGTCCACCGGCCACACCGAGGCCATCCTGACCAACGACCTGGGCAACGCCGAGCGGTTCATCGCCGAGGTCGATTCGGCGGCCGTAATTGTGAACGCCTCCACCCGCTTCACCGACGGCGGAGAGCTGGGGCTGGGCGCCGAGGTGGGCATCTCCACCCAGAAGCTGCACGCACGCGGTCCGATGGGGCTGACGGAACTGACCACCACGAAGTGGATCGTCCAGGGTGAAGGCCAGATCAGGGCCTAGCAACGCTGTAACATGGAACAGAAGTCCGGAACGGCGGGGATATCCGCCGTCGTCAACTCTTGAACTCACTAGGGGAGAACATGCTCTCGCAGCAGATCGCCACCATCGTCGCCGCCGCCGGCGAATCAGGCCACGAGGAACTCGCACCGCTGATCGCGCCGCCGTTCGTCATCGGCGGCATCATGTTCGCCATCATGCTGATCATGCTGTTCGTCACACTGTCCTACTCCAACCTCGGTAACCGCCACGAAGCCGTCGAGGAGCACGCGGACCCGCACCGCCAGCACCCGAACAAGCACGATCACGGCCAAGGTCACTAATATTTCCGCCCCCGGAAAGCAGGCCGGCGCCACGCGCCGCCTGCGCCTGGGTGTGATGGGTGGCACGTTTGATCCCATCCACCACGGGCACCTTGTCGCCGCGAGCGAGGTCGCAGCGGAGTTCGACCTGGACGAGGTGGTGTTCGTCCCCACGGGACAGCCCTGGCAGAAGATGAGCAAGAAGGTCAGCGAGGCCGAGCACCGCTACCTCATGACCGTCATCGCCACGGCCTCGAACCCCCGGTTTACCGTCAGCCGCGTGGACGTGGACCGGCCCGGGCCGACCTACACGATCGACACCCTGCGCGACCTGCACACCCTGCGCCCCGACGCGGACCTGTTCTTCATCACCGGAGCCGACGCCCTGGCCCAGATCCTGTCCTGGAAGGACATCGACGAGCTGTGGTCCCTGGCCCATTTCGTCGGCGTCACCCGGCCCGGCCATGTCCTGGACGGGATGGGCCGCAAAGACGTCAGCCTCCTGGAAGTGCCCGCCATGGCGATCTCCTCCACGGACTGCCGCTCCAGGGTCGCGGCCGGGAGTCCCGTCTGGTACCTCGTCCCGGACGGCGTGGTCCAGTACATCGCCAAGTACAGCCTGTACGGCGGCGACCCGGAGTACGGTGACACCTCCGCCGGCAATGGCGCCGCACGCTATGACCGAAGTACCGAGATAGCCCAACCCGCCAGCACCGAATGAGTTTGCAATGAGTCAGGAACAGCCACCAATCCGCAGCCGCCGCGAACTGCGGAAGGCCAGAGATGAACGCCAGGAAACGGGCCGGGATACCGGAACCCCGGGTCCCGGCGCGGTGCCCCCTGCCTCAACCGGCGCTGCCGCCGACGCCCGCCCCGGCGAGCCCTCCGAGGCGGAAATCACCGGCCGCCGGCGCATCCCGGGTCCCGCGGACGCGGTCCGCACACCCGCCGGCACCGAGCGGTCCTCCCAGGTCCGTGCCCGGGACCGGGCCACCCTGCGCACCATCAAGGAACTTGCGGAAAAGGAAGGCCACCTCGCCGGTGGCGGACCGCCCACCCGCCGCCAGCTCCGGCTGCTGCAGCTGGCCGCGGAAACGGCCCCGGCCACCTCCGCCAACCTCATCGTCCCCGCCTCGCCGCGCACCCGGGCCACCCCTGTCGTCCCGCAGCCCGGCGCGCCCGGAGCGAAGCCTGGCGCCCCGGGCAGCAAGCCCGGTCCGGGCGGCACCCCGCCCGTGGAAAAGGCCGACGGCGGCCCTGAGTCCGCCGCGGACACCAAGCCCGCCCCGGGCACACCTGCCGGCCAGGGTCCCGCCGGGATGTCGGTGGAACAGGCGCTGGCTGCCCGCGAACTCCTCGCAATGCAGGCCCACAACCAGCTGGCCAAGATGGAACACATCAACGCCACGGACCCCGACGCCGTCGATCCTGCCGTCCTGGCCGAACAGATCGCCCTCGCCGAGCGGGCTGCTGTGCTGAACCGGCGGGCGGCGGCCAAGCAGAAGCTGGCTGAACAGAACAGCAAGCCCGAACCCGTCCGGAATGATCCCACCACGGCCAACAACCTGGCCATGGTCACCCCGCTGGAGTTCGTCGAAGTCCCCGGCATGGAGCGGCCAGTCCTCAAGCGCCCTGCCACGTCGTACGTTCCGGTGGTCACCAACCCGAGCCCCCGGGTGGAGCCGCCGCGCAAGCCGGGCGGGCGCCGTCCGGCATCCTCCCGCCAGCGTTCCGCAGCTGCCCCCGGCACCCGCGGCGGTGTCCTGGCCCGCGCCGAAGCCGCCGCCAAGGCTGCCGCCGCGCCCCAGGACGCGTCACGGCCCGCTGCGGGGGACCCCGCAGCCGCCCGGCCCGAAGAGGACTTCACCGGCAGGACGCCCGTCGCCGCCAATGCCGCGTACGGCCTGGATCCCCTGGACGCGGCCACCGCCGGCCTCGGCAGGGCCCGCCGCCTGCGCCTTGTGCAGCTGGTGGTGCTGGCCCTCGGCATCATTGCGCTCATCGCCGGAATCACGCTGATCATCACCGGGCTCTCCGGCTAAGACACCCCGCACCGGCCCGGCTGCCCGGGCCGCCTTCCGCATTGATAACAACCCAAGATTTTCACCCAACAAGGAGTCCCGTGACTGCAACAGATTCATCCATCGCCACAGCCCGCCACGCAGCCCGAGCTGCCGCGGAAAAACTCGCTGAGGACATCGTCGCCATGGACGTCAGCGAACGGCTGGCCCTGGCGGACGTCTTCCTCATCGCCTCGGCGCCGTCCGAGCGCCAGGTCAACGCCATCGTTGACGGCATCGAGGACGAACTGTCCAAGTTCGACCTGAAGCCCATCCGCCGCGAAGGCCGCTCCGGCGGCCGCTGGGTCCTGCTGGACTACGGCGACGTCGTCATCCACGTCCAGCACGAGGAAGACCGCGTCTTCTACGCCCTGGAACGGCTCTGGAAGGACTGCCCCGTCGTGGACCTCCAGCTCGCCGACGACGCCTCGGCGAAGGCGGCTGCAGCCTCCGAATCGGAGTAGCGGCCGCACCGCGGGAGCGGAATATGCCCGATTTGGAATTTTCCAAAAGGCTGTTCTAAGATATTTGAGTTGCTCCGGAGAGATCCGGACAAACAACCGGAGCCCGAAGCGCATGCTGACGGAGTCGGAGCAACGAAAATTCGGGGCTGTGGCGCAGCTGGTAGCGCACCTGCATGGCATGCAGGGGGTCAGGGGTTCGAGTCCCCTCAGCTCCACCGGATGATCCGCCGGAATCGAAAGATTCCGGCGGATTTTTTTATGGGTTTTTCATCGGCGGCAGGGGCTGGAGCCGCCGGCACCGCCCGTCGTTTGCCGCTTTCCGGACCTTTTCCGGACGGCTGTCATGTCGATTAGCGGAAACCGGAATTGTGGTCTAAGGTAATCAGGTTGCTTCACGGAAAACGGTTCCTCGCGGGACGGTTTCCAGACAACTTCGGGGCTGTGGCGCAGCTGGTAGCGCACCTGCATGGCATGCAGGGGGTCAGGGGTTCGAGTCCCCTCAGCTCCACCGAAAAAGGAGGTCCTGCTCGCTGAGCAGGGCCTCTTTTGTTGTAACTGCACGCGGGGCCGACCGCCCCGGCCTGGGGCGTGACGCCTGAAGGCCCGGGCCCCGCTCGACTACCATGGGGGAGTGACCCAGACCCTGCCGCCGTGCCCCGAATGCTCCAGCGAATACACCTACGAGATGGGGGCACTCCTGATCTGCCCGGAGTGCGCGCATGAGTGGCCGGCCGCCGCGGAACCGGAGGCCGGAGAGCCCGAACCGAAGCCAATCAAGGACGCGGTGGGCAACGTCCTCGCCGACGGGGACACCGTCACGGTCATCAAGGACCTCAAAATCAAGGGCAGCTCCACCGTCATCAAGGTGGGCACCAAAGTCCGCGGCATCCGGCTGGTCAACGGCGTGGGCGACCACGACATCGACTGCAAGGTGGACGGCGTCGGGCCCATGCAGCTGAAGTCCAGCGTGGTCAAGAAAATCTGACCGGGAACCTGCCACCATGCCCGCAGGGAGCAACGCCCCCGTCCGGTCCGCCGACGTTGTGGTGATCGGCGCCGGCCAGGCCGGGCTTTCCGCCGCCTACCACCTGCAGCGCCGGGGTTTCCTGCCGGCCGCGACTGCTCCGCAGGGCGCGGGCCCGGCCGGCTCCCCGTCCCGGACCTACACCGTCCTCGACGCCGAGGACGGCCCCGGCGGGGCCTGGCGCCACCGCTGGAAGAGCCTCATCATGGCCACCGTGAACGGCATCAGCGACCTGCCCGGCGTGCCGCAGCCCACCGTGGACCCGGACGAGGCCAGCTCCAGCTTCCTGACACGGTACTTCGCCGCGTACGAACAGGACCTTGCGCTGGCCATCGAGAGGCCGGTCAAAGTCGGATCCGTGTCCCGGGAGGACACCGGCCCCCACGGCCGGCTGCGGATCACCACGTCCCGCGGCGACTGGTCGGCGCGGGCCATCATCAACGCGACCGGCACCTGGACCCGGCCGTTCTGGCCGATCTATCCGGGGCAGGCCACGTTCGGCGGACGGCAGCTGCACGTCGCGGACTACGTCTCCGCCGAGGAATTCCGCGGCCGGCACGTGATCGTGGTGGGCGGCGGCATCTCGGCGGTGGGCCTGCTGGACGAAATCTCCCGGGTCACCACCACCAGCTGGTTCACCCGCCGGCCGCCCGTCTGGCGGGAGGCCGCCTTCGACCGGCAGGCCGGGCACGACGCCGTCGCCCTCGTGGAGGACCGTGTGCGGCAGGGTCTCCCGCCGCAAAGCGTTGTTGCCGCCACCGGCCTCATCTGGACCCCCGCCCTGCGGGCGGCGGAAGCGCGGGGTGTGCTGGAGCGCCAGCCCATGTTCATCCGGATCGAGCCCGGGGGAGTGCGGCGGGCGGACGGCAGTTTCCTGGCCGCGGACGTGATCCTGTGGGCCACCGGCTTCCGGGCCGAGCTGGAACACCTCGCCCCGCTCCGCTTGCGGGGCCCGGGCGGCGGGATCGCCATGGACGGCACCCAGGTCGCCGCCGAGCCGCGGGTCCACTTGGTGGGCTACGGGCCGTCTTCATCCACCATTGGCGCCAACCGGGCCGGCCGGACCGCGGTGGCGGGCATCCTGCGATTCTTGGACGGGCAGGATAAGTTTGCAGAGGCCGGCCATCGCCCGGTCCCAGCACCCTGACCCACAGACCCACTTCCGAAAAGGCGGCACCACGCGCGTGGCGGACAACCCCCTCGATTCCCTCTTCTCCCGGCTGGGCAGGTTCCCTGATGTGGAATCTGCCAACCTGCAGGCCTGGGACGCCACGGACAAGCTCCTGCTGGACTCGGCAACGGACATCCTGGCCTCCGGAGCCGTGCAGCCCGGCCGCCTCGCCATTATCGGGGACCGCTACGGCGCGCTGACGCTCGGGGCCCTGGCGCTCACCGCCGCCACCCGCAGCACCGCTGCCGGCAGCACACTGGCCGGCAGCGGGGACGGCCCGGTGCGTGTCCACCAGGACCTCATCACCGGCGAACAGGCCCTCCGCCGCAACGCCTCGGCGCTCGGCGTCGACGGCGGCTTTGAACAGCACCAGCTGGGGGCAGGCCTCCTGGCCGGGGCCACCCTGGTCCTCCTCCAGCTGCCCAAATCCCTGGCGGAACTGGAGGAGATTGCCGACGCCGTCGCCCGCCACGCCGACCCCGGCGTGGTGCTGCTGGCCGGCGGCCGGGTCAAGCACATGAGCCTGGGCATGAACGCCGTGCTGGAGCGGTACTTCGGCGAGGTCCAGCCCCAGCTCGCCCGGCAGAAATCGCGGATCCTGCTGGCCCGCGGACCCAGGCCCGCCACGAATGCCCCGCCTTTCCCCGTCGCCGAGGCCAACGCCGAGCTGGGGCTCACCGTGTGTGCGCGGGGCGCCGTGTTTGCCGGCACGGGGCTGGATATCGGCACCCGGTTCCTGCTGGAGTTCCTGCCGGACATGCCGCAGGCGCGGCGTGTGGTCGACCTGGGCTGCGGCACCGGGATCCTCGCCGCCATGTACGCCCGCGCCAACCCCGGCGCCCGGGTGACGGCCACCGACCAGTCCGCGGCCGCCGTCGAGTCCGCCCGTGCGACGGCGGACGCCAACGGACTCGCGGACCGCGTCACGGCGCTCCAGGACGATGCCATGGCCACACTGCCGGATGCCAGCGCGGACCTGATCCTGCTCAACCCGCCCTTCCATGTCGGCGCGGCGGTGCACGCCGGCGCCGGCATCAAACTCATCGAGGCTGCAGGCCGGGTGCTCGCGCCGGGCGGGGAACTTTGGACGGTGTTCAACAGCCACCTCCACTACCAGCCGGCGCTGCAGCGGCTGGTGGGCCCCACCCGGGAGGTCGGCAGGAACCCGAAATTCACGGTGACGGCAAGCATCCGGAAATCCGCCGGAGTGTGAAGCCGGCGTGTGGGCGGTCACACCGGCGTAACGTACGATTCTGGGATAAGCAGTGCGTGGCCAAAGACGTTTAGGGGTTACCAGTGACTGAGATCCGCCAGCCCTCGCCCAGGCGCGGAACCAACCTGCCCCGGATGGGGGACTTCAACCTCACGGTGATCCTCGATGCCATCCGGCGCTCCCCGTCCGGCCTGAGCCGGGTGGAACTGGCCCAGATGGTGGGATTGTCCCCGCAGACTATCTCGAACATCTCCCGCCGCCTGCTGGACCAGAACCTGATCTACGAGGCCGGCAAGGAAGGCACCGGACCGGGCAAGCCGCGCACCATGCTCCGGCTCAACTCCTCCGGAATGTACGCCGTGGGCGTCCACCTGGACCCCGCCGTGACCACCTTCGTGGTGCTGGACCTGGTGGGCGCCGTCGTCAAGCACTCCCGGATCAAGACCCCCGCCGGCACCGATCCCGGCGCGGTCATCGACACGATCGCCGCCGAAATCAAGCAGCTCGTCTCGGATTCCGGCGTCGACCCGGCCCGGATCGCCGGCCTGGGGATCGCCTCGCCCGGGCCGGTGGACCTGGAGGAAGGGACGGTGGTTGACCCGCCGCTGCTGGTCGGCTGGGACCGTGTGCCGCTCCGCGAAGCCCTCTCCGCCGCCACCGGACTGTCCACCATCGTGGACAAGGACGTCACCAGTGCCGCCGTGGCCGAGACCTGGGCGGGCGGTCCCAGCGGAGCCGGCAGCTTCGTGTTTATGTACATGGGCACCGGAATCGGCTGCGGCATTGTCCTCAACGACGAGGTGGTCCGCGGCACCTCGGGCAACGCCGGGGAAATCGGGCACATCATTGTGGATCCCGACGGCGCACCCTGCGACTGCGGGATGCGCGGCTGCATCAAGTCGACCTGCATTCCGCAGGTGCTGGTGGCCCAGGCCGTCGACGCCGGAGTGCTGGCAGGTCCCGTCGCGGCCGCCACCGGTCCCGCCATCCAGGAGAGCTTTATGGAACTGTGCGCCGCCGCGGGCTCCGGCGACCCAAAGGCGCAGGCCATCATCGACCACTCCGCCGTGCTGGTGGCCCGCGCCGTGTCGACTGTGACCAACGCGCTCGACGTGGACCGTGTGGTCTTCGGCGGGCCGTTCTGGACCTGCCTCTCCCAGCGCTACCTGGAAAGGATTCCGGAGCTGGTACGGGAGGGCAGTGCCACCCGGAAAATCCACGAGATCGAGGTGGTGGGCACCGGCGTCGGCGAGGACGTCGGTGCGGTCGGCGCAGCATGCCTGGTCCTGGAGCACACGCTGGCACCCCGCTCGCAGCGCCTCCTGCTGGAGGGCTAGAACGGCAGGCCGGCCGGCCGTTTCAGTCGATGTCCTCGACGACGGTGCCGAACGGGATCGTGTCGTCCAGGTGTGCCTGGTGTCCGGTGGGACCCGGGTTGTACAGCACCCGGACACCATGCAGCTTGTCCGCGGCGGACTGCATCAGAATGGGCCGGACCGTGTTGACGAAACTCTCGCTTTTGTCGGCGAGATACTCCTGGTAGCTGGCTGGAAGCTGGATCATGGCAAAAGGATAGACCTGCGCGGGCGTGATGGGGAGAGGTCCCCATTGCCCGGATCCACGGCGGAGGATTGGATAGGATGGCCGGTGGCTGGCGCCCGGCCACCCGGCCCCAAACCAGCTAATCAGGCCAGCTAAATAGGCCAGCTACAGCCATCATCCACCAGGGGGAGACAGAGTGCTTCAGACCATGTCCGCCGCGCGGATTGAACCGGCGGAACTGGCCCGGGCCCGGCAGGCCCTCGCGGCCATCTCCCGCAGCTTCGATACCCGGGTGGTGGGCCAGGCCCGGCTCCGCGAAACCCTGCTGGTCGGTCTCATGACGGGCGGCCACATCCTGCTGGAAAGCGTGCCAGGGCTGGCGAAGACCACCGCCGCGCAGGCCGTGGCGGACGCCGTCAGCGCGGAGTTCCGCCGGATCCAGTGCACCCCGGACCTGCTCCCCAGTGACATCGTCGGCACCCAGCTGTACGACGCCGCCCAGGGCACCTTTGTGACCCAGCTGGGGCCGGTGCACGCCAACATCGTCCTGCTGGACGAGATCAACCGCTCCAGCGCGAAAACCCAGAGCGCCATGCTGGAGGCCATGCAGGAACGCCAGACCTCCATCGGGGGAGTGGTGCACCCGCTGCCGGCCCCCTTCCTGGTGCTGGCCACGCAGAACCCCATCGAGCAGGAGGGCACCTACCTGCTGCCCGAGGCCCAGATGGACCGCTTTATGCTCAAGGACGTGCTGGACTACCCCACCCCGGCCGAGGAGGCAGAGATCATCCGGCGGATCGACGCCGGCGTGTTCACGCCCGGGCAGAAACCCGCCGCGGCCGCCTCGCTTGACGCTGTCCGGGAGCTGCAGGACATCGTCCGCCGCGTCTATATCGACCCGGCCATCGTCCGCTACATTGTGGGGCTCAGCTACGTCACCCGGAACGCCGCAGACTACATTGACGCGCGGCTGGCCGGCTTCATCGAGTTCGGCGCCAGCCCCCGGGCCAGCATCGCCTTCAGCCAGGCGGCGCGGGCGGTGGCGCTGCTGGACGGGCGGGACCACGTGATCCCCGAGGACGTGAAGTCGCTGGCGCACCGCGTCCTGCGCCACCGCCTCATCCTCGGATTCGATGCGGTCGCCGAGCAGGTGCCGGTGGAGGCTGTCATCGACGCCATCCTGGCCGCCGTCCAGACCCCCTGAGGATGGGCAGCCTCCTCCACCGGGTGAAGTCGAAGCTGTCGATCTTCGCGCACCGCAGAGCCCGCGGCATGTTGGAAGGCCAGTACGGTTCTGCCGGCTCCGGCCGCAGCCTTGACTTCGATGACCTGCGTGCCTACGTGCCCGGCGACGAGGTCCGCGACATCGACTGGAAGGCCACCGCCCGGCACGGGTCGCCGCTGGTGCGGCGGTACCTCCCGGTCCGGCGGCAGACCCTGCTGCTGGTCACCGACACCGGCCGGGACATGGCCGCCGAGTCCCGGGGCGGGGAGCCGAAGAAGGATGTTGCCGTGCTGGCCCTGGGGGTGATGGGCTACCTAGCGCACCGCCACGGCGACGCCGTGGGGCTGGTGTGCGGCGACTCCGCCGGCACCCGGGCGCTCCCGGGCAAGACCGGCGAAGCGCACCTGGAACGGCTGCTCCGCGAAATCCACGACAGCGCCTCGCTGGACGCCGCGCCGAGCCGGCTCCAGACCCAGCTGGACTACGTGGCCCGGACCTTCTCCCGGCGGATGCTGCTCCTGGTGGTGGCCGACGAGTTCGCCCCGGACGCCGATACCGAGCGTGTGCTGCGCAGGCTCCGCGCCCAGCACGAGGTGCTGTGGCTGACGGTGCGGGACGCCGACCTGGCCGTCCCCGCCGACTCCTACGACGTCGCGGGCGCCCGGGCGGCCCGCGGGGCCGCCCTGCTGCCCGCGTTGATGCCCGGTGGGGTGGCCGCATCCGCATCCATCGCCGCCGCCTATGCCCGTGCCCGGGACGAACGGGACGCCGCGCGGCAGTCCATGCTGCGCCGGCTGGGGATTGCCGAGGCCGACGCCGGCAGCAGCGACGACGTGATCCCCGCCGTCTTCACGCTCCTCGCCCGGCAGCGGCGGCGCCGGTGACCCCGGTGGACGGCGACCTGGCGGGCGCTGGCTTCCTCGCGCCGCTGCAGTACAGCGGCTGGTTCCCTTGGGCGGGCCTGGGGCTGCTGGCCCTCGTCGCGGCCTGGTACACCTTCGTCCTCCTGGGCACACGGCGGCGGCCCGCGGCCCGAGAGGCGGCACCAACACCCACGGCACAAACACCCACGGCTCCGCCGGCCGGCACCCCGGACCTGGCCCGCCTCCGTGACGAATACCTGCGGCGGATCGACGCCGTGGACCGGGAAGCCGCGGCCGGCACCCGCTCGGACCGCTCGGCGCACCAGGAGCTGAGCCTGCTGATCCGCAGCTTCATCCGCGATGCGTCCGGAGTGGACGCCCCGCGGATGACCCTGGCCGAGCTCCGCGCGGCGGGAAGCGCTGCGCACCGGCAGGCCGGTGCGCAGTACTTCCCGCCGGAACACCACTTCCGGGCCGCCGCGGACGCCGTCGCCGGACTGTACCAAGGGGCGTTCGCCGCCGCCCCGGCGTCCGCCGTCCCGGACGCGGCCCGGGCCGCGCGGGAGGTGGTCCGTTCGTGGAACTGACGTTCTGGTGGATGCTGCCGGCCGCGGCCGTGCTGGCCGCCGCGGCCTGGCGCCTCCTGCGGCGCCGGGCGCGTGCCGTCCGGCGCCGTCCGGTGGCGCACAGCGACCGCCTCACCGCGCTGCCGGAATACCAGGCGGCCCTCGCGAGGCACCGCAACCGGCTCCGCCTCGCCGCCGCGGCCGGCGCCGTGCTGATGGTGGCCGCCGTCGTGGCCGCCGCCCGCCCGGCGGAGCGCAGCACCGTCCGGCCCGAACAGCACCAGCGGGACATCATGCTGTGCCTGGACGCCTCCGGCTCCATGAACACCGCCGACGCAGCGGTGGTGGACGTCTTCGGCCGGCTCGCCCGGGAGTTCGACGGCGAGCGCATCGGCCTCACGGTTTTCGACAGCAGCGCCGTGCAGGTTTTCCCCCTGACCGACGACTACGCGTACGTGCAGGAACAGCTGGAGCAGGCCAAGCTGGCTTTCGACGGGACCGGCAGCGGCAGCTTCCTCGACGGGACCTGGAACGGCGAGGGCTCCTCGCTGATCGGAGACGGCCTGGCCTCCTGCGTCCAGGGCTTCCCGGATTCCGGCGGCACCGCCGGCAGCAGCGGCGGCACCAGCGACGGGGACCGCCGGCGCGCCCGCTCGGTCATCCTGGCTACGGACAACTTCCTGGCCGGCTCGCCGCTGGTGACCCTCGCGGAGGCCGGGCAGCTCGCCAAGGACCGGGACGTCAGGATCTATGCGCTGAACCCCGGCGACTACGACACCGGCCCAGACCAGAACGGCCCAGACCAGAACAGCCCGTCCCAGTCCCAGCCCGGCGCCGGCCTCCGCCGCGTTGCCGAGGCCAGCGGCGGCGCGTACTACGCCCTCGACAGTCCTGCCGCGGTGCCCGGCATCGTGGCCGGCATCGAGGCCACCCAGGCCGCAGCCTTCCGGGGCGCACCCCGGGCCGTGGTGTCGGACCGCGCCGAGATACCCCTCGCTGTCGCCCTGATCGCGGGGCTGGTCCTCGCGGGAGCTTCCTGGAGGCCCCGGCGATGACCTTCAACCCCGTCCTGTCC
Source organism: Arthrobacter sp. EPSL27 (assembly GCF_001512305.1). Lineage (GTDB taxonomy): Bacteria > Actinomycetota > Actinomycetes > Actinomycetales > Micrococcaceae > Arthrobacter. The sequence goes on from NZ_LNUT01000005.1 coordinate 390,483, forward strand.
TGGTGGCTGCTGGGCCCGCTGGCAGCTGCCGCCGTCCTGGGTCTTTGCTGGATCCTGTTCCGTACCCGGGCGCAGCCGGAAGCAGCGCAGCCGGAAGAAAACAGGGCCTGGCTCTTCCGCGCAGCCCTGGTGCTGCTCCTGCTCCTGGCCGCCAGCCGGCCGGGACTTCCGGGCGGCGCAGTCCAGGCCGCTGCCACCAACCTGAACGTGTTCTTCGTGGTGGACACCAGCAGCAGCATCGCCGCGGAAGACCACGTCTCCGCAGACGGCGGCGGCCCCCGGGCGCCGCGGCTCGACGGCGTCCGGGCCGACATCCTGGCGGTGGCCCGCGAACTGGGCGGCGCCCGGTATTCCCTCATCACGTTCGATTCCGGCGCCGCCGTGCGGATGCCCCTGACGGCGGACACGTCGGCACTCGAGACCGCAGTGGCGGTCCTGACACCCCAGGTCACGAGCTACTCGCAGGGCAGCGGTGTCACTGCCGCCCGCACCGTCCTCGCCGAACGGCTGGCTGCCGCGCGGGACACCCAGCCGGAACGGCCCCGGCTGGTGTTCTACTTCGGCGACGGCGAGCAGACCAGCGCCGCGGCACCCCGGGACATGCGCCTGGACGGATCCCTCGTCAGCGGCGGGGCCGTGCTTGGCTACGGCACACGGGACGGCGGGCGGATGCGGGAAAACAGCGGGGACGTCACCCGCCCGGCACAGACTTATATCCAGGACCCGGCCACCGGCACGGATGCCCTCTCCCGCCTCGACGAGGACCGGCTGCGCGGGATCGCACAACAGCTCGCTGTGCCCTATGTGCACCGGCTGGCGGGGGACGGGCCCGCCCCCATGCTCCGGAACGCCGCGCCCGGCACCCTGGAGCGCACCGGCGAATCCCTCAATGGCAGGACGGAACTCTACTGGCTGCCGGCATTCGCCGCGTTCCTGCTGGCCCTTCGCGAGACGCTCCTCGTCTCCCGGGAGCTCCGGGACCTCAAGCCGGCCCGGCAGCAAGCCACCGCGGGGCGGGGGCCGCGCACATGAGTCTCCGACGTCGGCGCCGGCACCTGCTGGCCTGGTCCGCCCTTCCCGTCCTGCTGGCCCTGCTGCTCGCCGTCAAACTCCTCAGCGCCGCATGGTTCGCCGGCCGGGCCGGCGATGCCTTTGCCCGGGCGGATGTCCCGGCGGCGGAATCGGCTGCCTCGGCCCTGGGTTTCGCCAACATCCTGGAGCCGCACAAAGCACCGTTCGCGGCGGGGGACGCCCTGGCGCTCCGCGGTGATTACGGCGGCGCTCGCGGCGCCTTCGAGGCAGCCCTCGCCGCCGCGCCCCCCGCTGATGAATGCCGGGTCCGGGCCAACCTGGCGCTGAGCATCGAGCGGCTGGGCGACGCGAGCGGCACTGCCCAGGACGGCCCGGACGAGGCTCTGCGGCTGTACCTCGAGGCGCTGGCCGTAGTGGACGCGGCACCCGACGGCTGCGTCGGGGCGGCACCGGCCGACGCCGCAGCGGGCGAGAGCCTGGAGTCGTCCCGGCAGCGGCTTGGAGAGAAGATTGAGCGGCTCCGGCAGAACCAGGGCAGCGGGGCCGGCCCCGAACAGCAAAACACCGACCAGCCGGACGACCAACAGCAGGACCCTGAACAGCCGGATGCCGACTCCGGGGCTCCGGCGGGGGACCGGCTGGAGCAGCTCCGGGAGGCCGGACAATCGGCGCAGCAGGAGCGGAACCGCGGTTTGGAGCGCGAGGACTACCTCAACGGCAGCGGAGCCACGCCGCTCACCGACCGGCCCTGGTGAGGATTCCGGCGAAGAATATTCTGTTCCCTGAGGAAACATCCCGTAAAAGTGGGTCTTAATTCGGCGGACGACTTGAACCGGTTCCGGGGATCGCCGTAGAGTTCTAACCAAGTTACCTCAGTAACGTGTCAGCGATCCTCCGCTGAAGCCGGCCCCCAAAGCCGTCCAGGAGGGTGTGGGTGCCCCCATGTGGGCCTGACATTTGCTCACGGACAACTTCGTATCAGGCGTAACAGTCGCGGCTGCGTCCTGCTGGAGTTCCCTCCGTGTTCCCCAAACTCAACCCACCGTCGGCCCCCGTCTACCGGGCAGCCGACAGTGTTCACAGCCAAGGACGCAAATGTCTCCACCTAGCCTTATTGACACCCACCCAAATCTTGCCGGCACCGCGCCGGTCGCCCTGTCCTACGAACTGTTCCCGCCGCGGTCGCCCGCGGCTGCCGAATCGCTCTGGACCACCATCGGCGAACTGGAAAGCACGGACCCGGACTACGTGTCCGTGACCTACGGTGCCAGCGGTTCCAACCGGGACACCGCCGTCGAGCTCATCAACCGCCTGGTGCAGGAAACCACCCTGCGGCCGCTGGCGCACCTGACGTGCGTGGGCAACTCCCCGCAGGAGCTCGCCGATATCATCGGTGAACTGCTCGACGTCGGCGTGCGCGGCATCCTGGCCCTGCGGGGCGACCAGCCCAAGGACGGCGGGGCCCCGCCGGAGGGATCGCTCAAGTACGCCCAGGACCTGATCGAGCTCATCCGCCGCGTCGAACAGCGCCGCTCGGCGCTGCTCTGCGCCGGCAAGGTGGCCGTCGGCGTCGCCGCGTACCCCACCCGGCACCCGGAATCGCCGAGCGAGGCGCACGACGTCGAGGTGCTGCTGGCCAAGCAGCGCTCCGGCGCCGACTTCGCCATCACCCAGGTCTTCTTCCACACCGAGCAGTACGCGGACCTGTTGTCCCGGGCCCGCCGGGCCGGCGTGACCATCCCGATCATTCCCGGCGTGATGCCGCTGACCAGCATCCGCAGGCTCACCCGCCTCCGCGAGCTGACCGGCGTCGAACCGGCACCGGAACTGATCGAACGGCTCGCCGCCGCCGACACCGACGCCGAACGCACCCGGATCGGAGTCAGAGCCACCGTGGACCTGGCCAACGCGGCCCTGGCCGCCGGCGCCCCCGGACTCCACCTCTACACCTTCAACGAGCACACGGCCGCCTTGGACGTGCTGGACAAGCTCGCCCTGGCCAGACCTCGAAGAGGCAACAAGCACAGAGGCAACAAGCACAGCGGCAACAAGCACCGCCAGCTCGCCAGCTGACCTCCCCACCAACTTAGGACCTTCCCATGACTGAACTTCCCATCACTGAACTGCGCAACACCCCCTTCCCGGCCGCCTCCATCCTTGGCTACCCGCGCATCGGCCGCCGCCGCGAACTCAAGAAAGCCGTCGAGGCCTACTGGGCCGGCACCATCGACGCCGCAGCCCTCGATGCCGCCGCCAAGGACATCCAGCTCGGCACGGCCAAGCGCCTGCAGGGCCTGGGCCTGACCGAAGCAGCCGCCATCCCCGGCACCTTCTCCTACTACGACCAGGTGCTCGACGCCGCCGCCCACCTCGGTGCCGTGCCGGCCCGCTTCGGCAACCTCCTCAACGCCGAAGGCCAGCTGGACCTCGACGGTTACTTCACCCTGGCCCGCGGCAACAAGGACCAGCAGCCGCTGGAAATGACCAAGTGGTTCGACACCAACTACCACTACCTGGTGCCGGAAATCGGCCCGGAGACCAGCTTCGCCCTGACCTCCGCCCGCATCGTCGAGGAGTTCGAATTCGCCCTCGCCAACGGTGTGGAGACCCGCCCGTACATCGTGGGGCCGGTCACCTTCCTGCTGCTCAGCAAGGCCTCCGACGACGCCCCGGCCGGCTTCAGCCCGCTGTCCCGCCTCGAGGACGTGCTCCTCGTCTACACGGCCCTGCTGGAGAAGCTTGCCGCCGCCGGCGCCGGCTGGGTCCAGCTCGACGAGCCCGCCCTCGTGGTGGACCAGGACACCCCGGCCGTGGAGATCCAGGCCGCCGTGGCCCGCTCCTACGAGGTGCTCGCCGCCGCCGCCAACCGGCCGCAGCTGTTCGTGTCCACCCCGTACGGCGCGCTGGGCGGCCAGCTCGGCACCCTCGCCGCAACCGGCATCGACGCCCTGCACCTGGATGTCTTCAAGGGCGGGGTCCCCTCCGCCGCGGCCTTGGCCGCCCTGGGCAACAAGACCCTGGTTGCCGGCGTTGTGGACGGCCACAACATCTGGCGCAACGATCTCGCCGCCTCGGCGGCGAAGATCGCCGAGCTGCAGAAGTCCGTCGCCACGCTGGCCGTCAGTACCTCCACCTCCACGCAGCACGTCCCGCACGACGTCGACGAGGAAGTCCAGCTCTCCCCGCAGCTGCGCAGCTGGCTGGCGTTCGCCGACCAGAAGGCCGCCGAGGTAGTGACCCTCGCCGGCCTGCTGACCGACCCGGCAACGGGTGTCCAGTCAAGGGATGTCCAGCCGGCCGTCGATGAGGCCACCCGCATCATCGCCGACCGCGCCGCGGCCGACGGCGTCCGCCGCGCCGAGGTCCGGAACCGCACCGCGGCCCTGACCGACGCGGACTTCAGCCGCTCCGCCTATGGGGTCCGCGAAGCCGCGCAGGCTGAGGCGCTGCACCTGCCGCCGCTGCCCACCACCACCATCGGCTCCTTCCCGCAGACCGGCGAGATCCGCACCGCCCGGGCCCGTGCCACCAGGGGCGACCTCAGCACGGAGCAGTACGAACAGCTCATGAAGGACGAGATCAAGCGCGTCGTGGAGCTGCAGGAAGACCTCGGCTTCGACGTCCTGGTCCACGGCGAGCCCGAGCGCAACGACATGGTCCAGTACTTCGCGGAAAACCTCGAGGGCTTCGACGTCACGGTGCACGGCTGGGTCCAGTCCTACGGCTCCCGCTGCACCCGCCCCTCCATCCTGTGGGGCGACGTCACCCGCAGCGCCCCGATCACGGTGGAATGGGCCCGGTACGCGCAGTCCCTGACCAACAAGCCGATGAAGGGCATGCTCACCGGTCCGGTCACCATCCTGGCGTGGTCCTTCGTCCGCGACGACCAACCGCTCGGCGAGACCGCCAACCAGGTGGCCCTCGCCCTCCGCGACGAAATCGCCGACCTCGAAGCCGCCGGGATCAAGGTTATCCAGGTGGACGAGCCCGCACTGCGCGAGCTCCTGCCGCTGCGCAAGGCCGACCAGGCCGCGTACCTGGACTGGTCCGTGAAGTCCTTCCGCCTCGCCACCGCCGGTGCCGCGGACTCCACCCAGGTCCACACCCACCTGTGCTACTCCGAGTTCGGCGCCATCATCGATGCGATCGACGGCCTGGATGCCGACGTCACCTCGATCGAGGCCGCCCGCTCCCGCATGGAGGTTGTCCACGACCTTGAGTCCCACGGCTTCGGCCGCGGCGTGGGCCCGGGCGTCTACGACATCCACTCGCCGCGCGTCCCCGGCGAGCAGGAAGTCACCGAGCTGCTCAGCACCGCCGTCAAGCACGTCCCGTCCCGCCAGCTCTGGGTCAACCCGGACTGCGGCCTGAAGACCCGCGGCTACGCCGAGACCGAAGAGTCCCTGCGCAACCTGGTCACGGCCACCCGGACGGTCCGCGCCGGGCTGCTGGAAGCCGCCAAGTAGCAGACTGACCTAACGACGACGGCGGCCGGCCACCTGCGAGAGGTGACCGGCCGCCGTCGTGCGTTCTCAGGACTCCCAGAGGATCTCGTCATCCACGACACCGTCCTCGTCCGCGGAGGCCACCAGGACCTCATCGGTGAAGTGCGACCCGAGGGTGAAGTCCAGGACAAAGTAGCGTTCCGGCTGGCCGGGGTAGATGCCCACGTGCCCCAGCTTCAGCGCCTTGAGGAAGACCGCGTCGGTGAGCTGGCTCTTGTCCTCGACGCCGAAGACCGTCCGGAGGTGCTCGTCCTTGATCGCGTTGCAGTGGAAGTGCCGGTACTCCTGCGGGCTGGTGCCGTCCTGTTCCAGTTCATCAGCGATCATTTCGCGGACCTGGTCCACGAGTTCGGGCAGGAAGCGCAACCGGTAGTCAACCTTGTGCATCGCCGCTTCGTCGAAATGGTCATGCGCATTGACATTGAGGTCAAGTTCCACGATCTGTCCCGCCAGCTCATGCTTGGCGGTGAGGTTGTGGTCCCTGCCGTGGTTGAGCTCGACCTCTCCGAAGTGCTTGCTCGCTACCTTGTTCATATCTTCAACATAGTCCTCAAATCCGGCCCGTTCCAGCCTTCCGGCGGCCTTTGTCTGAGCAGGTCACCACCGGCTTGGCGCCGCGTCGCCGCGATCCGGCACGTCCTTGACGTCCCGGGACGCCAGCGGATCGTGGTCCACCACGTCGTCCACATCGGCGATCAGCACACCGTCCGCTTCGGCGTTCTCCACCTGCAGCGCCCGCTCCGAGGCATGGCGGGGCTTCTGCACGGCGGCCATGACGGTGTCCACGGCGGCGGTGGACGGCTCGGGGCTCGGCATGATCTCCTCCGGCACACCGGCCCCTGCCCGGGCGCCGCGGCGCCGGAGCATCTGCATCCACCGCGGGCTGGTGCCGAAGATGCCCTCGCCGGCGAGTTCCTCCACCTCCAGGCCGTAGAAATCGCCGATGTGGTCGACGAACTGCGCGCGCCGGGCCCGTTCGTAGGCCCTGCGCTCCCTGGTGAAGGCGATCACCGTGGCCCAGCAGATCAGCAGCATGATGACGCTGAACGGCAGGGCAATGATGATCGCCGCGGTCTGCAGGGCCACCAGGCCGCCGGAGATCAGCAGCGCAATGGCCAGCACTGCGGTGATGGCCGTGAAGAAGGTCCGCACCCGCTTTTTGGGGTTCACCTGGCCGCCGGAGGCGATCATCCCCATCACCAGTGCCCCCGAATCCGAGGACGTGATGAAGAAGACGGCGATCAGGATGATCACCCCGACGGTCAGGATCGGAGTGCCGGGAACGTAGGAGAGCATGCTGAACAGTGCGCTGGAGACATTGACGCTGCCGTCGGGTTCCAGGAGGTTGCCGGTTCCGCTGAGCTGTACCGACAGTGCGGTTCCGCCGAGCACACTGAACCAGAGGATGCCGATCAGGGTGGGCACCAGGATGACCCCGGCGACGAACTGCCGGACGGTCCTCCCGCGGGAAATCCGCGCGATGAAGATGCCCACAAACGGCGCCCAGGAGATCCACCACCCCCAGTAGAACGATGTCCAGGAGGCCTGCCAGGCAGCGCCTTCCTCGCCCGTGAAGGCATTGACGTTGAAGGACAGGCTCACGAAGTTCTGGATGTACGCACCCATGGACTGGACAAATTCGCGGAGCAGGAACGTCGACGGCCCGAAGACCAGCAGGTACAGCACCAGCAGCCCCGCGAGCACAAGGTTGATGCTGGAGAGCCACTTCATGCCCTTGGCCACGCCGGAGAGGACTGACAGCAGCACGAAGAGGGAGATCACCAGGATGATGATGATCTCCGAACCCTGGCTGGGCTGGAGCAGGTTAATGCTCTCCAGCCCGGCGCTGATCTGCAGGACGCCCAGGCCCAGCGACGTGGCAACGCCAAACAGGGTGCCCACAAGCGCGACGACGTCGATGACGTTGCCCCACGCACCCTGGACGCGCCTGCCCAGGAGCGGCTCGAGGGCCCAGCGGATGGACACCGGCCGTTTCCGCCGGTGGATGGCGTAGGCGAGGGCCAGCCCGATCACCACGTAAATGGACCACGCATGCACACCCCAGTGCAGGTAAGTCTGGCTCAGCGCCTGCTGGGCGAGCTCCGGCGGGCTCCCCGAGACCCCGGGACGCGGCGTGGCGAAGTGGCTGAGCGGTTCGCCGACGCCGTAGAACACGAGCCCGATGCCCATGCCGGCGGCAAACAGCAGCGCGAACCAGGCCATCAGCGAGAACTCGGGTTCGTCGTCGTCATGGCCCAGCTTGATGTCCCCGAACCGGCTGAACCCGAGGAACAGGCCGAAGGCGACGAAGAAGCTGGTAATCAGGACGTAGTACCAGTTGAAGGAATTAACGATGTTCGCCTGGACGGCGGCAAACATCGCTTCGGCGGTAGCGGGTGCCACGAGGGCAAACGCCGCAAACAGCGCCACCGTGACGGCGGCAGGCCAGAATACCCAGGGTGCAACGATGCGGGTTTTCGACTGTTCGGACATTTTTCAAGGCTACGCTCCGGCCCCGGGCGGCGCAGGGGAATTTTGAGCCCCTGGCCCCTCCCGGACGCCCGGTGCCGGTACATTGGGCGGATGCACACCGTAGCCCCCGCCGTCGCCCGCGCCCGTGAACTCTACAACAGCGGCACCACCCGCCCGCTGGCTTGGCGGCTGGAGCAGCTGCGCAGCCTGCGCCGTATGCTGGCCGAGCGCCGCACGGAGTTTGCCGAGGCGCTGGAAAGCGACCTGGGCAAGCACGCCACCGAGTCCCTGCTGACGGAAATCGGCTTTGTCACCGCCGAAGCCGCGCACCTGGAGAAGAACCTTGAGGGGTGGCTGCGGCCGCGCCCGGTCCCCGTGCCGCTGGCGGTCCAGCCGGCCAAGGCATGGACCGAGCTGACCCCGCTTGGGGTGGTGCTGGTGATCGGCCCGTGGAACTACCCCCTGCAGCTGCTCCTTGCCCCGCTTGCCGGCGCCCTCGCCGCCGGCAACACCGCGGTGCTCAAACCCAGCGAACACGCACCCGCCACCTCCGCCGCACTGGCCCGCTGGATTCCGGAGTACCTCGGCGGCGCGGCCGAGGTGGTCCAGGGCGGCATCCCGGAAACCACGGCCCTGCTGGAGCAGCAGTTCGACCACATCTTCTTCACCGGGGGCGAGGCCGCCGCCAAGGTGGTGCTGCGCGCCGCCGCGGAGCACCTCACCCCGGTCACCCTGGAACTCGGCGGCAAGTCCCCGGCCTACGTGGACTCCACCACGGACCTGGCCCGGGCCGCCAAGCGGCTCGCGTGGGGCCGGTTCATGAACGCCGGGCAGACGTGCGTGGCGCCGGACTACATCCTGGCCACCGAGGACGTGCTGGTGCCGCTGGAACGCGAACTGGTCAAGGCGATCGGCGAGCTCTTCGGGGCGGACTCCGCCCGCAGCGGCTCCTACGGCCGGATCGTCGACGACCGGCACTTCGCCCGGATCGCGGCGCTCGCCGACGGCAGCACCGTAGTCCACGGCGGCGGCCGCGACGCCGCCAGCCGCCACTTCGCCCCCACCCTGCTCCGTCCCGCCCCCGGGGACGCGGTGATGGGGGAGGAGATCTTCGGCCCGCTGCTTCCGCTGGTCCCGGTGGCCGGCCGCGACGAGGCCATCCAGATGATCAACGACGGCGCCAAGCCGCTGGCGCTGTACGTGTTCAGCAACGACGCCGGCACCCGGAAGGCGTTCGCCGAGGAAACCTCCTCGGGCGCGCTGTGCTTCGATGTCCCGGCGGCGCACCTGATGGTCCCGGGGCTGCCTTTCGGCGGGGTCGGCGGCAGCGGGATGGGCGCCTACCACGGGGAACACTCGCTGCGGACGTTCTCACATGAGCGGTCCACGCTGGCCAAGCCGACGCGGCCGGACACCCTGGAGCTGATCTACCCGCCGTACAGCCCGGCCAAACACCGGATAGCCACGGTGCTCTCCGGGATGGGGACCGGGCTGCGGGCGCGGCTCGGAAACGTATTCCGGCGCCGCTGATTCCGCGCTGAGCCGGGCGCAGTCCAGAGCCGGCAGTCCCGTGCCGGCTCAGCCCTTGCGGGGGACCACCGGCTTCAGGGTCGAGGAGTTGAACGTGTCGGCCAGGAGTTCAACGAACAGCTGCACCTGCGCGGTCTGCTTCTCGTTGATGAGCAGGGCGAAGACGTTGCGGGCCAGCCGGATCTCGGGCACGTCCAGCACCACCACGCCGGCCGGGCGGTGCAGCAGCGCCAGTTCGGGCACCAGGGCTGCGCCCAGCCCGGCCGCGGCCATCTCGAGGCTGGCATGGAAGTCATCGCTGTACGCCACCACCCGCGGGTGCAGGTTGCAGCTGGCGAAGAGCCGCTCGATCACGGTCGCGTCCGACGTGCCGGGGTGGTGCACAATCCACGGCATGTCGGAGAGATGGTCCGCCGCCACCTTGGAGTCCGTGCCGATGCCCCAGGCCGCGGGCAGCACTACCCGGAAGTCGTCGTCGCCGATCCATTGCCGGTTTACGGTGTGCGGCCACGCGAGCCCGGACTGCCCCACCTGGTACACCAGTGCGACGTCGAGCTCGCCGCCGGTGCGCAGGCCCTGGATGGTCTGGGCGGGTTCCGCCACGGACACCCGCAGGTCGATGCCGAGCTTCTTCCAGGCCGGGTTTTCCAACAGGCGTGGCAGCACATACGTGGCCAGGCTGGGGAAGATGCCCAGCCGCAGCTCCTGCCGGGCCGGATCCCCGGTGCGTGAGGCCGCGGCCATCAGCGCCTCGATGTCCGTAAGGACCTTGGCCGCGTGCCGGGTCATCACCAGGGCGGCGTCGGTGGGGTGGATGCTGCGGGCGGAGCGCTGGAAGAGCTCGACGCCGGTGTCGCGTTCCAGCGCGGACATCTGCTGGGAGACCGCCGACGCCGTGTAGCCGAGCCGGGCAGCGGCCGCCGCGAAGGATCCCAGCCGGGTCACTTCGACAAGGGTCCGCAGGTGGACGGGATTGATCACAGCGCTGCCCTTCACAGGTTCCGGTGAGGCGGGACCGAAATCCCGCTTCATTCTGGCACATTGGTGGGAAACGAAATGTTGGAAAGTCGCACTCATCCGCCGGTACCGCGGCGACGAATTGCCCATAAGACGATTCATCAGGACGATCCAGGCGAAGCCAACAGGAGCAGATCAGTGTCAGATGCAGCAGGGATCCCCCAGGGCCGACGGGTAGCCGTGGTTGGCAGCGGAGTAGCGGGGCTCACCGCCGCGTATGTCCTGAACCAGGAAGACCGCGTGACCCTCTTCGAGGCCGATGCACGCCTGGGCGGCCACGCCCACACCCACGACGTGCCGCAGGACGGCGGCCCGGCGCTGCAGATCGACACCGGCTTCATCGTGCACAACGAGCGGACCTACCCCACCCTGCTGCGGCTCTTCGCCGAGCTGGGCATCGAGACGCAGGACTCGGAAATGAGCATGTCCGTCCGCTGCGACGGCTGCGGCCTGGAATACGCCGGCGCCCGGGCGAAGGGCCGGGGCATCTTCCCGCGGCCGTCCACCCTGCTGCGCGGGCGCTACCTGCTGATGCTGCTCGAGGTGACACGCTTCTACCGCCGGGCCCGTGCCCTGCTCGCCGAGGCAGTACCGGCTTCGACGGATAACAACGGAACGGGTAACGGCCAGCACGAGCTGACCCTGGGGGAGTTCCTGGCCCGGGAGAAATTCAGCAGCTACTTCATCTCGCACTTCATGACCCCGGTGGTCAGTGCCGTGTGGTCCTGCGACCCCTCCACCGCGCTGGCCTACCCGGCACGCTACCTCTTCACCTTCCTGGGCCACCACGGCCTGCTCGGCGTCACGGGCTCGCCGCAATGGCGCACCGTCACCGGCGGCTCGCGCACCTACGTGGACAAGCTGGCCGCCACCCTGGCGGACATCCGCCTCTCCAGCCCGGTCACCGGGGTGCGCCGCCACGAGCACGGGGTGGATCTGACCTACCGCACCGGCAACGGGACGGACGCCGTCGAGACCTTCGACGCCGTCGTGATCGCCACCCACCCGGCCCAGGCGCTGGGCATGCTCACCGATGCCTCGCCCGCCGAACGGGGCGCGCTCGTCGGCATGCCGTACTCGGTCAACCACACCGTCTTCCACCGCGACAGCGCCGTGCTGCCGTCCTCCGACAACGCCAAGGCGTCCTGGAACTACCGGCTGCCGTCCTGCGACGCCCGGCCGGACAAGGTCCTGGTCAGCTACGACATGACGCGCCTGCAGCGCCTGGCCCCCACGGACCTGGGCCGCTACATCGTCAGCCTGGGCGAATCCGAGCTGATTGCGGACGGCACGGTGCTCGAGCGCATGGTCTACGAGCACCCGCAGTACACCCCCGATTCCTTGCAGGCCCAGCAGCGGATCCTGGCCCTCGGGGACAGCCGGCTGGCCTTCGCCGGCGCCTACCACGGCTGGGGTTTCCACGAGGACGGCGCCCTCTCCGGCGTGAAGGCCGCGGAGCGGCTGGGCCGGACGTGGAACGACGGCGGCGTCGCCGTCAACACCGTGTCCCTGGACCCGGACCTGCACACTGTCCCCGCGGAGGCATCATGAGCACTGCCGCCATTTACCGCACCTCCATCGCGCATGTGCGGCGCACCCCGCTGAAGAATGCGTTCACCTACCGGAGCTACAGCTGGTATGTCGACGTCGACCGGCTCCCCGCACTGCCCGGCCTGCTCCGCCCGCTGGCCGGGTTCCGCGCCGCCGACCACCTGGGGGACCCGCACGGAACCCTGCGCGGCAACGTCGAAAGGTTCCTCGCAACGCGGGGGATCACGCTCGACGGCGGCCGGATCACCATGCTGGCCAGCGCCCGCGTCTTCGGGCACGTGTTCAACCCCATCAGCCTCTTCTGGTGCCACACCGCCGCCGGGGAGCTGCGCTGCGTCCTCGCCGAGGTCCACAACACCTACGGCGAACGGCACTGCTACGTCCTCGAGACGGACGGCTCCGGCCGGGCCACCGTGCCCAAGGAGTTCTACGTCTCGCCCTTCAACGACGTCGACGGCCGGTACCGGATGAAGCTCCCGGAACCCGGCGAACGCCTGTCGGTCTCGATCGTCCTGGAGCGCGAGGGGCAGCAGCCGTTCGTCGCCACCATGGACGGGGACCGCCGCCCGGCCACCGTGCCGAACATCCTTGCCGCGGCGTTCGCGGTCCCGCTGGCACCCCTGCGCGTCACCGCGCAGATCCGCTGGCAGGGAATTAAGCTGTGGGCACGCCGGCTGCCCATCATCAAAAGACCCCACCACCCTTCACAGGAGGCAGTTCAGTGACAATGACCGAAGCAACCGGATCCGCCGCAGGGCGGGGCCACGAGGCCACCTCGGCTGCGCGGCCCGGCACTGTCCCCGCGGGTGCCGCAGTTCCCGCAGGCACTGTTCCCGGCAACCCAGTTCCCCCAAGCGCAGTTCCCTACACCGTTCCCCAGGCCCCTGCCGCCGTCGACGCCGCCATCTGGCCCAGCATTGCGACGGTCCCGTCCGGCCTCAAGGCCAAGGTCGCCGGCCGGGCAGCGGACGCCATCTTCAAGGCCGCCGTGCGCCGGCTGCCCCTCGAGGTCCGGTACCCGGACGGGTCCGTCCTGGGCCGGGCACCCGAGCCCGGGGTCACCTACCCCGTCATGACCATGAACCGGCCCGAGGCGTTCGCCGCCCGGCTCGGCGACGGCGGGCTGATCGGCCTGGGGGAGTCCTTTATGGCCGGGGACTGGGACGCGGATGACCTGACCGCCGTCATGGAGGTCTTCGCCGCCCGGGTGGGGACCCTGGTGCCCGAACCGCTGCAGAAGCTGCGCGCCCTCTACCTCCCGCGCCAGCCGCGCAGGGAGCGCAACACGGAGCAGAACACCCGCTCCAACATCTCCCGCCACTACGATCTCTCGAACGAGCTCTTCGCCACGTTCCTGGATTCGACCATGACCTATTCCAGCGCCCTGTTCCCGGAATCGGGCCAGGCGCTGCAGGGCGTCGCCTGGGACGGCCTCGCCGCCGCGCAGCAGGCCAAGATCGACCGCCTCCTCGACAAGGCCGGCGTCAAGGAAGGCACCCGGGTGCTGGAAATCGGCACCGGCTGGGGCGAGCTCGCACTCCGGGCCGCCGCCCGCGGCGCCACCGTCTACTCCGTCACGCTCTCCAGCGAGCAGCAGGAGCTGGCCCGCAAACGCGTGGCCGACGCAGGCTACACGGACGCCGTCACGATCGAGCTCAAGGACTACCGTGCGGTGGAAGGCGAGTACGACGCCGTCGTCTCCGTGGAGATGATCGAGGCCGTGGGCTTCGAATACTGGGCCACGTACTTCCAGACGATCGAACGGGTCCTGGCGCCCGGCGGCAAGGTGGCCATCCAGGCCATCACCATCGCCCATGACCGGCTGATGGCCACCCGCACCAGCTACACGTGGGTGCACAAGTACATCTTCCCGGGCGGCGTGATCCCCTCGGTGCGCGCCATCGAGGACATCACCGCCAAGCAGACCGGACTGCGGGTCCGTGAACGCCTCGCCATGGGCGAGCACTACGCCCAGACGCTGCGGCTCTGGGAGGAACGCTTTATGGACCGCGCCGACGAGGTCAACGCGCTGGGCTTCGACGCGATCTTCCAGCGGATGTGGCTGTTCTACCTCTGCTACTCCCGCGCAGGCTTCGAGACCGGCTACCTCGACGTGCAGCAGATCGTGCTGGACCATGCCTCCGTGAAGGGCGCCGCAGCGAAGGGGGCAGCCGCATGACGGCACCGCTCGCGTCAACCATCGAGCAGGTCCTGCGGCCCGTCGTCGGCGGTGACCTTCCGGTCCGGCTGGTGGTGTGGGACGGCAGCGAGGCAGGGCCCGCCGGCGCCCCGGTGGTCCGGCTGAACTCCCCGGACGCCATCCGGCGCCTGCTGTGGGCACCGGGCGAACTGGGCGCCGCCCAGGCCTACGTCACCGGGGAACTCGACGTCGACGGCGACCTCAACTCGGCGCTGGAACACCTGTGGAAGGTGGTGCGGGACCGCGGCCTCACCGGCATCCGGCCCACCCCGGCCGTGCTGGCGGGCGTTGCCCGGATTGCCCGCGACGCCGGCGCCCTCGGTGCCCCGGCCCAGCCCCCGGCCACCCAGGCCCGGGTCCGGGGACGGCTGCACAGCCTGATCCGCGACCGCGCCGCGATCAGCCACCACTACGACCTCAGCAACGATTTCTACGCCCTGATCCTGGACCCGCAGATGGCCTACTCCAGCGGATACTGGACGGATTCGTCCGAGAGCCATGGGCTGGAGGACGCGCAGCGGGACAAGCTCGATTTGGTGTGCCGCAAGATCGGCCTCCGGCCCGGAATGCGCCTGCTGGACATCGGCTGCGGGTGGGGATCGCTCAGCCTGCACGCCGCGCAGCATTACGGCGCCGAGGTGGTGGGTGTCACCCTGTCCCGGGAACAGAAGGCGTTCATCGACGCCCGGATCCGGGAACGCGGGCTTGAGGACCGGGTGGAGATCCGGATCCAGGACTACCGGGAAATCCCGGACGGGCCGTTTGACGCCGTCGCCTCGCTGGAGATGGGCGAGCACGTCGGCCAGCGGAACTACCCGGTCTACGCGGCCGCGCTGTTCAACAACGTGGTGCCCGGCGGCCGGGTGCTGGTCCAGCAGATGTCCCGCCGCGGCAAGCACCCCGGCGGCGGCGCGTTCATCGAGTCCTTCATCGCCCCGGACATGCACATGCGCCCGGTGGGGGAGACGCTCGGCTTCCTGGAGGCCGCGGGCCTGGAGGTCGAGGGTGTGCAGGGGATGCGGCGGGACTACGTCCGCACCCTGGAAGCCTGGTACGCGCGGTTCGAAGAGAACCACGATGCCGCCGTCGCCATGATGGGCGAGGAAGTGGCCCGGGTGTGGCGGCTCTACCTGGTGGGCGCGCTGCGCAGCTTCGCCGAGCGCCGGATGGGCGTGGAGCAGATCCTGTGCAGCAGGCCGGAGGCCGGCCTCTAGCCCGGACGCTGTCAGACGCATCACGCTGCCAAAAGGCGGGCACCCCCGGGTGCCCGCCTTTTGCGTGTTTCCGGCCACTACATCCAGTGCTTAATGGCACGCCGGAGGGGTGCGGACCCTATGCGCGACACGCCGTCTCCGGCGCGACACGCAGGGGCATTAATTGTGCAAAGGTACTCCACAGCCTGTGGATTTCGTCCGCCGGAATGGCGGATTCTCGGACATTTTGAGGCACCCCGCCTGTGGACTGGGGGTGCATTAAATGACATACTTGTAATACATCATCTTGGGGTCCGCACCGGACTCTTGCACTACATGTAGTATCGACATACAGTTCCAGACGAAGAGTTCCGAAGCGCAGCAGAGGCTCAGCTCACCCGGCGCAGCTCATCGCAGGAAACACCACGCAGTGGTTTTCACACAGCAGAATTCACGCAGTACCAAAGACTTCAACAAAAGGGGACAGGGACCATGACCGTTACGGTTTACACGAAGCCGGCCTGTGTTCAGTGCAACGCGACCTACCGCGCGCTGGACAAGAAGGGCATCACCTACCAGAGCGTCGACATCTCGCAGGACGCGGATGCCCTCGAGCGCCTGAAGGCCCTGGGCTACATGCAGGCCCCGGTGGTCGTTACGGACCAGGACCACTGGTCCGGTTTCCGCCCCGACAAGATCGAAGAGCTGGCGCAGGCGTCCGCCGTCGCCGTCGCCTGAACCGCTTCGACAGAACATTCATCGATGAGGTGACCCCCATGGCACTGGCAACCGCCGGCATCACGCCGGCAACAGGGACCCGGACCACCGGCAGCCACCTCATCTACTTCTCGTCCACCTCCGAGAACACGGCACGCTTCGTCCGGAAGCTGGGCCTCGACGCCGCCCGGATCCCCCTCCACGCGAGGGAACCGGCGCTCGTGGCAACGGAGCCGTTCGTGCTGGTGCTTCCCACGTACGGCGGCACCGGGGGAGAAGGATCTGTACCAAAGCAGGTCATCCGGTTCTTGAACGATCCGGGCAACCGGAAGCTGATCCGCGGAGTGATCGGCGCTGGAAACACCAACTTCGGGGACAACTACTGCATGGCCGGCGACATCATCGCCGCGAAGTGCAAGGTCCCGCACCTCTATCGCTTCGAACTCATGGGGACGCCGGAAGACGTCAACCGCGTACAACAAGGATTGGAAGAGTTTTGGACACGACTGTCGCAGACAAAGCAGTAACGGAAGGCGCAGCCTTGCACACCGGCCCGGACGCCGCCGTCGAACTTAAGACGAAGCCCGAGATGCCGGCTGCCTACAAGGGCCTGGGCTACCACGAGCTCAATGCCATGCTGAACCTCTACGGCCCGAACGGCGAGATCCAGTTCGAAGCCGACCGCGAGGCCGCCCACCAGTACTTCCTGCAGCACGTGAACAACAACACCGTGTTCTTCCACGACCTCGAGGAAAAGCTCGACTACCTCGTCAAGAACGAGTACTACGAGCGCGAGACCCTCGACCAGTACACGATGAACTTCATTCGCGAACTGTTCAACCGCGCGTACAAGAAGAAGTTCCGCTTCGAGACCTTCCTGGGCGCGTTCAAGTTCTACACCTCCTACACGCTGAAGACGTTCGATGGAAAGCGCTTCCTGGAGCGATACGAGGACCGCGTCTGCATGGTGGCCCTGCACCTGGCCCGCGGCGACGAGAAGCTCGCCACCCAGATGGTGGACGAGATCATCGAAGGCCGCTTCCAGCCGGCCACCCCGACGTTCCTGAACGCCGGCAAGAAGCAGCGCGGCGAGCTGGTCTCCTGCTTCCTGCTCCGCATCGAAGACAACATGGAATCGATCGGCCGGTCCATCAACTCCGCCCTGCAGCTGTCCAAGCGCGGCGGCGGCGTGGCGTTCGCGCTGACCAACATCCGCGAGGTGGGCGCGCCGATCAAGCAGATCGAGAACCAGTCCTCCGGCGTCATCCCCGTGATGAAGCTCCTCGAGGACAGCTTCTCCTACGCCAACCAGCTCGGTGCCCGCCAGGGTGCGGGAGCGGTGTACCTGCACGCGCACCACCCGGACATCTACCGCTTCCTCGACACCAAGCGCGAGAACGCGGACGAGAAGATCCGCATCAAGACCCTCTCCCTGGGCGTTGTGATTCCGGACATCACCTTCGAGCTGGCCAAGAAGGACGAGGACATGTACCTGTTCTCGCCGTACGACGTCGAAAAGGTCTACGGCATGCCGTTCTCCGACGTCTCGGTCACCGAGAAGTACTACGAGATGGTGGACGATTCCCGGATCAAGAAGACCAAGATCAAGGCCCGCGAGTTCTTCCAGACCCTTGCCGAGATCCAGTTCGAATCCGGCTACCCGTACATCATGTTCGAGGACACCGTGAACCGGGAAAACCCGATCGACGGCAAGATCATCATGTCCAACCTGTGCTCCGAGATCCTCCAGGTCTCACAGCCCACCACGTACCACGATGACCTGTCCTACGATGAGACCGGCAAGGACATCTCCTGCAACCTGGGCTCGCTGAACATCGCCAAGACCATGGATTCGCCGGACTTCGGCCTGACCATCGAGACGGCCATCCGGTCCCTCTCGGCCGTCTCGGACATGTCCAACATCACCTCGGTGCCCTCGATCGCCCGCGGCAACGACCAGAGCCACGCGATCGGCCTTGGCCAGATGAACCTGCACGGCTACCTGGCCCGCGAGCGGGTCCACTACGGCTCCGAAGAGGGCCTGGACTTCACGAACATCTACTTCTACTCGGTGGTGTTCCACGCGGTCCGTGCCTCCAACCTGCTGGCCATCCAGACCGGCCAGACGTTCGGCGGCTTCGAGAAGTCCAAGTACGCCTCCGGCGAGTTTTTCGACAAGTACACCGAGCGGGAATGGGTCCCGCAGACCGCGAAGGTTGCGGAGCTGTTCAAGAACATCCACATCCCCACCCAGGATGACTGGCGCGAGCTGAAGGCTTCCGTCATGGAGCACGGCATCTACAACCAGAACCTGCAGGCCGTCCCGCCCACGGGCTCGATCTCCTACATCAACAACTCCACCTCCTCGATCCACCCGGTGGCGTCCAAGATTGAGATCCGCAAGGAAGGCAAGCTGGGCCGCGTGTACTACCCGGCGCCGTACCTGACGAACGACAACCTGGAGTACTACCAGGACGCGTACGAGATCGGCTACGAGAAGGTCATCGACACCTACGCCGCGGCCACCCAGCACGTGGACCAGGGCCTGTCCCTGACGCTGTTCTTCAAGGACACCGCCACCACGCGCGACATCAACAAGGCCCAGATCTACGCCTGGAAGAAGGGCATCAAGACCATCTACTACATCCGTCTCCGCCAGCTCGCGCTGGAAGGGACCGAGGTGGAAAATTGTGTTTCGTGCATGCTGTGATCAACTGGGTTGATTTGCACTAGGGGATGAAATGATGGAAACGACGACGGCGGGCGGCTTGGTTTACGGCATCCGGCTTCGGCGGGAGGTCGAATACCGCTATGTCGGTATCACCACCAAGACGGCCAGTCGTCGTTTCCATCAGCACCTGCGTTTGGCGGCTGAGGGCCGCAAGACGCCGTTCTATGACTGGGTGCGAAAGCACGATCCAGCTGACCTCATCGCGGACGAGTTGGACTGGGTCGAAGGCCTGCCGGAACTCGGGCGGGCCGAGATCGAGTGGATCAGCTACCTGCGGCGTGAGGGAGACCGCCTTCTCAATCTCTCCGCCGGCGGTCTTGGTCCAACGGGAGTTGTGTGGACGGATGAGATGCGGGAAGCCGCAAGTATCCGTGGCACCGGCCGGAAGGGACTTAGCCGGCCAGGTCCTGCAAATCCGTTCTACGGCGGCAAGCACAGTCCCGAACAACGCAGCAAATGGTCGGAGGATCGCAGGGGAACGTACTCCGGTGCGGACAATCCCAACTTCGGTAAATTCGGAGCGGACCACCCCAGCTTCGGGCACACGGTATCGGACGAGACCAGGCAGCTCCTTTCCGAAGCCAAGAAGGGTGCAGGCAACCCGAACTTCGGGAAGAAGGCCAGCGACGAAACCCGTGCGAAAATGTCAGCAGTACGGAAGGGCCGTCCAATGCCTTCCAGCCAGCGAAGCGCCCACACCAGACATCACACGAATAAAGGCATCGAGAAAGCCGACTGCAAATACTGCGTCGAGGACTCGGCCAAACCAAGTCTCTCTTCAGAAAGCGAGTCGGAGTCATGACAGAAAAAGTAAAGCTGCTTAGCCACGTCGAGGCGATCAACTGGAACCGCATCCAGGACGACAAGGACGTGGACGTCTGGAACCGCCTGGTCAACAACTTCTGGCTGCCGGAGAAGGTGCCGCTGTCCAACGACGTGCAGTCGTGGAACACCCTGACGCCGGCCGAGCAGCAGCTCACCATGCGCGTGTTCACCGGCCTGACCCTGCTGGACACCATCCAGGGCACCGTGGGCGCCGTCTCGCTGATCCCGGACGCGCTCACCCCGCATGAAGAGGCTGTCTACACGAACATCGCGTTCATGGAGTCCGTCCACGCCAAGAGCTACTCGTCCATCTTCTCCACGCTGGCCTCCACGAAGGAGATCGACGAGGCGTTCCGCTGGTCCACCGAGAACGAGAACCTTCAGAAGAAGGCGCAGATCGTCATGGACTACTACCAGGGCGACGACCCCCTGAAGCGGAAGGTGGCCTCGACGCTGCTGGAGAGCTTCCTGTTCTACTCGGGCTTCTACCTGCCGATGTACTGGTCCTCGCGCGCCAAGCTGACGAACACGGCCGACCTGATCCGCCTGATCATCCGCGATGAGGCCGTGCACGGCTACTACATCGGCTACAAGTTCCAGAAGGGCCTGGAGGGCCTGTCCGAGGAGCGCAAGCAGGAAATCAAGGACTACACCTTCGAGCTGCTTTTCGAGCTGTACGAGAACGAGGTCCAGTACACGCACGACCTGTACGACGGCGTCGGCCTGGCCGAGGACGTCAAGAAGTTCCTGCACTACAACGCCAACAAGGCGCTGATGAACCTGGGCTACGAGGCCATGTTCCCGGCCTCCGTCACCGACGTGAACCCGGCGATCCTCTCGGCCCTCTCCCCGAACGCGGACGAGAACCACGACTTCTTCTCGGGGTCCGGTTCGAGCTACGTGATCGGCAAGGCTGTTAATACTGAGGATGAGGACTGGGACTTCTAGGTTCCTCCTGATCCAGCGAAACGACCCCGCACGCGTGGGTTAGAGATTCCGCGCTACTTGAGGTTGTTTCATTCTAGGCGAACCATCGTTTCAAGCTAGTTGAACCTTGCCGGACGAAGGGTCGCGACTGGATTCGCGATGCGGTATCTGGCGGCGGAGAGTGTTACGGATCTTGGTTTTGATCCTGCCGTCAGCCTTACTTGTGGAGATGGGCAAGCGTCGGGCTTAGTCGTGCGATTCCCAACTGAGCCCGACCATCTTCAGAGCTTTCGGCGCCCATTTTCCTCAACGAGTGCTTTCCCGACCGAGAGCGATGACAACATGGCTGGCGTGCTCCATCCAGACTAAAGAGGATCAAATTTTGACCGAGGAACGCAGCACTGAGATCGCTCGTAGCACCATCCCCGTGAATGTGCGTGAGCGTATTTGGGGGCGGGCAGCGGCCCGGTGTGTCCTCTGCTCAGAGTGGTTGATTGATTCGACGCAATTTTGGCATTCAGTCCCCGTAGGCGAAATAGCACACAACGTGGGTGCTACGTCAGGGCCTGACTCACCCAGGGGCGAGTCGACCTTGACGGCTGACGAGCGTGCCCAGGAACCAAACCTGTTCCTCTTGTGCCACTCCTGCCACAAGAAGATCGACTCCAAACAGCACAGAGACAGCTACACGGTTGAGTTTCTGGCGTACAAGAAAAAGGAACACGAGGAGCGGGTACGGCAGGTAACAGACTTTGCGACGCTGAGGCCGGCAACGGTACTTCGGCTCGTTGCGAGCGTGCGGGGGACCTACAGCCCGGTGTCCGGGGCCCAGATTTCGGAGGCGTTGCGCCACGAGGGTCTGACGGGAATGGGGGAAGACACACGGAACGGCTACTTCGAAATTCCTCTGCCTGACCCCGAGAGTGCCGTGTGGTCGTGGGCACGCGCCGAGGAGCTCATAAACAAGACCGTCGCCAGGGTGTTTGAAGCTATTGGAGCAGAGGACACCTCAGTACTGAGTGTGTTTGCGATCGCTCCGGTTCCTGTTCTTATTTATCTGGGCTCTCGCCTGGATGACAAGACCGAGACCGTTCTGCACCGCCGTAGACGCGAAGACGCAGTGGATACGTGGGCTTGGCCACCGGCTGGCGCCATGGCGACACATCCCGCTTTTGTAGTCGAAGAAATGCCCATGCCGGGAGTTGCGTCCGTTGCGGATGCTGTTGAAGGGGTAGTTGTTCTTGTTAGTGTCAGCGCCAGGGTGAACCCTGAACGGATACCGAACGCGCTTGCTGGAATGCCAGTATGGGAGCTTCGCCCCGAAACACCTGCTCCAGGTCCCGACCTTATCGGCAGTCGCGCCGCACTCAGCGCCTTCGCCGAATCGTGGCGTGGGGCACTAAGCCTGCTCGAAGCGACCTATCCCAACGCCTCGAAAGTTCACCTGATTGCCGCAGTGCCAAATACAGCGGCGGTCGCGATGGGACGGCATCATATGCGCGTCGCCCAGCCGGATTTGGTCCTGTACCAGCGAAACAGCGACGGTTCCTACGAACCAGTAATGGAAGTCAGATGACAGCAAGAATCAGGGAGTTTAATTTCTTCCTGCGCGACTACGTAAACCTGGATGCAACCCGCACAAAAACCTTGCATTCGCGCGTCACAGCCGTGAACACCTTCATCGCTGACCATGTAGACATTGGTGGCATCGTCTCGGGGGATGTCATTCCACAAGGCTCATTCGCTCACAAGACGATCATTCGCCCTTTCACAGGTAATGACTTCGATGCGGATGTCCTCGTTCCCATGGTCGAGCAGGAGGGGTGGGAGCCTAAGCAATATACCCAAGCACTGCATAAAGCGCTTGAGTCGTCAGCCCGATACCGTGACAAGGCCGTGGTCGGAAAACGTTGCGTGAAGTTGGACTACGCGGGCGACTTTCACATCGACCTGGTTCCATTTGTGACCAGGGACGACGGAAACACATACATCACTCACCGAACTAGGAACGAGTTTATCCGTCAGGATCCGGTCGCCTACACCGCTTGGTTCGAGGACAACAACCGGACGACGCACGGGCACTTGGTTCGGGTGGTTCGCCTCATGAAGTACCTGCGTGATCGCAGCTCGGTTCAAATACCCTCGGTGGTGCTGTCCGCGTTGCTGGCGGGGCGGGTAAGGTCCTTCGCTGGCGTAAACGATTACGACAACGTCGCAGCGACACTTACGTCCCTTGTCAGAGGTTTGCATGAGTACGTCCAACACACGGCTACGCCTCCCTGGGTGGACGACCGTATCGGACAGAACCTCGCAGACCGACTGACCCAGAGCGGATTTGAAAACCTCAAGAGCCAGCTCAAGACCTGGTCGAAACTCATGACTGAAGCTTTGGAGGCCGACCCTGACGAAAGTGTGGAGAAGTGGCGCAAGCTTTTCGGCGAATCATTCGGCTCATCCGTCCGTAAGGCCAGCGAAGGTGAGGCGCTAACTGCGTCCGCATCACCCCACTACGAAAAGTCTTACGCTCCGGGAGAGGAGGACCTCCAGAAGGATCATGGAATCCGCATCGCCCTGGATCCAACACAAAGAGTTCGGGTCGTAGGTCGAATGTCGCCAAACCGCAAGGGAACCGGTCGCTACCGCCCACTCGCAGGCAGCGGCAATCACGTGCCCCTGAGCCGGTCTCTTAAGTTCAGCATCGAGGGCTGCACGGTTGAGAAACCTTTCGACGTCTTTTGGAAAGTGCGTAACGCCGGCGAGGAGGCTGCTCGCCGCAAGATGTTCCGAGGAGAAATTAGAAACCGCGGCGAGCAGATCACCGAATCGAGCAACTTTCATGGCGAGCACTGGGTGGAAGCCTGGATCGTCAAGGATGGGGTTGCGGTTGCAACAGATACTCAGGACGTGACGATACTTCCGAACTGATCCGGGTGGCCGTGCGTCGGTTCCACGATCGGCACCGGCGCTGACTTTGTCAACCCAGTCCCGCCCTACTTATCGCTCGCACCGTCGGTGTCTGTTACCGTGGGGGACTGTCCCGGTCGACGTCATCTGGTTGTTGTCTTCGCCTTGGTGGCGTAGGTGGCTCCGACAATTTCATACGTGGTCAGCTTGCCCGTGACCTGGACCTTTTTGTCGTTGAACAGGACAAGGTTTTGCCCTCCCGGATGTACGGAACTGGCGTACTTGATCCCCTCGATACCGATGGATTTCACGAATTCACAGATGTACTGGCTCGCGGCGTACTCCACACCATTGTCTGAACGCCTCACCGGCTTTGAGAGTTCGAGGCCGAGCCGCTTGAGCAGCTTGTAGCTGTACAGCTGACTGAACTCATCGTCTTCCAGGCCAAACGGATTCAGCGGCTGGATCGCAGAAAGGTCCAGAAACGTAACTTCGTCAGTGGTTTCGAAAGCGGCCAAGGTGAGTGTGCTGTGCGTGGAAGGGCGGATTTCCGCGATGCAGGTGTCTTCATGAAAGGCCAGGTAGAGGTGCGGGATCCCTGGAGGGTTGGCTCGTCCACCTGTGGCCCAAATTGCCGGAGGCATTCCCATTTTTCCGCGCGGGATGGCGCTTCCATCAGGGCTTATTCGGCCGCGGTAGAACCGTGTCCCGGCGTGGATGCGGCGGAGGCTGCGTCCGATGACGTGTTCCAGAACCAGGGGGTCGATAGCCCCGGAGGGGAAGAACCGATTCCGCTTAACCAAGTCATTGGCGAAGTCGTCCCAGACCCTGGAGTAGTTGTCGACGTTGGTGCCGTTCACAGGCTCGACGGCGACGGCGTCGAGGAGTTGGTGTCCGTCAGGAAAGACAGCTTCCAGGAAGGACCTGTTTTGCTGAGGGGTACGGTGTGACGCAAACAGGCTCCAGTCGTCCTGAATCCTGACATGCAGCGGCGACCCGGATTGATCGGTTGGCCGGTAAAGGTCTGTTACCTGCTGGAACGGGTCGGCCCAGGCGGTCGCCGGCCAGACGTCGTCCGTGCCATTGGCGCAGAGGGTGCAGGCGCCGACCTGGGGTTCCTCGGTTTGATAGCCGATTGGGCTGGCATCGCCGAAACAGGAGGCACAGGTGTTGAAACTAGGCATGCTGCAGCGCCCCAATGGCTACGTGGATGTGATTTTGAATGGAGAGCTTCTTGATCACACCTAGTCCGGGGAAGGATTGCTTTTGCAGATGGGATCGGAACGTGTCTAGTGCTGGATTGGAAAGTTCTGCCGCATCGGCGAAGGCCACCAATTTGGATAAGGCCTCGAGGTATTTGCCTGCGGTATCGGCGGAGGACCCGTTGGGCGTGGAACAGAAATGTCGGATGAATATGGCTTCGTTCCGGGCGTGTTGGTATGTCAAATGGATTGCCACAACGCGAGGAAGGCTACCACCTTCCTTGAAGACCTCCCCAATCGTCTGGTAATCGCCAAATCCCTGGTATCCGTCTTCTGCAAAGAATATGTTGTCTTCCGTGAAGATGGATTCTTCAAGCGGATAGTAATCCTGGTTCCGTTCCTGCTTGGCGAAGTTGTCCCGGAGTATTGCAGTCGTCGGTCGCGGAAAGATCCGGCGATAGCGCCTTACGGAGTTTTTGTCCTCGGCAAGGTGCGTCACGATTTCACACAGATCCGAAAGGCGCTGCATGGTGTTCTCACCGATCACGCCGGTTCCGTATATCAGATCGGCGCGGTAGCGGCGGTCAGCGCCCTCCAGGATCTCCAGCAGTCGTCGCATTTCCTGCTCGTTGGACAGGAGGATGCCTACGCGCATGCTGCTGCTCGCTGCAAATAGGGGCTCCAGTTGCGTCAGGATGTTGACGGTCTTGGAGACCCCCTTCATGTCGCCCACCTGAGGATTAATGATCACCGTGCAGGCTATGCGGTTTTCTACGAGGGCTGCGAGGTTACGAAGCAACGTGGGGCCGGCGTCGATGTCCCGGACGGGCTCAATGATCGGATGTACCGCCCCCGAGGCTCTGATCGCGGGCGCCAGTTCCTTGATGGCGAGCAGTTCGAACTGCTTGCCGCGTAGGTACGGAAAGTACATCGTTGTGGCCCCCCTCATTGAGCCAATCTACGATGTTTTGGTACTGGCTCTGTGTCGGATTCACTCTTAGGAATGAACTGATGATGGGCGCGACTTGCGGGTTCCCGAGCGCGTCCGTTTCACGGGGACGTCGAGCCTTGAGCCGTTGCTCCATGAGCTCAGCGTAATGGGTCGGGGCTATTGTTTCGGCCAGGCTCAAATAGTGTCGGTACCTCAGCGTGTTCGGCTGCTCAGGCTGAGGCCCAAGGGTGCTGTGGACGACGTCCATGTACTCCGCCTGCCGCAGAACGGCCATCATGGTCTCGACGTTTAACCCGGCTGTGTGCACTTGAGGCTCCCTGACGAGGCGGAGTGTTCCTTTCCGTGTGTAGACCATGAGCCCAGCGGGGGAGTCTGCGAGGTGATCGAGATACTGGGAGGCCTTTAATTCGTCACAGACGACGGTGACCCTCGTGAACGCCCGGTAATAGTCGTCGAGCTGTTTGCGGAGTTTGTCGGGGGAGTCGAACTCCGTCTTGATTTCGAAGGCATCACACACGCCGTTGAGCAGGACCATATCCACGATGGAGTTGTTTACCCTCAGCTCCTGCAGGAGGGTGGCAGAGCGGAGACCATGGCGTCCCACCAGAAGTTTGCGCGCGATCGCGTTCTTATACACGGTCTCTACCCGGTAGTTCTTCTGCAAAGTGGCGTGGAGCCTGCTCAGCCCGTCCGCGATCGTCTCATCGGAGCCCATCATGCCTAGGCCTTGCAGTTCCAATGCATCATCCGGACCCAACCGTCGGCCATGCCTTGCCACCTTTCGAAGGTGGGCGCTACCCAGAAACTTCGAGGCTCTCGCTAGGTCACGCGTCGCTAAGGTCATGGCACTCCTAGGTTAGCAACAGGCTTACAAGGTACTTCTTCCTTCTCGGCTGCAGGACGGCCCGGGGTACTCAACGTCGGTGACTGCACCTAAGTCGCAGGCCTGGTCCAACGCCCAGCGGTGCAGCGAATCCGGATACGCCGCCTACGGCTGCGGTGAAGGCTGGCTGCACCTGCTCCAGGACTGGGTGATCGTCGAACCGGTCGACGACGGCTACCGGCCCGTGCCGCCGGGGACCGTTTCCCACACTGTCTTGTTCACGAACCTTGCGAACCGCGTCCAGCCC
Source organism: Arthrobacter sp. EPSL27 (assembly GCF_001512305.1). Taxonomy (GTDB): domain Bacteria; phylum Actinomycetota; class Actinomycetes; order Actinomycetales; family Micrococcaceae; genus Arthrobacter. The sequence continues at coordinate 417,371 of NZ_LNUT01000005.1, forward strand.
ATCATCCGGTACGACGTCGGTGACCGCGTCCTGGTCAGGCCCGATCCCTGCCCCTGCGGGGACACAGCCCCGGCCATCCGGGTGCAGGGGCGGGCCTCGGACGTGCTCACCTTCCCGGCAGCCGACGGCGGCGTGGTGACGGTGCCGCCTCTGGCCCTGGGGACCATTGTCGACCGGACCCCGGGGGTGGTGCTGTTCCAGATGGTCCAGACCGCACCCGCCAGCCTGTCGGTGAGGCTGCGCCCGGACCCGGACGCAGACGCCGAACAGGTCCGGAGAACGGTCTTGGAGGGCATCGCCACCCTGCTTGCCGGCCTTGGCTTGGCCCATGTCACGGTGGAAGCCGCAGCGGAGCCGCCGGAGCAAACCACCGGCGGAAAGTACCGCACCGTGATCCCGCTGCATGCCTGAGCACCTCGACCCGCCGCCACCCCGGCGCTACCGTTGAAGTGGTGTCTGGGATGGACGACTTCGACGGGTTGGTGGCCACAGCGCGGACGGCGTACGCCCGCGGCGACTGGCACGCCGCCTACCGGGCGCTCAGCCAGGCCAGGGCATTGTCGGAACTGGACACAGCGGACCTGAGCCTCCTGGGCAGGGCCGCGTGGTGGCTCGGCCAGGTCCAGGAATCGCTGGAGATTTCCGAGGACGTCTACTACCGCTTCCAGGACGACGGCGACGCATCGGATGCAGCCATGAAGGCCCTGCACCTGGGGCTGCTGTGGTTCATCCGCGGGGACGTGGTGATCGCGTCCGGCTGGGTGAACCGTGCCCGGGGCCTGCTGCAGGGCCTGCCGGAGGGCCCGGAGCACGGCTATCTGCTCTATCTGGACGCGAGCCTCGCGCTCAGCGCCGCGGACCTGGCCCCGGCGCGCGAGACCGCAGCCAGACTGCAGCACATGGGCCGGAGCATGCGCGTCCCCGCACTGACCTCCTTGAGCCTGGTGCTCGCGGGCCTGGCTGACCTGCGCAGCGGCAGCACCGCCGCCGGATTCGCCCAGCTGGACGAGGCCATGCTTCCGGTCCTCGCCGGCAGGCTCCCGCCGGAATGGGCCGGGGAAATCTACTGCACGGTGATCCATGCGTGCCACGAACTGGCAGACCTGCCCCGGATGCGCGCCTGGACGGACGCCACCGAGCAGTGGGGCGGCCAGTTCGTGGGCGACGTGGTGTATGCCGGCATCTGCCGTATCCACCGGCTGCAGCTGCAGAGCATCGAGGGCGGCTGGGACGCGGCGGAACGGGCGATCGAGCAGACCGGGGCGGAGCTGGTGGGCCGGAACAACTGGGTGGCGGGGGAAGCCTATTACCAGCTGGGCGAACTGCGCCGGCTTCGCGGCGACAGCGCGGGCGCCGAGGAGGCCTACGCCCGGGCATGGTCGCTGGGGACCGAACCGCAGCCGGGCGAGTCGCTGCTACGGCACGCTGCCGGGAAGAAGGAAGAGGCGTGGGCCGGACTTTGCGCCGCCCTGGCCGGACGGGACCGGCTGGCCTGTGCGCGGCTGCTGGTGACCGGCGTCGAAATCGCCCTTGCCCTCGGACACTCCGACGAGGCCGAGCGGCTCTGCGTCCGGCTGGAGCAGACCGCGGCCGAGTTCGGAACGGCCGGCTTCCGTGCCTGGGCCGGACAGGCTCGGGCCGCCATGCTGATCGCGCAGGCGCACTATGCTGAGGCTCTGCCCGTGCTGCAGTCGGTGGTCCACGATTACCGGAGCCTGCACGCCCGCCACGACACGGCCAGGGCCTATGAGATGCTCGCCCAGGCCCACCGCGGGCTGGGGCAGTCCAGCGTGGCCGCCGCGGATTCCGCGACAGCACTGGCGATTTACCGCGAACTCGGCGCCCTTCCGGATGTCCAACGGCTCGACGGCGGCGCTCTCGCCGGCCGTCTTCCCGGCGGCTTGACCGAGCGCGAGGCGGACGTCCTGGCGTTCACCGCCGCAGGAGCCAGCAACAAGCAAACCGCCGAGGCACTGTTCATCAGCCAGAAAACGGTAGGCCGGCACCTGGCGAACATCTTTGCCAAGATCGGTGTCTCCTCGCGCACCGCCGCGGCAGCCTGGGCGCATGAGCACGGCTTGGAGCCCCGCCGCTAGTGCCGCCGTCGTCCATGGGCGCCCGGGGGAGTGCCGCCGTCGTACGTACTGCGGACCATGGCCGCGCCGCACGGGACCGGCGCCTGCATGATTTGCCCCATGGGCCCCGAAACGGAACGCATCATTCGCCCGATGCCGGCGCCACCGCCTCATTCCTACGCTGGAATCACTCAGGCAAGGACGCCTGTACCAAACGGAGGAACAACAATGACCATCGACCAAGAAGTACCCCTGGCAGAGATCGACACGGACGCAGCCCAGGCTTTCGCCGGACGCTATTTGGGCATTCTGAACGACGCCTCGATCGCCCTGCTGACCAGTCTGGGGCACCAGACGGGCCTGTTCGAGACGCTGGCGGGCCTGCCTGCTGCCACCAGTGAGCAGATTGCCGACGCCGGCGGCCTCAACGAGCGCTATGTGCGCGAATGGCTGGGCGGAATGACCACGGCGGGCGTGGTCTGCTACGACCCCGAGTCGGGAACGTACTGGCTGCCCCGCGAGCATGCTGCCGTTCTGACCAGCGCCGCGGGCCCGGACAACATGGCCATTCTGATGCAGCACATCTCCATGATGGGCGAGGTGGAACAGAAGATTGTCGAGCGGTTCCGGCACGGCAGCGGGCTGTCCTACGAGGACTACCCCCACTTCCACCGGAACATGGCCGAGACCAGCGCAGCGGTCAATGACGCGGCACTGCTGGACGTGATCCTGCCGTTGGTGCCCGGCCTGCCGGAGCGGCTGGCCGCCGGAATCGACGTCGCCGACGTCGGCTGCGGCAGCGGCCATGCGGTCAACCTCATGGCCCGGGCCTTCCCTGCCAGCAGCTTCACCGGCTACGACTTCTCCGAAGCGGCCATCCGTGCCGCCCGCGACGAGGCGGAACGGTGGGGGCTGGCGAACGCCAGATTCGAGGTGGTTGACGTGGCCGCCCTGGACGCCGAGGCCTGCTTCGACCTTGTGACGGCCTTCGACGCCATCCACGACCAGGCGCACCCCGCGGCAGTGCTGCGGAACATCCACCGGTCACTGCGGGCCGACGGGACCTTCCTGATGGTGGACATCAAGGCATCCAGCAAGGTGGAGGAGAACATCGGCCTTCCGTGGGGCAGTTACCTCTATGCGATCTCGACCTTCCACTGCATGAGCGTTTCGCTCGGGCTCGACGGCGACGGGCTGGGCACCGTCTGGGGCGAACAGCTGGCGCTGTCGATGCTCGCCGACGCCGGCTTCGCGGATGTGGAATCCCGGGATGTCGAGTCGGATCCGTTCAACGCCTACTTCATCGCGGGAAAGTAGGGCTGCAGCAGCGCGGACCCCGACAACTCCCGTTCACCGCTCCGTCGGCGCCGCCCATTGGGCCGCAGACGGCGACCAACAACCCGGCCTGCGCCGTGGCGACCGCAGCAGAGGTCAAGCAGGCCGATCTCTAATCCGTTTCCCCGGCACGGGATCGCCCTCCTGGGGACCGGCGCGCCTTATGCTGTGACAGCAACCATGGGGAACACAACCGAAAACCGGGGGACAGATGTCGACAAGCCAGTACGGACCAGCCAACGCTTTCCAGCAGCAGGATCAGCGGCCGGTGACCATGGGGGAGCTGCGCTGGTACATGGAGGGTATGCGGCACGCCCGGCTGGCGACCGTGTTTGGCATCCTGTCGATATTCAGCCTGGGGATCCTGTTCGGTCCGCTGGCGATCGGCCGGGCGAAGAAGGCTGCGGCGTTCGGAGTGCCTGCGCCTGAAGGGCAAGTGCTCGGCTGGGTGGGGATCGGCTTGTTCATCCTGGGGACGGTGTTCTTCGTCGGCTACATGGCGCTGATCTTCAGTATCGCCGGCAGCCTCTCGGATCCGGGCAGAATGTCCGCGTAGAACACCGGGACGTGACAGGACGCAGGTCCCTCAGCCGCCGTCCTTGGACGCCTGTGTCATCGACTCCGGCGGCGCCGGGAACGGCTCCGCTGGGTAGAGTCCGGCGACGTCGAGCATGTAGTTCGCCCACTGCGGGCCGGCGAGCATGTAGCCGTCAATGTTCTTGTAGAACTTGCCGTTGACGGTGATGTTCTGGCCGGGCCGCTTCTGGCCCTCCAGCGCGTCGCCGAAAAAGGATGCGGTGGCGAGGCCGCTGGTGTAACCGACCACCCAGGTGGCGCCGTTGTTGTTGGACGTGCCGGTCTTGGCCGCTGCCGGGAACCGGTCCTGGACTTTGGGCTCGATGTAGATGCCGGATCCCCGCTTCAGCACCTCCTGGAGCACGGAGTTCACGCCGCGGGCCACGTCGGGCTTCACCGCGCTGCGGCAGTCGCTGGGCTGGACCGGCAGCCGTCGCCCCGCCGCATCGATCACCTCCGCGATGGCGATCGGGGCGCAGTACGTGCCGTCAGCGGCGAACGTCGCAAACGCGTTGGCCAGAACCAGCGGCGCCACGCCGATGGCGCCCAGGAGGTTTCCGAGCTGGTGCATGTTCACCTGGGCGTAGTCCACGCCGCTGTGCAGTCCCACGGCGTCCACCATTGCCTGGATGCCGCAGAAGTCCAGTTGGGCGGCTTCAGCGAACGTCGCCGTGTTAATGGAGTTGTAGAGCCCGTAGTCGACGGGCATGGTGCGGTAGTAGCCTTCGTCGTTGTTCTGGAGGTCCTCCGCTGCGCCGAGCGCCGTTTCCGCCGTGTTGTAGGCTCCGAGGACTTTCCCGCAGCTGGACTTCCACGGGAAGTCCAGCGGATATGTCCGCCGGGCCGCATCCACCTCGGCTGCCATGGACTTGCCTTCGTTCAGCCATTCGGCGAAAACGAACGGCTTCATGGTGGAGCCGGGCTGGAAGCCGCCCGCGCCGTTCAGGTTGTTGCCGTTGGCGTCCTTGGCATCCACGTTGAAGTTCAACTGGGTATCGAATTTTCCGGGAGCGGGCAGAAACACAGTGTTTTGCGCCATGGCGAGGACCTTGCCGGTGCCTGGCCCGACTGAGACGAGCGCCGCACCCCATTTGTCCGGATTGGCCCCGGCTGTGGCGTCGACCTGTGCCTGCGCGGCCGCCTGCAGCCTGCTGTCCAGCGTGGTGGTGATGGTCAGGCCGCCGCGGTACAGCTTCTGCTCACGGTCCGCGGCGTCGATCCCGTAGGCCGGGTCGTTGAGGATCAGGTGCGAGACGTAATCGCAGAAGTACGGCGCCATGTCAGCCGCGGAGCATCCCTGCTTTGCAGGAGTAATCTTCAGGTCCACGCCGCTCGCGACGGCGGCCGCATGTTCGGCTGGGAGGATTTTCCCCTCCCGGAGCATCGCGTCCAGTACCTGGTTGCGCCGTTTCATGGAGTTGTCCGGATGGACGGTGGGATCGTAGAAGCTGGGGCTGTTGACCAGTCCGGCGAGCAGGGCAGACTGCGGCAGGGTGAGGTCTTTTGCGGACGTGCTGAAGAAATGCCGGGCCGCAGCCTCAATGCCGTACGCGTCCCGGTTGAAGAAGACGATGTTGAGGTAGCCCTCCAGGATCTGGTCCTTGGTGTACTTCTTTTCCAGCTCGATGGCGAGCTTCATCTCCCGCACCTTGTAGCCGAGGCTCTTTTGCCCGCTCAGGATGACCTGGTCGCTCCGGTCCGCCGACAACAGGGACTCGTTGATCACATTCGTAACGTACTGCTGGGTCAGCGTGGAGGCGCCCTGCCTGCCGCCGCCGGTCAGGTTGGATGCGAGCGCCCGGAGGATCCCTTGCGGGTCGACGCCGGCGTGCTCGTAGAAGCGGCTGTCTTCGATGGCGACGATCGCGTCCTTGATGAAGGGCGACATCTGGTCCAGTGCGATCCTCACGCGGTTTTCCGCGAAGAACGTTGCAATCGGCTTTCCGTCCGCGCTCAGCACGCTGGTTGACTGCGACGGCGGCTCCACCGACAGCTGGGCCGGCAGGTTGTTGAAGTAGGAGATGGACCTGCTGACGGCCATGCCGCCGGCAGCGACGCCGGGGATCGCCAGACTGGCGACCAGGACACCGCAGATCGCGCTCACCGCCACGAATCCGAGGACCCTCCAGAGGGCCGCGGCCGGTCGAGTTCGACTTCGTGTCTTCCGCGCCATGGTCTGTCCAGCTGTTGCGCTCAAATGGATGCCCAGAATACGCCGGGACTCCGCCGAAGAACCAGTGCCGGAAGTACTGGGCGGCCGGTGCTGTGAAGCGGGAACAGCAGCCGGACCCGCCAAGGACGGCGATGAGGGCCAAGGGCTCTACCCGCCTCCGGGCCCGGGCTGTTACACCGGAAGTCACGCAGGACGCGCGCCGGCGCGTCCAGCATTCTTTCGGCGCCATCCGAGCCCGGAGGGGGAGACGTTATGACAATCCGCGGACCACGGTGGCTGTTCCGGGCCGGAGCCGCAATTGCTGCAGCCGGGTCCGTCGCCGCGTATCTGGCCGTGGTAAGGCCGCGGCTGCTGCGGGCCGGGGCCACTGCGGAGGAAGCGAACGGGCCCTATCCCGGCGGCGGACTTATCCCGGACGGGGTCCGCAGCGGGACCATGGCGGTGACCATCGATGCGCCCCGCTCGCGGGTCTGGCCGTGGCTGGTGCAGATGGGAACCGACCGGGGAGGATGGTACAGCTGGGACCGGCTGGACAACTTCGGGCACCCCAGCACCCGGACCATCCATCCCGGCTGGCAGGACATTGCGGTCGGGGACCATCTGGCCGGCACCCCGGACGGCAGCCAGTGGTGGGAAGTTGCGGCCCTGGACCCGGAACGGTTCCTAGGCCTTCGCATGTCGCTTGATTTGCGCGGCCGGCCGTTCGATCCTGCCGGACGGCGTCCCCGGTATTTCACCGACTCGCTGTGGGGATTTCAGCTGAGAGATGCGGCGGGCGGCGGCACCCGGGTCATCGTCAGCGGGTACTGGACGCTCCGGCCGACATGGCTGCAGCCTGTTGTGGGCATCTTGTTGCTGGAGCCGGCCCACTGGGTCATGCAGACCCGGCAGTTCTCGAATCTCAAACACCGGGCCGAGTCAGCTGGCGCTTGAGCCGCCAGGGACCGGTCCGGAGACCTGTGCCATCACCCGCGGCGGTTCGTGTCCAGGACGGTGACGTCCAGGGGCATGCGGCTGCCGGCGTCGGCAGTTCAGTCCTCACCCTTGTCGGGCTTGTCGGGCTTGTCGGGCTTGTCGGATTTGTCCGCCTTATCGGACGTGCCGGACGTGCCGGACTTCCCGGACTTCCCCGGTTCCTTGGTCATCTGCTCCGGCGGCGGGGGGAACGCTGCCGCCGGGTAGAGCCCGCCCGCCTCGAGCATGTAGTTGGCCCACTGCGGCCCGGCCAGCATGTAGCCGTCGATGGCTTTGTAGAACTTGCCGTTGACGGTGATGTTCTGGCCGGGCCGCTTCTGGCCTTCCAGGGCGTCCCCAAAGAACGAGGCGGTGGCCAGGCCGGTGGTGTATCCCACCACCCAGGTGGCGCCGTTGGTGTTCGAGGTGCCCGTCTTGGCCGCGACCGGGAAGCTGTTGTGGACCTTGGGCTTGATGTAGACGCCAGAGCCCTTCTTCAGGACGTCCTGCAGGACGGAGTTCACGCCCCGGGCGACGCTGGGCTTGACGGCCTCCCGGCAGGACGGGGTCTGCGCCGCCAGGTTCTGGCCGGCCGCGTCGGTCACTTCCGTGATGGCAATCGGCTCGCAGTAGGTGCCGTCGTTGGCGAACGTGGCAAAGGCGTTGGCCAGAACCAGCGGCGCCACCCCGATCGCCCCCAGCAGGTTGCCCAGCTGGTGCATGTTCACCTGCGCGTTGTCCAGGCCGCTGTGGATGCCGACGGCGTCCACCATCTTCTGGATCCCGCAGAAGTCCAGCTGGGCTGCTTCGGCGAATGTCGCTGTGTTGATGGAGTTGTACAGCCCGTAGTCCACCCGCATCCGGCGGTAGTAGCCGGCGTCGTTGTTCTGCAGGTCGTCCGCCGCGCCCAGGCTCTTCTCCCTTGAGTTGTAGGCGCCCAGCACCTTGCCGCAGCTGGACCGCCACTTGAAGTTGAGCGGGTACGTCCGGCGTGAAGCGTCCACCGTCTCGGCCAGGGATCTGCCCTCCTGGAGCCATTCCGCCAGGGTGAACGGTTTCATGGTGGACCCGGGCTGGAACCCGCCGGCGCCGTTCAGGTCGTTGCCTTTGGCGTCCTTGGAATCGACATTGAAGTTCAACTGGGTGTCGAACTTCCCCTCCTCGGGGAGGAAGACGGTGTTCTGCGCCATGGACAGGATCTTCCCCGTCCCCGGCGCGACGGACACCAGCGAGGCGCCCCATTTGTCCGGGTTGGCCCCGGCCGTGGCATCCACCTGCGCCTGCGCCACGGACTGCAGCCGACTGTCCAGCGTGGTGGTGATGGTCAGGCCGCCCCGGTACAGCTTCCGTACGCGCGAGGGAAGGTCGACGCCGTACGCCGGGTTATTCAGGATCAGATGGGACACGTAGTCGCAGAAGTACGGCGCCATTTCCGCGCCGGCACAGCCCTGCCGTCCCGGGTTGAGGTTCAGGTCAATCCCGGTGGCAACAGCGGCGTCGTACTCCGCCCGGGAAATCCGGCCCAGTTCCAGCATGGCGTCGAGGACCTGGTTGCGGCGCTGGAGGGTGTTCTCGGGATACAGGGAGGGGTTGTAGAAGCTGGGGCTCTTCACCAGCCCGGCCAGGACGGCGGCCTGCGGCAGGGTCAAGTCCTTGGCCGTGGTGTTGAAGAAGTGGCGCGACGCGGCTTCGATCCCGTAGGCGTCCCGGCTGAAGAACACGATGTTGAGGTAGCCCTCGAGGATCTGGGCCTTGGTGTATTTCTTCTCCAACTCGATGGCCAGCCGCATCTCGCGGACTTTGTCCCCGATGCTCTTCTGCCCGTTGAGGACAATCCGGTCGCCCTTGTCCGCAGACACCAGGGACTCGTTGAGGACGTTGGTGACGTACTGCTGCGTCAGGGTGGAGGCACCCTGCCTGCCGCCGTTGGTGATGTTGGACGCCAGCGCTCGCAGGATGCCCTGCGGGTCAATGCCGGCGTGCTCGTAGAAGCGCCGGTCCTCGATGGCGACTATCGCATCCTTGATGTAGGGCGACATGTCAGCCAGGCTGACGCGCACGCGGTTCTCCGCGTAAAACGTGGCGATGGTCTTGCCGTCCGCGGTGAGGACCGTGGTGGACTGCGACGGCGGTTCGATGGTCAGTTCGCCGGGAAGGCCGTTGAAGAACCCCACCGATTCCCGGAGGGTGACGCCGGCCCCGGCAACGGCGGGCACCACCAGGCTGGCGGCAAGAACCCCGCAGACCACGCTCACAGTGACGTACGCCAGTATCCCCCGAAGGGCCCTGGACAGCGGAGGTCGCGGTCGAGCCATGCACTGACCCTAGGGGCGTGCTGCCGGCCGGGGCCTCATCCGAAATGGATGGTCCCGGCCGGCGGCGGACACGGCGCTATCACCTTTGGATTGTCTGTTGACACCCCACTTTGCGCAGGACAAGACTGGCTCCACACAACAAACTCCGGCGGCCTTTGCCAGCGCCTTGGAGTGAGGTGGGACGATGCAGATTCCGGCTCCATTCGAATACTTGCGGCCCCCTGTCGTGGACACCGCGCCAGCCGGCGGCTCCCGCCCGCGGCGGGCGCAGCGCGTGCTTTTTGCCAGCGCCGAGGCGTATCCGTTCGTCAAAGTGGGCGGGCTGGCCGATGTCAGCGGCGCCTTGCCCAAGCGGCTGGCCGAGCTCGGCTTCGATGTCCGTTTGGTCATTCCGGGATACCGCGGGCTGGGTGGCACCCCGGTGCTGGCCTTCGAGGTCCCGCTGGGCCCGGTCGCGGAGCGCGTCGAAGTCCGGCGCCTGCAGCCGCTGGGCAGCGTGGAAGTCCTCGCCCTGTGCATTCCAGGCTGGTTCGAGCGGGATGTCCCGTACAGCTACCAGGACGACGACGTTCTGCCGTTCGTGCTGTTCGCCAAGGCCGTCACGGCCCTTGCCGTGCAGGATGCGTGGCGTCCCGACGTCATCCACTGCAACGACTGGCACTGCGGCCTGGTGGCCCAGGACGCCCGGGAGGGACGGTACCGCCGGGAACTGGCGCGTACCGGGATTGTTTTCACGATCCACAACGCCGCCTACCAGGGGCGGGTCGGAGCCGCCACTGAGCGGCTGATCGGGCTGCCCCCGGCCGGCACACTGCTGGAGCGCGGCATTGCCTTCGCGGACCGGGTCAGCACCGTCAGCCCCAGCTACCTGAAGGAGATCCGCACCCCGGCCCTGGGGGCGGGGATGGATGATCTGCTGCGCGCCCGCGGGGACACCGCCAAGGGCATCCTCAACGGCATCGACTACGAGGAGTTCAACCCCCGGCGGGACCCGTGGATCGCCACCCGCTATGACCGCTCCCACGCCGCCGGGAAAGCCGTGAACAAGGAGGTGCTGCAGCGGATCAGCAACCTGGAGCCTGTGCCGGACCGTCCGTTGTTCGGCATGGTGGCCCGGCTAGTATCGCAGAAAGGGGTGGGCCTGCTGTCCGCGGCGCTGGACCAGATCGTGGCTCGGGGAGCCCAGGTGGTGGTGGTGGGCGAGGGGGCGCCGCGCTACCGGCGGGCGCTGCAGGCGGCGGTACCGCGCCTCCCCGGAAGCGTGGCGTACCACCCCACGTCCCGGGAATCCCTGGCCCGGCAGGTCTACGCCGGCGCCGATTTTTTCCTGGCCCCTTCCGTTTTCGAGCCCTGCGGCCTGACCCCACTGATTGCCCTGCGGTACGGCACCATTCCGGTGGTCCGCCGGACCGGGGGCCTCGCGGACACGGTGAGCGACTATGCCGAGGATCCGGAGTCGGGGCTGGGGTTTGTTTTCGTCCAGCGCAGGGTTGCGTCGCTGCTGTCGGCCGTGGACAGCGCGCTCGCGGTCTACCGGCGCGTGCCCGAATGGCGCCGGCTACAGCAGCGGGTGATGGCGGCGGACTTCTCCTGGTGCGGCCCCGCCTGGGAGTACGCCGCCCTGTACGAGGAAGCCGTGCGCTCGCGGCGGGAACCCGACGCCGGCCGGGAACCCGACGTCGGCGCTTCCGCGCGGCCGGACGTCCAGCCGGTCCGCTCCAGGCCGCGTCCTGCGCCGCTTCCCCTGGCCCTCGTCCACCACGCAAACCAGTACCTTGTCACCGACGGTTACCAGGACAGGGAAGGCCTCACCTCGATTGTGGCCGGCTATGCGGAGCTGCTGAAACTGCATGAAAAGTACCGCACCCCGGTTGCCCTGCACCTGTCCGGGACCATGGTCGAGGCGGCCGCCTGGCACCACCCTTGGTTCCTCGCCGAAGTCCGGCGCCTGCGCGACGCCGGACTCGTTTCGCTGATCGGCGGGACTTACTCCGAGAATGTCCTGACCTCCTTCGACCGGGAGTACAACCGGCGGCAGCTGCAGGAGCTGTTCTGGCTCTACCAGCGCCACCTGGGATGCGCGCCGCAGGACCTGGAGATCTGCTGGATTCCCGAACGCGTGTGGGACACCGACCGGCTCGCTGGGATCCTCACGGACCCGTCACTTCCCAACGGCGGCTACCGGTACGTCCTGCTCGATGACCGGCTGCTTTATCCCACCGACGGCGACCACGGCGGTGACCGGGCCGATTTCGACGGTGCCGACCCGGCCAGCCCGCCGCCGGCCGACGCCCTGCGCCCGTACTGCATCGCGGGCGGCCACGGCATGGAGGTGGTGCCGATGTCCACGCGGCTGCGGTACTGGATACCCCCTGACGACCGGAAGCGCTGGCGGAGCCTGTCCCGCGCGGCCGAACTTCCCACCGCCCCCGGCGATGACACTGTGCTGGTGTACGCCGACGATATGGAAAAGAGTGCCGGGGTGGGCCCGTGGCACCCCAGCGCGCTCGGCCGGTACGAGGACTTCCTGCGCTGGCTGGCCACCCAGCCGACGCTGGTGCCGGTGGACCTCCCGTCATGGCTGCGCCAGCGCAGGCGCGTCCCCGGCGTCCGGGTGGTGGAGCGAGGCACCTTCGTGGAGCTGGCCCAGGACTGGCACGCGGGGGAGGACTACCGGGGCTGGGACCAGGACCGGGCCTGGCGCCCGTACCAGGATTACCTTGCCCGGGCCCGCCGTGCCGTGGCCGTGGCGGAGAGGGCAGGCGCGGAGCCGCGGCTGACCGCGCTGGCCTGGAAGCACCTCCTGGCGTCGGGCTACGAAACCGCCTGGCACGACACGGACCTCCCCGGGCGGCCGCCCGCCGCCTGGGCGAAGGCCGTGGCGAGCCACGGCCGCGCCGCCGGCGTCCTTGCCGCCGCGGCCCGGTGGTTCGGCAGCCGCGACCGCCTGCTCGGGGCGGAACTGGCCGACATCGACGACGACGGCACGGAGGAGCTGGTCCTGCGCAACGAGCACCTGTTTGCCGTGGCGGCGCCGGACTGCGGCGGGCGCCTGGTCTACCTGGCGTGCCGCGGTCCCGACGGCGGCGTGCTGGTCATCGGGAACCCCACCGACGACTGGAACCGGCAGGAGGAGATGAACCGCTACATGGACGTCCCCGGCAACCATCCCGGTGCGCTCGCCGACTGCGGCGGCGTCCACGACCGGTACGTCGCGGGGATCTCTGGCGGGGACGGCGAGGTCCGGGTGGAGCTGACGAACGTCCAGATGGGCAGCCCGCTGCAGGGGCTCCGCAAGCAGATACTCCTGGAGCCCGGCAGCCCCGCATTGCTGGTGGCCTACCACCTCCCCGCGGCAGCATCCGGGATCACCGTGGAGACCTGCCTGTCACCCGACTACTACCGGCTGCTCCGGCACGGCCCGGCCGGCCTGCAGCGCCACGGCGGACGGTGGTGGCGGGGCGCCCGCAACCACGGGGCCGCTGTGTGGATCGCACTCGCCGACGACGAGGCGACCGCCTGGTGCGATTCCGCCGGTCCCGACCCCGGACACGGTGTCATGGTGCGCCTGCGCGGCGGGGCCCGGTCCTTCCACCTGCTCCTTGGCGTCGGGGACGTCGACGACGCCGACGCGGCACGGATCCTGCGCGCGGGCCGCGAACGCCTGGCCGGCCCGGCCGCCCGTGACCGGGTGGGAGGCCGGAAATGAGTGCCGTCGCCGCCACACCCTCCGGGGCTGCCCGGGCGGAGCGGCTCGCGGCCGCCGAGTCCCTCCTGGCGTCGCCGCCGCCGCTCGAAGACCTGCTGAACGGCCTGCACAATGGCCTACCCAATGGCCTGCCCAGCGACCCGCAGGCGGACCCGGGGGAGGCCGCCCCAGTGCCATCGGTCCCGGTGCACGTGGTCACGCGCTCGGTGGTGCACGCGTCCCGCAGCCGCCCGGTGGTCAGGTGGACGGTGGCGCTCGACGGCGGCCCGCCGGCGCCGGCCCCGCTGGCGGTGATCGGCAAGGGGTACCGGGCGGGCGGCGGCGAGCAGGCGTGGCGGCTGCTGGACAGCCTGCGCCGGGCCGGCTTCGATGACCCCGGGTACCAGGTCCCGGCTCCCTACGGCTTTGATCCGGCCCGCCGGCTCCTTGCCCAGGAGGAAGCGCCGCCCGCCACGCTCCACTCGCTGTTGGACGGCGACCTGCGCGCGGCCGCACCCGAGGCCGGCCGGGCAGGAGGCTGGCTCGCCCGGCTGCACGCTGTCCGGGGCGTGCAGGCACCGGACCTCGCTGCGGACTTCGAGCGGCTCAAGCTCAGCGAGTACTCGGCGGCGCTGGCGCGGCTGCTGCAGCACGACGCCGGCCGGCTGGCCGAGCTCACCGCCGCCACCCTGGCGGCACTGGAGCGTGCAGGCGACGGCACCGCCGGGCGCACCGTGGTGACCCACGGGGACTTCCAGCCCAAGAACATCCACCTGGACGCCCGCCGCATTGTGGTCATCGACTTTGACCGTGCAGCCCTGGCCCCTGCCGCGCGGGACCTTGGCCATTTCATCGGGCAGACCCTGACCATGGGCGCGTCGCGGCATGGGGACTTATCGGCCGCCGCGCCCTGGGTGGAGGCGTTCCTGGCCGGCTACTCCGGCGCCGGCGGCGACCCCGGTGCCGTCCGGGCAGCCCCGGCGTATGTGGCCCGCACCTTCGCCGAGGTCCTCTTCTACCGGCTTGTTGTCCGCCCCGTGAAAGACCCCTCGTTTGTGCCGGACTGGCTCGACGGTTGGGAAGCGGCGGTTGCGGATGCGGCAGGGGGCGGGTACCGGTGAGCGGCACCCGGTACAGGCGTCCGCGCGCCCCGGCTGCCGCGCACCAGCCGGGTGCTTCCGCCCTGCCCGTCATGAGCGCCAGGGTGATCCTGCGGACCTTCGGGCCGTTCCTGCGGCCGCAGTGGCCAGGCTGCCTGCTGGCCGGGTTGCTGGCCGTTGCCGGGACGGGGGTGGCGCTCCTCAAGCCGTGGCCGCTGAAGTACCTCTTCGATGAAGTCCTGCTTCCCACGGACGGCTCGGGCGGCCAGGACGTGCAGCGCATCCTGGCCATGGTGGTCCTGGCGCTGGCCGGCATCGCCATCCTGGACGCCCTGGTCGGGGCAGCACGCAGCTACACCCAGGCCGTCGTCGGTGAGCGGGTGGCCGGAGCGATCCGCACCAAGCTGTACGACCACCTGCAGCGGCTGCCGCTCAGCTACCACGAGCGGACGCCGACCGGCGAGCTGACCACCCGCCTGACCGGCGACGTCGACAAGGTGCGCGCGCTGCTCACTGTGACGCTGGTGGACGCTGCCACCAACGTGCTCACGCTCGCCGGCATGGCAGGGGTGCTGCTGGTGCTGGACTGGCAGCTCAGCGTGGCGCTGCTGCTGGTGCTGCCTCTGCTCCTGCTGACGGTGGCCAGCTTCCGCGCCCGCATCCGCGCGGTGGAGGAGGACTCCCGCGCCATCGAGGGGGACCTGGCGGCGCTGGCGCAGGAGTCGCTGGTCGCCGTGAAGCTGGTCAAGGCCACAGGACGGGAAGACCAGGAGTCGCGCCGCTTCCGGAGCCGCTCGGACGCCGCGGTGGCGGCGGTGCTGCGCTCCGCGCGCACCAGCAGCGCGTTCGGCGCCGCGGTGGATGCCGTGGTGGCCGTGGCCATCGCCGGCCTGGTCTGGCTGGGTGCCCAGCGGGTGCTGGCGGGCGCCCTCACGCCGGGCGACTTGGTGATCTTCACGTCCTACCTGCGTGACTTCTTCGGACCCACGCGGTCGTTGTCCAAACTGCCCGCCCAGCTGACCCGCGCCGGCGTCCGGGCCGCACGCATTGCCGACACCCTGCACCGCCGCCCGGCAGTTCAGGACAAGCCCGACGCGCAACCCGCCGGCCGGCCACAAGAGAAGCTGAGCCTCGACGGCGTCGGGTTTTCCTACACGCCCGACCGCCCCGTCCTCCAGGAAGTTGACCTGACCGTGCCCGTCGGCAGCACCCTCGCCGTCGTCGGACCCACAGGCGCGGGCAAGTCGACCATTGCCGCCCTGCTCTGCCGGCTGCAGGACCCCACCAGCGGGCGCGTGCTCCTGGACGGCGCCGACCTGCGCGACCTGACCGGCGCAAGCCTGCACGCCCAGGTGGGCCTGGTGACCCAGGACGCCCTGCTGTTCCGCGCGTCGGTGCGGGAAAACATCGCCTACGCGCGTCCCGACGCGTCTGCGGCGGATATTGAGCGCGCCGCCCGCGCGGCGCAGGCCCACGAGTTCGTACAGGCGCTGCCGGACGGCTACGAGACGGTCCTGGCCGAGCGCGGGGCGACCCTGTCCGGCGGACAGCGGCAGAGACTTGCGCTGGCCCGCGCAGTGCTGCAGGGGTGCCCCATCCTGGTGCTCGACGAGCCCACCACCGGCCTTGACGCCCGGTCCGAGGACGCCGTCCTGCGCGCCCTGCGGGAAGTCTCCTCCGGACGGACCACGGTGATCATTACGCACCGCATGGCGGCCGCCATGGCCGCGGACCAGATTGTGGTGCTCGACGCCGGGCGAGTGGTGGAACACGGCACTCACAGCAGCCTCCTCGCGGAAGGCGGCCTCTATACCGAGATGTGCCTTCTCCAGGGGATCACCGGCCCGCTGGCATTCCTCAACGGCACCTCCGGTTATGGCCGCCACGCCGCCGGCTCCTGCGAATCACTGCCCGAACACCTCGCCACCTTGAAGGAGGAAGCATGAACCGCGTCCAGGTCCACTCCCAGTTCCGCCGGGTGATGGAGCAGCAGACCGACCGTGCCGAACGGGTCAGGACCCCGGAGTTCCTCGACCGTTACGTCCGCCCCCACATGGGTCCGGACGCCCCGGCCGGCGGGACGTGGACAACGCAGGTGATCCAGCTCGACGGCTCCGGGGCGGCCACCGTCCGGGTGGAGCTCGACGGCGGGCCTCCGGTGTTCGCGAAGCTTTTCCCCTTCGAGGACGGCCCCGCTGTGCACGCGAAGCTGCAGGCCCTGCGCGGCGCCGGGCTGGGGGAGGGCTCCCCGTACCGGGCCGTGGAACCCCTGGCGTGGTACGGGGAGGAAAAAGTCCTCCTGTGCCGGGGCGCGCCGGGCCGGGCGCTGTCGGACCTGCTCGCAGCGGACGGTGACGAGCTCGCTGCAGCCTGCGCCCGCGCGGGGCGGTGGCTGGCCCACCTGCACAGTACCGACCTGCGGGTCGGGGCGCCGCAGTCCCTCCTAGTCACGGGTGAGCTGACCAGCCTGGCGAAGCGCCTGGCCAAGGTGGCGGCCGGGAACCCGGGCTACGTCGACACGGCGCTGGCCATGCTCGAACGGCTCGACGCCCTCACGCACGACACGGCCGACGGCGTCGTGGCCCAGAGCCACGGTCAGTACCGGCCGATCCATGTTTTCCTGGGCGAGGACGCGGTGACCGTCATCGACCTCGACCGCAGCGCGCCCGCCGACCCCGCCCGCGATGCAGCCGAGTTCCTACACCGCCTGCGCATCGGTGTGCACGACGCCACCGGCGACATCAGGCGCGCCGACCCGCCGAGCGCCGCCTTCCTGGACGCCTACCACGCGGCGACGCGCGGGGACCTGCTGCGGAACCTGCGGTTCCACTGGGCGCGCTACATCCTTCACAGCGTCAACCGCAGTATCAAGTCCGGGGAGGCAGACTGGCGGGACGGCGGCGATGCCGAGTTCCGGCTGTACCGGGACGAGTTCGACCGGGTGGCAGAGGGGCGGGCCGGGGCATGACCATCCCGGCGGGCATGCTGCTGGACCGGGCGGGAAACGAACTCCCGCTGGCTGAGCTCGCCGCCCAGTGGCCACTGGGCGGCTGGACCTCCGTGAGCCCGGTGCCGGGCGGCAAGAACGAGCATTTCCGCGTGGCCGCGGCGGACGGGATCTACTACCTGCGCCGCTCGCACCGGCTCAAGCCGCGGGACGAACTGCTCAGGCAGCTGAGCCTCATGAGGCTGCTCCGACACCGGGGCTTCCCGGCGCCGGATGTGGTTCCCAGCCGCACCGGCGCCGGCCACGCTGAACTCTCCGGCCGGTGGTGGATCGCCACCCGCTGCATTGAGGGAAAGCCGTTCGACGGCGGCTCGCAGGCACACGTGCGGGGCCTGGGCCGGACGCTGGCCCGCTACCACTCGGTGGTGGCCGACCAGCCCGCGGCAGTGGCCGAGCCGGCGGTGCTCACCGAGCTGCGCAACCGGGTCGCTGCGCGGGACACGGATCCGGGGCTGCGGGCCCGGGCCGAACTCATTCTCGAGCGGCTGGCGGTCCTGCTGCCGGAGCTGCCGCGGGTGGTGGTGCACGGCGGCGCCCGGCGCGGGAGCCTCGTCTTCGACGGCGACGACGTAGTGGGCGTCCTGGATTTCGACAGCGCCCATGCTGACGTGCGGGTCCTGGACCTTGCCGTGGCCGTCCACGACGTCGGCAAGGTCTACACGCGCCCCGGCGACCCGGACAACAAGGTGGCGCTCGACCTTGGCCGGGTCACCGAGCTGCTCGCCGCCTACAGCAGGGAGCTGCAGCCCACAGCGGGAGAGCTGGAAGCCCTGCCGCTGCTGCTGCAGGCAAAACGGCTGAAGCGGGGCCTCGGCCGGCGGAACCGCGCCCTGGACGGGGACAACCTGTCTGCCAACGACTACGGCAAGATCCTGCTGGAGGACCAGCGGCTCGCGTGGCTGGACGAGCACCACGACGCCCTCGCGGCAGCCTGCCGCAAAGGGGTCAGCTGGCCGGAGTGACCAGGCCCTTGACCTTTGTCTCGCGAAAGTCCTTCACAGCCCGATCCCGGCCGCGTGCGTATTGAGTGTCCACCCGCCGCGTAGTAGCGTGACAGAAAATGTCAATCCGCAATACAAACACCCTGGAGCGATCATGACATGTGTCACGCGGCGATTGATGTCCGTCACGGCAGCGCTGGCCCTCAGCGTGACAGGAGCCGCGGTGGCCGGCCCCGCCCACGCGGACCCGCGCGAAACGGTGAAGGAAGCCACCGCCACCGGCTATGGCGGCGCTGTCAGCACGGTGGATCCCGAGGCCTCCGCCGCTGCCCTCGACGTCCTCCGTAAGGGTGGCAACGCCGCCGACGCCGCGGTCGCCGCCGCCGCCACCCTCGGCGTGACCGAGCCGTACAGCGCAGGAATCGGCGGGGGAGGCTACTTCGTCTTCTACGACGCGGAGGCCGGCAAGGTGGGCACCATTGACGGCCGGGAGACGGCGCCGGCCAAGATGCCGAACAATGCCTTCATCAACAAGGCGACCGGGCAGCCCTACCGGTTCACTCCGGACCTTGTCACAAGCGGCGTCGCCGTCGGCGTTCCCGGCACGCCCGCCACCTGGGAGCGGGCCCTCGACCGGTGGGGTTCCCTGAGCCTCGGCGAGGCCCTCAAGCCCGCCATCAAGGTGGCGACGCGCGGCTTCGTAGTGGACCAGACGTTCCGCCAGCAGACCTTGGACAACAAGTCCCGCTTCGCCGCGTTCACCTCGACCAGCAGCCTCTTCCTTCCCGGCGGTGACGCCCCCGCCGTCGGCAGCGTCTTCCAGAACCACGACCTGGCCGCGACATACCGGCTCCTCGCGAAGGAGGGAACGGCTGCCTTCTACGGCGGTCCGCTTGCGGGGGAGATCGCGTCGACTGTCCAGGCTCCGCCCAAGGCGGCCGCCACGGCCCTGCCTGTCCCGGCCGGGTATCTGACAACGAAGGACCTGGCCGACTACCGGGCCCTGGACCAGGCGCCCTCCCACGTGGAGTACCGCGGCCTGGATGTCTACGGCATGGCACCGTCCAGCAGCGGCGGCACCACCACCGGCGAGGCGCTGAACATCCTGGAGCCGTTCAACCTCTCCGATATGTCCCGCCCCGCCGCCCTGCACCACTACCTTGAGGCCAGCGCCCTGGCCTTCGCGGACCGCGGCAAGTACGTGGGCGACCCCGCGTTCGTTGACGTCCCCACCGAGGCGCTCACGGATCCGCTGTTCGGCAAGGAGCGCGCGTGCCGGATCGAACCGGCAACGGCTGCCCCGAAGCCGGTCCTGCCCGGGGATGTGTCCTCGTACGACGGCGTGTGCCCGGCTGCCCCGGCAGCGGCCGCCGACGAGAAGGACACCGAGAACATCTCGACAACCAACCTGACCGTCGCGGACAAGTGGGGGAACGTGGCTGAGTACACGCTCACCATCGAGCAGACCGGCGGCTCGGGGATCGTTGTTCCGGGCCGCGGTTTCCTGCTCAACAACGAACTGACCGACTTCTCCACCGTGTATGACGCTTCAGACCCGAACCGGATCCAGCCGGGCAAGCGTCCGCGTTCGTCCATGGCTCCGACCATCATCCTCAAGGACGACAAGCCGTTCCTGGCCCTCGGTTCACCCGGCGGGTCGACGATTATCACCACCGTGCTCCAGACCATCCTCAACCGGGTGGACCTGGGTATGGACATCTCCGAGGCAATCGCAGCACCGCGGGCCTCGCAGCGGAACACTGCCGCCGTCACCGCGGAGCCCGGGTTCATCGATGCGTTCGGTGAGCAGTTGACGGGGTACGGACACAAGCTCAACCCGTCGGGCGACGCATTCACCTCAGCTGCAGAGATCGGTGCGGCGACCGCCATCGAGTTCCTGCCCGGGGGAGGGATGACCGCAGCGGCCGAACCCGTGCGGCGCGGTGGGGGCTCGGCAATGGTCCTCACCCCGTCACGCTGAATCCCGCCTTCCCTTTTCCACCGGCGTGTCCGCGTGCCAGCATGGGAACCCACCGGTTGTATAACCGGATGATGTGAACAGTGAGGGACCCCCATGCAATCCAACGAACTGCTGCTGGACGCCTTTGGCAGGATCCATGAGACCGTGGCCCGCGTCCTCGACGGCGTCAACGACGACGATCTGGCACGCCGGCCCGGCGGCAGTGGAAATTCCATGGCGTGGCTGATCTGGCACCTCAGCCGGGTGGAGGACGCGCAGGTCGCGTCGGCCGCCGGCCTGGAACAGGTTTGGACCGCGCAGGGGTTTGCCGGCCGCTTCAATCTGCCACTCTCGGGCCGCGACACCGGCTACGGCCACACCACCGGCCAGGTGGACAGCGTGAAGGCCCCGGCGGACCTCCTGCGCGACTACTACGACGCCGTCCACCGGCAGACTGCGGACTACGTGCAGACCCTCGGCGGCGCGGACTTTGACCGGATTGTGGACACCCGGTGGGACCCGCCCGTCACGCTTGGGGTGCGGCTGGTGAGCACCATTGCCGATTGCCTGCAGCACGTGGGGCAGGCGGCGTATGCCAAAGGACTGGTCGCCGGACCGGGTAGCTAGGACGCGTTGCCGGCGCCGCGACCTTCCTGCAGTGCCGCCGCCACCAGGCGGTCAAAGCTGTCGGTCCCGCTCTCCGGCGGGAGCACGGAGAACACTGCCACCCACGTGGTGTTGCCGTCTTTCTCCTGTGTGGCCATCCGTTCCACATGGAGACCCAGTCCGGGCACCCCGCTGACCAGGAGCAATCGCCGCTCTCCGGTCTTCACCATGCGCTGGAATTCCTTTACCGACAGCTGGCCGTCCGGGCTGTGCGTGACCTCGGCGAGGGTACCGTTCACCCGTTTGGTCAGCCCCTGCATGAATTTCCTCCTGCCGGAGACTGTGGGGACCGTGAGGAGGGCCGCAAAGCAGACCGTGAACAACACCACAGCTCCGGCACTCCGAAGGCTCGGGATGAACATCATGAGGACCAGGCACAGGACCACCCCAAAGATACTGAACATCACGAACTTAACTGCCGGGCTTTCACCCGGCTTCCGGGACCACCGCACCAGGGCGACAGTGCTGGTACGGACCCGGTTGGACGGTGATTTCTCCATGGCTAGTTCCCCTTCAGTTCCATAAGCGCCTCGGCCAGGATGATGGCCTCGCGGGCTTCCCGGAGATCGCTGAGCAGCCCGGTGTCCGGAAGGGCTGAAACAGCAAGGGTGGAGCCTGCGAGGGATGAAAAAATGCTGCTCAGCTTGTCGCGGTCCTGGGAGAGCAGGCGGGATGAGTTCAATTTCGCCCTGCTGGACTCCAGCTCCTGGAGTGAATGGTGGATGGCCTCGCGGCGGCCGTGCATGACCGTCAGCCTGTCCCGGATGAGCTGGACTCGGCCGCGGAGCATCGATTCCATCTTTGCGGCCACGTCGTGGAGCTCGGTCAGTGCAGTGCGGGACTGCGGTGACCCGGTATGCCCGGCCAGGTGCTCGCCGACGAGGCGCCGCCGTCGTTCCCATTTCCGGACAGCTGATTCATAGGGCGCCAGCAGCAGCCCGACCGCCGCGACGGCCTTCTCCAGCGACGCAGCCCGGGTGGTGAGGCTGGTGGTGGCGGCGTCCAGCCGCGACAGGAAGGTGTCGTAATTGTCAGGAGGCTGTGCGCTGGAGGTACTCACCAGCAGCACCGCGCGCGGCGGCACGGTTCCTCTCGCCAGAACGCGCCCCCATCTCTCATGGCTAGAGAATAGAGGCTCCGGACCCCACGGCATAGAGGTTTGGCCAGCTGCTCCCGGCCTTGACACTGACTTTGGACCGCGCGGAAACTGAAAAGTCCAGGCTGCTCACCGAAGCAAGGGAACGGAAAGACAATGACCGATACAGGCTCATTTGTGATTGTGGTTGGCTTTGACGGTTCCGAAAATTCGCACCTTGCGCTGACGTGGGCTGTGGAGGAAGCCCGCCAGCGTAACGGCCAGCTCCGCGTGGTCACGGCCTGGAGCAAGCCGCCGCTTTCCTGGTATCCGGCGCTGCTCGAAACAGCCGCCGGTGAAATCGTGGCGGAGGATTCTCCCGAAAAGATGGCGGGGACGGTTCAGGCCGAAGCCCTCAAGGCAGCGGAGGATGCGGGGGTGGCCGCCTCAGGACAGGTGGTGCACAGCGATTCTCCGGCGTCGGCGCTGCTGGACGTGGCCAAGGACGCAGATCTCGTGGTGGTTGGGGCCAGGGGGCACGGCGGGTTCAACGGGCTGCACATGGGCTCGGTCTCCACCCAGGTCATCGGCCACGCACCGTGCCCCGTCCTTGTTGTCCGGCCCAAGGCCGCCTGAGGCTATCAAGTTTGCGGGTCCGGCTTTGTGCCGGATTTCGCGGCCATCGTGGGATGGCGTCCGGGGCTGGCCAGAGTCCAGTGCCGGACAAGGGGGCAGGCCGGTGGGCCGGGCGCGGACCGTAGTTCCGTCCAAGTCAGTTCCGTTCAGGTCAGTTCAGTTCAGTGCTGGAGGGCAAACTAGCGATCCAACTGAAGTCTGGCACTGCCCGCACCAATCGTTCGGGTTGTCCTTGCCTGGACCTGGCCAACATGCGGGTTTTGGCGCGCCGCCGGAGTTTTCGGCGGATACGACGGGTGTTTGCGGCACCGCATTCCGGTGCGGCGGCGTCGAGCAAGGATGGGCCGGAGCGAGAAGTGCCGGTTCGTGGCATGTCGGCCAGTGGTGTTTCGGGGAGGTCCGGGCCGGTGCGTGGATTGCCGGTCAGGGGTGTGCCGGGGAGGGGTGGTGCGGTGGAGTGGTAGGTGTGGCCGGTGGGGGTGGTGACTTGAAGGGTGTGTCTGGGGCCGGGGCGTGGCCTGACGGTCCAGCCGGGGGTTTCTTTGGTGTGGTTGCAGGCTTCGCAGAGTCCGGCGCCGTTGCCGGCGGTGGTTGGTCCGCCGTGATGCCAGGGGATGATGTGGTCCAGGTGCCGGATGGGCGCGTCGCAGTACGGGGTGCGGCAGGTGTTGTCCCGGGCGGTGATGAACCTGCGGAGCCCGGGCGGGAACAGCCGGGCCCGGGAGTCCAGCGCGACCAGTTCTCCGGTCCCGGGCGCGGTGTAGAGCCGCCGGAGCCAGAGGCGCAGGTCCGCGTGCGGGTCCTCTGCTGTGCTGGCGGTCGTTGCTGTTGGGTCTCCGGCAGGTCCTGCTGTGACTTCTGGTCCGGGGCGGGTGCCGGCTGCCTTTCCTCCGCTGATCAGTTCTCGGGTCCAGCCTGCGGGGACAACGCCGTAGCCGGGGAGACGGGCCGGTTCCGCGTCTCCCTGGAAGAGGGTGCGGTCGGTCATGATGAGCTGGATTTCGATGCCGGTGATCCCGCCGCGGGTGCCGGTAATCCCCTCGACGAGGGCGTCGGCTTTGAGCTGGCCGCGGGTGCGGGGGTCTCCGGCGGCGCGGGCGGTGTCGGCGTGCCGGGTCAGCGCTGCGTACACGGCGACCCCGGCGGAGGCAGGC
This sequence comes from Arthrobacter sp. EPSL27, assembly GCF_001512305.1. Lineage (GTDB taxonomy): Bacteria > Actinomycetota > Actinomycetes > Actinomycetales > Micrococcaceae > Arthrobacter. The sequence goes on from NZ_LNUT01000005.1 coordinate 441,026, forward strand.
AGCAGGGCAGTGAGGTAGCACATGGTGTCCGGGGCCGGGCGGAGGCTGACGGTCCGTTCGGTCGCGGCGTGGGCTGCGCGCTGGGTGACGGTGCGGGGGTCCCGCCGGTACGCCGCGGCCCGCGCCGCGGCGATGATGGCCCGGTCCCCGGCGCCGTCGAACGTGCCCGTGTCCGGGGCGAGTTCCTCATCGACGGCGGTCCGGTCCGCGGCGGTCAGGGCGGCTGTTTCGCGGACGATTAGGGTGGCGCGCCATTCGTTGACCTGCCCGGCCTCCAGCGCCGCCAGGGTGTGCGGCATCTCGGTGACGAGGGCTTTGGCCAGGCCCAGGAGCCGGCCGCCTTTGGCCGGGGATTCGCGCCGGGCCAGGGCAATCTGGGCCGCGACCCCGGTGCCGAGTTCGGCCGCGGGCACCCCGGCCGCGGCCTGTTCCCGGCGCTGGAGCAGATCGAACTCGACGGACAAGCGGGCCTGCCGGGCTGACAGGGCAGACTTCTCGTCCTCCAGGGCCCGGATCTCAGCAATCAACCTTGCGCCGGTCGACTGGGCGCTTTCCGGCCCGACACCGCCCGGCTCACCCGCGCCCGGACCCGGCACTTCCCGGCGGCTGGCGCCCACCGACGGTACATCCGCGAACGTCCCGCCCGCCGGCCGAGCTGCCTCTGGATCCCGCCTGTTCTCCATAATTGAAGGCTACTTTCGACCTACGACATTTAGCGGCGAACCAAGCCAGACAGACAGGCAGGAGGCCACAGGTTCCGCATGGCGGGGCGCCAGCATTTCCGGATAGATGAGGCTAATCCGCGGCACGTCCGCGGCCGTTCCGCCTGCCGGCAGAAGTGCTTCTGGATCCCGCCTGTTCTCCATGTTTCAAGGCTACTTTCGACCTACGACATTTAGCGGCGAGCCAAGCCGGACAGGCAACACGCCCCAGGCGCTATCCGGCGTCGAGCCGACAGGGGCCGGCATGCTCAAGACCGTGGCCAGACAGGCATCACGCCCCAAGCTCCGCCCGCCGGGGATCCGGAGTCGACCCGGCGTCGAGCCGGCGGGCTCCAGACCGCGGGAAGCCGGCCGGCATGCGACAGAATGAAGAAATGAGCGATGCCGGCGACTTCATAGACACAGCGCTCCAGCGCGAGTCGTCATGGGAGCGGGCGGAGGCCTTAGAGGCGACGCACGGCGGGAATCACCGGTATTACGGAGCCTCTGTCGGGGCAATCCGAGGCACGGTCCGCGATGCCCTCCGCCGTCACCCCGGCCTGACGCACGACGACATCACTGCCCTCAGTTCCGAACTGTGGGAGGTGCCCGTCTTCGAACGCCGCCTCGCCGCCGTCGTCCTCCTGCAGTCCAGCGTCGGACTCCTGAACAACACGGACCTGACGCGGATCGAGGGCTTCGTGCGGAGCGCACACACGGCCGCGCTGGTGGACCCACTGTCCACCGACGTCGTGGGCCCCCTGGTCGAGCGGCTCGACGTCGTCCGGAGGGTGCGCGCGGACAGCGTCCTGGACCGGTGGGCGCGTGATCCTGACGATTGGCTGCGCCGGGCCGCCCTGCTGTCCCCGCTCCGCGCGCTGCGTGCCGGGGCGGGGGACTGGCCCCGGTTCGCGCGTCATGCGCGCCTGGTGCTGGCGACGCCGCTTGTCCGGGACGCGGAAGACGACGGCGGTGCTGCCGCCGCGGAGGCGGTCACCCTTGTGATCGAAGAAATGGCCCGACGCCGGCCCGAGCTGCAGCTCTGAACCTCGCGCCCCGACGCCGGACCAGGAAACGCTTCAGCTTCCGGGCCGGCGCTCCACCACCGCGTAGGCCTTCCCGTCGAAGAACTCCCAGTCGGTGACCACCATAAAGCCGAGCGCATCCACCCGGTCGTTGAGCACGTGCGCGTCGAATCCGCCGTCGCGGGGCTCTGCGTCCCACGTGGAAACGTGGACTTCACCACTTTCCAGGACCAGGAGTTCGGTGTTGACGCTGAAGTCCTCCTGCGGCTCGCTGCGGAGCTGGCACAGGGCGACGCAATGCCTGTTGACCTCGGGATTGTTCATGTTCGGGCCTCCGCCTCGGGGGAACGGTGATGGCATCATCCTATGCCGGATGCCCCCTCCGTCGACGGGGAAATCACCCGGCAGCCCGGCACCCCGCCGTTACCTCGATGTGACACTCCGTGATCATTCCGTTACCGTGGTTAAGTGCCTGTTGTTTCCGAGACGGGCTCTCCCCAGCCGATTGCCTAACTCTGCCGCGGCCAGGGGATAACTCGCAGCAACGTCCGGCAGAGACGGGGAAACCACATTTGACCCGCTGTTCTCCAGGGGTCTTGGGGTGAAGCCGCACAGCCCGCCATGATCGGGCCCGAGTGCGGCCGGGTGCCTCCCATCCGAATCCGACAGCTCACCTCGCAGGCATTGGGAGAGGCTCTTTTAATGACTTCTAGCAATACCCGTGCGTCCAAACGCGCCGAACTTCGCAGCAAACGCCGTACCGCCGGAACCATCGGCCGCCAGGCCGCAGTCCTCGTCGCCGCTTCCGGCATGGTGCTCAGCGGCGCCATGGCCGCCAACGCAGCCGACGCGCCGGTCGAGCGCGACGCCTCCCCGGCGTCGACCGTAGACGTCCAGGGCCAGGTAGCACCGGTCATGGCCGATTCCGCGGTCCAGATCAGCTTCGAGCGCCCGGCCGTCGAGACGACGCCGGCTCCCGTGGTCGAGGCTCCGAAGCCCGTCGCCGCGCCGAAGGCCCCGGCAGCCCCTGCCCCCGCAGCGGCACCGGCCCCCGCAGCCAAGGCCACCGTCAAGGTCCAGTCCGCGCCGGCCCCGGCCGCTGCTGCCCCGGCAGCCGGCGGAGTCAACGCCACCCTGCTGTCCATGGCATACGGCCAGATCGGCATCACCCAGGACTGCACCGCCATGGTGGAGAAGGCCCTTAACGCAGCCGGCATCCCGGTCGGAGACATTGGACCCACCGCCTTCCTGAAGTACGGCACCGTTGTCTCCACCCCGCAGCCCGGCGACATCATTGTCCAGTCCGGCCACGTGGCCATCTACGCCGGCAACGGCCAGGCCATCAGCGGCGGCATGAACGGCGTCAACGCCACCATGACCCACCCGCTGTCCTGGCTGACCGCCACCGGCCCCGTGACGTTCGTCCGAGCCGGCTAGCATTACCGCCATCCGCACGCAGAAGACCGGTGGATCGGTTGCCTTGGGGGCAACGGATCACCGGTCTTTTGCGTGTTCCGTGACCGGCTCCACGGCGTACCGCAGCATCGCCACGCCGTTGCCGAAGGCCCGCGTCTCCAGCAGCCGGAGCGGCGTGGCGGCATCGGCCTCCGCAAACATGGGTGTGCCGCGTCCGACAAGTACCGGATGAACGTAAATCCAGTACTCGTCAATCAGGTCAAGCCGACGGAAGGACGCCGCGAGGTTCGCGCCGCTAACGGCCAGGTCCCCGCCGGGCTGGGCCTTGAGCAGCGCGATGTCCTCGGCGACGACGTCGCGCACCACCTCGGTGTTCCATCCCGCCGCCGGCAGGGTCGAGGAGTAGACAATCTTGGGCATATCCCGCCAGATTGCGGCGAACTCGGCCTCCGTGGGCGTACTGGACGGGTCCTGGTCCGCCGTCGGCCAGTAATCAGCCATCAGTTCGTAGGTGACGCGGCCATCCAGGAACATCCCCATCTGCCGGAGCTCCTCGTTGAAGTGGCTGTGCAGCTCGCCATCGACCCGGTGCCAGCTCAGGTCATGGCCCGGGCCCTCGATGAACCCGTCAAGGGATACCTGCATCATGACAATGACCTTGCGCATCGGAGCTCCTTTGCTGTTCTTCCGGCCGGGGCTATCAGAATACGGCGGGAACCGACAAGCTTGCCCCCTTGCACTCGGGCGGCGCCCGGGGAAGAATGCGATAGATTTGAAGCCGCGCCGCGGTTTTGTACTTTTCAAGGAACAGAATGCCTGCGAACTTGTCTGCGGCAGCTCTTATTGCGCGCCCGACGAAGCGCCGGGAATGAGGTCGGATGAAGTCCTGGGGGCCCGGCCGGCACTACAGCAGCAGCCGGCATGCACGTGACGCCACCAGCGGTGGACTCTGGGGCGTGCCCTGGCGCCTTGGCGGGATCCGCCCGCAGGTCCTGCTGGTGCTGGTTGTCGTCCTTGGGCTGATTTCTGCCGCGACGGTGTACGCCACCATCCAGGCCAGGGGTACAGCCGACGCCGGCGCCGCAGCTACCGCCTCCGCCTCGCCGGGAGCGGGCGGGGAGGCCAGCCCGCTGTCCGCCACCGGCCCAACCGCCACCGACGCCGCACCGGCGGCGGAAGTCTCCCCATCGGCCGCCGCGCCGCCAGCCCCGGCCAAGCCCGCCATCGGGCCGGCGCTCGACGCCGAAATCAACGCCGTCATCCAGGCCAACAGCGTGTACAAGGTGGGCGTTGCCCTCGTCGACATGAGTGACGGGGAGGTGCATGAGTACGGAACCAAGAGCAAGTTTGTCGCCGCCAGCACCGGCAAGATCCTCGCGGCGGAGGCCTACTACCACTTGGTGGAAACGGGGAAGGCATCCCTGGGAGCCAAGACGGGGGCGTCCACCGCCGGGCAGCAGATCCGGCAGATGGTCCAGCAAAGCAACAACGACTCGTGGGCGCTCATCCTGGCCGCCGTCGGCCACAAAGGCCTCACCAACTACGCCGCGTCCATGGGCATCCCCTATGACCGGACCGTTAACGGCCTGACTCCGGCCGAGATGGCGACCACCCTGTCCGGGCTGTACAGCGGCCGGCTGCTCAACGCCGAGAACACCGCCCAGTTGCTGTCCTACATGCAGAACACCAACTACGAAACCCTGATTCCGGCCGCCGCGCCCCCCGGAGTGGACGTCTTCCACAAATACGGGCTGCTGAACGGCAACCTCCACGACGCCAGCATCCTGGTGCAGGGGGACCGGGCGTTTGTCTTTGTGGTCTACACACAGGGCCGGGACATGTCCGACATGGCTGCGCGGACCAATGTCATCCACCAGCTCACCAGCACCGTCACCGCGGGACTCTTTTAGCTCTTTTTGACGAGCGGGTCCGTTCCCCAAAGAGGACCCGGCTCGTAGTCTGAAGGAGGGAGGTGATTGCCATGAAGGCAGCACAGGGAGACCGCATCATCATCCGTGGCACCACGGTGGAGTCATCGGACAGGCACGGGGAAATCCTTGAGGTTAGGGGTGCGGACGGAGCGCCGCCCTACCACGTCCGGTTCGACGACGGCCACGAGACCATTCTGTTCCCCGGCGGTGATTTCGTCGTCGAGCGCAGCGCGGGACAGCACAGCGCGGCAGAGCACAGTACCGCCGAGGGCACGGCAGGCTAGCCCGGCACGATCGACCGGCCGGGCTAGAAGCTCGAGGAACTGCCGGAGCCGGAGAAGCTTCCGCCGCTGGCACCGTAGCCCGTGGTGCTGCCGCCGCCCCCGCGGGCGCTGCTGACGCTGCCGACGCCGGTGTTGAAGCCGGAGTTGAACGTCGGCACGGAGAAGAAGTAGTACGCGGGGTAGACGGTGCCCAGGATGCTGGGTTCGTACGTCCGCCCGTAGCGGTCCTTGCTGCCGGCCTGCGCGTCCTCCATGTCCCGGCGCATGAGTTTGGCTTCCTTCTCGTTTTTGGCGAACCCCTCGATGACCGTGTCGGCGTGGTTCTTGAGCAGCTCCGATAAGTGGGTGCGCGCATCCCGCAGCCGGTCGAGGGCAGTCTCCGGAGTGATGGACCCGTCCGACAGTTCCGCGGTCCACCGTTCCAGGTCGCGGTGGCTTTGGTCCCGGAAGGCACGCAGGGCTGCCGCCGTCGCGGAGCCTCCCTCGGCATGTTTCCGGGCCAGCATCTGTTCGATGGCGGCCAGGTCCGCGCGGTACGGGGCCAGCTGGCGGTCCCAGGCGGGGGCCCAAGCGGAGCCGCGGTTGAGCAGGGCATTGGTGTCGGCGATGACGTCGTCCAGTGCGTCCAGCTCCGCGGCGGCGCCGGCGTAGCTGCGGACCAGCTTCAGGTTTGCCCGCCTGCTGAGGTCCTTCGGCGACATGGCGTGGACCTGGTTGGCGAGGGCGGTGGCGGCGTTGTACTTCGCCATGAACGTCCGGTGTTTCTCCAGCACCGTGCTGCCGTAGCGTGAGGCCGCCGGGATGGTGCCCGCGTTCAGCTCGGTGACCTGAAGATCCATGCTGACGTTGGCGTAGCTGGCGTCGCCGCGGGCCAGTTCCCTTCGGCTGTCCACCCTGGTCCGCCAGCGCACAATCAGCCAGGTGGCGGCGCCGCCCACGGCAAGGGCCACAGATGTCCACGCTGTGACCAGGAATGCCGTGGACCGGTACCAGGGCTGGTTGATCAGTTCCGCCCCGCGCTTGATGCCAGCTATGGTGCCGTCCGTCCACTGCGCATCGCGCAGGAGATCCTTGGAGGCGTTCTGGATATCCTCCCGCTGTTCGGGCGAGACCTTGCGGTCCTCGCCCATGTACGTCCCCACATGCCGGCCTACGGGGTCCAGGGCAAAGATGAAGAGCCCGTCCGCCCATTTCTGCCCGTCCGCGCTGATCCACTCCGGGCGTTCGGCACGGGCAAACCGCAGGACCTCTTCGTTGAGGTTGTCCGAGGCGGAGCCGTTATACGTATAGACGGCCACCGTGGTGGGTTCATAGAACTCGATCGCCTGCACGGCAGGCAGCAGCGTGTTCTGGTCGAGCACCCCGGCCCGGTCCTCCACGACGATCGCGGCCGGCGGAACGGCCAGGGCCGCCGGCCCGGTGACCGCAAGCCCGATCACCACCAGCAGGACGGCACCCAGGACTTTCCGAACGATTCCCATTTCTTGAGCGTAGTGCGTGCCGGAGTCGGCGTCGATGCGCCCGGCCCGGACCGCCGTCAGCGGAGGCCCGCAGCGGTGAAACTGCAGGTCAGGGCGGATTGGGGCCTAAAGACACCGTGACGGCGGGCCCTGCCTGCCGCATACTGGCGGCATGAGTCCAGAGGCGAGAGAACCCGAACCGGCCCAGCCCGGACCAAACCCGGCCGAGCCGGCGTCGAACCAGCCGCCACAGCCCGCTCCGACTCAGCCGAACCAGCCGGCGGCAGCCACGGAGCCCGCCCGCCACCGGCCGGACCGGACCCTCTACGCCATCCTCGCCGCCATCGCGGTCCTGGTGGTGGTTGCCCTGATCGTTGTGTTCACCCGCGGCGAGCCGGCACCGGTGGACGAGGCCACTCCGGCCGGGGTGGTCCAGCGGTACTCCGCCGCCGCCATCGAGGGGGACGAGGCCGCCGCAGCGGCCTACCTGACGGATGCCGCAAAGAGCCGCTGCAGCGGCTACATGGAGCGGATGCCCGGGGACAACCTCCGTGTCACCCTCGTCTCCACCACCGAACGGCCCACCTCCGCCGACGTCAGAGTGCTTATCACCGTCTCCGAGGGCGGCGGTCCGTTCGGGAGCGCCGAATACCAGATTGAAGACGTTTTTGACCTGGTCAAGACGGGAGACAAATGGCTCATCGACAGCGCACCCTGGCAGTTGACGGTATGCCCGGTTCCGGCGGCGAAGTAATGACAGCCGACGCCGCTGCCGGATCGGCCCAGCGGACAGTGCGCCGGCTCATCACGTACCTGCTGCTCTTCGCCCTGGTGGTGGTCGCCGCCGTCGGACTGAGCGGGTTGCTGGAACGGCTGCTGGTGGCGGGCACCGAACTGGCGACGGCGGATGTCGCCGGCCTGGCGCGTTCGCTGGCCTTCGCCCTGATCGGCGGACCCCTCGCCGCGCTCCTGTGGTGGGTGGTCTGGCGGCGCCTTGCCGATGACACGGAACGGGCCTCCGTCGGCTGGGGCCTCTACGTGTCCGGCGCGTACGTGGTCTCCCTCGTGGTGGCGACCACCAACCTGCTCAGCACGCTGTCCACCCTGATCGCCGGCCAGTCACAGCAGTGGCGCACGTCCCTGGCCGCCGGGGTGGTGTGGGCCGGGGTCTGGGTCTGGCACCGGTGGATGTGGCGGCATCCCCGCAAGCGGCCGCTCGACCTGACCGAGGTGCCCACGCTGCTGGGCGCATACTTCGGGCTGGTGATCGGTGCCGGCGGCGCCATCGCGGCCCTGTCCACCCTGTTCGACGCCGCACTCCGCGGGGCGACAACCGCCGCCACAGTGGGCAAACCGTGGTGGGTGTCCGCCCTGCAGTCCCTGATCTGGGCTGCCGGCGGCGCACTGGTCTGGTGGTGGCACTGGAAGCACGACGGCGGCCGCCGGCTGCGCGGCGGACTCGCCAATGTGGCCCTCATCGCCGTCGGGGTGCTGGGCGCCGGGGTCCTGACGCTGGGAGGTGCGGGCGTTGTGCTGTTCGTCCTGCTCCGGCTCGCCTTCGACCGGACCGACGCGATGGATGTAATGCTCGAGCCGCTGGCTCCGGCCGTCGCCGCTGCCGCCGTCGGCTCGCTCGTGTGGGTGTACCACCGCGGTCTGGCGCGCGACAGTTCGGAGACCATCCGCCAGGGCAGCCGGCTGGTGACCTCGGGGGTGGCCCTGGTGGCCGCCGCCTCCGGGATCGGCGTGATCGTGAACGCCGCCCTGGCCATGGCCGCCACCCCGCTGGCGGGTTCCGGGGCGCGCACCCTCCTGCTGGGCGGGATCAGTTCACTCCTGGTGGGCGGCCCGGTCTGGTGGCTCACGTGGAAACCGCTCGACCGGACCTCCCTGGCGGCACCCGGCGCGGCAGGAGGCCCGGCCTGGTTGAACGCCCGGCGGGTCTACCTCATTGTGGTGTTCGGAGTGAGCGCCGTGGTTGCCGTGATCACCCTCCTGGTGATCGGGTTCCGGATGTTCGAGTACTACCTGGGCGACCTCTCGGGCGGCAGCCTCGTGGAGCGGATCCGCGCCCCGCTCGGCCTGCTGGTGGCCACGGGCCTGGTGGCCGGCTACCACTTCGCGGTGTGGCGGCACCAGCGCGCGGTCCTCACCGCGGCGGGCACCGTCCGGAAAAGCAGCATCGGGCACGTCCTCCTGGTCACCGGGGGGAATCCGGCTCCGCTGCACCGGGCCATCGAGGAGGCCACCGGCGCCGGTGTGACGGTGTGGAGACGGGCCGACGTCGGGACGGGTCCCGGTCCCGACGCCGGCCGGCTGGCCGGGGAACTGGCCGGCCGGCTTGAGGGGGTGACCGGCAACCGGGTGCTGGTAACCGTCAGCCCGGACGGCACCATCGACGTGATTCCGCTGCTGGGCTAGCTGTACCGGGCCGGGTCGCCACTACTCCAGTCCGAACTCCCGCTTGTAGCTCCGCACCGCGTTGGTGACGGTGGGGAAGAAGTGGTCGGGGCCGAAGCGGCTGCTGACGCCGAACCGGATCAGGCGGTCCTTGATGGGGCCCTTCATCTCCGCGAAGACCAGGCTGATGCCGCGCCGGGCCAGTTCGTCGTCGAGTGCCACCAGGTCATCCAGCGCGGTGGTGTCCAGGCCCGTGATGGCCTCCGACGCCACAATCACCCACCGCACGGGTTCCGGCGCGCGCGCCACAAGTCTCCGGATGTGGTCGGTGAAGACAGCGCCGTTGGCGAAGAACAGCGGGGCGTCGAAGCGGGCGATCACCAGCCCGGGGATGCGCTGGCCCTCGGGATGGCGGCTCAGGTCGTGGTAGCCGGGCACCTCGCCCACGCTGCCGAGCTCGGTGCGGTAGGGGTCCAGGGCGCGGAGCACAAAGGCGATCAGGGACAGGCCGATCGCCACCACAATGCCCTCGAGGACACCCACGAAAGCGACGCCCAGGAAAGTGGTCACCAGGAGGGCGGCCTCCGTCCGGCTCATCCTGAGCAGGCGGCGGAGCGTTTTCACGTCAAGGATGGACGCCGCCGCCACCATCACCACGCCGGCCAGGACGCTGGACGGCAGGAACGTGGTCAGGCCGGGGGCCAGCACCATAAACAGCACCACCAGCACGGCGGCGGTAGCCCCCGCCAGCGGACTCTTGGCCCCCGCCTCGACGGCGATCGGGGTGCGTGAGGTGCTGCCGGAAATCGGGAAGCCGCCGAAAAGGCCGCTGGCGACGTTCGCGGCGCCGAGGGCACCCATTTCCTGGTTCCCGTCGACAGGGACCCCGCTCCGGGACGCGAAGCTCTTGGACAGGACCGACGTGTCGGCAAAGGCGATCAGGGCGATGCCGGCCGCCGGGGCGAGCAGGGCAAGGACGTCCGCCAGACTGACGCCGTCGAGCGCCGGCGCGGGCAGGCCGGAGGGCAGGGCGCCCACAGTGGGCAGCGCCGCCGTCAGGTCCAGGGCGGCGGTCACCGCGGTGGCGGCCACGACGGCGATCAGCACACCGGGGAGCTTCCCGGGCAGGAAACGGCACCCGACAATCACGGCGATGCTGCCGGCACCAAACAGCAGGGCGAGGGGATTGACGCCGCCCTGGCCAATGGCCTGGGCGGTGCCGGCGGCGGTGTTGACCAGGGAGCCGCCGGGGCCGGAGATGCCCAGCAGCTTGGGCAGCTGGCTGATCATAATGACGATGGCGATGCCGTTGAGGTAGCCGACGCGGATGGGTTTGGACAGCAGCCCGGTGACAAAACCCAGCCTGAAGACCCTGCCCGCCAGCAGGAAACTGCCGATCACCAGGGCCAGGGCGCCGGCAAGGGCCACGGCGCGGTCCGGATCGGTTCCGGCCAAGGGCAGGACGGCGGCGGCAATCATGGGCGCCAGGCTGGAGTCCGGGCCGATGATCAGCACCCGGGAGGGCCCGAACACGGCGTAGGCCAGGAGCGGGATGACCGACGCATACAGGCCGGTGACGGCCGGGAGACCGGCGGCCTCGGCATACGCCATGCCGGCCGGGATGAGGAACGCGCTGAGGGCAGCCCCCGCGGCCAGATCGGATTTGAGCCACGGGCGCTGGTAGTCCCGCACCATCGTCAGGCCCGGGGGGAGTTTCAACGCCCGGGCTCCCCGCATGGTGCTATCCGGCTACGCGGCGGGGGACGAGGCGTCGCCGGCCGCCGGCGCGTCCAGGCCGTACTCCGCCGAGATGAGGATGGGGAGGTGGTCCGAGGCGCCCCGCGGAAGGGTTTCGACACTCTCGATGTTGAGGCCCTGCGAGGTGGCGAAGTCGAAGTGGCCCTTGAACACCTTGTAGCGGGTGTAGGTCCGCCGGTCGCTGAGCGTCAGGTCGTAGCCGGCATCCTTCATCTGCGCCGTGAGGCTCTTGGTGAAGAACGGGTAGTTGAAGTCGCCCACCATGAGCGACATCAGGCCGCCGCCCATGCTCATCAGCTCCGCGTGTGCGGCGTGGATCTGGTTGCGGCGCAGCGAGTTCGACGCCGTCAGCGGAGCCGCGTGGAAGGACGCGATCACCAGGTCGTGGTCCGTCTCGTTGTCCACCACCCGGGTGCCGATCAGCCGCTCGTGGGCAGGAGTCAGCACACGGTCGTGGAGGGACTTCTTCAGGGCGAACGTCTTCGTTTCGTACGCCGTGAACCGGTCCATGCGGTAGTAAATCGCCAGGCCCAGCCGGTTGCCCTTCGTGGAATCGGCAAGGTGCAGGTCGCCAATGGTGTCCGGAAGGTCATTGGTGTCGCATTCCTGCAGGCACAAGGCATCAATCTCAAAGTTGCGGGCCAGATCAACCAGCTCACCGCTGGCATGGTGCTTACGCAGGTTGTAGCTGATGACTCGAATCAGGGGAACACCTCTTCGGTGGATAGTCGCGGAACGTCTGATCCTGAGTCTACCCAGTCCGGCCAGCCGGAGGGGAACAACGACAGGCCTTTGCGGCCGCTGTGAAGCGATAGGGTGTTCTGGGATTACCAGCCACGTGAAAGGGCGGACAATGACGACTGCTGACCTGCCGGATCTTGCCGAGGGGAACTTCTACTACGAGGCACTGGGCGACGGCCGCTTCCGTTCCACCATCCACGCCCAGGGCGCCTGGAACGAACACGAACAGCACATGGCGCCGGCGTCGGGCATTCTGGCGGACTGCCTGGACCGGCACGAGCCGCGTGACGACATGCGGATGGCCCGCCTCAGCTACGAGATCCTTGGACTGATCCCGGGCGGTGAATTCGAGGTGGTCACCACCACCCTCCGCCCGGGCCGGACTATCGAGCTGGTCCAGGCCGAGCTGACCGCGCAGGGGCGCACCGCGATCCGCGCCACGGCGTGGCGGATGATCACCTCCGATACGACCGCCATCGCGGCCTTCGAGGATCCGCGGATTCCCGCCCCTGAAGACTGCAAACCCTACGACGCCTCCACCATCTGGCCGGGCGGCTATATCGCGTCGCTGGAGATGCGCATTGCCGAGGGCCACCGGGCCGGGTCAGGTACGGTCTGGCTGCACACCGAGCACCCGCTGACGGACAAGGCGGACAGCAGCGACGTCGCCCGGCTGGTGGGCCTGGTGGACACCGCCAACGGCATCGCCGCGCGGGTCCCGCCGGGCAAGGGCAGCTACGCCTTCCCCAACCTGGACCTCCAGATCCACATGTACCGGCGACCCGAGGGGGAGTGGCTGGGCCTGGATAACGAAGTCTCGTTCGGCACCGACGGGATCGGCCTGACCTCGACCGTGCTGCACGACCTCACGGGCCCGTTCGGCCGCGCCGAGCAGATCCTGACCCTGCGCAAGTCGTAGCGGCCGGGGCGCGGCTGCCGGCGGGCTAGTGGAACACCAGCCACCCCACCACGGTGGCGAGCCCCGTCAGCACAGCGCCCCAGGCGATGTCCACCACGACGATCGCCAGCGGCCAGTTCTTCAGAGTTGCGGCGTTCGTCAGGTCATACGTGGCGTAGGCGAAGGTGCCCAGCGCTGCGCCGTAGCCCAGCGCCGTGAGCCAGCTGCCGCCGTCGAGCGCCGGCTGCAGGGCGAAGAAGACGATCCCTGCGATGTACAGGACGTAGAAGACGACGGCGTACCCTAGATGGGGCTTGTCCGCCATGAGATGGCCGAGGTGGCTCCGGTAGAACTTGCTCATCGACTTGAGCCAGACGGAATCGATTACGGCGAACGCGGCGGCTACGACGAGGAACTGCAAGATGACCATAAGGGAGCATAACAACATGCCGGAGGCCGCAGACGCACCGCGGACGCTGACGGTTTTCCGGCAGACGGAATCCCTGGGCGCCGCCGCAGACCTTGACTTTGCCCTGGAGCTGCTGCGCAAGGTCAAGACGGGCGAAACCGGCCCCATGCTCCGGCTCTACCGGCCGGCGCCCACCGTCGCCTTCGGGCAGCGGGACACGCACCTGCCAGGTTTCGACGCCGCGGCGCAGGCCTGCCGCGACCTGGGCTTCGAGCCCCTGGTCCGCAAGGCCGGAGGCCGGGCCGCCGCGTACCATGAGGGCACCCTGGTGGTCGACCACCTCGAACCGGACCGGGATGCGATCGCCGGGGCGAAGGGGCGCTTCTCCTTCTTCGGCGAACTGCTGGCTGAGGCGCTGCGGAGCGCCGGCGTCGACGCCGCCGTGGGGGAGATCCCCGGGGAGTACTGCCCCGGCGAATTCAGCGTCCACGGCCAGGATCCGGCGTTTCCGCAGCACCAGGTCAAGCTGATCGGCACCGCCCAGCGTGTGGTGGCCGGCGGCTGGCTGTTCAGCTCGGTGATCGTGGTGGAGAACTCGGCCCCGATCCGTGCCGTGCTGGAGGCCAGCTACGCGGCCCTCGGCCTGGACTGGGACCCGGCGACGGCGGGCGCCGTCAACGACCTCGTCCCGCACCTGGACGTGGACGCCATCGAAGCAGCCGTGATCAACACCTACGCCCGGTACGCCGCGCTGCACTACGGCGATTTCGGCAGCCTGCTCCGCTAGTGCCCCCGGGCGATCCATTCATCGAGCTGCGGCGCCTCGGCGCCGATGGTGGTCGGATCGCCGTGCCCGGTCCGCACCACCGTGTCCGCCGGCAACGTCAGCAGCCGGGTCTTGATCGACTCGATGATGGTGGGGAAGTCGCTGTAGGACCGGCCGGTGGCCCCGGGGCCGCCCTGGAACAGGGTGTCGCCGCTGAAGACGGTGCCCTCGCTGGCCAGTGTGAAGCACATGGAACCGGGGGAGTGGCCCGGCGTGTGCAGCGCCACGAGCTGCGCGCCGCCGACGTCGAACGTGTCCCCGTCCTCAATGGCGTGGTCCGGCTCGGTGCCCGGGAAGACGTTCTCCCACAGCATCCAGTCCGCACGGTTGAGGTACACCGGGGCGTTGACGCGCCCGCGGACGTCGCCGACGGCGGCGATGTGGTCATCGTGGCCGTGTGTCAGCAGGATCGAGGTGACCTTGCGGCCGGCGACGGCTGCCTCGACGGCGGCGGGATCGTGCGCAGGGTCGATCACCACGCATTCCGCGTCGTTGCCCACGATCCAGACGTTGTTGTCGACGTCCCAGGTGCCGCCGTCGAGGGAAAACGTGCCCGAGGTGACCAGCCGGTCGATCCGGAGGCTGTCCACAGCTCCGCCGGTCACAGCTCGACCACCGAGCGGAGGACGGCGCCGGCGTGCATCTTGCCGAAGGCCTCCTCGATCTGGTCGATGGTGATGCGTTCCGTGACGAAGGCGTCCAGGTCCAGCTTGCCCTGCCGGTACAGGTCGATCAGCATGGGGAAGTCGCGCGAGGGCAGGCAGTCGCCGTACCACGAGGACTTGAGCGAACCGCCGCGGCCAAAGACGTCCAGCAGGGGCAGCTCCAGGGTCATTTCGGGGCTGGGAACACCCACCAGGACCACGGTGCCGGCGAGGTCGCGGGCGTAGAACGCCTGCTTGTACGTTTCGGGACGGCCGACGGCGTCGATCACCACGTCGGCGCCGAAGCCGCCGGTGAGTTCGCGGATCGCCTCCACCGGGTCGACGGCGGAGGAGTCCACGGTGTGCGTGGCGCCGAGGTCCTTGGCGCGCTCGAGCTTCTTCGGGTCGATGTCGACGGCGATCACCGTGGTGGCACCGGCGAGCGCGGCGCCAGCAACGGCGGCCACGCCCACGCCGCCGCAGCCGATCACGGCGACGGAATCGCCGCGCTTGACGTTGCCGGTGTTGATGGCGGCGCCGATGCCTGCCATCACGCCGCAGCCGAGCAGGCCGACGGCTGCCGGGTCGGCCTCCGGGTCCACCTTGGTGCACTGGCCGGCGGCGACCAGGGTCTTCTCGGCGAAGGCGCCGATGCCCAGCGCGGCGGTGAGTTCCGTGCCGTCTTCCAGCGTCATCTTCTGGGTGGCGTTGTGGGTGTTGAAGCAGTACTGGGGCTGGCCCTTGGCGCAGGCGCGGCATTCACCGCAGACGGCGCGCCAGTTCAGCACCACCCTGTCCCCGGGGGCCACCTCGGTGACGTCCGGGCCCACCGCGCTGACCACGCCGGTGGCCTCGTGGCCGAGCAGGAACGGGAAATCGTCGTTGATGGCGCCCTGCTTGTAGTGCAGGTCCGTATGGCAGACGCCGCAGGTGAGGATGTCCACCAGGGCCTCGCCGGGTCCGGGATCCGGAACCAGGATGGTTTCGAGGGTGACATCGGCATTCTTGGCGCGGACTACTGCGCCTTTGACTTTATGGACCATGGAAAAGAGCTCCTCTGCTTAGATCACGGGGTATCCCCACAACATGCTTGCACAACGGACGACGGCGCCGCCCCCTCAGGTGGGCCGCGCCGTCGTCGTTATCGGTTTATCAGGAAGGCCCTAGGCCGCGAGGCGGCTCTTGACCTCAGCTGCGGAGGGGTTGGTGGCCGCGCTGCCGTCCGGGAAAAGGACGGTGGGGACGGTGCGGTTGCCTCCGTTGAGCTTCTCCACGAGATCTGCGGTGCCGTCAACTTCTTCGATGTTGATCTCGGTGTAGCCGATGCCCTGGGCGTCCAGCTGCTTCTTCAAGCGGTTGCAGTAGCCGCACCAGGTGGTCGAAAACATGGTGATGGTGCCGGATTCGGGGGTGAAGTCCACGAAGTTCTCCTTCAACTGGTCGGCGGCGCGCAGTGCCGCGCCGTTGCCGGCAGAAGCCGCCGGCACAATTCATACGTCACTCTCAATAACCGTAACCCGCGGGCTGCTATTCCCGCGCAGCCATCCCTGCGGTACGGGCACACGGGAATAGCGCTCCGGAACTCCCGGTTCTTTCCTGTATGAAAGCGATAACCTACAGCGAATACGGCAGCCCCGACGTCCTGGAAGTCACGGAGCAGCCGCTGCCCAAGGTCGGCCCGGGCATGGTCCTGGTGAAAGTCAAGGCGGCTGCGGTGAACCCGGTCGACTGGAAAATCATGGCCGGCTACCTGGACCAGGTCACGGACCTGCAGTTCCCCGCCATCCCCGGGTGGGACGTGGCCGGAGTGGTCGAATCCGTCGGGATCGACGCGCCGCAGTTCAGCCCCGGCGACGAGGTCATCGCCTATGGCCGGAAGGACTACGTCCACGGCGGAAGTTTCGCCGAATACATTGCGCTGCCGGAGCGGCTGCTGGCCCGGAAACCCGCCTCCCTGGGGTGGGACGAAGCCGCCGGCCTTCCCCTGGCCGGGCTGACGGCCTACCAGGTGCTCACCCGCCTGGGCGTGGCGCCCGGTGAAACCGTGCTGATCCATGGCGGCGCCGGCGGTGTGGGCTCCCTGGGGATTCAGATCGCCTCGGCGCTCGGTGCCCGCGTGATCGCAACCTCGTCGGAAAAGAACCACGACTTCCTGCGCTCCCTCGGGGCCGAACCTGTTACTTACGGCGACGGGCTCGCGGAGCGGGTGCGCGCCCTGCGCCCCGGCGGCGTCGAGGTCGTGGCGGACTTCGCAGGCGGGAACCTCGAAGCCACCCTGGCCGTCCTTGCCGCGGACGGCAGGCATGCCTCCATTGCCGACAGCGAAGTGGAGGAGCACGGGGGCACCTGGATGTGGGTGAACCCCGTGGGCGCCGACCTGCAGGCGCTCGCCGGGCTCGTCGATGAGCACAACATCCGGGTCGAGATCGCCCGGACCTTCCCGCTGGAGCAGGCCGCGGAGGCCTTCCGGCTCAACATGGACGGGCACACGCGCGGCAAGATCGTGGTTTCGGTCGACGGCGCATGATCCGCAGCGGCGGCCGGTGAACGGCCGCCGCTGGCCCGCGGGTGCGCCGGGTGGCATGCTGGTGCCATGTGTGGACGCTACGTCATGGCCCGGGCCGTCGGGGACCTGCTGGCCGAGTTCGACGCCGGGCTCGAGGAAGAAGTCGCGATTCCGCCGTCGTGGAATGTGGCACCGACGGCGGACGTGCCGATCCTGCTGGAGCGGCTGGTGGACGGGGAGCAGGTCCGGCAGCTGCACCTGGCGCGGTGGGGGCTGGTGCCGTCCTGGGCCAAGGACCCGCGGATCGGCGCCAAGATGATCAACGCCCGCAGCGAGAGCGTGCTGGAGAAGCCCGCGTTCCGGAAGGCCACCCGCGCCCGGCGCTGCGCCGTGCCCGCCGACGGCTATTACGAGTGGAAGGGCGAGGGCCGCGGCAAGCAGCCCTATTACGTGCACCCCAAGGACGGCCGCCCGATCGTCTTCGCCGGACTCTACGAATGGTGGCGGGACCACTCCAAAGCCGAGGATGATCCGGAGCGCTGGCTGCTGTCGACGTCCATCCTGACCACCGACTCGCCGCCGGAGGGGTACGCCGGCGGGATGCTCGCCGAGCTCACGGCCCTGCACGACAGGGTGCCGCTGCCCATGGACCGGGACACCATGCAGGCGTGGCTGGACCCCCACGCTGACGACGCCGCCGGACTGGTGGACCTGGTCCGGGCCGGCGCGCACGATGTCGCGGAAGGCTGGACCATTGATGCGGTCGGCACCGCCGTCGGGAACGTGAAGAACGACTCCCCGGAGCTCATCAAGCCGGTGGGAAGCCTGTTCTAGGCCGATCGGCGGGGCACGTCCTCGCGGACCTGGCCTTGGGTTACGGACGGATGGCTAGGGGAAAACCATGGAGAGCTGCTAGACATACTTCTGCTTCGCAGCTCACTGCACACCGGCTCGATTTGCGTGCCGCCGTGTACTCTCTGTCACATTAGCTGCGGCGCCGAAACCCGCAATAGGGCCATGGTGCCCTTGGCGAAGGAGCGGCACGACTATCCGACCGACTCAAGGGCAGGGAATCTTGAAGTGAATGTCGATTTCGCGATTCGCGATGCCGTTCCCGGTGATGCTCCCGATTTTGCGACCTCCCAGATTGTGGCCTGGCGTGCCGCCTACGCAGGGATTCTTGATGCCGGCTACCTCGCCGGGATGGATGTCGAGCGGCTGACCACGGGTTGGGCGCGGATTCTTGGGGATCCCGATCGGAATGTCCGTCGTCTCGCCGTGACAGTCGACGGCACAGCAGTGGGCTGGTCGGGATTTGGGAGGCCGCGAGATGAGGTGCCTGGGGGAACCGGGGAACTGCATGCGTTGAATGTCCTGCCCGCCTATTGGTCCCGCGGACTGGGCCCGGCACTATTCCAAGCATCGGTGGAGGGACTTCGTACCATGGGCTATGAACGTGCGTATCTCTGGGTCGCTGCCGGCAACTGCCGCGCCATCCGCTTCTACGAACGGCATGGCTGGTGCCCGGACGGGCTGACCAAGCAGGATGCCCGGTTTGATCCGCCGTTGCTCGAGCGCAGATTCTCGGCGTCGTGCAGTTGGGCCATCAACATGGCTTCAAGGGAGCCGGCTCGTCACGATCCAAAGTTCCACTAACACCGTAGTCCGGAGCTGGTGAGCCGTCAGAGCGTGACTTTGCCGGCGCCGTCCACCGCCCAGCTGGGATTGAACGCCACCTCCCAGCGGTAGCCGTCGGGGTCGGCGAAGTAGCCGGTATAGCCGCCCCAGGGCTGGGTCTTCGGGGCGGCGATGATCTGCGCTCCGGCTGACTCGGCCTCCGCCATCACCCAGTCGACCTCCGCCGCGCTGCCCAGGTTGTGGCTGAGGGTGATGGAGGGGACCCCGGCCGGGGGATCGGTGGCGGCTTCGGCCTGCATCTGCCCGGTATCCCACAGGGAGAGGACGAGGCCGTGGTTGGCCTGGATAAAGAGGACCTCGCCCCGGACTTCCCGGTGGACAGGCCAGCCCAGGCCGTCGACATAAAAACTGCGGGAGGCGTCAACGCTGCGGACACCCAGTGAAATTAAATCGACTCGTGGCTGCATCTTTCGATACTGTCATGGACATGTCCACAAATCACGAAGACGATAAAGCGGCCAAGGCCGACCGTGAACAGCTCGCCGCCGTGCGGGTGGCTGTGGACGAGGTGGACGAGCAGATCGTGTCCCTGATCGGACGCCGCGAGCGCCTGATCCGAATCGCCGGAACCCTTAAGGCGGACAGTGCCGAGGTGCGCGCCCCGGGCCGCGTCGAACGGGTCATCGAACACGTCCGCGCCACGGCGGAACAGAAGGATATCGACGTCGAACTCGTGGAAAAGACCTACCGGGCGATGATTGACGCTTTCATCACGCTCGAACTCGAAGTCTACAAAGCCAGCTCCTAGAGAGCTTCCTCCACCGGGACATTTGCCTGGTACTCGCGGCCGTCGCAGTCGCTGAACGCTGTCATGAGGTGCCCCTTCGCCAGGCCCATGACGGTGCTGAGCGGGAAGTACCCGGTAATGGTGTTGCCGGAGTGCTCCACGCCCTTGAGGTCAAAGTTCTCCTCCGTGCCGTCGTGGCTGAAGCAGTAGAACGAGACGGCCTCCCCGTTCATGAACTCGATCCCCATTCGCCGCTGGTGGGAATGGTCCGGGGTTGCCGCGACGAGCCCCACCACATAGGCACCCTGGCCGGGGATATTTCCGTCTATATCGAACTTCGCCACCAAGGATGCGTCCTCGGCGGCGATGCTTACGTGCTTCAGGAGTGCGTTATGGGAGCTCATGGCTCAATCCTGCTACCTGTGCCTGCGTCCGTCCACCCCTGATCTAGGTTTTGGCCCGGCACCGTCGTAGACTGGAGTTATTCGAAGATATATTCGAATAGCTGCCTGCTGGGGACTATCTGATTGCCAGAGCAGGCGGATTGGCAGATGGTGTGGTCCGGGAGGCGCAATGGGCATGTTCAGCGAGGGGGTGGACGTCCGCTGCGCACCGTCCGGCGAACCCCAGGAGCTGACTTGGGCCGGCCGCCGCTACACCGTCTGCGCAGCACCGGTCCGCTGGTTCGAGCGCCGGCAATGGTGGGCCGAGGAGCAGCGGGCGCCGCTGGGAAGCGGCCCCGGGCTGGTGGACCACGAGATCTGGCGGGTCCAGGTAGGCAGGGCGGACACCCCCGACGCCGGTACCCTCACCCTTGACCTGGCCCGGCATGTGGGCAGCGGACGCTGGCGCCTGCTGCGCATCCACGACGCCCTGCTTCCCGTCCGGGAGCAAGATTCGGCATGAGCTTCACCCACCTCCACGTCTCCACCGCCTTCAGCGCCCACTATGGGGTGTCCTGGCCGGAGGAGCTGGCCGCCGCCGCGGCCGCGGATGGGGCCACGGCGCTCGCCTGCACCGACCGCGACGGCCTCTACGGCACGGTCAAGCACCTGAAGGCCTGCATGGCCGAGGGGCTCGACCCTGTGGTCGGAGTGGACCTGGCGGTCCTGGACGACGACGGCGACCTCCGTACCCAGGTGGGGGGACGCGTCGTCGTGCTGGCCCACGGCCACAACGACGGCGCAGGCTACCGTGCGCTGTGCCGGCTGATCTCCGATGCGCATGCCCGCACCACGGGCAAGGCAGGGGGAGCGGTGCCGGTGGCTGTGACCCGGGCCGAGCTGGCCTCCCGCGCCCTGCACCCGGAAACCCTCAAGCCGGTGCTGACCGTGCTGATCGGGCCGGACTCCGACGCCGGACGCGCCATGGGAGGGCGGCGCTACCTGCGCCCCCGCACCCTGTTCAAGCGCTGGCTCGACGCCATGCCCGCCGGAACCATCGCCGCCGAGGTGGTCAGCCAGCTCAGCCCGCCCGGGGAGCCACTCAGCACCGCGCACGCTGTGCGGATGCTCAAGCTCGCCGCTGAACACGGCGTACCCGCCGTGCTGAGCAACGCCGTGCGCTATGTGGCGGAGGACGGCGCGGCCACCGCGGATGTGCTGGACTCCGCCCGCACCCTCAAATCGCTGCCCGAACTATCCGCCGCGCCCCTGCTGCAGCCCAACGGGCAGGGTTGGCTCAAATCCGCCGGCCAGATGCTCCAGCTCGGAAAGGAGATCATGCATGCCGCCGGTTACGGCGCCGCCGACCTCAAAAGCCTGATGGCGCAGACCGAGGCGCTCGCGGACCGCTGCCGGATGGACCCGGTCACCGACATGGGATGGAAGCAGCCGGTGGTGCCGGAAGCCTCAGTGATCGGCATCGCCGGAGACGCCCTCGTGGAGCTCACCCAGCGCTGCGAGGCAGGCATCAGCAGGCGGTTCCCCGGGATCACGGGCAAACCCGCCGGGGAGCTGCGCTCGCGGCTGGAGCACGAATTGCGGATCATCGACAGCCTGGGCTTCGCCGCCTACTTCCTGACCGTGGCCGAGGTGTCCCGCATGATCCAGGACATGGGGGTCCGGGCCGCGGCCCGTGGCTCGGGGGCCTCCAGCCTGGTCAACTACCTGATCGACGTCAGCCAGGTGAACCCGCTGCAGCACGACCTCATCTTCGAACGCTTCCTGTCCCGGGACCGCGCCACACTTCCGGACATCGACATCGACGTCGAAAGCGCCGAGCGGCACAACGTGTACCGGAAGATCTTTGAGCGCTTCGGCTCCGAGCGCGTCACGCTGATGAGCATGCAGAACGGCTACCGCGCCCGCGGCGCCGTGCGCGACGCCGGCCTTGCCCTGGGCATGGAGGAGGGCGAGATCGGCGACATCGCCAAGCAGCTGTGGCGCTTCTCGGCCCGGAACTTCCGCGAAGCCCTCGAAGAAAAACCCGAGCTGAAAGAGTTCGCCGGCCGGGTGGGGCAGCGCGACGCCGTCGGGAACCACCAGCTGGATCTGCTGGTGGACCTCACCGAACGGCTGGACCGGCTGCCGCGCCACATTTCCATGCACCCCTGCGGCGTGATCCTGGGGGACGCCACACTGCTGGACCGCACCCCCGTGCAGCCCAGCGGGGTGGGCCTGCCGATGAGCCAGTTCGACAAGCACGACATGGATCCCATGGGCATGCTCAAACTCGATGTCCTGGGCGTCCGTATGCAAAGCGCCATGGCCTTCGCCGTCCGCGAAGTGATCCGGCTGCACCCCTCCAAGGCCGAGGTGGTGGCCGCCGGGGCGCACCCGCCGGGACCGGACGGGACCGGGCCCGGCTACATCGCCGAGGACGGCCGCATCGACCTCAATGCCGTCCCGCTCGACGACGAACCCACCTATGACCTGATCCGCAGCACCCACACCCTGGGCTGCTTCCAGATCGAATCTCCCGGGCAGCGGGAGCTCATCGGCAAACTCGCCCCCCGGGAGTTCAACGACCTCATCATCGACATTTCCCTGTTCCGGCCGGGCCCGATGAAATCGGACATGGTGCGGCCCTTCCTGGAACACCGGCACGGCTTCGCGCCGGAGGTCTACCCGCACCCGGACCTGCGGCACATTTTGAAGGAGACGCACGGTGTCACCGTGTTCCATGAACAGATCCTGAAGACGTTCGACGTCATGACCGGGTGCGGGCTGGCCCGGGCAGACGAGTTCCGCCGGGCCCTCGGCAACGAGGCCCTGGAAGGCCGGGTGGAGGAGTTCTTCCGTAAAGAGGCGCGGGCGCGGGGCTACACCCCCGAGGTGGTGGACAAGGTCTGGGGCACCCTCAAGGCCTTCGGCAGCTTCGGGTTCTGCAAGGCCCACGGCGCCGCTTTCGCCGTGCCCACCTACCAGTCGGCCTGGCTGAAGACCCACCATCCCGAGGCCTTCCTCGCCGGGCTGTGGGAACACGACCCCGGCATGTACCCCAAGCGGCTCCTGGTCGCCGAAGCGCGGCGGATGGGGATCCCCATCCTGCCCCTGGACATCAACCGCAGCCAGGCCGAATACAGGGTGGAACGAGTGGCCGCCGGCCCGGACCAGGGCAAGCTGGGCATCCGGCTGAGCCTGAACGGCATTTACGGCCTTTCCGGGACCGAGCTGAAGAGGATCGTGGCGGGACAGCCCTACGACTCGCTCGCCGACCTGCGGGCCAGGTCCCGGCTGAGCAAGCCCAGCATCCAGCGGCTGGCCCAGCTGGGCGCCTTCGACTCCCTGCACCGGGCCGCCGGCGGCACGGCCAACCGTGCGGACCTGGTGCAGCACCTGCAGACCCTGCAAACCCGGCCGCACCGCAAGGGCATCGACGTGATCGAGGGGCAGCTGGCGCTGCCGCTGGGCGACGTCGAGCTGAAAAACCTCAAACCCGGGCTGCCGGCGCCCACCTTGGTCGACACCGTCCGGGCCGAACTGGACCTGATGGCCGTGGACGTCAGCGGCCACCTCATGGCCAGCCACCGGCCGCTGCTGGACCGGCTGGGGGTCACCACTGCGGACCGGCTGCTGGGCCTGCGCAACGGCACCGAGGTGCTGGTTGCCGGGGTCCGGGTGGCCACGCAGACCCCGCCCATGCGGGGCGGGCGGCGCGTGGTGTTCATCAGCATCGACGACGGCACCGGCTGCGTGGACTCGGTCTTCTTCCATGAAGCCCAGGAGCTGTCCGGTCCGCTGCTGTTCGGCACCCGGCTGCTGCTGATCCGGGGGACCACCCGGCGGACGGGGCCGCGGGGCATCAGCATCAGCGCCAGCATGGCCTGGGACTTGTCCCGCACCGAGACGCTGCCGTTCCCTGCCCCGGAGGCCGGGATGCCGGACACCCCGGAACCGCAGCCGCCGGGGCCCCTTGACGGCATCAGCCGCAACCTTGCCATTACCGGGCTGGGCGGCTGAGTGGCGCGTTGGTTGGCCTCTTCAGAAACCGATAGCATGGACGAGGCTGGCTGTGGTCCCCGTACGCCACAAGCTACGAAGCCTTAACTTTGAATAGGAGACACCCGTGTCAGATGCCCAGCAGATCACCCTTCTCGTCGATGGCGAAGAGACCAAGGTGACTACCGGGACCACCGGCGCGGAACTCTTCTTTGAGCGCCGCGACGTCGTTGTGGCCCGCGTCAACGGCGAACTGAAGGACCTGGACCAGCCGCTGCCTGAGGGCGCCGCGGTGGAGGGCGTCACCATCGAGTCCCCGGACGGCCTCAACGTCCTGCGCCACTCCACGGCCCATGTCATGGCCCAGGCCGTGCAGCAGCTGCGCCCCGGCGCCAAGCTCGGCATCGGCCCCTACATCACCGACGGCTTCTACTTCGACTTCGACGTCGAGGAGCCGTTTACGCCCGAGGACCTGAAGACCCTGGAAAAGATGATGCTCAAGATCATCAACCAGAACCAGAAGTTCGTCCGCCGCGTGGTGTCCGAGGACGAGGCCCGCGAGGCCATGAAGGACGAGCCCTACAAGCTCGAGCTGCTGGGCAAGAAGAATGACGCCGCCGACGCCGGTGAAGGCATCAACGTCGAGGTCGGCGCCGGCGACATCACCATCTACGACAATGTGGACCGCAAGAGCGGCGACAGCGTCTGGTGCGACCTGTGCCGCGGGCCCCACCTGCCCAACACCAAGATGATCTCCAACGCGTTCGCCCTCACCCGGTCCTCGGCCGCCTACTGGCTGGGCAACCAGAACAACCAGCAGCTGCAGCGGATCTACGGCACGGCCTGGCCCACCAAGGACGCCCTCAAGGCCTACCAGGAGCGCATTGCCGAGGCCGAGCGCCGCGACCACCGCAAGCTCGGCGCGGAACTGGACCTGTTCTCCTTCCCGGACGAACTGGGCTCCGGCCTGCCGGTGTTCCACCCCAAGGGCGGCATCATCCGCAAGGCCATGGAGGACTACTCCCGGCAGCGCCACGTCGACGCCGGCTATGAGTTCGTCTACACCCCGCACATCACCAAGGGACACCTGTACGAGGTCTCCGGCCACCTGGACTGGTACCGCGACGGCATGTTCCCGGCCATGCACATCGATGCGGAACTGAACGAGGACGGCACGGTCCGCAAGCCCGGCCAGGACTACTACCTGAAGCCGATGAACTGCCCCATGCACAACCTCATCTTCCGCTCCCGCGGCCGGTCCTACCGCGAGCTGCCCCTGCGGTTGTTCGAGTTCGGCTCCGTCTACCGGTACGAGAAGTCCGGCGTGGTGCACGGCCTGACGCGCGTGCGCGGCATGACACAGGACGACGCGCACATCTACTGCACGCGCGAGCAGATGAAGGACGAGCTCACCGGCACGCTGAACTTCGTACTGGGCCTGCTCAAGGACTACGGCCTGGATGATTTCTACCTGGAGCTGTCCACCAAGAACGAGGACAAGTTCGTCGGTGACGACGCCGCCTGGGACGAAGCCACCCGCACCCTCGCCGAGGTGGCCGAGGCCTCCGGCCTGGAGCTCATCCCGGATCCGGGCGGAGCCGCGTTCTACGGCCCCAAGATCTCTGTCCAGGCCAAGGACGCCCTGGGCCGCACCTGGCAGATGTCCACCATCCAGCTGGACTTCAACCTGCCCGAGCGCTTCGAACTCGAATTCCAGGCCGCGGACGGCACCCGCCAGCGCCCCGTCATGATCCACCGCGCCCTGTTCGGTTCCGTGGAACGGTTCATGGGTGTGCTCACCGAGCACTACGCCGGGGCCTTCCCGGCCTGGCTGGCCCCCGTCCAGGTGGTCGGCATCCCGGTGGCCGAAGCGTTCAACGACTACATGTTCGACGTCGTGGACCAGCTCAAGGCCGCCGGCATCCGTGCCGAGGTCGACATTTCCTCAGACCGCTTCCCGAAGAAGATCCGGACGGCCAGCAAGGACAAGATCCCGTTCGTGCTGATCGCAGGAGGCGACGACGCCGAGGCCGGCGCCGTGTCCTTCCGGTTCCGCGACGGCAGCCAGGACAACGGCGTGCCGGTGGCCGAGGCTGTCCAGCGGATCGTCGACGCCGTCCGCAACCGGACCAGCTAGCGGGGGAGCAACACGTGCAGGAAACCACAGGGGCCGTTCCGGAGTATCCGGGGGACGACGGCGTGACCGACGACTTTGGCCTGGCCGGCGTACCGGACGCGTTCCAGCGCCTGTGGACCCCGCACCGGATGGCCTACATCAAGGGCGGGCAGCACCAGTTCAAGAACGTGGACGACTGCCCGTTCTGCGTGGCGCCCGAACGCGAGGATGACGATTCACTGATCGTCTACCGCGGGCGGACCAGCTACGTGGTGCTCAACCTCTTCCCGTACAACCCCGGCCACCTGCTGGTCTGCCCCTACCGGCACATCCCCGACTACACGGACCTGACCGTGGAAGAGACGGCCGAATTTGCCGAGCTGACCCAGACGGCCATGCGCGTGCTGCGCAAGGTCGCCAACCCCACCGGATTCAACCTGGGGATGAACCAGGGCGTCACCGGCGGCGCCGGGATCGCAGGGCACCTGCACCAGCACGTGGTGCCCCGCTGGGGCGGGGACGGGAACTTCTTCCCGATCATCGCCCAGACCAAGGCCATCACCCAGACCCTGGGCGAGGTGCGCCAGCAGGTCGCCGAGGCATGGCCCCAAACGACCGCCGGGGCCACGGATGCTGAATAGGCACGCGCGCGGGTTCTTCACCGCGCTGTTCTCGCCCCTGGCGCGCTGGCTCCTGCGGATAGGGGTGTCCCCGGATGCCGTGACCATCGTCGGAACACTGGGCGTGGTGGTCGGGGCGCTGGTGTTCTACCCGCTGGGCCAGCTCTGGTGGGGCACCATCTTTATCACGGCCTTCATCTTCTCCGACGTCATCGACGGCATCATGGCCCGGATGCAGCAGGGCGGCGGGCGCTGGGGCAACTTCCTGGACTCCACCCTGGACCGGGTGGCCGACGGGGCGCTGTTCGCCGGCGTCGCGGTCTGGTTCTTCACCGGAGGGGCGGACACCCCGGTGGCCGTTGCCGCCGTCGTCTGCCTGGTCCTGGGCATGGTGGTGTCCTACGCGCGGGCGAAGGCCGAGTCGCTGGGCTTCGAGGCCAATGTCGGCATTGCCGAGCGCGCGGAGCGGCTCGTCTCCGTCCTGGTGGTCACCGGGTTCACCGGGCTGGGACTGCCCACCGTGGTGCTGTTCGCGACGCTCTGCCTCCTGGCCGCGGCAAGCCTCGTGACGGTCATCCAGCGGATGGTCACGGTGCGCCGCCAGGCGTTCGAAGAGTCCGGTGGAACCGCGGCGGAACAGGCCGCTTGACCGTCCGCATCCGCCGCGACGTACCCGGTGTAACCGGAATTCAGCGCGGCGCGGCGGGGGACTAGTATTAGCACTACCGGCCAATGGATCCGGTAATCCGGTGTGTGCGGCGCGGTGTATGCGCGATTGTCATCCGCGTGCCGTCCGCGCGCCGGCGAGGTCATCTATCTACCCATAGGGGTTTTTGTGTCTACACCTGATGTAAGCAGCGAAGCCGGCGCGTCCGCGAAGAGCGTCACGGGCAGCAACCGCGTCAAGCGCGGCATGGCGGAGATGCTCAAGGGCGGCGTCATCATGGACGTCGTCAACGTCGAGCAGGCCCGCATCGCCGAAGATGCCGGAGCCGTGGCAGTCATGGCGCTGGAACGCGTCCCCGCCGATATCCGCGCCCAGGGCGGCGTGTCCCGCATGTCCGATCCGGACATGATCGAGGCCATCATCAATGCCGTGTCCATCCCGGTCATGGCGAAGGTCCGGATCGGCCACTTCGTCGAGGCCCAGGTCATCCAGACCCTCGGCGTGGACTACATCGACGAGTCCGAGGTCCTGACCCCGGCCGACTACGCCAACCACATCGACAAGTGGAACTTCACCGTTCCCTTCGTCTGCGGCGCCACCAACCTCGGTGAGGCCCTGCGCCGCATCAACGAGGGTGCGGCCATGATCCGCTCCAAGGGCGAGGCCGGCACCGGCGACGTCTCCAACGCCACCACCCACATGCGCCAGATCCGCGCCGAGATCAAGAAGCTCGCCGCCCTGCCCGAGGACGAGCTCTACGTCGCCGCCAAGGAACTGCAGGCCCCGTACGAACTGGTCAAGGAAGTTGCCTCCACCGGCAAGCTCCCCGTGGTCCTGTTCACCGCCGGCGGCATCGCCACCCCGGCCGACGCCGCGATGATGATGCAGCTCGGCGCCGACGGCGTCTTCGTGGGCTCCGGCATCTTCAAGTCCGGCAACCCGGCCCAGCGTGCGGCCGCCGTCGTGAAGGCCACCACCTTCTTCGACGACCCGGAGGAAATCGCCAAGGCCTCCCGCGGCCTGGGTGAGGCAATGGTCGGCATCAACGTGGATGAAATCCCGCAGCCGCACCGCCTCGCCGAGCGCGGCTGGTAACGGAAGGCGACCGTAGCGCCTGACTCAATCGGCTTAATAAGAGAGACTGCAGAGGCTCCATGAGCGAGGCGCTTCGGCGCCGAGCTTATGGAGAAGCTGTCGAACGCGGCGGCCGGTCACCATATTGGTGACCGGCCGCCGTCGTTTGTTCTAGAGGGAGCTACTCGAGGCCGCGGCGCTTCAGCAGCGGTTCGAGGCCGGCGTCGCGGCCGCGGAACGCGCGGAAGGACTCCAGCGGGTCGCGGCTGTTGCCCCGGGAGAGCAGTTCGGCGCGGAAGAAGTCGCCGTTGGCCCGGGTGAGGCCGCCGTTGTCCTTGAACCACTCCACCGTCTCGGCGTCCAGTACTTCGCTCCAGATGTAGGAGTAGTAGCCCGCGGCGTAGCCGGCGCCGGCGAAGATGTGCTGGAAGTAGCCGGTGCGGTAGCGCGGCGGGATCAGGTGGTGCGCCACACCGGCGGCCGCGAGGGCCTTGGCCTCGAATTCCATGACGTCCTCGGGCACCTCGGAACCGTCCAGCACATGCCAGGCGAGGTCCAGCAGGGCTGCGCCGAGGTACTCGGTGGTGCCGAAGCCCTCGCCCCACAGCCGGGCGGCGTCGAGCTTGTCCACCACCTCCAGCGGCAGCGCCTCGCCCGTGGCGTGGTGGCGTGCGTAGTTGGCCAGGACTTCCGGCCACATGATCCACATTTCATTCACCTGTGAGGGATATTCCACGAAGTCCCGCGGCACGGAAGTGCCCGAGAACCGCGGGTAGGTGACCGCGGAGAACAGGCCGTGCAGGGCGTGGCCGAACTCGTGGAACGTGGTGCGGAGCTCGTCGAGGGTCAGGAGTGTGGGTTCGCCGGCCGGCGGCTTGGAGATGTTGAGGTTGTTGATCACCACGGGCCGGGTGCCGAGCAGCCCGGACTGTTCCACGAGGGAGTTCATCCACGCCCCGCCGCGCTTGGACTCGCGGGTGTAGTAGTCGCCCAGGAACAGCCCCAGCTCGGTCCCGTCCGCATTGCGGACCTCCCAGACGCGCACGTCGGGGTGGTAGCCGGCGAGGTCGGCGCGTTCGTGGAACGTGATGCCGTAGAGCGCATTGGCGGCGAAGAACACGCCGTCGTTGAGGACCCGGTCCAGCTCAAAATAGGGGCGCAGGGCCTGCTCGTCCACCGCGTACCGTTCACGTTTAACCTTCGCGGAATAGTAGGCCCAGTCCCAGGCCTCGAGGGGGTGGCCGGCTGCTTCCGCCAGCGCCTCGGCCTCGGCGTCGGCGTTCCGGACGGCAGCCGGTGCCAGCCGGTTCATCATGGTCTGCACGGCGGCGAAGTCCGGCGCCGTCTGCTGGTCCACCACCAGCTCGGCGTAGTTGGCGAAGCCCAGCAGTGCGGCCTTCTCGGCCCGGAGCCGGGCCGTGTCCTTCACCAGGTCCAGGACGTCGAGGGCGGATCCGTCGCTGCCGCGGCCGACCGAGGCCTCGTAGAGGCGGCGGCGGACGTCCCGGTTGTCCAGGGCGGCGAGGGCGGGCTGGTTGCTGGGCTGGATCAGGGTCAGCAGGTACTTGCCCTCGTGCCCGGCGGTGCGGGCGGCCTCCGCCGCGCTGGCGACGTCGTCCGCAGGCAGGCCGGCGAGCTCGGCGGCGTCGTCGAGCAGCAGTGAGGCGGCCTTCATCGCTTCCTTGACCCGCTGGCCGAACTCGGTGCCGAGCCGGGACAGCTCGGCGTTGACGGCCTTGAGCCGTTCCTGCCCGGCGTCGTCGAGCTGGATGCCGGACTGGCGGAATTCCTTGAGGTACTCGTCCACCAGCCGCGCGGATTCGGCGTCGAGCTGGTCCGTGGGGACGGCGGCGAACCGTTCGTAGAGCCCCCGGTTCAGGTAGACGGCGTCCTGGTGCGCCGAGAACCGCGGGGACAGGACGGTTTCGAGGCTGCGGATGGCGTCCGAGGCGTCCGCCGAGACGAGGGTGTAGAAGGATGCCGCCGCACGCTGCAGGAGCTGGCCGGACCGTTCCATGGCCAGCACCGTGTTTTCAAACGTGGCGGGCTCCGGGGTGTCCACGATCGCCTGGATCTCCGCGAGGTGCCCGGCCAGGCCGGCGTCGACGGCTTCGGCGTAATGCTCGGCGGTGATGTCCGCAAACGGCGGCAGGCCGAACGGCAGGGGACTGGGGCTCATCAGGGGATTAGTCATGAAACGACTCTTTCATGTAAAGGGATGGGCATCAACGGCCTGCTAAGCGTGTTGTGCCCGTCGCCGCCGTAGGATTGCGCCATGCGAACCAACACCTCCCGGTTGCGGGGCCGGCTCCTCGCCGCCGCGGCAACGGTCTCCCTGATGGCCGCCGTGGCATCCTGCGGCATCGGCGCCGGCCCGGACAGCAGCCGGCCAGGCTCCCCGGCCGCGGGCGGCACCACAACCACGGGAGCGTCCGCCTCGCAGGCGCCGGACCCGGCGGCACCGCCGTCGGTGACTCCGAGCGCCACCCCGACGCCAACGCCGACGCCAGGGAAAGGTCCCGGCTGCGAGGCCGTCCGGTGCACGTCGGTGGTGGTCACCGGGGACATGCTGGTGCACGCCCAGCTCTGGGAACAGGCCCGCGCGGACGCACTGGCCACGGGCGCCAAGGGACTGGACTTCGGGCCGCTTCTTGAGGGCCAGCGGAAGTACATCGAGAAGAGTGACCTGGCCATCTGTCACCAGGAAACGCCCGTTGCCGGGCCGGCCGGGCCGTTCTCCGCCTACCCGTCCTTCAACGTTCCGCCACAGATCCTCACGGCCGCCCAGAAGGTGGGCTACCAGGTGTGCACCACCGCCAGCAACCACACCGTAGACCGCGGCACCGCCGGGCTGGTGCGGACCCTGGACGCACTTGACGCCGCCGGGCTGCAGCACACCGGCGCCTACCGGAGCGAAGTCGACTCCGAGGGCATCCTGATCGTCCCCACGGCCGCGGCGAAAATCGCCGTGATCAGCGCGACGTACGGGCTGAACGGGCAGGTCCCCGAGGCCGCCTGGCAGGTGGACATGCTCGACCCCGGGGTGATGATCGCCAAGGCGAAGAAGGCCAGGGAACTCGGTGCGGACATCGTGCTGGCCGCGATGCATGCCGGCGACGAATACTCCAGTGTGCCGAACGCCGAGCAGACGTCGGTGGCCCATGCCCTCGCGGACAGCGGCCAGTTCACCATGATCTACAGCCACCACTCGCACTCGGTCCTGCCGATCGAGAAGTACAAGGGAACGTGGATCGCCTACGGCCTGGGCAACGGCATCACCGAACTTTCACCGAACTATGTGGTGAACAACGAGGGCCTGCTGGTCCGGGTGCAGTTCAGCGAGGACGCATCCGGCACATGGACCGCCTCTGACCTGGCCTGGGCGCCGTCGGTCATGGTCCGCGGGCCGTACCGCTGGTGCTCCGTGGCATCCGATGCCCCGCAGGGCACCTGCGCAAGTGCCGCGGCCGACGCCGCCACGCACAAGCGCACCCAGACCGTGGTCGAGTCGATGGGGGCCGCTGCTGCGGGCGCCCACGAGCTGCTGATCACCAAGGAACCGTAGCCCGTCCGGGACAGGAGGCTTCTCGTGGGCAGAGTATCGACGGCGGACCGGGAACCCCGGACCGGGACGTTCCCCAACGGCATGGAGTACCTGAGCTGGGGCACCGGCCCGAAAACCCTCCTCTTCATCCCGGGCGGGCCGGGGAGCTCCGTCCCGCAGGGGATGCTGCGCCGCATGTTCAGGCAGCAGTTCATTCCGTTTCTCGAGGCCGGCTATGCCGTCTGGATCGTCACCCGGCGGCGGGGCATGCCGCCGGACCACACCATGGCCGATATGGCGGACGACTACGCGGCCCTGATCGCCGGACGGTTCGGCGGGCGGGTGGACGTCGTTGTGGCGGAGTCATTCGGCGGGATGGTGGGGCAGTACCTGGCCGCGCGGCATCCGGACGCCTTTGGCCGCATCGCCCTGGTGGTCACCGCCGCGGAGCTGAGCGACTGGGGCAAGGACGTCGACGCGCGAATGGCCGCAGCCCTGGCGGGCGGCGACACCACCGGCGCCGGGACGGTTTTTGCGGAGTACATGCTCCCGGGCCGGCGGATGCTGTGGCTGCGGCGCCTGATCGGCCCGCTGATCAGCCGAAGGCTCCTCAGCGGGGCCGATGTCCCCGCCCAGGACGTGCTCACTGAGGTGCAGGGGGAGATGACCTTCAACTCCCGGGAGGTGCTCCCGCTGATCCGGCGGCCCGTCCTCCTGATCTGCGGCGGCTCAGACCAGTTCTTCCTCCGCGACGTGGCGCAGGAAACGGCCGGACTGATTCCGGACTGCACGCTCATCTGGTACGAGGGGAAGGGCCATCTCCGGGCCGCCTCCAGCGGTAGCGTCGCCCGGGACGTGCTGGAGTACGCCGGCCGCGCCTGAGGGGCGGCCGGTCCGCAGCCGGCCCGGCCTAGGGGACGTCCGGGTCCAGCTCCAGGACCATAAAAACGCTGTTCGGGTCCTCCGTGTAGCCGGCAAAGGGCGGGCAGAGGTCGAATCCGTGGCGCTGGTACAGCCGGCGGGCCGGGGCGAAGAAGTCCTCGCTGCCGGTCTCAAGGTACAGGCGCCGGCAGCCCGCACGCCGAGCCTCGGCCAGGATGTGCGCCAGCAGCAGGGTGGCGACGCCCCGGCCGCGCGCAGGGGCGGCGGTGCGCATCGACTTGAGCTCGCCCTGCCTAGCACCGGCCGCCCCGGGACCGAGCTGTTTCAGCGCCCCGCAGCCGAGCAGCACACCGTCCTCGCGCGCCGTCCAGAAGCTGATGCCGGGGCCCGCAAGCGCCGCAGGGTCAAGGGCGTGGACGCTTTCCGCGGGCGAGGTGGCGAACATGTCCGCCAGGTGCTCAGCCAGGAGCTGCCGGACGTCCTCGCGGGCGGGGCTGTCCCGTTCAATCCGGATCATGGGCACCGCTCCGCCGTCGTGGCTGCCCATTCAGCGCGGGCGGCGCGCGGCGTGTTCACGGGCGAGGACGGCGTAGCTGTCGTCCGGGGTGCCCGGCGAGAAGCTGCCGTACTTGCGCTCGACGGCGGTCCGGATGAGGAAGTCCGCCAGGGCCGGGTTCTTCGGCAGCAGGGACCCGTGCAGGTAGCTCGCCACGATGTTCCTGTAGCGGGCGCCTTCCTGCCCGTCGGCGCTGTTGTTGCCTGTGCCCTTGGCGGTGGTTCCCAGCGGTGAAACGCCGGGGCCGAGGGTGGTCTGGCCGCTGTGGTTCTCGTAGCCCAGGATCGTGCCGAACTCGGGGGAGGACACGGCCACGTTGCCGATCAGCCGCTCATCGGTGCCGTTGGTTTCCACGTCCAGGATGCCGATCCCCGGGATCACGGAACCCGTCCGGGTCTTGAAGAACTTGCCGAACAGCTGGTACAGCCCGCAGATCACCAGCATGGGCACGCCGTCCTCGGCCAGCTGCTTCAGCACGGTCTCGCGGGACAGCAGGTCATCCTGGATGACGAGCTGTCCGCTGTCCTGCCCGCCGCCGCCGACAATCAGGTCGACATCGGCCGGGAACTCGTCGCCCACGTTGTACTCGAGGAGCTCCGGCGTGTAGCCGTGCCAGCGCAGCCGCTGGGCCAGCACCAGGGCGTTGCCCCAGTCGCCGTAGATGTTCATGTCGCGCGGATACAGCTGCAGCACCCGGATGGTCCCCTTGGAGGGCGCGGGGGAGTCCTCGGGCGGGAGCACGTGCTCGAACGGGAGGCCGGAGTCGGACTGGGGGGTCATGAGACCACCTCTACTGTGGTGATTTTGGACAGCTCGCGGCGGATGGCCAGCATGGCTGTATAGGTGCAGAAAATGCGCTTCGGCTTGTCCCGGGCGCCGCTGATGAACGCCGCCAGGGCCGGGGCGATCTCGGTCTCCACGGCACCGATCGCGACATCGTCGTACTGCAGGCGCAGCGCCATGTCATAGGCGCGGGAGCCGCTCAGCTGGTCCACGCCGCCGTCGCGGAGGGTGTCGAACTCGACATCCCACAGCCAGGACATGTCGCGCCCGTCGGCGTAGTTGTCGTTGATCGCGATCATCGTGGCGTAGCCGGCGGCCGGGAAGGACTTCAGCCCCAGCCGGAAGCCGCTGGGGTTCTTTACCAGCACCAGGTCCAGCGGCAGGCCGTCGACCACCAGGCTTTCGCCGCGGCCGAACGCCGGCGCCACCTGGGACAGCGCCGCGAGGAGCCCGTCGTTGTCCGCGGCCTTCTGTCCTTGCGCGGGCAGGCCGCTTGCCGCGTCCTTGACCGCGATGGCCCGGGCCAGGGTCAGCGCGGCGGCGGCGTTGAAGATGTTGTAGACGCCGCGGAGCTTCATCGCCGTGGTCGCGGTGACGCCGTCGTACTCAAAGTCGGCATCCGCCGCGCCCACCCGCCGCAGCACGACGTCGGCGTGCGGCTTCGCGGGCGCCGCCGGCACCGGGCTGCCGGGGGCAGCCCGCATCTCGTCGTCGTTGGGGAAGGTGCTCAGCAGGGAATCGTCCAGGCCGAAGTAGCGGACCTCGAGTCCCGCGACGGTGTCGGCGATCCGGGCGACGCGCGGGTCCTCCCGGTTCAGCACCACCGTGCCCGTGGTCTTCGACGCAATGTGCTGCAGCAGCTGCGCGGTCTTGTCGATCTCGCCGAAACGGTCCAGCTGGTCGCGCAGGACGTTGAGCAGCAGGCAGTAGCGCGGCGGCACCTGGTTCACGAAGTGCACAGCGTGGGCCTCGTCCAGCTCCAGGACGGCGACGTCGGCGTCCAGCCGGCCGCGCCAGTCCACCTCGCCGAGCAAAGCCGCGGCCACGCCCCGGGTGAAGTTGCTGCCGGTGCGGTTCGTGAACACCTTCAGGCCCTGGCTCTCCAGGAGCTCCACCACCATCTTCGTGGTGGTCGTTTTGCCGTTCGTGCCGCTGACGACGGCGACGCCCAGCGGCAGCGTCGACAGTGTCCTCTTCATAAAGCCGGGATCGATTTTTTCGACCACCAGCCCGGGAAGGGCCGAGCCTCCGCCCCTGAGCCGGGAGACCCGGCGAACGAACTTTCCGAGCGGAACGCTGATGTAAAGCATGGTTTGTAATATATCCCAGCGGAGGCATGCAAGCCCGCCGGGCAGGGACCGTGCATGCCTTGCG
This sequence comes from Arthrobacter sp. EPSL27, assembly GCF_001512305.1. Lineage (GTDB taxonomy): Bacteria > Actinomycetota > Actinomycetes > Actinomycetales > Micrococcaceae > Arthrobacter. The sequence goes on from NZ_LNUT01000005.1 coordinate 476,448, forward strand.
GGGCGGCCGGGAGCATTATGCTGTTCGGATGACCAACCCCTCTTCCACGCCTGACTCCCGCGTGGGCTCAGGCCTGCGGATCGGCGTCCTGGCCCTCCAGGGCGACTTCCGCGAGCATCTGCACGCGGTGGAAGACGCCGGCGCCACCGGCGTCGGCGTCCGCCGGCCGGCCGAACTCGACGGCCTGGACGGCCTTATTATTCCCGGCGGCGAATCCACCACCATCGACAAGCTGTCCCGGGCGTTCGGACTCCGTGACCCCCTGCGCGGACGCATCCGCGACGGACTGCCGGTCTACGGCTCCTGCGCCGGGATGATCCTCCTCGCGGACCAGATCACGGACCCCGCCAAGGACCTGGACGGCAACCCGCAGCAGACGTTCGGCGGCCTCGACATCACGGTGCGCCGCAACGCGTTCGGCCGGCAGCGCGAGTCCTTCGAAACGGACCTTGACTTCAAGGGCCTCGAGTTCAGCGCCACCGGCAACGGTGTGGCTCCGGTCCATGCGGTCTTCATCCGCGGACCATGGGTGGAGCGCGTCGGTGACGGCGTGGAGGTCCTTGCCGAGGTGGAGCCGTCCAAGGCATCCCACCCCGAGGCCCTGGCCGGGACGGCTAGAATTGTTGCTGTGCGTTCCGGAAAGCTGCTCGCCACCTCCTTCCACCCGGAAGTGACAGGGGAGAAGCGCGTGCATGAATTGTTTATTCGAATGATCAGAGGAGAAGCGTAAAGCATGTCAGGCCACTCCAAATGGGCGACGACCAAGCACAAAAAGGCCATCCTCGATAGCCGCCGGGCAAAGTCGTTCGCCAAGCTGATCAAGAACATCGAAGTCGCCGCGCGGATGGGCGGCCCGGATCTCGCCGGCAACCCCAGCCTGGAACTTGCCGTCACCAAGGCCAAGAAGACCTCGGTCCCGGCGGACAACATCGACCGCGCCATCAAGCGCGGCGCCGGCCTCACCGGCGAAGTGGTGGACTACACGGAGATCATGTACGAATGCCGCGGGCCGCAGGGCTCCGCGCTGCTGATCGAGTGCCTCACGGACAACAAGAACCGGGCAGCCTCCGAGGTGCGCCTCGCCATCTCCCGCAACGGCGGCACCATCGCCGATCCCGGCTCGGTCAGCTACCTGTTCTCCCGCAAGGGCGTGGTGTCGCTGCCGAAGAACGGCCTCAGCGAGGACGACGTCCTGATGGCCGTGCTCGACGCCGGCGCCGAGGAAGTCAAGGACAACGGGGACAGCTTCGAAATCCACTCCGAGCCGACCGACCTGCAGGCCATCCGCGAGGCGCTCAAGGAAGCCGGGATCGAGTACGACACCGACGAGGCCGAGTTTGTGCCCTCCATGCAGGTGCCGCTGGATGTCGATGCCGCCAAGAAGTTCATGAAGCTGGTGGATGCCCTCGAAGAGCTCGACGACGTCCAGAACGTCTACAGCAACGCCGACCTCAGCGACGAAGTGCAGGCCGCACTGGAAGCAGAGTGACCCTTCGCGTCCTCGGCGTCGATCCGGGCCTCACCCGCTGCGGGATCGGCGTCGTGGACGTCGAAAAGAACCGGCGCGCCACCATGGTGGCGTTCGGCGTCGTCGGAACATCGCCCGAGGAAAGCCTGGACCAGCGGCTCCTGGTCATCGCCACCTCAATCGACGAGTGGCTGGACCGGCACGAACCCCACGTCCTCGCCGTCGAACGCGTCTTCTCGCAGCTCAACGTCAGCACCGTGATGGGCGTGGCCCAGGCGTCCGGTGTGGTGATCGCCGCCGCCGCGCGGCGCGGCATCCCGGTGGCGCTGCATACGCCGTCGGAGGTCAAGGCCGCCGTCACCGGCAGCGGAACCTCCAACAAGGACGCCGTCACCAAGCTGGTCACCAAAATCCTCCGGCTCGACGCCCCGCCCCGGCCCGCGGACGCCGCCGACGCCCTCGCGCTGGCCATCACGCACGCCTGGCGGGCCGGCTCCGGCGCGTCCAGCACGTCCGCCACACGCGCAGGCATCCCGGCGCCGCGCGGCCAGTCGCTCACCCCCGCCCAGCGCGCCTGGGCGGACGCGGAGGCCAAAGCGCGCCGTGCCCGCTGAATATCCGCCGGTGCCGCCTCAGCGCTTGGTAGGGTATTCGTAGATATGTTCGGATAGCCGGTTCGGCCGGCCCCTTTTTATATAGACACTGTTTTCAGTTGAATTGTCAGGAGCCCGGCTTGATCAGTTTTCTCCGCGGAACCGTAGCGCACGTCGGCCTGTCCTCCGCAGTGATCGACCTCAACGGCGCCGGCATGAGCGTCAACGCCACCCCGCAGACCCTCAGCAGGCTCCGCACCGGCGAGGAGGGGAAACTCTTCACGTCCCTGATCGTGCGCGAGGATTCCCTCACCCTGTTCGGGTTCGGCACCGACGATGAGCGCGAGGTTTTCGACGTCCTGCTGAGCGTCAGCGGGGTGGGACCCCGCCTGGCGCTGGCGGTCCTGGCGGTCCACGAGCCCGAGGCCATCCGCGTCGCCGCCCACTCCGGCGACGGCAAGGCCTTCACCAAGGTCCCCGGCATCGGGCCCAAGGTGGCCGGCCGGATCGTGCTGGAACTCGCCGGCAAGCTCGTGCCGCACGGCACTGCCGCGGGGATCGCTGCCCCGGCAGCCTCCGCCGAGGCGGTCTGGAAGCCGCAGGTGGTCGCCGCCATGACAAGCCTCGGCTGGTCCGAAAAGGACGCCACCTCCAGCATCGATAAATCCCTGGCCGACCAGCCCGAGCTGGCCGAAGAGGGCAATGTCGCCGAGATCCTGCGTGCCACCCTCCGCTGGCTGGGCCAGGACGGTGCCCGCGCCGGGAACAGGATAGGCGCCCGTGGCTGAGCCGTCCCTGGTCGGCGGGGGAGAGGAGCCGGAGGAGCGGGTCATTGAAGCCGCGCTCCGGCCCAAGAACCTGCACGACTTCGTCGGCCAGCACCGCGTCCGGAAGCAGCTCTCCCTCGTCCTCGAGGCGTCCCGCATGCGCGGCCGCAGCGCCGACCACGTGCTGCTCTCCGGCCCGCCCGGACTGGGTAAAACCACGCTGTCCATGATCATCGCGGCCGAAATGAACGCCCCGCTGCGGATCAGCAGCGGCCCGGCCATCCAACATGCCGGGGACCTCGCGGCCATCCTGTCCTCCCTCTCCGAAGGCGAGGTCCTTTTCCTCGACGAGATCCACCGGATGTCCCGCCCGGCCGAGGAGATGCTGTACATGGCGATGGAGGACTTCCGGGTCGACATCGTGGTGGGCAAGGGCGCCGGGGCCACGGCCATCCCGCTTGAGCTGCCGCCGTTCACGCTGGTCGGCGCCACGACGCGCGCCGGCCTGCTGCCGGGGCCCCTCCGGGACCGTTTCGGCTTCACCGGACACCTCGAGTTCTATTCCGTGGCCGAACTGGAGCTGGTGCTCCGCCGGTCCGCCGGGCTCCTGGACCTCAAGGTCAACTCGGCCGGGTTCAGCGAAATCGCGGGCCGTTCCCGCGGCACCCCCCGCATCGCCAACCGGCTCCTGCGACGGGTCCGCGACTGGGCGCTGGTGCACGGGGTCGAGCAGATCGACGCCCGGGCCGCATCCGCAGCCCTGGACATGTACGAGGTGGACAAGCGGGGACTGGACCGGCTGGACCGCGCGGTGCTCGATGCCCTCATCACCAAGTTCGGCGGCGGTCCCGTGGGCCTGTCCACCCTGGCCATTGCCGTCGGCGAAGAGACGGAAACGGTGGAGACCGTCGCTGAGCCGTACCTGGTCCGCGAGGGCCTCCTGGGCCGCACCCCGCGCGGCCGGATCGCGCTCGCGCCGGCCTGGACGCACCTCGGATTCGCGGTGCCGCCGGGGGTGTTCGCGCAGGACCCGCTGGAGCTCTTCCCGGCCGACGACGGCGATCCGGACACCGGCGCCGGGCAGGGCCGTAATGCCGATCCGGAATGGATCCGTAATAGTCAATAGCACCGCCGCGCAACGTTTTCCCTTTAGACTGGTATGACGCTCGGCACGTTCGGGTCTTTGTCTCTGCGCGCGGCCAGCACCTGGCCGACCTCGCCGGCATCATTGCCTGCCAGGCCCGGAGCGAAGCGGACGTTGCTGTAAAACCAGCTACGCAAGTACAGAACGGAACTTTCCCTGTGTTCGGACTTATCTCTGCCCAGACCCAGCCGCAGGCCGGCGGCGGCATCGACATCATGACCATTCTGCTGTTCGCCATGCTCGGCGTCTTCATCTTCATGATGTTCCGCCGCAACAAGAAGACCCAGCAGCAGCAGGCGCAGCTCCAGTCGAAGTTTGCCCCGGGTGTTGAGGTCATGACGAGCTTTGGCCTGTTCGGCCGCATCGTCGAGATCGATGAGGACGAGAACAAGGTCCTGCTGGAACTGTCCCCGGGCAACACCGCCACTGTGCACCGCCAGGCTGTCACCAAGATCGTCGAGCCCGTCGTCGCAGCCGAGGAGCCCACCGTGGTTCCCAACGACGCGTCCTCGCTGACCGCCGAGACCACCGCTGACGGTACTGTCGCCGGCGGAACCGCCGGTACCGCCGACAACACTGCCCCGCGCGTCGAGACGCCCGAAGAAACCATGCGCCGCCTCAACGACGAAGGCAAGAAAGACAGCTAGTCTGCCTGATTGAGCACCCCCGCGAAGTAACGGTTGCGGGCAACCGCCGGAACGGGCCGCACAGCCCGTACCGGCGGTTCCTCCGTAAATACTAGAAAGATCGACAATGGCACGAACTGGCCCCAAAAACACAGCCCTCAGGGTGCTGGTCTGGCTCGGCGTAATCCTCGCCGTACTGACCGCCGTCCTGGCCGGCGGCACCATGGCCGGGCAGGCGAGCTGGGCTCCCAAGCTGGCCCTGGACCTTGAAGGCGGCACCCAGATGATCCTGGCGCCCAAGGTCGAGGGCGGTTCGGACATCACCGAAGAGCAGCTCAACCAGGCCGTGGCGATCATCCGCCAGCGCGTGGACGGCTCCGGCGTCGCCGAGGCCGAAATCAGCACGCAGTCCGGCCGCAACGTCGTCGTCAGCCTCCCGGGGACGCCGTCCAAGGAAACCCGCGCCCTGATCCAGGCTTCCGCCGACATGAACTTCCGGCCCGTCCTGCAGGCCGGTCCCGGCGCAGCCGTGCCCGAAGAGGCACGGACCCCGGAGGACCAGCTGCCCAAGCCGACCGCCGAGCCCACCAACGGCAGCGACGTCAACTGGGTCACCCCCGAGATCTACAAGGAGTTCGAGGCCCTCGACTGCGACAACCCGTCGCAGGAGCAGCGGGAGCGCTCCGACCCGGCCAAGCCGCTGGTCACCTGCGAACCCGCATCCGCGAACTCGCCGGCCATCAAGTACATCCTTGGCCCGGTTGAGGTCAAGGGCTCGAACATCGCCGGCTCGTCCTTCCAGCTGCAGCGCGGCGCCCAGGGCGCCGTGACCAACGAGTGGGCTGTGAACATCCAGTTCAACGAAGAAGGCACGGCCAAGTTCAAGGAAGTCACCGAGCGGCTGTACCAGTTCTTCATCGCCGGCGGCGGGGAAAGCGGTTCCGACCCCAAGGCGCAGTTCGCGATTGTCCTGGACGACCAGGTCATCTCCGCGCCGCGCTCCCTCGCGGTCATCACCGACGGCCGCCCGCAGATCACGGGCGGGTTTACCGAGGAATCCGCGAAGGCCCTCTCCGACCAGCTGCGCTTCGGCGCCCTGCCGATCAGCTTCGAGATCCAGAGCGAACAGCAGATTTCGGCAACCCTCGGCGGCGAGCAGCTCCGCATGGGCATGCTGGCGGGCCTGATCGGCCTGCTGCTGGTGGTGGTCTACTCGCTGGTGCAGTACCGGGCCCTGGGCCTGGTGACCGTCGCCTCCCTGGTGATGGCCGGCGCATTCACCTACCTGGCCATCGCGATCCTGGGCTGGACCGAGAACTACCGGCTCTCGCTGGCCGGCGTCGCCGGCATCATCGTGGCCATCGGGCAGACCGCAGACTCGTTCATCGTCTACTTCGAACGTATCCGAGACGAGCTCCGCGAGGGCCGCGGCCTGGTCTCCGCCGTCGAGAACGGCTGGAAGCGCGCCAAGCGCACGGTCCTGGCATCCAAGGCCGTCAACCTGCTGGCCGCCGTCGTGCTGTACTTCGTGGCGGTGGGCAACGTGCGCGGCTTCGCGTTCACCCTGGGCCTGACGGCCATTGCCGACCTGATCGTCGTCTTTATGTTCACGCACCCGACCCTGCAGCTGCTGGCCCGCACCAAGTTCTTCGGTGAAGGCCACCCGCTCTCCGGGCTGGACCCGAAGAGCCTCGGCGCCGTGCCCCTGTACCGGGGCGCCGGACGGTTCCGCACGCCTGCGGACAAGCCGGCCATGGCAGCTGCGCTGCGCGCCAAGAACACCGGCGCCGCGGCCGAGGCCGAACGCCGGATGACCATTGCAGAACGACGCCTCGCGGAACGGCAGGACCAGCTTGCCGGGTCCTCCAAGAGCGCGTCCAAGGAGGGCAACTAAATGGCCACCAGCTTCGCCAATTTCGGCAACGAGCTCTACACGGGCAAGCGCTCGTACGACTTCGTCGGATCCAAGAAAATCTGGTTCACGATCGCAGCCGTGCTGGTTGCGCTTTCGATCCTGCTGCCCGTCGTCAAGGGCGGCTTCAACCTTGGGATTGAATTCCGGGGCGGCTCCGAATTCACGGTCTCCAACGTGCAGACCACGGACCCGGCCCTCGGCGAGAAAGCCGTCGAGGATGTCGTCGCCGGCAGCGTTCCCCGCGTGGCCAACGTCGCGGGCAACACGATGCGGATCCAGACGGACAAGCTCACCGAGGACGAGACGCTCCAGATCAAGGCCGGCCTCACCGAGGCCTACGGTGTGACGGACAACGAGGTGACCTCCACGTTCATCGGCCCCACCTGGGGCGCAGACGTCACCAAGCAGGCCCTGCTGGGCCTGGCGATCTTCGTTGCGCTGGCCGCCGTGCTGATGGCGCTGTACTTCCGCACGTGGAAGATGTCGCTCTCGGCCATCGTGGGCATGCTCGTGACGATGTTCATCACGGCCGGTGTCTACGCCCTGAGTGACTTTGAGGTCACGCCGTCGGCAATCATCGGCTTCCTCACCGTGCTGAGCTACTCCCTGTACGACACCGTGGTGGTCTTCGACAAGATCCGCGAGAACACCGCGGACCTGCAGGCCTCCACCCGGCGGACGTTCAGCGAGGAAGTCAACCTGGCCGTCAACCAGACTTTGGTCCGCTCCATCAACACGATGATGGTGGCCATCCTCCCGGTCGGCGCCATCCTCTTCATCGGCGCAGGGCTCCTGGGTGCCGGAACGCTGCGGGACCTCTCCCTGGCACTGTTCGTCGGAATCCTGATCGGCACGGCGGCCACCATCTTCATCGCCGCGCCGCTGTACGCCTGGCTGCGCCAGGGCGAGCCGGAACTGGTCAAGCAGGCCGAGCGGGTGCAGCAGCGCCGCGCCCACGCCGCCAAGACCGGCGCCCCGGCAGAACCGGCCACGGCCTAGCCGCACCGGACTGCCGGAAAGAACTGCCCGCCGGGCAGCCGAGCCGTAACCAACGGGCCGGAGAACGTCATTCGTGACGCTCTCCGGCCCGTTGCCGTACAACGGCCGGTTATCGAAGTATCCTGCTGCGGGAATACACTGGAAGAATTAACGGGTTCGGAGAGGTGCTCCATTGGAAGAACGTTCGACGCCGGTGCCAGCAGCGCCGGTGGATAAGGCTCCAGGCCAGGGTTCGCAGACTGGTGTGGTGGCTCCCGGACGCGCCGATGCTCCGGTGCCCGTGGATAGCTCGGGCGCACGCCCCACGTTCCCCGGCCGGCGTGAACGCACCCGTTCCCGGCTTGCCCGCCTGACCGGGCGCGGCGCCCCCGCCTATTCACCCATCCTCGAGCCGCTCCTGCGGACTGTGCGGGCCAACAACCCCAAAGAGGACTTCGACCTCATCCAGCGCGCTTTCGTCGTGGCCGAGCGCTGCCACCGCGGCCAGAAGCGCAAGAGCGGCGATCCCTACATCACGCATCCGGTGGCCGTGGCCACCATCCTGGCCGAACTGGGGCTCAGCGGAACCACCCTCGCGGCGGCCCTCCTGCACGACACCGTCGAGGACACCTCATACACCCTGGATGACCTGAAGGCCGAGTTCGGCCCGGAAGTCGCCATGCTGGTGGACGGGGTGACCAAGCTTGACAAGGTCAGCTTCGGTGAGGCCGCGCAGTCGGAAACCGTCCGCAAGATGGTTGTGGCCATGGCCAAGGACATCCGGGTCCTCATGATCAAGCTTGCCGACCGGCTGCACAACGCCAGGACCTGGCGCTTCGTCTCGGCCGAATCGTCCGCGCGCAAGGCCCGGGAAACCCTGGAAATCTTCGCCCCGCTGGCCCACCGGCTCGGCATGAACACCATCAAGTGGGAGCTCGAAGACCTCTCCTTCGCCGCCCTGTACCCCAAGGTCTACGAAGAGATCGTCCGCATGGTGGGGGACCGGACCCCCGAACGGGAGAAGAACCTCTCCGTGATCCGCAACCAGATCACCGAGGACCTGCGCGATGCCAGGATCAAAGCCACCATCACGGGCCGGCCCAAGCACTACTACTCGATCTACCAGAAGATGATTGTCCGCGACAAGGACTTCGACGACATCAACGACCTGATGGGCGTCCGGGTCCTGGTGGACTCGGTCCGGGACTGTTACGCCGCCCTCGGCGCCATGCATTCGCGCTGGAACCCCCTCCCCGGGCGGTTCAAGGACTACATCGCGATGCCCAAGTTCAACATGTACCAGTCGCTGCACACCACGGTGATCGGCCCGGGCGGGAAGCCCGTGGAGATCCAGATCCGCACCCACGAGATGCACCGCCGCGCGGAGTACGGCGTGGCGGCGCACTGGAAGTACAAAGACCAGCCGAACCGCACCGCCGCGGGTCCCGGCAGCCCGCGCGACGGCGACATGGGCTGGCTCCGGTCCCTGGTGGACTGGCAGCAGGAAACCTCCGATCCCGGCGAGTTCCTCGATTCGCTGCGCTTCGAGATCAACGCCCGCGAAGTGTTCGTCTTCACGCCCAAGGGCGAGGTCATGGCCCTGCCCGCCGGGTCCACTCCCGTGGACTTCGCCTACGCCGTCCACACCGAGGTGGGCCACCGGACCATCGGGGCCCGCGTCAACGGGAAGCTGGTTCCGCTCAACAGCGAACTCAACCACGGCGACTGGGTGGAGATCTTCACCTCCAAGGCGGAGGGCGCCGGGCCCAGCCAGGACTGGCAGCACTTCGTCAAGAGCGCCCGCGCCCGCAACAAGATCAGGCAGTGGTTCAGCAAGGAACGCCGCGAGGAATCGATCGACCGCGGCAAGGACCTCCTGACGAAGGCGATGCGGAAGCAGAACCTTCCGCTGCAGCGCCTCATGACCCACGACGCCCTCGCGGCGGTGGCCGAGGACTTCAAGTACGTCGACATTTCCGGGCTGTACGCCGGGGTGGGCGACGGGCACACGTCCGCCCAGTCCGTCATGGAACGCCTCGTGGAAAGCCTGGGCGGGAATGACACGCCCGAGGACGACCTCACCGAGGTGTCCATCCCGACGCAGGTCACCAAGGCCCGGTACTCCGATTCCGGTGTTGTGGTGCGCGGCGTGGACGACGTGTGGGTCAAGCTCGCGCGCTGCTGCACGCCGGTGCCGCCGGACCCGATCCTGGGCTTCGTCACCCGCGGCTCCGGGGTGTCCGTGCACCGGACGGACTGCACCAACGTCACCGGGCTGCTGGAGCAGCCGGACCGGATCGTCGAGGTCGAATGGGCACCGACGCAGTCAAGCGTCTTCCTGGTCGAGATCCAGGTCGAGGCGCTGGACCGCAAGTCCCTGCTCTCGGATGTGACCCGGATCCTCTCGGAAAACCACGTCAATATCCTGGCTGCCAGCGTGCACACCTCCACGGACCGCGTGGCGATCTCCAAGTTCGCGTTCGAGATGGGCGACCCCAAGTACCTCAGCCACGTGTTGAGCGCGGTCCGCCGCATCGACGGTGTCTTTGACGTCTACCGCACGACGGGTAACCGCCGGCGCAGCTGAGCTCAGGCGCCGGGCATGAGGCCCCCGTTCCCGCTTACGGGCGGGCCTCCCGGGGCAAGGTGAGGATCTCGGCTCCGTCGCCGGTAATGGCGATGGTGTGCTCGCTGTGTGCTGTCCGGCAGCCGGTCGCACTGCGGAGGGTCCACCCGTCGGCGTCCGTGACCAGCTCGGCGGTGTCCGCCATAACCCACGGCTCCAGTGCCAGCAGCAGCCCGGGGCGGAGTTTGTATCCGCGGCCGGGACGCCCGGTGTTCGGGACGTGCGGGTCCTGGTGCATCGTGGATCCGATGCCATGTCCGCCAAACTGAGTGTTGATGGCGTAGCCCGCTTCACTGAGGACGGAGCCGATGGCATGGGAGATGTCGCCGATGCGGGCTCCGGGGCCGGCCGCGGCGATCCCTGCGGCCAAGGCGTGCTCGGTGGCGTTGATCATCGCGACGCTCTCCGGAGGCTGTGCGCCGCCCACGATGAAGCTGATGGCTGAGTCCGCCGCGACGCCACCTTTGGCCACGGCGAGGTCGAGTGTCAGCAGGTCGCCGTCGGCAAGCGTGTAGTCCCGGGGCAGCCCGTGGAGCACGGCGTCGTTGACGCCTGTGCAGATGTAGTGGCCGAAGGGCCCGCGGCCAAAGGATGGGGCATAGTCGACGTAGCAGGACTGCGCCCCGGCTTCCAGGATCATCGCCTGGGCCCAGCGGTCGATGTCCAGCAGGTTGGTGCCGACCACGCTGCGGCTTTTCAGGGACTGCAGGATGTCGGCGACGAGGGCACCGGCCTCCCTTGCCCGGGCCAGTTCGGTGGGGTTCAGGATTTCGATCATGCGGCACCTTCTGTCAGTTTCCAATAACTATACCGGTCATATTATCCCGGTATTAGAATTGGATCCATGGTCAGACTGCCGCTCACACCCTCCGACGTCGAACGCGGGGAACGCCTTGGTGCCCTCTTGCGCCACGCCAGGGGAGGGCGCCCCATGCTCGAGGTCGCACTGAGCGCGGGTGTCTCCCCGGAGACCCTCCGGAAGATCGAGACGGGACGCGTGGCCACCCCTGCTTTCCCGACCATCGCGGCGATTGCCGGTGTCCTCGGCCTGTCCCTCGATGCGGTGTGGGCAGAGATCAACCAGGTCGAAAATGATATCGAACCGGCTGCTGCCGGCCAGGGCCCGCGCGAGCGCCTGGCCTCCTGAGGCGGGGCGTCCGGGCCCGGCGCGGCCGTCGCTGGGGTGCTATGGCGACGGCCCGGCCCGGAGGCAGTCGAGTTTTGCCAGGGCCGCCTTCTTGTGCGGCACCTTGGGGGTGGCCTCGACTGCCAGCAGGAGCAGCCGGAGGCGCAGGCCCAGTTCGGGCTGGGCCAGCAGCGCCCGGAGTGCCGGCACGGCCCGCTCGGCATCCACGTGCAGCGCTATGTCCACGGAGGTGCGCAGCGGGCTGGTTACCATCAGTCCGCCCAGGCTCACGACGTCGTAGGCGCCCAGGCGCACTTCATGAAGGGTGCAGCCCCGGGTGGACCTGAGGCTGGAGATGCGCCGTTTTGCGTCCACCAGGAGGGCCAGGCGGTCCGGTTCCGGGGCGCAGCCGAAGATCCAGGCAGCCGTCATCCGGCCGGCGACCACCCGCTGCCGGATGGCCGGCCGGATCAGCACCGCAGCGGCCCGGGCGCGCAGGTGCGGGGTGGGGCGGGTGCCCGGCGCCAGGTAGCCGCACTCGTTGAGCCGTGCCAGCACACCGTCGGAGGCCATGGCCTGGAGCTCAGGCCACGTGAACAGGGGCCCGGGGGAGTACAGTTCGGGGCCGGACGGAACCGGCGGTGCCGGAGGGCCGGAAGCGGGGACCATGCCGCCATCCTGTACCCGCTCCGGGCAAAGCGAACAGGCCCCGCCCCGGTCATGTGGATAACCGGTGCGGGGCCTGCTGTGTGGTGCTTGGGGCTAGGAGAGTTCGCTTGCCGACTTCTCGAGCTGCGCCAGCCACGCCTCACGGGCTTCGAGTGCTTCCTTGGCGGCCTGGATCTTGCGCTGGTCGCCGGCCTTCTCTGCTTTGGCAAGGTCGTCGCGGAGCCCGGCGATAGCGGACTCCAGCTGAGTCAGCGCGCTGTTGGTGCGCGCCTTCGTCTCCGGGTTGGACCGCTTCCAGTTCTCGTCCTCGGCCTGGCGTACGGCGTCTTCGACCTTCCGCAGCCCAGCCTCGACCCGGCCCATGTCGGAGCGGGGCACCTTGCCCGCTTCTTCCCACCGGTCGCGGATGGACTGCAGCGACTTCTTGGCGGCCGCGAGGTCCTTGATGGGCAGGAGCTCGTTGGCCTCCACCAGGAGTGCCTCCTTGACCACGAGGTTGGCGCCGTACTCCTGGTCGATCTCGTCGTTGGCTGCCTGCCGGTTGGTGAAGAAGACATCCTGGGCGGCGCGGAACCGCGCCCACAGGGCATCGTCGTCCTTGCGGCTGGCGCGCGGCGACGCCTTCCACTGGTCCATCAGGCGGCGGTACTCGCCGGCGGCGAAGCCCCAGTCGGTCGACGAGGACAGTGCCTCGGCCTCGGTGATCAGCTTCTCCTTGGCGGCCTTGGCTGCCGAGTTGTTGCTGTCCAGCTGGGAGAAGTACGCACGGCGGTGGCGGTCGAACACCGTGCGGGCAGCACGGAACCGCTTCCAGAGTGCGTCTTCGTTGCTGCGCCCGAGCCGGACGCCGCTCTTCTGCGCGGTCTTCCAGCTCTCGAACAGTTCGTTCATGCGGGCGCTGGAGGTCTTCCACTGGATCTGTGCCGGGTCGTGGCCGGCGATCTCCTCAGCCTCGGCCACGATCGCTTCACGGGCGGCCAGTTCTGCGGCGCGCACGGCCTCGTGTTCGGCCTTCTCAGCCTTTTCCAGCGCAGTGATCTGCTGGGCAAGCGTGTCCAGGCGGCCCTCGGCGGAGCGGATATCGCCCACCATGTTCCGCTCGGCCAACAGCTCGCGCAGGTGGGTGACGGTCTTCTGCATGTCCGTGGTGGGCGCCTTGGAGCTCACTCGCTGTTCCAGCAGGAGGATCTGGGCGACGACGTCGTCGTACTTCCGGGCGAAGTAGCCCAGGGCTTCATCATCGCTGACGCCGGGGTACTGGCCCACGGGGTGCTCTTCACCGTCGACGGTCAGGAACACGTGGCCGTCGCCTTCGACGCGGCCCCAGCGTGCGGCCTCGGCCAGGGACGCGGCGGAGGAAACGGCCGGGGGAACGGCAGCCGGTGCTGCCGGCGAGGGCTTGGACTTCGGCCGGGCAGCAAACGCTGCCGGGGACGGTGCAGGCCGGGGTGCGGCAGGAGCCGGCGCAGGCGCCGAAGCGGCCTCTTCGGCGGGAGCCTCGGCAGCCGCCGAAGCGGCCTCCTCGGCGGGAGCCTCGGCAGCCGCCGGGGCAGCGTCCTCGGCGGATGCCTCAGCCTCGGGTGCCTCAGCGGGCACCTCGGCCTCCGCAGCCTGCCCGGTCGCCGCTTCCGGCACCGTGTCTGTGGGGGTGTCGGTCGCCTCGGCCGTCACCGAAGCCGGGGCTTCGGTTTCGCCGGCAACTGCTGCTGACACTGTTTCGTCGGATTTCTGACTGTCTGTCACCGCTAGAAGTCTTTCGCTTGGAGGGAAATACCGGGGCCGTGGCCACTGGGACAACGGCTGGTTACTTCAGAGAGAACGAGTCTATCGTGACTGGTTCCGCGGGGGCGCCGTCTGCGGCGTTATCACCCGGTTTTAGTCCTGCGGCCGCAATATTGGACACCACGTCCAGGCCCGACGTCACCTTGCCCACCACGGTGTAGCCGCCGGCGGCATCGGCCGGAATGACGGTGTCTTTGTACACGATGAAGAACTGCGTGCCGTTGCTGTAGGCGTTGCCGCCGCTGCGGGCCACCGCGATGGTGCCGGCGGGGTAGTTGTTGTCCTGCGGCGTGTTTTCCAGGGGCCCCCACGTGAAGCCGGGGTCGCTGCTGCCGTCGCCGGCCTTGGAGCCGCACTGCAGCACCCCGAACGTCTCGCCCGTGGTGAGCCGGTGGCAGTTCAGGCCGGCGTAGAAGTTCTGGTCCGCCAGGGACTTGAAGACGGCGGCCGCCTGGGGTGCGGCTGTTCCGTCCAGTTCGACGCCGAGGGTGCCGCTGTTCAGCTTGAGTTCGCCGGTGAACGTTTGGCCCGCGGCCGTCTCGGGCTTGGGGATGTTCTCGGCATTCGTGGGGGAGGCCGACGGCGTGGGGGACGGTGTGGTCAGTCCGGCCTGGGCGGCGGCGTACTCATCCTCGGTGGGATTGGAGGAGAAGACCGTCAGCTGGAGCACCAGGGCGAGGACCACCGCGGCCGTTCCTGCGCTGATGGCCAGGACGTTGTCGCGCTTGCGGCGCTTGTCCTGTTCCTTGCGCAGCTCGCGCTTCGCCTCCATCTGCTGGACGCGCCGCCTGGCTTCGCGGGCGCTCCGTGAACTGGCCGCCAAAAGTCCTCCTGGGTGTAGGGCCGAAACCGGGCCGCGCCGGGGCGCCGTTGCGGTTTCAGCGGTCATGCTGCGGCAATCCGGCGGTACCTTGCCGCATTAGAAGTTGCGGCGGGGGAACGCATAAACTGACTGCCGCACACAGTTTATGCATGACCGGCCGCTCTGCTGCCTATCTGATCCCCGTTTCGGTCGCCCCGTTTTGGCCGCAACGCGGCGCAGGAGGCGCCGGCCGGTTTTACCTGAGGAGAAAATCCACCATGGCACGCACCGCCTCCCTGTCCGGATTCCCCGAGTGGCTTCCCGAGGAGCGGCTGGTGGAGCTGCATGTGCTGGACACGCTGCGCCGGGTCTTTGAACTCCACGGTTTTTCCTCGATCGAAACCCGCGCGGTGGAGACCGTGGGGCAGCTGCTGCGCAAGGGTGAGATCGACAAAGAGGTCTACGGCCTGAGCCGGCTGCAGGACGACGACGCAGCGGACGCGGCATCGCACAAGGCCGATCCGAACGCCCTGGCCCTGCACTTCGACCTCACCGTGCCCTTCGCCCGGTACGTCGTCGAGAACGCCGGCTACCTTGCGTTTCCGTTCCGCCGGTACCAGATCCAGAAGGTGTGGCGCGGTGAGCGTCCGCAGGAAGGCCGTGCCCGGGAGTTCACCCAGGCGGACATCGATATCGTGGGCGACGGCGACCTGCCGTTCCGGTACGACGTCGAGATCGCCCTGGTCATCGCGGAGGCGCTGGGCGCCCTTCCGATCCCTGACTTCCTGCTCCGGATCAACAACCGCAAGCTGGCCGAGGGCTTCTACAACGGCATCGGCCTCACGGACACCGCAGGGGTGCTGCGCAGCATCGACAAGCTCGAGAAGATCGGCCCGGCCAAGGTCGCCGAACTCCTGAAGTCAGAGCTTGGGGCCTCGGACGAGCAGGCGCAGGCCGCGCTCAAACTCGCCTCGATCCGCACCGAAGACACCTCCTTCGTGGAACAGGTCCGCGCCCTCGGCGTCAGCAACGAACTGCTCGAGGAAGGCCTGGCGGAGCTGGAGCAGGTCATTGCCGCCGCCGTCCAGCGCGCCCCCGGCAAGGTGGTGGCGGACCTCAGCATCGCCCGCGGCCTGGACTACTACACCGGCACCGTGGTGGAAACCGTCCTGGTGGGCCACGAACAGCTCGGCTCGATCTGCTCCGGCGGACGCTATGACGCCCTCGCCAGCAAGGGCAACCGCAAGTTCCCCGGCGTCGGGCTTTCCATCGGCGTGACCCGGCTGGTCTCACGGATCCTCAGCCAGGACCTCGCCAAGGCCACACGCTCCGTGCCCACCGCCGTACTGGTGGCGCTGAACAGCGATGACAGCTGGGGTGCGGCGCAGGACGTCGCCGCGGAGCTCCGCAGCCGCGGCATCGCCACCGAGGTGGCGGCCAAGGCCGAGAAGTTCGGCAAGCAGATCAAATTCGCGGACCGCCGCGGCATCCCCTTCGTCTGGTTCACGGACGACGACGGCAAGCACCAGGTCAAGGACATCCGCTCCGGCGAACAGGTCGACGCCGACCCGGCCACCTGGGCTCCGGCCCCGGAGGACCTGAACGTCCGGGTCCTGAAGGCCTAAGCGGCTGGATTCTGCCTAAACGACTGAATCTGGCTAGGCGACTGAATCTGCCTAAGCGGCGGCGTTCCTGCGCCGCAGAAGCACCAGGAAACGCCCGGCCACGCCCACGGCCAGCACCGCCGCCATGCCCAGCACGGATGCGGGCGGCAGGGTGACGGCCAGGAGCAGGCAGCCCAGGAAGCCCAGGACGTTGAGCCAGCGCGGCGCATGCCACGGGCGCGCCGGCAGGGTGAAAGCGGCCGCGTTCGTCACCGAGTAGTAGATCAGCACGCCGAAGCTGGAGAAGCCCACCACGGTGAGCACGTTCGTGGTCAGCAGCAGGACGATCACGGCGGCCGCCACGGCCAGTTCGGCAAGGTACGGGACGGTGTGCGCGCCGCCCACCCTTGCCAGCGGGGTCGGCAGGTCGCGTTCCCGGGCCATGGCCATGGCGGTCCGGCCCACACCGGTGATGAGGGCCAGCAGCGCGCCGAGGCACGCGGCGGCGGCGCCCGCCTGGACGAACGGCGCGCCGGCGCTGAGCTGGGAGCTTGTGACGGCGTCGAGCAGCGGGGCCGTGGACGTGGCCAGCTGCTCTGCCGGCAAGTGCCACTGCAGCAGCAGCGCCAGCCCGAGATAAATCACAAAGGCCGTGCCCAGCGCTGCCAGGATGGCCCGCGGAATGGTGCGGGTGGGGTCCTTGACCTCCTCGCCGAGGGTCGCGATCCGGGCATAGCCGGCAAAAGCAAAAAACATCAGCCCGGCCGCCGGCAGCACGGCCCAGCCGCCCGCGGCGGCACTGGCGGCACCGGCGCCGGGTGCAGCGTGCGGTCCCAGGATGGCGGCAGCGGCCACAAAGGCGAGGGTGGCCAGGGTGACGCCCAGCAGGATCCTGGTCAGCAGCGCCGTCCGCGTGATTCCCAGCAGGTTGACACCGGTGAGGACCACGACGGCGGCCAGCGCCAGCGGCGTCGCGTAGTCCGGGGCAACGTAATGGCCGAACGTCAAGGCCATGGACGCGCACGAGGCCGTCTTGCCGGTCACGAAGCCCCAGCCCGCGATGAAGCCGGGCCACTCACCCAGCCGGTTCCGGCCGTAAACGTAGGTGCCGCCGCTGGAGGGGTACACAGCGGCCAGCTGGGCTGACGCCACCGCATTGCAGTAGGCGATCACCCCTGCCACCGCCACTGCGGCGGCCAGCAGGGGGCCGGCCAGGGCCGCAGCCGGGGCAAAGACGACAAAGACGCCCGCGCCCAGCATGGAGCCGAGACCGATTGCGGTGGAATCCACCACGCCCAGCCGACGCTGCAGCTGCCGGGCCGGGGGGACGTCGGGGGAGGATTCGCTCGGGTGCCGGCTAGCCATGGCTTGGGGTGCCTCTCCAACGGGTAAACTCGAACGGGATCGTTCCAGAAAGCGATCCTAGTGAACTGATTTCCCTCTGTCTTCTTCAGAAAGGCGTGCTGTGCTGCGCACACATGACCTCGGATCCCTCCGCTCCGAGCACATTGGACAAACCGTAACCCTCACCGGCTGGGTCGGCCGGCGTCGTGACCACGGTGGTGTCGCATTCGTCGACCTGCGCGACGCGTCCGGCGTCGCCCAGGTTGTGGTCCGGGAAGAAGAGGTTTTCCACGGCCTGCGCAACGAGTACGTGCTGCAGGTGACCGGCACCGTGTCCCAGCGCCCCGAGGGCAACGAGAATCCCGCGCTCCCCACGGGCGAGATAGAGGTCATGGCCGAAAAGGTCACCATCCTCAACACCTCCGATCCGCTGCCGTTCCAGATTGACGAGCACGTGGAAGTCGGCGAGGAAGCACGCCTCAAGCACCGCTATCTGGACCTGCGCCGCCCCGGCCCCGCCCGCAACCTGCGCCTGCGTTCCGAGGCCAACCGGGTGGCCCGTGAACTGCTCCACCAGGACGGCTACGTCGAAATCGAGACCCCCACGCTGACGCGCTCGACGCCGGAAGGCGCCCGCGACTTCGTGGTGCCCGCACGCCTGGCTCCCGGTTCCTGGTACGCCCTGCCGCAGTCCCCGCAGCTGTTCAAGCAGCTCCTGCAGGTGGGCGGGTTCGAAAAGTACTACCAGATCGCCCGCTGCTACCGCGATGAGGACTTCCGCGCGGACCGCCAGCCGGAATTCACCCAGCTCGACATCGAAGCCAGCTTCGTGGAGCAGGACGACATCATCCGCCTCGGCGAGAACATCGTCAAAGCCCTCTGGAAGCTGATCGACGTCGAGATCCCGACGCCGATCCAGCGCATCACCTACCACGACGCCATGGCCCGCTACGGCTCCGACAAGCCGGACCTGCGCTTCGGCCTGGAGCTCACGGAGCTGACCGAGTTCTTCAAGGACACCAACTTCGGCGTCTTCAAGGCCCCTTACGTCGGTGCCGTGGTTATGCCCGGCGGGGCCTCGCAGGCCCGCCGCGCCCTTGACGCCTGGCAGGAATGGGCCAAGCAGCGCGGCGCCAAGGGCCTGGCCTACGTCCTGTACAAGGAAGACGGCGAACTCGCCGGCCCAGTGGCCAAGAACCTCACCGACACCGAGCGTGCAGGCCTGGCTGACGCCGTCGGCGCCAAGCCCGGCGACTGCATCTTCTTCGCGGCCGGGGAAAAGACCCCGTCCCGGGCGCTGCTCGGCGCTGCCCGCGTGGAGATCGGCCACCGCACCGGCCTCATCAACCCCTCCGACTGGGCATTCTGCTGGGTGGTGGACGCCCCCATGTTCGAGCCCGCCGCAGCCGCCGTGGCCTCCGGCGATGTCGCCGTCGGTGCCGGCAAGTGGACCGCCGTGCACCACGCGTTCACCTCGCCCAAGCCCGAGTTCATGGACACCTTCGACAAGGACCCCGAGTCCGCCCTGTCCTACGCCTACGACATTGTCTGCAACGGCAACGAAATCGGCGGCGGCTCCATCCGTATCCACGAGCGCGACGTCCAGGAACGGGTCTTCGAGCTGATGGGCCTGGACAAGGAAGACGCCCAGACCAAGTTCGGCTTCCTGCTGGAGGGCTTCAAGTTCGGCGCTCCGCCGCACGGCGGCATCGCCTTCGGCTGGGACCGCGTGGTGGCACTGCTCGCCGGCGTCGAGTCGATCCGCGACGTCATCGCGTTCCCGAAGTCCGGCGGCGGTTTCGACCCGCTGACCCAGGCTCCGGCTCCCATCACGGCGCAGCAGCGCAAGGAAGCCGGCGTTGACTTCAAGCCCGAAGCCAAGAAGGCTGACGGCACCAAGTAGCTTGAAAAGATGATCGGCAGAGGCTCTCCGGGAAACCGGGGAGCCTTTGCTGTCACAGCAATCAGCTGTCCGGCGCAGGCCCGACAGCGTGGGGGACGGAAGGGCTGACATGGCGCCGGGGCTGGATATTGAGGAACTGATGGACGCCGCGTGGGCCGCCGCCGACCGGGAGGAGCACGCCGGCTGGGTGCTCCGTGCGGCTTCCGGGGTGACCCAGCGGGCCAACTCCGTCTGGCCGCGCGAACCTGGCA
Source organism: Arthrobacter sp. EPSL27 (assembly GCF_001512305.1). Taxonomy (GTDB): domain Bacteria; phylum Actinomycetota; class Actinomycetes; order Actinomycetales; family Micrococcaceae; genus Arthrobacter. Next base: position 496,046 of record NZ_LNUT01000005.1, read on the forward strand.
CGGATCCGCACCTGCTTTCATCAGCTCTCCGGGAGGCACGCCTTTGGTACCGGAAACGCCGGCTCCCACTGATCTTCCAGGTCTTCGACGACCCGCGCTCCGCGCCGCTCAACGCCCTGCTGGATGAGGAAGGGTTCACCCGGCAGTCCGAGACCCTGATACTGGTCCGGGACGGCGGGACGCAGGTCCCCGCTACCGGCGGCGTCGAAGTATCCGAGACACCCACTCCGGAGTGGCTGCAGCTGTGGTGGAGTGTGGACGGCCGCGGTGGCGACACGGACCTCGCCGTCGCCCGGGGAATCCTTGAAGCGTGCCCCTCGCTGTACGCCCTCGTGCGGGAGGACGGCGGCGAGCCGGCCGCCGTCGGGCGCCTGTCCCTGCCGCCGGAAGCAGCCGGCGCGGCGGGCGGGCTGTACTGCATGGCGACGCGCCCGGACGCCCGGCGGCGAGGTTGTGCCGCCCGCATCCTGCAGGCGCTGCTGCTCGAAGGCGAAGCCCGGGGCGCCACCTACTTCTGGCTGCTGGTGATGGCCTCCAATACCGGAGCCCGGGATCTCTACACCCGCGCGGGGTTCAGGCCGGCCGGCCGCTACCTCTATCGGCAGGAACGGCCCAAGAGGCACCTCACGGGCTGCTGACCTGGTGTCAGTCTGTTGCGTCCCGGGACTCCCGGTACCGGAGAAGCCTCGAGGTGATGGCCGATGCCAGATAGAAGGACACCAGCGCATACGCTGCACCGGCTGCGATGATCGCGGGGACGCTGGCGCCGTCCATGAACAACGCACCGCACGTCAGCAGGACCGACGCCAGCCCGGCACCCCACGCGGCGGCGCGGGCCTGGCTCCTGACCGACGGGAACGGCGATTTCCAGGCCTGAACGAACAGGCCCGCGACGGCGCCGGTCGCCGGGGCCAACGCCATCCCGGCGCCGACCGGCACGCCGACCAGGATGGGGATGATCCCCAGCCCGCCCGGTCCCCAGGTCGCGGCGAGGTCGGGGTCGATGGCCCGCTGGAGGGCCGAAATTGCGCTCAGGACAGCACCGACAGCCGCGCCGGTTGCCATACCGGCAAGGATGGCCAGCAAATACAGCGGCAGCAGTAACGATCCGAGCTTCTGTCCGGCGGCTTGTGGCATTTTCCAACCCTAGCGGCCGCCGCTGAGGGTTTCCGGGGAGCCCGTCCGGCTGCGCCGCGGCCAGCCCCAATTTTGTCGGTGCGTCCTGCTTTGATGGGGGTATGGAAAGCAGCGCGGCTTTCAGTATGGAGACCCGGGAGGCGGCGGGAGCTGTCGCCGAGTCCGCTGGTGCGTTGAATGCTCTTGTTGGTGCGGTTTCTTCCGGCTTGCCCGACGGCGGGTCCGGCCCGCTGTCAGGCGCCCATCCGCAGCCGGAAGGCCGTGTGCCGGTGGGTGCTGATCCGTTGCGGGAGCGGGCGGATGCGTGTCTGGACGGTTTCGCGGAGCTGGCGCGGCTGGAGGCGCGGAGCGCGGCGTTGCGGGCCCGGATCACCGCGGAATATTTGGACGTGACCAAGGCGTTGGCGGCGCCGGAACTGCCCAGCAGCGCGCAGGAGATGGCGGAGGTCGCGGAGGTCGCGTGTGCCCTGACCGTTTCCGAACGCACCGCCGGGGCGCTGATCTCCGACAGCATGGCGCTGACGGAAAGGCTGCCGCTGACCCTGAACGCCCTGCAGACCGGGACCTTCTCGTGGCAGCACGCCCGGATCATGGTGGACGAGACGGCGAGTCTGGATGCGGCCGGGGCGGCCGTGCTGGACAGCCACTTCCTGGACCCGGCCGCACCGGACCCGGCCCGGGGCTGCCCGGCCGGGGAACTTGTCCCGGGCCGGTTCCGCGCCAAGGCGCGTACGTGGCGGGAACGCCACCACCCGGTCAGTATCGAAACCCGGCACAGAAAGTGCGCGGCGGGCCGGCGGGTCGAGTTCGTTCCGGACCGCGAAGGGATGGCCTGGTTCAACACCTACCTCCCGGCCGATACCGCGTCTGCGCTCTGGGCCCGGACCACCGCGGACGCCCGGGCCCTCCAACGCCCCGAGGAGCCCCGGACCCTGGCCCAGCTCCGCGCCGACATCGCCGCCACCCTCCTCCTCACCGGCGACATACCTGGCCTGACCCCCGCCGAGGGGGCCGGGGTCGGCAGCGGCGGGGATGATCCGGCCGTAACCGGCGGCGGCATCGCCGACGGCGGCAGGAATGACTCAGACGGAGGGACCGGGATCGGCGGCAGCCGGGATAACGGCGCCGGAAGTCTTGTGGTTGCCGGTGGTGTTCCGGTGCCGCGGGCGCAGGTGCTGGTGACTGTTCCGGTGTTCTCGCTTTTGGGGGTGACGGAGGAACCGGCGATGCTGGACGGGTACGGGCCGATTCCGCCGTCGATGGCCCGGCGCCTGGTGGCCGGCGGCGCGGATTCGTTCCACCGGGTGCTGGTGGATCCGCGGGATGGGGCGCCGCTGGAGATCGGCCGGACCAGTTACCGGGTCACCAAGTCCCTGCGGCAATGGCTGCGGCTGCGCGACGCCAAATGCTCCTTCCCCAGCTGCAACAACCCCTCCCTCGACAACGAAGCGGACCACCTGCTGGCCTGGGCCGACGGCGGGACCACCGGGATCACCAACCTCGGCCAGCCCTGCCGCAAACACCACCGCCTCAGACACACCACGGGCTGGAAGCCCGCCGGGGCCACGAAGACCAGCCCGCCGGGCTGGACCTCACCGACCGGGCGGACCTACCCCAGCGAACAACAGGACTGGGAACCACCAACCTGGCCGGACAGCATCCCGCTCACCGACGCAATCCCGGAATCCGGCGAGCCCTGGGACCAGGGCTGGGCGGCCGATCCCGGCGCCGACCCGGACCAGTGGTGGGCTCCCGATCCCGGCCGGGAACCTGAACCGGAAGGAGACCGGGAAGACCCAGGATGGGATCCCGACATGGAACTGCCCACGGATCCGTTCCCGGACTGGTACCAGTTCACCGCCGCTTGACCTCCCGTGGCGCCAGCCCGAACAACCAAGGGTGCAACGCCACGCGCGGGCCGAATCCCGGAACCGCCCCGCAGCAACTGCTCGTGAGCGGGTCAGTCGTTGATGGCCTCAACGCCAAGCCGTTTGAGTTCTTCCAGGTGATTCCGCATGTTCTGCAACATCTCGGGGGAGTGTGGCTGCCAATCCACAACTTCATCGACCACCCGCAGTGGCTCGCGGGTTCGGTAGGACCTTGTCGGGTTTCCCGGAAACCTCTTGTCCGTCAGGTTGGGGTCGTTCTCAAACGGACCCGTGGGTTCCACGCGGTAGATCCTGCCCGGTCCCTCGCCGGCCCCGAGTTCGGCGCCCCACGTGGCGGCATCCAGGGTTGCGGTCAGGTAGATGAAGTTCGCCTTTTTGTGGGCACCAAAGTTCGAACTGTAGCCCGGTTGCAGCAGGTCCCCCGGCCTCAAGTCAGCCTTCGTTCCGTGGTAAAAGGGCCCTGGATCCTTGACCTCGGGCGCCTCTGGATGGTTCTCCATTCGTTCCTCCATGACGTCGTTCTCCCAATCGCCGTCCGCGGCCGCTGACGCAAGCAGCCAGTCGGACCAAGATAGCCGCCTTCTCCGTCAGGAGGCCACGGTACGGGCGCCTGCCAGGGACGCTGATGGGGGACAGGGCCTTTCAGCACTGGAAACCCTGGGTGCGGCCAGAGAAAAATCGGAACAATCAAACCGGTGTGAACCACCTCGTCCTGAACCAATGAAAGTGACACAGTCATGCGCCCCTGCGGCCAGGTTGCCGCACCGGCCGTTCTGCGGGCGCAAGGAATGGAGGCATCCCATGAAAGTTGTTCTGGCGGAATCCGCAGCGATGATGGCCATCGGTGACGGTGTCCTCGGCGTGGTCTTTCCGGTGCAGCACTCGACCCGCTGGGAGTCCGGCCCGGAACCGTGGCGCAAGTACATGCGGATGTGGGCCGAGCATCCCGGATTGACCAGGGCCGTGAGCGCCCTGCAGATCGCCGCGGGCCTCGTGCTGGCATCGCGCCTTCCTGCAAGTCCGGCACGCAAGTAACACTGACCCCGACGCCGAGGCCGGCCCCGGGCGGTAGCTGCCGCTACGCCGGCGGGTCCGTCACCAGGATCCGCACGGCGCACAGGTCCGCGGCGGCCTTCTTCAGCACCGCGGCGCGCGGATCCGGGACGTCAAGGAAGGCCAGCCGCGGCCGTCCGGCGTACTGCTTCAGTACCGGCTCCGCAAGGACCTGTTCGGCCAGGGTCTTATCGCCCCCGGGCGCCAGGTACTCGATCCGGTGGTCCGCGAAGATGCGCGCAGCATGGCCGGCCACGGCCTCCACCAGGGCGTCGGCCTGGTTGGCCCGCCGCCGGGCAAAGCGCTGCTGGGACCAGCCGCCGGCAGCCGTCCGGGACTGGACGTGGCGGGTGCCGGTCTTTGCGGCCAGAACTGCCCCGCCGCTGACCACGGCCACGGAGTAGCCGCCGCGGCGGACCAGTACCGCGCCGATGCTCCGGGGCTGGGACGCCAGGGCTGCGAGCCGGGCCACGGCGTCGCCGCCGTGCCCGGGCCGGCCGTCCGCCGGCCACGGCGCCTGCAGCAGAGCCACGGCGCCGTCGTTGGCGCGCAGCTGCAGGCCGGCGTCGAGCTCTTCCTCGACCAAACCGCCGTGGCTCGCGGCGAAGCGCTCCACCCAGCCGGGCAGCCGGGCGCCGGAGACGAACGCCACGCGGGACTCGGTGGTGGGCATGGCGGGTGTCTCCGTTGTCGGTGTCGGGGCAGGCGGGAACTAGAAGTAGCCTATCTATGTGGATGATCTCTTTGGCGCAGGACGGGACGGCGCCGCCGCTCCCGAGGATGACGGCGACGCCGGGGAGTCAGGCGACAGCCGCCGAGTGTCCCCCCGCAGTCCCTTGGCCGTCCGGATGCGGCCGCGGACCCTCGACGACGTGGTGGGCCAGCAGCACCTCCTCGGGCAGGGGTCGCCGCTGCGCCAGCTCGCCGCCGGCACGGACGCCACCGGCCCCGCGGGCCCCAGTTCACTGATTCTCTGGGGACCTCCCGGAACCGGAAAGACAACCCTCGCCCACGTCATCGCCAAGGGCCCCGGGCGGAAATTCGTTGAACTCTCCGCCATCACCGCCGGCGTCAAGGACGTCCGCCGCGTGATGGACGAGGCCCTCACGGCCCGCGATCTCTTCAAGACCACCACCGTGCTGTTCCTCGACGAGATCCACCGCTTCAACAAGGCCCAGCAGGATGCCCTGCTTCCCGGCGTCGAGAACCGCTGGGTGGTCCTGGTCGCCGCGACCACCGAGAACCCGTCTTTCTCGGTCGTGTCGCCCCTGCTGTCCCGGTCCCTGCTGCTGACCTTGAAGCCGCTCACCGACGCCGACATCGAAGGCCTGCTGGTGCGGGCCGCGACAGATGAGCGCGGACTCGGCGGCAGGGTGGAGCTCGACGACGAGGCGCTGGCGCACTTGGTCCGGCTCTCCGGCGGCGACGCCCGGCGTGCGCTGACGGCGCTGGAGGCGGCGGCCGGCGTCGCCTTCGGGGACGCGGACGACGTCGACGCCGCCGCCGAGGTCATCGAAGGGATCGCCGCCGGCACAGCCGAAGAGGCGGCGCCGGTGAAGATCGAACTCAAGCACACGGAACGCGCACTGGACGTCGCGTCCGTTCGCTATGACCGTGCCGGCGATCAGCACTACGACGTCGCCAGCGCTTTCATCAAGTCCATCCGCGGCTCCGACGTCGACGCCGCCCTGCACTACCTCGCCCGGATGCTCGAGGCAGGGGAGGACCCCCGGTTCGTGGCCCGCCGCATCGTCATCTCTGCGGCCGAGGACGTGGGGATGGCCGACCCGACGGCGCTGCAGACCGCGGTCGCCGCCGCCCAGGCCGTCCAGCTGATCGGCATGCCTGAGGGCCGGATCATCCTGGCGGAGGCCGTGGTGCACCTCGCCACCGCCCCCAAATCCAACGCCGCCTACATGGGGATCAACCAGGCGATCGCCGATGTCCGCGCCGGCCTGGGCAACGGGATCCCCGCCCACCTGCGCGACGCCCACTACCCGGGTTCGAAGCAACTGGGCCACGGGAAGGGCTACAAATACGCGCACGACGCACCCCACTCGGTGGCCACCCAGCAGTACCCGCCGGACGACCTCGTGGGGCGCAACTACTACGAGCCGACCGCCAACGGCGCCGAACGCGACATCGCCACGCGGCTGGAGCGGCTGCGCAGGATTATCCGGGGCAAGTAACCGCAGCCCGCGTGCCGCCGCGGGTCCGGAACGGCCGGCGGGCCCGGCGTGCTAGGATTGTTCGTTGTCTGGCAAGGCACAGACGCACAATCCACCGCTTTCCGGCACCTGGTGCTGTTGAGATGGGTTTGCCCTGTGCCCAGTAGCAAAAGGCAGCGGTTGGCCGATGCTCTCCATCGTGGAGGCCAGTAACACTGACACACCGCAGATATTGGAAGGACACAAGTGGCTAACAACACTCGTGCTCGCCGTACCGCACGCCTCTCGCGTGCACTCGGCATCGCTCTGACCCCCAAGGCCGCCAAGTACATGGAGCGCCGCCCGTACGGCCCCGGTGAGCATGGCCGTGCCCGCAAGAAGCAGGACTCCGACTACGCCGTACGTCTGCGCGAAAAGCAGCGTCTGCGCGCCCAGTACGGCATCCGCGAAGCCCAGATGACCCGTGCCTTCGAAGAAGCACGCCGCACCAAGGGCCTGACCGGTGAAAACCTGATCGAACTGCTCGAAATGCGTCTCGACGCCCTCGTGCTGCGTGCCGGCTTCGCCCGCACCATCGCCCAGGCCCGCCAGCTGGTTGTCCACCGCCACATCCTGGTTGACGGCATCCGCGTTGACCGCCCGTCGTTCCGCGTCTCCGAGGGTCAGCTGATCCACGTTCACAGCCGCAGCGAAACCATGCCGCCGTTCCAGGTTGCAGCAGCCGGCGCACACCGCGACGTCCTGCCGATGGTTCCGGCCTACCTGGACGTCAAGCTTGACGCCCTGCAGGCCCGCCTGGTCCGTCGCCCCAAGCGCTCCGAGGTCCCCGTGACCTGCGAAGAGCAGCTCGTTGTGGAATTCTACGCACGCTAGATCCAACGCGACACCATACAAAGAAGCCCGTGGCACGCGCCGCGGGCTTCTTTGTATGTAAGGTACTGGGGGGAGTTCTGCGGTTGCCGGTTTTATCCGCCGGCAGCACCCGCAGGAAACGACGCAACAAGGAGATGAACGACTATGTCTGGTGGCGATATTGCCGGCCTGATCGCGGCCGGAGTGTTCGCACTGCTGGTCCTGCTGCTGGCCGTGCCGATCCTCAAGCTCGGGGGAGTGTTTGACGAAGTGCGGACTTCCATCCGGTCCATCAGCGACGGCGCCACTCCGCTGATGGACGAAGTCACCGCCACCGTCTCCACCACCAACGAGCAGCTCAAGAAGGTCGACGGGATCGCGAACAACGTCTCCGACGCGTCCGCCAACATCTCGGCACTGTCCTCGCTGATGGCCGCCACGGTCGGTTCGCCGCTGATCAAGGTCGCGTCCTTCAGCTACGGCGTGCGCGCGGCCTTCAGCGCCCGCAAGAAGCCCGCCACCGGCCGCCGCAGCCGCTAACCCACCGGGAGACCCTGACATGAACAGAATCATCTGGATGGGAATCGGCGTCGCCATCGGCGTCATCGCCTTCCGCAAGATCACCGAGGCGCAGTCCAACCTGGGACCGGAGGGCCTCAACCGGGCCGTCGGCCGGCTCGCCGACGGCGTGTACGACTTCGCCGACGCCGTCCGCGCGGGCATGAACGAGCGTGAGACCGAACTCCGCGGCGCCCTCGGCCTGGACAGCGGCCTCGACGCCCGCCTGGAGCAGGCAGCCGGCAAGGATGCAGTGCGGCGCTAGCCGCGAGAGAATAGGAAACGGCGGCACCCCACGGCGCCGCCGGCAAGGACGCAGGCCCGGGCCGTTCCGCGGAGCATCCGCGGAACGCCGAACGCAGCGGACCTAAACGCAGTGGACTCAAACGCTGTGGACTTAAACGCAGTGGACATAAACACCGTGAACACACACGCAGTGAATATTGAAGGGTAAGTAATCAGCTCATGAAGTCGCAGGAGATCACCAAGCGCTGGATCGACTTTTTTGTCAGTAAGGGCCACACGGCGGTTCCCTCCGCCTCCCTGGTCTCCAGCGACCCTTCCCTGCTGTTCACGGTGGCCGGTATGGTCCCGTTCATTCCGTACCTGACAGCCCGCGAAGAAGCGCCCTACAGCCGGGCCACCAGCGTGCAGAAGTGCATCCGGACGGGTGACATCGAGGAAGTCGGCAAGACCGCGCGGCACGGCACCTTCTTCCAGATGTGCGGCAACTTCTCCTTTGGCGACTACTTCAAGGAAGACGCCATCAAGTTCGCGTGGGAGCTGCTCACCACCAGCGTTGACGACGGCGGCTACGGCCTGCCGCCCGAGCGGCTCTGGGTCACCGTCTACGAAGAAGACGACGAAGCCGAGCAGCTCTGGCTGAAGAACACCGGCATGCCGGCCGAACGGATCCAGCGGATGGGCAAGGCGGACAACTACTGGTCCACCGGCCAGCCCGGCCCGGCCGGCCCCTGCTCCGAGATCTACTACGACCGCGGACCGTCCTACGGCGTCGAAGGCGGACCCATCGCGGACGAGAACCGCTACGTGGAGATCTGGAACCTCGTGTTCATGCAGTACCAGATCGACAACGTCCGCTCCAAGGTGGACTTCGACATCACCGGCGAACTGCCCAAGAAGAACATCGACACCGGCCTCGGCATGGAACGTCTCGCGATGATCCTGCAGGACGTCGAGAACATGTACGAGACCGACCAGGTCCGCCCTGTGATCGACCGTGCCGCCGCCCTCTCCGGCAAGGAATACACCTCCGCCGAGTCGGCCGATGACCCGCACCACACCGACGACGTCCGCATGCGCGTCGTCGCCGACCACATCCGCTCCTCCCTCATGCTGATCGCCGACGGCGTCACACCCTCCAACGAGGGCCGCGGCTACGTGCTGCGCCGCCTGATCCGCCGCGCCGTGCGCTCCATGCGCCTGCTCGGCGTCGAAAAGGCCTGCCTGCCGGAACTGCTGCCCGCGTCCCGCGACGCCATGAAGGGCGTCTACCCGATCGTGGAGACGGACTTCGACCGGATCAGCCGGATCGCCTACGCCGAGGAAAAGGCGTTCCTGCGCACCATTGCCTCCGGCACCGCCCGCCTCGAGGACGCCGTCAAGGAATCCAAGGCCGCCAACAAGCCGCTCTCCGGCGCCGACGCCTTCGCCCTGCACGACACCTACGGCTTCCCGATCGACCTCACCCTCGAAATGGCCGAAGAGGCCGGCCTCAAGGTCGACGAGCCCGAGTTCCGCAAGCTCATGCTGGAACAGCGCCAGCGCGCCCAGGCCGACGCCAAGGGCAAGAAGGGCTCCCACGCGGACCTCAGCGCCTTCCAGGAGCTGCTCTCCGCCGGCGAAACGGTCTTCACCGGCTACACCGAGCTCACCGGCGAATCCAAGGTCCGTGGCATCCTGGCCGGCGGCCGCAAGGTCTCGCAGGCGTCCACCGGCGAGGAAATCGAGCTGGTGCTCGCCGAGACCCCGTTCTACGCCGAGGCCGGCGGCCAGGCCGCCGACACCGGCCTGATCACCGGTGACGGGTTCGTCGTCGAGGTCCTCGACGTCCAGCGCCCGGTCAAGGGCCTGAGCGTGCACAAGGCAATCGTCCGCGAAGGCGAAATCGGCGCGGACTCCCTGGTCCAGGCGGCCGTGGACCGGGAACGCCGGCACGCCGCCGAACAGGCCCACACGGGAACGCACATTGTGCACGCAGCGCTGCACCAGATCCTCGGGCCGGAGGCGCTGCAGCGCGGCTCCTTCAACAAGGCCGGCTACCTGCGCTTCGACTTCGCCTGGGGCGAAGGCCTGAGCGCGGCCACCCGCTCCGAGATCGAGGAAGTCTCCAACATCGCCATCCGCAACAACTACCGGGTGGAAACCAAAGTGATGGGCCTCGCCGAGGCCAAGGCCCTCGGCGCCATGGCACTCTTCGGCGAGAACTACGGCAACGAAGTCCGCGTCGTGGAGATCGACGGCGCCTGGTCCCGTGAGCTCTGCGGCGGCACGCACGTCGAAAACACCTCGCTGATCGGCAGCCTGTCCCTCCTGGGCGAACAGTCCGTAGGATCGGGAAACCGCCGCGTCGAGGCCTTCGTGGGCATGGACGCCTTCCGGCACCTCGCCGCCGAACGCGCGCTGGTCACGGAGCTCACCGACATGCTGAAGGTTCCTTCCGGGCTCCTCGCGGACCGGATCGCCAGCACCTTGACCAAGCTCAAGGCTGCCGAGAAGGAACTCGACCGGCTGCGCAAGGAGCAGCTCACGGCGGCCGCTGCGCAGCTCGTGGGCACCGCCCAGGATGCCGCCGGAGTCAAGGTCATCGCACACGACGCCGGCCAGGTCAGCGGCGCCGACGACCTGCGGGGCCTCGCCCTGGACCTGCGCACCCGTCTCGGCTCCGAGCCGGCAACCGTCGCGGTGGCCGGTGTCAGCAACGACCGTCCGGTCGTCCTGATCGCCACGAACGAGGCCGCCCGGGCCGCCGGCGTCAAGGCAGGAGCCCTGGTGCGCCTCGCTGCCGGGATCCTCGGCGGCGGCGGTGGCGGCAAGGACGACGTCGCCCAGGGCGGCGGCACCGACGCCACCAAGGTCGGCGCGGCCCTCGCCGCCGTCGTGGACGCCATTACCCGGCGATAACGGACGGACCATGAACGAAGCTGCTGTGACCGGCGACTACCCCCGGGGCGTGAAACTGGGGATAGACGTCGGCACCGTCCGGGTTGGCGTCGCGGTCTGCGACCGCGACGGCATCCTGGCCACCCCGCTCCGCACGCTGGAGCGGAACGCGAAGAAGAATACCGACGTGCGGATCCTCGCGGAGTTGGCTGTTGAACTCGGTGCGGTCCAGATTTTTGTCGGCCTGCCGCGGACCATGAAGGGCGAGGAACATGCCTCCGCCCGGATGGCCTCAGACTACGCCGAGCTACTGGCGGGTAAACTGGGGGAGAGCGGTTCCGAGGTTCCGGTGCTGCTGGTCGACGAGCGGCTCAGCACGGTGACTGCACACCGGAACCTGCACGACGCTGGCATGAGCAGCCGGAACCACCGTAAGGTAGTTGATCAGGTTGCGGCCGCAGGTATCCTGCAACACGCGATCGATATGCAAAAGGCCAGGGGGACGGATGTGGGACGCCGCGTTATCGCGGAGTCCTCGCCGGGGCCGATCGGGGACGGCGCTCAGGCCGGACCCGCCACGGATATGCAATCTGCACACACGCATTCTGCCCAATATGGAAGGCTACAGTGAGCCCGGTCAACAGTGACGATCCCTCCAGCGGTGCTTTCGGCGGCGCCGGCCGACCGCTGACGCGGAAGGAGATCAGGGCCCAGGAAAAGTCCCAGGCGACGCAGGGGCAGGACGTGATCCCGCCGCAGGCCTTCCAGTCCGCCGCTGACACCCCGCCCGCGGGGCTTAACGCCATTGCCGGCCGGGACGCTGCCTCCGAACCCGGACCAATCGAACCCGGACCGGTCCAGCCGGCACCCGCCCACCCGGAACCGGTCCAGGCTGCCAATGCGCCGGACCTTCCGGCTGCGGCCCCCACTGTTCATGAAGAAGCCGCTCATCAAGAAGCCGCTCATCAAGAAGCAGTTCATGAAGATGCAGCGCATGAGCAGCCCGTCTATGACGAGCCGGTGCACAAACAGCCAGCGCATGAAGAGTTCGTGCACGAACAGCCAGCGCATGAAGAGTTCGTGCACGAACAGCCAGCGCATGAAGAGTTCGTGCAGGAACAGCCCGTGCACGATGAGCCGGTGCACTACGAGCCTGCGCCTGCGGAACCCGTCCATGAGTACGCCGGCGCAGTGCCGGCCCATGATTCCAGCCATGACCACGGCTATGACGCCCACGGTCATGATGCAGAGCAGTACCCCGTCCATGCAGCCGAGGATGCCTCCTACGGCCACCCCGGTGCGGACACCCATCCCGCCGACTACCAGCACGAGGAAGACGGCCGCGTAGTTCTGGCCGGTGGTGCCGCCATCCGCACGTCCAAGGGCCCGTCCAAGAAGGTCCGCCGCCGGCGCCGCTTCCTGGCGCTGCTGCTGACCCTTTCAGTCTTCGTCGTGGCACTTGCCGTCGGCGCGCAGTTCATCAAGCCGCTCCTCGGCGGCGACAAGGTGGCCGATTTCCCCGGCCCCGGGACCGGCGAGGTAGTCATCACCGTGCCGCCGGGCGCCGGCCCGAAGTCCGTGGCCACTGAACTCGAGCAAAAGAACGTGGTGGCCAACGCCGACACGTTCCTCAAGGATTTCCTTGCCTCCGGCGGGGCACTGGCTCCCGGCGACTTCACCATGCGCAACGAGATGAAGAACTCCGACGCCGTGGCCGTGCTCCTCAACAAGGACCAGGGCAAGGTCATGTACTTCGCCCTGAGCGCCGGGCTCCGGATCGGTGAATCGCTCGAGGCCATCTCCGCGGGCACCGGCGTCCCGGTCGCCCAGCTCAAGGAACTCAGCGACTCGCCCGCCCAGTTCGGCGTACCGTCCAGGGCCAGGAACCTCGAAGGCTTCCTCGCCCCCGGCGAGCACCGCTTCCCGCTCGGCACCCCTGCCAAGGAGGTGCTGCAGAAGCTCGTCTCCACCACGCTGGACGAACTGGTCTCGCAGGGCGTCACTGACCCCGAGAAGCAGTACGACGTCGTCACGGTCGCCAGCATCGTCCAAGCCGAAGGCGGCCAGGCGGAGTACGGCGATGTGGCGGGCGCCATCTACAACCGCCTCAAGCCGGACAACGTCGAAACCAACGGACTGATCCAGTCCGACGCCACGGTGACCTACGGGCTGGGCATCAAGAGCTTCCACATCGACGAGGAACAAAAGGCCGACGCGTCCAACCCGTACAACACCTACGCGAACAAGGGGCTCCCGGTGGGGCCGATCGGCTCGCCAGGCAAGACCGCCATCGACGCGGCGGCCAAGCCGAAGTCGAACGACTACCTGTACTGGGTGACAATCAACCTGGACACCAAGGAGACGTTGTTCGCCAAGACGCTGGCGGAGCACAACGTCAACGTGGACCGTTACAACGCCTGGTGCGCGGACAACCCCGGACGCTGCGTATGACGCTGCGGGCCGCCGTGCTCGGGCACCCCATCAGCCACTCCAAGTCACCGGCGCTGCACCGTGCCGCCTACGCCCGCCTGGGCATGGAGATGGACTACACGGCCATCGACGTGACCGAGGATGCGTTGCCGGCCTTCATGGCCGGGGTCCGCGAGGACGTGCGGCAGGTCGGCAGCTGGCGGGGCCTGTCGGTCACCATGCCGCTGAAAACCGGCATGCTGAAAGAAGTGGATGAGGTCCGGGGCGTTGCCCGGGCATTGGGCGTCGTGAACACCGTCGCTGTCGAGCCCGCGGCGCCGGGGGACACTAACGGGGCCACCCGGCTGGTGGCCTACAACACCGACGTCGCCGGGATCGTCAACGCCCTGCGCTATGCCGGTGCCACGTCCGCGCCGAAGGCCGCCGTGCTGGGCGGAGGCGGCACCTCCGCAGCTGCCGTGGCGGCGCTGAAAGAACTGGACGCACCTTCCGCGGACGTCTTCGTCCGCGACGTCAGCCGCGCCGCGGAGGCGAAGGCAGCCGCTGCCGCCGTCGGCCTTCCGGTGCAGATCCTTCCCTTGGGCGGCGCGGCTGCCGCCCTGGCCGCGGCCGACGTCGTCATCTCCACCCTGCCGCCGCGGGCTGCCGACCCGCTGGCCGATGACCTCGCGCAGCTGTTCGGGCAGCGCGGGTCCGGATCCTCCCTTGAAGCGGCCCGGCCCGGGGTGCTGCTGGACGTCGCCTACGATCCCTGGCCCAGCCGGATCGCCGCCGCCTGGCAGGAAGCCGGCGGGACCGTGGTCCCGGGACTGGAGATGCTGATTTACCAGGCCGTGGAACAGGTCCGCCATTTCACCGGCCTGGGGGACGCCATGCCGGCCGAAGTCATAGATGTGATGTGTGACGCAGTCGGGGCGCCCCGACGGGTGTTCTAACCGCCTTACATGGCAGGATGGATTTTATGTTGCGTTGGTTGACTGCCGGAGAATCCCATGGCCCGGCACTGGTCGGAATTATCGAAGGCGTGCCCGCCGGTGTTGAACTCACCAGCGCGCAGATCGCCGATTCACTGGCCCGCCGCCGCCTAGGCTACGGCCGCGGCGCGCGGATGAAGTTCGAGCAGGACGTGGTGACCATCCTCGGCGGCGTCCGCCACGGCATCACCCAGGGCGGCCCCGTCGCCATCCAGGTCGGCAACACCGAATGGCCCAAGTGGGAGCAGATCATGTCCGCCGACCCGGTGGACCCCGAGGAACTGGCCAACCAGGCCCGCAACGCCCCGCTGACGCGCCCGCGTCCCGGCCACGCCGACTTCACGGGCATGCAGAAATACGGCTTCGATGAGGCCCGGCCCGTCCTCGAGCGCGCCAGCGCCCGCGAAACGGCAACCCGCGTGGCCCTCGGCACCGTAGCCTCCGCGTTCCTTAAGCAGCTCGGCATCGAACTGGTCTCGCACACGGTCTCGATCGCCAGCACCGCCGTTCCGGAAGGCCGGCCGCTGCCCGTCCCGGCCAACGTCCTGGCCCTCGACGCCGACCCGCTGCGCTGCTTCGACCGGGAAACCTCCGACGCCATGGTTGCCGAGGTCGACGTCGCCCACAAGGAAGGCGAAACCCTCGGCGGCGTGGTGGAGGTCCTGGCCTACGGACTCCCGCCGGGACTCGGCAGCTACGTCCATTGGGACCGGCGCCTCGACGCACGGCTGGCGGCCGCCCTGATGGGCATCCAGGCCATCAAGGGCGTGGAAGTCGGGGACGGGTTCCTCACCGCATCCCGCCGCGGCTCGGCCGCACACGACGAGATCGTCAAGGACGCCGACGGCACCATCATCCGCACCTCCAACCGCGCCGGCGGCATCGAAGGCGGTATGAGCATCGGCGATGTGCTGCGCGTCCGCGCCGCCATGAAGCCGATCGCCACCGTGCCCCGCGCGCTCAAGACCGTTGACGTCAGCACCGGCGAGGCCGCCAAGGCCCACCACCAGCGATCCGACGTCTGTGCCGTCCCCGCGGCCGGGGTGGTGGCCGAGGCCATGGTGGCGCTGGTCCTGGCCGAGGCCGTCATGGAAAAGTTCGGCGGCGATTCCGTGCAGGAAACCGCCCGCAACATCAAGGGTTATCTGGACAACATTCCGGCGTCCCTGGACTCGATCGGCCAGTAGTGCCGGGCGCCATGCCGGCAGTGCCGGCGCCGAACACTGCCCGGCCCGTCGTCCTGATCGGACCGATGGCCGTAGGCAAATCGGCCATCGGACACCAGCTCGCCCAGCACCTGGGGGCGCCTTTCGTGGACACCGACGCTGTGGTGGTGGCCAGCCACGGGTCCATCGCGGAGATCTTTGCCGGCCGCGGCGAGCACGCCTTCCGGGAGCTCGAGGCCAGGGCCGTCGCACGGGCCATTGAGGACGCGCAGGGCACCAGCACCGTCATCTCCCTGGGCGGCGGCGCGGTGCTGGACTCCGGCACGCAGCAGCTGCTGCGGCAGTGTACGGTGGTCTACCTCGAATGCGACGCGGACACCGTGGCGGAGCGGATCGCCAGGAATTCGGGCCGGCCCCTGCTGGCCGGAGACGCCATGGCACGATGGAAGACGCTGTTCGCCACCCGGCGGCCGGTCTACGAACGGCTGGCCGACCTGGTGCTGGACGTGCGGACGGGGTCCGTCCCGGGCCTCACGCACCGGCTCGAAGAGGCGCTGCGCGGGCACGCGGCCGGCACAACCGCGGCCGTACCCACGGCAGCGCGGACTAAGGAAGTTGGAAAGTGATCACCGAATCAACCGTCATCAAGGTCACCGGTCAGACGCCCGGCGAAAACTACGACGTCGTGGTGGGCCGCGGCCTGCTGGCCGGCCTCCCCGCGCTCCTGGGCGAGCGCGTCCGGCGCGTCCTGGTCATCCACCCCCGCGCGTTGCGCCTCACCGGTGACACCGTCAGGGAAGAACTCGCAGCCGCCGGCTTCACGGCATTGACGGCCGAAATTCCCGATGCCGAAGAAGGCAAGCACATCGAGGTGGCCTCGTTCTGCTGGCAGGTGCTGGGCCAGAACGACTTCACCCGATCGGACGCCATTGTCGCCGTCGGCGGCGGGGCCGTCACCGACCTGGCCGGCTTCGTCGCCGCGACCTGGCTGCGCGGGGTCAAGGTCATCCACATGCCCACCAGCCTGCTCGGCATGGTGGACGCCGCCGTCGGAGGCAAAACCGGGATCAACACCGCTGAAGGCAAGAACCTCGTCGGCGCGTTCCACCCGCCGGCCGGGGTCCTCGCCGACCTCGACACCCTGGACACCCTGCCCAAGAACGAGATGATCTCCGGCATGGCCGAGGTCATAAAGTGCGGCTTCATCGCCGACCCGGCCATCCTGGACCTGATCGAACAGGATCCCGCCGCCGTCGCGGACCCGCGCTCGGACGCCGTCCGCGAACTCATCGAACGCGCCATCTCCGTGAAAGCGAAGGTGGTGTCCGAGGACCTCAAGGAAACCGGCCAGCGCGAATTCCTCAACTACGGCCACACCCTGGGCCACGCGATTGAGCTCGCCGAGCGCTACTCTTGGCGGCACGGAGCCGCCGTCTCCGTCGGCATGATGTTCGCCGCGGAGCTGGCACGCAGCGTCGGGCGGCTCAGCGACGCCGACGCCGACCGGCACCGCAGCATCCTGGAGAGCTTGGGCCTTCCCACCACCTACCGGCGCGACCGCTGGCAGGCACTGCTCGACGGCATGCGCCGGGACAAGAAGTCCCGCGGGGACCTGCTGCGCTTCGTGGTGCTCGACGGCGTGGGCCGTCCCGGCATCCTCGACGTCCCGGACACCTCCCTCCTGTTCGCCGCGTACCAGGAGATTGCCTCCTGATGGCTTTTCCCAGCGGCACCAGCGACTGGCCGGACGCAGGCTTCCCGGGGATCAAGATCAACCCGGACAGCCTGGTCGCGGAGGTTGTCAACGAGGAAGCCTGCGCCGCGGCACTGGCCGCTTCCACCGACCCCGGTGACGTGATCTTCGTGCGCCTCGTCGAGGGGCACGCCGCCGAGGCCGCCGAGCTGCTCGCCGAAGCCCGGTACGCCGATCCCGCCTCGCTGCGCCTGCGGATTTTCGAAGCGGACGTCCTGCGGGTCTCCAACCGGCTGGACCGGGCCGTGGACCTGTTCCGCCAGCTGCTGGCCGAGACCCACGGCACGCCGGACGAGGCCGCCATCCGCCAGCACCTGGGCCGGGCCTATTTCGCCAGCGGCAACATTGCCGCCGCCGTCGAATCCTTCACCAAAGCCCTCGACCTCCGGGTCGCCGGCTCCGCCGATGCGGCCCTGATCTACGCCTCCACGGTGGCGCTGCGGCGCGCCCGGGACGTGGCGGATCTCGCCTCCTGATCCGAGGTCCAAAAACCCCTTGCGGCAGCGCCGCACGGGCCCGTCCGGCAGCCCGGGGACAAAACCGGTAGAATGGTTCTTGGATTTTTGATAAATACGCGCTGGCAGCCATTCGGCCTGCTTGCCTGGCATAACGGCTGGCAGCTGAAAGCAGCTAGACACGAACCCGAAGGATACTGTGGCAACCACTAACGACATCAAGAACGGAACCGTCCTTAAGCTTGAGGGCCAGCTCTGGAACGTCATTGAGTTCCAGCACGTCAAGCCAGGCAAGGGCGGCGCGTTTGTGCGCACCAAGATGCGCAACGTGATGTCCGGCAAGGTGGTCGACAAGACCTTCAACGCCGGACTCAAGATCGAGACCGCCACGGTCGACCGCCGCGACTACCAGTACCTGTACCAGGACGGCGCGGACTTCGTATTCATGGACACGACCGACTTCGACCAGCTCACCGTTCCGGGTGCAACCGTCGGTGACGCCACCAACTTCATGCTCGAGAACCAGATGGTGAACATCGCCATCCACGAGGGCAACCCACTCTACATCGAGCTGCCCCCGAGCGTCGTGCTCGAGATCACCTACACGGAGCCGGGCCTGCAGGGCGACCGCTCCTCGGCCGGCACCAAGCCCGCCACCCTTGAAACCGGCTACGAGATCCAGGTGCCCCTGTTCGTCGAGAACAACACCAAGGTCAAGGTGGACACCCGCGACGGCAGCTACCTCGGCCGGGTCAACGACTAGTGAGCGCACGCGGTAAGGCCCGTAACAGGGCACTGGATGTTCTCTTCGAGGCGGAGCAGCGCTCCGTGTCGGCGTTCGATGTGCTGAAGGCCCGCCGGGAGCGGACGGATCAGATCGTCAATCCGTACACGCTCGAAATCGTCGAAGGCGTCATCTCCCACCAGAGCGCCATCGACGAGTTCCTGGAAACCTACTCGCAGGGGTGGACGCTGGAGCGGATGCCGTCCGTGGACCGCATCATCCTGCGGATCGGCACCTGGGAGCTGCTCTACAACGACGACGTGCCCGACGGCGTCGCCGTCAGCGAAGCCGTGGCACTGGCCAAGACCCTGTCCACGGACGAGTCGCCGTCGTTCATCAACGGCCTGCTGGGCCGCCTGCAGCAGCTGAAGCCCTCGCTGCTGGCGTAAGCGGCTTAAGCGCTGCGCAACGAAGAACCCCGCCCGGGTCACCTGAACTGGTCACCCGGGCGGGGTTCTTTTGTGCCTCCGTTTTCGTCCCTGTTTCTTTGTCCCTGTCCCGTTTGTCCCTATCGGGGAGTCAGCCCACGACGGCGGCGCGGAGCGCGGTGATCTCGGCGAGCTGCTGCCGCTCATCGAGCTGATGCGCGGGGACGTCCCGGCCGCTGAGGATGCGCTGCCGGGTGAAGGCGAGCTGCGTGGCGGCATGGACCAAGGCCTTCATCTGCGGGCCACGGCCGGTGGAGGCCGCCCAGCGAACGGCCGAGCGGCGGCCGGCGCCGGTGGCCAGCATCTCCACCTCCGCCGCGGTGAACCAGCCGGCCGCCGCATACTCCTTCAGGCGCTGGCGGGTGAGGCGGCGCTCCGCGACCTGCAGCAGCACGATCACCAGGACCGCCAGGAGGAAGATGGGCACCTGGACCAGAATGTACGTGGCCAGGAAGTTCGCGCCCATGCTGTTCCACGCACTGTGCAGCAGCATCGCCGGGACCAGGCCGACGCCGAACGCCAGCACGGACAGGCCGTTGTGCCAGCGGCGCGCGGCGAAGCCCATGATCAGGCCGGTGGTGCCGGTGAAGATGGCGTGGGCGAACGGCGACATGACCCCGCGGAGGAAGAACACCACAGCCAGCTCCGTGCCGGGATCGCTCGATTCGGCGATCGCCCGGCCGAAATAGAGGATGTTCTCGGTGAACGCGAACCCGGCCGCGATGGTGAACGCGAACACCACACCGTCCACCGGGCCGTCGAAGTGCTTCCGGGCGAAGAGCAGGAGCAGCAGCAGGCCCAGGGACTTGGCGAACTCCTCGACCACCGGGGCCTGCACGGTCACGGCGAACGTCGTATAGTCCAGCCCGGACGCCGGCCCCGCCACGGCCGAGAAATAGGGCTGCAGGATCATGGTCACGGCAATCGAGACCGCAGCGCCCCACACGAACGCGAACACCAGCAGCGGCCGGGGCTCCGGCTCCCAGCGGTCAATGAAGCGCACAGTCAGCAGAACGGTGCCCAGGGGGATGAGCGAGGCGATGAAGCCGACCACGAAGCCGGAGATGCCCGTGCTGCCCAGGAGGAACGGCAGCACCAGGAAGAGGCTGAAGAACCCCAGGAACACGCCCGCCACCAGCAGTCCGGACACGGAGCCGCGGCGGCGCGGGGCCTGCGGGGCAGGCGGGAGCCCCGGGCTGGGCCGGCCGGAGCTGTTGGCCGGCGCTGGCCGGTAGTACTCCGGCTGTACATGCCCGAGCCAGGTCGGATTCGCCTGCTGGGGCAGCGGCCGCTGGTGGCCGGGGGAGTAGCCGGGGTGCCCCGGCCCCGGGCGCGGATCGTTCATCGTCATGGTCCCGAGCCTATGTCCGTGTGAGCTTAAACGCATGCCCGCGCCGCAGGGCGCCATTCCCGCTGTGGTAATTTGGGAAGGCAAACAATCCTTTTTTAATTCCGTCCCGTGAGGCGGGGAAAGGGGAGACGAGCGTTGACTTCTGTTCCAGAAGCACCGGTTCCGGCCAAGGTTGTTCTTACCCGAGTGGTACTCAGCCAGGCGGACATCGACCGTGCACTCACTCGTATCGCCCATGAGATTCTCGAGTCCAACAAGGGCTCCCAGGACCTGGTCCTGTTGGGCATCCCGCGCCGGGGCTACCCCCTCGCCGTCCGGCTCGCCGCCAAGATTGCCGCCGCCGATCCCACCGTGGACCCCGCCGCGATCGTCGGCCAGCTCGACGTGACCATGTTCCGCGACGATCTCTCCCACCAGGGCACCCGCCCGGTCTACCCCACCCAGCTGCCGCGCACCGGCATCGACAACAAAGTCGTGGTCCTGATCGACGACGTCCTCTACTCCGGCCGCACCATCCGGGCCGCCCTGGACGCCCTGATCGACCTCGGCCGCCCGCGCATCGTCCGCCTCGCGGTCCTGATCGACCGCGGCCACCGCGAGCTGCCCATCCGCGCGGACCACGTCGGAAAGAACCTCCCCACCTCCTCGGCCGAAAAAGTCCGGGTCCGGCTCGAGGAAACCGACTCCGCCGGAGACGGGGAAACAGGCGGCACCCCGGTCAACGAAGTGGTCATCGAGGCCACAGCATGAGGCACCTGCTGTCCACGGAGGACCTGAGCCTGGCCAACGCCATCCGCATCCTCGACACCGCCGAGGAAATGGCGGCCGTGGGGGAGCGCGAAGTCAAAAAGCTCCCCGCGCTCCGCGGCCGCACGGTGGTCAACCTGTTCTTCGAGGACTCCACCCGCACCCGGATCTCCTTCGAGGCCGCCGCCAAACGGCTCTCCGCCGACGTCATCAACTTCGCCGCAAAAGGCTCCTCCGTCTCCAAGGGCGAATCCCTCAAGGACACGGCCCAGACGCTCTCCGCGATGGGCGCCGACGCCGTCGTGATCCGGCACTGGGCCTCCGGCGCCCCGCACCGGCTCGCCGATACCGACTGGATCGACGCCGCCGTCATCAACGCCGGCGACGGCACCCACGAACACCCCACGCAGGCACTCCTGGATGCCTTCACCATGCGACGCCACTGGGCACGGCTGGCCGGCACCCCGTCCGCGGGGGCCGACCTCAAAGGCATGCGGGTTGCGATTGCCGGGGACGTGCTGCACTCCCGGGTGGCCCGGTCCAACGTCTGGCTCCTGCGCACCCTCGGCGCCGACGTGACCCTGGTGGCCCCGCCCACGCTGCTGCCGATCGGCGTCGAGAAGTGGCCCTGCAAGGTCAGCTACGATCTGGACCAGACCTTGGCCGGCGGCGTCGACGCGATGATGATGCTGCGTGTGCAGGGCGAGCGGATGAACGCCTCGTTCTTTCCCACCACCCGCGAATACTCGCGCCGCTGGGGCTTCGACGACAACCGGCTCCGTGCCTTGGACAGCCTGGGCTTCAAGGACACCATCATCATGCACCCCGGGCCGATGAACCGCGGCCTGGAAATCTCCTCCGCCGCCGCCGATTCGCCCCGGTCCACGGTGCTGGCGCAGGTCCGCAACGGCGTGTCCATCCGCATGGCGGCCCTCTACCTGCTGCTCTCCGGGGACACCCGCGAACCGGCGCACCACACCGCTTCCACCCATTCCGCAGCGACCAACCCGGCCCACGCCACCAAGGAGAGCCACTAATGGCATCACAGCACCACGACGCCGGCGCCGGCGCCTACCTGATCCGCGGCGCCGCCATTCTCGGCGGGGCTCCCGAGGACCTCCTCATCCGCGACGGGATCATCGCCGAACGCGGCCAGGACCTGTCCGCGGATGGCGCAAGAGTGAGGAACGCAACAGTAATTGACGCCGCCGGGCTGGTCGCCCTGCCCGGCATGGTGGACATCCACACACACCTGCGCGAACCGGGCCGCGAGGACGCCGAAACGGTCGAGACCGGCACCCGCGCCGCCGCCCTGGGCGGCTACACCGCCGTGCACGCCATGGCGAACAGCACCCCGGTGGCTGACACCGCCGGCGTCGTCGAACAGGTCCTCACCCTGGGCCGCACAGCCGGCTGGGTGGACGTCCGCCCGGTGGGCGCCGTGACGGTGGGCCTCGCGGGGGAGCAGCTCGCCGAACTCGGCGCCATGGCCGATTCCCGCGCGCACGTCCGGGTCTTCTCCGACGACGGCATCTGCGTCCACGATCCCGTCCTGATGCGCCGCGCGCTGGAATACGTCAAGGCGTTCGACGGCGTCGTCGCCCAGCATGCGCAGGAACCGCGCCTCACCGCCGGCGCGCAGATGAACGAGGGCGACGTCTCCGCCGTCCTGGGCCTCACCGGCTGGCCGGCCGTCGCCGAGGAAAGCATCATCGCCCGCGACGTCCTCCTGGCCCAGCACGTCGGCTCCCGGCTCCACGTCTGCCACGTCTCCACCGCCGGATCCGTCGAGATCATCCGGTGGGCCAAGTCCCGCGGGGTCAACGTCACCGCCGAGGTCACGCCGCACCACCTCTGGCTCACCGACGAGCTTGCCCGCAGCTACGACCCCGTTTACAAGGTCAACCCGCCGCTGCGCACCGACGCCGACGTCCAGGCCCTGCGCGCCGCGCTGGCCGACGGAACCATCGACGTCGTGGGCACCGACCACGCCCCGCACCCGAGCGAGCACAAGGAATGCGAGTGGGCCCAGGCGGCCATGGGCATGACCGGGCTGGAGACCGCGCTGTCCGTGGTGCAGCACACCATGATCGAAACCGGCCTGATGGGCTGGGCCGACTTCGCCCGCGTCACGTCCACCGCCCCCGCCGCGATCGGCCGGGTGGCCGACCAGGGCCGCGGGCTCGACGCCGGCGAACCCGCAAACGTCACACTCGTGGACCCGGCTGCGCGCTGGACCGTGGACCCTTCTAAGATGGCAACCATGGGCCGCAACTCTCCGTTTGCCGGACGGGAACTCCCCGGCAAGGTGGTGGCAACGTTCTTCAAGGGCCACCCCACCGTGCTGGACGGCAAACTCAACACCCCGTACCGCTGGCTTGCCGAAACACCGGAGCTGCCCGGCACCGCAGCGGCTGGCAGCCTCTGATGGTCAAGGAACTCTCACTCATCCTGACCCTGGTGCTCATCGCCGTCGCGCTGGTCCTCATCTGGCTCGGCTGGCGGAACCGGCTGCGCCGCCAGTCCGACGTCGAGCCCCTGCCGGAAATGCCCGCGGAGCTCGGTGCCGCGCTGGCCGTGGCGGACGGCCAGTACGTGGCCACCACCACCGCCGGTGACTGGCTGGACCGCATTGCCGTGCACAACCTCGGCATCCGGACCAACGCCGAACTCAGCGTCCACCCGGAGGGTGTGCTGTTCGACCGGTCCGGCGCCGGGCCGGTGTTCATCCCGGCCGCCAGCCTCACCGGGGTGCGGCAGGAAAGCGGCATGGCCGGGAAGTTCGTCGAAAAGGACGGCCTCTTGGTGCTCAGCTGGATGCTGGGCAGCCGTGAACTGGACTCCGGGTTCCGCACCCGGCACGCCGGCGACAAAGCCACCCTCCTCACCGCCCTGCAAGATTTGATCCCCGCGGCCCCCCAGGCCAATGCCGATAGTGGAAAGTAACGACGTGACGGACCCGAACCCCATGACATCAACCGCAGCAACTGCAACAGCCTCCGCAGCGCCGGAACCCGCCGTCCTCGTCCTCGAGGACGGCCGGATCTTCCGCGGGACCAGCTACGGCGCCACCGGCACCGCCCTCGGCGAGGCCGTGTTCGCGACCGGCATGACCGGCTACCAGGAGACCATCACGGACCCCTCCTACGCCCGGCAGCTGGTGGTGCAGACCGCCCCGCACATCGGCAACACCGGTGTGAACAAGGACGACGCCGAGTCCCGGCGCATCTGGGTGGCCGGCTACATTGTCCGCGAGGCCGCCCGGCGCCCCTCAAACTGGCGCTCCGAGCGCTCCCTGGACGAGGAGCTGGCCGAGCAGGGCGTCGTCGGCATCCAGGGCGTGGACACCCGCGCCATCACCCGCCACCTGCGCGAACACAAGACCATGCGCGCCGGGATCTTCTCCGGCGACGCCGTCGGCACCGACAAGGAGCTCCTGGACGCGGTCTTGGCGAGCGCCCCCATGGAGGGCTCGCGGCTGGCCGAGGAAGTCAGCGTGGACGAGGCCTACATCGTGGAGCCCAAGGACTGGGGCTGGGACGGCGAACCGCGGTTCACCATCGCCGCGATCGATCTGGGCATCAAGCGGATGACCCCCATCCGGTTCGCCGAGCGCGGCGTCCGGGTGCATGTCCTCCCGGCCACCGCCACCCTGGCGGACGTCCAGGCGGTCAACCCGGACGGCTTCTTTATGTCCAACGGCCCCGGCGACCCCGCCACCGCCGACAACCAGGTCAAGCTGCTCCGCTCCGTCCTGGACGAGAAGATCCCGTACTTTGGCATCTGCTTCGGCAACCAGATCCTGGGCCGCGCCCTGGGCTTCGGCACCTACAAGCTGCGCTACGGCCACCGCGGCATCAACCAGCCCGTGATGGACCGCCGCACCGGCAAGGTGGAGATCACCTCGCAGAACCACGGCTTCGCCGTCGACGCCCCGCTTGAGGGTGCCACGCAGGCCCCCGAGGAGCGCTTCGGCCGTGTTGAGGTCAGCCACGTGAGCCTCAACGACGACGTCGTCGAGGGCCTGTCCTGCCTCGACATCCCGGCCTTCTCGGTCCAGTACCACCCCGAGGCGGCCTCCGGCCCGCACGACGCCGCCTACCTCTTCGACCGCTTCATCGATCTGATGGCGGACGCTGCCCCGAAGAGCGCAGCAGCTGCAACGACTTCCACCGAATCCAAGACTGAGGACAAGAAGTAATGCCCAAGAGAACTGACCTTAAGAGCGTCCTGGTCATCGGTTCCGGCCCGATCGTGATCGGCCAGGCAGCCGAATTCGACTACTCCGGCACCCAGGCACTGCGCGTCCTCAAGGAGGAGGGCCTCCGGGTCATCCTCGTCAACTCCAACCCGGCCACCATCATGACCGATCCGGAGTTCGCCGACGCCACCTACATCGAGCCGATCACCCCCGAGGTGGTCGAGAAGATCATCGCGAAGGAACGTCCGGACGCCGTCCTGCCCACCCTGGGCGGGCAGACCGCGCTGAACACCGCGATCGCGCTGGACAAGAACGGGGTGCTGGAGAAGTACAACGTGGAACTGATCGGGGCCAACATCGCCGCGATCGAGCTCGGCGAGGACCGCGAGAAGTTCAAGGGCGTCGTGGAGCGCTGCGGCGCGGAATCCGCCCGCAGCCACATCATCCACACCATCGATGAGGCCCTCGCCGCTGCCGAGGACCTCGGCTACCCGATGGTGGTCCGGCCCTCCTTCACCATGGGCGGCCTCGGCTCCGGCCTGGCGTACGACGAGTCCGACCTCCGCCGGATCGTGGGCCAGGGCCTGCAGTACAGCCCCACGTCCGAGGTGCTGCTCGAAGAGAGCATCCTGGGCTGGAAGGAGTACGAGCTCGAGATGATGCGGGACAAGAACGACAACGTCGTGGTGGTCTGCTCCATCGAGAACTTCGACCCTGTTGGCGTGCACACCGGCGACTCGATCACCGTTGCCCCCGCCCTGACCCTCACGGACCGCGAATACCAGCGGCTGCGCGACATCTCCATCGCCGTCATCCGCGAAGTCGGCGTCGACACCGGCGGCTGCAACATCCAGTTCGCCGTCGAGCCCAGCACGGGACGCGTCGTCGTCATCGAGATGAACCCGCGCGTCTCCCGCTCCTCCGCGCTGGCCTCCAAGGCCACCGGCTTCGCGATCGCCAAGATCGCCACGAAGCTCTCACTCGGCTACACCCTGGACGAGATCCCGAACGACATCACCCAGAAGACGCCGGCCTCTTTCGAGCCGACCCTGGACTACGTCGTCGTGAAGGTCCCGCGCTTCGCCTTCGAGAAGTTCCCCGCGGCGGACCCGACGCTGACCACCACCATGAAGTCGGTGGGCGAGGCCATGGCCATGGGCCGCAACTTCACCGAGGCCCTGCAGAAGGCCCTCCGCTCCCTCGAGCAGAAGGGCTCCCAGCTCGACTTCAGCCACGTTCCGGAATGGGAAGTGGCCGAGCTGATCGAAAAGGCCAAGCGCCCCACCACGGAGCGCCTGCACCAGGTCCAGCGCGCCCTTCTGGGCGGCGCCACCGTGGAGCAGCTCTTCGAGGCGACCAAGATCGACCCCTGGTACCTGGACCAGCTGCAGCTGCTGAACGAGATCTCGGCGGAAATCCGCCGGGCCGCCGCCCTGACGCCGGAGATGCTGACCCGCGCCAAGCGCCACGGCTTCTCGGACGAGCAGATCGGCGCCCTGACGCACAACTCCGAGGACGTGGTCCGCGGCGTCCGGCAGGCCCTCGGCATCCGCCCGGTCTACAAGACCGTGGACACCTGCGCGGCCGAATTCGCCGCGTACACCCCCTACCACTACTCCTCCTACGACGAGGAGGACGAGGTGGCGCTGCACGCCAAACCGTCCATCCTCATCCTCGGCTCCGGCCCGAACCGGATCGGCCAGGGCATCGAGTTCGACTACTCCTGCGTGCACGCCTCCATGGCGCTGCGCAAGGCCGGGTACGAGACCGTGATGGTCAACTGCAACCCCGAGACCGTCTCCACCGACTATGACATCTCCACCCGGCTGTACTTCGAGCCGCTCACGCTCGAGGACGTGCTGGAAGTCATCGCGGCCGAGGAACGCACCGGCGGCGTGATGGGCGTGTTCGTCCAGCTCGGCGGCCAGACCCCGCTCAAGCTCGCCCAGCAGCTCGCCGACGCCGGCGTGCCGATCCTCGGCACCTCCCCGGAAGCGATCGACCTCGCCGAGCACCGCGGCGCCTTCTCCCGGGTCCTCGACAAGGGCGGGCTCATTTCGCCGAAGAACGGCACCGCCGTGTCCTTCGACGACGCCAAGAAGATTGCCGACGAAATCGGCTACCCCGTGCTGGTCCGCCCCTCGTACGTGCTCGGCGGCCGCGGCATGGAGATCGTCTACGACGAGCCGAACCTCTCGCGCTACATCGCCAACGCCACGGAAATCACGCCGGACCACCCGGTGCTGATTGACCGCTTCCTCGAGGACGCCGTCGAAATCGACGTCGACGCCCTGTACGACGGCACCGAGATGTACCTCGGCGGCATCATGGAGCACATCGAGGAAGCCGGCATCCACTCCGGCGACTCCGCCTGCGTGCTGCCGCCCATCACCCTGGGCAACAACGTGCTGGAGCGGGTCCGCGCCGCCACCCTGGCGATCGCCGAGGGCGTGGGCGTCCGTGGCCTGATCAACATCCAGTTCGCCCTCGCCTCGGACGTGCTCTACGTCCTGGAAGCCAACCCGCGCGCCTCCCGCACCGTGCCGTTCGTTTCCAAGGCGACCGGCGTGCAGATGGCGAAGGCCGCTGCCCTGATCGGCACCGGCGTCACCATCAACCAGCTGCGCAGCGCCTACAAGATGCTGCCGGAAACCGGCGACGGCTCCACGCTGCCGCTGGACGCCCCGGTCTCCGTCAAGGAAGCCGTGCTGCCGTTCAGCCGCTTCCGCACGATGGAGGGCAAGGTGGTGGATTCGCTGCTCGGGCCCGAAATGCGCTCCACCGGTGAGGTCATGGGCATCGACAAGCACTTCGACACCGCCTTCGCCAAGAGCCAGGCCGCGGCGAACAACGCGCTGCCCACCGAGGGCAAGATCTTCGTCTCCGTGGCCAACCGGGACAAGCGCTCGGTCATCATGGGCGTGAAGCGTCTCTCGGACCTCGGCTTCGAGATCGTTTCCACCGGCGGCACGGCGGACGTCCTGCGCCGCAACGGCATCCAGGCCACCCCGGTCCGGAAGGTCGCGGAAGGCTCCAGCGCCGAAGGCGAGGGCACCATCGCGGACCTCATCGTCGCCGGCGAGATCGACATGGTCTTCAACACCCCCTCGGGCGGCGAGGCCCGCAGCGACGGGTACGAACTGCGTGCCGCAGCGACGTCGATCGGCGTCCCGTGCATCACCACGGTGGCCGAGTTCAACGCCGCGGTCCAGGCTATTGAGGCGCAGCGCACCTACGAGTGGTCCGTGACCAGCCTGCAGGAGCACGCCGCCTCACTGGCGGCGTCGCAGAACGCAGCCCAGGCCGCAGCCGGGGTCCCGCAGAATGCCTGAGGCGGACAAGGCAGCAACGGCCGGCCGGGAGTCCTTCGGCTCCCGGCTCGGCCGGGCCATGGCGGAGCGCGGCCCGCTCTGCGTCGGCATTGACCCGCACCCGGCCCTGATGGCCGGCTGGGGGCTGAACGACGACGTCGCCGGGCTGGAGCGTTTCTCGCTCACCGTCCTGGACGCCGTGGCACCGCTCGCTGCCGCGGTAAAGCCGCAGGTGGCACTGTACGAGCGGCACGGCTCGGCGGGGATGGCGGTCCTGGAGCGCACCCTCGCCGCAGCGGCCGAGGCTGCGGTGCTGACCATCGCCGACGCCAAGCGCGGCGACATCGGCTCCACCATGGCCGCTTACGCCGACGCCTGGCTGCGGGACGGTTCCGCGCTAGCCGCGGACTCGGTCACGCTGAGCCCGTACCTCGGCTTCGAATCGCTCCGCCCGGCCCTGGACCTCGCGGCGCAGACCGGCCGCGGCGTGTTTGTCCTGGCGCTGACGTCCAACCCGGAGGGTGCCTCCGTCCAGCACGTGGGCGGCGCGGACTCGGTGGCCCGCCGGATCGTCCAGGCCGCCGCGGCGGAAAACCGGCGATACGGCGTGGCGCAGGGCGGGGAGCTCGGTTCAACCGGCCTCGTTGTCGGCGCGACGGTCGGCCCGGCACTGACCGACCTTGGCCTGGACCTGGCCGCGGTGTGCGGCCCCATCCTGGCTCCCGGCCTCGGTGCGCAGGGCGCCACGGCCGCGGACCTGCGCCGCACCTTCGGCAGCGCGTACGGCCAGGTGCTGGGCACGTCCAGCCGCGACATCCTCGGCGCCGGCCCGCAGGTCCAGGCGCTGCGGGACGCCGCGCAGCGGACCCTCGAGGAGCTGCGCGCGGCCTAGGCGCCGCCGCGGCGATTTCCTGGTCTGGTCGCCGATTTGCCACGAATGGCCGCTATCGGGGCGGTCAAGGCGGCCATTCGTGGTGAATCGATGCAGCCGGGGATATCTGGAGGTCTTGCCGGCCAGCCGTGGCGAACGGATGCTGCGGGTCCGACCTCAGATGTGGCCGCGCGTCGGGCAGCCGTCGTCTCATTCGGGGTCGCCGATTTGCCACGAATGGCCGCTATCGGGGCGGTCAAGGCGGCCATTCGTGGTGAACGGGTGCAGCGGGGAAGGCTTTCCCGGCCATTTGTGGCATACGGGTGAGAACACTGCGGGACGCCGCGCAGCGGACCCTCGAGGAGCTGCGCGCTGCCTGACCTTGGGACAAGCTGGGGCCGGGGCAAACGTCCATTGATTTCTTCTGTCTCCAGACGGTAGGTTCAGGACAAGTCCGCGGCGCCGGCTGGGGAGGTCCCGCCCGCAGGGCCGGACCGTTTGCGCGGTCCGTCCGACAATGCAGGGAGGCATTCAGTGAGTCTGCGACCCCTCACACCGCAGGAGCGTGCCGACGCCTTGGGCAAGGCCGCCGCCGCCAGGACCACCCGGGCCGCAGCCAAAGACAGGCTCAAGACCGGAGAGCTGTCCATCGACGAACTCCTCAGTTCCGGGGACACCGACGATGCGATCGCCCGGATGCGAATCGTGGAGCTTCTTGAGGCGCTGCCCGGGATCGGGCGGGTGCGTGCCGCGGCCATCATGGAACAGCTCGGCATCGCGGCGTCGCGCCGAGTCCGCGGCCTGGGAATCCACCAGCGCCGCGCGCTGGTAGATTTTATAAAAGACAAACAGCCCGGTCCGCCGCGCTGACTTCAATCCCGCCCAAAGGAATACGTGAGCAAGAAACCCGGACTGACAGTCCTCGCCGGCCCGACGGCTGTTGGTAAAGGCACCGTGTCCACCTACATCAGGGACAACTACCCCGAGGTATGGCTGTCCGTTTCGGCCACCACACGGGCTCCCCGGCCCGGCGAAATCGACGGGGTGCACTACTTCTTCAAGTCGAAGGAGGAGTTCGAATCCTTGATCGCAGCGGGCGAACTCCTTGAGTGGGCCGTGGTGCACGGACAGAACACGTACGGCACCCTCAAGAGCACGGTGAACCAGGCGATCGCCGAGGGCCGCCCGGTGCTGTTGGAGATCGATCTGCAGGGAGCACGCCAGGTCCGGGAGGCCGTTCCGGACGCACAGTTCGTGTTCCTGGCCCCGCCCAGCTGGGACGAATTGGTGCGCCGGCTGGTGGGCCGCGGCACGGAAAGCGCCGAGGAACAGCAGCGGCGGCTGGAAACCGGTAAAGTAGAGCTAGCTGCTGAACCGGAGTTCGATCACACCGTTATCAATGATGACGTTCGCCGGGCAGCAGACGAGCTTGTTTCACTCATGGGGCTGACCCCCCACCCGCGCTAGGCGCGGAACGCCATCAGCCCGCTAAAATTTGGAGAATTCGTGTCCACGAACCTTGAAGGCATCATCAACCCGCCGATCGACGAACTGCTGAAGGCTGCCGACTCGAAGTACGGACTGGTGATTTTCGGCGCCAAGCGCGCACGTCAGATCAACGCCTACTACGCGCAGCTGCACGAGGGCCTGTTCGAGTACGTCGGCCCGCTGGTCGACACCAAGCTCAACGAGAAGTCCCTCTCCATCGCCCTGCGCGAGATCAACGAAGGCAAGCTCGTTTCCACCCCGATCGAACCTGCCGAGTAATTCCGCAGACTCGGGCGGATAACGTGCGCATAATCCTCGGAGTCGGGGGAGGGATAGCCGCCTACAAGGTGGCGTCGCTCCTCCGGCTTTTTACTGAAGCCGGCCATGACGTCACCGTCATCCCCACGGAGGCCGCGACCCGGTTCGTGGGCGTCGCCACGTGGGAAGCGCTGTCCGGGCACCCGGTCAGCAACAGCGTCTTCGACGACGTGCACACCGTCAACCACGTCCGGCTGGGCCACGAGGCCGACCTGATTGTGGTGGCGCCCGCCACGGCGGACCTGCGGGCGCGGGCCGCCGCGGGCCAGGCGAACGACCTGCTGACCAACACGCTGCTTATGGCCGGCAGCTGCCCGGTGCTGATGGCTCCGGCCATGCACACCGAAATGTGGCAGCACGCGGCCACGCAGGCCAACGTTGAGACGCTCCGCAGCCGGGGTGTTACCGTGCTGGAGCCCGCCTCCGGCCGGCTGACCGGCTCCGATACTGGCCCCGGCCGGCTGCCCGACCCCGAAGCCATTTTCGCAGCGGCCCTGGCCCTCGCTGGTGCTCCGGCCGCGCCCACGACGGTCCCGCAGCCCGGCACGAACGAGGAGCCCGTTGCGCCGCCGTCGGCCCGCCCGCTGGCCGGGCTCACCGTCACCATCAGCGCCGGCGGCACCCGCGAACCGCTGGATCCCGTCCGGTTCCTCGGGAACCGTTCCTCCGGAAAACAGGGTGTGGCGCTGGCCGCCGCGGCCCGCGACGCCGGCGCCCGCGTCCGGCTCCTGGCCGCCCATATGGACGTCCCGCCGCCGGCCGGCGTTGAGACGACAAAGGTGGAGACCGCCCTCGAGCTCCGCGCCGCGGCCCTGCATGCCGCCGCCGATTCGGACGTCATCATCATGGCCGCCGCCGTCGCCGACTTCCGCCCCGCCGATGTTGCCGGCACCAAGATCAAGAAGCGCGACGACGTCGCCGATCCCGTCATCACGCTGGTCCGGAACCCGGATATCCTGCGGGAACTCGTCGAAGTCCGCGACGCGGCCTCCCGCGACCAGCTCATTGTCGGGTTCGCGGCGGAAACCGGCGACGCCGACGGCGACGTGCTGGACTACGCCATGGCCAAGCTGCGCCGCAAGGCATGTGACCTTCTGGTGGTGAACCACGTGGGCCAGGACAGGGTCTTCGGCGAGGACACCAACTCCGTAGTCATCCTTTCGCGCGCCGGCTCCGAACCCCAAGAGGCGTCGGGTTCCAAATCCGACGTCGCGGCTGCCGTGATTGACCGCATCAGCGCCGAGCTGAGCCGCGTTGTCCCGCCAGCCTGAAACCGGTGTCAGCAACGTCTCCTTAGCACAGGGACACACGCCCCCGGACGTCCGTTTTCCAACCAGTAAGGTAGTTGAGTGACTTTACCGCTGCACATCCCTGACTTCCACGGGTCCACGCCCGCCTCGCTCCGGCTCTTCACGTCCGAGTCGGTGACCGAAGGACACCCCGACAAGATCTGCGACCAGATCAGCGATGCGATCCTCGACGCCCTCCTGGCCAAGGACCCCGAGTCCCGCGTCGCCGTGGAAACGCTGGCCACCACCGGGCTGGTCCACGTCGCCGGCGAGGTCACCACCGACGCCTACGTGGAAATCCCGCAGATCGTCCGGGAAACCATCCTCGGCATCGGCTACGACTCCTCGGCCAACGGCTTCGACGGCGCCCGCTGCGGCGTGTCGGTCTCCATCGGCCAGCAGTCCAACGACATCGCCGGCGGCGTCTTCAACTCCCTCGAGGCCCGCGAAGGCCGCCAGGAGGACGACTACGACCTCCAGGGCGCCGGCGACCAGGGCCTGATGTTCGGCTACGCCAGCGACGAGACGCCCTCCTACATGCCGGTGCCGATCTGGCTCGCGCACCGCCTCTCGGAGCGGCTCACCGAAGTCCGCAAAAACGGCGAGCTCGCCTACCTGCGCCCCGACGGCAAAACCCAGGTCACCGTCGGCTACGACGGCGACCGGCCCGTCTCGGTCGAGACCGTGGTCATCTCCAGCCAGCACGCCGAAGGCGCCAGCCTGGACCAGCTCCGCGCCGACCTCGCCACCCACGTGGTGGACCCGGTGCTGGCAATGTCCAACCTGGACACCTCCCGGACCCGGAACATCCTGAACCCCGCCGGCGCCTTCGTGATCGGCGGTCCGGTGGGCGACGCAGGCCTCACCGGGCGCAAGATCATCGTCGACACCTACGGCGGCATGGCCCGCCACGGCGGCGGCGCCTTCTCCGGCAAGGATCCGTCCAAGGTGGACCGCTCGGCCGCGTACGCGATGCGCTGGGTGGCTAAGAACGTTGTGGCCGCAGGACTGGCGAAGCGCGCCGAAATCCAGATCGCCTACGCGATCGGCCAGGCCCGCCCGGTGGGCACCTACGTGGAGACCTTCGGCACCGAGACCGTGGACCCGGCCCAGATCAGCGCCGCGATCGCCGAGATCTTCGACCTGCGCCCCCGCGCCATCATCGACGCCCTCGACCTCAAGCGCCCGATCTACGCCAAGACCGCTGCGCACGGGCACTTCGGCCGCGAGGAGCCGGACTTCACGTGGGAGCGGCTGGACCGGGTGGATCAACTCAAGGCCTTCTTCAACGCCTGATCCCGCGCCGGCAGCTGGCACGCGTCGTTGCCGGTATCTGCCCGTGCCGGCAGCCCACAGACGCGGAATTGTCAGTGCCGTGTGATCTGCTGTAGCCAGGCCGCCATGACGGGGCCTGGCTACTGGGGTTTTTGGCTACTGGGGTTTCTGGCTGAAGATTCTTGGCTGCTGGGCCAGTTGCCTTCCTGGCCTTGGCCACTAGGACGTTGTCGGACCGATCGAGTGTGAGAGGAGGGGCCAGCCGTGGATCCTCAGCCTGCAGGCGGTGTGTCCGGCGGACCCCAGCAGCTCTCCCTGCTCCACGGCCTTCCGGCTCCCGCCGCCCCGGCGTCCGGTCCGGCCCTGGCCCCGCACCTGCCCGTGGCCCGGGTGCTGATCGAGTCCTCCCTTCCGCACCTTGACCGGCCCTTCGACTACAGCGTGCCCGCCGCGCTGGATACCTCCGCGCAGCCGGGCGTCCGGGTCAAAGTGAAGTTCAACGGGCAGGACCTTTCCGGCTATCTCCTGGAACGGGTGGCGGAATCCGACGCCGGGCATCCGCTGGTCCCGCTGCACAAAGTGGTCTCTGCCGTCCCGGTGCTGGTGCCGCCGGTCGCCGAACTGGCCGGACGCGTCGCGGCACGGTACGCCGGCACGGTCAGCGATGTTCTCCGCGTCGCCGTGCCTCCCCGGATGGCGAAGCTCGAAAAGGACCTGGCCCCGGACGGCGTCCTGGATCCGGCGCTTCTTGCCGACGACGGGGGCGGCGGCGGGGCCGGGACGGCTCCTGCCGGCCTCGGAGCCTCCGCCTGGTCCACCTACCGCAACGGCCCGGCGTTCCTGCGCCACCTCGGCGCGGGGGAGTCTCCCCGCGCCGTGCTCAGCGCGCTCCAAGGATATGGTCCGGGGAGCTGGCCCCGGCTGGTTGCCGAGGCCGTGGCGGCCGTGCGCCTGTCCGGCCGGGGCGCCGTCGTGGTGGTCCCCGACTACCGCGACCTCGACCGGGTGGAGGAGGCGCTGCTGCACCTCCTGCCCGCCGGGGACGTCGCCCGGCTGACGGCCGACGACGGCCAGACCCCCCGCTACCGCAGTTTCCTCCGGGTCCTCAGCGGCGCCGCCGGGGTGGCCGTCGGCACCCGCTCCGCCGCCTACGCGCCGGTCCAGAACCTGGGGCTGGTGGTCTGCTGGGACGACGGCGACGACCTCCACATCGAGCAGCGCGCACCCTACGCCCATTCCCGCGAGGTGCTGCTGCTGCGCGCCGAGCAGGAGGGCGCCGCCTGCCTGCTGGCCGCCCACACCCGGAGCACCGAAACCCAGCGTCTGGTCGAGGCAGGGTGGGCGCTCCCGGTGGAGGCTGACCGCCCCGCCGTCCGCCGGGCCGTGCCGCGGGTGCTCAACACCGCCGACAGCTACGAGCTGGAGCATGACCCGCTGGCCCGGATCGCCCGGCTGCCGGGTGCCGCCTGGCGCGCCGCCAAGGACGGACTGGAGCGCGGACCGGTCCTGGTCCAGGTGGCGCGGGCCGGCTACGCGCCGTCCCTCGCCTGCGAGAACTGCCGTGAACCGGCGCGCTGCACCGCCTGCAGCGGCCCGCTGGCCGTCGCCGGGGCCAGCGGAAGTTCCGCCGTGCCGCAATGCCGCTGGTGTTCGACGCCGGCCCCCGCCTGGCGCTGCGCCACCTGCAACGGCGTCCGGCTCCGGCGCGGTGCCACGGGTGCGCTGCGCACCGCCGAAGAGCTGGGCCGCGCCTTCCCGGGCAAACCGGTGGTCACCTCGTCCGGGGACCGGGTGCTGGCCACGGTTCCGGACACCCCGGCGCTGGTGGTGGCCACGGTCGGCGCCGAACCGGTGGCCCCCGGAGGGTACGCCGCGGCGCTCCTGCTCGACGGCGATTCACTGCTGCGGCGGGAAAACCTGCGGGCGGGGGAGGACGCCGTCCGCCGCTGGTTCAACGCCGCGGCCCTGGTCCGGCCCGCCGCTGACGGCGGCCTGGTGGTCATCACCGCGGACGACGCCGCCGGGGTCGGGGCCCTGCTCCGCTGGGACGCCTCCGGCTACGCCCAGCGGGAACTGGCCCTCCGCCGGGAGCTGCAGCTGCCTCCGGCCGTCCGGGTCGCCTCCATCACCGGCGGCCGGACCGCCGTCGGGCATTTCAGCACAGCGGTGGAACAGCAACTGGAACCCCGCGGAATCGTGCTACGGACCGCAGGGCCGGCACCGCTGGTCCTGGCCGCCGGGCCCGGCGGGGCCCCGCCGAAACCCGGAGCGGCCGCCGCCGAGGATGTCCGCACGCTCCTGTTCATCCCGTACGCCCAGGCCGCGGACGTCACCAAAGTGCTGCGGGCGGTCAGAGCCGCTGCCGCCGCCAAACGCGCCGACCAGCCGGTGCAGCTGCGGCTCGACGGCGTGGACGTGCTCTAGGCGCGGTGCCCTTGGTGGACGTGCACTAGGCGGACAAACCCTGGCGGCCCCGGCGGGCACGGAGCGCCACCGCCTCCTCGGCGGCCTCAACCAGCCTGCGCGCCGAGTCGTCCCAGCTGAAGTCGGCAGCGCGTTCGACCGAACGGCGGGAGCGGGCCTTCCACAAATCCGGGTCCTCGAGTTTCCGGACGGCGGCGGCGAATTCCGCGGGCGAGTCCGGGTGGACGTAGCTGACGGCGTCGCCGCCCACTTCGCGGAAGATCGGGATGTCGCTGGCGATCACCGGGGTGCCGTGCGACATCGCCTCGACCAGCGGCAGGCCGTAGCCCTCGGCCTTGGACAGGCTGATCAGGGCCGTGGTGCGCCCCAGCAGGGCCTCGTACTCGGCGTCCGTCACGCCGTTGTGGAACACGATGTCCGCGCCGGCTGGGGCCAGGGCCTCAAGTTCGGCCCGGCGCTCGGGGGTGATCCGGCTGAGCAGGTGCAGGCTCATGTCCGGAAGCTCCGCCATGCCCCGGATCATGGTCTCTACGTTCTTGTACGGCATAAAGGAGCCCATATACAGCAGGGTCTTGTCCGCTCCGGCGCCCGGATCCCGCGGGGTGTGGCCGTGCTGCGGGGCATTGCCCACAATCCTGACGGGACGCCGGGTGAGCCGGTACTTCGACATCAGTGCGGCCGTTGTGGAGCTGATGGTGGCGACGACGTCGGCCCGGTTCAGCAGGAGGCGCTGCGGCCAGAACGCCTTGTGGTACAGCCGCCACAGGACCCGGACCGGGGCGGGCAGGAAGCCGGGCGGCGCCGGGTGCTCGTAGTAGATCAGGTCGTGCAGGGTGAGCACCAGGGCGTACTTCCGGCCCCAGCTGCCCATGGTCTGCATGGGGCACACCACCACGTCGGCGCCGAGCTTGTTGATTTTGCCGGCCACGAACAGCTCGGCCGGGGACAGCGGGCTGTTGACCAGGGTGTAGGGCACATCCGGGAGCAGGGCCAGCTGGCGGACGTCGCTGATCAGCATGGAGACGTCGGCGATTTTGGCCGTGGCCGCGATCAGGCTGGCGCCGTAGCGGCTGATGCCGTCATGGTGGTCCAAACGGGTGAAGCGGGCGTCGATGAGGATTTTCACGCGGAGTGGTCCTTCAGGAAGCGGCGGATGAAACCCGCGGCGGGTTCCGGGGTCTCGTAGTGGATCAGATGGCCGACGCCGGGAATGACGTCCAGGTGCGCGTCCGGCAGCAGGGCCAGCAGCGTGTGCTGGTCCGGCAACGTCGCGATCTCGTCCTTTTCCCCGGCGATCAGCAGCACGGGGAGGGTAAGGCTGCCGGCGACTTCCGCCACGTTGCCGCCCACCGAGGCCTTGAACGCCTGAAGCAGGCTTTCCCGGTCCGCGAAGGCGGAGAAGTAGGCGCTGTGCTGGGCGTGGACAAAGCGGCGCAGCTCCTTGTTCCGGGTCTTCGCCATCGTCTCGCTCATGATCCGGACAATCAGCTGGCTGCGCAGGAGGCCCTGTCCCAGCCGGCGGGGCAGGCGCGCCGCGGCCTCGTAGTACAGCACGGCGAGTTTGGTCATAAGCCCCTTGGGCCCCTCGAGGGCGGGCGCGGCGATCGGGTTGACCAGGATCAGCTCGGCAACGGCTCCGGGGTGGGCCGCCACGTAGTGGCTTGCGACGATCGAGCCGAAGGAGTGACCCAGCAGGACCGTGTCCGGGCCGAGGCCCAGGGCGGCCATGAAGTCCGAGATGAACCGGCCGTAGTTCTCCACGCTGTGTTCGGCGGCTGCAAAGGCGGACGAGCTGCCGAATCCGGGAAGGTCGGGCATGATGAGCCGCATCTCGGGCAGCTGGTCGGCCACGCGGAGCAGGCCGTGGTGGTCGCCGCGGAAGCCGTGGACCACCAGGATGGTCCGGGTCTCGGGCGTCACCCGGACAGGCTCGTACCGCCAGTACGCCACCGTGGTGCCGTCGAGGACCACCGTGTCAGCATGGGTGCGGCCTTCCAGGTCGTCGCTGAACAGGGCGGCGGGGGAGGACTCGGTGTCCACGGATTCCATTCGGTATGTCCTGGTCTTCTCGATGGTTGTCGGGAGGCGCTAGTTGACGGAGTCCGGGTGGGACCCGGTGCGGACGCCACGTTCCAGGCCGGCCATGGCCGCCATGGCCGCGTCGTCGAGGCTGAACCCGAAGACGTCCAGGTTGTCGCGGATCCGGTCGTGGGAGCTCGCCTTGGGGATGGCGACGTGGCCGAGCTGGACGTGCCAGCGGAGGATGATCTGCGCCGCGGTGACGGCGTGCGCGGCGGCCAGGTCCAGCACCACCTGGTCCTGCAGGACCTGGCCCCGGCCCAGCGGGCTCCACGCCTCAGTGGTGATGCCGAGTTCGCGGTGCACGGCGCGCAGCTCCTCCTGCTGCAGCCAGGGGTGCAGTTCTATCTGGTTGACGGCCGGGACCACTTCGGCCGTCTGCAGCAGGCGGTCCAGGTGGGCCGGCTGGAAGTTGGAGACGCCGATGGCGCGGGCCCTGCCCTCGCGGTACAGCGTCTCCATCGCACGGTAGCTTTCGGCGTAGAGGCCGCGCTGCGGGCAGGGCCAGTGGATCAGGTACAGGTCCACGTACTCGAGGCCCAGGTTGGCCATGGAGGTGTCGAAAGCGCGCAGGGTGGCGTCATAGCCCTGGCTGTCGTTCCAGAGCTTGGTGGTCACGAACAGGTCCTCGCGCGACAGCGGCGGGAAGGCCTCGCCGGACCCGCCGCGGGCGCCGTCGCGGCTAGAAGAACCCGAGAGGGTGCCGATGCCCCGGCCGACGCCCGTCTCGTTCCCGTACATGGCGGCGGTATCGAAGTGGCGGTAGCCGGCCTCGAGGGCCATGGCCACCAGTCCGGCGGCGTCCTCCGGCGGCACTTTATAGAGACCGAACCCCAGCTGGTCGATCAGGACACCGTTGTTGAGGCTGAGCCGGAGTGAGGGTTTCATACCTCGACTTTACCGACTCCGGCGCCGCTGCTTCCCACGGCAGGCCGGTTCAGCCCAGGCCGTCGAAGCTGACAAGCCTGCGGGCGCTTGCCTCGTCCAGGATCAGGTCGGTGGCCAGCCCCGCGGCGAGGGCACCGCGCAGGCCGTTGATCTTCGAGGCGCCGGACACCACGCAGATCCTCCGCCGCACCTGGCGCAGCTGGGCGAGGTCAGGGCCGGTGGAACGTTCGTTCAGGGTGATGCCGTCCGAGGAGCCGTCTGCGCGGAAGAACACGGTGGCCACGTCGCCCACAACGTCGGAGGTGGCCAATATGGCCAGGTCGTCCTCATCGAGGTAACCGCCGGCGTAGACATGGCTGGGGTAGTCGGCGTCGACCGACCCGACGCCGAAAATCGCAATGCTCATGCGCGACTGCAGCTCGAGGATCCGTTGCACACTGCGCTCATTCCACATCGCTCTTTTGGTCGCCGCGTGGTCGAAGAAGGCCGGGACGGGGAACTGTTCCACCCGCGCGCCGTAGGCGCTGCCGAAGCGCCGCATGATGTCGGAGGCATACGTGATGCCCGTGGTCTGCATGTTGCCGGCGCCGTTGAGCTGGACGATCACGCTGTCATGGGTGATCTTCCGGGTCAGGTGCCGGCTCACGGCGCTCAGGGTGGACCCCCACGCGACGCCGATGATGGCGTTCGAGTCCACCAGCGGCCCGATGGTGCGTGCTGCCTGCATGGCCACGCGGTCCAGCGTCTCTGCCTCATTCAGGGTGTCAACCACCGGAACGACGTGCACATCCACCTTGTATTCGGCGCGGATCATGCTCGCGAGTTCGGGGCCCGTGTCCAGCGGGCTCCGGATCTGGATCTGGACCAGCCCCGATTCCCGGGCGGAGGACAGCAGCCGCGAGACGGTGGACCGGGAGGTCCGGAGCTCGCGCGCGATCGCGTCCATGGTCAGGTCCTGCAGGTAATACAACTGGGCCGCCCGGAGGGCGTCGGAGTGGCGTGAGGGTGTCATCCCATTTCCGTTCTGCACGTTTGTGCATAGTGCTTGACTCCATTTTCCATTACTCCAAACAATAGTGATGAACGGCGCCGCGCCACGGGGCGCGCCGCACAAAAACAAGACCCAAAGGAGCAGTTCTTGGGACAGAAGGATTCAGCCCGCAACCAGGCATCGGCCGGCGAGCGCGCATCGGTGCAGGGTCTGCGGCAGCGGCCGCACGCACAGGTGCTGATTATCGGCGGCGGCATCAACGGAGTGGGCACGTTCCGGGACCTCGCGCTGCAGGGCGTTGACGTCGCCCTCGTCGAGCGCGGCGACTACTGCCAGGGCGCCAGCGGCGCCTCCTCGCACATGATCCACGGCGGCATCCGGTACCTCGAAAACGGCGAGTTCCGCCTGGTCCAGGAATCGGTGGTCGAACGCAACCGGCTCCTGCGCATCGCGCCGCACTACGTCAAGCCGCTGCAGACCACCATCCCCATCTTCAGCACCTTCTCCGGCGTCCTCGCCGCGCCGCTGCGGTTCCTGACCCACAAGCAGCAGGGCAAGCCCAAGGAACGCGGAGCCTTCCTCATCAAGCTCGGGCTCAGCATGTACGACTTCTTCTCCCGCGACGGCGGCACCGTGCCCCGCCACCAGTTCCGCGGCCGCAAGAGTGCCCTCGCCGAGCTGCCCCGCCTGCACCCGGGCATCAAATACACCGCCACCTACTTTGACGCCTCCGTGCACAACCCGGAACGGCTCACCCTCGACGTCCTGCAGGACGGCGAGAAGGCCGGTGCCGCCGGAGCCAGCGACGCGCGCGCCAGCAACTACCTCTCTCTGGTCTCAGTCCGCGACAGTGCAGGCCCGGGCCGCACCGGCAGCACCGTGCAGCTCCGCGATGAGCTCACCGGGGAACTGTTCGACTTCACCGCGGACGTCATCGTCAACACCACCGGCGCGTGGGTTGACCTCACGAACCAGGCGATGGGCGCGGCGTCGTCCTTTATGGGCGGCACCAAGGGCTCACACATCGTGCTGGACCACCCCGAACTGCTCGCCGCCTGCAACGGCCGCGAGATCTTCTTCGAACACACCGACGGCCGGATCGTCCTGATTTATCCGATGGGGGACCGGGTCCTGGTGGGTACCACCGACGTCGACGCCGACATGGCTGAAGACGCCGTCTGCACCGAATCGGAGATCGACTACTTCTTCGACCTGATCGGGCACGTCTTCCCGGACATCAGCGTGGACCGCGGGCAGATTGTCTACACCTTCTCCGGTGTGCGTCCGCTGCCGAAGCACGACGCCACCCAGCCGGGCTTCGTCAGCCGCGACTACCGGATCGAACGCCGCGCCGGCGCAGCAGACGGGGCCGTCGTCCTCAGCCTGGTGGGCGGCAAGTGGACCACGTTCCGCGCCCTCGCCGAACACCTCAGCAACGACGTCCTGGCCGAACTCGGCATGGAGCGGAAAGTCTCCACCGGCAAACTCGCCATCGGCGGCGGAGCCGGCTTCCCGGACAGCGAGGACGGCGTGCAGCGCTGGATCAAGGCACACATGGCCAACGGACGCGACGCGGACCGCACGGCCGGGCTCCTGACCCGCTACGGCACGCGCGCCGAGGAAGTCATCAGCTTCCTCGACGCACCCGGCTCCGAGCCGGACCGCCTCCTGCACTCCACCCGCGAGCTCAGCGTGCGCGAGCTGGAGTTCATGGCCCGGAACGAGCAGATCGGGCACCTGATCGACGTCCTGGTCCGCCGCACGTCCCTCGCTTTCCGGGGACTCGTGACCGGGGAACTGCTGAACGAAGTTGCCGGAATCCTCGCCGGCCCGCTGGGCTGGGACGCGGCTACACAGACCTCCGAGATCAGCCACGCTCAGGAGGTGCTCAAGCGATTCCACGGCGTCCAGGTCCACAGCCTGGTCTCCTAGAAATCAGGGGCCGGACGGGGGACGTCCGGCCCCAAGGACTGCGTGGTACCCTCTGGGGCACTGGCGCAGTTGCCGGCCGGCGGCGCCAACGCGGCGCCGCCGGCCCAACGGCCCCTCAAACTCGCGAGGGGCTGACAACAGAAAATAGAGGAGTCAAAGATGTCTCTTGGAATAGTTTTCCTGTCCGAAGTATTCGGCACCGCAATGCTGACCCTGCTGGGTTGCGGCGTTGTGGCAAACGTTGCACTCAAAGGCACCAAGGGCAACAACGGCGGGTTCCTGATGGTCACTTGGGGATGGGGCATTGCCGTCTTCTCCGGTGTCTACGTTGCCGCGATGTCCGGGGCGCACCTGAACCCCGCCGTGACCTTCGGCCTGCTGCTCAACGGCAAGACGGAATACGCGCCCGGCGTGCCCGTCGACTTCGCCTCCACCCTTACCTACTTCGGCGGTGAACTGCTCGGTGCCTTCCTCGGCGCCGTGGTCATGTGGCTGGCCTACAAGCAGCACTTCGACGCTTCGGATGCGGAGCCCGCCAGCCAGCTGGCAGTCTTCTCCACCGGACCGGCGATCCGCTCCACGCCTTGGAACCTCATCACGGAGATCATCGGCACCTTTGTCCTCGTGTTCGTTATCCTGACCTTCGGCGGGACACCCTCGGGGCTCGGCCCGCTCGCCGTGGCTCTGCTGGTTGTCGGCATCGGTGTCTCCCTCGGTGGACCCACCGGCTACGCCATCAACCCGGC
Source organism: Arthrobacter sp. EPSL27 (assembly GCF_001512305.1). Classification (GTDB taxonomy): domain Bacteria; phylum Actinomycetota; class Actinomycetes; order Actinomycetales; family Micrococcaceae; genus Arthrobacter. The sequence continues at coordinate 538,727 of NZ_LNUT01000005.1, forward strand.
CCGTGACCTCGGCCCCCGCATCGCCCACGCCCTGCTGCCCATGAAGGGCAAGGGTTCCTCCGACTGGAGCTACTCCTGGATTCCGGTTGTCGGCCCGTTGGTTGGCGGTGGCCTCGCAGGCCTCGTCGCCGCCGTCGTGCCGATCATCGCCACCGCAGCTGCCTGATCCGTTCCACCCGTACTCTCAACCGCCAGCCCCCAACGACAAGGACGTCAACATGAACCAGTACGTAATCGCCATTGACCAGGGCACCACCAGCACCCGCGCCATCGTGTTCGACCACAGCGGCAGCATCGTGTCCTCGGGCCAGATGGAACACGAACAGATCTTCCCGCAGGCCGGCTGGGTGGAGCACGATCCAGCGGAGATCTGGAACAACACCCGCGAGGTCATCGCCTCCGCCCTATCCAAGGCGAACCTGACCCGCCACGACATCGCCGCCGTCGGCATCACCAACCAGCGCGAGACCGCCGTCGTCTGGGACAAGACCACCGGTGAGGCCGTCTACAACGCGATCGTCTGGCAGGACACCCGCACGCAGTCGATCGTGGACGAGCTGGCCAAGGACGGCGGCCCGGACCGGTTCAAGCAGAAGGTCGGCCTGCCGCTGGCCACCTACTTCTCCGGCACCAAGATCAAATGGATCCTGGACAACGTCGAGGGCGCCCGCGCCAAGGCCGAGGCCGGGGACCTGGTGTTCGGCAACACCGACTGCTGGGTGCTCTGGAACCTGACCGGCGGTACCGACGGCGGCGTCCACGTCACGGATGTGACGAACGCGTCGCGGACCATGTTCATGGACCTCGAGACCCTCTCCTGGGACCAGGAGATCCTGGACGCGTTCGGGGTTCCGGCGTCCATGATGCCGGCCATCAAGTCCTCGTCCGAGGTCTACGGCACGGTGCACACGTCCCAGCTGCTGCGTGAGGTTCCCGTCGCGGGCATCCTCGGCGACCAGCAGGCGGCGACGTTCGGCCAGGCGGCGTTCGACGCCGGCGAAGCCAAGAACACCTACGGCACGGGCTGCTTCCTCATCTTCAACACCGGTGAGGAAATCGTCCACTCCAAGAACGGGCTGCTGACCACCGTCGGCTACAAGCTCGGCGACGCCGCACCGCACTACGCCCTGGAAGGCTCCATCGCCGTCACCGGGTCGCTGGTGCAGTGGCTGCGAGACAACCTCGGCATGATCAGCAGCGCCCCCGAAGTGGAGACGCTGGCGGCCTCAGTTGAGGACAACGGCGGCGTCTACATCGTTCCGGCGTTCTCGGGCCTGTTCGCTCCGTACTGGCGTTCCGACGCCCGCGGCGCGATCGTCGGCCTGACCCGCTACGTGAACAAGAACCACATTGCCCGGGCGGCGCTGGAGGCCACCGCCTTCCAGACCCGCGAGGTGCTCGACGCCGTCAACGCGGACTCGGGTGTGCCGCTGACCGAGCTGAAGGTCGACGGCGGCATGGTCGCCAACGACGCGCTGATGCAGTTCCAGGCCGACATCCTGGGCGTACCGGTGATCCGGCCCAAGGTCGTGGAAACCACGTCCCTGGGCGCCGCCTACGCCGCAGGGCTGGCGGTCGGCTTCTGGAAGGACCTCGGCGAGTGCTCCGCCAACTGGTCGGAGGACAAGCGCTGGGAGCCCACCATGGACCAGGCCGAGCGGGAGCGCCAGATGCGCCTCTGGAAGAAGGCCGTCACCAAGTCCATGGACTGGGTCGACGAGGACGTGAAGTAGGCCCCAGCCTCTATCGAGGGAGGCCGCACCCGCCCTGCCCGCTTCGCGGTGCCCACCACACCCTGGCGGGGTGCGGCCTCCCTCTCTCGTGCGCCCGTACTTCAGCCGCTCGTGGCGGCTTACGGTGAGGCGATTCGCGGTGCGCTAGAGTAGTCCTATGCGTGCGATCCTTGTGCTTAGCTAGCCGCCCGGTATCCCGACTACGGATTGCCGAGCGGCCGCCCCTCCATGTCGAGGGGCTTTTGTGTGTCTGGGGTACTCCCGGCAGCAAACACCAGCAAGCAGGGATCAGGCCGTCGTGCCGGAATATGACGTTTCGGAACACAAGGCTAGACAGAACAGAAGAGGGCAGCAGTGAGCGTTCAGCCGGAGACAGAGACCGGAACACCAGCAGTCGCAGCGGAGAGCCCCGAGGAGGGCGCCTACAGCTTCGCGGCCATGGAAGCGAAGTGGCCGCAGGTCTGGGAGGACCTGAAGGTCTTCACGCCGCTCGACGACGGCTCGAAGGAGCGCCGGTATGTGCTGGACATGTTCCCGTACCCCTCCGGCGACCTGCACATGGGCCACGCCGAAGCGTTCGCCATGGGCGACGTCGTCGCGCGGTACCTGCGCCAGAAGGGCTACGACGTCCTGCACCCGATCGGCTGGGACTCCTTCGGCCTGCCCGCCGAGAACGCCGCCATCAAGCGCAACGCCCACCCCAGCGAGTGGACGTACGCCAACATCGACACCCAGGCGGCGTCGTTCAAGCGCTACGCGATCTCCGCCGACTGGTCCCGCCGGCTGCACACCTCCGATCCGGAGTACTACCGCTGGACGCAGTGGCTGTTCAAGCGCTTCTACGAGCGCGGCCTGGCGTACCGCAAGAATTCCCCGGTCAACTGGTGCCCCAAGGACCAGACCGTGCTGGCCAACGAACAGGTGGTCAACGGCGCCTGCGAACGCTGCGGCACCGCCGTCACCAAGAAATCGCTGAACCAGTGGTACTTCAAAATCACCGACTACGCCGACCGGCTGCTCGATGACATGGACGAGCTGCGCGGCCACTGGCCCGAGCGCGTCCTGGCGATGCAGAAGAACTGGATCGGCCGCTCCGAAGGCGCGCACGTCAACTTCGTGATCGAGGCCGACGGCGAAAACCCCGCCAAGGACGTCACGGTGTTCACCACCCGCCCCGACACCCTCTACGGCGCAACGTTCTTTGTGGTCGCCGCCGATGCGCCGCTCGCCGTCGAGCTGGTCACGGACGAGCACGCCGCCGCCCTGGACGCGTACCGCGAGCAGGTCAAGGCGCTGTCCGAAATCGAACGCCAGTCCACCGAGCGGGAGAAGACCGGCGTCTTCACCGGCCGCTACGCCATCAACCCGCTCAACGGCGAGAAGCTGCCGGTCTGGGCCGCCGACTACGTGCTGGCGGACTACGGCACCGGCGCCATCATGGCGGTCCCGGCGCACGACCAGCGCGACCTGGACTTCGCCCGCACCTTCGACCTGCCGGTCCGGGCCGTGCTGGACACCGGCGAGGAGGATCCCGCGGTCAGCGGGACGGCCACGTCCGGCGAGGGGACGCTGATCAACTCCGGCGCCCTGGACGGGCTGCCGAAGGCCGAAGCCATCCCGGCTGCCATCGGCATCCTGCAGGAGCAGGGCACGGGCGAGAAGTTCGTGAACTTCCGCCTGCGCGACTGGCTGCTCAGCCGGCAGCGGTTCTGGGGCACTCCGATCCCCATCATCCACTGCCCCGCCTGCGGCGAAGTGCCGGTCCCGGACGAGCAGCTGCCCGTCACCCTGCCGGCCGACCTGCGCGGCGAGGACCTGTCCCCGAAGGGCACCTCACCGCTGGCCGCCGCCGAGGCCTGGGTCAACGTGGAGTGCCCCTCCTGCCACGGCCCGGCCAAGCGCGACACGGACACCATGGACACGTTCGTGGATTCCTCCTGGTACTTCCTGCGCTTCGTCTCCCCGCAGTTCACTGAAGGCCCGTTCGATCCGGCGAAGATCAACGACTGGATGCCGGTGGGCCAGTACGTGGGCGGCGTCGAGCACGCCATCCTGCACCTGCTGTACGCCCGCTTCTTCACCAAGGTCATCCACGACCTGGGCATGATCGACGCCGACGAACCCTTCAGCGCGCTGCTGAACCAGGGCCAGGTGCTCAACGGCGGCAAGGCCATGAGCAAGTCCCTGGGCAACGGTGTGGACCTCGGCGAACAGCTGGACAAGTACGGCGTGGACGCCGTCCGCCTCACCATGATCTTCGCCTCCCCGCCGGAGGACGACGTCGACTGGGCGGACGTCTCGCCGTCGGGCTCTGCCAAGTTCCTGGCCCGCGCCTGGCGCCTGGGACAGGACGTCTCCAGTGCACCCGGCGTCGACTTCGCCACCGGCGACCGGGCGCTGCGTGCCGTCACGCACCGCACCATCGCCGACGCGGAAGCCCTGCTGGACGCCAACAAGTTCAACGTGGTGGTGGCCAAGCTCATGGAGCTGGTCAACGCCACGCGCAAGACGATCGACAGAGGCGCGGCCACCGGTGCCGGCGGCGCCGACCCGGCCGTCCGCGAGGCCGTCGAAACCGTCGCAGTCATCCTGAGCCTCTTCGCGCCGTACACGGTCGAGGACCTCTGGAACGTGCTGGGGCACCCGGCGTCGGTGGCCAACGCCGGCTGGCCCGCGCACGATCCTGCCCTGCTGGTGCAGGACACGGTGACCGCAGTGGTCCAGGTCCAGGGCAAGGTCCGGGACCGCCTGGAGGTCTCGCCCGGGATCGGCGAGGACGAACTGCGGGAACTGGCCCTGGCCTCCGAGAACGTCCAGCGCGCCCTCGACGGGCGGGGGATCCGCACGGTGATCGTGCGGGCGCCTAAACTGGTCAACATCGTCCCGGCCTAGCAGGGGATGCCTGCCGCCGGTGAACCACCGGCGGCAGGCAGTACCAGCACGGTCCGGGAGCCAGCGCAGACAGCAGGAGGTGCACCGTGCCGCACCGCGACCCGTCGGGCTGGCCCTGGCTGAAGGAGCGCCTGGGCGGTTTCCGTCCGGCGAAACGGCCGGGTGCGGCACCCGGTGAGCCCGCCGTGGTCCGCACTGCCGTGGTCACGGACTCCGCCGCCGCACTGCCGGCCGGCTGGGCCCGGGAACTCGCCGCTGACGGGCGGCTCACAGTTGTCCCGATGCCGGTGATGGTGGGGACCGAGATTTACGGCGAGGGCGAGGACGACATCGCCGACACGATCGCCGTCGCCCTGGCGAGCGGCAAACCCGTCAAGACATCCCGCCCTTCCCCTGGCCAGTTCGAACAAGCCTATGCGGCGGCCCACCGCCGCGGCTTCGAGTCCGTGGTGTCCGTCCACATCTCCGGGGAACTGTCCGGCACGGCCGACGCGGCCCGCCTCGCCGCCGCCCGCGTGGAAATTCCGGTGGAGGTTCTGGACTCCCGGACGGTCGGCATGGCGCAGGGGATGGGCGTCCAGGCCGCCGTCGCCGCTGCAGCCGCCGGCGGGGCTGCGGCCGAGGTGCGGCAGGCCGCCGAGCAGCGCCTGGCGGGCACCAAGGTGTATTTCTACGTGCCCAGCCTGGAGCAGCTGCGCCGGGGCGGACGGATCGGCGCTGCGGCCTCGCTGTGGGGAACCATGCTCGCCATCAAGCCCATCCTCGCCGTCGAAGGCGGCAAGGTGGTCCCGCTGGAAAAGGTCCGCTCCGCGGCCAAAGCCGTCGCACGGCTCAAGGAGATCGCGGTGGCCGACGCTGCCTCCCGGCCTCCGGGGCATGCGCGGCTTGCCGTCCACCACTTCGGCAATCCGGCTGAGGCCGGCGACCTGGCGGAGCAGCTGGCAGCCGCGGTTCCCGGCGGTCCGCCCGTCCAGATCAGTGCCCTGCCGGCGGTCCTGGCCGCCCACGCCGGCCTCGGTGTCCTGGCTGTGATCGTGGGTGAGGACAGCAAGGGAGGCTACACTGCAGCACATAGCCAGTGAAAGGTCTCAGCCATGACACAGGACGAAGTTTCGGCGCAGGCGCGGGAGATTGTCCGCTGCATCAGGGACGGCACCATCACCTTCGATACCGAAGACGAGGCAGTCGCCGCGATCGGGATGCTCATCAAGAAGCGCGAGTACCAATCAGTGGCCGAACTGCTCGAGGGACTCAGCCAGTGGGTGCTCACCTACCCGCGGGCCGGTGAAGGATGGAGTGAGCACCTGGTCGGCGACCTGTGCCTGACCCTGATGGGCCTGCTGGAAAACTTCAGCCGCCTCGGCTGACACCCGGCCCGGAACGCCACTATCCACATAGGACACACCGGCCCTGAACTGCGTCTCGTCCCCTTCGTACGATGGGCGCATGCCGCGCCACATTTCGGGGGAACTGCACAACACCGGACAGGGCCACTCCGGCCGCAGGCTGGCGGCCGCCGTGTACCCGGAAGCCGCACACCCGGACGCCGAGGACCGGGACGTCCCGGCGGGCCTGCTCGACCGGGCACCCGCGGTCACCCCGGCCGCAGGACCACGCGAACCCGCCCCGGACCAACCGCCGCCCCGCGGCCCCCGGCTCAGGTGGCGCACGGGAGGCCGGGCTGCGGCGCTGCTGTGCCTGCTGGCCGTGGCGCTTCTTGGCTGGTTCTGGTGGCAGGCAGCGCACGCCACCGCGGAAGTCAGCCCGCTGAGCTCCATCAGCCCGCCGGAGGCGGAGGACGTCCACGCTCCGGACCCCGACGCCGGACCGTCCGCCGCCGCCGACGCACCGCCGGACGTTTCCCCTGGCGGAACCGACGGGGATGCAGACGCCAGCGCAACCATCATCGTGCACGTGGCTGGTGCGGTGCTCCGTGCCGGCATCGTGGAGTTGCCCCGCGGCAGCCGCCTGCACCAGGCCATCGCCGCGGCCGGGGGCAGTGCCCCGGACGCTGACCCGGACCAGCTCAACCTCGCATCCGTGCTTGAGGACGGCCAGAAGGTCCTGGTGCCGAAGGTGGGCGAAACCGTTCCTGGCGGCCCCGCTGCCGCCGGTGACGCCGGGGCCCGGGGAAGCCCGCCCGGTGCTGACGGCTCCGCTCCTGCAGGCGGCAAGGTCAACCTCAACACGGCGCCGGCCGACGAACTGGCAACACTGCCGCGCGTGGGCCCGGTCCTGGCGCAGCGGATCGTGGACTGGCGGACCCAGCACGGCAACTTCCAGCGGGTTGAGGAGCTGGATGCCGTGGACGGGTTCGGACCAAAGCTGCTGGAGGCGCTGCTGCCGCTGGTCCGGGTTTGAGGGGCACCGGCATGGGCAGCGAACGGCACAGGGAAGAGCGCAGTGAACGGCACAGGGAACAACGCAGAGAGCAGCACAGGAGACAGGCGGGGGAGCAACGCAGCGAGCAGCACAGGGGGCAGCCGGGGGAGCAACGCAGCGAGCAGCACATGGGGCAGCCGGGGGAGCAGCGCAGTGAGCCTCATGAACAGCAGCACAGGGAGCAGCCGGGGGAACCGTACCGTAAACGTTGGAGGCAGGGGGCCAGGGACGTGCTGCTCCCGTTTCGAGGGCCGGTGCGCTTCCGTCCGGGCCGCGCAGATGACCTACGCAGGATCGACGTGCGCCTGGTCCCGGCCGCGATACTCGTGTGGGCTGCGGCGGCCGCGGGACACCAGGTGCAGCCCGCGGCGCTGGCCGTCATCTGTTCGGTACTTGTGGTTGCCGCCGGTCTGCTGCTCTGGCCGGCGCCTTCTGCAGCGGCCCGGCGGCGGACAGGACGGCCCGGCAGGCCCGTCCGGAGAAGTTTCCGCGCGACGATGGCCGTGGCGCTGCTCCTCGCTGCGGCAGCGGGCGGGCACAGCGCCGCTGGTTCCACCCCGCGGCATGAGGGCGCGCTGGCCCAGGCTGCCGGCGCGCGTGCATCCGTTGCCTTGGAAATCGAGGTCACGGGTGCGCCGCGGAGGCTGAAGGCGCCGGCGCGGACAGGACTCGTGGACCGATGGGCGGTGCCGGTGTCCCTGGTCGAGATGACCTACGACGCACGGCGCGTGCGGGCACCGGCCCGGCTGCTGGTCCTGGGCGGCACCGACTGGGAGCATGCAGCCCCCGGGCAGCGGATCCGGACCACCGGCAAACTTGCGCCGCCCGGCCCGGGCCAGCCCGAGGCTGCCGTCCTCTCGGCCAGCTCCACCCCGCTGCCGCTGGCGCAACCAGGCCCGTGGCAGCGCGGCCCGGGCGAGCTCCGCGACCTCTTCACCGCAGCCGCCGGGCGGTTCGACGGCGACGCCCGGGGACTGCTGCCGGGCATGGTCACCGGAGACACCAGCGCCCTTGATGCCGGACTGGACCAGGCCATGAAGTCTGTGGGCATGACCCATCTGACCGCCGTCAGCGGGGCCAACTGCAGCCTGGTCCTTGGCGCGTTCCTGCTGGCCGCACGGAGCCTGCGGCTCGCCCGGCTGTCCGCGGCGGCCCTTGGCCTCGCCGGGCTGGGCCTGTTTGTCCTGATGGTCGGCCCTGACGCCAGCGTGCTGCGTGCTGCGGTCATGGGTGGTGTTGGGCTGGTGGCCGTGTCCGGCGGGCGTCCCGGCCGGGGCCTGAGCTTCCTGTGCGTTGCGGTGATCGCGCTGGTGCTGGCGCAGCCGTCCCTGTCCACGAGCTTCGGATTCCTGCTGTCCGTGCTCGCCACACTCGGCATCGTCCTGGCCGGCCGGCCCGTCATGGAGTGGTTTCCGGCGGCCGTGCCGCGGTGGGCCGCTGCGGGCATCGCGGTGCCGTTGTCCGCACAGGCGTTCTGTGGACCGGTGATTGTGCTGCTGCAGCCGCAGTTCTCCACGTACGCGCTGCCAGCCAACATGGCCGCCGCGGTGCTCGTCGCCCCGGTCACGCTGCTGGGGACGGCGTCCGTGCCGCTGGTGCCGCTCGCACCGGTCCTGGCCGCCGTGCCGCTGGGCGTCGCCGCGGCCTTCGCAGCCGGCGTGGGAGCGATCGCCCGGTTCTTCGCGGGACTGCCCGGTGCTGTGCTGCCGTGGCCTGAGGGCGGCTTCGGCGCCGCCACCATGGCGCTCTTCTCCGCCTGCGCCCTTGCCGCATGCTGGCTGGCGTTCCACCCGGCCCGCACCCTCACGCTGGCCTTGGCCGCCCATGCGCAGACGGTGGCCCTGCTTGACCGGGCGGCGTCCTCCGCCGGCGGCGCCCGGGCACCTTCCGGCTCCGGGGCCGCGGCTGGTGCCGGGTTTGGGTCCGTACCGCGGCAGGTGCCCGGCTTGGTGCACCGCCCGGCCCGTGGCACGCTTAGACTCTGCAAACAATCTTCCGGGAGGAAACCTCAGTGGCTGCTGCCCAGACCCCGCGTGCCCGGTCCGCCGCGTCGAAGACCGCCACCGCCAGCTGGCGGGATGTGACCCCGGCCCCCGTCGTGCTGGTCGCCGGGCCGGAGGACTATCTGGGGTCCCGCGCAATGGACCGCATCCGTGCGCAGGTCCGCGCCGCAGCCCCCGACGTCGAGGTCACCAGGCTCAACGCCGGCAGCTATGAGCCGGGCTCGCTTGCGATGAACATCAGCCCGTCGCTCTTCGGCGAGCAGAAGCTGATCGAAGTGGACGGGCTCGAGGGCATGAACGACGCCTTCCTGGCCGACGGGCTCAAGTACCTGCAGCAGCCCGAACCGGACGCCGTGCTGGTCCTCCGCCACAGCGGGGGAGTGCGCGGCAAGAAACTCCTCGACGCGGTGAAGGCCGGGGGCTGGCCGGTGGTGGACTGCCAGCCCCTGAAAAAGGACGCCGACAAGATCGCGTTCGTGACCTCGGAGTTCCGGGCTGCATCGCGGCGCATCGATCCCGACGCCGTCCACGCGCTCGTTAACGCAGTCGGCGCAAACTTGGCCGAACTGGCCGCTGCCTGCAGCCAGCTGATCGCGGATGCCTCCACCGGGGTGGATGCGGCGATGGTGGACCGCTACTACGGGGGCCGGGTGGAAGCCACCGCCTTCAAGGTGGCCGACGCCGCAATGGCCGGGAATGCACCGCTGGCCCTGTCCACGCTGCGCCACGCCCTGGACACCGGAGCCGACCCGGTGCCGCTCGTAGCCGCACTGGCCTCGAAGCTCCGTACCCTCGCCAAGGTCGCCGGCGCCCAGGGGTCCTCGGCCCAGATTGCCAAGCAGCTGGGCATGCAGCCCTGGCTTGTTGAGCAGGCCCAGCGGGAAGTGCGGCGCTGGACTCCGGAGGGGCTGGTCCGGTCCATCCAGGTCACCGCCGAAGCCGACGCCCAGGTCAAGGGCCTGTCCCGGGACCCGGTCTATGCGGTGGAGCACGCCGTCACGGTGATTGCGACCTCCGTGCGCCGCTGACCGGAGGTGGAACGGCGCCGGACAGGCGGGCGCCGTGCACTCCGCGGAACAAGGGCACCGCAAACCCTGCGCATTAACTGGAAGTGGCCGGCACCCTGGGGGTGCCGGCCACAATCATCAGTTCAAGTGAACTGGAAGCCTTTAGAGCGCGTTGACCTTCTTGGAGATGGCCGACTTGCGGTTAGCAGCGTTGTTCTTGTGGAGAACGCCCTTGCTGACAGCCTTGTCCAGCTTGCGGCTGGCGGTGAGCAGTGCAGCGGCCGCAGCATCCTTGTCGGTGGACTCAACGGCGGTGTTGACGGCGCGGATGGCCGTCTTCAGCTCGGACTTGACTGCGTTGTTGCGCAGACGGGCCTTCTCGTTGGTGAGGATGCGCTTTTTCTGGGACTTGATATTAGCCACGTGTGAACTCTCTTTTTCAATGCGGAAAATGGTCTAGAGGGCTTTCAGATTGGCCATCGACTGAGCGGCGTGGGGATACCTATGGCGACCAACCATCTGTGGCCGTCGACCTGCACGGACACACAGCTGTCAATAATAGCAGAGATGACGCCGCAGGCACGAACAGAGTGGCGATCCCGGAGCCATCCTCCGGCGCGTCAGCGCCAGCCGTGGCGGGTGCGCAGCGCGGCGGCGACCATGTTGAAGCGTCCCACGTCGAGGATGGCACCCTCGCGCCGGACGTCCTGGGGGCTGACCTGCAGGATCCGGTCCAGTTTTGCCTCGCTGGGACGCCACTGCCGGTCCCACGGGCCCGTGCCGATGTCCACATAGTCATCCGCGCGACGGGCATCCCCGTCATGGTCCTTGCTGGTCAGCATCAAGCCCAGCAGGTAGCGGCCGCTGGAGCCCACCAGCAGCACCGGGCGGTCCTTGCCTTGCGAATGGTCCTCTTCATAAGGAACCCAGGTCCAGACCACCTCACCCGGCTCCGGGCGGCCGTTGGGGGAGGGCGCATAGCTGACCGTGGCAGTTCCCTGGAAGTCGCCGGGGTACCGGCCGTTCAACCCGGCGGGGCGGTTGGTGCCGGGGCGCGCGCCGGGAGTGGCGGTCCTGGCCTTGACGGCCTTGGTGGGCCTGGTAGTCCTTGCCTTCGTGCCGGCGCTGCCGGGCGCGGCGCCGGAGCGCCCCTCCAGGAAGCGCAGGGTGCTGCGGACTGCATTGCCAAGTGAACGTAGATTCCAAGCCATGGGGAAACCTTACCGGCAGCGGTTGGGGCCGCCCGGTTGCCGGCCCGCCGGGAACCGGGGATGTAATGCCGCAGGTCCGGACGTGGGAGACTATAGGGAGAGAAAATGCGGTGCGTTGCAGGACGGGAAACCGGCCCCGGGCGCCAAACCGTGGAATAGCCAACAGTAAAGCCAACAGTAAGGACCCTGCGTGTCTCCCATGGCCCGCACCGCCCCGGTGCCCGCCGCAACAGATCCGGCCATCATCCGGAACTTTTGCATCATTGCGCACATTGACCACGGCAAATCGACGCTGGCCGACCGGATGCTCCAGTACACCGGCGTGGTCCAGTCCCGTGACATGAAGGCCCAGTACCTGGACCGCATGGACATCGAGCGCGAACGCGGCATCACCATCAAGTCCCAGGCCGTCCGTATGCCATGGGAACTCGACGGCACCAGCTACGCGCTGAACATGATCGACACGCCAGGCCACGTTGACTTCACCTACGAGGTCTCCCGCTCGCTCGCGGCCTGCGAAGGTGCCGTCCTGCTGGTGGACGCGGCCCAGGGCATCGAGGCCCAGACACTCGCCAACCTTTACCTGGCGATGGAAAACAACCTCACCATCATTCCGGTCCTGAACAAGATCGACCTCCCGGCTGCCCAGCCCGAGAAATACGCTGCCGAGCTCGCCAGCCTGATCGGCGGCGACCCGGACGATGTCCTCCGCGTCTCCGGCAAGACCGGCGCCGGCGTCGAGGCCCTGCTGGACAAGATCGTCCGCGACCTCCCCGCTCCGGTGGGCGACCCCGACGCCCCCGCCCGGGCCATGATCTTCGACTCGGTGTATGACACCTACCGCGGCGTGGTCACGTACGTCCGCGTCGTCGACGGCATGCTGCACCCGCGCGAACGCATCCAGATGATGTCCACCCGCGCCAGCCACGAGCTCCTCGAGATCGGCGTCAGCTCCCCGGAGCCCACTCCGTCCAAGGGACTCGGCGTCGGCGAAGTGGGCTACCTCATCACCGGCGTGAAGGACGTCCGCCAGTCCAAGGTGGGCGACACCGTCACCAACCTGGCCAAGCCCGCCGCCGACTCGCTTCCCGGCTATGCCGACGCCAAGCCGATGGTGTTCTCCGGCCTGTATCCGCTGGACGGCACGGATTACCCGGTGCTCCGCGACGCGCTGGAGAAACTGATGCTCAACGACGCCGCGCTCGTCTACGAGCCGGAGACCTCCGCGGCCCTGGGCTTCGGGTTCCGGGTGGGCTTCCTGGGCCTGCTGCACCTGGAAATCACCCGTGAACGGCTGGAGCGTGAATACAACCTGGACCTGATCTCCACCGCGCCCAACGTGGAGTACGAGGTCACGCTGGAGGACAAGCGGGTTGTCCACGTCACCAACCCGAGCGAATACCCCACCGGCAAGGTGGCCGAGGTCCGCGAGCCGATGGTGTCCGCGACCATCCTGGCTCCGAACGACTTCGTCGGCGCCATCATGGAGCTGTGCCAGAGCCGCCGCGGCGTCATGGGCGGCATGGACTACCTTTCCGAGGACCGGGTGGAGATCCGGTACCGGCTCCCGCTGGCCGAGATCGTCTTCGACTTCTTCGACATCCTCAAGTCCAAGACCCGCGGCTACGGCTCGCTGGACTGGAAGGCCGACGGCGACCAGGTCGCCGACCTCGTCAAGGTGGACATCATGCTCCAGGGCGAGCAGGTGGATGCATTCTCCGCCATCACCCACCGGGACAAGGCCTACGCCTACGGCGTGATGATGACCAGCAAGCTGCGTGAGCTCATCCCGCGGCAGCAGTTCGAGGTGCCCATCCAGGCCGCCATCGGGTCGAGGATCATCGCCCGCGAAAGTATCCGCGCCATCCGCAAGGACGTGCTCGCCAAGTGCTACGGCGGCGACATCACCCGAAAGCGCAAACTGCTGGAAAAGCAGAAGGAAGGCAAGAAGCGCATGAAGATGGTGGGCCGGGTCGAGGTACCGCAGGAAGCCTTCATCGCAGCGCTCACCACGGATGAGTCCAAAGACAAGGCCAAGAAGTAGCGGTGCCCGTCATGACTGTCCTCCCGCAGGCGGGCCCCGCCCGTGCCTAGCGCCCTGCCGCTGGGCGACCCGGCGCCGCCGGACGGGCTGCTGCCCGCCCAGGCGCTGGAGGGCGCCGCTTCCCGGGCCTTCGGGCTATACGTGCACATCCCGTTCTGCGCCGTGCGCTGCGGCTACTGCGACTTCAACACCTACACCGCCACGGAACTGGGCGGGGGCGCCTCCCAGGACGCTTACGCGGTCACCGCCGTGACTGAGGTGGAGTTCGCCGCGCAAGCCCTGGCGGCGTCCGGGCTGCCGGAACGCCCGCTCAGCACGGTCTTCTTCGGCGGCGGGACACCCACGCTGCTGCCCGCCGAGGACCTGGCCGCTGTCCTCACGGCGGCGATCGGGGCGTGGGGCCTTGCGCCGGGCGCCGAGGTCACCACGGAGGCCAACCCGGACTCCGTCACGCCTGCTTCCCTGCAACTGCTGGCCGACGCCGGTTTCAGCCGCGTGTCGTTCGGCATGCAGTCGGCGGTGCCGCACGTTCTGAAGGTCCTGGACCGCACCCATACCCCCAGCCGTGTGCCGCAGGCGGTCCAGTGGGCGCGGGACGCCGGCCTCGCCGTCAGCCTTGACCTGATCTACGGCACCCCGGGGGAGTCGCTGGCCGACTGGCGCTACTCGCTGGAGACGGCACTGTCCTACGGGCCCGACCACATCAGCGCCTACGCGCTGATCGTCGAGGACGGCACCAAACTCGCGGCCCAGATCCGCCGCGGCGAGGTCCCGGGAATCGACGACGACGACCACGCCGCCAAATACGAACTCGCCGACCAGCTCATCTCGGCCGCCGGGCTGTCCTGGTACGAGGTCAGCAACTGGGCCCGCACACCGGAGCAGGCCTGCCGCCACAACCTCGCGTACTGGCGCGGGGACGACTGGTGGGGGATCGGCCCCGGGGCACACTCCCACGTCGGGGGCGTGCGCTGGTGGAACGTCAAGCACCCCACGGCCTATGCGGGCCGGATGGCCGCCGGACTGTCACCGGCCGCCGGACGGGAAACCCTCGATTCCGAAACCCGCAACGTGGAGCGGGTCATGCTGGAAGCCCGCCTCAGCTCCGGGCTGGAGATACCCAGCCTGGGCGGACTGGGCGACACCGGCAGGCACGCCGTCGCCGGGCTGATCGCCGACGGCTTGATCGAGCCGGCGGCGGCCTTCCACGGCACCCTCGTGCTGACCCTCAAGGGCCGTCTGCTCGCCGACGCCGTGGTCCGGAGGATCCTGCCCGATTAGGGTCCGGAGGATCCTGCCCGACCAACGGAATTGAACCCAAAAGCCGGCCGCCGCCCCGTGGGGCTGCGGCCGGCTTTTCTGGTCCGATCGGGTGCTGGTGCCGGTCGGCTACTTGATCCAGCGGAGGTTGAACTCGTAGCGGTGCGGCTGGCCGCGGTTGACGTGGATGCCGGCCGCGACGGAGAAGCAGGTGACGGCAATCCAGATCACCGTGGCGAGGACGGCGAAGATGTTGCCCACCACCGGGACGAAGACCAGCAGGTTGCAGACCACCGCCGCAATTGTGGGCGGCAGCGTGAAGTTGAGTGCTTCCTTGGACTCCTGTGCCGTGAACGGCCCGCGGTCCTTGAAGATCAGGTAGATCAGCAGCGCGGGAACGCACCCGAGGATGCCGCCGAAGTGCGCGAGGGTGGCCCACTGGCGGTCCTCGTTTGCCGTCAGGGGCAGCGCATTGGCGGGAACGCCATGGTAAGGCGGCTGGCCATGGCCGGCCTGGTCGCCGGGGTGTTCGCGTGCATCTTCTGCCACGGTGTCGTCCTTCGGATTGCTGTGTTGCATTGGTGCCTGGAAATGCCAGGGCTGCGCCGGGAGCGAAGCCGCCTTACCAAGAATACTTGCTTGGGGGCGGAATCGAGGATCAGCCCGCTGTCGCGGGCGGCCGGACGGGAAAGCCAGGACGGGAAAATCCGGACAGGAAAGTCAGGGCACCGTAAGGAAGTCGATCACTTCCTCCACCCTTCCCAGCAGGGACGGTTCCAAATCGGCGTAGCTGCGCACCGCGCCGAGGAGCTTCTGCCAGCCCAGGCCGATGTCCTCCTTGGTGCTGTGCGGCCAGCCGAACGCCATGAGGATGCCGGTCTTCCAGTCCACGCCGCGGGGGATCACGGGCCACGCTTCGATCCCGAGCACTGCCGGCCGGATCGCCTGCCAGACGTCCACATACGGGTGGCCCACAATCAGCACGTTGCCTGCCGCGCCGGGGGAGGCCATCACGGCGTCGGCGATCCGGGATTCCTTCGAATCGGGAACCAGGTGGTCCACCAGGACACCGAGCCGGCGGCCGGGGCCGGGCCGGAAGGCGGCCACAGCGCCGGCGAGGTCGTCAATGCCGTGCAGCGGCTCGACCACGATGCCCTCCACCCGGAGGTCGTCGCCCCAGACTTTCTCGACGAGTTCGGCGTCGTGCTTGCCTTCCACCCAGATCCGGCTCGCTTTCGCCACCTGGGCGCGCTGCCCGGCGACCCGGACGGAGCCGGAAGCGGTGCGGGTGCCGGCCGGGGCCGCGGCCCGCGGTGCCGGCGGCATCAGCCGGATCGGCTGTCCTTCGAGCAGGAAGCCGAAGCCGAGCCGGAACGACCGGGACTTGCCGCGGCGGTCCTCCAGGGCAACGACGTGCATTCCGCCGGACTTCTCGACCCGGGTCACGGCCCCCACCCAGCCGGACTGCACTTCCTCCAGCACCATGCCGCGTTCCACCGGCACCTCCGGCAGTTGGGTCTTGGCGGGGGCGGACAGGTCCTGGGGGCCCCAGTTCTGGTACGACATTGGTTCCACACTGCTTTGCGCTTGGTCTGTGACGGCGGGCTGTGCCCGAAAACACCAGCCCCAGGAAGAACGCCCGGAGCGAATCCAATGCTAACAATGCGGCGACTCATATTAGACTGGTTAGCACTTAGGCATGTCGAGTGCTAACCACAGCGGTGCGTCCGGTGACCGGCGGCACCGGACACCGGACCGTCGATTGGAGGTGGAACGTGAGCGAACCACGCAAACTCGAAGTGCTGCGCGCCATCGTGGAGGACTATGTCCATTCACGGGAACCCGTCGGCTCCAAAGCCCTCGTCGAGCGGCACCACCTGGGCGTGTCCAGTGCCACGATCCGCAATGACATGGCCGCCCTGGAGGACGAGGGGCTGATCACGGCGCCGCACACCAGCGCCGGGCGCATCCCCACGGACAAGGGTTACCGGCTCTTCGTCGACCAGATCTCGGCGGTCAAGCCCCTCTCGCCGGCGGAACGCCGCGCCATCCAGGCGCTGCTGGAGGGCTCCGAGGACCTCGACGACGTCCTGGACCGGACCGTCCGGCTGCTCGCGCAGCTGACCAACCAGGTCGCCGTCGTGCAGTACCCGCACCTCAGCAGGGCCAAGGTGCGGCACATCGAATTCGTCCTGCTGGCGCCCCGCAAGGTGCTCGCAGTGCTGATCGCTGACACCGGCAAAGTGGAACAGCGGGTCATCGACGTCGGGCAGGACCTCCCCGACGACGCCCTCGCCGACCTGCGGTCACGGTTCCTCGGTTCCCTCTCCGGCACCCCGCTGAACCTCCTGCCGCAGTCGCTGCAGGCCGTGGTGGCCAGTTGCCCGCCCGCACGGCGCAGCGTCGCCCAGGCGCTGGCCCGCGGCCTGGAGGCCCTGGCCGTGAGCAGCCGCGAGGAGCGCATGGTCATGGCCGGCACGGCCAACCTGGCCCGCTCCAACGTGGATTTTCCGCTGAGCATCGGCCCGGTGCTGGAGGCCCTGGAGGAGCAGGTGGTCATGCTCCGCCTGCTGAGCGACATGGCCGCGGACCCGCGCGGTGTCACGGTCAGCATCGGCCGGGAGAACCCCTACGACGGACTCGCGGAGGCCTCGGTGGTGGCAACCGGCTACGGGCCGGACGCGACCGCCAAGGTCGGCGTGCTCGGCCCCACCCGGATGGACTATCCCACCACCATGGCCGCCGTCAGGGCGGTGGCCCGCTACCTGTCACGGATCCTCGGACCCTGACGGACCACACCCGGCCCGCCCGGGTAGCAACCAGGCTTCTTGCCCTTACCGCTTGCCCCCAACCGGCAGTACAACCAGGAAGAGATACACACTTTGAGCAGCCATTACGACGTTCTTGGAGTCTCCCGCGAAGCTACGGGTGAAGAGATCAAGAAGGCTTACCGCAAGCTGGCGCGGACCCTCCACCCGGACGTGAACCCCGGGGACGATGCCTCGGAGCGGTTCAAGGCCGTGACGCATGCGTACGAGGTGCTGTCCGATCCGCAGAAGCGCCGGGTCTATGACACCACCGGCAACGAGAACGGCACCGAGAACGGGTTCGGCGGCGGAAGCTACTCCGGCCAGGGCTTCGCGTTCCAGGACATCTTTGAGACCTTCTTCGGCGCCGGCGGCGGCCAGGCCGGTCCGGCCTCCCGCGTCCGCCGCGGCCAGGACGCCCTGATCAGCGTCCGGATCGACCTCCGCGACGCCGTGTTCGGCGTCAACAAGAAAATCGAAGTCGACACGGCTGTCACCTGCCCCACCTGCGAGGGCTCATGCTGCCGCGAAGGCAGCCACCCCGAGCGCTGCGACATCTGCGGCGGCAGCGGCCAGGTCCAGCGCGCCGTCCGCTCCATCCTCGGCCAGGTCATGACCACGGCGCCCTGCGGTTCCTGCGAGGGCTTCGGCACCGTCATCAAGGACCCCTGCAACGAATGCGCCGGCCAGGGCCGGATCCGCAGCCGGCGTTCCTTGACGGTCAAGGTTCCCGCCGGTGTTGCCACCGGCACCCGCATCCAGCTCTCCGGCCAGGGCGAGGCCGGTCCCGCCGGCGGACCTGCCGGCGACCTGTACGTGGAGATCCGCGTCAACAACGACGCCACCTACGTGCGCGACGGCGACGACCTGCACGCCAGCCTCAACATCCCCATGACGGCTGCCGCCCTGGGCACCGAGCTCACGCTGGACACCTTCGACGGCCAGCAGGAGATCGACGTCAAGGCCGGCACGCAGTCCGGTGAGGTCATCACCCTCCGCGGGCTCGGCGTCACCCACCTGCGTGGCTACGGCCGGGGGGACCTCAAGGTCCACCTGCAGGTGGATACCCCCGCCAAGCTCGACGCCGCCCAGGAAGACCTGCTGCGCCAGCTCGCCAAGTTGCGCGGCGAGCAGTTCACCGAGGGAAAGCTCGCGGCGAGCGGCGGCGTCTTCGCGAAACTCCGGGACCGCCTCGGTAACCTGTAGCGGTGAGCAACCCCGTTTTCTTCACGGCCCCCGGCACCCTGGACGGGCTGGCCCCCGGTTCCGAGTTCATCCTGGACGGGGCCGAGGCCCGGCATGCCGTCACGGTCAAACGGCTCACCGTAGGTGAATCCGTGGACATCGCCGACGGCGCCGGGAAACGCCTCACCGGTGCCGTCGCCGCCGTCGGCCCGAACCAGCTGACGGTGACGTGCGCGGAACTCTCCGACGAGCCCCGGCCCCTGGTCCGGCTGGTCCTGGTGCAGGCCCTCGCGAAGGGGGACCGGGACGAACTCGCGGCGGAGACCGCCACCGAACTCGGGATCGACGCCGTGGTGCCGTGGCAGGCGGAACGTTCCATCGTCCGGTGGAAGGCAGAGCGGGCGGCGAAAGCCCACGCCAAGTGGCAGTCGATCGTCACGGCGGCGGCCAAACAGGCACGCCGTGCTTGGATCCCTGAGGTCCGTTCCGCCGTCGACACCGCCGGGCTGCAGGCGGCCGTGGCCGCCGCAGACCTCGCCGTGATCCTCCACGAGGACGCGGTGCGCCCGCTGCGCCAGGTGCTGGAGGCCTGGCAGGCGTCGGGATCCGCTGCCGACGGGCACGGCGTTGAGCGCGAAATACTGCTGATTGTGGGACCGGAAGGCGGCATCAGCCCGCGGGAAGTCACCCGGCTCTGCGATGCCGGCGCTGTCACGGCCCTGCTGGGACACCACGTCCTGCGCTCGTCCACGGCAGGCCCCGCCGCCACGGTCCTCGCCAGCGACATCCTGGGCCGCTGGTAGCACCTAGCGTGCCAGCGCCACCCCAGACGGAGAGTGCCTACTTGACCGTGAAGCCCCGCGTGTCGACGTTCAGGTCCTCTGCCGGGTTTGCTTCTTCGAGCTGCGACACCCGGACCTCGTAGTTCCCGGGCCCGAGGTTGACCGAGAGGCTGAAGGCTCCCGCCTCGCCGGTCCCGGCCGACGCCGTGACCGTTCCGTTCAGGTACGAGGTGGTGATGCTGCCGTCGATACGCAGGATCTCCCAGCGGAGCTCTCCGCCGGGGTCGGTGCTGCGGCCCGAGATCTTGACGGCGCCGTCGTCCACCGAGGTCCCCTCCTGCGGATCGATGATCCAGACCGGGGCCACCATTCCGGCGCTCCGCGCGGTCGGCGCGCCGAGCCGGACATGGTTGAAGGCGACGTAATCGGTGTGGCCGTCCACCAGGACCACCACCTGGATCTGCTGCCCGGCATCGATCAGCCCGGCGCTGGCGGCGGCCGCCGTCGCGGTGTAGACCAGCTGCTGGACGGCGCGCTCGGCCATGGCGGGATCGACGTTGCTGTTGAAGGCATCGGCGGACATGTCCACCGTAATGACGTTCTTGCCGGAGATGGACGTCGCCAGTTTCTTCGGGTTCTGCCACGGCGTGAAGAAGTCCGGGTCCAGCGGCTTCTGCGACATCATGACCCGCAGGGCCCGTGTCACCGGGTTGTCCTGCTCGGGGACGTCGCGGAACTCGCGGTACAGGAAGGTGTCCTCATTGCTCCGGCCGATCCAATAGACCGGGGCCTTGTTGGATGCCTGGGTGGTCTCCAGCGGCGCACTGGTGGCCGACGCCTGTGCGGGCATCACCTGCGAGGGCGTGTTGGCGTTGGTGACGCCGGGCTGGGGGGTTGCCACGCACCCGGACAGGGCCAGCGCCGCGGGCAGCATCAAAAGCAGCAACCGCGGACGTACCCGCCTGCCTGCTGCTGCCTGCCCGTTTCCGCGTTTCCTGATCGCCGCTGCCCTTGTCTGCTTGGTGTCTACTGCCGGTGGTCTTGCGCCCGGCGCCCTGCCTGGTGCCTGGGATCGTGGGGCCGCCCGCCGGAACTGCCAGGGGTGGCCGATTTCCAGCATGGCACACGCCTTCGGCGCGGAACCGGGGTTTCGGCCGCACGGCCGGAACTGCAACGGTAACGATATGAGGCCGATACGAAGTTGATACCTAAAACCGGGAACGGTGCGTGCCCGCGGGCCGACAGGCCCTGCGCCCGGCGGCATGCAGAGCCGGGTGCTGGCGTAAGATAAGAGGACCCGCTGGGACCCGGAACCGGTGTCAGGGGGCAGACCATTTCCAACTGGAGGGGACCAGAGGCCCGCGGGCCATCACCATGACTGAAGCAGCGAACGGCAAGGCCCGGATCAGCGCCGGAGAGCGCTCCGCAGGGGAATTCCCCCACTCCCTCCCAGGGCTGCGGACGGAGGTAGTCCTGTTCGACAGTTCCGATCAGATGGTCCAGTCCCTCGGCAGCCATGACGAAGCCCTGCGCTTCATTGAGTCCCAGTACCCGGCCGTCGACTTCCATGTCCGCGGCAACGAACTCGCCATCAGTGGGCCCGCCGCCGATGTGCCGCGCATCATGCGCCTGCTCACCGAGGTCCGCGGCCTCGTGGCCCGGGGTACGGTCATCACGCCCGCCGTCCTGCAGCAGCTCGTCTCGATGCTCCGCACCCAGTCGCTGCAGAACCCGGTGGAGGTGCTCACCCACAACATCCTCTCGAGCCGGGGAAAGACCATCCGGCCCAAGACGCTGAACCAGAAGAACTACGTGGACGCGATCGACGCCAACACGGTGATCTTCGGCATCGGCCCGGCCGGTACCGGCAAGACATACCTGGCGATGGCCAAGGCAGTGCAGGCGCTGCAGCAGAAGGAAGTCACCCGCATCATCCTGACGCGGCCCGCCGTCGAGGCGGGGGAGCGGCTCGGGTTCCTGCCGGGCACCCTCAGCGACAAGATCGACCCCTACCTGCGGCCGCTCTACGACGCCCTGCACGAAATGATGGACCCGGAATCCATCCCGCGGCTGATCGCCGCCGGCACCATCGAAGTGGCCCCGCTGGCCTACATGCGCGGCCGCACGCTCAACGACGCCTTCATCATCCTGGACGAAGCGCAGAACACCACGCCGGAACAGATGAAGATGTTCCTGACCCGCCTGGGCTTCGGCTCCAAGATGGTGGTGACCGGCGACGTCACGCAGGTGGACCTGCCCTTCGGAACGCGCTCCGGGCTGCGGATCGTCGAGGAGATCCTGCAGGACATCGAGGACGTCAACTTCACCGTCCTTGACGCGTCCGACGTCGTCCGCCACCGCCTGGTGGGCGACATCGTCAACGCCTACAGCGTCTGGGACGAGGTCCAACGGAACAGGGTCAAGCATTCGGTGGCGCGCGACAAGCGGGGAGAACAGGCATGAGCATCGAGGTCAACAACGAATCCGGCGTGGCCGTCGACGAGGCCCAGCTGGTACAGCTGTCCCGGTTCATCTTCGAGCGCCTCTTCATCCACCCGCAGGCCGAGCTGTCCATCCTGCTCGTGGACGAACCGGCCATGGAGAAACTGCACATCGAGCTGATGGACGAGCCGGGTTCCACCGACGTGCTGTCCGTGCCCATGGATGAGCTGACCCCCGGCACGCCGGACAAGCCCACGCCCCAGGGCATGCTCGGCGACATCGCCATCTGCCCGCAGGTGGCGGAGGTCCAGGCGCAGAACGCGGGCCATTCCACCCAGGACGAGATGCTGCTGCTGACCACCCACGGCATCCTGCACCTCCTCGGATTCGACCACGCCGAGCCGGAGGAGAAGGAGGAGATGTTCGGGCTCCAGCGCGAGCTGCTCTCCGCCTTCACCGGCAAAGAGGCCCCGTCAGAGACGATTCAGTGACGCCACTGATCCTCGCCGGCATGGCGCTGGTGTTCCTGGGTTTTGCCGCATTCCTCACCGCGGCTGAATCCGCTTTCAATTACCTTTCCCGGCACGACGCCGAGGCCGCGATCCTGCAGAGCCGCGGCACCGCGCTGAAGCGCATCATGGCGCAGCCCGTGGCGCACATGCGCGCACTCCGGTTCTGGCGCATCTGGTTCGACATGGCCTCCGCGGTGGCCGTGACCGTGCTGCTGAACAGCCTGCTGGACAACGTCTGGCTCTCCGGGCTGATCGCCACGGGTGTGATGGCGCTGCTGGGCTTCGTGATCGTCGGCGTCTCGCCGCGGCAGTTCGGCCGGGTTCACTCGGCCGGCCTGGTCCGCTTCAGTGCGCCGCTGATCCGCTGGCTGTGCTGGGTGCTGGGCCCGATTCCGGGCTGGCTGGTCACCCTGGGCAGCGCTGTGGCCCCCGGCGCCCCCGCGGACAACGAAGCCTTCTTCAGCGAGGAAGAGTTCCGCGAACTGGTGGACCGCGCCACGGAATCCGACGTGATCGAGGACAACGAGGCCGAGCTGATCCAGTCCGTGTTCGACTTCGGCGACACCCTGGTGCGCTCGGTCATGGTGCCGCGCACCGACATCCTCAGCATCGACTCCGGCTCCAGCCTGCACCGGGCGATGTCGCTGTTCCTGCGCTCCGGGTACTCGCGGATTCCGGTGATCGGCGAGAACACGGACCAGGTCCTGGGCATCGTGTACCTCAAGGATGTGGCCGCGGTCATCCACAACCTGGCCCCCGGCGAGGAGCCTCCGCTAGTGGACGAACTGGCCCGCGAGGTCCGGTATGTCCCGGACTCCAAGCCGGTCAGCGACCTGCTGCGCGAACTGCAGAAAGAATCGACACACGTCGCGATCGTGATCGACGAATACGGCGGCACGGCCGGGCTGGTCACCCTCGAGGACCTCATCGAGGAACTTGTCGGCGAGATCGTCGACGAATATGACACCGAAAGCGCCGAGGCCGTGGCGCTGGGTGACGGCAGCTACCGGGTCAGCGCGCGGATGAGCATTGATGACCTGGGCGAGCTCTTCGACCTGGAGCTCGACGACGACGAAGTGGACACCGTGGGCGGCCTGCTCGCCAAGGCGCTGGGACGGGTGCCGATCGTCGGCAGCACCGTCGAGGTCCACGGGCTGACCCTCCGGGCCGACCGGCTGGAGGGCCGGCGGAACCGCGTCAGCCACATCATTGCGGCTGCCGCACCAAAAGAAGAAACTGACCTTGAAGACCTTCTCGACGAGGCCGCACCAATCCAGCAGGGAGTCTCACGTGAGCAAGCAGAATAATTCCGACGGCCAGAACAAGTCCGGCGGCGGCGCGGCCCAGGACGGCTACCGCGCCGGCTTCGCGGTGCTGGTGGGCCGGCCCAACGCGGGCAAGTCCACCCTCACCAACGCCCTGGTGGGGCAAAAGGTCGCCATCACCTCGGCGAAGCCGCAGACCACGCGGCACACCATCCGCGGCATCGTCCACCGGGAGGACGCGCAGCTGATCCTCGTGGACACGCCGGGCCTGCACCGCCCGCGGACCCTGCTGGGGAAGCGGCTCAACGAACTGGTGGCGGACACCCTCGCCGAGGTGGACGCGATCGGTTTCTGCCTGCCGGCCAACGAGAAGATCGGCCCGGGGGACAAGTTCATCGCCGCCCAGCTCGCTGCCCTCGGCAACAAGCCGGTCATCGCGATCGTCACCAAAGCCGACACCGTGGACCGCCAGGCACTCACCGAGCAGCTGCTGGCCGTCGCAGCCCTGGGCCGCGAGGTCCTCGGTGAGGACGGCTGGAAGGACATCGTCCCGGTCTCCGCCACGGACGGGTTCCAGGTCGACACCGTGGCCGACGTGCTGATCAGCCACATGCCGGCGTCGCCGCCGCTGTATCCGGACGGCCACTTGACCGACGAGCCGGAAGCCGTGATGATCGCCGAACTCATCCGCGAGGCGGCCCTCGAAGGCGTCCGCGACGAACTGCCGCACTCCCTGGCCGTCGTCGTCGAGGAGATCGTTCCGCGGGAGGACCGTCCCGAGGACCGTCCGTTCCTGGATGTCCGGGTCAACCTGTACGTCGAGCGCCCGTCGCAGAAGGCCATCATCATCGGTAAGGGCGGCGCCAGGCTCCGCGAGGTGGGCACCACGGCGCGCAAGGCGATCGAGGCGCTGCTGGGTGCCCGCATCTACCTGGACCTGCACGTGAAGGTCGCCAAGGACTGGCAGCGCGACCCGAAGCAGCTCGTCAAGCTCGGTTTCTGACCGGAAATCCGGACGGGGCGGCGGCGCGCGCCGCCCCTGTGGAGCCCGCCATCGGGGAATTCCCAGATTTCGGCCCTAAAATAGACGAACCCCGTTTGTGAAAGAAGGCTCACCTGTGTCCCGACCCCGTGAAGACCGTGGAGGCGGAACCGGATCCCCGGTTCGGCCAGGTTCTGCTGCCCGGCACACGGACGATCCCGACGTCGGGCCCGCGCGGCACCTCGGCCTGACCCGCGGCATGCCCGGCTGGCTCAAGATGGGGACCGCCGTCGTCTCCATCCTGCTAGTCGGCGTCCTCGCGTTCGGCGCCTACTGGGTGTTCCGGCTGCAGGGCAACATCAGCAAGGCGGCCCTGAGCGCCGGGAGCGACAAAACAGAGGGTGCCCTGGACAATTCGCGGGACCGGATGCAGATCCTGATCCTCGGCTCCGACACGCGTGACGGCAAAAACTCGAAGTACGGGACCTCTGACGACGCCACGGGCTACGGCCACTCCGACGTCATGATGCTGATGGACATCTCCGCGGACAACAAGCGTGTCAACGTGGTGAGCTTCCCCCGCGACCTCCTGGTGGACACCCCGAAGTGCGTCGACCAGGAAACCAAGAAGGAATTCCCGGCACAGTCCAACGTGATGATCAACGCCGCCATGTCGGAGGCCGGCATCGGCTGCGCCGTGGACACGGTCAATAAGCTCACGGGCCTGGAGATCGACCACTTTATGATGGCCGACTTCAACGCCGTCAAGGAACTGTCCAACACCGTGGGCGGCGTGGAAGTCTGCATCAGCGACGCCGTCTACGACCCGGATTCCAGGCTGCGCCTGCCCAAGGGAACCTCCTCGGTCCAGGGCGAGCAGGCACTGGCGTTCCTGCGCACCCGGCACGCCTTCGCCGACGGCGGCGACCTCGGCCGGATCAAGGCCCAGCAGGGGTTCCTGTCCGCCCTGGCCCGGAAGATCAAGGCCGACGGAACGCTCTCCAACCCCGGCAAGATGCTGGAGATCGCCGACGTCGTCACCAAAAACCTGACCATCGACGAGGGTCTGGCATCCATCCCCACCCTGGTGACGGTGGGCAACCGGCTCAAGGACATCGACGTCGGCAAGATCGCCTTCGTGGCGGTCCCGACGGTCCCGGCGGACACTGACCCCAACCGCCTGCAGGTCGCCGAGCCTGCCGCCTCCCAGCTGTTCGAGGCGATGCGCAAGGACATTGACCTCACCGATCCCACGGCGCCGCCCAGCCCCTCGGAGTCCCCGGACGCCAGCCCCACCGCCGAGCCGACACCCACCGAGACTGCGCCGGCCTATGACAAGGCGCTGCAGCCCGTCACGGTGGCGAACGGCTCGGGCGTTCCCGCCCGGACGCAGGAAATCATGGCCCTCCTCACCACCGGCGGCTTCACCCAGCTCGGCCAGCTGGCCGCCCAGCCCGTCGCCGCCACCGCGGTGTACTACGGTGCGGGCTACGAGGCCGTGGCCGCCGACGTCGCCGCGCTGCTGGGCATCCCGGCGACGCAGGTGCTTCCGGCCGCTGGCGTGGCAGGCGTCCAGGTCTACCTGGGCACCGACCTTGTGGGCGGCACGCCTGGCGCGGAAGCCCCCGTGCAGCTGCCGTCCGACATTGTCAACCAGACCGCCGGGGACGTGGTGTGCCAGCAGGCCAACCCGGCGCTGATCACCCGGTAGCTCGACCGGCCAGACCGTTCCGGCATCGGCGAAGGGCCGGCCCCGGGGGAGTTCCCCCAGGGCCGGCCCTTCCGTTTAAGCTGCCTGATTCTTGCCGCTTGTGCCTGGTACCTGCCGCCTGCGGCCGGCTACCAGATGCTGACCCGCTCGGCCGGCGGCATCCACATGCCATCCTGCTCCGCCGTGCCGAACGCGTCATGGAACGCGTCGAGGTTCATGGCGATCTGGTTGGTGCGGAACTCGTTCGGCGAGTGCGGGTCCGTGGCGAGCCGGCGGATGGCCTCCTCGCTGCGGATGACCTGCCGCCAGCCGGCCGCCCAGGACGCGAAGAACCGCTGCACGCCGGTCAGGCCGTCCAGGACCGGCGGCTCCTGCCCGTCAAGGCTGATCAGGTAGGCCTTGTACGCGATGGTGAGGCCGCCAAGGTCACCGATGTTCTCGCCCAGCGTCAGCTTTCCGTTGACGTTGTGCCCCGGCGCCGCGGCGGGGGAGAGCGCGTCGAACTGGGACACCAGCTTGGACGTCAGCGCCTCGAACGCGGCGCGGTCGTCCTCGGTCCACCAGTTGCGGAGCAACCCGCTGCCGTCGTACTGGGACCCCTGGTCGTCGAAGCCGTGGCCGATCTCGTGGCCGATCACCGCGCCGATCCCGCCGTAGTTCACGGCGTCGTCGGCGTCTGCGGTGAAGAAGGGCGGCTGCAGGATGGCGGCGGGGAACACGATCTCGTTGAGCAGGGGGTGGTAGTAGGCGTTCACCGTCTGCGGCGTCATCAGCCACTTGTCCCGGTCCACCGGCTTGCCCACCTCATCGAGGTGCCGGTCGACGTCGGCGCTGTGGGCGCGCTCCACGTTGCCCAGCAGGTCGGACGGGTCGATCTCCACCGCGGAGTAGTCGATCCACTTGTCCGGGTAGCCGATCTTGGCCCGGAACGAGTCGAGCTTCTTGAGCGCCTCATGCCGGGTGTCCTCGCCCATCCAGGCCAGGCCGGTGATGGATTCCCGGTAGGCCTCGATCAGGTTTCCGACCAGCAACTCCATGCGGGCCTTGTGGGTCTCGGGGAAGTGCCTGGCCACGTAGATCTGGCCGACGGCCTCGCCCAGGGCGGCCTCAACGACGGCGACGCCGCGCTTCCACCGGTCCTTGTTGCGCGGGGTCCCGCTGAGCTTGGTGCCGTAGAACGCGAAGCTCGCGTCGACGAACGCCGCGGACAGGTACGGGGCGGCCGCGCTGATGACGCGCATTGCCAGCCACTCCTGCCAGGCGGACAGCGGCCGGGACTCCAGGAGCGACGCCGCGCCGGCGAAGAAGTCCGGCGTGCTGACCACCAGTTCGGCGCGCTTCTCCGGCGCGATCCCGGCGGCATCGAACCAGGTCGCCAGGAGCGGGAAAAGCTGCGCCGCCTCGTCCGCGGACTTCAGGTTGTACGTCTTCTGCGGGTCGCGCAGGGTGACCTTGTCCCAGTGGTGCGAGGCCAGCGCGGTCTCCAGTTCCACCACCCGGTTGGCCGCCTCCTGGGGATTGGCGACGCCGGCCAGTCCGAACATCGCCTGCACGTGCTCCCGGTAGGCCTGGACCATTGGTTCGAACTTGGCCTCGCGGTAATAGGACTCATCGGGCAGGCCCAGGCCGCCCTGGCCGGTGTACAGCAGCACGCGGTCCGGGTTCCCGGCGTCGGGCGCGGGATAGATGTAGAAGAGCCCGCCGACGTCGGCGCGGAACAGCCGCCCGGCCAGCGCCACGAGGGCTTCGGGGGACTCTGTGGCGAACACCTCCGTGAGCCGCTCCCGGATCGGGTCCAGCCCTTTGGCTTCCACCGCGGCCTCGTCCATGAAGCTGTTGAAGAGGTCCCCGATCTTCTGCTCGATGCCGGTGGACTCCGCGCCGCGGGCAGCCGCATCCTCGATGATCTCCTTGACCGCGAGCTCCGAGCCGTCCCGCAGTGCCGTGAAGGTCCCCTCCAGGGGCCGGTCGTCCGGGATTTCGGTGCTGTTGAGCCAGGTGCCGTTGACATGCCGGTACAGGTCATCCTGCGGCCGCACACTGGAGTCGATGTTGGACAGGGCGATACCCGAAATTGGCACGGATGCTCCTTTGAGAAGCAGCCCGGCCGCCGCTGAGTCAGTGACTGCCGGTCTGCATGGTGGACGTTACGGAGGTATGGCTCCTTCATCTTACGCACCCGTGTTACTGTGAAAAGGTGCGCGCAGAACTGCTTCTTCTTAGCTGCCGCGGCGAGGCTTCAGACGCGATCTAGCGCAAGGCCCACCCTCGCTGCGGAGTTTGTGTTGCCCGGCCACCCTTTCACCAGGAATCACAGAAAAGGCCCCGATTGTAATGCGAAACGCACAGAAGCCCTCAGGAATGCCCGTCCACCGCTACGTCCCGTTCCAGGACCTCATCACGGTTGAGCTGCCGGACCGCACCTGGCCGGACAAGGTCATCACCAAGGCCCCGCGCTGGTGCGCCGTGGACCTGCGAGACGGCAACCAGGCCCTGATCGACCCCATGAGCCCCGCCCGCAAGCTGAAAATGTTCCAGCTGCTGGTCCGGATGGGCTACAAGGAGATCGAGGTCGGGTTCCCCTCCGCCTCGCAGACCGACTTCGACTTCGTCCGGCAGCTGATCGAGGGCAACCACATCCCCGATGACGTCACCATCCAGGTCCTCACCCAGGCCCGCGAGCACCTGATCGAGCGGACCTACGAGTCCCTGGTCGGCGCCAAGCAGGCGATCGTGCACCTCTACAACTCGACGTCGGTCCTGCAGCGCCGCGTGGTGTTCAACCAGGACGAGGACGGCATCCTGGACATCGCCCTGCAAGGCGCCCGGCTGTGCAAGAAGTACGAGGAAACCCTCCAGGACACCCACATCACCTACGAGTACTCGCCGGAATCCTTCACCGGGACCGAGCTGGAGTACGCCGTCCGCGTGTGCAACGCCATCGCCGACGTGTTCGAGGCCTCCGCCGACAGCCAGGTCATCATCAACCTGCCGGCCACCGTGGAGATGGCCACCCCGAACGTTTACGCGGACTCCATCGAGTGGATGAGCCGGAACCTGCACCCGCGGGAGGGCATCATCCTGTCCCTGCACCCGCACAACGACCGCGGCACCGGCGTCGCGGCCGCGGAGCTGGGCTACCTCGCCGGCGCGGACCGGATCGAGGGCTGCCTGTTCGGCAACGGCGAGCGGACCGGCAACGTGGACCTGGTGACCCTGGGCCTGAACATGTTCGTCCAGGGCATCGACCCGATGATCGACTTCTCCGACATCGATGAAGTCCGCCGCACCGTGGAATACTGCAACCAGCTGCCGGTGGCCGAGCGCACGCCATACGGCGGGGACCTCGTTTTCACCGCCTTCTCCGGCTCGCACCAGGACGCCATCAAAAAGGGCCTGGAAGCGCTGCAGAAGGATGCAGACGCAGCCGGCAAGGACGTCGCGGACTACCCCTGGCAGGTCCCGTACCTGCCGGTCGACCCGAAGGACCTCGGCCGCAGCTACGAGGCGGTCATCCGGGTGAACTCCCAGTCGGGCAAGGGCGGTGTGGCGTACCTGCTGAAGAACGAGCACAACCTGGACCTGCCGCGCCGCGCCCAGATCGAGTTTTCCGGCGTGATCCAGAAGCAGACCGACACGGTGGGCGGCG
The DNA here is from genome assembly GCF_001512305.1 of Arthrobacter sp. EPSL27. Classification (GTDB taxonomy): domain Bacteria; phylum Actinomycetota; class Actinomycetes; order Actinomycetales; family Micrococcaceae; genus Arthrobacter. The sequence goes on from NZ_LNUT01000005.1 coordinate 568,594, forward strand.
AAGTCAGCGGCGCGCAGCTGTGGCAGGTCTTCCAGGATGAGTACCTGCCCTCCGGCGCGGCGGACCGGCAGTGGGGCCGTTACGCCCTCGGCCCGTTCAGCACCGAAACGGACGAGGACGGGTCCATGACCCTGCACGCCACGCTCAAGATCGACGGCACCCCGGTCCAGCGCACCGGCACCGGGAATGGTCCCATCGCGGCGTTGCTGAGCATCCTGCGGGAAGACGGCGTGGACGTCCGGGTCCTGGACTACAGCGAGCACGCCCTGTCCGAAGGCGGCAGCGCCCTCGCCGCCGCCTACGTTGAATGTGCCGTCGGGGAACGCGTGCTGTGGGGCGTCGGGATCGACGCCAACACCTCCACGTCCTCGCTGAAGGCCGTCATCTCGGCCGTGAACCGCGCCATCCGGGACGCCCGCGCCTAAGCCGTCAGCTGCTGCGCCGCCGGAACCTCCGGCGGCGCGGCCCTGCCGGACGGTGGCACGCTGAACTGCGGCGTTTCCCGAAAAGCGGAGTTTCCTGACATGCAGTGCGAAGATTAACCGTGGCCCAACCCTCTTCCTTTGCCTCCCGCGCGTACCGTGACGACGGCGTCGTGCTCCGTACGCACAAGCTCGGCGAGGCGGACCGCATCATCACCATCCTCACCAAGCACCACGGCCAGGTCCGCGCGGTGGCCAAAGGTGTCCGGCGGACCTCCAGCCGTTTCGGCGCCCGGCTGGAACCCTTTATGGTGGTGGACCTGCAGCTGATCTCCGGCCGCACCCTGGACATCGTGACGCAGGCCGTCGCCAAAGGCGCCTACGGCGGTGCCATCGCCGCGGACTACGGCCGCTACACCGTGGCCGCCGCCATGACGGAGACGGCGGAAAAGCTGACCGACGTCGACGGCGAGGCCGGCACCGCTCAGTACAACCTCCTGGTCGGGGCGCTGGCCGCACTGAGCCGCGGCGACCACACCCCCGAACTCATCCTCGACTCCTACCTGCTGCGCGCACTGGCCACCGGCGGCTGGGCGCCGAGCTTCACCGACTGCGCCCGCTGCGGGGCGCCCGGGCCGCACACAGCGTTCGCGGCGCCGCTCGGCGGCATGGTGTGCGCCGACTGCCGCCCGCCGGGTTCACCCGCCCCCGCCGCCGAAACCGTGCTGCTGCTCGGCGCGCTGCTGACCGGCGACTGGGCGACGGCGGACGCATCCGTTCCCGTGCACCGCCGCGAGGCGGCGGGCCTGGTGGCCAGCTACCTGCAGTGGCATCTGGAACGTGTCCTTAAATCCCTCAAACATGTGGAGCGAACGTAACTGTGGCGTTGGGAAAGTCTGTGTCCTTGGGTAAGAAGAGTCCGGTCCGGCAGCGGAGCACCCCCGTGGTGAGCCCCTACCCGCATCCCTCCGGCGCCGTGCCCCCGGCCATCCCCGCGGAGTTCATCCCGCGGCACGTCGCCATCGTGATGGACGGCAACGGCCGCTGGGCCAACCAGCGCGGCCTGCCCCGGATCGAGGGCCACAAAGCGGGGGAGCCAGCGCTGCTGGACGTGGTGGCCGGTGCGATCGAGCTCGGCATCGAGCACCTGAGCGTCTATGCGTTCTCCACCGAGAACTGGCGCCGCTCACCCGAGGAGGTCCGCTTCCTGATGGGATTTAACAAGGATGTGCTGCGACGGCAGCGCAACCAGCTCGACGAGTGGGGCGTCCGGATCCGCTGGTCCGGCCGGCGGCCGCGGCTGTGGGGCTCGGTGATCCGCGAGCTGGAGGAGGCCGAAGACTTCACCCGCGGCAACACCACCTGCACGTTGAACATGTGTGTTAATTACGGCGGGCGTGCGGAAATCGCCGACGCCGTCTCCGCCATCGCGGAAGAGGTCGCCGCCGGGCGGCTCAAGCCGGGCTCCATCACCGAGAAGACCATCCAGAAGTTTCTGGACGAGCCAGACCTCCCGGACGTGGACCTGTTCCTGCGCAGCTCGGGGGAGCAGCGTCTCTCCAACTTCATGCTGTGGCAGTCCGCCTACGCCGAGTTCGTCTTCCTCGACACGCTGTGGCCGGACGTGGACCGGCGCACCCTGTGGGACGCCGTCGAAATCTACGCCCAGCGTGACCGCCGCTACGGCGGCGCCGTCGACGCCGCCGGCCCGCAGAACCCCGCCTGACTCATGCCCTGACCCATGGCGTGAACCGCCGGACTGATCCGCCGGGGACGGGTCGTGTCAGCCGGCCGGGCCGGTCATCCGGGATACAGGCTCAGCCAGAGCAGCAGATCCGCGTAGGCTTCCTGCCGCACCGCGCGGCGCGAGAGGAAGACGTCGTGGATAGCCCCCGGGTAGCGGAAGACGGCGGTCCGGCGGCCCAGCCCGAGTGCCCGGCGCGCTGTTTCCTCGACGTCGATCACCGCGTCGAGGTCCATCAGCCCCTCGGACCATTCGGCCTGGATCCGGGTGCGTCCGGACAGCAGCACCAGCACCGGGGACGTGATCTCGAGCTTCCGCTGCACGGCAGCGTGGCCGGCCAGGACCGCCTTGGTCCATCCCGGGCGGATCGGGAACGACGCCCGGGGCCGCCATTGCGGGTCCAGATCCCACTCGCCGTGGGCTGTGCCGCTGACGCTGTCCCAGTAGCCGGGCATGCTGGGCAGCAGCAACGGCCGCCTGGGGTCGGTGCGGGCCAGCGGTTCCACCAGCTGCATCGCAATGTTCCGGATCAGGCTGCTGCCCTGCAGTTCCAGCCAGGGCGCGTTGAGTACGAGGGTGCCAAGGGCGCCCGGGTTCCGGTCGGCCCACAACGCGGCCACCAAGCCACCGAACGAATGCGCAAGCAGGTGCACCGTCGGCTCTTCCCGGATGCCCGTGCGGCCGGCGACGTCCGCCTTGAGGGCGGCGAGTGCGGCGGCGAGGTCCTCGTCGTAGACGGCCAGGTCGGTCGTATAGCCCGTTGTCTGCCAGCTCCGCAGGCTGCGCCCGAACTTCCGCAGGTCCAGGGCATAGAAGTGGAACCCTCCGGCCACGAGCTGTTCGGCCAGTTCGGCCTGCAGGAAGTAGTCGGCCCAGCCGTGCAGGTAGAGGACGGCTTTCGGCCGGGGGCTCCGGCCGGGACCGGCCGGATGTTCCGGGAGTTGTGTGTCTGCGCCGGCATCCGGGAAGCCGTCCTCCGCGACGCCCGCGCCGGCGTGCCGGACCAGGGTAGCGACGACGGGTCCCTCATCGTCCGGAGCCAATGCCAGCTCCAGGGACTCAAACCGGCTGCCAAGTACGTCGGGCCGCCACGTGGGGGCCGCAGGTACCGTCACTTCTGCCCGCCGTCGTCCGTGGCGTAGGCCCGGATCCAGCGGGCGAGCCGCGCATAAGCGTCGGCCCGGACCCGCGGGGCGGAGAGGAAGACGTCATGCAAGGCGCCGTCGATGCGCTCCAGGGTCACGGTGCGGCCCAGGCTAAGCGCGCGCAGGGCGATCGTGTTAACATCCAGGACCGCGTCCGTGCGGCGCATCGACTCCTTCCAGAACATTCCGTTGGCACTGGCGCCGGAAATCAGCACCAGAATGGGCACGTCGATATCCAGCCCCCGTTCCACCCGGGACTGGCCGGCCAGGACGGCGCTGAGCCAGCCGGCCCGCACCGGGAACGCCCGCGGCGGCCGGTAGTTGTCATCCAGGACCCACTCGCCTTCCGCGGCGCTGCTGATGCTGCGCCAGTAGAAGGACCGCTCGGGCAGCCGGATCACGGATTCGGGTCGGAACCGCGCCAGCGGCTCCACCATGGCCCGCGCCGCGCGACGGACGGCGGGGCTGCCGTGCATCTCCAGCCAGGGGCTGTCGAGGACCAGCTCGGCGGCGCGGCCCGGGTGCCGGCTCGCCCAGAGCGCGGCGATGAGTCCGCCGGTGGAATGCCCCATCAGGGTCACCGGCGGGGGAGCGGCCCCCTTGGGCACCAGGGACTCGATGATGCCGATCGCGGCCGTGATCTCGGCGTCGTAGTCGGCCAGGTCCGCGACGTAGCCGCCGTGGGCTCCGGGCCTCAGGCTCCGGCCGTGGTTGTGCATGTCCAGGGCGAAGAAAACGAAACCCTGGCCGGTCCAGAACTCCGCGAGCTCCTCGTTGAAGAAGTAGTCGCTCCAGCCGTGCAGGAACAGCACCGCACGCCGGGGTGCGCTGCCGGCGCCCGAGGCGGGTATGTGCCGGACCAAGGTGGCGGTGCGTTCGACCCCGTCCGGGCCGGTTGTCTGGAAAGGGCACGCCGCGAAGTCCTCACCCAGGATGTCAGTCTGCCAGTCCATCTGATTCTTCCTCTCTGCCGGCTAGAGGGCGGAGGCCACGGCGCGGCCCGCCGCGCGCCCGGAGAACAGGCACCCGCCCAGGAACGTGCCCTCCAAAGCGCGGTACCCATGGATGCCGCCGCCGCCAAACCCGGCCGCCTCGCCGGCGGCGTAGAGCCCGGCCACCGGGAAACCGGCGCTGTCCAGGACCCGCGAGTGCAGATCGGTCTGGATCCCGCCGAGGCTCTTGCGGGTCAGGACCGAGAGTCGCACCGCCAGCAGCGGCCCGTGTCGGGGGTCGAGCATCCTGTGCGGCGGCGCCACCCGCATGATCTTGTCCGTGGTGAAGCGCCGGGCGGCCCGGATCGCCGCGAGCTGCGGATCCTTGCCAAACCCGCTGGCGAACTGCCTGTCCCTGGACCGGACCAGCCGGTCCAGCTCCGCGGCGTCGATGAGCGGAGCACCCGTGAGGGAGTTCATCTTCGCGGCGAGCCCCCGGGGGTTGTCTGCCTGCAGGAAGTCGACACCCCGGTCCAGGAAGCGCTGCAGCGGGCTGTCCCCGGCCGGTTTGAGGCGCTTGGCGAGCAAGCGGAGGTCCTTGCCGGTGAGGTCCGGGTTCTGTTCAGAGCCGGAAAGCGCAAATTCCTTCATTGCGATCGTCTTGTTCAGGACGAACCAGGAATGCGTGTGCCCGGTGCCGAGGATGTGCCGAAGCGCACCGAGTGAGTCGAACCCCGGGAACAGCGGGGCCGGGAGCATCCTGCCGGTGGCGTCGAGCCAGAGCGCGCTGGGGCCGGGGAGGATCCTGATCCCGTGCTGCGGCCAGACCGGGGCGTGGTTGTGGATGCCTTCGGGGTAGTGCCACATCCGGTCGCCATTGATCAGCCGGCCGCCGGCCCGGTCCACCGCGGCCAGGAAGTCGCCGTCCACCGACGCCGGGACACCGCTCAGCATGGACCCAGGGGCGCCGCCGCCGGGCCATTGCCGCCGGACCGCGTCGTGGTTTCCGCCGATGCCGCCGCTGGTGACGACCACAGCCCCGGCGGAGGCCTCGAAGGCGGCGGCGGCAACGCGGGAGGAATGTTCGCCCCGGGCGGCGGTGCTGGGTGCCAGGACCTCGCCGCTGACGCCGCTGAGCCGGCCCGCCGTCATTGTCAGTTCGCTGGCGCGGTGCCGGAAGTGGAAAGACACCCGTCCGGCGGCAACGCCTTCACGGAGCTTCGCGAGGAATGGTGCGACCAGCGCCGGGCCGGTGCCCCAAGCGACGTGGAAGCGGGGCACGGTGTTGCCGTGGCCGTCGGGGCCGTAGCCCCCGCGCTCGGCCCACTGCACCAGCGGGAACAGTCGCACCCCCAGCGCGGCGAGCCAGGCGCGCTTCTCCCCGGCCGCGAAGTCCACATAGGCTGCTGCCCACTGCCGGGCCAGGGCGTCCTCGGGCCGGTCGAAGGCGGCGGAGGAGAGCCAGTCCGCAAGGGCAAGTTCCACACTGTCGCGGACGCCAAGCCGGCGCTGCTCCGGGGTGTTGACCAGGAAAAGGCCACCGAAGGACCAATGCGCCTGGCCGCCCGCCGACGCCTCGGGTTCCTGGTCCAGGACCGCCACCCGCCTGCCCGCCGCATACGCCTCGGCCGCGGCCACCAACCCGGCGAGACCGGCACCGACCACCACGACGTCGGCCTCGATCCGTGCCCCCTGGGCCGCCGGGCCGCTGCTGCGGACTGCATCATCGCTGGTCATGGCTTCATGCTAGCGCCCGGAGGAACGCTGGTTTGGTCTGGACCGCCGGAACCGGAAAACTAGAGCCATGCGCGTATATCCCACCTTCTTCCGGCTGGCCTTCTCATGGATGGACGCCGAGCGCGCCCATAAAATCGGCTTCAAGGCCATCAGGGCCGTCCACACCTGCGGCGCCGGGCGGCTGCTGCAGAAATTCACCGCACCGGCGGCGGCACTGCAGACACAGGCTTTCGGACTCACGTTCCCGTCCCCCTTCGGCCTTGCGGCCGGCTTCGACAAGGAAGGCCTCGGCATCGAGGCCCTGGCCGAGCTGGGCTTCGGCCACGTGGAGGTGGGCACCATCACCGGCCAGGCACAGCCCGGCAACCCCGCCCCGCGGCTGTTCCGCCTCATCGCGGACCGCGCCGTGATCAACCGCATGGGGTTCAACAACGACGGCGCAGCCGCCGTGGCGCCCCGCCTGAAGTCCGCCCGGGCCGCCCTGCAGCGCCGCCACCCGGGGGTGCGGCCCGTCATCGGCGTCAACATCGGCAAGAGCAAGGTGGTGGAACTCGAGGACGCGGTGGCGGACTACCTGGTGAGCGCCCGGAGCCTGGCCCCCGCCGCCGACTACCTGGTGGTCAACGTCAGCTCCCCGAACACCCCCGGCCTGCGGCTGCTGCAGGACGTGGAGACCCTCCGCCCGCTGCTCACCGCAGTGGGGGAGGCCGCGGACACGGCTGCCGGCCGGCACGTGCCGCTGCTGGTGAAGATTGCCCCGGACCTCAGCAACGAGGACATTGACGACGTCGCCCGCCTCGCGCTGGACCTGAAACTCGACGGCATCATCGCCACCAACACCACCATCGCCCGCTCCGGGCTGTCCTCCAGCCCGGAGCAGGTGGAGGCCTGCGGCGCGGGCGGGCTCTCCGGGGCACCGCTGAAGCAGCGTTCGCTGGAGGTACTGGCCCGCCTGAAGGAGGCGACCGGGGGGAAGCTGGCCCTCGTCTCGGTGGGCGGCGTCGAAACCGCCCAGGATGTGCAGCAGCGGCTCGACGCCGGCGCCACCCTGGTGCAGGGATACACGGCCTTCCTCTACGAAGGGCCGTGCTGGGCCGCACGGATCAACAGGCTGCTCGCCAAGCACCCGTCCCGGCGCTGAGCCGCCGGGCAGCACCTGCCCGCAGCGAGAGCCACACAAGAAAGCCCCCGGAAGTCCAGTGGACTGCCGGGGGCTTTCTTATACGAGTCGGGGGATCAGGCGGGGTACTCGCCGCGCTTGACGAGCGGCTTGGGAAGGCGCAGGCGGCGGAACTGCAGCGAACGCAAGGAGCCGTACCAGACGGTGCCGCGCTCCACCTCGCCGAACTTCTCCGTCAGCCGCTTCCGGAGCTTGCGGGAAAGAATAAACACGTCGACGAAGACGGCCAGGAACATCACCCAGAAGCCGCCCAGGACGTAAACCATTTGCTCGCTGGACGCCGGAACCACCAAGGAGACCACCACAAAGATGAGGGCGCCGAACATCAGATACTCGCCGAGGCTGAAACGGGCGTCCACGTAGTCACGGGCGAAGCGCTTCTGGGGACCCTTGTCCCGCAGCGGGAGGAACTTCTCGTCGCCGGTGTCCAGAGCCTGCCGCATCTTGGTCCGCTGCTCCTGGACGGCTGCACGCTCTGCGGCCTTGGAGGCCTTGCGGTCTTCCGGCACCAGCGGCCGCTTGCGGGCCGCCACCTGGGCGCTGCGCTTGGGCGTGGGAACGCCCTTGCCGACGGCGGCGTCCCGGGCTGATGCCGCGGCTGCCTGCTGGTCAATTATGTCCTGCGCCGTTGGCGCTTCCTTTTTACGTCCAAACACCCCTACAGAATACCCCGGGGCCGGGCACGCGAGACCCCGGCCACACGGTGCAGCCCACCCGATGCAGGACCACCCCCTGCGCGGTTTGAGGTGATCCGCGACACGGGTAGTGTTCTGGCCATGACACCATCACCCGCGGGGAACCCGCAGACCGCTGCCGCCCGGACTGGAGACGTCGACACCGAGGCGCTCCGCCAGGCCGTCACCGAAGAGTTCGACACAACGATCGCCCAGCTGAAGGAGCTCGTCGCCATCCCGGGCATCGCCTGGCCCAGCTTCGACCCTGCCCCGCTCAATGCCAGCGCCGACGCCGTGGCCCGGCTGGTGGAGGCCAGCGGGTTCGGCGACGTGCAGATCCTGCGCTGCGACAAGGAGGACGGAACACCCGGCGGCCCCGCCGTGGTGGCGCGCCGCCCCGCCGCGGCCGGCAAGCCGACCATCCTGCTCTACGCCCACCATGACGTCCAGCCCACCGGCGACCTGGCGCTCTGGGAGACCGAGCCGTTCACCGCCGTCGAACGCGACGGACGCCTCTACGGCCGCGGCGCCGCCGACGACAAGGCCGGGATCCTGGCCCACATCGCCGCGTACTCCGCGGTGGCCCGCGTCCTGGGCGACGATCTTGGCCTGGGCGTCACGTTCTTCTTCGAAGGCGAGGAGGAAGCGGGCTCCCCGACGTTCCGCACGTTCCTGGAAACCCACCGCGAGCTGCTGCGCGCCGACGTGATCGTCGTGGCCGACTCCAGCAACTGGAAGGTGGGCATCCCGGCGCTCACCACCAGCCTCCGCGGCCTGGTGGACGGCACCATCGAGGTCAAGGTCCTCGACCACGCCGTTCACTCCGGCATGTTCGGCGGCCCCGTTCTGGACGCGCCTACCCTGCTGGCCCGGCTGATCGCCACCCTCCACGACGACGACGGCAACGTCGCCATTGACGGGCTCGTCAGCCGCGACGACGCCACCGTTGACCTCTCCGAGGAGGAATACCGCGCCGACGCCTCCGTGCTCGACGGCGTCCGGCTCGCCGGAACCGGCACCATCGCCTCCCGGATGTGGACCAAGCCGGCCCTGTCCATCATTGGATTCGACGCCCCTGCCGTCGACGTTGCCTCCAACACCCTCCTGCCGCGGGCCCGGGCCAAGTTCAGCCTGCGGCTGGCGCCCGGCCAGGATCCGGCAGCCGCCATGGACGCCGTCCGCCGGCACGTCGAAGCCAACGCACCGTTCGGCGCCCACGTGGTGTTCACCCCGGGGGAGAGCGGCAACCCCTTCCTCACGGACACCTCCTCCCAGGCCGCAGGCATCGCGATGTGGGCCCTCGGCGAAGCATGGGGCGTTCCGGCGGTGGAAACCGGGATCGGCGGTTCCATTCCCTTCATTGCGGACCTGACCGAGCTGTACCCGGACGTGCAGATCCTGGTTACCGGCGTTGAGGACCCCGATTCGCGGGCACACAGCGCCAACGAATCCCTCCACCTCGACGACTTCCGCAACGCCATTGTGGCCGAAGCCCTCATGCTGGCCCGGCTCAACGCGGAAGGCCTCGCCTGAGCGGTGCGGCAGGCCCAGCCCTCCCGGCTTCCCGGGGAACATTCAGCAGGCCGGGAGGGTTACGTCAGGAGTTAGAGCTACACGGCTGATCGACGTAGCATGTAGCTATAGCCCGTACCGTACAAGTAGGGGCGGGTGCCGCCACGGCGGTGCCGCCACCACCGTCGTTAGAAGGTAGGCCATGAGCACTACAACCAATGAAAACAGCACCGACACCACCGCCACGGCCGGCGGCGAACTGCCCACGCACGAGGTCCAGCTGACCGACGTCGCGGCCGGCAAGGTCCGCAGCCTGCTCGAGCAGGAGGGCCGCACCGATCTGCGCCTCCGCGTGGCCGTGCAGCCCGGCGGTTGCTCCGGCCTCATCTACCAGCTCTATTTCGACGAGCGGCTCCTCGACGGGGACGCTGTCCGCGACTACGACGGCGTCGAAGTTGTGGTCGACAAGATGAGCGTCCCGTACCTCAGCGGTGCCAGCATCGACTTCGAAGACACCATCTCCAAGCAGGGCTTCACCATCGACAATCCCAACGCCGGCGGCTCCTGCGCATGCGGTGATTCCTTCCACTAAGGCCGGGCAATCTGCCCGGCCTTAGTGCCGCAGGAACCATAACGAGCGGACCCGGCAAAAAGGTCCCGACGCACGGCGCGGACATGTGGGCGAAAACTCGCGGGGAGCGGTAAGCTCTACACCGAGTAGTAAAACTTTTCGTGTGCCCAGACCGCCATTTGCGGTCCGGGCAACAGCAACAAGTAGGAAGGGCCGTCTGTGAGTTCGCAGAACCGAACCGGCAGCCGACGCAAACAGATCACTAAGATCACTGGCTTGGCACTCGCCGGCGCGTTGGCTTTGACTGGATGTTCACCAGAGGTACAGAAAGGGTGGCTGCCTACTGAACGCGGCACCACCAACCACACTGACCGCATCATGGACCTCTGGGTCAACTCATGGATTGCCGCCCTGATTGTCGGTGTCATTACCTGGGGCCTGATGATCTGGTGCATGGTGGCCTACCGGCGCCGCAAGGGCACCGTCGGGTTCCCGCGCCAGAACAGCTTCAACCTCCCGCTCGAGGTCTTCTACCTGACGATCCCGCTGTTTATGGTCCTGGTGTTCTTCTACTTCACCGACCGCGACCAGCAGGCGATCGACAACCGCGCCGAGCCGGCCGACGTCGTCGTTGACGTCCGCGGCAAGCAGTGGGCCTGGGACTTCAACTACAAAAAGGGCGACGTGATCCGCGAGGATGTCCACGAAGCCGGCGTCCAGGCGCACCTGAACGGCGAGGAAGTGGACAAGGAACAGCTGCCCACCCTCTACCTGCCGGTCAACAAGTCGGTTGACGTGGAGCTCAACGCCCGCGACGTCATCCACTCCTTCTGGGTCCCCGCCTTCCTGCAGAAGCGCGACATGATCCCCGGAAAGACCAACTACATCCGGTTCACCCCCACTAAAGAGGGCACCTACGACGGCAAGTGCGCCGAGCTCTGCGGCGAGTACCACTCCGAAATGCTGTTCCGCGTGAAGGTCGTTTCCGAAGCCGAGTTCCAGGCGCATCTGGAAAGGCTCCGCCAGGGCGGCAACACGGGTCTCCTCGGCGAAGAGTACGACCGTCTCCCGGCCATGACCGAGAACAAGTAAGGGGAGCGCGAAGTGGCTACCACCTATTCCCAGCCCACCGGGGTCCTCGAGGCTCCCGTAGTACCCAAATCCAAGGGGCGCATCGTCGTCAACTGGATCACCTCTACCGACCACAAGACCATCGGGTACATGTACCTGATCGCGTCCTTCGTGTTCTTCTGCTTCGGCGGTGTCATGGCGCTGCTGATCCGCGCCGAGCTGTTCGAACCCGGCATGCAGATCCTGCAGACCAAAGAGCAGTACAACCAGCTCTTCACCATGCACGGAACCGTCATGCTCCTGATGTTCGCGACGCCGCTGTTCGCCGGCTTCGCCAACGTCATCATGCCGCTGCAGATCGGTGCCCCCGACGTCGCCTTCCCGCGACTGAACGCACTGGCCTTCTGGTTCTTCCTCTTCGGCTCCACCATCGCGGTGTCCGGCTTCATCACTCCGCAGGGTGCGGCCTCGTTCGGCTGGTTCGCGTACGCGCCGCTGTCCAACACGACGTTCAGCCCCGGCGTGGGCGGTGACCTCTGGGTCTTCGGCCTGGCGCTCTCGGGCTTCGGCACCATCCTCGGTGCGGTCAACTTCATCACCACCATCATCTGCATGCGCGCCCCGGGAATGACCATGTGGCGGATGCCGATCTTCACCTGGAACATCCTGGTGACGGCCATCCTGGTTCTGATGGCGTTCCCGCCGCTGGCTGCAGCCCTCTTCGCCCTTGGTGCGGACCGCCGCTTCGGCGCCCACATCTTCGACCCGGAGAACGGCGGCGCCGTCCTCTGGCAGCACCTGTTCTGGTTCTTCGGCCACCCCGAGGTCTACATCATCGCCCTGCCGTTCTTTGGCATCGTCTCCGAAATCTTCCCGGTCTTCAGCCGCAAGCCGATCTTCGGTTACAAGGGCCTGGTATACGCCACGATCTCCATCGCAGCCCTCTCCGTGACCGTGTGGGCCCACCACATGTACGTCACCGGCTCGGTCCTGCTGCCGTTCTTCTCCTTCATGACGATGCTGATCGCGGTTCCCACCGGCGTGAAGTTCTTCAACTGGATCGGCACCATGTGGCGGGGGTCCATCACCTTTGAAACCCCCATGCTGTGGAGCATCGGCTTCCTTGCGACGTTCCTCTTCGGCGGCCTCACCGGCATCATCCTGGCCTCCCCGCCGCTGGACTTCCACGTTTCCGATTCCTACTTCGTGGTGGCGCACTTCCACTACGTTGTCTTCGGCACGGTCGTGTTCGCAATGTTCGCAGGCTTCTACTTCTGGTGGCCGAAGTGGACCGGCAAGATGCTCAACGAGCGTCTCGGCAAGATCCACTTCTGGATGCTGTTCCTCGGTTTCCACGGCACGTTCCTCATCCAGCACTGGCTGGGCGTCGAGGGTATGCCCCGCCGTTACGCGGACTACATGCCGCAGGACAACTTCACCTGGATGAACCAGTTCTCCACCTACGCCTCGTTCCTCCTGGGCGCCTCGCTGATCCCGTTCTTCTGGAACGTCTACATCACCTGGCGCAGCAACGAGAAGGTTGAAGTGGATGACCCGTGGGGCTTCGGCGCCTCGCTGGAGTGGGCAACTTCCTGCCCGCCGCCGCGCCACAACTTCACCTCGCTGCCGCGGATCCGTTCGGAACGTCCTGCCCTGGACCTGCACCACCCCGAACTTTCCCAGACCTACACCGTCGAGTCTCCGGCCCCGGCCGCAGAAGCCCTCGGTAACGCCGACCAGAAGGACAACCCCTAGTGAAGATCGAATCAAGGATTTTTGGACTCGGAGTTTTCTTCTTCGTGCCTGTCGCCGTGATCTACGGCTTCCTCACGAACTGGTCCGAGTGGGTCGGCATCCTCGGGGTGCTGCTGGTTGGCGGTCTCGCCGGCATGATCGGCGCCTACCTCGCCTTCACCGGAAAGCGCGTCGGGATGCGTCCCGAGGACCGCAGTGACGCCGAGATCCACGAAGGCGCCGGCGAGCAGGGCCACTTCAGCCCCTGGAGCTGGTGGCCGCTGGTACTCGGCCTGGCCTGCGCCGCCGGGTTCCTCGGCCTGGCAGTCGGTTTCTGGATTGTCTACATCGCGGCCGGCATGGCCGTGGTCGCCCTGATCGGTTGGGTCTACGAGTACAGCCGCGGAGACCACGCGCACTAAGCTAAGGTCCCTCAGGACAATTGCATCAGCAACGACGGCGGGCCCCACCATATGGTGGGGCCCGCCGTCGTTGTGCTGTCTACAGTTCCAGGCAGCCTCAGGCTGCTTAGGGCGGCCGCGCGGGTCTTAGCGGGACCGGGCGGACTCCAGCAGCTCGCACAGCCCGTCGAGAGCCGCGCCGACGTCACCGGCGCTGTAGCCGTCCGGGAGCGAGGCGGGGTCAACTGCCAGTTCCACCTCGCAGCCGCAGGGGAAGTCCTCGGTCATTACTTCAAGCAGCGAGCGGGCGTCGACGCCGGGCCTGCCGTCCTTGCTGATGGTGATAGGCAGCCCGGTCTCGTGGACGGCGCGGACGAAAAGCGCCGCCGGCCGTGCGTGCAGCCCGATAGATGCCTGCACAATTGCGTTCCGAACTGGCAACGGGGGCTCCCTTGGTTTCTCCAGAAGTGTGCTGCCGACGGTCCCGGCGCATTTAAGCGTAACGGCGGGCCGGGTCCCGGGCGAACCGGGGCAGCAGGTGGTCTAGACCTCGCCCGCAGGTGGCTTAACCTTGAGGTATGACTCATTCCCCAAGGCGGCGCTGTGGCCGCCTCTGATGCATCCCGCATGGCCGGGGAAATCGACCGGCACAACGGCATCCCCATTTATGTGCAACTGCGCGAACTCATTCGGACCCACATCACGGAGGCCTGCCCGCCAGGCTCGGCGCTGCCGTCCGAACGGGACCTCGCCGAACGGTTTGGCTTGGCCAGGATGACCGTCCGCCAGGCCATCGACGCCCTGGTGGGGGAGGAGGTCATTGAACGGGTGGTGGGCCTCGGCACCTTCGTGCGGAAACCCAAACTCGATCTGCAGGTGAAACTGACCTCCTACAGCGAGGAGATGCAGCGGCGCGGCATGGTGCCCGCCGCCAAGGTCCTCAGCTTCGAGCAGATCGGCGCCAGTGCTTTCCTGGCCCGCGAACTGCAGCTGGAGGAGGGCACGCCCCTGGTGCGGTTCCGCCGGCTCCTGCTGGCCGACAACGAACCCATGAGCGTGGACGAAAACTTCATCCCGGCCCACCGCGTGCCGGGCCTGCTCGACGGCGAACCGCCCACCTCCCTGTACAACGTCCTCAGCGAACGGTACGGGCTGGTGATGGAGTGGGGCGAGGACATGATCGAAGCGACGGCCGCCTCACCGTCGACGGCCCGCCTGCTGAACGTTGAAGTGGGGTCCCCGCTGCTGAAAATCCAGCGCCACGCCTTCGTGGCGCGTTCAATGGTCGACTACTCCGTGTCGTACTACCGGGCCGACCGCTACAAGCTCTGGGTGCCCCTGCAGCGGCCCGGCGTGCGCCCGACGCGCAACTACGCCTCCGGATACCGTTCGTAGCGGCACAGGGCCCCACAGGCCCGGAGACGCTGGAAGGCCCGGTCCTCACGGACCGGGCCTTCCTGTTTACCACTGGGCGCCTGGCGGCGCCTGGCTAGTGGCTGAGCGTCTTCTGCGAGGCGCCGGAGTCGATAGCCTCGTGCTCGCCGTGGTGGCCGTGTGCGGCCGCCAGTTCTGCGGGCGTGGCCGGGGCGACCCGGTCCTCGAAGAACCACTGGGAGAGCTTCGCGCGGCGCTTCTCTTTCCTGTCGACAACGCCATGCTCGTTCGGCTGGGCCGGAAGCGGCGACGGCGACTCGAAGCCGACCAGCTTGTAGCGCTTGTACTCATCCAGCGGTGCGTGGACCTCGATGAACTCGCCGTGCGGCAGGCGCACAATGCGGCCGGTTTCACGGCCGTGGAGGGCGATCTCGCGGTCCTTGCGCTGCAGCGCCAGGGCAACGCGCTTCGTGACGATGAAGGCGATGACCGGGCCGATGAAGAACAGTGCACGCAGCCAGTACGTCACATCGTTCAGCGACACGTGGAAGTGCGTGGCGATGAGGTCCGAGCCGGCAGCGGCCCACATGACGCAGTACCAGACGAAACCGGCCATGCCGATTGCGGTGCGGGTCGGAGCGTTGCGCGGACGGTCGAGGACGTGGTGCTCGCGGTTGTCTTTGGTGATCCAGCGTTCGATCCACGGGTACGTGAACAGGACGGTGAAGAGGATGCCTGCCGGGACCAGGGCCGGCAGCAGCACGTTGAACGTGAAGACCTGGCCGAACCAGACCTGCTCCACGCGCCAGTCGCCGATGATGCCCGGCATAAGGCGCAAGGCGCCGTCAACGAAGCCGATGTACCAGTCAGGCTGGGTGCCCGCGGAAACTGGGGAGGGATCGTAGGGGCCGTAGTTCCAGATCGGGTTGATGGTGAAGAAGCCCGCCATGAGGGCGATGACACCGAACACGATGAAGAAGAAGCCGCCGGCCTTGGCCGCGTAGACCGGGCCGAGGGGGTAACCGACGACGTTGCCGTCGTTGCGGCCCGGGCCGGGGTACTGGGTGTGCTTGTGCACCACGACCATAAAGAGGTGCAGGACGATCATCAGCAGGATGAGGGCCGGAACCAGCAGGATGTGGAGCATGTACAGGCGGCCGATGATGACCGTGCCGGGGAATTCCCCGCCGAAGAGGAAGAACGAGATGTACGTTCCAATGACCGGGATCGACTTGATGACGCCGTCGATGATGCGCAGGCCGTTGCCGGAGAGCAGGTCATCGGGGAGGGAGTAGCCGGTGAAGCCGGCAGCCATCGAGAGGATGAGCAGCACGCCGCCCACCACCCAGTTCATTTCGCGGGGCTTGCGGAATGCGCCGGTGAAGAACACGCGCAGCATGTGGACCGAGACGGATGCCACGAACAGCAGCGCCGACCAGTGATGGACCTGGCGCATGAAGAGGCCGCCGCGGACATCAAAGGAGATGTTGAGGGAGGAGTTGTATGCCACCGACATCTCGACGTTCTTCAGCGGCGTGTAGGAACCCTGGTAATGAGTTTCCGCCATGGACGGGTCAAAGAAGAACGTCAGGAACGTGCCCGAAAGGAGCAGGATGACGAAGGAGTACAGGGCCACTTCGCCGAACATGAAGGACCAGTGGTCCGGGAAGACCTTCCGGCCGAATTCACGGAGGATGCCGGAACCGCCAACGCGCTCGTCAACAAAGTTCGTGATGCGGCCGCCTTTGGTCTTGGCGACGAAGGTGGGGGCATCAGGCGTTGATGTTGCGCTCATGCTGATCACGCTCCCAATAGCTAGGTCCAACTGGTTCATGGAAGTCGCTCGTGGCGACCAGGTAGCCCTCGGAGTCAACTGCGATGGGCAGCTGGGGGAGAGGCCGGCTGGCCGGGCCGAAGATAACCTTGCATTCCTGCGTGAGGTCGAAGGTCGACTGGTGGCACGGGCACAGCAGGTGGTGGGTCTGCTGCTCGTACAGGGCAACAGGGCAACCAACGTGGGTGCAGATCTTGGAATACGCGACGATTCCGTTGTAGCCCCAGTCCTCGCGGCCCGGTGACGGGTTGAGGGACTCGGGGTTGAGGCGCATGAGCAGAACAACGGCCTTGGCCTTTTCGTTCAGCTTGCCCTCGTGAAGTTCGTTCAGGCCTTCCGGGATAACGTGGAAAGCAGAACCGATGGTGACGTCGGCGGCCTTGATCGGGGTTCCATCAGGGTCGCGGGTAAGCCGCTTGAGCTTCCCGTCCTGGGGGGCCCACATGGTGTGCGCCAGCTTGTCGTCCGGACGCGGACCAAGGTCACCGAAGATCGCGATGGCGGGCAGGGGAGCCAGCGCCACGGCGCCGAGCAGCGTGTTGCGGATCAGCGGGCGGCGCTTGATGCCGGTTTCCTCGACGATGTCGTCGACGATCCGGACAGCCGCCTGGCGGTCGTCCTCGGTGCGGATGGCATGGCGCTCCTCGGAGACTTCATGGTCCGGCATGAGGGCCTTGGCCCAGTGCACGATTCCGGTGCCGATGCCCAGCATGGCAAATGCGGTGCCGAGTCCCAGCAGCGCATTCTGCAGCCGGATGGTCGCGATCGAGGAGTCATCGCCCAGATCGATGGCGAAGTACGCCACCAGGAATATCAGGGTGCCAACAACGGAGGTCCCAAAAAGTATGGCCACCTGCCGCTCTGCTCGCTTTGCGGCCTTCGGGTCCGTGTCAGCCAGGCGCAAACGATGCGGAGGAATTCCAGGATCCTGGAACTTCTCCACCTCATTCTGACCAGCCGTAGCTACGGTGCCCGAGTGGTTCGGACTGCCGTCACTATGGTTGCCCATAATTCGCCTCATCCCTCTCTCGTCTCGGCGAATGCCGAGTTAGCTTTTCAATTCAAACTGCTGACGGGTCAGCAGAAAACTCTTACAGGTGCAACAGGTGGGCTAGGACGTCCGGGACGTCAGCCAGATGGTGAAGGCGATGATGACGCCGAGGCCTGCGATCCAGACGAACAGGCCTTCAGAGACCGGGCCCAGGGAACCGAGGTCCGCGCCGCCGGGTGAGCCGTTGGCTTCGATCTGCTTCAGGAAGGTGATGATGTCGCGCTTGCCCTCGGGGGAGAGGTTGGCGTCACTGAAGACCGGCATGTTCTGCGGTCCGGTCACCATCGCTTCGTAGATGTGCTTGCTGGTGACGTCGCCCAGTGCCGGAGCGAACTTGCCCCGGGTCAGCGCACCGCCGGCAGCGGCAGCGTTGTGGCACATGGCGCAGTTCACGCGGAACAGCTCGCCGCCCTTGGCGGCGTCACCCTGGCCGTCGAGGACGCCGGCTTCGGGGATGGACGGGCCGGGGCCGAGCGAAGCGACGTAAGCGGCAAGCTGGTTGGTCTGCTCTTCGTTGAACTGGACGGGCTTCTTGGGGGCCTGCGGTGCGTTCATCTGCATGGGCATACGGCCGGTGCCGACCTGGAAGTCAACGGCGGCAGCGCCGACGCCTACCAGGGAGGGGCCCGCCGGGGAGCCGCTGGCGCCCATGCCGTGGCAGGTTGCGCAGTTGGCTTCGAAGAGCTTTTTGCCCTCCTCCGCGTCATTTGCGCTGAAGCTGGTGGTGGCTTTGGCCTGGTTGACGGTGGTGGCAACGGCGTACAGCCCACCAGTGACCAGGAGGCCCATCAGCAGCAGTGCAATTGCTGCCAGTGGGTGACGTCGCTTCTGCGAGAGTGCCTTCACGTGGTGGTTCCTTTATTCGATCCTGCGTGGGCTCCGGGAGCCGCTTCTTGAAATTCTGCCTCTTGTAGAAAAAGAGTCAAGTCTTGCTACTTGAGGACGTAGATGACCAGGAAGAGGCCGATCCAGACGACGTCGACGAAGTGCCAGTAGTACGAGGTGACAATCGCGGAGGTTGCTTCGAAGTGTCCGAACTTCTTCGCCGCGAAGGACCGTCCCATGATGAGCAGGAAGGCCACCAGGCCGCCGATCACGTGCAGGCCGTGGAAGCCCGTGGTGATGTAGAACGCCGAGCCGTAGGCGTTGGAGGAGAGTGAGACGTGCTCGGAAACGAGCATGGCGTACTCAGTCGCCTGGCCGGCCACGAAGAAGGCGCCCATGAGGAAAGTCAGGGTGAACCACTCGTTCATTCCCCAGCGGGTGAAGCTGAAGGGGCCGCCCGTCCTGCGCGGCTGAAGCCGCTCAGCGGCGAAGACGCCCATCTGGCAAGTAAAGGAACTGGCCACGAGGACGATCGTGTTGATGAGCGCAAAGGGGAAGTTGAGCTTGGCTGTCTCCTCGGCCCACATCTGTCCGGAAGTCGAACGGAGTGTGAAGTACATGGCAAAGAGACCGGCGAAGAACATCAACTCACTGGACAGCCAGACTACGGTTCCTACAGAAACCATGTTTGGGCGGTTCAGCGTCGGGTGCGCCGGGGTACTGGGGGCATGGGTCGCAGATGTCACATAGACATTATGTCTATAAAACTCCCTCCTGCCCAACGCAAACCGCCTTTTCGGAGGACTTTTTCTACAAAGACGCGAAATCGTGCGGAAAAGTTCCCGGCACCGTTCACATTGGTCATTGCGGCGCGCACCTCGATAGCATCAGGACGTGACTTCTCAGGCATCTGCACAGGCGGCAGGCAACACCTGGCCGCGGCTCATCAACGCACTCATCAACGGCACGGACCTTACTGCCGGCAACACTGAGTGGGCGATGAACTCGATCATGTCCGGGGAGGCCACGCCGGCGCAGGTCGCCGGATTCCTTGTCGCCCTGCGGGCCAAGGGCGAGACCGTGGATGAGCTGGTGGGACTGGTGGAGGCGATGATCGCCAACGCCAGCCCGCTTGATATCGGCGGGCAGAAGCTGGACATCGTCGGAACCGGCGGCGACCAGCAGAACACCGTCAATATCTCCACCATGGCCGCACTGATCGCGGCCGGTGCTGGCGCCAAGGTGGTCAAACACGGCAACCGTGCCGCATCCTCCACCTCAGGTTCCGCGGACGTCCTCGAAGCGCTCGGCGTCCGGCTGGACCTGCCGATCCCCCGGGTGGCGCTCAACGCGGAAGAAGCCGGCATCACTTTTTGCTTCGCCCAGGTCTTCCATCCCTCCATGCGGCATGCCGCCGTTGCCCGCCGTGAACTCGGCGTGCCGACCGCCTTTAACTTCCTGGGCCCCATGATCAACCCCGCCCACGTCCAGGCCTCCGCGGTGGGCGTGGCCAACGAGCGGATGGCACCCCTGGTTGCCGGTGTGCTCGCGAAGCGCGGCAGCCGCGGCCTGGTGTTCCGCGGCAGTGACGGGCTCGATGAACTGACCACCACCGGCCCGTCGACGGTGTGGGAGATCCGGAACGGCACTGTGACGGAAGAGATGTTCGATCCGGGCGACCTGGGGGTCCGCCGGGCCACCCTGGAGGAACTGCGCGGCGGGGACGCCGCAGCCAATGCCGCCGTCGTGCGTTCCGTCCTGGCCGGCGGACGCGGTCCCGCCCGCGACGCTGCGTTGCTCAATGCCGCCGCCGGGCTGGTGGCCTTCGACCTGGACGCCGTCGGCGGCTTCAGCGAACGGATGGCCGCGGCGCTCAGGCGCGCGGAGGAATCGATTGAAACGGGTGCGGCTGCTGCCGTGCTGGACCGGTGGGTCGCGCTCTCACGCAGCTGAGTCGCCGCCGGGCGCAGTGCGCCTGGCACTACCCCTCATCAAGGGGAGCCGGGTGCAGCTCCTGAACGCCGGGTCCTACTGCTCGAAGCCGAGGGCGAAGGCCGCGTCCAGGTCGTGCTGGGAGTACGCGCGGAACGCGATCTGGGTGGTGGTGTGCACCACGCCCGGCACCTTGGACAGCTTGTCGGCGATGGCGTCCGCCAGATCCTCATGACGGGGCACCCGGGCAATGGCGATCAGGTCCCACTCGCCGGTCACCGAGTAGACCTCGCTGATGCCCTGGATGGCAGAGATTTCCTCCGCGGTCTCCGGGATGCGGGAAGCGTCTGTCTTAATCAGGACGAAAGCGGTGACCACGTGTGAACCTTTCCGGATCTGTTGCGCCGTTGCCGGCCCGGCCGGGAGCCTGTTGTCTCTCCGTGGCCCGGGCCATCTGTCTGCAAGCCTAGTCCATCAGGCGTTCCGGCGGCGTGTGTTGCGACGCCGGATGGCGGCCGCCACGAGGCGGTATCCCAGCAGGAACACGCCGAGGCTGAGCAGCGCCACGATGACAAACGGCAGCACCACAGTCTGCCCGGTGACGGCCCGCAGGATCATGCCCACAGTCACCGTGCCGAGCCAGACAGCGACGCCGGCCGGCCAGACAGGCAGCGGGGAGCGCCAAAGCCGCAGCGCGAGCCAGGTCAACGCCGCCCCGGCCAGGAACGGCCAGGCTGTCGCCAGAACCCCGGTGACGACGTCGCCGCGCTGGTGGGCGTCCCGGCCGATCGCCGCGAACGTCAGGATGAGAACAGCGTCGGCACACGCGGCCAGAACGGCGGTCCGCGGGGAAGCCGGCGCGGGCAGGGTCACGGCGGGACGGGGGAGCGGCGGGGTCGAAGAAGCCATGCTTCCAAGCGTAGCCGGGCCGGCTGGATGAACGGCGCCGGGGCCGGCCGGGACGGGCGGTTGTGCCCGCTGCCAGGCGGGGCTAGGCTCGGGCGCAAACCCTGCCCTGCCGCCCGGCACCCGCCCGCGGCACGGGCCCGACGGAATGAGGCGCGCCGTGGCCGAAAAAATCACCACCTGCCTGTGGTTCGACAACCAGGCCGAGGAGGCCGCCGGTTTCTACGTCTCCATCTTCGACGGCGGCAGGGTGCTCGATGTGTCCCGGTACGGGGAGGGCGGGCCGGGGCCGGCCGGCCAGGCGATCACCGTCAGGTTTGAGATTGAGGGCCGGACTTTTACTGCGCTCAACGGGGGACCGGCTTTCACCTTCAACGAATCGGTGTCGTTTGTCATCGACTGCGCATCCCAGGAGGAGGTGGACCGCTACTGGACCGCACTCACCGCGGGCGGCTCCGAAAGCCAGTGCGGCTGGCTGAAGGACCGGTACGGTGTGTCGTGGCAGGTGGTCCCGTCCGCACTGGGCGGGCTGATCGGTGGCCCGGACCCTGAGGGCTCGCAACGGGCCATGCAGGCCATGCTGGGAATGCGGAAGCTGGACATCGCGGCGCTGCAGAAGGCCTACGACGGCGGGTAGCCCGGTACCCATTGCATCTTGCCGCCGGATCGCCCCAGGGTGTCCAATCCATATACACAGCCCTACGCGGCGCGGGTGCCGGCGGACCGGCCGGCGGACGGATGCACACCAGGAGGTTCCCATGCCTGCCAAAGACGCCAAGGTTCCGGCGAAGGCCGCCGCCCGGGGCACGTCCGAACTCCGCCGGGCCGACGCCTCCGACGCGCTCCCGCCCGACCACCCGGACCAGATCCGCAACGTGGCGCTGGTGGGGCATTCCGGTGCCGGGAAGACGATGCTGGCGGAGGCGCTGCTCGCCGCGACAGGGGCCATATCGCGGAAAGGATCGATCACTGAAGGCACCACGGTGGGCGATTCCGAGCCGGCCGCGATCCACCAGCAACGCTCCGTCGCGCTCTCCGTGATCCCCGTCCTGGCCGGCGGCATCAAGGTGAACCTGCTCGACACGCCCGGCTACCCGGATTTTGTCGGGGAACTGCGGGCCGGGCTGCGGGCAGCGGATGCGGCCCTGTTCGTTGTCTCCGCCGTGGACGGGATTGATGCGGCCACCACGGCACTCTGGGAGGAATGCTGGCACATCGGCATGCCCCGGGCCGTGGTGATCAGCCGGATGGACCACCCCCGGGCGGACTTCGACGCCGCCCTCGCGGAATGCCGGCGGGCCTTCGGCGACACGGTGCTGCCGCTCTACCTGCCGGTCACCCAAGGCACGGAAGGCACCGGACTGCTGGGCCTGCTCACGGGCACCGTGTCGGACCGGCCAGGTGAGGTTACGCGTCCCGGCGTCCGGAACACCGACGACGTCGAACGCGTCGCCTCGGAGGCGGCCCGCGGCGCACTGATCGAGGGGATCATCGCCGAAAGCGAGGATGAATCGCTGATGGACCGGTACCTCGACGGCGAGGACATCCCCGCCGGGGTCCTGGCCAGCGACCTCGAGACGGCCGTCGCACGGGGATCGTTCCATCCGGTCATCGCCACCTCCGCGGAGACCGGCGTCGGCCTGGCGGAACTGCTGGACCTGGTGACACGGGCCTTCCCGCCGCCAACACGCCATGCGCTCCCGGAGGTCACCGACCTCGAGGGCAATGCGGTGGAGGCTCCGGGCTGTGACCCCGCAGGCCCGCTGCTGGGGGAGGTGGTGCGGACCACCACCGATCCGTTCCTGGGCCGCGTCTGCCTGGTCCGGCTCTTCTCCGGCACCCTGCGTGAGGATTCGGCCGTGCACGTGGCCGGGCACGGACTGGAAGACCGGGGCCATCCCGACCATGACAGCGACGAACGCGTGACCCACCTGTATTCGCCGCTGGGTGCCAGCCTGCGGCCGGTGCCGTACACCGTGTCCGGGGACATCGGCGCCCTCACCAAACTGGGGCCGGCCGAGACCGGGGACACGATCTCCGCCAAGGACATGCCCCTGCTGATCCAGCCGTGGGAGATGCCGGATCCGCTGCTGCCCGTCGCCGTCGAGGCGGCCTCCCACGGCGACGAGGATGTCCTGGCCCGCAGCCTCGCAAAAGTCGCCGCGGGTGACCCGGCCCTGCGGGTGGAACGGAACTCCGAAACGCACCAGCTGGTCCTGTGGTGCACCGGAGAGGCCCATGCGGATGTGGTCCTGGGCAGGCTCCGCGAGCAAGGCGTCAACCTGCAGACCGTCGACGTCGTCACCCCGCTGCGGGAGACGTTCGCCGGGCCCGCAGCCGGGCACGGCCGGCACGTCAAACAGTCGGGCGGCCACGGCCAGTACGCGGTC
Source organism: Arthrobacter sp. EPSL27 (assembly GCF_001512305.1). Lineage (GTDB taxonomy): Bacteria > Actinomycetota > Actinomycetes > Actinomycetales > Micrococcaceae > Arthrobacter. The sequence continues at coordinate 592,029 of NZ_LNUT01000005.1, forward strand.
TGCGACATCGAGGTGGAACCGCTGGAACGCGGCGCCGGTTTCGAATTCGTCGACAAGACCGTGGGCGGGGTGATTCCGGGCCCCTTCATCAGCTCAGTGGAGAAAGGCGTGCGCGCGCAGATGCAGAAGGGCGTATCCGCGGGCTTTCCCGTTGTGGATATCCGGGTGACGCTGCTGGGCGGCAAGGCCCACAGTGTGGACTCGTCGGATGCGGCTTTTCAGGCTGCGGGGGCGCTGGCCCTGCGCGAGGCGGCCGCAGCCGGCCGGATCCAGCTGCTGGAGCCCGTCTCGGCGGTGACGATCCGTGTGTCCGACGAACATGTGGGGGCGGTGATGAGCGACTTGTCCTCGCGCCGTGCCCGGCTGACCGGAACGACGTCCACCGGGCGGGACCTGACCGAGATCAGTGCCGAGGTGCCGGACCAGGAGCTGCTGCGGTACGCCATCGAACTGCGCGCCCTGACGTCGGGAAGCGGCCGTTTCGGCCGGAGCTACCTGCGGCACGAGCCTGTTCCGGCAACAGCCGCCCGAACTGCCGCGAAGGACTGAGCAGCCCGCGCGCCGGAAACCGGGGGGTGCAGGGGTGCCGAAGAACTTATTGAAGCACGTCGCTGAGGGGGACGTATTTCAGGTTTGAGGTGTCGGCGCCGGAATTCGATTCGTCGTGGACCACCAGCATGCCCTGCTCGAACCGCGGCCCGACGTTCTCCATGGTGACGGACAGGCCGTCGGTGCCGGTCACGCCGTCGACGTCCCCGTTTCCGGCGACCCTGAAGGACTTCCGGAAGGCGTTGTTGCCGGCGCGGTCGTAGATGGCGATGGTGGAGTTGCCCTGGCTGGAGACGAACAGGTACCCGCCGCCGTCCGCGCCGTAGGCGATGCTCATTCCCTCGACGTCGGCCTCCAGCCGGCCGTCCCCGACCGCGTCAACGGAGGTGCGTTCCGCTCCGGCGTCGGGCTCCGCGTTGTATTTCCAGACGCCCACGCCCTCTTGGCCGACATACAGGTGCCCCAGCTGGTCGTCGGCGACGCAGCTCTCGGTGATGCTGCTGACCGGGAGGGTCCGGACGAGGGTGGCATCCACTTTGCCCGCGCCGTCCCCTGCCAGCTCGAACTGCTGGACGGAGCCGGCGCCGTTGGGGGTCACAAAGGCGTAGAACTTACCGCTGTTCTTGCTGTGGTACATGCAGAAACCGTAGTTGGGCGCCTCGGTGGTGATGCTGCGGGCCGCGACCGGGGCCAGCGTTCTGGTTGCCGGGTCCAGGGTCCACAGGGCCAGCGTGTTGTCAGTCCGGTTGTTGCCGCCCACCAGGACCATGGGGGACCCCGACGCCGGGAAACCGTCCCTGAGGTCGACGTTGCCGATCATGCCGTCGGGACGGAAGTGGACCAGTTTTCCGCTCATGTCGAAGAGCCCGATCCCGCCGCCGGACCTTGCCTTGTTGTCGGCCACGACGAGGCTGTTGCCGGGATCCGCGGGGTCAACCCAGATGGCGGAGTCATCAGAGATGTCGCCGGAACCCTCGAATGTTTCCGTCTCCAGGACGGGTGCGGCTGTTGGTTTCTCCAGTTCGGGTGCCGGGGTGCCGCCATCGCCGGTGGTCGCAGTGGCACTGGGGGCGGCGGAACTGGGCGGCGGCGGGGG
>NZ_LNUT01000005.1:593773-1550931 GCF_001512305.1 Arthrobacter sp. EPSL27
CGGCGGGGGAGGGGATGGGGTGCAGCCGGACAGGGTCGGCAAGGACAGCGCCACGAGCGCGAGCGTCGTCGCAAAAGGTCGGACATGCAGGGGCATGCGCGCTCCAGGGGCCGTGGGAATGTTCGCGTCAACGGAGTATGGGGACGCGCAGCTGCGGATGTCAAGAGACCGGTCAGCCCCACGGCTCTATCCTGGCTGATGCAGTGAAGGCATCATGGAGGGGTCTACCGAAAGCAGGTCAGCTGATGCCGGACCGGGATCTAGTACGTCAGATTGTGACAGCAGGCGCCATAGGCGGCGGGTTCCTGGTTGGCGTGAGCGGGGATTACGGGGACAGCAGGACCAGCCCCAGCCTGGTGCTGCCGTCCGGGTATGCCTTCGCTATCTGGACTCCGATATACGCCGGTCTCTTCAGCCACGCCATTTACCAGGTATTGCCGGCCCAACGCCGTGATCCGCTGTTGCGCCGGACCGGATGGGCCACCGCCTGCGCCGTGGGGATTTCAGGGTTCTGGGTGTGGACCCAGGACATCCCCGGCCTTGAACTGGTGCTCATTGCCGCAACGACGACGGCTGCTTTGACGGCGTATCTTCGGTCGAGTCCGCAGCAGGAAACCGGAGCCCGGACAAGCCGGGATCACTGGCTGGTGCGCGTGCCGTTGGGACTTTTTGCCGGTTGGATATCGGTCGCCACTGTCGCCGGCGGGGGTGAAGCTCTCATCGCAGCCGGTATCCGCGCACCGTGGCCCGGGGTGGAGGCGTGGAGCTCGGCGGTGCTGCTAGGAGCCGGTGCGGCAGCAGGCGCCATTGCGTGGCGGCGGCCGGTGTCTTTCGCCTATGCCGCAGCCGTCAGCTGGGGTCTCGTCGCGGTTGCAGTCCGGAACATTCCGGACCACCCAATACCGGGGGTTGCCGCGCTGGTGGCCGGCGCAGCTGTGGCAGCCGCGGCTTTAGCCGGTGTGCGGAGACGCAAGAGGATCGACAGCAAGAACGAGAAGAACGCAGCGCCCCGGGTCCGCTGACGGCATGAACTTAGTCAGGCGCTGGCGGGAGCAGGCAAGTAATGAGCGCGTGCCTGGATTGCCTGGCTGTAGGCAAGGGACAGCGCCCACGTCAGCGGAGTACCCTCCGAGGGCCTGTAGGCCGGGGCCTCGCACCAGATGGCCAGATAGGTCGCCTCGAGGACCGTTTGCGCCAGTTTCGCTTCCGGGATGATCCGGCGGATGAGGCCGTAGCAGCGAGCAGACGTATGCGTATAGAACCTCTCAAACGAAGGTCGGTCGGCGGATGCCACGGCTGCAAGCAGGCGCACGAGTTCCTCTTTCTGGTTGTCGTCCATTGGTGACCTAACACCTGCAGATACCGTCGCCGTCACTGTCACTCCACGATCCATTCAAATTTCGCTAGTTTGTCTAGTGTTATGCATGCTTAGTAGTTTGTCTAGGCCGCGCGGGCCTCAATAGCGGGGGATTGTGGCTGGTGCGCTGGATCGCTGTCCAGCCTCGAATGACCGCCCTGGCCGAGCACCCTGCTGGAAGTCCTGCTCGACTCAGGCTCGTTGTCGACGATTCATGCCCCGGACCGAAGCGCGGCGCTCGATCGCACGGAGCCCGGACTCTGCAACAGTGCGGATGTCAAATGCATGCGCCGGCGTAAAGGGGGAGGCGCATCACCGAGGCCTGGTGGGCAAATTCTGCAGTTGAATCAACTCAAGTTGACATAATGTTGATTATCGGCGTTCTGGTAACTGCCTCAGGAGGGCTTGTCCGGGCGGGTTCTCCGGTAGTTCCTGACCGATGGAATCACAGGCATCTCTGCGGACTGTTCCATTGTCATCTGCGCCAGCCTCATTGAGAATGAACCATGACGGTCTACCTGAGGTCCCTCGAAACCGCTGTCCCGCCAACTGTCCTGGTCCAAACCGAAGCCCGCGATGTTTTTGCCGCCCAGCCGGGCCTGACGCGGCTCGGCACCCGGCTGGTCGCCACCTGCTTTGACTCCGCCGCCATCGACACCCGCTACACCGCTGTGGCGGAACTGACCAGTGACCGCCAGGCCGAAAACCCGCAGTTCTTCGACGCCGGCACCGGCCTGCTGCTCAGCCCCAGCACAAAAGCCCGCAACGATATCTTCGCCACTGAAGCCACCAAACTCTTCGTCGAGGCGGCCGCCAAGGCCCTGGAAGCCTGCCCGGAAATCAGTTTACTTGACATAACTCACCTCGTAACGGTCTCCTGCACCGGGTTTTTCAACCCCGGACCCGACTACAAAATCGTCCGCGCCCTGGGCCTGAATCCCGCGGTGCAGCGCTACCACCTCGGATTCATGGGCTGCTACGCGGCATTCCCCGCGCTGCGGGCCGCCAAGTCATTCTGCGACGCGGACCCGGACGCCGTCGTGCTGGTGGTCTGCGCGGAGCTCTGCTCGCTGCACGTGCGGACCTCCAATGACCCGGACACCATCATGGGCTCGGCCCTGTTCGCCGACGGCGCGGCGGCGGCCATTGTGACCGCCCGCGAGGACCCGGACCACCCTGCGCTGCTGCAACTGGACCACTTTGAGACGGTCCTGACGCCGGTGGGTGAGGAATCCATGGCGTGGAACATCGGGGACGAAGGATTCGAGATGGTCCTGGGCAACTACGTCCCGCACATCATCGACGACCACATCATCAGCGCCCTGGAACCGCTCCTCTCCCGGGAGCCGCACCTCCCGGGACTCCCCTACCGCGACATCCGGCACTGGGCCATCCATCCCGGCGGCCGCAGCATCCTGGACAAGGTGCAGTCCCGGCTGGACCTGAGCGACGAGCAGCTGGTGCCCGCCCGGGAAACCCTGCGCAATTACGGGAACATGAGCAGCGCCACCGTGCTGTTTGTCCTCCGGCACATCCTGGACCTTCCCCCGGCGGAAGGCCCCGACGGAGGCGCGGAGCGCATCTGCTCGATGGCTTTCGGCCCGGGGCTGACCGTGGAAACCGCGCTGTTTACCAAGCTGGCCAGCCCAGGCCGCGGGGAGGCAGCCCAGCCGGCCGCACGGCCTGCGGCAGTCTCGGAGTCCGAGGCGGCGCAGCCGGAATCGGCGCTGGCCTGAGGCCCGGTGGACCTCCTGCAGTCGCGGGCGGCCCACGCCGTCGAGGAAATGGACCTGCCCGGCTGTGACCCTGCCCGGCTGGACCGGACCTACGCACAGTTTGCGCTGGTCAACCGGGCGGTGTCCGGCTGGCGGGGCATCTATGTCTCCCAGATCAGGCCCGGGCTCCGCCGGGGCACGCCGGCCACCCTGCTGGACATCGGCTGCGGGGGCGGGGACGTGCCGGTCATGCTGGCCCGCTGGGCATCACGGGACTCGCTCCGCCTGGAGATCACCGCCATCGATCCCGATCCGCGGGCCAGCCGCTTCGCCTCGGCCCGCCACACGGCCGCGGGCGTGACGTTCCGGCAGGCCACGGCCGCCGATCTAGCCGCCGAGGGGCTCAGTTTCGACCTGGTGGTATCCAACCATGTGCTGCACCACCTGGCGGAGGACGAACTGCCGGGATTCCTGGCCGAGTCGGCCGCGCTCTGCCGCGGCAGGGTCATCCACAACGACCTCCGGCGCAGCCCCGCCGCTTACGCCCTCTTCTACGCCGGTGCCCTTCCCTTCACCGGCTCCTACATCCGGCAGGACGGGCTGACGTCCATCCGCCGCAGCTACACCCCCGCCGAACTCCAGGCGGCCGCTCCCCCGGGCTGGGACGTCCGCCGCCGCGCACCGTTCCGCAACCTGCTGGTCTTTGACGTGACGACAGACGGACGAGCAGCCGGGACCGCCCGTGCTTGATGTGCTGGTGATCGGCGGCGGACCCGTGGGACTGTTCACGGCGGCCCTGCTGCTGCAGGAGGGGGTCACCGTCCGGGTCCTGGAACAACGCACCTACGCCGAGCCGCACTCCCGGGCCATCGGGATCCATCCCCCGTCGCTGGACGCGCTGCAGGGCATCGGCCTGGCGCCCGGCCTGGTGGCGGAGGGGGTGCAGATCCGGCGCGGCCTCGCCCTGGCCGGCGGCCGGACACTTGCTGAGATGTCCTTTGCCGGGGTCTCGGACAGTTTCCCGTTCGTCCTCGCCCTGCCGCAGGCCCGGACGGCCGCCCTCCTGGAGCAGCGGGTCCGGCACCTCGACCCCGCAGCCCTCCACCGCGGTGTGCACGTCACGCACGTGCACGACGACGGCGCCCGGGTCACCGTGGATGCCACGTCGGACGGGGCTCCGGTCCGGTACACGGCCGCCGTCGCCATAGCCGCCGACGGCGTCCGGTCCGCCGTCCGCGCACAGTCCGGCATCCCGGTCCGGGCCAGGGACTATTCGGACAGCTATCTCATGGGCGACTTCGCCGACTCCACCGGCTTCGGCCCCGACGCGGCTCTGTTCCTCGAACCGGCGGGAATCGTGGAGTCCTTCCCGCTGCCCGGGAACCTGCGCCGCTGGGTGGTGCGGCTGGCTGGGTCCGGGAATGCCGGCAATGCCCGGGACGCCGGCTGGCTCGCGGACAGGATCCGCGAACGGACCGGCATCGGTGTGGATCCGGCGGGCAACAGCATGCTGAGCCGGTTCGGGGTCAGGTCGCGGCTGGTGCGACGGATGGTGGCCGGCCGCACGGTGTTGATCGGCGACGCCGCGCACGAGATCAGCCCCATCGGGGGCCAGGGCATGAACCTGGGCTGGCTGGACGCCGCCGCACTTGCTCCCGTGGTCCTCGACTGGCTGCGCGGCACACCTCCGGTGGCGGCGTTGCGGGACTTCGAGGCCCGCCGCATGGCCGCCGCCGCCCGCGCGGTGCGCCAGTCCGAGATCAACATGGCGCTGGGGCGGCCCCTGCCGGGGCTGCGCTGGCAGGTGCGGTGCCGCGCCATCGCCGCGGCCGGGGCCGTACCCGCGGTGAACGGATTCGCGGCACGCCGCTTCACCATGCAGTAAGCCGCGCGGTTCTATTTTCCGGGAGGCGTCCGGGGATCAGGCGGGTGTGAAGTAGCAGTCGTAGCTGTCCTGGCTGGCCACCCGGCCGTCCCGGACCTCGAAGACGGACACGATCCGCGCGCGGAGCACATCTCCGGCGTCCCAGTGGGGCAGGTCCATCAGCGTGGTGGCCGTCCACTCGGCTTCCACCACAACCCGGCTGCCCTCACACGTGGTCCGCTGCACCTCGAAACGCTGCCCGGAGACGACGCCGCGCGCAGCGTCCGCCCCGGCCAGCACGTCGCTGCGGCTGCGGGTCGCGCCGGCGGGAGCCAGCAGATGCGGCGCCTCGCGCAGCACATAGTCTTCCGCCAGGAAGGGGGCGACGGCCTCCGCGCCGCCGCCTGCTTCCAGGGTGCGCAGCAGGCCGAGCACACAATTCAACGGGGTCTGGGCCACGGGGCCGGAAGAAGTCATGGATCGACACTAACCAACCCCGCCCGCCGGCGCCGCCATTTCGGCCCGGCAGGGCCCATCAGGGCGGGAACAGCGGTCACAGGAAAGCACAACCACTGCGGGGCTGCGCCGGAATACACTGGCCCCATGGGCTGTTTCCCTCCCCTGCTCCGGGTACCCCCGCTGCCTCTGCGCTCCGCCATCCGTCCCGCCGTCCGTCCCGCCCGCCGGTCCCGGTTCCCGGTCCTGCGCAGCGCAGCCGCGGCGGCGGTCCTGGCCCTGACCGTGTCCTGCAGCGCAGGCCCCACGGAACCCACCGACGCCGGCGGTCCGTCCGCACCGCCTGCCACGGCTGCGTTGGAGGCTTCGACGGCGGCTGCCGTTGCCCCTGCCGGCCCGGTCACCGCCACCATCAACCAGCTCCGTGACAACTACGGCAACCACATCATCGCCATCCAGCTGACGAACACCACCGCCGGCCCGGTGACCGTCCTCGGCGCGGGGCTCACCAGCGCGCTCTTCGCCGAGACCATCGAATGGCCGGCAACGCCTGGCGGGATCGAACTGCCGCCCGGCCAGACGAAGATCCTGCCGGCCCAACTGCGCGATCCCGAATGCGGGCTCCAGACGGCCGGCCCGGACGAGGGCGCCACCGTGAAACTGGACCTCGACGCGGCCATGGCCGCCGCCACGGTGCCCGCCGCCGACCCTTACGGCGTGCTGGGCCGTAACAACGCGGAGATGTGCCTCGCGGCAGCTGCCGCCGCCGTCGCCGGAATCCGGCTGGACCCCGAGCTGGCGGTGTCGGCCGACGGGCAAAGCGCCATCCTGGGGCTGGTCATCACACCGCGCACTACCCCCGGCGCCGTGAACCCCGACTCAACGTCCACCCTCACGATCAACTGGATCGACGGGACCACCCTCCTCGGCGAAGACCCCGCAGCCCCCTGGCCGCGGTCCGTGTCGGTCCACACGGGCGGCGCCCCCCAGCACTTCGGGCTGGGCATCCGGCCCGCCCGCTGCGATCCGCACGCAATCGCCGACGACAAAGTGGGAACACTGCTGCCGCTGAGGGTGTCCGTGGGCGGCCGGGACGGCGTCCTGAAGATCGACGCCGGCACGCTCCTGCGGGGCCGCATTTACGAATTCATGACGGCGGCTTGCGGACGCCAGTAGTCTGTTGCCATGTCTCCTGACGCCAAGCCGACTGACTTCAGCGCCGCCCGCATCCACGAAACTGTCCAGCAGATACTGACCGCGGGGGTGCTTCCCGGCATCGTCCAGGCCGGCCACCCGGTGCTCCGGCAGCTCGCCGCGCCCTTCGACGGACAGCTGAGCGACGCCGAACTGGGCCAGCTGATCGACCTGATGCGCAGCGTCATGCACAAGGCCCCCGGGGTTGGACTGGCAGCGCCGCAGCTCGGCATCCCGCTGCAGCTTGCGGTGCTGGAGGACCAGTTCGACGTCGACCCCGACGTCGCCGCTGTCCGCGGCCGGGAGCCGCTGCCGTTCTTCGCCATGCTCAACCCGTCCTACGAGGCGCTGGGCGGATCCTCCGTCGCGTTCTACGAAGGCTGCCTGTCCGTCAACGGGCTCCAGGCCGCCGTCGCCCGGCCCGAAGCGGTGCGGCTGGACTTCACCGCCCCGGACGGGAACGCGCAGCAGCGGGAGTTCAGCGGCTGGCAGGCAAGGATTGTCCAGCACGAAACCGACCACGTACACGGCATCCTGTATCTGGACCGCGCCGAGCTGCGGTCCATCAGCAGCAACGCCGAATACTCCGCGCGCTGGGCGCAGCCGGACATCAGCCTCGCCCGGCAGGAACTTGGATTCCTGCCGGGCGGCTGAGCCGGTTCAGGAGCCCGCGGCAGGGGCGGGGTTCGCCGCCGTCGGCAGGTAGCGCGCCCACCACGCCAGGATCTGGTCGAAGCGCTGCTTGCGGTGGTGCGGGGTTCCCGAGCGCGAGAGCTCGTGGTTCTCTCCCGGGAAGACCAGGAACGCGGACTCCACGCCCAGCTGCTTGAGCGCGGTGAAGTACCGCTGGCCCTGCTCCACCGGGCAGCGGAGGTCCTCTTCGCTGTGGATGACCAGGGCCGGGGTGCGCACCTGCTCCACCCGCGCCATCGGGCTTTGCGCCGCCATCTGCTCGGCGGAGCGGCCCGTGTACTCGCCGCCGAAGAACCAGCCGATGTCGGAGGAGCCGGTGAAGCTGACAGGATCCAGGAAGCCACGCTCCACAATGGCGGCTTTGAACCGGTGGTCGTGGCTGATGGTCCAGGCCGTGAGGTAGCCCCCGTAGGAGCCGCCCATGATGCCGACCGCGCCGGCGTCGAGCTCGTCGAACTTGCCCAGCGCACCGTCAAGATAGGCCAGGACGTCCTGCATGTCCAGGGTGCCCATCTTTTCCTTGATGGCCCGGCCGTGGGCCTGCCCGTACCCTGCGGAACCGCGGGGGTTGCACATCAGGACGGCGTATCCGGCGGCGGCATAAACCTGCGCTTCGTCGAAGAGCGCACCCGTGAACTGTGCAAACGGGCCCCCGTGGATGTTCAGGAGCACCGGGTGGGGGCCCGGCCCGGCAGGCCGCACCAGCCAGCCGTGCACCGGGTAGCCGTCGGCCGAGGGGAACGTGAGCTCCACCGGCTCGATGATGCCGGCCTCGGAGCGCAGCCGCCCGGAGAAATCGGTCAGGACGCGCAGCCGCCCGCCGTCGGGCACCGCCACGTCCCCGGCGGTCTGCGCATCGGCGAAACTGACCACGAGCGATCCGCCGCCGGCGGCCGCCCCGATGACGGTGCGCGGGCCGTCCACCAGCACTTCCTGGTTCCCGGCAGCGGAGAACTCCACCAGCTCCACCGTTCCGCGGGAGGTGTTCAGCACCAGCGCCGAGTCCGGGCCCCGCAGCTCGATCCTGCCATTGGAGCCAAGGTCCATCGTCTCCACGTCACTGAGCCGAGTGGCGTCACCGCCGGCCGTTGGCATCACGTACAGCGCGGTGTTGCGGGCCACGAAGTCCTGGCCCGTGGCCCCCATGTCCTGGGCGAGGAAGAACAGCCACTGCCCGTCCTGCGACTGGCGTACGGCGTGCACGGCCAGCCGGCCGGTGTTGGCCGGAACGATCGCCTCCGGTTCCGCTGCCGTTTCTGTTCCTGGGGGGCATTTACCCGCCGGAATGCGGTAGATGCCGCTGGCCAGATCGGCGTCGCTGCCCTCGTGCAGGGCGGCTGTGAAGTAGATGGCCCGGCCGTCGGTGCTGTATGACGCGCCGTTGTGGTCAGTGGCTGCGGTAGTCAGCTGCCGCGCCGCCGGCAGCAGCGCGGCACCCGCGGCCTGCTCCCCGGCAGCGGACGGTTCAGCGGACGCGGCCTTCAGGGCCCGGCCGGCGGGCGCCACCTTGGGTTCCGCGCCCGGCTCCGGCGCCTCAACGAGGAAGAGCTGCACCGGCTTGTCCGCCGTGTACCCCACCCCGTTCATCCGGTACTGGTAATCCGTGATGAGCCGCGCGTCCTCGCCGCCGGCGGAGACCCCGTCGGTGGTGCCGTACCGGCCGGCTTCCGGGGTGCGGGCGCTGTAGACAACGTGCCTGGAGTCCGGCGACCACGCGAACTCCGTCACGCCCAGGGGCGCCGCCGTGACAAGCTGCGGCTCCCCGCCCCCGGCCTCCACGATGTGGAGCTGGGGCTTGCCGCCGGCCGCGGCCCGCAGGAACGCCAGCGACTGTCCGTCCGGCGAGAAGGCGGGGGCCGTGTCGCGGAAACCGCGGGTCAGCCGGCGCGCCGGCTGGCCGCCGTCCGGGGACGTGCCCAGCGGCACCGTCCACAGCTGGCCGACGTAGGAGTCGGCGTCGAAGTCGGGCCGCACCACCGAGACCACGGCGCAGGTCCCGTCCGGGTGGACGGCAGGGGCGGACACGGAATTCAGCAGAGGAAGATGTTCGGATTTCACGAGTGAGAGCCTAGCCCCAGTTCTCCCGGCAGTGAAATACCTCACGTTTGCGCCGGCGCGGGCGGCCCTGCCCGGTGGTGCCCGCCGGGGCGGCGCCGCACCTAGGATGGACATTATGCCCCCCGCTTCCTCCGCCTCCCTGCTGTGCCCGGTCTGCCGGGACCGCCTGCACTTCCGCGGCGGGACCCGCCGCACGCTGGTGTGCCCGGCGGGGCACAGTTTCGACCCGGCCAGGCAGGGCTATTTCAATTTCCTCGTGGGCAAAGGCACCGTTTTCGAGGCGGACTCGGCGGACATGGTGGCGGCGCGCTTCGACTTCCTGTCCGCCGGCCACTACCGGCCCCTCGCCGACGCCGTCGCGGACGCGGCGTTACCGGCTTTCGCCGGCAGCACCCCGGCGACGCCGGGAACGGTACTCGACGCCGGCACCGGCACCGGCCACTACCTCCGCGTGCTGCTGGACCGGCTGACGGCAGCCGGGACGCGCGCGGAAGCCGTGGGCCTGGACATCTCGAAGTTCGCACTACGCCGGGCCGCCCGGCTGAACCCGGAAGCGGTGAATATCGTCGCCGACGTGTGGCAGCCCCTGCCGGTCCCGGACGGGGTGGTCGACGTCGTCACCGTCGTCTTCGCGCCGCGCAACGCGGCGGAATTCGCCCGGGTGCTCCGCCCCGGTGGCCGCCTCGTTGTGGTGACCCCCCGGCCCGGCCACCTCGGTGAAATCGCGGGCGAAGCGGGACTGCTCGGGATCGACCCGGCCAAGGACCAGCGCCTCGCCGCCTCGCTGGGGCACAGCTTTTCGGCCCTTTCCGCCACGGACCTGGATGTGCCGCTCGCACTGCAGCCGGCCGACGTCGGCAGGCTGGCCCTCATGGGCCCGGCCGGGCATCATCTGGACCGCGGCGCGCTCGCAGCCATGACCGCCGGACTTCCGCCGGTGACGGACGTGTCCGCCCGCTTCCGGATCAGCGTCTTTGAGCCGCTTCACCATCACGGTCCGGTTACCTGAAGGTTACGAGTTGGCCACTTTCGGCACCCGTCTTCCGCAGCCCTCCGCGGCCGGAGCCGTTCGGCTTAGGATGGAAGCACAGTTACTGAGGGTCTGTGCCTGCAGCCCCCGGGAGCGAAGGGGGAAAGATGTTGGAATGGCTGCCTGAAAACTGGTGGGCCCTCTGGCTCACGGTGTTTTTGGTGTTCGCCGTGGTGGAGATGCTCACCCTTGACCTGTTCTTCATCATGCTCGGCGGCGGGGCCCTGGCCGGACTCGTCGCATCACTGGCCGGCGCCGACCTTGGCCTGCAGATCATCGCCTTCTGTGTGGTCTCCCTCCTGATGATCGGCTTCGTACGGCCCGTCGCGCTGAAGCACCTCCACAAAGGACCGGCCGACCGCCGGAGCAACGTCGAGCGCCTCATCGGCGAATCCGCCCTGGTCATGGAACCCGTCAGCGCCAGCGGCGGACTGGTCAAGATCGGCGGGGACGTCTGGAGCGCCCGTTCGGAGACCGGAGTCCTGGCCCCCGGCCAGCATGCCGTGGTCAGCGCGATCGACGGCGCCACCGCCGTCGTCGCCCCGCAGCCGGAGACCGCCGCCCAATAGCACGCACAAGAATTCCGGCGGCCGGCACCGGCCCCGGGCATGCGGCGGGACACCGCCGCAGACCATGGCAAGACCAAATCTGGGGAATAGGTGATGTATGGATATCGCAGTCGCAATCGTGCTGCTGGTGCTCGTTGCGTTCGTAATAATCGTGCTGGTCCGGGCGGTGCGGATCGTCCCGCAGGCCCGCGCCGGCGTCGTCGAACGGCTGGGTAAATACCAGCGGACGCTGAATCCCGGCCTCACGATCCTGATCCCGTTCGTGGACCGGCTGCTGCCGCTGCTCGACCTGCGTGAACAGGTGGTCTCCTTCCCGCCGCAGCCCGTCATCACCGAGGACAACCTGGTGGTCTCGATCGACACGGTGGTCTACTTCCAGGTCACCGACGCCCGTGCGGCCACCTACGAGATCGCCAACTACATTCAGGCAGTGGAGCAGCTGACCACCACCACCCTGCGCAACGTCGTCGGCGGCCTCAACCTCGAAGAGGCGCTGACCTCCCGCGACCAGATCAACGGGCAGCTGCGCGGCGTGCTGGATGAAGCCACCGGCCGCTGGGGCATCCGGGTCTCCCGGGTTGAGCTCAAGGCCATTGATCCGCCCCACTCCATCCAGGATTCCATGGAGAAGCAGATGCGCGCCGAACGTGACCGCCGCGCTGCCATCCTGACGGCGGAAGGCACCAAGCAGTCCGCCATCCTCACCGCTGAAGGCCAGCGGCAGTCCTCGATCCTCAAGGCCGAGGGTGACGCGAAGGCGGCCATCCTCCGCGCTGACGGCGAGGCGCAGGCCATCCAGAAGGTGTTCGACGCCATCCACAAGGGAAACCCGGACCAGAAGCTCCTGGCCTACCAGTACCTGCAGACGCTGCCCAAGCTCGCCGAGGGATCGGCGAACAAGCTGTGGATCATCCCGAGCGAAGTCGGCGAAGCCCTCAAGGGCATCGGCAGTGCCCTCGGCGGAGCCAAGGACGGCCAGCCTGCGGAGGGGCTGTTCGGCCCGGATTCCGACGGCAAAACCGCGCCGGCCCAGGCCCGCACGGCGGCACCCGCCCCCGCCACTGCCCCTGCGCCTGCGGCAGATTCCGCACCCGGCGCGGGGAACGCCCCGGCCACACCGGAAGGCTAGGCAGCCACAGTTCACGGGGAGGCATCCGCGCGTCGGGTGCCTCCCCGTTCTGCTGCCCCTTCCGGCACTGGGCAGGAGCCGGGCAGGAGCTGGGCCGTCGGGTGCGGCCCTACGGCTTTACCGTGGGTGTCGGCACCCGGTATAATTGTGTATTTGTCCGGCTGGTTCAGTCCGGTGGAACAATTCAGCTTCGCTAAACGTTGAATCCTGTGACGACTTTTCGAGATAAGCATCCAGTTTCGACTAAACAAGCAGACGCAACGAACAGCACACCACGAGTCCGGCGAGGCCTCACGGCCCCGGCCACCGCAGGGCATGACCCTGCGGATTGAATAGAGGGAGAAAAGATGAGCGATCGCAGCCTGCGGGGTATGCGCCTCGGCGCACAGAGCATGGAGACCGAATCCGGTGTTGAACCGGCTCCGCGCCAGCGGGTCGAGTACCGCTGCGAGGACGGCGAGCAGGTGTTCGTGACCTTCTCCTCCGAAGCGGAGATCCCCCCGGTCTGGGTATCGAAGACAGGCAAGGAAGCCTTGCTCGTCGACGGCGAACGCCCCGTGAACCTCAACGAGAAGGCAGTCCGCACCCACTGGGACATGCTCCTGGAGCGCCGCTCGCTTCCTGAGCTGGAGCAGATCCTCGAGGACCGCCTCACCATCCTGCGCGAACGCCGCGGCGAACGGCGCTCCGCCTAGGCCGCAGCAGCCGTGTAGGTTTTAAGCAAAAAGGGCCGGTCACGTCGTCAATGACGACTTGACCGGCCCTTTTGCTATGGCTGCGGTCCTCAGGCCTTTTTGCCGGGGAGCTTCCCGGCAAGGGTGTTCCAGCGTGCGGCGAGGCCCCACTTGGTGACGTTGACCATGGCTTCAACCACAATGTTGCCGCTCATCTTCGAGGCGCCCAGCTCGCGCTCCACGAAGGTGATGGGCCGTTCGACGATGGTCAGACCCAGCTTGGCGACGCGCCATGCCAGGTCCACCTGGAAGCCGTAACCCACCGAGTCGACGGTGTCCAGGTCCAGCTTCTCCAGGGTGCCGCGCCGGAATGCGCGGAAGCCGCCGGTGACGTCCTTGATCTTCACGCCCAGCATGATCCGGGCGTACGTGCTGCCCACCCGTGAAATGGCCTGGCGGTACAGCGGCCAGTTGACCACGCTGCCGCCCGGAACCCAGCGGGAGCCCATGGCGAGGTCGGCGCCCTGCTCCACGGCCTCCAGCAGCTGGGGCAGCTGCTCCGGCTGGTGCGAGCCGTCGGCGTCCATCTCTACGAGGACGTCGTAGCCGGCGTCGAGGCCCCACTTGAAGCCTGCGATGTAGGCGGCGCCCAGGCCGGCCTTGCCAGCCCGGTGCAGGACGTGGACCTGGCTGTCCTCGGCGGCGATGCGGTCTGCCAGCTCTCCGGTCCCGTCGGGGCTGTTGTCGTCGACAACCAGGACGTCGGAGCCCGGCACGGCAGTGCGGAGGCGCCCCAGCGTCTTGGGCAACGATTCCAGCTCGTTGTAGGTCGGGATGATGGTGAGGACGCGCACAGCGGGCCTTTCCTTGGAGGGAGCGGTCAAGCGCCGGACGGACCGCTGGCAGCGGAGATCAGGCGCAACTGTCCATTATAGGCAGTCGCGGGACCCGGCTCTGGCCGGTGCCGGTCCCCGGGGCAGGTCCACTCGCTTCGGGCCAGTTGCGGCGGGGCGTGCAAGTACGCCGCCGGAACCGTTTTCTGCTGCGAAGTGGACCCGCCCCCTGGGAGTACCCATGGCCACAACCAGGGAAGCTGCCGTGAACGCGGCAACCTGGCACCGACCGGGGGACGTCCGGAGGCTGCGGTTTCCGCGACCCTCCGTGACCCTCAATGCTACGGGCGACCCCTGATCTGTCAACCGGTCCGTGACCTGCCGTTTCGTCCATCGCCGCAGGTCAGAGGCGCCTTGGTGCCGCTCAAGTTTCGGCGGCGGGCCGCTGTCCGGCGGCATCTGCCGCAGCGGATGTCAGCCGGTGAGGGCGCCGTTGGAGAACAGCTCCCGGCCGTCCCTGACGGTCTGCAGGCAGACGGGCTCGGCGCCGGTGTCCAGGGCGGGCAACAGCGGCGTCCGGGCGCGGGGGTCGGTGCTCCAGGACTGGACGCGCCCGTCCGCTACCTGGACCATAAGCTCTTCGACCTCCCAGACGGCGAAGCTGGCAGGGGCGCCCGGCACCAGCTGGCCCGCCATCGGATTCCGGTACCTTGCGGCCCGCCAGCCGGCCCGTGTGTGGCCGAGGAACGCGGCGCGGGCGGAGATCTGTTCCGCCGGGCTGTTGTGCTGCAGGCAGGCCCTGACGCTGGCCCAGGGGCGCAGCGGCGTCACCGGGCTGTCACTGCCGAAGCACACCGGGACGCCGGCGGAGTAGAAGGACGCAAAGGGGTTCATTCCCTGCGCGCGGTCTCCCAGCCGCTGGCGGTAGAGTCCGTCGTCTCCGCCCCAGGCGGAGTCGAAGCCGGGCTGCGCGCTGACCGTCACCGAATACTTGGCCAGCCGGCTGATGGCGCTGGCATCGGCGAGTTCAACGTGTTCCAGCCGGTGGCCGGCGGCCCGGATTTTCTGCTCGCCCACCTCTGCTGCCGCCAGGTCCAGCGCTTCGAGCGCGGCGTCGAGGCCGGCGTCGCCAATGACGTGGAAACCCGCCTGCACGCCCAGCAGCGAGCATGCCACCAGGTGGGCCGCGGCTTCCGCTGGCGAAAGGTAGAGGCTGCCGCGCTCCCCCGCCGCGTCGTTGTAGTCCGCCCGCAGTGCGGCGGTGCGGGAGCCGATCGACCCGTCCATGTTCAGGTCTCCCGCCAGGCCGAGCACGGGCACGCCCAGCCCGTCGAGGATGGAGCGTGCGTGCTTCTCTGAGGTTGCCAGCTCACCCCAGTAGGGCAGGATCTCCGGCGCGGCGTCCGGACCCGCATTCCATGCTGCGGCGAGCCGGAGGTCCTCGGCGCCGCCGATGTGTGGCGCCGCCATTTCCGCCAGGGCCACGTAGCCGTTGGCGGCCGCCTCGGCGAGGGCCCGCTGCTGGTAGCCGCGGACCGCGTCGGCGGGGAGACGGCGTGCCGCCAGCCGGGCGGCCGTGTGCGCGGCGCGCTTGACCTGGCCCCCCGCGCCGGAGCCGTCCATCCCCTCGAGGCCTGCAGCCGCCGCCAGCGACGAGGAAACAAGCGCCGAGTGCACATCAACGCGGGAGAGATACACCGGGCGGCCGCCCGAGGCGCGTTCCAGCTCCTCGCGTGAGGGCAGGGCGGATTCGTCCCACTGGGTCTCGTCCCAGCCATGCCCCATCAGGGTGCCGCCGGTGCCGGTACCGCTGGAGGCGGCGACGGCGTCGAGCAGTTCCCGCGCGGAGCGGACGCCGCCGAGCTGCAGGCCGTCCAGGGCAATGCCCGTCTCCGTCAGGTGGACGTGGGAGTCAACGAATCCGGGCGCCAGGAGCGCGCCGTGCAGGTCGATGATGTCCATGGAGGAATCCGCGATCGACGTGGCAGCCTGTTCGGAACCGACCCAGGCGACCGTGTCGCCGTCGACCAGCATCGCCGTCGCGAAGGGGTCGGCCGCAGTGTAGACGGAGCCGTTCCGATACAGCGTGACTTTGCGCTGCGCGGGGGTGGCCGGGGAATCGGTCATGGGCAGGGAACTCCTTGGTTGCAGGCAGCCGGCACGGGCCGGCCGGGTTCGACGGCGGTGGATAGGCCCGGCCGTACGGCCGGCCGCGGCGCTCAGGCCACGGAAGAATAGGCGACGACGCCGCGCTTGATGAGTTTGATCGCGTCGCCGCACAGGCGCGCGACGCGCGGGTCAAGGGACGGGATCTTTGCCAGCTGGTCCAGCAGGTCGATGACCTGCTTCACCCAGCGGACAAAGTCGCCGGCGGCCAGGTCCGTGCCGCTGAGGACGTCCTGCAGGTGCCGGCCCTTGGCCCACTTGAAAATGGGCCAGACCAGGCCCAGTTCGGGTTCACCGGTCAGCGGGAGCTTGTTGGCTTCCTCGATGTCCTCCAGCACGGACCACTCCTGCACCACGATGTCCACCGCAGACTCGAGGGAGACGCTCGGCATCTTGGGCCGCAGCCCGCGGTCCTCGCGTTTGGCCTGGTAGACCAGGACGCTGGCCAGGGCTGCGACTTCCGCGGCGTCGAGGTCGCTGAAGGCACCCAGCCGCAAGGACTGGGAAATCAGCAGGTCCTTTTCGCCGTAGATCCGGCGCAGCCGCTGCCCGTCCGGGCTGATGGCGGGCACTCCGGCGTCGGAGGTTTCCAGGTAGCCGTAGCTGGAGAGCACGCCGCACACCCGGTCGAAAGTCTTGGCGATGGTGTTGGTGCGGCCCTGGATCTGGCGGACCAGCCCGTCGGTCTCCTGGCGGAGCTTCCAGTAGCGCTCCGACCAGCGGGCGTGGTCCTCGCGTTCGCTGCAGCCGTGGCACGGGTGCGCGCGGAGTTCGCGGCGCAGCTGGGCGATCTTCTTCTCCTGGTCCGGCTGTGCCGCGGCCCTGCCGAAGTCATCGTTCCGGCTCGGCGGCGCCGGCGGCCGGTTTTCCCGGAGGGCGTTGCGGACCGAGGACGCGAGGTCGCGCCGCGACTTGGGCACCTTGGCGTTGAAGGATTTCGGAATCCGGACCCGGGTGATCGGGGCCAGCGGCCCTTCGACGTCCTGGGTGCCGATCCGGCGCAGCTGGTTGTCCAGCGTCATCACGGCGGGCCGCGGTTCGCGGGAGTGGTGGTCGGAGCTGAGCACCACGGCCAGGCCGGGCGCCTTGCCGGTGGGAACGTCCACGACGTCGCCGGGCTGCAGCCGGCTCAGGGAATCCTCGGTGACGGTCTTCCGGGCCCGGGAACTGGTCCTGGACGCGTTCTTTTCCGTGTCGGTGAGCGCCCGCCGGATCCGTGAGTACTCGGTGAAGTCCCCCAGGTGGCAGCTCATGGCCTTGCTGAAGCCGGCGAGGGACTCCTCGCGGCTGCGCACCTGCTTGGCCAGGCCCACCACGGAGCGGTCCGCTTGGAACTGGGCAAAGGAGGACTCGAGGATCTCCCGCGCCCGGGCCCGGCCGAACTGCGCCACCAGGTTGATGGACATGTTGTAAGTGGGCCGGAAGCTGGAGTTCAGCGGGTACGTGCGCCGTGACGCCAGGCCGGCCACCGAGGCCGGATCCGTGCCGGGCTGCCACAGGACCACGGCATGGCCTTCGACGTCGATCCCCCGCCGGCCGGCGCGGCCGGTGAGCTGGGTGTACTCCCCCGCGGTGATGTTGACGTGCGCCTCACCGTTGAATTTGTCGAGCTTCTCCAGCACCACGGAGCGGGCCGGCATGTTGACGCCAAGCGCCAGGGTCTCGGTGGCGAACACGGCCTTCACCAGCCCGTCGACGAAGAGCTTCTCCACAACTTCCTTGAAGGTGGGCAGCATTCCGGCGTGGTGGGCGGCCAGCCCGCGCAGCAGCCCGTCCCGCCAGCTCCAGAACCCCAGGACGTCCAGGTCGTCCGGCGGGATGTCCTGGGCAGCCTCATCAACACGCCGGGCGATGATGAGCTGCTCCTGTTCGGTGGTGAGCCACAGGCCCGCGGCCACACACTGGGCGACGGCGGCGTCGCAGCCTGCGCGGGAGAAGATGAAGGTGATGGCCGGGAGCAGGTCCTGCCGGTCCAGGCTTGCGATGACCTGCGGGCGGCTTGCCTTCCGGACGGGGCTGCGCTGGCCGGACTGCTGGGCATCGTCCCGCTGGCCGTGCTGGTGGCGCTGCCGGCGCTGGTTGCGGCCGCCGTGGCCGAAGCGGCCGCGGAAGTTCATCTGGCTCTCGGCACGCGCCATCGACAGCAGTTCGGGGTTGACCTCGAAGCCGGGCCGGCTGCCGGTGTCCGCGCTCGCTACGGTCGCCGAGGCGGCGGTAGCCGCCGCCTCGGCGCTTCCGGCCTCCGGGGCGATCTCGTCGAAGGTGGTGTCCCCGGCGAAAAGGTCCACGATCTTCCGGCCCACCATGACGTGCTGCCAGAGCGGCACGGGCCGGTGCTCGGACACAATCACGTCGGTCTGCCCGCGGACCGTATCCAGCCAGGCGCCGAATTCCTCCGCATTGGACACGGTGGCGCTCAGCGAGGCGACCTGGACCTCACTCGGCAGGTGGATGATGACTTCCTCCCACACGGCGCCGCGGAAACGGTCAGCCAGGTAGTGGACCTCGTCCATCACCACAAAACCAAGGTCCGCCAGGGTGCTGGAGTCGGCGTAGAGCATGTTGCGGAGCACCTCGGTGGTCATCACCACCACCGGCGCGTCGCCGTTGATGCTGGTGTCGCCGGTCAGGAGGCCCACCCGGTCCGCCCCGTACTTGTCCGCCAGCTCGGAGTACTTCTGGTTGCTGAGGGCCTTGATCGGGGTGGTGTAGAACGCTTTGAGACCGCGCTGGAGCGCCAGGTAGATGGCGAATTCGCCCACAATCGTCTTGCCGGCGCCCGTAGGGGCGGCCACCAGGACACCGCGTCCGGCCTGCAGGGAAAGGCACGCCTCGCGCTGGAAGTCGTCGAGTTCGAACGCCAGCGTACGGATGAACCCGCCCAGATAGGTTTTGGCTTCAGCGGCCCGCTCGGCACTTGCGCGGTAGCGTTCAGACGGCGAGGCAGGCCCGGATAGTGAAGACATGCTTCCAGCCTAGTGCGCGTCGGGCTAGAGATTCTCCAGCTCGGAGCTCGGAGTCGCCTGGTCCGCGGTGGCTTCCGTCTCGGCGGCGCGTTTGACGGCGCGGCGTTCCCGGCGGCGGTCATTGAGCAGGCACAGCCCGATGGCGGCGAAGAAGAGGAGCAGCATCGGCCCGGCAAGGTAGAACATGCTCATTGCGTCCGCTCCCGGCGCGGCCATGGCGGCGAAGAGGCAGACCAGGAAAACAGTGATGCGCCAGCTCTTGACCAGCTGCTTGCCCTTGACGATTCCCGCAAGGTTCAGCCCGACCAGGATCACCGGCAGCAGGAAGGCGATGCCGAAGGCCAGCAGGAGACGCAGCACAAACGACAGGTAGACCTGCGCGCTGATGAAGTTGGATCCGCCGGACGGCGTGAAGTCGGTGAGCACCCGGACGGCGTTCGGCAGCACGAGCCACGCCAGCAGCACACCGCCTACAAACAGCGGCACGGCGGCGGCCACAAAGGACAGGGCCAGCCGGCGTTCCTTCTTGTGCAGGCCGGGGACAATAAAGGCCCACAGCTGGTACAGCCATACGGGGCTGGCGATGATCAGGCCCAGGAAGACGGAGACCTGGATCATCAGGTCGAAGGAGCTTGCGACGCCGTCGAAGTTCAGCGTCGCCTGCCGGCCCTCGTTCCGGTTCAGGTCGCTGATGGGCTTGATCAGCGCCTCGAGCATGGGCTGGTAGACGAGGAAGCCAACGACGGTGGCCAGGACAACGGCAATCGCGGACTTGAAGAGCCTGTTCCGCAGTTCTTTCAGGTGGTCGAGGAGCGCCATCCTCCCCTCGGGGTTCGACCGGCGGCCCATGGTTACTGCCACGTGGTACTAGGCGCGGTTCGGCGGCGGAACGTCGGTTCCGTCACCGGCGCGGGTTTCCGTGCCGGCGGACTTCGGGTGGTTGACGACGCGGCCTTCGACCGGCTCGGAACCGTCGGCGGCCTCCGGGGTGCCATCCTTCTTCATCTCCCGGACCTCGGACTTGAAGATGCGCATCGACTGGCCAAGGCTCCGGGCCATGCCGGGCAGCTTCGGTGCAGCAAAAAGCACCAGAGCCAGAACGATGATGATGATGAGATGCCAGCCTTCAAGCCTCATGGGGGGAGGTCCTTTCGTTGAAATACATCCTACGTCGATGTCTATCTGAATTCGATGTCGCGCAGCCGCTGGGGCTGCCCGCGGTCCGTCTTGCGCTGGATGCGCCGCTGGCGGCGGGCGTCCTGACGGGCGAACTTGGATGCGCGGTAATCATGTCGCATCTGCGCGGGTGACGCAAAAATTGCGGATCCGGGCCCGGGCCGGTCCTCCAGGCCGTCCTGGTGGCCGGACCCGGCGGGGTGGTCGCCGTCGCCGGCTTCGGCCGGCCGGGCTGCGGCGGGGACGGTGGAGAACCGCTCTGCCGCCTCTCCGAGGTCTTTGAGCGTCGCCATGAACTGCCGGTACAACCGGGCTCCGAGCACAACAAAGAACAGCAGGGACAACGCGACAAGCGCTATCCAGATCACGATCCAGGACCACCAAGGCATGCTGAGTAGTCTATCCGCCGCGCCCGCTAGTCCTCGTATTGGGCCAGGGCGGCGGCAAGCCACTGGCGTGATGCCTCCGCCACCCCGCCCGGTTCCAGGATCCGGGCGGTCCCGCCGTGCTGGGCCACGAACATAGGCAGCCAGTCGGTGCTGCCGAAACGGATTTCAGCCAGCAGCCCGCCGTCGGGCAGTTCCGCCGTGCGCTCGGCGTAGTATTCGTCGGCGAGGCCGGCGCCACGGCGGGTGAGCTCCACTACCACGACGGCGTCGTCGTCGTTGGGGGTGAAGAGCTTCACGGGGACGCTGTCGCTGGCTTTCGCCGTTTCCGCGGCGGGTCGGCCGGTGGGTGCCAGGGCCTCGATCCGGTCCAGCCGGAAGTTCCGCAGGCCCTGCGCGGAGTGGCAGTAGGCCTCCAGGTACCAGGTGTTGTCCAGGGAATACAGCCGCAGGGGGTCGATGTCGCGTTCGGAGACGGTGTCCCGCAGCGGGGAGAAGTAGCGCAGCCGCAGCTGCGTGCCGCTGCGGATCGCTTCCCGTGCCGTCTCCAGGGCGGCCAGGTTGCCGGGGCCCACCTCGGGGGCGGACAGGGCGGCGGCTTTGAGCCCCTCCTCCCCCGCCGCTGCCATGAGTTTGAGCGTGACGGATTCCAGCGCGCCGCCCTCGGCCAGTTCCGGCAGGCCGTTGAGTGTTTCCAGCCCGGTGAGGAGGGCGCAGGCCTCCTCGACGGTGAACCGGACGGGCCGTTTAAGGTCGAGGTCCTGGCTGATGGTGACGTGGTCGTCGTCCCACTGGATGTCCAGCAGGTCGTCCGGATAGCCCTCGGGAAGGCCGGAGCAGATCAGGATGCGGAGGTCGGCCTCCAGCTCCTGCCGGGTGATGCCGAAGTTCGCCGCCACTTCGCTGATGTGGAGGCCCTGGTTGTGTACCAGGAACGGCACCAGCTGCAGCATCCGGGCGAGCTGGTCCTCGGAGGTGCGCTTGCGGGGGTGCCGGGGCGCCCCGCCCTGCGGGGATCCCGCCGGGAAGGCGATTGCCGGGACGGGCGCGGCGGTAAAGGCCGCGGCTGCCGTGAGGCGGCGCCGCACGGACGTCACCAGTTCGGGCGGGGAGACAACCCGGACCCGGGGCCCGTAGGAGGCAAGCTCCTCCGCCAGGGTCTCGACGTCCCGGTACGGCACGCTGAGGCGGTCGCGTCCTGCCTGGGGCGGAGCGGCGGCAGGGCCGGGTGCGGCGGCGTGCGCCCGGGTGCGGAGCCCGTGCAGCGCGCCCGCCGCGACGTCGACGACGGCGGACTGGACCGGCAGTTCCGGCAGGGACGAGAGTTCCTCGCGGACGTTGAAATCCGACGGCGGGGCGAAGCGTTCCTTCGTCAGGACGGTCACCGCGGAGGTGAAGCGGGAGAGCCGGAAGAAGCGTTTGTCCCCGCGCGCCCGGTCATGGCCGACGAGGTACCACTGGCCAAAGCGGCTGCCCAGACCCCAGGGTTCCACCAGCCGCTCCTCTTCTTTGCCGGTGCTCCCGGCGAGGTAGCGGAAACTGACAGGGTGCTGGGCGTGCATGGCGGCGACCAGGTCTTCAAAGGCCTGGCCGGCGGGGCGGATCCGTGGCTGCACCCCGGCCGGGAGTTCGGCGTCGGCCAGTCCCCCCGAGGCCTGCAGCTTGCGCACGGCGTTGACCGCCGCGGAGCCCAGGGCGGCGTGTTCCCAGAGCTGGGCCGCGAGGATGAGGACGGTGCACTCTGCCGGCGTGAGGCTCACGTCCGGAAGCCGGTTGGATTCCTTGCCGATCCGGTAGCGGGTGGTGGCCGGATCGTCCGAGCCCCAGCCCTTGTCCGTGACGGTCTCGACGTCGAAGCCGATGCGCCGCAGCTCGTTCTTGTCCCGCTCGAACATCCGGCCGAACGCGACGTCCGTGCTGGTGGTGTCGTGGTAGACCTTGTCCCTCAGCTCGCTGCGGCGCAGGCCGTAGGTGGTGTTGAGGAGGGCGATGAGCAGGTTCAGGAGGCGTTCTGTACGTGAGGCTGACACCCCGCAAGGGTACTAAAGTCGCTGCCCGAAACAGACAAAAGCGCGGCAACAGCCGGAAGAAACTTTCCGATTGTTACCGCGCTTTTGGCGGGTGGGTGGGCCCACGCCGGCGAGGGCCCCGGCCCGAGCTTGCGAGGGCAGGGAGCCGGTGGGGACTAGCGGACGGCGACGAGGTCCACCACGAAGATCAGTGCCTCGTTGGGGCCGATGGCTCCGCCGGCGCCGCGCGAGCCGTAAGCCAGCTCGGACGGGATTTCCAGCCGGCGGCGGCCGCCGACCTTCATGCCCAGCAGGCCCTGGTCCCAGCCCTGGATGACCTGGCCGACGCCGACGCGGAAGTCGAGCGGCGCGCCGCGGCCCCAGGATGCGTCAAACTCTTCGCCGGTGGACCAGGCCACGCCGACGTAGTGGGTGGAGACGGTGTCGCCCGGCTTGGCTTCGGCGCCGTCGCCCTCAATCAGGTCGGTGATGACCAGTTCGGTGGGGACGTCGCCTTCCGGGAAATCAATCTCCGGCTTCTGGCGGTCGATGTTGCGCTGTCCAAATGACATGGTGGCTCCTTCTGGGGTGGCTTGGGGTGGGAAAAGATGCGGGGTTACTTGACGCCCAGGATGTCGACGACGAAGACGAGGTCGCCCTTGGCGTCGCCCTGGCCCTCTGCGCCGTAGGCAAGGTCCTGCGGGATGACCAGGAGGACCCGTGAGCCCACGGTCTTGCCAGCCAGGCCCTGGGTCCAGCCCTTGATCACGCCGGTGAGGGGGAAGGTGGCCTTCTCGCCGCGTTCAAAGCTGGAGTCGAAGACCTTGCCGCCGGCCAGGGCCACACCCACGTAGTTCACGGTGAGGGTGTCGGTCTCCTTGACCACGGGGCCGTTGCCCTTGATGAGGTCCTGGGATACCAGGGCGGTCGGGGCGGCTGCGCCTTCGACGGAGATCTCCGGGACGCCCTTGTCGTTTTCTTTGACGGTCGGCAGGCCGGCCGGCGGGGTGACGGTCTCGCCCTCAGGCTTGTCCAGGACCTTGGGTGCGTCCTTGGCGGAGATCACCTTGACGACGAGGAGCTGGGTGGGCTGCGCTTCGGCGCCCTCAGCGGCAGCGGCACCGGGAACGGCAAGCGCCAGGTGGGAACCGATCTTCGCGCCCACGAAGGCGTTGTAGATGACGGGGCTGTCCTTCTTGAGCTCGTCGGTGAGTTCGAGTTCCTCGGGGTCGTTCGGGAACGTGTCCTCGAGGGTGGAGCCGTCTTTGCCACTGAGGGCAACGATGGAGATACCGGCGATCTGGTTCGCCTTGACGCGGTCGCCGTTGCCCTCCGTGACCACCTTGACGGTGGGTTCCTTGACCTCGAGGGGCTGGGTGAATTCGACACCGGGCGCCTTCTTGTCGCCGTTCTCCGTCAGCTTGATGGAGTCCAGCTTGGCGGTGTCGCCGGCGGACTGGCTGGTGGGTTCAGGTGCTGCAGGTTCGCCGCCGCCGCAGGCAGTCAGCAGCAGCAGTCCGGGAAGAAGAATTGCTAGTAGTCGGCGCACTTAGGAACTTTCGTCGGGGCAGGATGGACGCCTCGCCGGGCAGCTGCCAGCGGCAAAGCAAGCGTGGCCGTTAAACGGCACTTCTCCAGAATAACGCGGAAAGCTGGGTGTCAGCCCATAGAGTCCAGGAGAGCGTCCACACGTTCGTCGACGCTGCGGAACGGGTCTTTGCACAGCAGGGTCTGGTGGGCGCGGTCGTTGAGCTTCAGGTGCACCCAGTCCACGGTGTAGTCCCGGCCCAGTTCCTGGGCCCGTCGGACGAAGTCCCCGCGGAGCTTGGCGCGGGTGGTCTGCGGCGGCGCGTCCACCGCGTCCTTGATGGCGGTGTCGTCCACCACGCGGCGCACGGCGCCGCGGGACTGGAGCAGGTAGTACAGCCCGCGGGTGCGGGAGATGTCGTGGTAGGTCAGGTCCAGCTGGGCGATGCGCGGCGCGTCCAGTCCGAGGTTATGCCGGGAGCGGTAGTTGTCCATGAGCTTCTTCTTGATGGCCCAGTCCACCTCGGTGTCGATCTTGCTGGTGTCGCCGCTTTCGATCGCGTCGAGCGTGCGCTCCCAGAGGTCCAGGATCAGCGGGACGTGGGCGTTGTGGGCGCCGTTTTCGGCCACGAACGCCGTGACTTTGCCCAAGTATTCGCGCTGGATTTCCAGGGCGGTGAGCTGCCGGCCGTTGGCCAGCCGGACCAGGGCGCGGCCGCTGAGGTCGTGGGAGATTTCCCGGATGCTGCGGATGGGGTTTTCCATCCGCATGTCGCGCATGATCACCCCGGCCTCGATCATGCGCAGGATCAGGTCGACGGTGCCGACCTTGAGCAGCGCGGTGGTCTCGGACATGTTGGAGTCGCCCACGATCACGTGCAGCCGGCGGTAGAACTCGGCGTCGGCGTGCGGCTCATCCCGGGTGTTGATGATGGGCCGGGACCTGGTGGTGGCGGAGGAGACGCCCTCCCAGATGTGGTCGGCGCGCTGGGAGAACGCGAAGGTGGCCCCGTGCGGGGTCTTGAGGATCTTGCCGGCGCCCGCGATGAGCTGCCGGGTGACCAGGAACGGGATGAGGATCTCGGCCTGCCGGGAGAACTCGCCGCGCCGCGGGATCAGGTAGTTCTCATGGCTGCCGTAGGAGTTCCCGGCGGAGTCGGTGTTGTTCTTGAACAGGTACACGGTGCCGTTGAAACCCTCAGCAGCGAGCCGTTCCTGCGCCTCGTCGACGAGGTCGTCCAGGATCAGTTCCCCGGCCCGGTCGTGCGCGATGAGCTGGGCCAGGTCGTCGCATTCGGCGGTGGCGTACTCCGGGTGGGAGCCGACGTCGAGGTACAGCCGGGACCCGTTGGTGAGGAACACGTTGGAGGACCTCCCCCAGCTGACCACTTTGCGGAACAGGTAGCGGGCCACCTCCTCGGGGGCCAGCGGACGGGACTCCGGGGAGGAATAGGAAATCCCGAACTCGGTTTCGATGCCGAAAATGCGCTTGTCCATCTCAGTTCTCCTCAGCCAGCAATGCCGTGATGTCCTCGTCCTCGAGCCGGCGGAAGGCGCGGCGGGTGCCGCGGCTGCTTTCCGAGGCGCGGTCCAGGACGGCTACCTCCACGGCCGACGCCGGCAGCGTGGCAGTTTCCTTGTCCGCGACGAGGCCGGACAGCGCGAGTCTGATGGCCCCGGCGAAATCGAGTTCGCCCTGCCAGCCCGCCGCGACGGCCTCGGAAACCTTGTCCGCCTGCCCGCCCATCACGATGAAGCCCTTCTCATCGGCGATCGAGCCGTCGAAGGTCAGCCGGTAGAGGTGGTCCGCGTCCGGAGAGGACCCCACCTCGGCGACGGCGAGTTCCACCTCGAAGGGCTTCTGCTCGGCCGTGAAGACGGCGCCCAGGCTTTGGGCGTAGACGCTGGCCAGGCCCCGGGCCGTTACGTCCTCGCGGTCGTACGAGTAGCCGCGCACGTCGGCGTAGCG
This sequence comes from Arthrobacter sp. EPSL27, assembly GCF_001512305.1. Taxonomy (GTDB): domain Bacteria; phylum Actinomycetota; class Actinomycetes; order Actinomycetales; family Micrococcaceae; genus Arthrobacter. The sequence continues at coordinate 619,545 of NZ_LNUT01000005.1, forward strand.
CACCCCGGCCTGGCGGAGGCTCTCGAACTCGTTGTATTTGCCCACCGCGGCGAAGGCGATCTTGTCGTAGATCTCGCCGATTTTGTGCAGTGACGGTGAGGGGTTCTCGGCCACGAGGGCGATCCCGTCGCGGCAGCTGATGACCACCACGGAGCGCCCGCGCGCGATGCCTTTCCGCGCGAAATCCGCGCGGTCCTTCATCAGCTGCTCGGGCGATACGTAGAACTGCTGGGTCATCTCAGGCCTCCCGCCGGGCTGCGGCCCGGGATTCGATGATGGTGCCGGCCATGGCGGCGAGTTCCCGCTCCGGGACGCGGACGGCGCCTGAGCGGTTGACGATGTACACCACGGGCCACAGCTGGCGGACGGGGTCCGGGCCGCCGGTGGCGGAGTCGTCGTCGGCGGCGTCGTAGAGCGCCTCGACGGCGACGGCGACGGCGTCCTGCTCGGAGAGGTTGGGCCGCCAGAGTTTCTTGAGCGCGCCGCGGGCAAACACGGAACCTGACCCGACCGAGTGGTGTTCCTGCTCCTCGTACCGGCCGCCGGTGACGTCGTAGGAGAAGAGCCGGCCGACGCCGGCGGGGCGGTCGAAGCCCGCGAACAGGGGAACCACGGCGAGGCCCTGCATCGCCATCGGCAGGTTGCTGCGGATCATGGCGCCCAGCCGGTTGGCCTTGCCGTCGAGGCTGAGCAGGGTGCCTTCGATCTTCTCGTAGTGTTCGAGTTCAACCTGGAACAGCCGGGTGATGTCGAGGGCGATGCCCGCGGTGCCGGCGATGCCGAGCACCGAATACTGGTCCGCGGGAAAGACCTTTTCGATGTGCCTGCTGGCGATGATGTTGCCCATGGTGGCGCGCCGGTCCCCGGCCATGAGTACCCCGCCGGCGTAGCTGAGGCCGACGATGGTGGTTCCGTGCGGCGCCTGAAGCGGCGCTGCACCTGCGGGGCTGCCGGCCGGCAGGTGCTGGCCGAACGGTAACAGGTCGGGGCGCTGGCGCTGGAGGTGTTCGGTGAAGGAGGACGTGGCGGTGGCTGCTACCTGGTTGGCGGTGGTTTCCTGCACTGGTGCACTCCCTCAACGTAGTGGATCAACGGCTTGCGGTCCTCAGCCCCGTTCGGCGCAGCTCCTGGCCGGCGGTGGCCGGGCCGCCCTATTGGCCGCCCTTTTGGACGAAGGCCCGGACGAACTCTTCGGCGTTGGACTCCAGCACGCCGTCGATCTCGTCGAGCAGGTCGTCCACGCCCTGGGTGGCGGCTGATGCCTGTCCTTCCGCGGGTGCCGGCGGGGCCGCGGGGACGTCCTCGTCGACCTCGGTGTCCCGCGACTGCGGCTGCTGCTGCTCCTGGCCTGCCATTGCTTTCTCCTTCTGTCCGCCCCTCGTCGCGAGGGACTTCCTGTAAGCCATATTGCCACGCGCGGGGCTCCCGCGGGGCTCTTTGTGGTCAGGAACCGGGAGGGAGTCCCAGCAGTTCGGAGAGGAACGGCCCGGCTTCCCGGTGGCGGGCGAAAAGTCCGCCGGTGAGGGCTTCTGTTCCGCGCAGCGGTTCCCGGGTGGGGACCCGCTGGAGCCTGCCGCGGCCGGGCACATCGAAGATCACCGAGTCCCAGCTGGCGCCCACCACGTCGGCGCCGAAGCGGCTGACGCAGCGGCCCCGGAAGAACGCCCGCGTGTCCGACGGCGGTTCGGTGACCGCCCGCTGGATGGCGGCGTCGTCGACCAGCCGCTGCATGCGGTCCCGGGCCAGCAGCCGGTAGTACAGCCCCTTTTCGGGCCGGATGTCGGCCCACTGCAGGTCCACGAGGCCCAGCCGCGCGTGGCCCCAGTCCAGCCCGTCGCGTTCCCGGTAGCCATCCAGCAGGGAGAGCTTGGCGAGCCACTCCACGGAGGATGCGGCCGCCGCCCGGTCGCTGCCGAGCTGGGTCAGCGTCGCCGACCAGCGTTCCAGTACCCCGTGGGTGTGCCCGTCGCCGTCCACGGCGTCGGCGACGCCGGTGTCCTGGGCGTGCTTCGCGGCAGCCTCGAAGTAGATCCACTGGAGGTCCAGGGCGGTGATCCGCCGCCCGTCGAGGAGCCGCAGGGTGGCCGTGAGCGTGGTGTCGTGGCTGACCGCCTGCAACGCGGCCACCGGTTCGTGCACTTCGATCTTGGGCGCCAGCCCGGCCTCAATGAGGCTCAGCACCATCGCGGTGCTGCCGAATTTGAGGTAGTTGGAGGCCTGGCTGAGGTTGGCGTCGCCGATGATCACGTGCAGCCTGCGGTACTTGTCCGCCGTCGCGTGGGGCTCATCGCGGGTGTTGATGATGGGCCGGCGGATGGTGGTTTCGAGGCCCACTTCGGTCTCGAAGAAGTCGGCCCGCTGGCTGATCTGGTAGCCGGGCCGGGAGCCGTCCTGCTTCATGCCCACCCGCCCGGCCCCGCAGATCACCTGGCGGGTGACGAAGAACGGGGTCAGTCCGCGGACGATGTCGCCGAACGGCACGCTGCGGGGCATGAGGTAGTTCTCATGGGAGCCGTAGGAGACCGACTTGTTGTCGGTGTTGTTCTTGTACAGGTTGATGGGGGGCAGGTCCGGGTCGGCGGCGAGCCGGCGCACGGCGGCCAGGGCCACTAGGTCTCCGGCGGCATCCCACGCCACGGCGTCCCGCGGGTTGGTCACCTCCGGGCTGGAGTACTCAGGGTGGGCATGGTCGACATAGAGCCGGGCTCCGTTGCCGAGGACCATGTTCATCAGCAGCGTGCCGGACTCGTCCTCGCCGTCGGCTTCCAGTTCCTGCCGGCCATAGGCGAGGGCGACGGCCTCGGCGTCGAGCACGGGAGGCTGGTCGGTGAGCTGTTCCGGTTCGGCCCGGCTCCGCTCCAGCGTCCAGCCCCGGGCATCATGCAGGGGCTCCTCGTCGGTGTAGTCCCAGCGGGTTTCGGCGCCGCCCGCGGCGCGCTGCCGGGTCACCTGGGCGTAGGCCTGGATCACCCGGGCGGACATCATGGTGGCGTTGGCCCCCGGCGCGGAGGGCGCATGGATGCCGTACTCGGTCTCCGAGCCCATGACCCGCATGGCTCCGCCGGCGGGCAGCCCGCCCGGCACGCCTGCCGTCACAGGTACTGGCCCGTGCTCGGCATCGTCTCGATGGATTTGCCGGGCTCCTGCCCCGCCTTGCCCTGGACGATGGTGCGGATGTACGTGATGCGTTCGCCCTTCTTGCCCGAGATCCGTGCCCAGTCGTCCGGGTTGGTGGTGTTCGGCATGTCCTCGTGCTCGCGGAACTCGTCGACGACGGCACGCAGCAGGTGGTCGATCCGGATGCCCTTCTGGCCCACGGTGAGGAGGTCCTTGATGGCGTACTTCTTGGCCCGGTCCACGACGTTCTGCACCACGGCCCCCGAATTGAAGTCCTTGAAATAGAGCATCTCGGTGTCGCCGTTGGCGTACGTGACCTCGAGGTACTCGTTGGACTTGTCTGTGGAGTACATGGCCTCGACGGTGCGCTGGACCATGGCGTCCACGGTGGCCTGGACGTCCCCGTGGTGCTCGGCGAGGTCCGACTCGTGGAACGGCAGGTCGGCGGTGATGTACTTGTTGAAGATGTCCGCCGCGGCTTCCGCGTCGGGGCGGTGGATCTTTACCTTCACGTCCAGCCGGCCCGGGCGCAGGATGGCCGGGTCGATCATGTCCTCGCGGTTGGACGCGCCGATCACAATGACGTTGTCCAGCCGCTCGACGCCGTCGATCTCGCTGAGCAGCTGCGGCACGATGGTGGTTTCGACGTCGGAGGAGATGCCGGTGCCGCGGGTGCGGAACAGCGAGTCCATCTCATCGAAGAAGACCACCACGGGGCTGCCCTCGGAGGCCTTCTCCCGGGCGCGGGCGAAGATCAGCCGGATGTGCCGTTCGGTTTCACCGACGTACTTGTCCAGCAGTTCGGGGCCCTTGATGTTCAGGAAGTAGCTCTTCATGTCCGTCTTGCCGGTGCGTTCGGCGGCCCGGGCGGCGAGCGAATTGGCGACGGCCTTCGCGATCAGTGTCTTGCCGCAGCCCGGCGGGCCGTAGAGCAGGATGCCCTTGGGCGCCTTGAGGCCATGTTCGCGGTAGAGGTCCGGGTGCAGGAACGGCAGTTCCACGGCGTCGCGGATCTGCTCGATCTGCGGTCCCAGCCCGCCGATGTCCTGGTAGGTGATGTCCGGCACCTCTTCGAGGACCAGGTTCTCCACCTCGGAGCGCGGGATCTTCTCGAGGGCGTACCCGGTGCGCGAGTCGATCGAGAGGGCATCGCCCACCCGCAGCGTTTGCGCGAGCAGGGGGCCGGAAATCCGGACCACACGTTCCTCGTCCGCGCGGCCCACCACCAGCGCACGGTCGGTGCCGAGCATTTCCTTCAGCGTGACCAGGTCGCCGGCGCGTTCGTAGCCCAGCCCGGCGACCACCAGCAGCGCCTCGTTCAGGAGCACCTCCTGGCCGACGGCGAGCTGGTTGATGTTGACCAGCGGGCTGATGCCCACCCGCATCTTGCGCCCGGCGTTGAAGATGTCCACCGATTCCTCGGTGGCGGCCTGCCCGCCGTTGACCGCGGACGGAATCCGTTTCGGGTTCAACTGGAGGATGGTGCCGAAGCTGTACGGCGGCTGGCCCTCCTGGTCAAGGGCGTTCTTCAGCCGGAGGATCTCCTGCTTCGCGGTTTCCAGCATGGCCACGAGCTTGGAGTTGTTTTGCGTGGCGGCGGCGAGCTGGCGGTCAATATGCCGGAGCTTGTCCCGGAGGATATTGACCTGCCGCTCGGCCACGGACAGCTCGCTGGCGGCGTAGCGCTCCCCTTCGCCCTGCGTTTGCCCCGCGGCAGCCGCCGCGTCCTCTGCCGGCAGGCCCGGATCAGTGTTCGGAGTCTCCATCGTGCATCAGCCCCTTCCTACGCTTCTATTAAGACATTAGCCCCAAGAAGCCGGGTGCCGCTGAAGACTTCCGAAATACGGACTACTTCGTAATATCCGGAGCGTCTTTGACGTTTGTCCCGGCGATCGCGTCCCGGGCGGCCCGCCGCAGCTTCTTGTCCGACACGGCCCGCTCCCCCACGGCTCCCGGGGTCCACGCGTTGACGTCCGCTTCGGCGAATTCCGTCTTGGACGGGCGGCGCTTGACGGAGATGCCCGTGACGCCGTCGGCCAGCCGCCGGGTGACCAGGAGGAACCCGGTGTGCGCCACCATCCGGTGGTCCGGGCGCACGGCCAGGCCTTCGAGGTGCCAGCCGCGGACCATGGACTCCCAGGCGTCAGGCTCAGTGAAGCGGCCGTCGGCGCGGATGGCCTCGGCGGTGCGGGACAGCTGCGTCACAGTGGCGACATAGTTGATCCACACGCCGCCCGGCGCCAGCACGGTGGCGACGGCGTCGAGGCATTCCCACGGGGCCAGCATGTCCAGGACCACCCGGTCCACGGAGCCGGGCTCTTCGGTGCGGACCACTTCCTCCTGGAAATCGCCGAGCGAGATCTGCCAGGCCGGGTGCGGGCCGCCAAAGATGGTCTCGACGTTGCCGCGGGCAATGTCGGCGAATTCTTCGCGGCGTTCGAACGAGTGCAGGTAGCCGTTGTCCCCCACCGCGCGGAGCAGCGAGATGGACAGCGCGCCGGAACCGACGCCGGCTTCGACGACGCGTGCGCCGGGGAAGATGTCCGCCATGGTGACGATCTGGCCGGCATCCTTGGGGTAGACGACGGCTGCGCCGCGGGGCATCGACAGCACGAAGTCCGAGAGCAGGGGCCGCAGGGTCTGGTACTGCTGGCCAACGTTGTTGACCACCACCGAGCCGTCGGGCTGGCCGATGATCTCATCGTGGTTCAGGAAGCCGCGGTGCGTGTGGAAGGCGCCGCCGGCCTCGAGAGTGATGGTGTTCATGCGGCCGCGCTCGTCGGTGAGCTGGACGCGCTCACCTTCGCGGAACGGTCCGCGGCGGCGGGCGGCGCCGGCCGGGGAGGCTGCGGCCGGGGACGCGGCATTTGCCGTGGCTGCCGCTGTGCCGGCGGTTCCGGCGTAGTCCTGGCTGGTGCCGGCGGCGGTGTCGGTGCTCATGAAAATGTTCCTCGCTCTTGGAAAGCTGTGTGGACCGGCAGGTAACTCTACCGGTTCTGGCCGTACATCCGCTTGCCCGCTCCGGGCCCCTTGCCGGTGAGGGCTCCCACGACGGCGGACTGCCGCAGCAGCCCGGTGACGGTTCCGTCCCGGTCGACGACGGCGTATTCCAGCCCGTCGAGCTGGGCCAGGTACTGGATCAGCTCCTGGCCCCGGGACCACTCGGGCACGTAGGCGCCGTCCCCGAGGGCGTAGGACACGGCCGTGAGGGGCGTCGCCGCGGTGGCGCCCGCGGGAACCGTGGCAAGTGCGCCGGCGTCGACCACCGCGGCGGGCCGGCCGTCCGGGCGGTAGAGGACCACGTTGGGAACGGCCCCGGTAGCAGGATGGGGCGCCAGCGCCAGCACGTCGGCCACGGTGGCCGACTCGGGCAGGCCCACCGCGGGTTCCGCCAGTTCGCCGGCGGCAACGAGCGGCAGCCGCCCCCGCAGCCTGGCCTGCTGGATGGAGGCCGAGGCCCCCATCCAGAGGAAGCCGCCGACCAGCACCGTGATGACTGTCATAAGCAGGTCCGGTTCGCCGCCGCTGAGCAGGGGAAGCGCCAGAAACCAGCCCACCAGGGCCACCACGATGATCCGGCCGCCCCAGCCGGCCGCCACGGTGCCCTTTTCCTGGCTGCCGGTTATCTTCCAGACGGCGGATTCCACCAGCCGGCCGCCGTCCAGCGGCAATCCGGGCAGGACATTGAAGATGCCGATCAGCAGGTTGGCCCAGAGGAAGATGTTGGCCAGAATGGCCGGCACTCCCCTGAGGTCGCCCGCGGTCAGCAGGAGCCAGCCTCCGGCGGCGAGGACAAAGTTCGCCGCCGGGCCGGCCATGGCCACCACAACGGAGCGGCCCGGCGAAGCGGTAAAGCTCTCGAACTGGGTGTGTCCGCCCCACAAGTTAAGGACGATCTTCTCGCTGGGCCAGCGGTAGATCTTGGCGGTCAGGGCGTGGGCGAGTTCGTGCACCAGGACTGACACCGCCAGAAGCACGGCGTAGGCGAACGCCACGAGGTACGCGCCGAAGCCCAGCCGCGGGTTATTGGCCTGCAGGACGGGCCCGTAGGCGATCACCGTGAACGCCGCGATGATAAACCAGGAGTAGGCGAGGATCACCGGGATGCCGGCGATGCGCCCCAGCGGGATGCCCTCTCTGCGGGCCGGTTTCTGCGGGTTCTGCCCGCTGCGGGTTCCGGTGTCAGCCATGGACCGGCTCCTGCGCGGCGGGGGCCTGGCCGAACGTGGCGTCGGGGAATTCGTGGCGCAGGGCCACCAGTTCTTCAAGGTCGGCCACGGTGCGCCCCTCCAGGGTGTCCCACATGGCGCGCCGCGGGTCGTGGGGCAGGGGAACGATGTGCGGGATGGCGACCGTGGGCACTCCGGAGGCGACGGCGGCAGCCACGCCCGGTTCGGAGTCCTCGAGCGCCACGCAGTGGTGCAGGCCAAGGTCCGGGTCCTGCTCCTGCAGCAGCGAGACCGCCGTGAGGTAAGCCTCGGGGTGCGGCTTGCCCTGGGTGACGGTGTCTCCGGTGACCAGGAAGTCGAAGTAGGGCCGGGGCAGGCTGGCCACGATCTCCCGGGCCAGCGGCGCCTCGGACATGGTCACAAGCACGCAGCGGATTCCGGCCGTATGGAGATCTTCGAGGAGTTCGCGGGCGCCGGGGCGCCAGGGCACGGATTCGCGGACCTGGCGGATGACGTGCTGGGTGAGGGTGTCGATGATCTCCCGGCGCTCCAGCCGGACGCCGGCTTCCTGCAGCAGGCCCGCGGAGAAGACCAGCGACTGTCCCACCAGCTGCATAGCCTTCTCGTGCGACCACTGCCCGCCGTGCGCGGCCACCAGGGCGTGTTCGGCTTCGATCCAGTAGGGCTCGGTGTCGACGATGGTGCCGTCCATGTCCCAGAGTGCGGCTTTGAGCAGGGGCTGGGACACTGAGGATTGCATGCTTTCCAGTCTACGGTGCGGCCCTGTGCGGGTCCTGAGAGTACGCCTACGGCGAATATCGCCTGGCCGTCCGTGATCCCGGCGCTTCATTCCATGCGTGGCGCGGGTGCTTGGACGTAGGGTGAGGGGATGAACAGCTTCGAGGTAGACCCAGCGGAAGCGGCCGGCGCGCCCGAGCCGGAACGGCTGTTGCAGCCCGTACCCGCGGGACGGCGGATCACGGTACTGCTCGCCGCCTTTGAAGGCTGGAACGACGCCGGCGAGGCCGCCAGTGATGCTTTGCGCTACCTCAACAAGCTCTGGGGCGGCAAGAAGGTCGGGTCGATCGACGCGGACGAGTACTACGATTTCCAGTTCACGCGTCCCACGATCCGCCGCACGGCCTCCGGGGAGCGGAAGATCAAGTGGCCCTCGACCCGCATTTTCAAGGCGAGCGTGCCGGACTCCAACGTGGACGTCATTTTCGTCCAGGGCACGGAACCGTCCTACAAGTGGCGGGCGTACACCGCTGAGCTGCTGGTCCATGCCGAGGCGCTCCATGTGGACTATGTGATCCTGGTCGGCGCCCTGCTGGCCGACGTGCCGCACAGCCGGCCGATTCCGGTGAGCGCGTCCACGGATGACCCGGCGCTGCGGGAGCGGATGGACCTTGAGGCCTCGCAGTATGAGGGCCCGGTGGGGATCGTCGGGGTGCTCGCGGAGGTGGCCCTCCTGGCGGGACTGCCCACGGTCTCGCTCTGGGCGGCCGTGCCGCACTACGTGGCGCAGGCACCCTCCCCCAAGGCGCAGCTGGCGCTGCTGCACCGGATCGAGGAGCTCCTGCAGGTCCCGCTTGACACCCAGGAACTCGCCGAGGAATCGGACGCGTGGGAGCGGGGCGTTGATGAACTCGCCACCGAAGACCCCGAGATCGCGGCGTACGTCCGTCAGCTCGAGGAGGCGAAGGACACCGCGGACCTCCCTGAGGCCAGCGGCGAGTCGATTGCCCGGGAATTTGAGCGCTACCTCAAGCGCCGCGGCAAGGACAAGCCCTAGGGACCGCCGGCCGGAGCCCCGCCCTGCGGGACCCGGCTCGCGTCCGGCGCTTAGTGTTCAGCGCCTAGAGTTCGACGCCGAGCAGGGCGTTGACGGCGTCGCTCACCAGGGCGGCGTCCGCCGCGGATCCGCTGTGGCCGTCCGCAAGCGCCGTGGCGGCCCACTCGTCGACGGCCGCGACGGCCCCCGGTGCATTGAGGTCGTTGGAGAGTTCCTCGCGCATCCGCGCAACCACCCCGGCGGCGGAGCCCTCAGGGGCCGCGTCGAGGGCCGCGCGCCAGGTGCGCAGCCGGTCCTTCGCGGCCGCGAAACCCTCATCGGTCCAGGACCAGTCGCTGCGGTAGTGGTGGGCCACGATGGCCAGCCGGATCGCGGCCGGTTCCTCACCGGCAGCGCGGAGCCTGGAGACGAGGACCAGGTTTCCCTTGGACTTGCTCATTTTTTCGCCGTCGAGGCCCACCATTCCGGCGTGCGCGAAGTGTTGCGCCAGCGGCACGCCGGACAGCGAGTACGCGTGCCCGGCACCCATCTCGTGGTGCGGGAAGACCAGGTCCGAGCCGCCGCCCTGGACGGTGAACGGGGCGGGGAGGTATTTCTGGGCAATCACGGTGCATTCGATGTGCCATCCGGGCCGGCCTGCGCCCAGTTCCCCACCGGGCCAGCTGGGTTCGCCCTCGCGGGCCACCCGCCAGAGCAGCGGGTCCAGAGCCTGGCGCTTGCCGGCGCGGCCGGGATCGCCGCCGCGTTCGGCGAAAAGTTCCAGCATCTCGGCGTCGGACAGCCCGGAAATCGCGCCAAGGGTCCAGGCGTCCGTGGTCTCGGCGGAATGCTTGCCCGCCGCTTCGACGTCGTAATAGACATCCCCGTCAGGTTCGCCGGGGCCGCCGGCCACACGGTAGGCCAGCCCGCGCTGCAGCAGCAGCTCGATGGCCGGCACAATCAGCGGGATCGCCTCGACGGCGCCGACGTACTGGTCCGGGGCCAGGACGTTGAGGGCTTCCATGTCCGTCTGGAACAGCTCGATCTGACTCGCTGCGAGGTCGCGCCAGTCCACACCGGTGGCCGTGGCGCGCTCCAGCAGGGGATCGTCGACGTCGGTGACGTTCTGGACATAGGACACCTGCTGCCGGCCGTCCCGCCAGGCGCGGTTGAGGAGGTCGAACGCGACGTAGCTGGCCGCGTGGCCCATGTGGGTGGCGTCATACGGGGTGATTCCGCAGACATACATGGACTGTTCGCCCGTGGCGCCGAGGGTCACGACGGCACCTTTGGCGGTGTCGAACAGGCGGAGGGCAGGCATGCTGCCGGGGAGCTGGGGAACGGGGCGGGAGATCCAGGACTTCACAGCCCAAGCCTAGTGCTAGGCGCTGATGACGTTGAAACCGAGCAGCACGTAGAGGGCCAGGCCCAGCAGAATCCGGTACCAGACGAAGAGCCGGTAGCTGTGGGTGGACACGTACTTCAGGAACCAGCCGATGATGATGTACCCCACCACGAAAGCAACCGCGGTGGCGAGGGCTGTTTCCGGGAGGCTGTACGGGCCGGTGATGCCGTCCTTGGTGACCACCTTGTAGAGCTGGTAGAGGCCGCTGCCGAAGACCGCCGGAATGGCCAGCAGGAACGAGTAACGGGCCGCCGCCTCACGGGTGTAGCCCATCAGCAGGCCCGCGGTGATGGTGCCACCGGAGCGGGAAACGCCGGGAATCAGGGCCATGGCCTGCGCCAGGCCGTACAGGATGCCGTGTTTGTAAGTCAGCTGGGTCAGGTCGCGGTCCTGGCGTCCGACGGCGTCGGCCACGGCCAGGATCATGCCGAAGACAATCAGCATGGTGGCCACAATCCAGAGGCTGCGGAGCACGGACTCGATCTGGTCCTGGAACAGCAGGCCAAGGACGATGATCGGGAGGCTGCCCAGGATCACCAGCCAGCCCATCCGGGCGTCGGGATCATTCCGGGGCACCTTGCCCATCAGGGATCCGGTCCAGGCCTTGATGATCCGCACGATGTCCCGCCAGAAGTACACCACCACAGCCGTTTCGGTGCCGAGCTGGGTGATGGCGGTGAAGGCGGCCCCGGGATCCGCAGCGTTGGGGAGGAAGGAGCCGACAATCCGCAGATGGGCGCTAGAGGAAATCGGGAGGAATTCTGTCAGTCCCTGCACAAGGCCCAGAAAGGCCGCTTCAAACCAGTTCACGTTTATAGACCCTACGTCATGGAGCCAGCCGAATCCCCGTAAGCTTGCTGACATGCAGCAGCGTTATGTCGGCAACAGTGGGTTGCGCGTATCCTCCCTCTCCCTCGGCACCATGTCCTGGGCACGGGAGACCGATGAGCAGGATGCTTCGGCGCTGCTCCGCACCTTCGTGGACGGCGGCGGCACCCTGATCGACACAGCCGCGTCCTATGCCGACGGCCAGGCCGAGGCGATGCTGGGCAGCATGCTGGGCGACGTCGTGGCGCGATCCGAGGTGGTCATCTCCACCAAGGCGGGGCTGACGACGTCGGACGGCCGGCGCAGCGTCGACACCTCCCGGAACGGGATGCTCTCCGGACTGGACGCCAGCCTGGCCCGGCTGGGCACCGACTACGTGGACCTGTGGTTCGCCCACGCCTGGGACCCCAACGTCCCGCTGGAGGAAACCCTCTCCGCCCTCGAATTCGCGGTCCGCTCGGGCCGGGCCCGCTATGCGGGCGTCTCCAACTTCAACGGCTGGCAGACGGCGAAGGCTGCCGCGGTGGCGGGGTTCCCGCTGGTGGCCAACCAGTCGGAGTACTCCCTGCTGCGCCGCTCCCCCGAGGCGGAACTCATTCCCGCCGTCGAGGACGCCGGCCTGGGCCTGATGGCCTGGGGCCCGGCGGGGCGCGGGGTGCTGAGCGGCAAGTACCGCGGGCACATTCCGGCCGATTCACGCGCGGCCCATTCGCGGCTGGCCGGCTATGTGGAACCGTACCTGGAGGGCGCGGCGTCACGGGTGGTGGAAGCCGTGGCGATGGCGGCGAAAGGCCTGGGCCGGACCGCGCTGGACGTGTCCCTCAGCTGGCTGCTGGCCCAGCCGGGTGTGGCGACGGCCATTGTGGGCGCGCGCACGCCGGTGCAGCTGAAGGAAATCCTGGATTCAACGCTGGCGCCGCTTCCGCCGCAGATCGCGCAGGCGCTGGAAGACGTGTCCAGTCCCGCCTGAGCGGGCCATTCCCCCGCTGCGGGGGAACTCAGTCCTGGAGGATTTCCAGGTCTTCCTCGTCGTCGATATCCTCGTCGTCGTCCTCGTCGCTGTCGTCTTCGATCACCTCGAGCGGCGTCACTTCGCCGTACGCTTCGTAGAGCGCGTCCTCGTAGACTTCAAAGGCATCCGCTACAGCGAAGAACGCTGCCTCGACCGCGGGATCCCCGGCTCCCCGGCGCGCCGACGCGCTGGCGAGGTGTTCCTCCAGCGCAGACGTCAGGGACTGAAGCGCGACACGCGGATCGATGCTCATGACTTCACGTTAGCCGGAAAAGGTAGAAAATGGAGAGCAATGAAGGAACATTTTCTGAGCAGCTCGGTCCGGCGGGAACGGGACTATGTGAGGCAGTACGAGTACCTCGTACTGACGGTCAGTCCCGAGGATTCCCTGCCCGAAGCGCGCCGCCGCCTCGTGGAGCATTCCGAGTACGGCAAGTGGGAACTTGAGCGCAGTGTGCTGTACCTGGGCGGCGGCCGCCGCTTCTGGCTGCGCCGCCGGGTGACCCAGGTCCAAAGGACCGTCTAGGGTTCTGGAGTCCAACGGACCGTCTGGTTCCTATGCTGTCTCGAGCGGTCCCAGCCAGGCGTTGGCCACGGTGTTGTGCGCGGATTCGTCGTCCGAGGGGTGGAACATTCCCGCCAGCACGTCGCGGTAGAGCCGTTCCAGTTCGGAGCCGCGGAAATAGCTGGAGCCCCCGGATACCCGGATGGCCAGGTCCACCACGGTGCGGGCCGTCTCCGTCGCACTGACCTTCAACCCCACCAGTTTCGGGAACCACTGGCCGCCGTGGTCGGCCAGCGCGTCGACGTCGGCGGCAACGCTGGAGAGCTGCGGGTACAGCGCGTCCATCGCCATGGCGGCGTCGGCCACCTTCCAGCGGATGTCCGGGTCCTGGGCGTAGCTGCGGCCGCCGTTCTTGAACGACGTGCGCCGCTTCACTGCCTCGACCCCCAGCACCAGCGCCCGTTCGCCGATGCCCGTGTAGACCGCGGCCAGCAGCGTCTCGAAGCAGGCGAAGATGGCGAAGATCAGCGGGTCCGCATTGGGACCGACGGGAAGCTTCCGGAAGATCCGCTCGGCGGGCACCACGGCGCCGTCCAGCACGGTGGTGTTCGACTGGCTGGCGCGCATGCCCAGGGTGTCCCAGTCGGCCAGGATTTCGTAGCCGGGGGTGTCCCTGGTGATGAAGCCGTGGACCAATTGCCCTTCGCCGTCGCCGGCCGAGGTGTCCTTGCCGAAGATCCCCAGCCGGGTCCATGCCGGCGAGAGGCTGGTAAAGATTTTGCGGCCGGTGAACGAGTAGCCGCCGCCCGTGTCCGGGACGGCGACGGTCCGGGAGTCGAAGAGGACCGAATCGTTCCCCGCCTCCGAGTTCCCGAACGCGAAGATCTCGCCCTGCGCGGCTTCCTTGAGGACGAAGTCCAGCGAGGAGTCGCCGCGGGCGGCCAGGACGTGCGCGACGCCGGTCCACACGAGGTGCATGTTGACCGCCAGCGCGGTGGCAGGGGCCGCCGTGGCCAGGCGCCGCTGCAGCTGCGCCGCCTCCGCGAGCCCGAGCCCCAGCCCGCCGTCGGCCGCCGGGACGAAGATCTTGAGGTAACCGGCCGCCGCGAGGTCCTCCAGGTCCTCGCTGAAAAAGGCGTTGTCGCGGTCGTACCCGGCGGCACGGCCGCGGATCCGGTCGAGCAGGGATTCGGGCAGGACGTCGGTCAGGAGATCGTCAAGGCGCATGGTCAGCTCTCAGCCTCAGTAGTTGGTGAGCAGGGTGTCCAGCACGCGTGCGCCGAACTTGAGGGAGTCGGTGGGGACACGCTCGTCCACACCGTGGAACATGCCGGTGAAGTCCAGTTCGTCCGGGAGCTGGAGCGGCGCGAAGCCGTAGCCGGTGATCCCCAGCCGGCTCAGGGACTTGTTGTCGGTCCCGCCCGAGAGTGTGTAGGGCAGGACCTTGGCGCCGGGGTCCTCGGTGTGCAGGGCATCGATCATAGCGTCCACCAGGTTGCCGGCGAACGGAACCTCAAGCGAGACGTCGTTGTGGACGTAGCTGACGTCCACACCGGCGCCGGCCAGCTCCCGGACGGTTTCCAGGACGTGCTCCTCCTGGCCGGGCAGGGTCCGGGCATCGATAAGGGCCTCCGCCGATTCGGGGATCACGTTGTGCTTGTAGCCTCCCTTGAGCAGGGTGGGGTTGGTGGTGTTCTGCAGGGTGGCGCCGACGAACCGGGCCACCGTGCCGAGTTCCTTGAGGATCTTGTCGGGGTCGTCCGGATCGAATTCCACGCCCGTGAGTTCGGTCACGCCGTCGAGGAACTGCCGCGTGGTGGGGGTCAGCTCCACCGGCCAGTTGTACTCCCCGATGCGGGACACGGCGCTGGCGAGCCGCGTGACGGCGTTGTCGGTGTTGATCTGGGAGCCGTGGCCGGCGCGCCCGTGGGCCACGAGGCGGAGCCAGGAGAGGCCTTTCTCCGCCGTCTGCAGCAGGTAGGTGCGCTGGCCGCCGATGGTGGCGGAGAAGCCGCCCACCTCCGAGATGGCCTCGGTGGCGCCCTCAAAGAGTTCCGGCCGCTTTTCGATCGCGTACCGGGCGCCGTAGGTGCCGCCGGCTTCCTCGTCGGCGAAGAACGCGAAGATCAGGTCCCGCTTGGGCTTGCGGCCGGTGCGGGCGAAATTCCGCATGACGGCGAGGATCATGGCGTCCATGTCCTTCATGTCCACGGCGCCGCGTCCCCAGATCATGCCGTCCTTGAGTTCGGCGCCAAACGGATCCACCGACCACTGGTCGCGGAGCGCGGGGACAACATCAAGGTGCCCGTGGACCACCAGGGCGCTGGCGGAGGGGTCCTCCCCTGCCATCCTGGTCACCACGCTGGCACGCCCCGGGGCGGCCTCGAAGATTTCGGCGTCGAGTCCCACTTCTGCCATCAGCCCCGCGGTGTATTCGGCGGCCGCCCGCTCCCCCGGGCCGGAGCCGTCGCCGTAGTTGGACGTGTCGATCCGGATCAGTTCCTGGCAGATGCGGACTACCTCGTCCTCGGGCCTGATATCAGTCATGTTTCACTCCTCGTGGCGGCGGCTCTGTTGTTGCTTCAGCCTACCCACACCACCCTGCCGGGCCCCGATTATTTGTTTACGGAAAAGTCGTGCTAGAGTCTTTCTCGCTGCTTCGGAGAAATCCAAAACGCTGAAAGGCGAAAAGGTTTCCCGAATACCACCTGCGCGGGTGGCGGAATGGCAGACGCGCTAGCTTGAGGTGCTAGTCCTCGAAAGGGGGTGGGGGTTCAAGTCCCCCTCCGCGCACAACAGGAAAAGGCCCTGGAATCCTATGGATTCCAGGGCCTTTCTGTTATCGACTTCCTCCCCCTGGCCGGGCCAGGGGGTGGCTGAACCGCTGCCGCCCGGTTCTACTGATAAGTCAGGCTGAGGAGCATTGCCTTCAGCTGGCGGTATTGTTCTGAGCCCATCCAGGCTTCCGCGGCGGCGGGAGTTTCAAAAGCGGCTTTGGATACTGGTCCACCGAAGACGACCGAGGCGGTCAGGACGCCGTTGGGCAGCATCACCTGGTTGGATCCGGAGCTGCCGTCGGGTGCCAGGAATTCGCCGGCGCGCCGGACGTCCATGAAGTAATGCGCGGGGTCTGCGGTTCCCGGGTACTCGTCGTACGCGAAGCCGAACTCCGTGGCCTCCCCTGCCGCGGGGGAAATCCCGGGGACCGGTGCGTGGTCCAGGACAGTCCGCCGGGCCGGGCCGGCGGCGCCGTCGCCGTACATTCCACTGAACACGCTGGCCACTTCAGCGCCGGAGGCGTCGTGGACGGTCGCGTGGAACGAGGTCTTCTGCGCTTCGGCATCGAGGGCTGGCCCCGGCCTGGTGTTGACCGTCCAGCCTGCCGGGTGGGTGAAGGAGACGTGGCCATCCGGGAACGTGAAGGTCTCCAGTGCCGGCGCCTGTGGTGTCTCCGGGGCCGGTGTCGCCGTCCCGCTCGAAACCGCGGGCCCGGCGGAAGACGGTGTTGTCGGTGTTGTCGTGGTTGTCGCTATTTGCGTGTTCTGCGGGGCCTGCGGGGCGGCGCAGCCGGTAGTAAGGATGAGCCCTGCCAGTGCGGCTGCGGCCAGGGTGGTGTGGATGGTGTTCTTCGTCATAGTGTTTCCCCCTCGTGCTGGCCGGATCATTCGCTGCTGGAACTCGGTTCCGGCCACTTCCACCGGCCGTCCGGCATGATTTTGTAGACCACCGCACCGAAGAGCAGGTCGCTGGTCCCGGCGGGGTCGCCGCCGTGCCGGACGTACTCTGCCTTGACTCTCCGTCCGCGGCGCTGCATGGCCCCCACACACCACCACAGGCCCGCGAGGCCGCCCAGTGCGATGACTCCCATGAGCGCATAGCCATCCTCGACGCCGAGGCAGGCACCAACGACGAAGGCCAGGCCGCCGGCGACTGCGGCGCAGAACGCCCCCTGAAGCACCACGGTGAACCACAGCGAGGAATTCGGAGGCCGGTTCCCGATCCCGTAGAGAGAGTCTTCGTGCTCTTTGGTGAGGCGCCGGCTCAGGTCGTCGAGGGGGTTCATTGGGTTCTTTCCTGTCGTCACTGGATACTTCATCTGTCGGGTCCGCGTTTGAAGTCTAGCCAGTGGGGCACTCCGCTGCTCCCCTGCGCAAGCGCCCTGCAGCCTGGACCGCTCAGACGGCAGGGCCCTCCACCGTGGCGTGCAGCGCGGACCGGACGGTGCCGACGAGCGACCGGAAACCGGGGTCGGACTGCAGCGAGTCCAGGAGCACGGGTCCGCGCGGGCCGGCCAGCGGGACGCGCCAGTTGGGGTACTCCGTGCTGGTGCCCGGCTGGTTCTGGGTCCGGGTTTCGCCCACCGCGTCAACCAGCGCGACGCCCAGCAGGGACGAGGGGGTCAAGGTGGTGAAGGCGTAGAGCGCCTCGACCGTGCCCTGGACGTCCTGGTGCCCGGCCGCCGGCAGGAGGCCGCGTTCCCGCAGGAGCTTGAACACCGCCTGCTGCTCCGCGGCGGCCTCGGCGCGCTCCTCGTGGACCGGACGCCGCAGCAGGCCCAAGGATTCGCGCAGGGTGACGTGTTCCCCGGCGAGGTAGCCGGCGGTCGGGGGCAGGTCATGGGTGTTGACGCTGGTCAGGCACTGCTGCCGGTAGCGTTCCGGCAGGAGCGGGCCGTCGTCGTCGTGCTCGAACCAAAGGATCGAGGTGCCGAAGATCCCGCGCTCGGCGAGGTAGTCCCGTACCCACGGCTCGAACACGCCCAGGTCCTCACCGATCACTATTGCCCCGGCCCGCTGCGCCTCCAGCGCCAGGATGCCGATCAGCGCCTCATGGTCGTAGTAGACGTACGTGCCCTCGCCGGGTCCGGCGCCGTCGGGAATCCACCACAGCCGGAACAGGCCCAGAATGTGGTCCACCCGGATCCCGCCGGCATGGCGCAGCACGGTCCGCAGCATGTCCCGGTAGGCGGCGTACCCGGATTCGGCGAGCCGGCCGGGATGCCAAGGCGGCTGCGTCCAGTCCTGGCCCTGCTGGTTGAACATGTCCGGGGGTGCGCCCACGGTGACGTTCCGTGCCAGCACCCCGGCCAGGGACCAGTCGTCCGCGCCGCCGGGCTTGACGCCCACCGCAAGATCGTGGATGACGCCGATCTCCATGCCTGACCGCCGGGCCGCGTGCTGGGCGGCCTCGAGCTGCTGGTCGCACAGCCACTGCAGCCAGCGGTGGAATTCGATCCGGCCGGAGAGCAGGGTCCGCTGCTCCCGGCAGTAGGCGGTGTCGGGGGCGGACGCCACGCCCGCCCATTCGGGCGCACCGGGACCCAGCTTCTCGGAGAGGGCGCACCAGAGGGCGAAATCATCGAGCCCCTGCCCCTCCCCGGCGCAGAAGTCCGCAAACGCGCGGGCACGTGCCGGGTCGCGCGGGACCCCGAACACCAGCTCCAGGGCGGCGAGTTTCGCCGCGTAGCAGGCGTTCCGGTCCAGCAGCGCGGCGGAGTGGTTCGCTGCGTGCTGCTGCCCGGCCAGCCGCTCCACCTCGGACCGTCCGGCCGGGTCGAGGTAGCCGTATTCGGGGATCTCCTCCACCCGGAGGTAGAGCGGGTTGAAGTACCGCCGGGTGGTGGGCAGGTAGGGCGAGTCTTCGACCGGCGGCCGGGCCTCGGCGGCGTGCAGCGGATTGACCAGGACGAACCCGGCGCCCTCCTGCCCTGACATGGTGGCGAGGTCCGCGAGGTCGGCGAAGTCGCCGATCCCCCAGGACCGCGATGAACGGACGGAGTAGAGCTGCGCGGTCAGTCCCCAGTTCCGCCGTCCTGACCTGCCCGATGAAATGAGCGCCGCGGTGGTCTGGAGCTGCCGGGGTGTTACTACCAGCGGGCATTGCGCGGCGGTCCCCTCGTTCTCTGCCACCAGCTGGTGCCAGCCGAGGGGCACCGTGGCCGGGACGGCGAAGGCAGCACGGCCGGTGAGGACGCCGTCGACGTCCACCGGCGCATCCCAGTTCTCCCGCTGTTCCACCGGATACCTGCTGCCGTCTTCGGCGGCGATCCAGACGTTGACGGCACTCCCGTGCGGGACGTGGACGTGGACCAGCAGCTCCTGCCCCTCGCGGGCGACGGCGACCGGCGGCAGGAGGCGGCGCCACGGTGCCAGCCGGGCCGCCGCCAGTGCCGTCTCCATCTCTGCCGCATCCCCGGCGGCAACGCCCAGCGCTGAGAGGACACCGCGCAGTGTGCTGTCCGGGACGGACCGCTCGACGCCGTCCCACCCCCAGTAGGAAGTCCCCACGCCATGTGCTGCCGCGAGCTGGCGCAGCAGATCGGTGGTGCCGGGCCCGTTGTCGTGATGCATGCCATCAGCCATGGGGCCACTCTAGACGCTGGATCCGCTCCCCGTCCCGGGCCGGTGGACGTGGGCTTCACCGACCAGTTCGTGCAGGCCTTCAACGGCGCGGGCCAGCGAGAGTCCGGGGGTGGCGACGATCAGCGGCATCAGGAGCGTGTTCTCCTTCTCCAGGTGCAGGCCGAAGATGTTCCGGATGGATCCGGCAGCCACAGCGGCGTCCACCCCGGTGGATCCCCGCAGTTCCTCGACCAGGCCGACGATCACCTGGTGCTCAGCCAGCATCCCGTCCACCAGCAGCCGGCCCTCCGGCAGGTTGCGGGGCCCGCCATAAAGGGGCCCCTCCTCGGCGAGCGCGTGCGGAACCAGGTCGTCCTCGCACCATTCCACCAGCACTTCATGCGCGCTGTGCTCCGCCACCGCGTCCCGCCCCCGGACGGCGTTCACGAGCGTCTCCGTCAAGGCCGTGAGGCGCTTAAGCATGCCCGCGTGGTGGCGCTCCACCGCTGCCAGGGCTTCCGCTTCCTCATCGGCGTTTTTGGGGCCGGTGCCGGCCGCTGGCTGATCCATGACGTCTCCTGCTTCTGCTGACTGCGGGCTGTACTGGCTCAAGGCTGTACTGACTGCTGGCCCCGGAGGCTCTTTTCCCCACTCTACGGCCGGGATCCGCCCGGGCACCGGGCCTTTCGGCCCGGACATCCGCCCCCGCAGGTGCCACCATGCCGGCGCTGATTCCGCCGCTGATGACGGCTGCGCCTTTAGACGCAGCTGCAGCGTCCGCGCTAGCCTTGCAGCCTATGGTCGACGTCGAAAAGTTCCGGATCCTCCTCCAGGAGGAGCGCCGCCGTAAACTGGCCCTCCTCCCCGCGCTTGGCCGCGATATCTCCTCAGTGAACGCCGCCCGGCAGGATTCGAACGTCGACGACGAACACGACCCCGAAGGCGCGACCATAGCCTTTGAGCTTTCCCAGGCCTCGGCCCTCCTGGAGCAGAGCCGCCAGGGCCTTGCGCAGGTCGACGCGGCCCTGGAGCGGATCGATGTCGGCACCTACGGCATCTGCGCCGTGTGCGGGGAACCCATCGCCGAGGGCAGGCTGGAGGCCAGGCCCTGGACCCCCTACTGCATCCAACACAGCGCGGGCCCCGCCGGAAGGCCGCCGGGACCACGGGCATGAACGACGCTGCCGAGACCTGGTGGCAGCGGATCGTCGCCGGGTTCGCCCACTCCCCCGCCCCGACCGTTACGGGCACGGAACTGGCCCTGGTCATCCTCCTGGCCGTCGCCCTTTGCCTTCCGCGGGCCACCTGGCGGCACTTCGGGCTGCTGGCCACCGTGACCCACGAGCTTGGCCACGCTTTCGCCGCGCTGATGACGGGGCAGCGTGTGGGCGGCATCCGCCTGGGCCTGGACCACTCGGGTACCACCACCACGTACAGCCGGAGACCCCTGGCCGCCGTCTGGTCCACGTTCTGGGGATATCCGGTGCCTGCCGTGGTGGGCGCGGCGATGGTCTGGAGCGGCTTCAACGGCTGGGGCCCGGCGGCGATGTCCGTCGGGACCCTCATCCTCCTGGCCTCGTTCCTCTTTATCCGCAACGGCGCCGGGCTCCTGATCACTGCCGCTGCGGTGCTGGCCGCCGTCCTGCTCGTGCTGTTCGTCCCGCCCGAGTTCACCGGCCATGTCATGATCGTGCTGGGCCTGGCCCTGCTCGTGGCCGCCGTCCGGGATCTGGGCAAGCTGGCCACGGTGCACCTGAAACGGCGGGACCGGCTGGCGACGTCGGATGCGTACCTGCTCTCCCGCGCCACCCCGGTCCCCGCGGCCGTCTGGATCGTGCTGTTCGCCGCCGTCGTCGGTGCCGCCTGGTGGGTTGCCTGGCAGCCCATGTCGGAGGTGTTCGCATTCCTGCCGTCCGCCCTCCTGCAGGGTCAGGGCGCGGCCCCGGCTTAGGCTGGGACCATGAGCACACTACACACGGACGATCCAGGATTCAGCACCAAGGGTGCCTACGTCACCGGCGGCGCGGAGTTCACCCGGGACACCAACTACATCGAGGACCGGATCACCCGCGACGGCGCTCCCGGCCGGAACGGCGAGCCGGGCTGGCCGGTGGAGCCGGGCCGCTACCGGCTGGTCGCGGCCCGAGCCTGTCCGTGGGCTAACCGGACCGTGATCGTGCGGCGGCTGCTGGGCCTCGAGGACGCCATCTCCCTCGGCCAGCCCGGGCCCACCCATGACGCACGCTCCTGGACGTTCGACCTGGATCCCGGCGGCAAGGATCCGGTACTGGGAATGGAACGGATCCAGGAGGCCTACTTCCGCCGGTTCCCGGACTATCCCCGCGGCATCACGGTCCCTGCGATCGTCGACGTCGCCAGCGGCCAGGTGGTGACCAACAACTTCCCGCAGATCACCCTCGACTTTTCCACCGAGTGGACCGCCTACCACCGGCCGGGCGCACCCGACCTGTACCCGGAGGCCCTGCGTACGGAGATCGACGCGGTGAACAAGAGGGTCTTCACCGAAGTGAACAACGGCGTCTACCGCTGCGGCTTCGCAGGGTCCCAGGAGGCCTACGACTCAGCCTACGAGCGGCTCTGGACCGCCCTGGACTGGCTGGAGGAGCGCCTTGCCGCGCAGCGGTACCTGGTGGGAGACACCATCACCGAGGCCGACGTCCGGCTTTTCACCACGCTGGTGCGGTTTGACGCCGTCTACCACGGGCATTTCAAGTGCAACCGGCAGAAGCTCACCGAGATGCCCGCACTGTGGGCGTACGCCCGCGACCTGTTCCAGACACCCGGGTTCGGCGACACCATCGACTTCGTGCAGATCAAGCAGCACTATTACATCGTCCATGAGGACATCAACCCCACAGGCATCGTCCCGGCGGGCCCGGCGCTGGACGGCTGGCTGTCCGCCCACGGCCGTGAGGCGCTCGGCGGCCGCCCCTTCGGCGAAGGAACGCCGCCGGGGCCTGTCCGGGCCGGGGAAGAGGTGGCCCCGGGGCACGGGGCAGGCTAAACCGGCGGCTCCCCCGGGTTCGTCCAGTTGTCGCAGCAACGTCCCGCCCCTAGGGTGAGCCGGATGACTACTACAGACGAGGCCACGCACACAGGGGGTCCCTCCCTGCCTTCGCGGCTCTGGCGGACCGTGTCCGCCAACATCCGCGCGGCGCTGCTTTGGCCCCGGCTGCAGCTGGCCCTGAAGGCAGGGCTGGCGGCAGGCATCGCCTTCGCGATCGCCCCCTATATGCCCGGTTCCGCGGCGAACTACCCCTACTACGCTCCGCTGGGCGCGCTGGTGGCGATGTACGAGCACGTCGCCGGTTCGGTGCGGCAGGGTGTCCAGGCGCTCGCAGGCCTGGCTGTCGGGGTGGGTCTGGCCTTTGTGCTGTTCATCCTCGGCAGCCCGTCGCCGCTGACGGTAGGCGTTGTGATGGCGTTCGGCGTGATCCTGGCCGGTATCCCGAAGATCGGCGCGGGCCGGGACTGGATCCCGACGGCGGCGCTGCTGGTCCTGCTGGTGGGCGGCCACGACCCGGACCAGTTCTCCTTCGGCTATCTCCTCCAGATGGGGGTGGGGGTCTCGGTGGGCATCCTGGTGAACCTCCTGGTGTTCCCGCCGCTGCACTTCCGCGCCGCCGAGCTCAGCATCGCGGAACTGCGCCTGGCGCTCGCCGAGCAGCTCTGGGACATGGCCAAGGCCCTGAAGGAGAGCTGGCCGCCCGAACACGAAGACTGGGCAAAGAGGTCCGACTCGCTTGAGGCCTCCGCGCGGTCCGTCCGCCTGGCCGTGGAGAAGGCCGACGCCAGCCGCCGCGCCAATCCCCGGCGCCGGCTCCACCCCCGGGACATTGAGCAGGACTACCGGGACCTGCGGGACCTGGAACGGGTGACCTTCCACGTCCAGGACGTGACGCAGGTCCTCTCGGACGTCATCTGGGCCAAGGACACCCCCTTCGTGGTGCCGGATGAATTCGCGGCCCCCCTCGCTGACGCCATGGCCTCCGTGGGAGACGTCCTGCGCGCGGTCGAGGAGGAGAGCCCGGAAAAGCAGGTGGAGCAGATCAAGGCCGCCGACGCCGGCGTCCGGGAACTGACGGTACGGGTGGGCGCCGAGGAAGCGGCAACGGATGCCCCGAGCGCTGTCGAATCGATCCTGTTGAGCCTGCACCGGGTGCTCCGCGTGGCGAAGTCCGCCGCCGCGGACCGGGCCTAGCCGCCGCCGCGTCGCCCGACGGGGGAGAATGCACCGGCACAGACAACGACGGCGGTGCCCTCCCCTCTCCGGGGCGGGCACCGCCGTCGTTGGTGCAGCCGGGTGCAGTTAGAGCGCTGCCACTGAACCGCTGAAGTGCTTGCGGCCGGACCGCGCGTTCCAGGCGACATAGTCCGAGCGCTGCCACGCGCCGTCGTCGCCCTGCGTGGTGTTGATGTCCAGGGCCACGCGGGCCGGCAGGAACACCGGCGCCTCGAAGGACACGTCCCAGCTGAAGGCATCACCTTTGGCGGCCCCGACGTCGGCAAGCGCCCTCGACGCCAGGTACATGCCGTGCGCGATGGACCGCCGCATCCCCAGGGCCTTGGCCGAGAGGACGCTCAGGTGGATCGGGTTGAAATCGCCGGACACGGCCGCGTAGGCGCGCCCGGTGTCCACGCCCAGCTGCCACAGCGCCGTGGGATCCGGCGCCGAGAAGGCCGCCGGGGCCGGCGCGGCCGAGGGCTTGTCGATGCCGGGCAGGTACACGCCCTTGGCCAGGTAGGTCGACACACCGCGCCAGCTGACGGCGTCCTCCCCAGTGCGGCGCACCTCGGTGACAACGTCCAGCTGGGTGCCCGCCCGGTGGCCGCGCAGGTCCTCGGACCACGACCGGATGTCCAGGGCGTCTGTGAACCGCAGGGGCTCTGACTGCACCACCCGGTTCTGCAAGTGGATCATGCCCAGCAGCGGCAGCGGGAAGTCATCCCGGTTCATGACACTCATGGCCAGCGGGAACGCCAGGGCGTGGACGAAACCGGCCGGCAGCACGTCGCTCGCGCTCTCGCCGATCAGGTGCTGGTACGCTGTGAGGTTCTCCACTGCCGCCTTGACGCCGCGGACCTCGTGCCGTGTCGCCGGCAGCCCGTTCCCCGCGTGGGTGCCCAGTACCCGCCGGCGCGCCGCAGTGGCGGCTGCGTTGACGTACAGCTTGGACAGCGACGGCATCTCGCCCAGGATGACGGGCTGCGCTGGGGTCATGCCCCCACCAGGTTCTGCCCGCAGACGCGCAGTACTTCGCCGGAGATGCCGCCGGCGGCGTCACTGGCCAGGAACGCGATGGCCTCGGCCACATCGCCCGGCCGGCCGCCCTGCTGCAGCGAGTTCAGCCTGCGGGCGATCTCGCGGGTGGCAAAGGGGATTTTCGCGGTCATTTCCGTCTCGATGAAGCCGGGCGCGACGGCGTTGATCGAGCCGCCGTGCGTGCCGATCAGCGGAGCGGTGGCCCGGACCATGCCCATCACGCCGCCCTTGGAGGCGCCATAGTTGGTCTGGCCGCGGTTGCCGGCGATGCCGCTGGTCGAGGCGACGGAGACAATCCGGGGTGAGTTCCGGAAGTGCTCCGAGGCGAGGAGCGCCTCGTTGATCCGAAGCTGCGCGGCGATGTTGACCGCGATCACCGAGTTCCAGCGTCCCTGGTCCATGTTGGCAAGCAGTTTGTCCCGGGTGATGCCGGCGTTGTGGATCACGATGTCCAGCCGCCCGTGGCGTTCCACGGCGTGGTCAATGATCCGCTGCCCGGCGTCCTCGCGGGTGATGTCCAGCTGCAGGGCCGTACCGTGGACCTCGTTGGCCACCGCGGCGAGGTGGTCCCCGGCGGCCGGGATGTCGACGGCCACCACGGTGGCGCCGTCCCGGTGCAGGGTGCGGGCAATCGCGGCACCGATTCCGCGCGCGGCCCCGGTCACGACGGCGACCTTGCCCGCCAGCGGCTTCTCGGCGTCGGCCGGCAGCTGGCCCTCGGCCGAGCGGACCGTGAGGAACTGCCCGTCGACGAAGGCTGAGCGGCCGGACAGGAAGAACCAGAGCGCGCCGAGGGTGCTGGGGCTGGTGGTGCCGGCGCCGTCGGCCAGGAGGATGCCGTTGGCCGTGGCCCCGGCGCGGAGCTCCTTGGCCAGCGAGCGGACGAGCCCGTCCACGCCCTGCCGCGCCGCGGCGGCGGCCGGATCGGCAGCGCCTGGGTTTGCAGCGTCTGCGTTTGCAGCGTCTGCGTTTGCAGCGTCCGCTGCACTGCGGGAGATGGTGACGACGCGGGCGTTGGCTGCCAGGTCGCGGAGGGACGTGGCCGCGGTCAGGACCGGCTTCTCCAGGTCCTCCGGGCGGCTCAGCTCGTCCAGCACCAGGATGATGGCGCCGAGTTTTTCCTTGGGCACCGCGTGGCGGCGCACGTCAAGGTTCCAGGACAGCAGCGTCGAGGCCAGCGCATCCGCGCCGCTGCCGGCGCCCTGGACCAGGACGGGCCCGGTGACCAGCGGCTGGCCCGGAGTGTGCCGCCGCAGCGCCATCGGCTGGGGCAGCCCCAGTTTTTTGGCGATGTCCCGGCCGAGGCCGTGGCTCACCAGCTGTGTGTATTTGTCGGTCATCGGTTCCCCCTAGTGTGCTTCAAGAATAGCGACGACGCCCTGGCCGCCGGCGGCGCAGATGGAGATCAGGCCACGCGCGGGACGGCCGTCGACGTTGCCCTTCGCGTGGAGCATCTTGGCGAGCGAGGCGACAATCCGTCCGCCGGTGGCCGCGAAGGGGTGGCCTGCGGCGAGGGACGAGCCGTTGACGTTGAGCTTGGACCGGTCGATGCTGCCGAAGGCCCCGTCCAGGCCGAGGCGGGTGCGGCCGAATTCCTCGTCCTCCCACGCGGCCAGGGTGCTGAGCACGGTGCCGGCGAAAGCCTCGTGGATTTCGAAGAAGTCGAAGTCCGAGAGGGTGAGTCCGTTGCGGGCCAGCAGGCGCGGCACGGCGAAGGCCGGTGCCATGAGGAGCCCGTCCTTGCCGTGGACGAAGTCCACGGCAGCCGCCTCGCCGTCAACCACGGTAGCCAGTTTGGGCAGGTCGTGGGCGTCGGCCCACTCCTCGGAGCCAAGCAGCACGGTGGAGGCGCCGTCGGTCAGCGGGGTGGAGTTGCCGGCCGTCATGGTTGCCGCGGATCCCAGGCTCTTGCCGAAAACGGGCTTGAGCGCCGCCAGCTTCTCCAGGCTGGTGTCGGCACGGAGGTTGGAGTCCCGCGCCAGGCCGCGGTACGGGGTCAGCAGGTCATCGAAGAATCCGGCGTCGTAGGCGGCCGCGAGGTTGCGGTGGCTGTTGAAGGCCAGCTCGTCCTGTGCCTCGCGGGTGATCTTCCACTGGGCGGTGGTGAGGGCCTGGTGTTCGCCCATGGAGAGGCCGGTGCGGGGTTCGCCCGTGCTGGGGGCATCGGGGGCGAGGTCCTTGGGGCGGAGCCGGCTGAGGACCTGCAGCCGCTGCGGCAGTGTTTTGGCGCGGTTCAGGTCCAGGAGCACCTCGCGCAGGCCCTCGCTGACGGCGATCGGAGCGTCCGAGGCGGAGTCCACGCCGCCGGCAATGGCCGAATCGATCTGGCCCAGCTTGATTTTGTTGGCGAGGCCGAGGACCGTCTCAAGCCCGGTGGCGCAGGCCTGCTGCAGGTCGTACGCCGGGGTCTCGGCGGACAGTGCGGAGCCCAGCACCGCCTCGCGGGTCAGGTTGAAGTCACGGGAGTGCTTAAGCACAGCTCCCGCGGCAACTTCGCCGATGCGCTCGTCCTGCAGGCCGTATCGGGCGATCAGCCCGTCGAGGGCGGCGGTCAGCATGTCCTGGTTCGAGGACTTGGTGTAGGCGCCGCCGGTGCGGGCGAACGGGATGCGGTTGCCGCCCACGATGACTGCCTTGCGGAGCTGCGGGGTGGCAGCGCGGTCCGGTACCGGGCCGGCGGCCGGGGTGGTTGCTGCGCGGGCAGGGTCCTGAGGTCCGGGTGCGGACTGTCCGTTGACGGACATGGGCTGTCTCCTTCGATCAAAGCGGGTTACCGATACCCAGCGTACCTGATACGCTGGGTATCGTGAACAACTCCCAGACCGGCCTTCCCGGCGGACCCGCGGCCGACGCCGCCGGCACTCCTGCCGGCAGTGTGGACGGCCGCGCCTCCCGCTGGCAGTCGCACCGCGAAGAGCGGCGCCGGGAACTCATTAAGTCGGCCCGGAAAGCCGTGCATGCGCTCGGCAGCGATGCCTCGATGGAGGAGATCGCCGCCGCCGCGGGCACGTCCAAGTCCGTGTTCTACCGTTACTTCGGGGACAAAGCCGGGCTGCAGCAGGCCGTCGGCGAAGTGGTGCTGAGCCAGATGCAGCGCCGCATCCAGGAAGCCGCCCAGGGCGCCCAGACCCCCCGCGAGGGCCTGTTCGCGATGGTGTCCGCTTACCTGCAGATGGCCGAAACCAGCCCGAACGTCTACACCTTCGTGACGCGCTACACCCCCGGTGACGCCGGCGCCGCCAACAGCACCATCGCCACCGCGGGAGCCCTGGGCCACTTCTTTGCCGCGATCAGCGACATGATTGCCCGGCCCATGCACAGCCACCTTGGCGACTCCGCCGGCCGGGAAGCGGCCATCGGATACTGGCCCAACGCGGCCATCGGCCTGGTCCGGAACGCCGGCGAACAATGGCTCGCCAGCCCGCCGTCGCCCGCCAAGCCCGACCAGGAGGCCATGGCCCGCCAGATCACCGACTGGCTCTGCCTCGGCATCGCGCCCGCGCTCCGGTCCGGCCCCAACACCGCCGCTCCAGCACCCACACCAGCACCGACATCAGCACCGACCTTGTCAGAACCAAAGAAGGAATCGACATGACCGAACTGGCAGACCGCCCCGCGGGCGCCGAACGCACCACCGCAGCCCAGGCCACGGCCGGCCGCACCACCCCAGGCACGGCGCCGGCCCCCGCTGCAGGTCCGTCGGCCCCCGGCGTTGACGTCGCCGCACTGGGCGAGCTGCTGCTGGGAAAGTGGGCAGACATCCGCCGTGCCTCCCGGGAACTTGCCGGCCAGCCGGAACTGCACAAGACCGAGGGCCTCACCCACACCGAACACCGCCGGCGCGTGTTCGGCCAGCTGAAGATCCTCGTGGACAACGGGGCGGTGCACCGCGCGTTCCCCGTGTCAGTCGGCGGCGCCGACGAGCACGGCGGCAACGTGGCCGGCTTCCAGGAGCTGGTCATCGCCGACCCCTCACTGCAGATCAAAGCCGGTGTGCAGTGGGGCCTCTTCGGCTCCGCCGTGAACCACCTCGGCACCGAGGAGCACCACGCCAAGTGGCTGCCCGGCATCATGAGCCTGGACATCCCCGGCTGCTTCGCCATGACCGAGACCGGGCACGGCTCCGACGTCGCCAGCATCGCCACGACCGCCACGTACGATCCCGCCACCGAGGAATTCGTGGTGCACACGCCCTTCCGTGCGGCGTGGAAGGACTACATCGGCAACGCGGCCGTCGACGGCCTGGCCGCCGTCGTCTTCGCCCAGCTGATCACCAATGGCGTCAACCACGGCGTCCACGCGTTCTACATGGACCTCCGGAACCCGGAGACGAAAGAGTTCCTGCCCGGCATCGGCGGCGAGGACGACGGCGTCAAGGGCGGCCTGAACGGGATCGACAACGGCCGGCTGCACTTCACCCACGTCCGGATCCCGCGCACCAACCTGCTCAACCGCTACGGCAACGTCGACGCCGACGGCACCTACACCTCCCCCATCGCCAGCCCGGGCCGGCGCTTCTTCACCATGCTGGGCACGCTGGTGCAGGGCCGGGTCTCCCTGGACGGCGCCGCCGTCACGGCCTCGAAGCTTGCGCTCAAGACGGCCATCCAGTACGCCACGGAACGCCGCCAGTTCAACGCGTCCTCGCAGACCGACGAGGAGGTGCTGCTGGACTACCAGCGGCACCAGCGCCGGCTGTTCACCCGGCTGGCCACGACGTACGCCGCCGGCTTCGCCAGCGAACAGCTGCTGCAGAAGTTCGACGACGTCTTCTCCGGCCGCGCCGACACGGACGAGGACCGCCAGGACCTGGAAACCCTCGCGGCGGCGCTCAAGCCGCTGAGCACCTGGCACGCCCTGGACACCCTGCAGGAATGCCGCGAAGCCTGCGGCGGCGCCGGCTTCCTGATCGAGAACCGGTTCGCGTCGCTGCGGGCGGACCTGGACGTCTACGCCACCTTCGAAGGCGACAACACGGTCCTCCTCCAGCTGGTGGCCAAGCGGCTGCTGGCCGACTACGCCAAGGAGTTCCGCACCGTGAACTTCGGCGTGCTGGCCCGCTACGTCGTGGGCCAGGCCACCGACGCCGCCATCCACCGGACCGGCCTGCGCGGCGTGGCGCAGTTCATGGCTGACTCCGGTTCGGTGCAGAAAGCCGCCATCGCCATCAAGGACGAGGCCAGCCAGCGTGCGCTCCTGACGGACCGGGTGCAGACCATGGTCGCCGAGGTCGGGTCCGCCCTCAAGGGCGCCAACAAGCTGCCGCAGCACCAGGGCGCGGATCTGTTCAACCAGCACCAGAACGAGCTCATCGAAGCCGCCCAGGCGCACGCCGAGCTGCTGCAGTGGGAGGCCTTCACCGAGGCGCTGGGCCAGGTCACGGATCCCGGCACCAAGAAGGTCCTCACGTGGCTGCGCGACCTCTTCGGTCTTTCCCTGATCGAGGCCAACCTGTCCTGGTACCTGATGAACGGCCGGCTGTCCATGCAGCGGGCCCGGACGCTGGGTGACTACATTAACCGGCTCCTGGTCAAGATCCGCCCGCATGCCCTCGATCTGGTAGACGCCTTCGGGTTTGGCCCCGAGCACCTCCGGGCGAACATCGCCACGGGCGCCGAGAAGGTCCGCCAGGACGAGGCCCGGGAGTACTTCCGGCAGCAGCGCGCCAGCGGCGACGCCCCGGTGGATGAGAAGATCCTGCTCGCCCGCAAGGGCCACGGAACCAAGACTCAGGGAACTAAGACTCACGGTACCAAGACTCAGGTAACGGCAACGCGCGGCTGATCCCGCCCGGGACACCACGACGGCGCCGCCCCCGGTGAAATTCACCGGAGGCGGCGCCGTCGTCGTCGTTTGTCCTGCTAAGAAGGGGTCAGGAACCCGCGGGGAGCACCGACCGGTAGACCTCAAGGGTGGTTTCCGTGATGGATTCCCAGGAGAAGTGCTCCTCTGCCCGGCGGCGTCCGGCCTGGCCCATGGCGCGGGCCCGCTCAGGATCGGAGACCACCTCGGTGAGTGCCGCGGCGAACTCCGAGACGAACTTTTCCGGGTCCAGCGGTGTGCCGGTCCCGTCCGTGACCTGTTCGATGTCGACCAGCAGGCCGGTCTCGCCGTGCTGCACCACCTCGGGGATCCCGCCGGTGGCGCTGGCCACGACGGCGGCGCCGCAGGCCATGGCTTCGAGGTTGACGATGCCGAGGGGTTCGTAGATGGACGGGCAGGCGAAGGCCGTGGCGTGGCTGAGGACCTGGATGAGTTCGTTCCGCGGCAGCATGCGCTCCACCAGGACCACGCCGCCGCGCTGGGCCTGCAGGCCCTCGATGAGGACGGCGGTTTCGGCGGCCAGCTCGGGGGTGTCTGCCGCGCCGAGGCACAGGACCAGCTGGACGTCCGCCGGGAGTTTGGCGGCGGCGCGCAGCAGGTACGGCACACCCTTCTGCCGGGTGTTGCGGCCCACGAAGACCACGCTGGGCCGGGACGGATCAATCCCCAGGCCGCGGACGACGTCGTCGCCCTCGTCCCGGTTCCACAGGCTCACGTCGATGCCGTTGTGCACCACCTTGACCTTGGCCGGATCCACCTCGGGGTAGCTGCGCAGGATGTCCTGGCGCATGCCCTCGGACACGGCAATGATGGCGGCTGCCGCCTCGTACGCGGTCTTTTCCACCCAGGAGGACAGGGCGTAGCCGCCCCCGAGCTGCTCGGCCTTCCACGGGCGCAGCGGTTCCAGGCTGTGGGCGCTGAGCACGTGCGGGATGCCGTGAAGCAGCGAGGCGATGTGCCCGGCCATGTTGGCGTACCACGTGTGGGAGTGCACCAGGTCGGCGCCGGCGATGTCCGGGACGATCCGCAGGTCCACGCCCAGGGTCTGCACGGCGGCGTTCGCGCCGGCCAGGTCCTCGGGCACGGCATAGGAGGTCACTGACGCGCCGTGATAGCCGGGTTCCCGGGGCGCACCAAAGGCCCGGACCTGGAGATCGACGTGCTGGGCCAGAACGCGGCTGAGCTCGGCCACGTGGACCCCGGCGCCGCCGTAGATTTCGGGCGGGAATTCTTTGGTCACAATGTCTATACGCACAAACCCCAAGGTAGTCGTTACGGTGGAACTGATCTAGTGTGAAGACGTTCGGGCGTGCCGGACTGTTTTGGGGAAGTACAACGGCGTTCAGGAGCGTTCACCATGCCGAATAGGAAAGTTTTGGCCATCGTCCTCGCAGGCGGCGAGGGAAACCGGCTTATGCCGCTGACGGCGGACCGGGCCAAGCCCGGCGTGCCGTTTGCCGGCAGTTACCGGCTTATCGACTTCGCGCTGTCCAACCTGGTCAATTCGCGCTACCTGCAGATCGTGGTCCTGACGCAGTACAAGTCGCACAGCCTGGACCGCCACATTTCCGAAACGTGGCGCATGTCCACCCAGCTGGGCAACTACATCGCCTCCGTGCCCGCGCAGCAGCGTGTGGGCAAGAGCTGGTTCCTCGGCAGCGCCAATGCCATCTACCAGTCCCTGAACCTGATCCATGACGCCAACCCGGACATCGTCGTCGTCGTGGGCGCGGACCACGTCTACCGGATGGACTTTGCCCAGATGGTGGACCAGCACATCGCAAGCGGCGCCAAGGCCACTGTCGCGGCGGTCCGCCAGCCGCTGAACATGGCAGACCAGTTCGGTGTCATCGAGGTGGACCCGAACAACCCGGAGAAGATTGCCGCCTTCGTCGAGAAGCCGTCCTCCACCCCGGGACTGGCCGCCGACCCCACCCAGTTCCTCGCGTCCATGGGAAATTACGTCTTCAACGCCGACGCCCTGGTGGAGGCCCTGCACGTCGATGCCGAACGGCTCGACACCAAGCACGACATGGGCGGCGACATCATCCCCTACTTCGTCGACAAGGGCGAGGCCGGGGTCTACGACTTCACGCTGAACGAGATCCCCGGCTCCACGGAACGCGACCGCACCTACTGGCGCGACGTGGGCACCATCGACTCGTTCTATGACGCGCACATGGACCTCATCTCGCCGGTGCCGGTGTTCAACCTGTACAACTCCGAGTGGCCGATTTACACCCGGCAGAGCATTTCCCCGCCGGCCAAGTTCGTCCGCGGCGAGAAGAACACGGTGGGAACGGCCCTGGATTCGATCGTCGCCAGCGGCGTGGTGATCTCCGGCGGCATCGTGGAAGGCTCCGTCCTCTCCAACGACGTCTACGTGGGCACCTCCAGCCGCGTGCTGGACTCCGTCCTCATGGACAAGGTGACCATCGGTGCAGGCGCCGTGGTCAAGCGCGCCATCATCGACAAGAACGTCAAGGTCCCGGCGGGCGCGGCGATCGGCCTCGACTCCGAACTGGACCGGGCCCGCGGCTTCAAGGTCACCGATTCGGGCATCACCGTCCTGTCCAAGGGACAGGTGGTCCCGGAACCCGGCGAGCAGGAGCGTGCCCTGTCAGCCGCCAACCTGATCCTGGTACCGGATGCGGTGCGTGCCGCCACCGAGAACTGGCCCGCCCTGCGCGAGTCCGTGGACAAGGTGGCGGAAGTGCAGGCGGCCGCCGTCGGCGTGACCGGACAGCAGTCTTCCAGCGCCACGTAGCCCTTCCGGCAGCTCTGGGAGCCCGGCGGCAGCGTCCGCCGGGCTCCCTGCAGGCTGTAAAATTGACGGAATGAGCTCCCCCGATCTGCCGTCCGATCTGACCGCCGAGGAAATCCAGACCTGCCTCAAGGTCCTGGACAGCATCCACCTCTACGACGAGGAGCACCCGGACTACCTCTCGGTCCGCCGCGCCACCGGCAAGATGTTCAAAGCCGTCAAGCGGCACCGCCGGGTCAGCAAGCGCGACCTGATCGCCGAGGCTGACCGTGCCGTGATCGCCCAGACCGCGACGGCAGCCCCGGACCGGATCGACGATGAAACCCGCGGGAACAAACTGGCCCCGTCCACCACCGGGAGCATCGCCGGGCACCTGATCAGGTCCAGGCCCTGCTACATCTGCAAACAGCACTACACCCAGGTGGATGCCTTCTACCACCAGCTGTGCCCGGAATGCGCGGCTTTCAGCCACAGCAAGCGCGACGCCACGACGGACCTCACCGGCCGCCGGGCCCTCCTCACCGGCGGGCGGGCAAAGATCGGCATGTACATCGCCCTGCGCCTGCTCCGCGACGGCGCGCACACCACCATCACCACACGCTTCCCCAAGGACGCCGCCCGGCGGTTCGGGGCCATGGAGGACAGCGGCGAGTGGCTGCACCGGCTGCGGATTGTCGGCATCGACCTGCGTGACCCCTCCCAGGTGATGGCGCTGACCGATTCCCTGGACGCGGCGGGACCGCTCGACATCATCATCAACAACGCGGCCCAGACCGTGCGCCGCTCCGGCAACGCCTACAAGCCCCTGGTCGACGCCGAGGACGAGCCCCTGCCCGCGGCCCTGCAGGCGGCCAACGGCGGCCCGGAACTGGTCACCTTCGGCCACGCCCACGACAAGCACCCGCTGGCGCTGGCGAGCAGCGTCCTGGACCACCCGGTGCTGGCCGGCGACGCCATCACGTCCCTGGCGCTGTCCACCGGCTCGGCTTCCCTGGAGCGCATTGCCGCCGGTACTGCCATCGACGCCGGCGGCTTGGTCCCGGACCTCGCGGCCATCAACAGCTGGACCCAGGTGGTGGACGAGGTGGACCCCCTGGAGATGCTCGAAGTCCAACTCTGCAACGTCACGGCACCGTTCCTCCTGGTCAGCCGCCTCCGGGGCGCCATGAAGCGCTCCACGGCGCGGCGCAAGTACATCGTGAACGTCAGCGCCATGGAAGGCCAGTTCTCCCGCGCATACAAGGGCCCCGGCCACCCGCACACCAACATGGCCAAAGCGGCGCTGAACATGATGACCAGGACCAGCGCCCAGGAGATGCTGGACGCCGACGGCATCCTCATGACCGCCGTCGACACCGGCTGGATCACCGATGAGCGGCCGCACCACACGAAGGTCCGCCTCATGGAGGAAGGTTTCCACGCTCCCCTGGACCTTGTGGACGGGGCAGCCCGGGTCTACGACCCGATTGTGATGGGCGAGGCCGGCGAGGACCAGTACGGCGTCTTCCTGAAGGACTACAAGCCGAGCCCCTGGTAGACGGCGGCCAGCACAGGCGGCCGGCGCGGGCCAGGGGTCTTATGGCCCTAATGGGGCACCGGGACTCTCCGTAACGTGGGTCCACATGAACACAGAGACTACGCCTGCGCCCGATTTCGGACTGTCCCTTGACCAGTGCTGGGTATTGCTGGACACCGAAGTCGTGGGGCGGATCGCCCTGATCATCGACGGGCATCCCGAGATTTTTCCGGTGAACTTCGTGCTGGACCGCCGCTCCATCGTGTTCCGCACCGCCGGCGGCTCCAAGCTGTGGGCCGCCATGACAGCGAAGCCCGTGGCATTCGAAATCGACGGATACGACTCCCATGAACAGGCGGCCTGGAGCGTGGTGGCCCGCGGCGAGGTGCAGCTGATCGAGAGCCAGGAGGAGAAGGAAGCCGTCGACGCGCGGCTGCTGGAGCCGTGGCAGCCGGGCGACAAGGACTTCTACGTGCGGCTGGCGCCCAAGGCCCTGACCGGGCGCCGCTTCAAGGTCATCAAGCCGGACCTGTGGAGCACCCGCCTCGCCGACCCGCGGCGGGCGTCCTTCGAGTAGGCGGCGCCGGGCCCTCGGGCCGCCCCGTCGCGGTGCCTAGTCGGCCTTCGCTGTCTTCTGTTCCGCCTTCTTCGGTTCCGCGTTCTTTGCTTCCGGGGAATGGACCACCAGCACGGGGCAGTGCGCGTGGGCCACCAGCGCCGAGCTCACGGATCCGATCAGCATCCCGCCGAAGCCCCCGTGCCCGCGGCGTCCCACCACCAGCAGGTCGGCGTCCCGGCTGGCCTCGATCAGGGTGTGCCGGGGGTGGCCCTGCACGAGCCGCGTTTCGACGTTGGCCGGAGTTTCCGCCCCGAAGGCCTTCTCCACTGTCTCCTGCAGGATCTCGCCGGCGCGGACGTCAAAGTCGTCAATGCCCATGGCAATGTACCCGTCGTAGACCGGGGGGACGTCCCAGCTGGCCAGCGCCACCAGCGTGGCCGCGAGCGGTTTGGCAAGGTTCTGGGCCTGGCGCAAGGCCTCAACCGACGCCTCGGAACCGTCGACTCCCACCACGATTGTCCGGATGTCACTGGCTTCGGTCATTGCAGATCCCTTCGTTGGAGAGCTGGCGTTGGAGAGCTGGCTATGGACAGCTGACATTGGACAGCTGGCGCGTCCAGCCTACATTGGTCGGCCGTCCGCGGTCCCTGCTAGGGCCAAAAGTCATGGGCCCGGCAAGCGTGGCAACCCGGCGGGACCAAGGACCCTTGCCCTCGCCTTCCGCGGGGAGAAAAATGGCAGTCGCCGGGAATGCACAACAGCCCCGGCGGGGGAACGGAAAAAAGATTCCTGACGACGGCGGCACGGGCAACAGCGACAGCGGGACCCGCGTCGGCGACAATGGATACAGCAGGCCCGCAGGCCCGGTCTGCGGAACGGGCTGGGGAGCCGCACGACACACGGCAGCGCAAGCCGCCGGACGGGAGAATCATGATTGCCTGGTCAGACGCAGGTCTCGGCGCACCCGACGGGGAAAAGTCCGTCATCCGCGTCTTTATCCTCGACGACCACGAGCTGGTCAGGCGCGGCCTGCAGGAGCTCCTCGAGGGTGAGGGTTTCCAGGTCGTCGGCAGCTCCGGCTCCGCCGTCGAGGCCACCCGCCGCATACCGGCCCTCCATCCCGACGTCTGCGTCCTCGACGCCCGGCTCCCGGACGGGACCGGAATCGAGGTCTGCCGCGACGTGCGATCGATCGACCCGTCACTGAACTGCATCATCCTGACCAGCTTCGACGACGAACAGGCCCTCCGCGGCGCCGTGCTGGCGGGCGCCAGCGGCTACGTCCTGAAGGAAATCGGGGGCACGGACCTGATCGGGGCGCTGCGCCGGGCCGCCGCGGGCGAATCGCTGTTCGAGGACGGGGTCGCGGCGGGCATCGTGGAAAGCCTCGTGGAGACCGACGAAGTGGACCCCCGCACGGCGTCCCTGACACCCCAGGAACGCCGGGTGCTGGAACTGGTGGGCGGCGGACTGACCAACCGCCAGATCGCCGCGGAAATGTTCCTGGCCGAGAAGACCGTCAAGAACTACGTCTCCTCGCTGCTGGCCAAGCTGGGCTTCGAACGGCGCACCCAGGCCGCAGTTTTTATTGCCGGCCCGGCGGCGCCGGCACAGCCCGCCGGCCACCCCGAGGCATCCCGCTCACACAGCGTCCGCTAGCTGTTCTGCCCATGCAGGTCAGCTAGAGCGGCACCGACCACTCAAGGCTGGTTCCGGCCTCCGGGGCGCTGGTGATGATGCATTCGCCGTCGAGCATCCGCGCGCGGTCTTCAAGGTTGGCCAGGCCCCGGCGCTTTTCGGGTTCGTCGAAGCCGGCGCCGTTGTCCGTGATGACCACGGTGACCCTGCCCTTTATCACGCCCACCGACACGGAAATGGCATCAGCGCCGGAATGCCGGATGGCGTTGCTGAGGCCCTCCGACACGACCGCCACCACATTGTCCGCCTTGTCCGGGGTGACGGCGTCCACCGGGCCGGTAATGGTCAGCCGCGGGGTGAAGGGCATGGACTTCGCCGAACTGCGGGTCACCCGCCGGATCCGTCCGCTGAGCAGCTCCGTTTCCCCGCTGCTGCTCTTGAGTGAGTAGATGGTGTCCCGGAGGCTGCGGATCGCCTCGTCCAGCTCGCCGGTGATGGTGCGGATGCGTTCGGTGGCGAGTTCGTCCTTCGTGAAACGGGTCAGGCTCTGCACGCTCAGCCCGGCCGCGAACAACCGCTGGATGACCAGGTCATGGAGGTCGCGGGCAATCCGGTCCCGGTCCGTGAACACCAGGAGCTCTTCGCGGAGCCGGTGCACGCGGGACAGTTCCAGGGCCAGGGCGACATGCGACCCGAACACGGCGCCCATCTCTATGTCCGTCCGGGCGAAAGGCAGTGCCTCGCGGTCCCGGAGCAGCAGCAGGAGCCCGTGGTGCGCGCCCTGGGTGCTGAGCGCCACGGCCAGCAGGGGGCCGGCTGCGCCGCAGTCGGCGTCGCCGATCACGGCGGAGGCATCCTCGAGGACTACAGGTTCGCCGCCGTCAAGGACGCTTTCGAGCAGCGGCGAATCAAGGGCCAGCGTGCGCCCCGAGAACGAGGCGGCGTCCTTGCCGGCGACGCCGGCAACAATGTGGCTGGCACCGCCTGTGGCCGGTGCCACCAGCAGCGCCAGCCGGGATCCCGATTCCTGCAGCGCGCGGCTGGCAACCGGATCCAGTCCCCCCGAGGTGTAGTCGCGGTCGCTGCCAAGGACCAGGCCGGAGACGTCCATGCAGGCCTCCAGCCAGCGGGCCCGGCGCCGGGCATCGTCGTAGAGGCGGGCGTTCTCGATCGCCACGCCCGCGGCGGCCGCCAGCGCCACCGCCAGGCCTTCGTCCTCGGCCGTGAAGTCAGTGCCGTCTTCCTTTTCCGTCAGGTACAGATTGCCAAAGACGACGTCGCGGACCCGCACCGGAACGCCGAGGAAGGACTTCATGGGCGGGTGGTTCGCCGGGAAGCCGAACGACTCGGGATGCTCGCGCAGGTCGTGCAGTCGGAGGGGGCGCGGCTCGGAAATCAGCAGGCCCAGCACGCCGTGGCCTGTAGGCAACGGGCCGATGCGGTGGGCGAGTTCCTGGTCGATGCCGACGGTAATGAAGTGGCTGAGGGCGAGGTTGTCGCCGATGACGCCCAGGGCGCCGTAGCGGGCATGGAGAAGGCGGCAGGCGGACTGCACCACGCGCTCCAGGACAGCGTCCAGGCTGAGGTCCTCGGCAACAGCGACCACAGCTTCGAGCAGGCCGGCCATCCGTTCCTGTGACTGGAGCAGTTCCTCGGCCCTGGACACGAAACCCTTCAGCACGCCATCTATCATGGGCTGCGGCTCCGTGGTGTAGTCCGGATCTCCCCCAAGTGTCTGCATGCTTAAGGCCCCAATTCACTACAACGGACACAACGATCGTCGGCGCTGACGATTGTGAAGCCAGAATACCCCGTCGCGGGCCCAAAGGCCCGGGGCAGGCATAGTAATCCCGTCGATTGTGACCTTTTCCCCTACCTCGCGGGCGGGCTCCTGGCGTACGCTCGAGGCCATGAGCGATGATGCGAACCAGGGCAAACACCAGCAGGCCTACGAAGTTGAGACCCTTGACCACCACGAATGCTGGCGGCTTTTACGCGGCGTTTCCGTGGGCAGGCTCGCGGTCTGGGTGGATGACCATCCCGACATCTTCCCCATCAACTACAAGGTGGACCACGGAACGCTGGTGTTTCGCACGGCCGATGGCACCAAGCTGCAGTCCGCCACCGGCGACACCCCCGTGGCCCTCGAAGCCGACGGGGTCGACGCGGACAGCGGCATTGCCTGGAGCGTGGTCATCAAGGGCCAGGCGGCCCCCGTGCAGAACCAGCAGGAAGTGCTCGACACCGTGGGCCTCCTCCTCTTCCCCTGGCAGGCAGGCAAGAAGGAACACTTCGTCCGGATCACTCCGGACACCGTGACGGGACGCCGGTTCAAGGTGGTCCCGCCGCTGACGTGGTGGACGCCGCTGGACGACGCCACCCGTTCCGGGTTCGAGTAGGACCGGCCCGGCCCCGCGCGTCAGGCGAGCCGGGTGATCTCCACGGTCACATTGAGGGAGGAACCGCCCCCGCCGGAGAGGATGCCCTTCAGCGGGGGCACATCACGGTAATCCCGGCCCCGCGCCACGGTCACGTGGAAGTCACCGGCCGGCTTGTGGTTGGTGGGGTCCCAGCTGCGCCATTCCCCGTCCCACCATTCCAGCCACGCGTGCGACTGGCCCGCGACCGTCTCGCCGATGTCCGCCGACGAGCGCGGGTGCAGGTAACCGGAGACGTAGCGGGCCGGGATGCCGCGGCTGCGGAGGGCGGCGATGGCGAGGTGCGCCAGGTCCTGGCAGACGCCCTGGCGCTGGTTCCAGGCCTGCTCGGC
The DNA here is from genome assembly GCF_001512305.1 of Arthrobacter sp. EPSL27. Lineage (GTDB taxonomy): Bacteria > Actinomycetota > Actinomycetes > Actinomycetales > Micrococcaceae > Arthrobacter. Next base: position 659,050 of record NZ_LNUT01000005.1, read on the forward strand.
GTTGGTGGTGACGCCGGTAGAGCCCTTCATGTAGGTCATCTCGCCGCGCATCCACTCAAAGATGGCCATGGCGGCGTCGTGCGGGTTTTTGCCCTCGACGACGCCGGGAACGATTGCGAGGACTTCGGCGCCCGGCCCGGTGAGCTGCGACTGCGGGATCCAGTCGCTGAACCTGTTGAGCGTCTCCGGGGCCGCCAGGACATCCCAGCCCACAATGTCCGACTCCGCCGGGATGCGTTCCACCCGGTGGACCTCCACCGTGGTGGTGGACAGGACTTCCAGGTGCTCGTGCGGCATCTGCATGTCAAAAGCCGTGACCCGGGTGCCCCAGTAGTCGCGGTAGCTGCTCAGCGCGGCCTGGGACGGGGAGACCTTCAGCGAGGACTCCAGCACCACCTGCTGGGGATCCGTCAGCGGCGTCATGCGCGCCTCGTTGTAGGACAGCGTGACCCGCTTGTTGTACTTGTACGCGGTCTTGTGCGTGATGCTCAGCCGGGTCATGAAACTTCTCCCACCCAGGCCAGTTCGTCTGCCTGATTGAAGTACTTACGGGAAATGGCGTCCGACGCCTGCGAGACGGCCTTCTGCACGCGCTCCATGTGCTCCGGCAGTTCGGACATCAGGTCGTCGGTGCGGTGGAACTCGAGGAATGTGCGGGCCTGGCCCACGATCCGGCGGGCGTCATTGATGAAGCCGACGCGCTGCGCCGAGGGATCCAGCTTGGCGAGGCACTCGTCGGCGTCGCGCAGCGCGTACACGATGGAGCGCGGGAACAGCCGGTCCAGCAGCAGGAACTCGGCGGCGTGCTGGTCGCCGAAAGCCGCGCGGCGGGTCCGCAGGAACGACTCGTAGGCGCCGGCGCAGCGGAGCATGTTCACCCAGGACATGCCCGCGGATAGCACGTCGCGGGTGGACAGCATCCGCGCGGTCATGTCGGCGCGTTCCAGCGAGCGGCCCAGGACCAGGAACTGCCAGCTCTCGTCGTGGCTCACGGTGGTGTCCGCGAGGCCGCTGACCATGGCCGTGCGTTCCAGGACCCAGTTGCAGAAACGGTAAGTGCCCACCACGTCCTTGCGGTGCTGGTTGAGCCCGTAGTACGTGGTGTTCAGGCTTTCCCAGAGCCCGGAGGACACAGTCTCCCGGGCCCGGCGGGCGTTCTCCCGCGCAGCGCCGAGGGAACCGGCGATGGACGTTGCGCTCTGCTTGTCGTACGCGAGGGCATTGAGCAGTTCGGGCAGGCCGAAGTCCTCGCTCTGTGCGCGGGCGCCCATGACGGCCAGGAGTTCCTGCGCCACGCTGCGCTGCTCCTCCATGGGCAGGTGGTTGAGCCGCTCCAGGTGGACGTCAAGGATCCGGGCGGTGCCGTCGGCCCGCTCCACGTAGCGGCCGATCCAAAACAGTGATTCGGCGATCCGGCTAAGCATTCGCGGTTACCTCCAGCGCATGGGAAATCTGAACAGGGCAGGACAGCGGAACTTCGCACCCGACGGTGCTGCGGCTCATTGCTGCTGCTCCTTCTGGCTGTCGCGCCAGTTGCTTTCAACGGGCCACACTGAGACGCGTTCGCGGACCGTGATGGCCGGGCGCGGCAGGGCCTCCACCGGCACCTCCGGGGAATCGGCCAGGACCCAGGTGTCCTTGGACCCGCCGCCCTGGCTGGAGTTCACAATCAGTGAACCCTCCTTGAGCGCCACCCGGGTGAGGCCGCCCGGCAGGACCCAGACGTCGTCGCCGTCATTGACGGCGAACGGGCGCAGGTCCACGTGGCGGGGGCCGAACTTGTCTCCGCTGAGCGTGGGGACGGTGGACAGCTGCAGCACCGGCTGCGCGATCCAGCCCCGGGGGTCCGTGACGATGCGTTTGCGCAGCGCCTCGAGTTCGTCCGCGGAGGCATCCGGGCCGATGACCAGGCCCTTGCCGCCGGAGCCGTCCACGGGTTTGACCACCAGTTCGTCCAGCCGGTCGAGGACCTCTTCCCGGGCTTCCTTCTCTTCGAGCCGGAAGGTGTCCACGTTGGCGATCACGGGTTCTTCGCTGAGGTAGTAGCGGATCAGGTCCGGGACGTAGCTGTAGACCAGCTTGTCGTCGGCGACGCCGTTGCCCACGGCGTTGGCGATGGTCACGCCTCCGGCGCGGGCCGCGTTGACAAGGCCGGGGCAGCCCAGCATGGAGTCGGCGCGGAACTGCAGCGGGTCCAGGAATTCGTCGTCGATGCGCTTGTAGATCACGTCCACGCGCTGTTCGCCGGCGGTGGTGCGCATGTAGACGCGGTTGCCGCGGCAGATCAGGTCACGCCCCTCGACCAGTTCCACGCCCATGAGGCCGGCGAGCAGGGTGTGCTCGAAGTAGGCGCTGTTGAAGACGCCGGGGGTCAGGACCACCACAGTGGGGTCGTCGACGCCGGACGGTGCCGTTTTGCGCAGGGCCGACAAGAGCCGCCGGGGGTACTCTTCGACCGGGCGGATCAGCTGCTGGCCGAAGGCCTCGGGCAGGCCCTTGGCCATGGCGCGGCGGTTTTCCAGGACGTAGCTGACGCCGGAGGGGACGCGCACGTTGTCCTCCAGGACCCGGAAGGTCCCGGCGGCGTCACGGACGACGTCGATTCCCGAGATGTGCACACGCACCCCGCCGGCGGGTTCGAAGCCGTGCACCTGGCGGTGGAAATGCGCGCTGGTGGTGACGAGCTGGCGCGGGATGACACCGTCGGACACCACGGCCATCTTGTCGTAGACGTCGTTGAGGAACGCCTCGAGGGCGCGCACGCGCTGCGCCACACCCTTCTCCAGGACCGTCCACTCGTCGGCCGGGATGACCCGGGGCACGATGTCGAGCGGGAAGGGACGCTCCTCCCCCGCGAAGTCGAAGGTGACGCCGCGGTCCAGGAAGGTCCGCGCCATGGAATCGGCGCGGGCGGTGACGTCGGCAAGCGACAGTTCACGCAGGGCTCCAGCGACCTGGCCGTACGACTTCCGGGCCTGCTGCCCGGGGGTGAACATCTCGTCGTAGGCGCCGGTGCGGTCGGCGGCCACGGAGTAATCCTGGAATAGGTCAGACATGGTTCCTAGACAATCACTTTTTTGTTGCGAAATCATTTCCGGCCGCCCGCGCGGGGCGCCCGCTGTGCCGGTAGCGGCATTTCCGCCCGGTTGAGGCAAGGTAGGTGCGTGCCTGTCTTTCCTTCTTCACCGCGGCCCGGCGCCACTCCGCCGCCCCGACCGTTACCGGGACCGTTGCCCGGCCCGGTTGCGGCCACGGTACCCGGCCTGCTGGCCGCCGCGGCCGCCGTCGTCCTGGCCCTGGCCGTCCACATCCTGGTTCCGGTCCTTCCGGCCATGACGCTGGCCGTGGCGTTCGGGCTGCTCGCCGCTAACATCCCCGGGCTCTCCGGCTGGACAGCAGGGCGGGGACGGGCGGGCCTGGACTTCGCCGGCAAGCACCTGATGCGCGCCGGCATCGTGATCCTGGGCCTGAAAGTCAGCCTGGGGGACGTGCTCGGGCTCGGCTGGGAATCGCTGCTGCTGATCACGGGCGTGGTGCTCGCCGCCTTCGCCGGGACGTACGGCATCGGCCGGCTGTTCCGGCTGCCGCCGCATGTCTCGCTGCTGGTTGCCACCGGGTTTTCCATCTGCGGGGCATCTGCCATCGGGGCCATGGCGGCCGTGCGCCGGATCCGCCAGGCCGACACCGTCCTTCCGGTGGCTCTGGTCACCCTGTGCGGCACCCTGGCCATCGGGGTGCTGCCGCTGCTTATCCGGCCGCTGGGCCTCAGCCCGGAGGTCTTCGGCGCGTGGGCCGGCGCTTCCGTGCACGACGTCGGCCAGGTGGTGGCCACCGCCCAGACCGCAGGGGCCTCGGCGCTGGCGGTCGCCGTCGTCGTCAAACTCACCCGCGTGATCCTGCTGGCGCCCATCACCGCCGCCGCGGGGCTGCACCACCGCAGCACCGCCGGCGCCGGCGAAGGCATGAAGCGTCCGCCGATTGTCCCGCTGTTCGTGCTCGGGTTCGTCGCCTTCGCGGCCCTGCGCTCCACCGGGTGGCTCTCCCCCGCAGCCCTCGACGCCGCCGCCGTGCTGCAGGACATCGCCCTCGGAATGGCCCTGTTCGGACTGGGCTCGGCGGTGCGCGTGGGCCAGCTGCTGCACACCGGGACACGGGCGCTGCTGGCCGCCCTGGCGTCCTGGCTGCTGATCGCCGCACTGGGCCTGGGCGCCGCGTTCCTCATGATTAGATAGCTGGGTGCCGAACCAGAACCTGCGCCGCGATGAAGCCGCAACCCGCTCTGCCCTGATCACCACCCACAGCTATGACGTCACCCTGGACGTCCGGCAGGCTGCCGATCCGGACGTCGCCGGCTACCCGAGCCGCAGCGTGATCACCTTCTCCGCTGCCCGCCCCGGCGCCTCCACGTTTCTGGACTTCATCGGCAGCGACGTGCACAGCGTCGTCCTCAACGGCGCGGACCTTCCGGTGGCCGACGTCGTGGACGGCGCCCGGATCCGGCTGGACAACCTCCAGGCGGAGAACCAGGTGACTGTGATGGCCACGGCGCGGTACAGCACATCCGGGGAAGGCATGCACCGCTTCTTCGACCCGGCCGACGGCCAGTGCTACCTCTACACCCAATACGAGCCCGCGGACGCGCGCCGGGTGTTCGCCAACTTCGAACAGCCGGACCTCAAGGCAGAATTCACCTTCCATGTGCTGGCACCGTCCGCGTGGCAGGTCTCCTCCAACGGAACCGAAACCCGGCGGACGCCGCTGACGGACCGGCCGGGCACCAGTTGCTGGGACTTCGCCCCCACCCGGCGGATGTCCACGTACATCACCACCGTCCTGGCGGGCCCGTACTTCAAGGCCGAGGATTCCTGGTGCGGAACGCTCGACGACGGCACCACCCTGGAGGTGCCGCTGGCGCTGTACTGCCGTGCCTCGATGGCGCCGTCCTTTGACACCGCCGCACTGATGGACCTCACCAAGAACGGCCTGGACTTCTTCAACCGCCTCTTTGACTTCCCGTACCCGTGGGGCAAGTACGAGCAGGCCTTCGTGCCGGAATACAACCTCGGCGCCATGGAGAACCCCGGCCTCGTGACGTTCACGGAAAGCTACGTCTTCACCTCCCGGGCGGCCGACTCCCAGTACCAGGCCCGAGCGAACACGCTGCTGCACGAGATGGCGCACATGTGGTTCGGCGACCTGGTCACCATGCAGTGGTGGGACGACCTGTGGCTGAAGGAGTCCTTCGCGGACTACATGGGAACCCTCGGCGTGGACCGCACCACGGCCTGGGACACCGCCTGGGTGAATTTTGCCAACAACCGCAAGGCCTGGGCCTACGTGCAGGACCAGCTGCCCACCACGCACCCGATCGTCGCCGACATCCCCGACCTGGAAGCTGCCAAGCAGAACTTCGACGGCATCACCTACGCCAAGGGCGCCTCGGTGCTCAAACAGCTGGTGGCCTACGTGGGCTTCGACGCGTTCATCGACGGGTCGCGCCGGTACTTCAAAGAGCACGCCTACGGCAACACCACCCTGGCTGACCTGCTGGCCGCGCTCAGCACCGCCTCGGGCCGGGACCTCGCGGACTGGGCCCGCCAGTGGCTGCAGACCTCCGGCATCTCCACCCTCACGGCCGGGATCGAGGAGCACGACGGCGTGCTGGGCACCGTGACCCTGCACCAGGACGCCGAGGATCCGACGACGGGCCGGCAGGAGCCGCGGCCGCACCGGCTGCGCATCGGCCTGTACGACCTGGACGAGGCCGGGGCCCTGGTCCGCACCGGGAGCGTCGAAACCGACGTCGCCGGCGCCCGCACCGAGGTGCCCGCGCTCGCGGGCCGGTCGCGGCCCGCCCTGCTGCTGGTCAACGACGAGGACCTCAGCTACGCCAAGGTCCGGCTGGACCCGCAGTCCGAAGCGACGGTCCGCAGCTCGCTCGGCGCGCTCACTGATCCGATGGCCCGGGCCCTGTGCTGGACCGCGCTGTGGGACTCGGCCCGGGACGCCGCCACTCCGGCATCCCTGTACGTCGACGCCGTCGAGCGCTTCGGCCCCGCCGAATCCGGGATCGGCGTGCTGCTGGCCGTCCTGGGCAACGCGTCCACGGCGATCGAACGTTACGTGCCGGCGGCCACCCGGCCGGCCGCGCGCCGCGGTTTCCTGTCCTTCGCCGCCGACCAGCTGCAGCGGGCCGTACCGGGTTCAGACCAGCAGCTGGCTTGGGCCCGCACGGTGGCCGCGGCCAGCCGGTACGACGGCAGCGAACTGGACCTGCTCCGCGGCATCCTTGACGGCAGCACGGTCATCGAGGGTCTCTCCGTCGACGCCGAGCTGCGCTGGAACTTCTGGCACGCCGTGGCGGCCCACGGCGAAGCCACCGCGGAACAGCTCGAGACGGAACTGGCCCGGGACAACACCGCAGCCGGCAGGGCGGGGCACGCCACCGCCCTCGCGGCCCGGCCCGACGCCGGCGTTAAAGAGGCCGCCTGGCAGGAGGCGGTGCACGGCACCTCGCTGTCCAACCAGCTGCTGAGCGCCACAATCGCGGGTTTCAACACGGCCCCGGCAGCCCAGCTGCGCGGCTTCATTGACCGGTACTTTGCGTGCCTGGAGGAGGTGTGGGCCGGGCGCAGCATTGAAATCGCCAGCCGGATCGTCCGCGGGCTCTACCCGACGGGGCAGGATCTGGACGGGCAGGATCCGGACGGGCAGGGGTCGGGAGCCACGCCGGACACCCACCCCGTGATTGTCCAAACGGACGCATGGCTTGCCGCGCACCCGGAGGCACCGCGCGCGCTGCGCCGCATCATCATCGAACAGCGCAGCCACCTGCACCGCGCCCTCACCGCGCAGGCCGCCGGCTAATCCGACGAGCTCCCGGAGGTACGGGAGGGCCGGGCCTTACGGGACGCGGTGCAGCCACTCCGGCGTGCCGAACTTGGCTTCCACCCGCTGCTGCGCGGCGGCGAGGTCCGCGTCGGTGAGTTCCGACGGTGTTGCCGAGTAGCGTTCCGCAAAGACGTCCATCATGGCCGCGACAATCTCCGCCCGCGCCAGTCCGGTCTGCCGGCGGAGCGGGTCCACCCGCTTCTTGGCGCTCCGGGTGCCCTTGTCGGAGAGCTTCTCCTTGCCGATCCGCAGGACCTCCACCATCTTGTCTGCGTCGATGTCGTAGCTCATGGTGACGTGGTGCAGCATGCCGCCGTTCGCGAGCCGCTTCTGCGCCGCTCCCCCGATCTTCCCCTGCTCAGTGGCGATGTCGTTGAGCGGCACGTAGAAGGCGCTGACGCCGATCTTCTCGAGCGCCGCCATCACCCAGGCGTCGAGGAAGCCGTAGGAGTCGGCGAAACTGATGCCGTCCACCAGGGTCTGCGGCAGGTACAGCGAATAGGTGATGCAGTTGCCCGCCTCCATGAACATGGCTCCCCCGCCGCTGATGCGGCGGACCACGCTGATGCCGTGGCGCTCGACGCCGGCCGGATCCAGTTCGTTCCGGACGGACTGGAAGCTGCCGATCACCACGGACGGTTCCTCCCAGTCCCAGAAACGCAGCGTCGGGTTGCGGCGGCCCGCGCCCACCTCCTCGGTGAGGACTTCGTCGAGGGCCACGTTGATGTGGGTGGGCAGCACGGAGGGCGCGATGATGTCCCACTGGTGGTCGGCCCAGGCGGTCGCTTTGGCTAGGGCACGGCGGACGGTAACGGCCACGGCGTCGGCGGAGAATCCAAAGAGCACCGCATCGGTGGGCAGGGCCGCCGCCACAGCGGCGGAGATGTCCGCGGCGGAGGACTCGGCGGGGAGGCCGGTGAGCGCCTGGTTGATCGCCGGCAGCGCCTCGTCCGGCTCCAGGAAGAAGTCCCCGCTGAGCGAGACGTTCGCGAGGACCCCGCCGGCGATGTCGAAATCGGCCACCACGAGTTTGCCCCCGGGAACCTTGTACTCCCCGTGGCGGCGGGTCCCGCCGTCGTCAGCGCTGCTGGGGCCGGGCACGATGTTCAGGGAAGTCATGCCGTTAATCCTGCCACGCGGCGCACGGCACTACAGACACAGGGACACTACGGACGCCAGGACGCAAAAAGCCCGCACCGTTGCCGGTGCGGGCTTTTACAAGACCTTGGGGAGAAGTATTACTTCTTGCCGCCGAAGCCCTTGAAGCGAGCGTTGAAGCGCTCGACGCGGCCTGCGGAGTCCATGATGCGCTGCTTGCCCGTGTAGAACGGGTGGGACTCGGAGGAGATTTCGACGTCGATGACCGGGTAGGTGTTTCCGTCTTCCCACTCGATGGTCTTCTTGGAAGACACGGTGGACTTGGTCAGGAACTTGACGCCGGAAGCCAGGTCGTTGAAAACAACAGCTTCGTACTTCGGGTGGGTATCAGACTTCATAATGGGACCTTTGTTCACGCAACTGGATTTTGCCAGCTGCCAGGTATGAATGGGATGGCCGGCGGAAGTGACCGGACGGCCAGCTATCCATCATAGCCGATCGCCGCCGGGCTGACGAACGCCCGCCGGCCCTGCCGGAGCATCCTTGCCGCACGTCAGCGGCGCCCCGGCGGTCCGGTCAGTCCCTGGACCGCAGCTCCCAGAATGCGACGGCGGACGCCGCCGCGACGTTGAGCGAGTCCACGCCGGCGCGCATGGGGATCTTGACGGCGAGATCGACGGCGGCCAGGGTGGCGTCGCTCATCCCGGCGCCCTCGGTGCCGAGGACCAGGGCCAGTTTGTCCGGCCGGCGGGCCGCCAGGTCATCGACGTCGACGGCGTCGCCGGTGAGCTCCAGCGCCGCGACGGTGAAACCGTGGTCCTGCAGCACCCGCAGGTCCCCCGGCCAGTCCTCCAGCCGGGCCCACGGCACCTGGAACACCGTTCCCATGCTCACCCGGACACTGCGGCGGTACAGCGGGTCCCCGCAGCGCGGGGACACCAGGACGGCGTCGATCCCCAGCGCGGCGGCGGAACGGAAGATCGCGCCGACGTTGGTGTGGTCCACGATGTCCTCCAGGACGGCCACCCGCCGTGCGCCCGCGAGGAGTTCCGGCAGCGGCACCGGTGCCGGACGCTGCATCGCGGCCATGGCGCCGCGGTGGAGGTGGAACCCGGTGATGGCCTCCAGGAGCGCGGCGGAGCCGATATAGGCGGGCACATCCGGGTACTGCTCGAAGACGTCCGCGAGGTCCTCGACCCACTTCTCGGCGAGGAAGAAGGAACGCGGCCGGTGTCCCGCGGCGAGGGCGCGGCGGAGCACCCGGGAGGACTCGGCGATGTACATGCCCTCGACGGGCTCCCGGAGCTTGCGCAGGTGCACATCCGTGAGCTGCGTGTAGTCCGAGACGCGCGGGTCGTCGGCGGAGTCGAGGTGGTGGAAGGTCACTGGCGGGCCGTTTCAGTCGGGAGGATCACTGGAAGAGGTTCGCGACCATAAACCCGAGGGCAACGAGGCCCAGGACGAAAATCACGCCGCGCAGGACCACCGGGGACAGCTTGCGCCCCACCTTGGACCCGATCACGCCGCCAATCAGCGAGCTGACGGCGATCAGGCCCACGACGGTCCAGTCGATCCGGCCGAAGGCGAACAGCAGGTACGAGGCTGCGGCCACCACGTTGACGCCCAGGACCAGGATGTTCTTCATGGCGTTGGCGTTCTGGATGGTGCCTGTCATAAAGACGCCGAGGATGCCGACCAGCAAGATGCCCTGGGCGGCGACGAAGTATCCGCCGTACACGCCGGCGAGGTATACGAGGACCACCAGGAGCACGCCATGGCTGCGGTCGCGGATGGCGTGTTCGGGGTTCTGTTCCCGGTTCCGGACCCACTGCTGCAGCCGGGGCTGGAACGCCACCATCAGCAGCGCCAGCACAATCAGCACAGGGGCGGCGTAGTGGAAGACCTGTTCCGGCAGGTGCAGCAGCAGGTAAGCCCCGGTGATGCCGCCCAGCAGCGAGGCGGGGAGCAGCTTCAGCAGCTGCCCGCCGCGTCCGGTGAGTTCCTTGCGGTAACCCCAGGCGCCCGCGGCGTTACCGGCAACCAGGCCCATCGCGTTGCTGATGGAGGCGGTGACGGGTGCGTAGCCCAGGGCGATCAGCACCGGGAAGGTCACCAGGGTGCCGGAACCCACCACACTGTTGATGGTTCCGGCCCAGAGCCCGGCGAAGAAAATGAAGACGCTGTTAAGGTACTCCACGCGCGGTCAGAGGCCCGCTCAGCGGCGGGCGGTGGCCGTGTACCGGCCGGCGGTGACACTGACGTCCAGCGGCATGCCGAACGTTTCGCTCAGGTTTTCCGCGGTGAGGACGCTGTCGATCGGGCCCTGGGCCACCACGCCGCCGTCACGCATCAGCAGGGCGTGCGTAAAGCCCGGCGGGACTTCTTCGAGGTGGTGGGTCACCAGCACAATGACCGGGGCGTCCTCGTCACGCGCCAGGGCGCTCAGCCGGTAGACCAGGTCCTCGCGGCCGGCCAGGTCCAGCCCGGCGCCGGGCTCGTCCAGGAGCAGCAGCTCCGGATCCGTCATCAGGGCCCGGGCGATCTGGACGCGCTTGCGCTCCCCCTCCGAGAGGGAGGAGAACGGCCGGTTGAGCAGCGGGCCCATGCCCCATTCGTTCAGCAGGGCGAAGGCGCGGCGTTCGTCGTCCTTCTCGTAGCCCTCGCGCCACCGGCCGGTGACGCCGTAGGCGGCGGTCACGACGACGTTGAGGACCTTTTCCTGCTCCGGGATCTGGTTGGCCAGGGCAGCGGAGGACAGGCCGATCCGGGGCCGGAGTTCAAAGACGTCGACGGCGCCGAGGATCTCCTCGAGGACACCGGCCATGCCGCTGGTGGGGTGGATGCGTGCCGCGGCGATCTGCAGCAGTGTGGTCTTGCCGGCGCCGTTGGGGCCAAGGATCACCCAGCGTTCGCCTTCCCGGACCTGCCAGTCGACCTTGTCCAGGAGGGTTTTTGCCCCACGGACAACGCTGACGGCGGCCAATTCAAGAACATCACTCATAGGAGTAGACACTAGGACATAAAAGCGGACGACTGATAACCGGAACGCCGGGCCTGAACTGCTCTCCCACCTGCGGCGCGCCTGCGGCGCGGCGTCCGGCCGCCGGCGCGTCACCGGTGCGCAACGAATTCGGGCCCTCCTTCGCGCGATCGCTAGGATTGCAGGCATGAACCTGTTCGTGACCGCAGTCAGCTATGCCCCGAAACTGACCGCTCCGGAGGTGCAGCGGCTCCGTACGGTGCTTGCCGCCTCCGGTGTGGCTCTGGAGGAGGGAACCACCACCGGAGACACCCGGTTCGAGGTCTACACGGCGGACGGCAGCTTCGCCCCTGCCGCCGGCCCCGGCCAGGAGGCTGCGCTGGCCGGACTGCGCCGGGCCGTTGCGGCCGCCGGACCTGCCGGCGGGGACCTGGCGATCGTCCCCGCGTCGCTGCGCCGCGCGCAGCGGAAGTTCCTCATCATGGACGTGGACTCCACGCTGATCCAGCAGGAGGTCATTGAACTGCTTGCCGCCTATGCCGGCAAGAAAGAGGAAGTTACGGCCGTGACGGAGGCGGCCATGCGCGGCGAGTTGGACTTCGCCCAGAGCCTGCACGCCCGGGTGGCGGTGCTCGCCGGGCTGCCGGCCGACGTCGTTGATTCCGTCCGCGCCGAGGTCAGGCTGAGCCTCGGAGCCGCTGAGCTTGTGGCCGCCTTCCAGGCTGCCGGGCACGTGGTGGCCGTGGTGTCCGGCGGCTTCAACCAGATCCTCGGCCCCATCGCGGAGGACCTGGGGCTGGACTACTGGATCGCCAATGAGCTCGAAATCGTTGACGGGGCGCTGACTGGGAAGGTGATCGGCGACGTCGTCGACAGGGCAGCGAAGGAACGGTATCTGCGCGCCTGGGCGGCCAAGGAAGGCATTCCGATGGAGCACACCATTGCCGTAGGCGACGGTGCCAACGACCTGGACATGCTGGGCGCCGCGGGCATCGGGGTGGCGTTTAACGCCAAACCGGCGGTCCGGGCCGCAGCCGACGCCGCGGTGAACCTGCCGTACCTGGACGCCGTGCGGCACATCGCCGGCGTCTGACGTGCACTCAACACCGTATTAGAGACCGGCAGCGGCCGGGTAAACGGAAGGCCGGGGCAGCCGCCCCGGCCTTCTTTCGTATCCGATCCCCGGGTTTCCCCTGGATCCGCGGGTGCCTAGTTGGCGCCCTTGGTGAAGTAGTCGGATCCGCCGACGTACTCGGTGTGGCCGGTCTCGACGTCGGCGGTGGCCATCTTGGCGACCTCAGCGGCGAACTCCGTCACGGAGTACAGCTTCCCGGCCTCGGCGCGGCGCGCCTCGATGGCACCCGGGTTGGAGCGGTCCAGCAGGGTGGCCGTGACCGTGCCCTCGATCATGTCGCCGGAGACGACAACGAGGGAGATGCCCTTGGCGGCCAGGTCCGGCACGAGTTCGCGCAGTGCGTCCTCGCCGGCGCGCTTGCTGCGGGCAACGGGCTCGTAGTTCTCCATGGTGGGAACAGAGTTGATGAAGTGGGCCTGGTGGCTGGTTACGAAGACAACCCGCGATCCCTCGGCCATCAGCGGCACGGCGGCGTTGAGCATGTTCACCTGCGCGTCGCGGTTGAGCTTGAGGGCGTAGCCCTCCTCCATGCCGGATTCCATTCCACCGGATGCGTTGAGGACCAGGACATCGAGCGAGCCGAAGTTCTCCATGGCGGCGCTGGCCAGGGCCTGCACGCCTTCCTGGGTGGTGAGGTCCGCGCCGACGGCGGCAGCGCGGCCGCCGGCCGCCTCGATCTCCGCGACCACCTTGTTGGCGCGCGGCGCCTTCTGGCGGTAGTTCACGACGACGGCAGCACCCTCGGCGGCCAGGAGCTTGGCGACTTCAGCACCAATGCCCCTCGATGAACCGGTGACGATCGCGGTCTTGTTATCCAGCAGTCCCATACGAGCTCCTTTGTTCCAAACGTCCAAAAACGGTGGGTCTGCACTCAATCATGCCAGCGGCCCCGGTGTTTTCAGTTGTCCGGGTCCCACAAAGAAGCTGCGGCAGGCTGTTACGGAACCGCCCCCGGGCGTAGGCTCACGCGCATGGGATGCCGGCCGCAGGGCGCCGGGGGGTTCCGTGCCTGAGGAAGTGAGCGGAGAGTGAGCGCGGAGTCGACGCCGGAGGAGGTCTTCAGTGGCTCACCCCGCGGCCTGGAGCTGTTCCACGCGGTGCAGGAGCTGCTGGCAGGGAACCCGCCGGCGGCAATCCGGGCCACCAAAAGCCAGGTGGCGTTCCGCGCCCGGCGCGGCTTCGCCTACCTCTGGTGGCCCGGCCGCTATGTGGATTCCGACGTTCCCGCCGTCCTGTCGATCGCGCTGCCGCGGCACATCGATTCCGACAGGTTCAAGGAAGTGGTCAACCCGTCCCCCGGGGTCTGGATGCACCACCTGGAACTGCGCACCGCGGACGAGCTGGACGCTGACGTCCTGGCCTGGCTGCGGGAGGCGCAGGCGGCGGCAGGCTGAGGACGGCAGCCGGCACGCAAACGGGGCGGGCGGACCGGTGACGTCCGCCCGCCCCGTTGCGCGTGCGTTGTTGGTGGCCGGCTACGTGTGGTCGATCCGGATCTTCTTGGCCGTCGCGTCCGGGGCGGCCACGGGCGCGGGGGCGCGCACCTCGAGGACACCGTCCTTGTAGGTGGCGGTGATGTCCTCTTCCCTGGCCCCCGGGGGCAGCGCAACACTGCGGGTGAAGGATCCGTACCGGAATTCCGAGCGGTAGCCGTCCTTGCCCTTGTGCTCGGACTTCTCCTCACGTTCAGCCCGGATGTGCAGCATGCCTTCACTCACGGAGACGTCCACATCCTTGTCAGGGTCGATCCCCGGCACCTCGGCACGCACCACCAGCGTGCTGCCGTCCACGAACTGCTCGACTTTGATGGACGGCGTCATGGTGAGGTCCCCGTCAAGGAAACGCTTGATCGGTTCCAGTACGTCCGACGGCACCCACTTGTTAAGTTCAGCCACGATTGTCCTCCCGGATCCACGGCCCTGCCCGGAATGGTCAGGGGTTGTAGGCCCATTACACACCCGGGGCCGGACAATACTTAGGGCAAAAAGTCCTAGTGGCCCATCCCAAGGCCGCCGTCCACCGGGATGACGGCGCCGGAGATGTAGGCGGCCTCATCGCTGGCGATCCAGCGGACCACACCGGCCACCTCGGCGGCTTCGGCGAAACGGCCGGCGGGGACCTTGGACAGGTAGTCCTTCTGGGTTGCCTCCGGCAGTTCGGCGGTCATGTCGGTGTTGATGAACCCGGGCGCCACCACGTTGGCGGTGATGCCGCGGCCGCCGAGTTCGCGGGTCAGGGAGCGGGCGATCCCGACCAGACCGGCCTTGGACGCCGAGTAGTTGATCTGGCCCGGGGCGCCGTAGAGGCCCGAGACGGAGGAGATCAGGACCACGCGGCCCTTGCGGGCACGGATCATGCCTTTGGAGGCGCGTTTGATCACCCGGAACGCGCCGGTGAGGTTGGTGTCGATGACCGAGGTGAAATCGTCTTCGCTCATGCGCATCAGGAGGGTGTCCTTGGTGATGCCGGCGTTCGCCACCAGCACCTCCACGGGGCCGTGGGCGGCTTCCACTTCGGTGAACGCCGCATCCACCGAGGCTTCGTCCGTGACATCCGCCTTGACGCCGAGGATGCCCTCGGGGAGCGCCGATTCGCTGCGGTAGGTGACGGCCACCTTGTCACCGTTGGCAAGGAAGGCCTCGGCGATGGCGAGGCCGATTCCGCGGTTTCCGCCGGTGATCAGGACACTGCGGCCGGTGGTTGCTGTTTCAGACATGGTGGGGCTCCGGAATTCTGCGGCGGACGGCGCCGCGGTGGGGGCGGGATTTTCCTGCCTCCGATCTTAGCGCCCGGCCGGCCCGCGTTTGGGCGGCCCTGCCGATGGTGAGAGAATTGCGTTAAGCCTTGGGAGCGTGATCTGACAGCCGTGACACTCAAAAACCGATCCGGTGCGCCTGTGCCCGGGAACCCGGACGTTCCGTCCGGAAATCCGGAGGTTCACAGCATCACGGACGCCGCCACGGCGCATTCCGAAGAGATGCGCCAGCGGATGATCAAGTACGCCGTGGCGATGGGTATCCGCATGGTGTGCCTGGTCCTGATTTTTGTGGTGGACGGCTGGTTCAAAGTCCTGCCGGTCCTCGGCGCCGTGTTCCTGCCCTGGATCGCTGTCATCATTGCCAACGGCAGTGACCAGGCGGAGGTCCACGCCGACTCGCTGCTGGACTACGCGCCGCTGGCCCAACTCGACGCGCCGGCCGCGCCGGCTGCCCCGCAGCCGGAAGACCCGTCGATGACGCTGCTGCAGGGCGAACTCGTCGACGACGAGGAGGCCCCGGAGGACGGCCCGGGCTCCGCCCCGGGAGACTCCGGCACCGGCGACGGCCACAAACGGGCGGCATCATGAATCTCTTTGACCTCACCGGGAACGGCGGAACGGCCGGACCCGCCGGGGCCGTGTGCTCCCGCAAGGCATGCCGGAACGGCGCCGAATGGCAGCTGCTCTGGAACAACCCCAAGATCCACACCCCGGAGCGGCGCAAAATCTGGCTGGCCTGCGGAGAGCACCGGTCCTGGCTCGAGGACTACCTCCAGACCCGCGGGCTCTGGAAAGAAACGTTGGCACTGGACCAGGCAGGCAAGGCACGCTGAATGTACCGTTTTCTCTTCTCCAGCAAATGGCTGGGGTACCTGTTGCTGGCCGCGATTTTTGCGGCCGCCTGCGTCGGGCTGGGCCGGTGGCAGATGGACCGCCGCGCGGAGACCCTCGCCGAGATCAACCGCGTCACCTCCAACTATTCCGCCACGCCTGTCCCGTTCGCCGAGGTCAAGGACCAGTTCAGGGCCCTCGCCGCGGACCGTGAGTGGACGCAGGTGGAGCTGAGGGGCAGTTACGACGTCGACGGGCAGCGTATTGTCCGCAACCGGCCGCTTAACGGCCAGCCCGGCTACGAAGTGGTGGTCCCGTTCCGGGTGGAAACCGGCGAGACCGTGGTGATTGACCGCGGCTGGCTGCCGATCGGCAACAACAACCCGGGCCGCCCGGACTCGGTCCCGGCCCCGCCCCAGGGCACCGTGACCGTGGTCGCCCGCCTCAGGCCCGCCGAGCCCGACCTCCAGCGCGGCGCCCCCGACGGGCAGCTGGCCTCGATCGACCTCGCCGCCTATTCACGCCAGCTCGGCTATC
This sequence comes from Arthrobacter sp. EPSL27, assembly GCF_001512305.1. Taxonomy (GTDB): domain Bacteria; phylum Actinomycetota; class Actinomycetes; order Actinomycetales; family Micrococcaceae; genus Arthrobacter. Next base: position 675,280 of record NZ_LNUT01000005.1, read on the forward strand.
CGGTGCTGACGGGCGCCTACGGGCAGCTGGCGTCCGAAAGCCCGGCGGCGTCGGACATGCCGTTCCCGTTCCCGAAGCCGTCCACCGACGAGGGCACCCACCTGTCCTACTCGCTGCAGTGGTTCGCGTTCGGTGTGCTGATGTTCATCGGCTTTGGCTACGCCGCCCGGCAGCAGGCCCGGAACGCCGCCATCGACGCGGAGGATGCCGAGGCGCAGGGCGCGGACCCGGACGGCGGCGTGATGCATTCCAGCGGTCCGGTGGCCCGCCGCCGTCCAGTCGCACGGAAGCGGAAGAACCCGACCGCGGAGGAAGAGGAAGACGCCATCCTGGATGCCCAGGGATTCTGATATGGCGGAAGGAATCTTTCCGGAGCCCGTGGCCCGGGTGAAGCACGCGCTGGGCGCGCTCGGGGCCAGGGACACCGTCACGGTGCTTGAGTCCCAGGTCCCGACGGCGGCAGCGGCGGCCGCCGCCCTGGGCTGCGACGTCGCGGCCATCACCAACAGCCTCGTGTTCGACCTGGACGGTGCCCCGCTGCTGATCCTGGCCAGCGGCGCGGCCCGGGTGGACGTCGGGAAGGTCGCCGACCGGCTGGGCACGGGACGGATCCGCCGCGCCTCCCCCGGGTTCGTGCTGGCACACACCGGCCAGGAAGTGGGCGGAGTAGCCCCGGTGGGCCACCCGGAAAAGATCCGCACCCTGCTGGATGAGTCCCTCGCAGTCCACTCTGTGCTGTGGGCGGGCGCCGGCGACCACCACTCGATGTTCTCCATCAGCTACAGCGAACTCCAGCGCATCACCGACGCCCGGGAAATGCCCGTCCGGTAGAAACTGACCACGCGGAGTGGCGCCAAACGCACGAGCGCAGCGGCGCGGTCGATTTGTGTAGCGTGCGTCTAAGCGAGGGACGAGCGAGCACGCGGCAAATCGGCCGCGCCGAGGCGCGAAGGTTACCGCGGCCTAGGCCAGCGTGATCAGGTCGAGGTAGTCCTCGTTCCAGTGGTCTTCCACGCCGTCGGGCAGCAGGACCACACGCTCCGGATTGAGCGCCTCCACAGCACCCTCATCGTGGCTGACAAGCACCACGGCGCCGGTGTAGTTGCGCAGCGCGCCGAGGATTTCGGTGCGGCTGGCCGGGTCCAGGTTGTTGGTGGGCTCGTCCAGCAGGAGCACGTTCGCGCTCGACGCCACGATGGTGGCCAGGGCCAGGCGGGTCTTTTCGCCGCCGGAGAGGACACCGGCGGGCTTGTCGACGTCGTCCCCCGAGAACAGGAACGAGCCCAGGATGCCGCGGACTTCCGAGTCGTTCATGTCCGGGGCGGACGAGCGCATGTTCTGCAGGACCGTGCGGTCGACGTCGAGCGTCTCGTGTTCCTGGGCGTAGTAGCCCACCTTCAGGCCATGGCCGGGGATGATCTCGCCGGTGTCCGGCTTGTCGACGCCGGCCAGCATGCGCAGCAGCGTTGTCTTGCCGGCGCCGTTGAGGCCCAGGATGACCACCTTGGAGCCGCGGTCGATCGCGAGGTCCACGTCGGTGAAGATCTCCAGAGAGCCGTAGGACTTGCTCAGGCCGTCCGCCGTCAGCGGGGTCTTGCCGCAGGGCGACGGGTCCGGGAAGCGCAGTGCTGCCACGCGGTCGTTTTCGCGGACCGCCTCGAGCCCGCCCAGGAGGCGTTCGGCGCGCTTGGCCATGTTCTGCGCGGCGACGGCCTTGGTGGCCTTGGCGCGCATCTTGTTGGCCTGGTCCATCAGGACCTGGGCCTTCTTTTCCGCGTTGGCGCGTTCGCGCTTGCGGGCGCGCTCGTCCGTTTCGCGCTGCGTCAGGTACCGCTTCCAGTCCATGTTGTAGAAGTCGATCTGCGCGCGGTTGGCGTCCAGCAGGAACACCTTGTTGACGGTCGCTTCAAGCAGTTCGGTGTCGTGGCTGATCACGATCAGGCCGCCCTGGTGGTTCTTGAGGAACTCACGGAGCCAGGCGATGGAGTCGGCGTCGAGGTGGTTGGTGGGTTCGTCGAGGAGCATGGTCTCGGCGTCGGAGTACAGGATGCGCGCGAGCTCCACGCGGCGGCGCTGGCCGCCGGAGAGGGTCTTGAGCGGCTGGTTCAGCAGGCGGTCCGGCAGGGCGAGGTTCGAGCAGATCGCGGCGGCCTCGGCCTCGGCCGCGTAGCCGCCGGCGGCCAGGAACTCGGATTCCAGGCGGTCGTACCGGTTCATCGCCTTCTTCTGGACCGCGGCGTCCTCGCTGGCCATTTCCTCGTGGGCCAGGCGGAGCTTGCCGACGGCGATGTCCAGGCCGCGGACGGACAGAATCCGGTCCCGGGCGAGCTGCTCCATGTCCGGGGTGCGCGGATCCTGCGGCAGGTAGCCGATTTCGCCGCTGCGGGTCACTTTCCCGGCGGCGGGCAGGCCTTCGCCCGCGAGCACCCGGGTGAGCGTGGTCTTGCCTGCACCGTTACGGCCGACCAGGCCGATCTTGTCTCCCTTGTCGATCCGGAAGCTCACCTGGTCCATGAGGAGGCGGGCGCCGGCGCGCAGTTCGAGATCCTGGACGGTAATCAATGCAGATAAGGCCTTTCACAACAGGGAACGCCGCGGCACACCGGTGGAACTGGAGGCGTGCCGGGACAGGAGGGCCGAGAGAACGGCCCCTTCAAGTCTACCGGCCCGCCCCCAGCCCAGTGACATCGGCCCTGGCAACGGAACCGGCGACGGACCGGCAGCCTCTGGCAACGCTTGGGACGGCGGCCGGGACGGTCTTTGGCGCCGCCCTCCAGCAACCGGGCCGCCGCTTAGTGGGGCCTCTACAAAAAACACCTCCCGCCATGCTCGTACAGTCAGAAAGCAGAGAAGCATGTCCCCCGATCCACGCGTGAAGAGGTACTCCCATGACACAGTCCGACGCCCCCGCCGCTGCTCTCCCCGTCCGGCGGCGCGCCCGCTGGAACGCCACCGACCTGGGGCTCATCGCGGTCTTCGCGGCGCTGGTGGCCGGTTCCGCCCTGATCGCCGCCATCCCCGTGGGGGGCCTCGGGGTCCCCATCACCCTGCAGACCCTCGCCGTGATGCTCACCGGCCTGGCGCTGGGCCCCGGCCGCGCCTTCGCCGCCGTCGGGCTGTATGTCCTTCTGGGCCTCGCCGGGCTGCCGATCTTCAGCGGCGGACGCAGCGGACTCGGGGTCCTCGCCGGCCCGTCGGCCGGGTACATCGTGGGCTTCGTGTTTGCGGCCACGGCGGTGGGCTGGCTGGCCGTCGTCGTGTTCCGCCGCACTGCGGGCCGACTCCGCAGGTTCCGCGCCGCCCTCCTGTTCGCCGCCGCGATGCTGAGCAGCATCATCTTCGTCCACGGCCTGGGCATCCTCGGGATGATGCTCAACGCGAAGCTGGACTTCTCCAAGGCTTTCCTGGCCGACCTGGCCTTCTACCCCGGGGACGTGATCAAGAACGTGCTGGCCGTGACCATTGCCCTGGCGCTCCACAAGGCCTTCCCGGACCTCCTCGTCCGCCGGTCCGTAACGGCCGCCGCCCGCACCAATGCTGCGCCGCAGGCCGCCGGCGCCGGGGCGGACAGCCGGCCGTGAGCACCATCGTCCTGGACCGGGCCGCGGTGCGGGTCGCCGTCGACGGCCGGCCCGTACCCAAGACCCTGCTCAAAGAGCTGAGCCTGCAGCTCACCGAGCAGCGGATCGGCGTGATCGGCGCCAACGGTTCCGGCAAGTCCACCCTGCTGCGGCTCCTCAACGGGCTCGTCGCCCCGAGCAGCGGCACCGTCACGGTGGACGGCGCCGACACTGTCCGGGAGGTGCGGGAGGTGCGGCGGCGCGTCGGTTTCGTGTTCACGGATCCGCTGTCGCAGCTGGTCATGCCGACCGGGCGGGAGGATGTTGAGCTGTCCCTCCGGCGCTCGGTCCGGAATTCCCGGGAGCGCAGCAGCCAGGCGGAGGCCACCCTGGACCGCTTCGGCCTGCTTCCGCTGGCCGACCAGAGCATTTACGAGCTCTCCGGCGGGGAACGGCAGCTGCTGGCCCTCGCGGCGGTCCTCGCCGTGGACCCGGCCGTGCTGGTGCTGGACGAGCCGTCAACCCTCCTGGACCTGCGCAACCGGGAGCTGCTGCGGCGCACCCTGGCCGGGCTCCGCCAGCAGGTCATCCTCTCCACCCACGACCTTGAACTGGCCATGGACCTGGAGCGGGTCCTCGTCGTCGACGCCGGGGCTGTGGTGTTCGACGGCGGCCCGGCAGCCGCCGTCGACCACTACCGGGCGCTGTGCGCCGTGGCTCCGGATGCCGGGGCAGCCAGCGGTGCGGGGCCGGAATCGCCGCGCGTGGAGCAGCTGTGAGCAGCCACGGGTTCCTGCTGGCCAATTACGTGCCCGGCGACTCCCTGCTGCACCGGGCGCCGCTGTGGCTGAAGTTTGTGCTGGTGCTGGCCTGCGGCATGGCGTCGTTCCGGATCGTTGACTGGGCCGTGGCGGCCGCTGTGCTGGTGCTGATGTGCGGCTTGTTCCTGCTGAGCGGCGCGGGGCTGCTGAGGCTGTTCCGCGCTGTCCGGCCGGTGCTGCCGGTGCTGGCTGCGATCGGCCTGTTCCAGTGGTGGCAGCTGGGCGGGCCCACGGCGGCGCGGATTGTGCTCAACGTGCTGGTCTGCATCGTGGCGGCGTCGATCCTCACCGCCACCACACCGGTGCAGCGGCTGCTGGACGGGGTTGCGTCCCTGGCCACGCCGTTCCGGCGCTTCGGGGCGGATCCGGAGCGGTTCGCGCTGACCATCGCCATCATGCTGCGCAGCATCCCGTTCATTGCGGGCGCCTACAGCGACGTCCGCGATTCCGCCCGAGCCCGCGGGCTGGAGCGCAACCCCCGGGCCCTGGTCCTGCCGGTCTTCATCACCACGGTCGCATTTGCCCGGCAGACAGGCGACGCCCTCGCAGCCCGGGGCCTGGGCGAGGCCGAGGACTAGCCACTCCCCGGGACATGCCCTCCCCTGGCCCGGACCAGCGGACATAAGGCCACTATGCTCACGCGCCGCGCTGAAAAATGGGCATGTCCCCCCGGAGAACACCAGCCCCGCACCCCGGCCACGCAGCGCATGCCCTCCCCTGGCCCGGACCACCGGACATAAGGCCACTATGCTCACGCGCCGCGCTGAAGAATGGGCATGTCCCCCGGAGGGGCGGGGTATGGAGCAGCGGCTAGGCGAAGCTGCGGTATTCCAGCAGGGCGGCGGTGCCCATGCCACCGGCGATGCTGATCAAGGCCAGGGCCAGCTGCCCCTCGACCGGGTTGCGGCGGGCCTGCGCCAGCAGCCGGGTGACCAGTACCGCGCCGGAGGCCCCGTAGGCGTGCCCCAGGGCCAGGGCGCCGCCGTCGAGGTTGGCGCGTTCCGGCGGGATGCCCAGCCGGTCCAGGCACGCGAGGGTCTGGGAGGCGAACGCCTCGTTGAACTCCACCAGCCCCACCGCGGCGGCCGGCACACCACACCGGCCGAGCAGGCGTTCGGCCGCGGCGGCCGCCCCCATACCCAGCAGCCCCGGCTCCACGCCGGCCGTGTCCGTGCCGCGGACCAGCAACCCGTCGGCGGCGCCCAGTTCGCGGGCGTGTTCCAGTGACGTGACCACCACCGCGGCCGCACCGTCCGCGTCAAAGCAGGAGTTGCCCGCCGTGACCGTGCCGCCCTCCACAAACGCGGGAGGGAACCGGGCCAGTACAGCCTCCGTGAGGCCCCGGCGCGGGCCGTCGTCGGAGGCGACTGTGCCGCCCGAACCGCCGGGCCCAGGACCGCCGGGCAGCGCCACCATCTCGGCATCAAAGTGTCCCGCGGCGGCGGCCGCGAGGGCGCGCCGGTGGCTGCGGAGGGCCAGCTCGTCCTGCCGTTCGCGGCTGATGCCGGACTGTGCGGCCACGTTTTCCGCGGCCACCCCCATGTCCGGATCGCCGAGCCGTTCCGGCGCGAACTGCGCACGGGAGAAGAACTCGGGGTCACCATGGGAAGTGCGGCGGGCCCGCAAAGGAGCCGTACTGATGCTTTCCACGCCGCCGGCCAGGTAGAGACCACCGTGGAGGCCGCCGCCGGCGGCCACCAGGCGGGACGCCAGCACAATCGCGTCGAGCCCGGAGCCGCACTGCCGGTCCACGGTCAGCCCGGGCACGCTGACGGGCAGGCCTGCCTCCAGCGCCGCCAGCCGCGCCACGTTCCCGCCGCCGCCCACAGCATTGCCGATCACCACGTCCGCCACCAATTCCGGCGCCGCCCCGGTTTCGGCCAGCAGGCTGCGGAGCACGGGAGCCAGCAGGTGGTGGGCCTGGACGGTTTTGAGGGCGGCGTTCGCCCGGCAGATCGGGGTGCGACGGGCGGCAAGGATCACCGGCTGCCGTTCCGCGGGGAGGGAAGCCACATGCGCGGTCCGCGGGGGCTGCCGGTCAGCCAAGGCGCCGGACCCGCGGGTCGTTCAGGGCAATCCAGTCGAGCAGCAGGTCGCGGCTGAGCTTGCCGCGGTCCGTCAGGGGGAGTTCGGCCAGGGCGAAGTATTCCAAGGGCCGTTTGTTGCGGGCCAGCGCATCCTCCACGCCGGCCCGCAGCTGGGTGGCGGTGACCCCGCCGTGCGACGGGACGATGCCGGCCACCACCTTCTGGCCGCGCAGATCGTCGGGGAGGCCGGCGGCCACGGCGGCGGCCACGCCGGGTACCGACGCCAGTGCCAGCTCCACCTCGTGCGGGTAGACGTTGGTGCCGGCGGTGATGATCATGTCCGAGCGGCGGCCCAGCATGTGCAGCGTCCCGGCGTCGAGGTAGCCCTGGTCCCCCACCGTGTGCCAGCCGTCAAAGCTTTGCAGCGCCTGGCCGTCGTCGCCCCACAGGTAGCCGTCACTGACCATGCCGCTGCGGACGCAGATGTTGCCGTCGGCGCCGTCGGGCAGCGGTACCCCGCCGTCGTCGAGGATGCGGATTTCGACGCCGGGAAACGGCTTCCCGATCCCGGTGCCGCGCTGCTCCGGCAGCTGCCCGGGCGGGAGGCCGGCGCCGGAGACGAAGCTGAGCTCCGAGGCGCCGTAGTACTCGAAGATGGTGGCGTTGGGTGCCCAGCGGCGGGCGGCTTCCAGGGTCCGCGCGTCGAGCTTGGAGCCGGCGCAGATGATGCTGCGGATGCCTGAGGCGTCCACGCCGCCGCTCAGTCCGCGTTCGCTGAGGAGCCGGAGCATGGTGGGAACCAGGACCAGCCGCGTGATTCCGTCATGGCTGACCGCTGCATGGGCGTCCCCGACGTCGAACCGGGCCAGGGTGTGGAACTCCGAACCGGCGTACAGGCATTCGGCCAGGGCATAGAGGTTCAGGCTGGCCGCGAGGGGCCCGGGCGCCAGCGTCCGGTCGTCCGCGGCCAGGCCAAAGAACTCGATGGACGCGTCGAAGGACAGCTGCCAGGACCGGCGCGAACGGGTGAAGGCCTTCGGGACGGACGTCGTGCCGGAGGTCAGGCCGATCAGGAAGGGGGTGTCAGGGGGCCCGTCGGCCAGGTCCGGCCCGGTCAAGCGTTCGGATTGCACGCCCGCCCCGGCTGACGTTGCCGGAAGGCTGCCGATCCGGTCCCGGATCCCGTCCTGCAGCTGCTGCGGCCAGGCCGGATCCAGCACGGCGCACTGCCGCTCCCCCGCGACGGCGGCCGCGAACGCGGCGGCGAAGTGCAGCGAGTTCTCCTCCGACAGAACGGTCACCGCGGGCGCGCCCGGCACCAGGGCCGCGGCCGCATCGCGCAGCTCTTCCCAGCTAAGGCGCTGCCCGGCCACGACGACGGCGGTCGCGTCGGGGCGGTCGTCGGCCCAGCGCTGGAGTCTGTCGAGGAAAGGCATCAGACCAACTTTACCGGCCGGGGGCGGCCGGGGCGCCGGCACGCGATATTGTGACAGCATGAGTTTCAATGACAACGTCCAACTGGACCCCTCGCAGGTCCAGGACCGGCGCGGCATGGGCCGCGGCGCCAAAGTCGGGGGCGGGATCGGCGGCGGCATCATCCTGCTGATCGCGGCCCTGTTCGGCATCAATCCGAGCCTGCTGGAAGGCCTGGGCGCCGGCACCCAGGATCCCGGCTCGCAAAGCCAGGGCACCGCCCCGGCCTGCGAGACCGGCGCCGACGCCGATGCCCGGCTCGACTGCCGGATCACCGGGACGGTCAACAGCCTGAACGCCTTCTGGCCCGCCTACCTGGCCCAGTACAACAGGCAGTACCCGCAGCCCGGCACGGTGATCTTCGACGTCGCCACCAACACCGGCTGCGGCTCGGCAACCTCCGAGGTGGGCCCGTTCTACTGCCCGGCGGATTCCACCGCATACTTCGACCCGGGCTTCTTCCAGGAACTCGTGGACCGCTTCGGTTCCTCCGGCGGACCCCTGGCGCAGGAGTACGTGGTGGCCCACGAATTCGGCCACCACATCCAGAACGTGCTGGGCAACCTGGACCGGGCCCAGCAGGACCCGCAGGGCCCGGAATCCGGCGCTGTCCGGGTGGAACTGCAGGCTGACTGCTACGCCGGCCTGTGGGTGCGCTACGCCACCACCCAGGAGGATCCCAACACCGGGGTGCCGTTCCTGGAGCCGCTCACCGAGCGGGACCTGCAGGATGCCCTCTCCGCCGCGTCGGCCGTCGGTGATGACCGCATCCAGCAGGCGGCCACGGGCCGGGTCTCCCCGGAGGCCTGGACGCACGGCTCCAGCGCCCAGCGGCAGAAGTGGTTCTACCAGGGCTACTCGACCGGCGACATCAACCAGTGCGACACGTTCGCCGTCGTTGTTCCCAGCGGGGCTGGGCTTCAGATGTTCCGGGTTCTAAATGTTGAAGCCGAGGGCGCGCATCTGGTCGCGGCCGTCCTCGGTGATCCGTTCCGGACCCCATGGCGGCATCCACACCCAGTTGAGGCGCCATTCGTCAACCACACCGTCCAGGGCCTTGCCCACCTGCTCCTCGATCACGTCGGTGAGCGGGCAGGCAGCGGTGGTCAGCGTCATGTCGATGAGCAGGGCGCCGTCGTCGTCGGAGTACTTCAGGCCGTAGAGCAGCCCGAGGTCAACGATGTTCACACCCAGTTCCGGGTCGATCACATCCTTGAGTGCCTCTTCGACATCCTCGAGGGCCGTGCGGGCCACATTGAGTTCGGTCATCGTCATGTCCTTACTAGGCCTGTGCCGCGGCGTCCGCCGCAGCGATGGTGGCTGCGCCGGCGCCGGTGGCGTAGCGGTCGTAGCCTTCTTCTTCGAGGCGGTCGGCGAGCTCCGGGCCGCCTTCTTCCACAACCTGGCCGTCAACGAACACGTGGACGAAGTCCGGCTTGATGTAGCGCAGGATACGCGTGTAGTGGGTGATGAGCAGGGTGCCCATGTTGCCTTCGGCGTGGGCGCGGTTGACGCCCTCCGAGACAACCTTCAGCGCGTCGACGTCCAGGCCGGAGTCGGTCTCGTCCAGGACAGCGAACTTCGGCTTGAAGAGTTCCAGCTGCAGGATCTCCACGCGCTTCTTCTCGCCACCGGAGAAGCCCTCGTTGACGTTGCGCTGGGCGAAGTCGGCGTCGATGCGCAGCTGCTCCATGGCGGCCTTGACGTCCTTGGTCCACGTGCGCAGCTTGGGGGCTTCGCCGTCGATCGCGGTCTTGGCGGTGCGCAGGAAGTTCGTCATGGTGACGCCCGGCACCTCCACGGGATACTGCATGGCCAGGAAGACGCCGGCGCGGGCGCGCTCGTCGACGCTCATGGCCAGGACATCCTCGCCGTCCAGCGTGATGGTGCCGGAGGTGACGTTGTAGCGGGGGTGCCCGGCGATGGTGGACGCCAGGGTGGACTTGCCGGAACCGTTGGGGCCCATGATGGCGTGGGTCTCGCCGGTCCGGATGGTCAGGCTGACGCCCTTCAGGATTTCCTTCGTGCCCTGCTCGGTGTCGATGCTGACGTGCAGGTCCTTGATCTCAAGAGTAGACATGTGCCTTGTTCTCCTCTGCACCGTGCCCTCCGGCCCGGTGCGGTTTCTTGTCGATAAGTTCTGTGGTGCGGGTTGCCGGCTGCTGGCAGCTAGCTGAAGTTCGGGGCCTCGGCGCCGTTCAGGACGTTGGTGAAGTCAACGTAGACCTTGTCGTCCTGGACGGTCACGGCAAAGACGGGAACGGGATCGTAGGCCGGCAGCTGGAGCGGCTCACCGCTGCGCAGGTCGAACTGGGAGCCGTGGCCCCAGCACTCGATCTTGCAGCCTTCCACCTCGCCTTCGGACAGCGAGATGTCCGCATGCGAGCAGGTGTCCCCGATGGCGTGGATTTCGCCCATGGAGTCCTTGACGATCGCGACCGGGAAGTCGTCGATCAGGATCCGCAACGCCTGCTTGAGTTGAATCTCGCTGGCGTTGCAGACCAGCTCGCCCTTTGGCTGTTCAGTCATTGATGCCCGTTCCTGTCCTTGGATGCCGTGCGCTAGTGGTTCGTCGCCGCGAGTTCACGCTCGACGGCGTCCGTCAGGCGTTCCTCGATGGCCGGAACCCGGATCTGCTGGATGATCTCGTTGAGGAACCCGCGGACCACCAGCCGGCGGGCGACATCCTCGGGGATGCCGCGGGCCATGAGGTAGAACAGGTGCTCGTCGTCGAAACGGCCGGTGGCGCTGGCGTGGCCGGCACCTTCGATGAGGCCGGTTTCGATCTCGAGGTTCGGCACGGAGTCGGCGCGGGCGCCGTCGGTGAGGACCAGGTTGCGGTTGGCCTCGTACGTGTCGGTGCCTTCGGCTTCCTTCCGGATCAGGACGTCGCCCACCCAGACGGTGTGCGCGTTCCGGCCCTGCAGGGCGCCCTTGTAGAGGACGTTGGACTTGCAGTTGGGTACCGCGTGGTCAACGAACAGGCGCTGTTCCAGGTGCTGGCCGGCGTCGGCGAAGTACAGGCCGAACATTTCCGCTTCGGCGCCCGGCGCGGTGAACCGTGCCGACGGCGTGACGCGCACCAGGTCTCCGCCGAGGGAGACGACGATGTGCTTGAACTTGGCGTCGCGGCCCAGTTTGGCCTGCTGCGACGAGGCGTGCACCGCGTCGTCGTTCCATTCCTGGAGCGAGATGACGGTGAGCTGCGCGCCGTCCTCGACGAGGATTTCGACGTTCTCCGAGAGCACCGCGGTGCCCTGGTGGTCCAGGACCACCACGGACTTGGAGAAGCGTTCCGCCACGATCACGATGTGCTGGGCGGACGCCTCGGTGCCGGTGCCGGTGATCCGCACGGTCACTTCGCCGTCGGCCTGGACGTCGGCGGGGACCGTGATGACGGTGGCCTGGCTGAAGTTCTCCCAGGCGTTGGCGGAGACGCGGTCCTCCGGGATGGCGGCGGAGCCGATCCGGCGGTCGTCGCGGCCGACGGTTTCCACCCGGACGTTGCCGGGAGCGGAGACGTCCACGGTGGTGGCGTTGCCGTCCAGGGCTGCGGTGTGCAGGCCGCGGAGGCGCTTGAGCGGGGTGAACCGCCAGTCCTCCTCCATGCCGGTCAGCGGCTTGAAGTCGGCCAGCTTGTAGGAGGTCAGGCGGCCGGCGCGTGAGCTGTCCGGAACGCCGACGCCGCCGCCGTGCGAGTGGCTCTTGACGGCGTCGCCGGCCAGCGGCGACTTGGATTCCGTCGCGTTCAGCGGCGACAGGCTCTCGCCTTCCTCCGTGAACCCGTCAATGAACGGCTGGGCTGACGGCGCGCCGATGCGTGCCTTTTCAGTAGTGATGTCAGTCATTAACCGACCGATCCTTCCATCTGCAGTTCAATCAGGCGGTTCAGCTCGAGCGCGTATTCCATCGGCAGCTCGCGGGCGATGGGCTCGATGAAGCCGCGGACGATCATCGCCATGGCCTCGTCTTCACGCATGCCGCGGGACATCAGGTAGAACAGCTGCTCTTCGCTGACCCGCGAAACGGTGGCCTCGTGGCCCATGGTGACGTCATCCTCGCGGATGTCGATGTACGGGTAGGTGTCCGAGCGGCTGATCGTGTCCACCAGGAGCGCGTCACAGCGCACCGTGTTGGCCGAGTGCTTGGCGCCCTCGCGGACCTGGACCAGACCGCGGTAGGCGGCGCGGCCGCCGCCGCGGGCCACGGACTTGGAGATGATGGAGCTCTTGGTGTTCGGCGCGATGTGGACCATCTTCGAGCCGGTGTCCTGGTGCTGGCCCTCACCGGCGAACGCGATGGATAGGGTCTCGCCCTTGGCACCCTCGCCCACGAGGTAGACGGCCGGGTACTTCATGGTGACCTTGGAGCCGATGTTGCCGTCGACCCACTCCATGGTGGCGCCCTCTTCGCAGATGGCGCGCTTGGTCACCAGGTTGTACACGTTGGTGGACCAGTTCTGGATGGTGGTGTAGCGGACGCGGGCGCCCTTCTTCACAACGATCTCAACGACGGCGGAGTGCAGCGAGTCCGAGGTGTAGATCGGGGCGGTGCAGCCTTCGATGTAGTGGACGTAGGAGTCCTCGTCGGCGATGATCAGCGTGCGCTCGAACTGGCCCATGTTTTCCGTGTTGATGCGGAAGTAGGCCTGCAGCGGGATGTCCACGTGAACGCCCTTGGGCACGTACACGAACGAACCGCCGGACCACACGGCCGTGTTCAGCGACGCGAACTTGTTGTCGCCCACGGGAATGATGGTGCCGAAGTACTCCTGGAAGATCTCCGGGTGCTCGCGCAGTGCCGTGTCGGTGTCCAGGAAGATGACGCCCTGGGCCTCGAGGTCCTCGCGGATCTGGTGGTAGACCACCTCGGACTCGTACTGGGCGGCGACGCCGGAGACGAGGCGGCTGCGCTCAGCTTCCGGGATGCCCAGCTTCTCGTAGGTGTTCCGGATGTCCTCGGGAAGGTCTTCCCACGTGGCGGCCTGCTTTTCCGTGGACCGCACGAAGTACTTGATGTTGTCGAAGTCGATGCCGGAGAGGTCCGCGCCCCAGGTGGGCATGGGCTTGCGGTCGAAGTACTTCAGGCCCTTGAGGCGCAGGTCCAGCATCCACTCCGGCTCGTTCTTCTTGGCCGAAATGTCCCGGACAACGTCCTCGTCGATGCCGCGGCGGGCGTTGGCGCCGACATCGTTCTTGTCGGACCAGCCGTACTCATAGGTACCGATTCCGTGGAGCTCGGGATTCTTTTCAAGAATCTCCGAAATCACAGTGGATTCAGCAACCTTCTTCTCTGATAGTTGGTCCGTCATCACGGCCTTTCTTGCAGATGGTTGGATTCTTCGTCCAGGCCGGCCGAAGCTCCGGGACTGGCGGCCCCGGAAGCGGCCGGACGGCCTGTAGGTATGTGGGTGGTGCAGACGTGGCCGCCGCGCGCCAGCGTGGAAAGCCGGCGCACATCGACCCCGACCAGGCGGGAGAACACGTCGGTCTCGACGTCGCAGAACACGGTGAACTGCGCTGCCAGCTGCTGGATGGGGCAGTGCCCCTGGCACAGCTGGACGCTGGACAGTGCGGCCGGCAGCGGCGCCTTGGCCTCGATCGATGCCGTGGAGGCTACGAACCCGTCGCGGCTCAGCGCCTCGGACAGCGCCTGCGCGCGGGCGGTGATGTCCGGGCCGGCCGCGTTGATCTCCGGCGCGTAGCGGCGTTCCATGTCGCCGAAGCGCTCGACGGCGAACTGCCGCACGGCGTCGGGCCCCGCCATCTCACCCAGGCGCTGCAGCGCCAGGGTGGCGATGTCGAGGTAGTCGTTGCCGAGCGAGGACTGGCCCTGCGAGCTGAGCACGTACCGCCGGGCGGGGCGTCCTGCCCCGGCGCCGGCGCGGGCGGCCCGCTTGACCTCGATCACGCCGTTCCGCGAGAGATGGTCCAGGTGGCGGCGGACGGCCGCCGGCGTGAACCCGAGCAGGTCGCCGAGTTCAGCGGCGCTGATGGGGCCATGTTCCAGAACGGCATTCAGGACGCGGTCCCTGGTGCGCTCGTCGGCGTCGGCCGCCGGCAGGACGGGCGCTGACTGTGCCGCCCGGGGTCCATGGGCTCCCGGTCCACCTGCCCCGGACGGGGCAGCAGACGGCGTTCCAGCGACTGCCCCGGACACCGCGCGGGCGCGACTGCGCCCGGCGGGGGCGACAGAACTGGGCGAGCTCACGGAATACACAACACAATCATGTCGTAATTTACTCCCCCGATCCAGTAAGGCATGGCTATCCTCGGACCGCCCGGGCGCACGGCCGCCCGCCGGACCGTGGCGTACTACATCCCGTAGAATGCTGTGGTGCGATCCCCCCAATCCCCCGTCCTCTCCATCAGCGGGCTAGTCAAGGATGTTGGGCCGCTGCCCACCCTTGACGGCAAGATGCTGCGGGTGGTCAGCGGCCTTTCCCTCGTCGCCGAACGCGGCCAGGTCACGGCCCTCCTCGGCGCCAACGGAGCCGGCAAGACCACCACCATCGAATGCGCCCAGGGGCTGCAGAAGCGCACCCACGGCAGCATCAGCCTCCTGGGTGAAGACCCTGACACGGCCGGCGCCGGGCTGCGGTCCCGCATCGGGGTGATGCTGCAGGACGGCGGGCTCCCGCCGTCGGCCCGGCCCATCCCCCTGCTCCGGCACATCGCCGGGATGTACAAGGACCCCTGGCCGGTCGGGGAGCTCATTGAGCGGCTGGGGATCGACGCGTTCAGCCGCACCTCCGTGCGGCGGCTTTCCGGCGGGCAGAAGCAGCGGCTCGCGCTTGCGGCGGCGCTGGTCGGCAACCCCGAGGTGCTCTTCCTCGATGAACCGAGCGCCGGCCTGGACCCGCAGTCGCGCCACCTGGTGTTCGGGCTCATCTCCGAACTCCGGAACCGGGGCATGGGGATCATCCTGACCACCCACCTGATGGATGACGCCCAGCGGCTGGCCGATTACGTGTACATCATCGACGCCGGGCGCAACGTCGCCGAGGGCACGGTTGCGCAGCTGCTGGAGCACCCCCTGCCGCCGGGCGCGGGCGAGCAGCACATCCGCACCCTGCTGTTCGAGGCGGACCCGGGGCTGGACTTCACCGGGGTGCTGCCCGACGGCGTCGACGTCACCGAAGCGCGGGCCGGCAGCTACGCCGCCACCGGCGCCCTCACACCCGCCGACCTCGCCGCGATCACCGCCTGGTGGGCCGCCCGCGGCATCATGCCCCGCTCGTTGAGCCTGGAGGCCCGCAGCCTGGAGGACGTGTTCCTCGACATCTCCGGAAGGGAGATCCGATGACCCGCGACAGTGCCGCGCTGGGGAGCGCGCCTGCGGGCAGCACCCACCCGGCCCGCCCCCTGGGCGGCGCACCGGCCTCCCTGCTGCGCCGCATAGTGCTGCAGGGCAGGTACGAGACCATCACCATGCTGCGGAACGGCGAACAGCTGATCCTGGCGATCGTGCTGCCCCTGCTGGCCATGGTGGGCCTGACCGTGACGCCCCTGCTGGACGGCTTCGGCGCGAGCCGGATCAACGTGGCCGTGCCGGGCATCCTCGCCCTGTGCGCCATGTCCACCGCGTTCACCGGGCAGGGCATCTCCACCGGCTTCGACCGCCGCTACGGTGTGCTGCGGTTCCTGTCCACCACGCCGCTGGGACGGACCGGACTGATCGCCGGAAAAGTCCTGGCCGTGCTGGCGGTCCTGGCACTGCAGGTCTTGGTGGTCACGGCCGTGGCCCTGCCGCTGGGCTGGCAGCCGGACCCGCAGGGCTGGGCCCCGGGCCTGGGACTGCTGGTGCTGGGCGCCGCGGCGTTCACCGCCCTGGGCCTGCTGGTGGCCGGCACTGTCCGCCCCGAGGCGACCCTCGCCATCACCAACCTGCTGTGGATCCTTCTGGGCGCCCTCGGCGGCATTGTGATCCCCGCGGAGCGGCTGCCGGCCGCCCTGCAGGCGGTAGTGCACTTCCTGCCTTCCGGCGCCCTGGGCGCAGGCATGCGGGAAGCGTTCCTGGCCGGCAGCGTCAACCCAGCCTCCGTACTTGTCCTGCTGCTCTGGACGGCGATCGCCGGCGGCGCAGCCACCCGTTGGTTCAAATGGAATTGAGAAAACTGTGAGCACGGCCTCCCGCACTCCCCGGACCGCGACCCGGACCATCTCCTGGCTGCCCGTCACCGTTGACAAGACGGTGAGGCGGCTGGCGGTGCTGTCCCTGATCGGCCAGACCATGCTGATCGTGACCGGCGGGGCCGTCCGCCTCACGGCCTCCGGCCTGGGCTGCCCCACCTGGCCCCGCTGCACGGAGGCCTCGCTCGTGAACACCCCGGAAATGGGGATCCACGGCATCATCGAATTCGGCAACCGCCTCCTGACCTTCGCCCTGGCCGCCATCGCCCTGGCGATGCTCGTCTACCTGTGGAACCTCCGCAAGGAACGCCGCGACCTGTTCCTGCTGGCCCTGGGCCTGCTCGCCAGCATCCCGGCCCAGGCCGTGATCGGCGGCATCACGGTGCTCACCCAGCTGAACCCGTGGGTGGTGGGGCTGCACTTCCTGGTCTCCATGGCCCTCGTGGTGGTGGCGACCCTCCTGGTCAACCGGGCCTACGGGCGGACGGGGAAGTTCCGGACACTGGACCTCGTGGCACTGCCGGGCATCGCGCGTCCCCTGATGACCGCCGTCGCGGTGTTCGCCGCTGTGGCGGTCTGCCTCGGCGTTGTGGTCACCGGCGCCGGCCCGCACGCCGGCGACGCCGACGCCCCGCGCAACAACCTGGACTGGGACCTGTTCTCGCACATCCATGCCGTGCCCGCCTACCTGGTGACCGCCGGTACGCTCGTCGCGCTGTACCTCGTGGTCCGCGGCCGGATCACGGGCCCGTTCCGCACCGCCGTCGTGCTGCTGCTGGGCATCACCGTGCTGCAGGCCGTCATCGGGTTCACGCAGTACTACAACGGGATCCCGGCGCTCCTGGTGGGGGCGCACATGCTGGCAGCCGCCCTGCTGATGAGCACGGCCACCAACGCGGCCGACCTGGCCCGTAGCAGCCCGGTCGCCTAGGGCAGCAGCGGTTCCGGCACGCCGTTCCGCCCGGGGGCACTTTGGCGACGATTTCCCACGTCGGGCTCAAACGTAACGGCGTGTCCGCGCCAAAGTGCCCCCGAGTGCCGGCGGTAGTGGTCTTTGAGCTGTTGTGGGCTGAAGCCGCATCGGAGTTGGCCCGGGCCCAGGGGTCCGGGAGTTGTTGTCGGCTGGGGCGTTCTTGCGCCTGGGTGCTGCCGTCCGGGGGCGCTGTGGCGGCAATTTCCGACGTCGGGCCCCAAGGTGACGGCGTGTCCGCGCCAAAGTGCCCCCCCGAGTGCGGCAGGAGTCCGGAAGCTGTTGTCGGCTGAAGCCGCATCGGAGTGGCCCGGGCCCAGGGGTCCGGGAGTTGTTGTCGGCTGGGGCGTTCTTGCGCCCGGGTGTTGCTGTCCGGGGGCACTTTGGCGACGATTTCCGACGTCGGGCCCAAACGTAACGGCGTGTCCGCGCCAAAGTGCCCCCCGAGTGCGGCAGGAGTCCCGGGCAGCCGGTCCGTCAGGGCATCAAAAAACGCGGGGTCAGATACGGTCCGTTCCGGGTATCCGGAGGGACGGTATCTGACCCCGCGTTGTTTGTCTCCGGCGCAGCGGCTGGGGGCCGGTTTCCCGGTCAGCCGCCCATGAGGGCGGAGCCGACGAACGGGTCGACGGCGAGGGCGATGAAGAGCAGGGTCAGGTAGCTGATGGAGCCGTGGAAGACCTTCATGGCGCCCTTGTTGGACACGTCCCCTGCCTGCGCCCGGTTGTACAGGGCGTGGGATTCGTACAGGAACCAGGCCCCGGCGAGAACAGCGGTGACGGTGTAGACCCAGCCGGCGCCGCCCACCGGGATCAGCAGCAGCGAGCACGCCACCATGGCCCACGCGTACAGGACCACTTGGACCGAGACCACCTTGGCCCCGGCGATGGCGCCCAGCATGGGCACGTTGGCGTTGCGGTAGTCCTCGCCGTAGCGCATGGACAGCGGCCAGTAGTGCGGCGGGGTCCAGAGGAAGATGACCATAAAGAGCACAATGGCGGGCCACTCGACGGTGTTGGTCACCGCGGCCCAGGCGATGAGCACGGGGAAGCACCCGGCCGCCCCGCCCCAGACAATGTTCTGCGCCGTGCGGCGCTTGAGGATCATCGTGTAAATGACCACGTAGAATACGATGGCGCCGAGGCCCAGCCAGGCCGACAGCGGGTTGGCCCCGAACCACAGGATGGCGATGGCCGCCGCGCCCAGGAGCCAGGAGAAGACCAGCGCCTCGCGCGGGGTCACCTCGCCCGTGACGAGCGGCCGGTTCTCCGTGCGGTGCATGAGCTTGTCGATGTCGCGGTCAATGTAGCAGTTGAACGCGCCCGCGCTGCCGGCGGCGAAGGCACCGCCCACGAGGGTCGCCAGGATCAGTCCGATCGAGGGGAAGCCGCGCTCCGCATAGATCATGGTGGGCAGCGTGCTGACCAGCAGCAGTTCGATGACGCGGGGTTTGGTCAGCGCCAGATAGGCCTTGGCTTTGCGGGCGAAGCCGACCCTTCCGCGGATGGGCGAAGCGGTCAGCGGCGTATCTGTTGTGCTCACGGTGGCAGTCACTCTGTTCTGTCTGGCTGTTCAGTCCGGCTGGTTCCGCAACGCGGGTTGCATACAGGATGGGTCCGTCGCAGTGCACAGGCAAGGCCCGTGTTTAGAGAAGGCCCGGTGCACAGGTATGGCGCGGGCAAGTCACCCGCCCCCGTTGGTAGCCACCCACCATCATACCGTGCGGGCACACACGGGCAGGCCCCCGGACGGGTCACCCCGGACGGTCCGGGGGCGGGTCCGGCGGCGCTGCAGCAGTCTCCCCATGATTCGGGGAGATTAACGCGGACTCACAGCCGGTGCGGGCGGCGGTGATTCACATAAGCGGAAATCCGGTCCATTTAGTGAGATATAAAGCCCCCGGCGGGCGGAATGGGGCTAAGCTGTCAGCAAGATCAGCGTGCACGGGCCTCTGCCGAACACGGCCGTCCCCGCGCTTCTGGAGCTCCTGCAGATGTGCGTTTGCGCACGCGACTGAATGATAGATCAACGTTTCGATGGTGAACGGCTGGTACGTACCGCAGCGGGCACCGAACTGTGCCCCGGGCGGGACTGACCATACCTTCCGCCGTCAGCACAGAGAGGGGCCCGGTTTTCGTGCCACATTTGGAAGAGCAAGAACTGTCATGGACCAGCTTGGACCAGCGCGCCGTGGACACCGTCCGCGTCCTGGCCGCCGACGCTGTGGAGAAGGTCGGTAACGGCCACCCCGGCACCGCGATGAGCCTGGCTCCGGCCGCTTACCTTCTCTTCCAGAAACTGATGCGCCACGACCCGCAGAACCCCGACTGGCTGGGGCGCGACCGGTTCATCCTCTCCCCCGGCCACACCTCCCTGACGCTGTACATCCAGCTCTTCCTCTCCGGCTACGGCCTGGAGCTGAAGGACCTGGAGGCGCTGCGCACCTGGGGTTCGCTGACCCCGGGCCACCCGGAATACAAGCACACCAAGGGCGTCGAAATCACCACCGGCCCGCTGGGCCAGGGCCTCGCCTCCGCCGTCGGGTTCGCCTACTCCCAGCGCCGCCAGCGCGGACTGTTCGACGCCGATGCCGCCCCCGGCACCAGCCCGTTCGACCACACCGTCTGGGTCATCGCCTCCGACGGCGACCTGCAGGAAGGCGTCACGTCCGAGGCCTCCTCGCTGGCCGGCCACCAGGAGCTCGGCAACCTCGTGGTGATCTACGACGAGAACCACATCTCCATCGAGGACGACACCGACATCGCCTTCACCGAGGACGTCCTGAAGCGCTACGAGGCCTACGGCTGGCACGTCCAGCGCGTCGACTGGACCCGCACCGGAGAGTACAAGGAAGACGTGCAGGAACTGCACGCCGCCCTGCTGGCCGCCAAGGCCGAGACCGGCAAGCCCTCCATCGTCTCGCTGCGCACCATCATCGGGTACCCGGCACCGAAGAAGCAGAACACCGGCAAGATCCACGGCTCCGCCCTCGGATCCGAGGAAGTCGCAGCCCTGAAGAAGGTCCTCGGCTTCGACCCGGAACGCGCCTTCCAGGTCGACGACGACGTCCTCGCCCACGCCCGCCAGGCCGTGGACCGCGGCGCGGCCGCGCGCAGCGAATGGCAGGAAGCCTTTGAGGCGTGGCAGTCCGGCAACCCCGAGGCCGCCGCCCTCCTGGAGCGCGTCGAGGCGAAGAAGCTCCCCGCCGAACTCGACGCGGCCCTCCCGGTCTTCGAAGCCGGCAAGGACGTCTCCACCCGTGCCGCCTCCGGCAAGGTCCTGAACGCGATCGGTCCGGTCATGCCGGAACTGTGGGGCGGCTCGGCCGACCTCGCGGAGTCCAACAACACCACCATCGAGGGATCGCCGTCGTTCATCCCGGTGTCCCGTTCCACGGACGCCTGGAAGGGCAACCCCTACGGCCGGGTGCTGCACTTCGGCATCCGCGAGCACGCCGCCGCGTCGATCGTCAACGGCATCAGCCTGCACGGCCGCACCCGCGCCTTCTCCGGCACCTTCCTGATCTTCAGCGACTACCAGCGCCCGGCGATCCGCCTCGGCGCCCTGATGGGCGTCCCGTCGCTGTACGTCTGGACGCACGACTCGATCGGCCTCGGCGAAGACGGACCCACCCACCAGCCGGTGGAGCAGCTCGCGTCACTGCGCGCCATCCCGGGCCTCGACGTCGTCCGCCCGGGCGACGCCAACGAGGTCGCGGCGGCCTGGAAGACGATGCTCGAAAACCACGAGAACCCGGCCGGCATTGTGCTGACCCGCCAGAACATTCCCACCTACGCCCGCGGCACCGGCGACGCCGACGGCGACACGTTCGGTTCCACCGCCGGCGTCGCGAAGGGCGGCTACGTCCTTGCCGAGGCGTCGGCCAACGGCGCCACCGTTGCCCCGCAGGTCATCCTGATCGGCACCGGCTCCGAGGTGCAGCTGGCCGTCCAGGCCCGCGAGGCGCTGCAGGCCGAGGGCATCCCCACCCGCGTTGTGTCCATGCCCTGCGTGGAGTGGTTCACCAAGCAGGACGCCGCCTACCGCGAGGCGGTGCTCCCGGCAGCAGTCAAGGCCCGCGTCTCCGTCGAAGCCGGGCTCGCCCTGGGCTGGAAGGAATTCGTCGGCGACGCCGGCCGTTCCATCTCCCTTGAGCACTTCGGTGCGTCCGCGGACTACAAGCGCCTCTTCCAGGAGTTCGGCATCACCGCGGAGGCCGTTGCCGCCGCCGCGAAGGATTCCCTCGCAGGCCTCACGGCCTGATCCGCACTTTCCGTTTTCCGGGCCGCCGCCCACCAACGGCGGCGGCCCCCAAGCTTCAGGAGTTCCCATGAACACCACCCCCACCGCTACTCCCACGCAGATGCTTTCTGACGCCGGCGTCTCCATCTGGCTCGACGACCTCTCCCGCGGACGCCTGGCCACCGGCACCCTGCGCAAGCTGATCGAAGAGAAGAACGTGGTTGGTGTCACCACCAACCCGTCCATCTTCCACGCAGCCATCACCGCCGGCCACGACTACGACGCCGTCATCGCGGAGCAGGCCGCCGCCGGCGCCACCGTCGAGGAGACCGTCTTCGCAATCACCACCACCGACGTGGCCGACGCCTGCGACCTGTTCGCCCCCGTCGCCGCCGCCACCCGCGGTGTCGACGGCCGCGTGTCCATCGAGGTGGACCCCCGCCTCGCCTGGGACACCGCCGGCACCATCGCCGAGGCCAAGCACCTGTACAAGAAGGTCAACAAGGACAACGTCCTCATCAAGATCCCGGCCACCCTTGAAGGCCTCGAGGCCATCACGGCCACCCTGGCCGAGGGCATCAGCGTGAACGTCACCCTGATCTTCTCGCTGGAGCGCTACCGCGCCGTCATCAACGCCTTCCAGTCCGGCCTGGAGCAGGCCAAGGACAACGGCCACGACCTCTCCAAGATCCACTCCGTGGCGTCCTTCTTCGTCTCCCGCGTGGACAGCGAAATCGACAAGCGCCTCGACGCGATCGGCACGGACGAGGCGCGCGCCCTCAAGGGCAAGGCCGGCGTCGCCAACGCCCGCCTGGCCTACCAGGTCTACGAGGAGCTGTTCTCCACCGAACGCTGGGACCTGCTGGCCGACGCCGGGGCCCTTCCGCAGCGCCCGCTGTGGGCCTCCACCGGCGTCAAGGACCCGGCGTACCCGGACACCCTCTACGTCACGGAACTCGTCGCCCCCGGCGTCGTGAACACCATGCCAGAGAAGACGCTCGACGCCACGTTCGACCACGGCACCGTCACGGGCAACACCATCAGCCGCGGCTACGACGACGCCAACGCCACCCTGAACGCCCTCGACGCCCTCGGCGTCTCCTACAACGAGGTCGTTGCGCTGCTGGAGTCAGAAGGCCTCGACAAATTCGTGGCAAGCTGGAAGGATCTGCTGGCCGACGTCGAGGGCGCCCTCGCCGCTGCACGGAAGGACGCATAGTCCCCATGACCACTCTCAGCTACGACGCCACGGGCGCCGCCCGCCTGGCCCACGAACAGCACCTGCCTGCCCTGCTGGAGGACAAGGTCGCCACCCGGATCTTCGCCAAGGACTCCACCCTGTGGGGCCCCGACGCGGAGGCCGAGGCGTCCGTCCGGCTCGGCTGGGTTGAGGCGGCCACCGTCTCCCAGCCGCTGGTCGCGGACATCCTGGCCCTCCGGGACGCCCTGCGCGCCGAGGGTGTCAGCCGGATTGTGCTCTGCGGCATGGGCGGCTCCTCCCTGGCCCCCGAGGTCATCGCCGGAACCGCCGGCGTCGAGCTGACGGTGCTGGACAGCACCGACCCGGAGCAGGTGGCCGCCGCCCTGGCCGACCGCCTGGGTGAGACCGCGATTGTGGTCTCCTCCAAGTCCGGCTCCACCCTGGAGACCGATTCCCAGCGGCGGATCTTCGAGCACGCCTTCACCGAGGCCGGGCTCGACGCGAAGAGCCGCATCATCATCGTCACGGATCCGGGGTCACCGCTGGACAAGTCAGCCCGCGAGGCCGGCTACCGGGCGGTCTTCAACGCCGACCCCAACGTCGGCGGGCGCTACTCGGCGCTCACCGCGTTCGGGATGGTCCCCTGCGGCCTGGCCGGCGTCGACATCCAGGCCTTCCTGGACGAGGCCGAGGAAGCCGCCGAGGTCCTCAACGAGGACGGCGAGGAGAACATCGGCCTGGCCTTGGGCGCGGCCCTGGGCGGCACCAGCCCGCTGCGCGACAAGATCGTCATCGCCGAGGACGGCTCCGGCATCAGGGGCTTCGCCGACTGGGCCGAACAGCTGATCGCCGAATCCACCGGCAAGCTCGGCACCGGCGTCCTGCCGGTGGTCGCCGGGCCCGCGTCGCCGGAGGCCCGCCTGGGCGCCGACGACGTCCTGGTGGTGCGGCTCGTCGCCGCGGACGCCGACGTCGAACTCGGCGCGAACGAGGTCGCGATCGGCGGAGGCCTGCCCACCCAGATGATGACGTGGGAGTTCGCCACCGCGGTGGCCGGGCGCCTGCTGGGCATCAACCCGTACGACCAGCCCGACGTCGAAGCCGCCAAGGTGGCCGCGCGCGGCCTCCTCGACGCCCAGCCGGAGCCGACGCCTGCCGCCTTCACCGACGGTGCCATTGAGGTCCGCGGCGGCGACTGGCTCGGCGGCGCGGACACCGCGGAAGCGGCCGTCCGGGCACTGCTGGGCGAACTCGGCCCGGACAGCTACCTGAGCGTGCAGGCCTACTTCGACCGGATCGCCTACGCGCCGCTGGAGGGTGTGCGCGACCAGCTGGCAGCCGTCAGCGGCCGTCCCGTGACCTTCGGCTGGGGCCCGCGCTTTCTGCACTCCACCGGGCAGTTCCACAAGGGCGGCCCTGCAATCGGCGTGTTCCTGCAGGTGACGGCTGCGGCCGCCGGGGACCTGGGCATCCCGGACCGCCCGTTCAGCTTCGGCGAACTCATCGCGGCCCAGGCCGCCGGCGACGCCCAGGTCCTTTCGGACCACGGCCGCCCGGTCCTCCG
The DNA here is from genome assembly GCF_001512305.1 of Arthrobacter sp. EPSL27. GTDB lineage: Bacteria > Actinomycetota > Actinomycetes > Actinomycetales > Micrococcaceae > Arthrobacter. Next base: position 699,270 of record NZ_LNUT01000005.1, read on the forward strand.
GCTCCACCTCACGGACCGCGCCGCCGGCGTCCGCCAGCTGCAGGACCTCGTCTCGGCCTTGGCCGGCCAGGCAGTCCCCTCCACCGAAAGCTAAGGCACCCACGCAACCATGCCAGAAACACACAACGGCGGCCGCACGTCCCCGACGCGTTCGGGACGCTCTGGCCGCAATCCGCTCCGGGACCCGCGGGACCGGCGCCTGAACCGAATCGCCGGACCGTCGTCGCTGGTCCTGTTCGGGGTCACGGGGGACCTCGCCCGCAAGAAGCTGATGCCGGCTGTGTACGACCTCGCGAACCGGGGGCTGCTGCCGCCGAGCTTCGCGCTGGTGGGCTTCGCCCGGCGGAACTGGGAGAACGAGGACTTCTCCGCCGAGGTGAAGGAGGCCGTCAAGGCCTACGCACGCACCCCGTTCGACGAGACGGTGTGGAAGCAGCTCTCCGAGGGCATCCGCTTCGTGCAGGGCGAGTTCGACGACGACGACGCTTTCAAGCGCCTGAGCGAGACCATCGACGAACTGGACGAACAGCGCGGCACCCGCGGGAACCACGCGTTCTACCTCTCCATTCCGCCGAACGCGTTCGAGCTGGTCTGCACCCAGTTGTCCAAGCACGGGCTGGCCCAGGCTGAGGGCGACAAGTGGCGGCGCGTGGTGATCGAGAAGCCGTTCGGCCACAACCTGGAGTCGGCGCGCCAGCTCAACGACATTGTGGAGTCCGTCTTCCCGCAGGATGCGGTGTTCCGGATCGACCACTACCTGGGCAAGGAGACGGTGCAGAACATCCTGGCGCTGCGCTTCGCCAACCAGCTGTTCGAGCCGCTGTGGAACGCCAACTATGTGGACCACGTCCAGATCACCATGGCCGAAGACATCGGCACCGGGGGCCGGGCAGGGTATTACGACGGCGTGGGCGCTGCCCGCGACGTGATCCAGAACCACCTGCTGCAGCTGCTGGCGCTGACCGCGATGGAGGAGCCCATCTCCTTCAACGCCGACGACCTCCGCGCCGAGAAGGAGAAGGTCCTCGCCGCCGTCCGGCTCCCCCAGGACCTGTCCACCCATTCGGCGCGCGGGCAGTTCACCGGCGGCTGGCAGGGCGGCGAGAAAGTGGTGGGCTACCTGGAGGAAGAGGGTATCCCCGCTGACTCCAAGACGGAGACGTTCGCTGCCATCCGGGTGGACATCAACACCCGCCGCTGGGCCGGCGTGCCGTTCTACCTTCGCGCCGGCAAGCGCCTGGGCCGCCGGGTGACCGAGATCGCCGTCGTCCTCAAACGCGCCCCCAACCTGCTCTTCACCGACCATGGTGAGGATGACTTCGGCCAGAACGCCGTGGTGATCCGGGTCCAGCCCGACGAGGGTGCCACCATCCGCTTCGGGTCCAAGGTCCCCGGAACGCAGATGGAAGTCCGCGACGTCACCATGGATTTCGGCTACGGCCACTCCTTCACGGAGTCCAGCCCCGAGGCCTACGAACGGCTCATCCTGGATGTGCTGCTCGGCGAGCCGCCGCTGTTCCCCCGGCACGCCGAGGTGGAGCTGTCCTGGAAGATCCTCGACCCGTTCGAGGAGTACTGGGCGTCCCTGGACGAGCAGCCCGATCCGTACCTCCCCGGAAGCTGGGGCCCCGCCTCCGCCGTCGAACTCCTTGCCCGTGACGGACGAACCTGGAGAAGGCCATGATCGTAGATCTTCCCGACACCACTACCTCTAAGATCTCCAAGAAGATCATGGCCCTGCGCGAGCAGGGCGGCGTGATAGCCCTTGGCCGGGTGCTGACCCTGGTGGTCGTCACCAAGTCCGGCCTGGAAGAGGAAGCCATTGAGGCGGCCAACGAGGCCAGCCGTGAGCATCCCTGCCGGATCATCGTCCTCGCCGACGCCGGGGCCGAAGCCCCGACCCGGCTGGATGCGCAGATCCGCGTGGGCGGCGACGCCGGCGCCTCCGAGGTGATCCTGCTGCGCGGCTACGGCGAACTCGCGGAGGAAAGCGAATCCCTCGTGGCGGCCCTGCTCCTCCCGGACGCGCCGATAGTGGCCTGGTGGCCGCACGGGGCACCGAGAAACGCCTGCGAGACGTCGATCGGACAGATCGCGCACCGCCGCATCACGGACTCCGCCAACGAATCCGACCCGCAGGGCGCGTTGGAGAACATCCGCCGCACCTACAAGGCGGGCGACACCGACCTCGCCTGGACCCGCCTCACCAACTGGCGGATCCAGCTGGCGGCGGCCCTGGACCAGGTGGACGACTCACCGGTCACCGCCGTCGCTGTCGAGGGCGCCTCCGACTCGCCCAGCACTATCCTGCTGGCGGCGTGGCTCACCCTGGCCCTCGATGCCCCCGTGACAATCGTGGCGGACCCCGCGGGAACGGGCATTCGGCGGGTGCGGCTGACCCGGACGGGCGGCGACGTCCAGCTGTTCCGGCCCGGGCTCACCGTGGCGGAACTGACGCAGCCCGGCCAGCCGGCGCAGCGCATTTCGCTGCCGCGCCGCAGCCTGAAGGACTGCCTGGCCGAGGAGCTGCGCCGCCTCGATCCGGACGAAGTGTTCGGCGAAGTGATTACTATTGGACTGCCCCGTACCAATCTAAGGAGTGTCCGTCCCAGTGAGCGCTGATCCCAGAGTAAGCATCCATCCTGACTCGACCGTCCTTATGGCCGCGATCGCGGCCCGGCTGATCACGAAACTGGTGGACATCCAGGACAAACACGACGAGGCCACGGTGGTGCTTACCGGCGGGTCGATGGGCATCGGCTCGCTCAAGGCCGTGGCGGAATCGCCGGCGTCCCCCGCCGTCGACTGGTCCAAGGTCAACTTCTGGTGGGGGGACGAGCGGTTCCTCGCAGCCAACGACCCGGAGCGCAACGCCCTCCAGGCGCGCGAGGCGCTGCTCTCGCGGATCCCCGCGGACCCCGCGCGGATCCACGAGCCCGGCTCCACCGACGACTTTGACACGCCCGAGGAAGCGGCCGCCGACTATGCCCGCCGGCTCGGCGAGGCAGCGGCGGCGGAACACGCCGCGGACATGTCCGATGACCGTCCGGAGAACCCGGCCGCGCTCCCCCGCTTCGACATCGTGCTGCTCGGGGTGGGACCCGACGCCCACGTCGCGTCCCTCTTCCCGGAGCAGGCCGGGATCCGGGAGAAAACCCTCCCGGTGGTGGGGGTCCGGAACTCACCCAAGCCGCCGCCGCTGCGGGTGTCCCTCACGCTGCCCGCCATCAACACTGCCGCGGAAATCTGGATGGTGGTGGCCGGGGACGACAAGGCAGGCGCCGTGGGGCTGGCCCTCGCCGGCGCCAATCCGGTGCAGGTGCCCGCCGCCGGCCCGCGGGGACGGAAGGAAACCCTCTGGCTGATCGACGAGAACGCGGCGGCACGGGTCCCGCAGCAGCTGGTCCGCAAGGGCTGATCCAGCGAGACTTAGTTAGCGGGCGGCCGGCCCGGTCCCGGGCCGGCCGCGCTAGGCGGGCGGGGCACCCCGCCGGGACCGCAGCCGCTCCAGCGCTCCGGCCAGCACGTCTTCGGCATCCTGGCTGGAGCGCCGCTCTTTAACGTATTCCAGGTGGCTCTTGAACCCTTCCACGGGGGCTTCCTCGAGGGCGAACTGTGCCTCGTCCCGGGTGGCGGTCCCGCCGCAGCGCCGGCAGTCCCAGACACCGGGGATCTGTTCGTCAGGCAGCTGGGCAAAGACCAGCGCGGTCTCATGGCCCTTGGCGCACTGGTAGGTGACGCGGATGCGGGGCGTGCGGACGGCGGAGCCGTCGAGCGGCTCGTGGCGCGGCGCGGCCCCTTCGGTGGCTCCTACGCGGATGCCCCGGAAACCGGAGGCAGAATGCAACATCGGGAACTCCTGGCTACTTGGCGGACGGAAAGCGCGTGCAATCAGCCACAGTGTAGGTCGGAGTTCCCGATGCCGGGGAGGGTCCTAGGACCCCTATGAAATTGTGCCGGGGACCGGTTAGGAGTCGCCGCCGCCGGTGAACCGCATCATCAGGCCGAGGCCGACAATGACCACGCCCCAGGTGATGCCGAGGATGATCGTGAATCGGTTCAGGTTCCGCTCGGCCACGCCGGAGGAGCTCAGTCCGGAACTCATGCCGCCGCCGAACATGTCGGACAGACCGCCGCCACGGCCCTTGTGGAGCAGGATGAGCAGGGTCAGCAGGAGGCTGGTGATGCCCAGGAGGACCTGCAGGATGACATGAAGAACGTCCACGACGGCCTTTCAGAAGAGGGGATTGCGGGGGCCACGACGGTGTCCGGACTAATCCGTCAGCAGGTGACTCTCGAACCTGACAATATTAGCAAACTCGGCGGCGTCCAGGCTGGCACCGCCGACCAGCAGTCCGTCCACGTCGCGTTCCTTGAGGATCGCGGCAGCGTTGTTGGCCTTGACCGAGCCGCCGTAGAGGAGGCGCGTCTTGCCGGCGACGTCGGCGCCGAAGAGGGTGGACAGCTCGGCGCGGATGGCGGCGCACATTTCCTGGGCGTCGTCGGGTCCCGCGACCTCGCCGGTCCCGATGGCCCACACCGGCTCATAGGCGACCACCAGTTCGGCGGCCTGCTCAGGAGTCAGTCCCTCGACGCCGGCGCGCAGCTGGGCGAGCGTGTGGTCCACGTGGGTTCCGGCCTGGCGGATCTCCAACCCTTCGCCGACGCAGAGCACGGGGGTGAGGCCGTGCCGGAAAGCCGCCTTGGTCTTGGCGTTCAGCACGTCGTCGGTCTCGTGGTGGATGGTGCGGCGTTCGCTGTGGCCGACCAGGACGTAGCTGCAGCCCAGTTTGGCGAGGAACTGCCCCGAGATGTCGCCCGTGAAGGCGCCGGAGTCGTTCGGGGAGAGGTCCTGGCCGCCGTACACGATCTTCAGTTCGTCGCCCTGGACCAGGGTCTGGACGCCGCGGAGGCCGGTGAACGCCGGGAAGACCGCAACCTCGGTTCGGCTGTAGTCGTGCTTGGCGTCGGACAGGGTCCACGCGAGTTTCTGCAGGAGGGTGATGCCCTGGACGTGGTCCATGTTCATCTTCCAGTTGCCTGCGATCAAGGGCGTGCGGTCGAAGGTGCCGTTGGTTGACGTAGTCACGTGGTCTCCAAAAGGTCGTAGCAGTGGAACAGCCGGCAGGGCGCCCCGTTCCGGGGAAGATGCGCCCTGCCGGCCGGAGGTTCTAGCGGTCCAGGACGCTGAGGCCGGGAAGGTCCTTGCCTTCGAGGTACTCGAGGCTGGCGCCGCCGCCGGTGGAGATGTGCCCGAACTGGTCGTCGGCGAAGCCGAGGGTCCGGACCGCCGCGGCGGAGTCGCCGCCGCCCACCACGGTGAATGCGCCGGTGTCGGTCAGTGCCTGGGCGACGGCCCGGGTGCCTGCGGCGAAAGCCGGGAACTCGAAGACGCCCATTGGCCCGTTCCAGAACACGGTCTTGGCGCCGGCGATCCGCTCGGCGAAGGCCTTGGACGTTTCCGGTCCGATGTCCAGGCCAATGCCCGCGGCACCGAAGCTGCTGTCCTCGATCGTGTCGGCGCGCACAGTCTCGTGCTCCGCGTCGGCGGCGAACTTGGCAGCCACGACGACGTCGGTGGGGACCACGAACTCGGTTCCGGCCTCCGCGGCGCGCTTCAGGTAGTCCTGCACGACGGGGATCTGGTCCTCCTCGAGCAGGCTTCCGCCGACCTTGTGGCCTGCGGCCGCGAGGAAGGTGAACAGCATGCCGCCGCCGACCAGGATCGTGTCCGCTTTGCCGATCAGGTTGTCGATGACCGCGAGCTTGTCCGAGACCTTGGATCCGCCGAGGACCACAACGTACGGCCGCTGCGTGTCGGTGGTGAGCTTGCGCAGCACCTCGACCTCCGTGCGGACCAGGTCACCCTGGTACGACGGCAGGCGCCGGGCGACGTCGTACACGCTGGCGTGCTTGCGGTGCACGGCGCCGAAGGCGTCATCCACAAATGCGCCGTTGTCCCCGGTCAGGGCCACGAGCTCGTCGGCAAACGCGCCGCGTTCGGCGTCGTCCTTGGACGTCTCCCGGGCGTCGAAGCGCACGTTCTCCAGGACGAGGGCTTCGCCGTCCTGCAGCGCGCCGGCGGCCGCGGCTGCGGACTGGCCGACAGTGTCATCGGCCAGGGAAACCTTGAAGGAGGCCAGCTCGGCGAGCCGCGCCACGGCGGGCTTGAGCGAGTACTTGTCCTCGGGCGCGCCCTTGGGGCGGCCAAGGTGTGCTGTCACCAGCACGCGGGCACCGGCGTCCGTGAGCTTCGACAGCACTGGCAGGGAGGCCTTGATGCGGCCGTCGTCAGTCACTGTAGAGCCGTCGAGCGGCACGTTCAGGTCGCTTCTGACCAGAACGTACCGCCCGCGGACACCATCAGCGATCAGTTCGTTGAGGGTGTGGAATGTCATGTGTCTTACCCTAGCCCAGCTTGGCTGCGACAAGCTCCGTGAGGTCGACGAGGCGGTTCGAGTAGCCCCATTCGTTGTCATACCAGGAAACAACCTTGACCTGGTTGCCGATCACCTTGGTCAGGCCGGAGTCGAAGATGGACGACGCCGGGTCCCCGACGATGTCCGAGGACACGATCGGCTCGTCCGTGTAGGTCAGGAGGCCCTTGAGCTCGGGGGTCTCGGAGGCTGCCTTGAGGGCGGCGTTGACTTCCTCGACCGTGGTCTCGCGGGAGACGGTGACGGTGAGGTCCGTGGCGGAGCCGGTGGGGACCGGTACGCGGATGGCGTAGCCGTCAAGCTTGCCCTTGAGTTCCGGCAGGACCAGGCCGATAGCCTTCGCGGCACCCGTGGAGGTCGGCACCATGTTGATGGCGGCGGCGCGGGCGCGGCGGAGGTCCTTGTGCGGGCCGTCCTGGAGGTTCTGGTCGGCGGTGTAGGCGTGGACCGTGGTCATCAGGCCGCGCTCGATGCCGAAGGCGTCGTTGACCACCTTGGCCAGCGGGCCGAGGCAGTTGGTGGTGCAGGAGGCGTTGGAGATGATGTGGTGGGCTGCCGGGTCGTAGAGGCCGTCGTTGACGCCCATCACGATCGTGATGTCCTCATCCGAGGCCGGTGCGGAGATCAGGACCTTCTTGGCGCCGGCGTCGATGTGCTTCTGCGCATCGGCGGCCTTGGTGAAGAAGCCGGTGGATTCGATCACGATGTCGACGCCCAGCTCGCCCCAGGGCAGCTTGGCCGGGTCGCGCTCGGCGAGGACCTTGATGGTCTTGCCGTCGACGACGATGTTGCCGTCCTTGACCTCGATCTTCTCCTGCAGGCGCCCGCCCACGGAGTCGTACTTGAAGAGGTGGGCCAGGGCTTCCGGGCTGGTGAGGTCGTTGACGGCGACGATCTCGAGGTCTGCCCCCTGGGCAAGTGCGGCGCGGAAGTAGTTGCGGCCGATACGGCCGAAGCCGTTGATACCAATACGGGTGGTCACGTTTTCAGTCTCCTTGGTGCTCTCGCGAGCACGACTAGTTGAAGGCGCTCAAGCCAACTAACAGATCCCGCACGCCATTGGGCAGAGATGATTTACAGATCGGAGGGCGACCAGCCTCATTGCTGAAGGCTAACCGCCTTCCGTGACCTATCTTACGTTTAAGTTGGACTGCCCCCGCAAGTGCGGGGGCAGTCCGTCCAGCATTCGAGCCTGACGGCGGCAAATGTGAGCTTTGTTACGTGCAGATTAACATCTGCCCGGCAGAGCTGCCCCGATGGCCCGGACGTGGCTTAAAGCGTGATGAGGCCGGTGGCGTTCTTGCGGGCGGCGTCGAAACGCTTGGCGACGTCGGCCCAGTTCACGATGTTCCAGAAAGCCTTGACGTAGTCAGCCTTGACGTTGACGTAGTCCAGGTAGAACGCGTGCTCCCACATGTCCAGCATCAGCAGCGGGGTGGTGCCCAGCGCGACGTTGCCCTGCTGGTCGTAGAGCTGCTCGATGACCAGGTTCCCGCCGATGGGCTCGTAGGCCAGGAAGCCCCAGCCGGAGCCCTGCAGGCCCAGCGCTGCGGCGCTGAACTGGGCGCGGAACGCGTCAAAGGAGCCAAAGGCGTCGTCGATGGCGGCTGCCAGCTCACCCTCGGGCTTGTCGCCGCCGTCCGGGGACAGGTTGTTCCAGAACACGGAGTGGTTGATGTGGCCGCCGGTGTGGAACGCGAGGTCCTTGGAGAGGCGGTTGATGTTGGCGAAGTCGCCCTTCTCGCGCGCCTCGGCCAGCTGGGCCAGGGCGTTGTTGGCACCGGTCACGTAGGCGGCGTGGTGCTTGCTGTGGTGCAGCTCCATGATCCGCGCGGAAATGTGCGGCTCCAGCGCTGCGTAGTCATAGCTGAGTTCTGGCAGTACGTACTCGGTCACAAAGTCCTCCAATGTCGTGGACAGGTTGTCCGTTTTGGTAACTCTCGGATTGTGCATCCGGATGGCTGGCATCCGGAAGTCTGTGGATCGGGATCCAGTGGGCATAGCCTCCGCTCCCCCCAAGGTATTCCCACCGGTCCGATCCGATTCTGCCGGTGTTCCTTCGGGGAAGGCTACTCGTCCAGCATTTCAGGTGTCACATTGGCTTCCGTGCCGGGAATGCCGAGGTCCTGGGCGCGCTTGTCCGCCATCGCCAGGAGCCGGCGGATCCGGCCCGCGATGGCGTCCTTGGTCATGACGGGGTCGGCCAGGCGGCCCAGTTCGTCGAGGCTGGCCTGCTTGTGCGCCACCCGGAGTTCGCCGGCGTATTTGAGGTGGTCCGGGACGTCGTCGCCCAGGATTTCCAGGGCACGGTCCACGCGGGCGCCGGCGGCCACCGCGGCCTGCGCCGACCGCCGCAGGTTGGCGTCGTCGAAGTTGGCCAGCCGGTTGGCGGTGGCGCGGACCTCCTTGCGCATCCGCCGCTCTTCCCACACCATCAGCGCATCATGGGCGCCCATCCGGGTCAGCAGCGCGGCAATCGTATCGCCGTCGCGGATCACCACGCGGTCCACTCCCCTGACCTCGCGGGCCTTGGCCTGGATTCCCAGCCGGCGGGCGGCGCCGACGAGGGCCAGCGCGGACTCCGGGCCGGGGCAGGTGACCTCCATGGCGGAGGACCGGCCGGGTTCCGTGAGGGACCCGTGGGCCAGGAAGGCGCCGCGCCAGACTGCCTCGGCGTCTGCGGCGGAACCGTTCACCACCACGGAGGGCAGGCCCCGGACGGGCCGGCCGCGGGCATCCAGCAGGCCGGTCTGGCGGGCGAGGGCCTCGCCGTCGCGCACCACGCGGACCACATAGCGGCTGCCGCGGCGCAGGCCGCCGCCGGAGACGACGATGATTTCACTCTGGTGCCCGTAGACCTCGGCGATGGCGGCGCGGAGCCGCCGCGCGGTGGAGGCGAGGTCCACCTCGGCCTCGATCACGATCCTGCCCGAGATGATGTGGAGTCCCCCGGCGAACCGGAGCATGGCGGACACTTCAGCCTTGCGGACCGAGGACTTCTTGATGTCCAGCCGGGAAAGTTCTTCCTTGACTGATGCTGTCAGTGCCATGGCACCTTTCCTACCTGTTCCCGAAAATGTCGTGGTACGCCGTTGCCAGACGCAGCGGGTCGTGGATCGGCCGGCGGTTCGACGCCCCCACTTTACCCAACACCACCTCGGCACCGAGCATCCCGGCCGCCTGTTCGAAGTCGGCGCGGTCGGCCACGGACGCCGGATCGGCCAGGACGACGTCGATCGTGAACTCCGGCGCGTACTCCCGGAGGACCCGCAGGTGGTCCGCGGCGGTCATCCCGACGGTTTCCTTGGTGTCTGTGGCGAGGTTCATGGTGAGGCAGCGCCGGGCGGCCGTGCTGCAGAGCGCTTCGCGCATTTCGGGCAGCAGGAGGTGCGGGAGCACGGACGTGTACCAGGAGCCGGGGCCCAGGATGACCCAGTCGGCGAGTTCGATCGCGGTGAGCGCCTCGATGCAGGCGGGGGCGTTCTCCGGCAGGAGCCGGACGTGCTCCAGCGAGCCGGCGACGGCGCACTTTGCCTGTCCGGTGATGGTCTGGAGCGCGGTGGTCCCGTCCGGCGCGCTCACGCGGGCCTGGCCCTCGATGGTAAGCGGCACGCTCGACATCGGCAGGACCTCCCCGCGGGCGCCGAGCAGCGCGCCGGCCCATTTGAGGCCTGCGACGGTGTCGCCGAGGAGTTCCCACAGCGTCACGATCAGCAGGTTGCCCATGGCGTGTTCGTCCAGGGAGCCGCCGCGGCCCTTGCCGGGAGCGAACCGGTGCTGCATGACGTCGCGCCACGTTCGGCCCCAGTCCGTATCGTCGCAGAGCGCGGAGAGCGCCATCCGGAGGTCGCCGGGCGGCAGGACGCCGTACTCCTCGCGGAGCCGCCCGGAGGAGCCGCCGTCGTCAGCGACCGTCACGATGGCGGTCAGCTCCGAGGTGAGCAGGCGCAGGGCGGACAGGGAGGCGGAGAGTCCGTGGCCGCCGCCGAGCGCGACGACGGACGGCCCCTTGTCCTGCTGGCTCGCGAAGGACGAACTTGCCGCGGGGACGAGCGGCAGGGGCCCGGTGAGCAGCGCCATTACTCGCGGCCCAGATCCCGGTGGGTGGTGGTCACGGTGACGCGGGGGTACTGCGCGAGGCGGCGGGACAGTTCGACGGCGACCGCGACGGAGCGGTGCTTGCCGCCGGTGCAGCCTACGGCAATGGTCGCGTAGTGCTTGTTTTCCCGGCGGTACCCGTCCAGGACCGGTTCGAGGGCCAGGACGTAGCGTTCCACGAAGTTGCTGACGCCCTGCGCTTCCAGCACGTAGTCGCTGACGTCCTTGTCCAGGCCGGTGTGCGGCCGGAGTGCAGGAACCCAGTGCGGGTTGGGGATGAACCGCGCGTCGGCGACGAAGTTCGCATCGACGGGAAGCCCGTATTTGAAGCCAAAGCTCATCACGTTCAGGCGGAGGGCCACGGGCCCGGTTTCGCTGAAGAGTTCGGTGATGGCCGTGGCGAGGCCGTGGACGTTCAGCGCGGAGGTGTCCAGGACGATGTCGGCGGAGGTGCGCAGTTCGTGCAGCAGTTCCCGCTCGGCGGCGATGCCGTCCAGGATCCGGCCGCCGCCCTGCAGCGGGTGGGGCCGCCGGCCCTGTTCGAAGCGGCGGACCAGGACGTCGTCGTTCGCGTCCAGGAACAGGACCCGGAAGCCCACGCCGCTGGTTTCGAGGTTGCGGAGGGCTGTGCGGATGTCGGCGAAGAGTTCCTTGCTGCGGACGTCCATCACCACGGCGAGCTTGGAGATGGACCCCGGGGCGTGCGACACGATCTCAGCGAGCGTGCCCAGCATCTGCGGCGGCAGGTTTTCCACGACGTACCAGCCGTGGTCCTCCAGGGCGTCGGCTGCGGTGCTCCGGCCGGCGCCGGACATGCCGGTCACCACCAGCAGTTCGGCCTCAACGGGTTTGACCGGCGTCATGCCGTCCGGTTCCGTCCCGTCCGGTTCCGTCCCGGATCCTGCGGTCGACTCTGCCATCAGTGAAGCCCCGTTCTGCTGTGCTGTTGTGCTGCTGTGCTGTGCTGCCGCGTGGCCGCGGCCGCTTCCCACGTCCTTACCCTAACCAAGTTTCCCGGTGCTAGCTAAGTCTCGAGGACTTCACCGGTGGTCATGTTGATGGCGGGGACGGTGGCCGTGTTGGCATCGTCGCTGAAGTGCCGCACGATCGCGGCGGCCAGCGACGGGCCGATCCCCTTGGCCCCGGTGAGTTCCTCGGCGGTGGCGGCCCTGATGCTCTTGACCGAGCCGAACTCGGCCAGCAGGGCCTTGCGCTTGGAGTCGCCCAGGCCGGGGACCCCGTCCAGCGCCGAGACGGTCATGGCCTTGCCGCGCTTCTGCCGGTGGAAGGAGATCGCGAAGCGGTGGGCTTCATCGCGGATGCGCTGCAGCAGGTACAGCCCGGCGGAGGCGCGCGGCAGGATGACGGGGAAATCGCTGTCGGGCAGCCACACTTCCTCCAGGCGCTTCGCGAGCCCCACGACGTAGACGTCGTCGATGCCCAGCTCGGCGAGGGCGCGGGCCGCCGCGTTGACCTGGGGCTTGCCGCCGTCGACCACCACCAGGTTGGGCGGGTAGGCGAACTTGGCCCGCGGGGCAGGGGTGGTGGTGTCGGCGCGCAGATTGTCCGCGGCGGCGGACGGCGGCCCGGCCACCGCGGCGTCCGCTGCGGCGGTGAGCATGGCCTGGTGGCCGGGCTGCCGCGCGGCGTCGGCCTGGACGGCCTGCTCCTGCAGGTAGTTCCGGAACCGCCGGGTCAGCACGTCGTGCATGGCGGCGGTGTCGTCCGTGGCGGCGGCGCCGGTGACGGAGAACTTCCGGTAGTCGGACTTCTTGGGCAAGCCGTCCTCCACCACCACCATGGAGCCGACGACGTTGGTGCCCTGGACGTGGGAGATGTCGAAGCACTCGATCCGCAGCAGGGCGACGGGCAGCTCCAGCGCCTCCTGTAGCTCCTGGAGCGCCTGCGACCTCATGGTCAGGTCCCCGGCGCGGCGGGACTTGTGTAGCTTCAGCGCGTGCTCGGCGTTGTCCCGGACCGTGGACAGCAGGGTGGCCTTGTCGCCGCGCCGGGGCACCCGGATGTCCACCCGGGCTCCCCGGAGTCCGCTGAGCCACTGGGCCAGCTCGGCGTCGTTGCTGGGCTCCACGGGGACGAGGACTTCGCGGGGCAGCCGTCCTTGCAGCCCGACCTCCTCGCCGTAGACCTGCTGGAGGAGGTGCTCCACGAGGTCCGGGGTGGTGGTGTCCTCGACCTTTTCGACCACCCAGCCGCGCTGGCCGCGGATGCGGCCGCCGCGGACATGGAAGACCTGCACGGCTGCTTCGAGTTCGTCCTCGTGCAGGGCGAAGACGTCGGCGTCCGTGCCCTCGGCAAGGACCACGGCGTTGCGTTCAAAGACCTTCTTGAGCGCGACGATGTCGTCCCGGATCCGGGCGGCCCGCTCGTAGTCGAGTTCCGCCACGGCGGCGGCCATGTCCTTTTCCAGCCGGGTGACGAACGGCTTGGCTTCCCCGCCCATGAAGGTGCAGAAGTCCTCGGCCAGGGCGCGGTGGTCCTCGGCCGAAATGCGGCCCACGCAGGGTGCCGCACACTTGTCGATGTAGCCGAGCAGGCAGGGCCGGCCGCTGGCCTCGGCGCGCTTCAGGACACCGGCGCTGCAGCTGCGGACCGGGAAGACGCGCAGGAGGGTGTCCATGGTGTCCCGGATGGCCCCGGCCGTGTAGGGGCCGAAGTAGCGGGTGCCCTTGCGCCGTTCGCCGCGCAGCACCTGGACCCGCGGGAACTTCTCCCCCAGCGAGACGGCAAGGTAGGGGTAGCTCTTGTCGTCCCGGAACATCACATTGAAGCGCGGCTTGAATTCCTTGATCCAGGTGTATTCAAGCTGGAGCGATTCAAGCTCGCTGCCGACTACGGTCCACTCGACATTGCTGGCCGTATGGACCATGGCGTAGGTCTTGGGCAGCAGTCCTGCCGGGTTGGCGAAGTAGGAGTTCAGCCGGGACCGGAGGTTCTTGGCCTTCCCGACGTAGATGACCCGGCCGTGCGGGTCGCGGAAGCGGTACACGCCCGGATTGGTCGGAATCTCACCCGTCTGGGGTCGGTAACTCGCTGGATCTGCCACAGATTAAGTCTACTGAGGGCCCGGCGGTGCCCGGGACCATTAAGCCGTTGGCCAAGGTCCCGGCCGCCGCCCCGGGCGGCCAGGGAGGCCTGCTAGTCGGTGACCTTGCTCTGGTTGTAGCTGGTGGAGCGCTCCTGGCCGCTGAGTTCGGCGATGGCGTCCATGATGCGGTCCGTGGCCTGGCGGCGCGCGGGCAGGGAGTGGTCCGGGCCGGTCTTGTCGAAGTACAGCGGCTCGCCGACCTTCATGGTGAAGTGCTGCGGCTTGACCGATTTGCTGTCCGCGGGCTGCAGGTTCTCGGTCCCGATCAGGCCGACCGGGATCACGGGGGCACCGGTGGTCAGCGCCAGCCAGCCGACGCCGGTGCGTCCGCGGTAGAGGATGCCGTCCCGGGAGCGGGTGCCCTCCGGATAGATCCCGACGCCGCGGCCGGAGTCGAGGATTTCCAGCAACGTCTTGAGGGCCTGGACGCTGGCGGCCTGTTCACCGCGTTCCACTGGAATGGAGCCAACCGCCTCGAAGAACGACTTCATCACCTTGCCCTTGACCCCGCCGGTGGTGAAGTACTCGGCTTTGGCGAAAAACGCGACCGGCCTGGGCATCAGGGCCTGGACGATCACGCTGTCCAGGAAGGACAGGTGGTTGGGCGCCACAATGAACGGGCCCTCCTTGGGCACGTTCCCGAGGCCGATGACCGTGGGCCGGCAGGTGGTGGTGACCAGGCCCCGCGTGGTCCAGCGGATCGCATCAAACATTGCCATGGGTGTGCACCTCGTTCAGGGCCGTCGTGGTCAGGTCCGGGCTGGCGGTGGAGGCGTGGGCCGCATCCCGCCGGGCAATGGTGTCATGGAGGGCGGTGCTGCTGTGCACGATTTCCACGGCTCCGGCCGCGTCCAGCTCACCGTCCGGCGCGAAGCCCCAGGCCACGCCGATGCAGTCGAGGCCGTTGGCTGCGGCTCCGGCCACGTCCTGCGCCCGGTCACCCACCATCACGGCGTGCCGGGTCTTGAGCCCGTGCACGGTGGCGAGGTCGGCCAGGGCAGCGGCCACAATTTCGGTTTTCCCGGACGGCACGCCGGAGGCCGCTGCCTCATCCGCGGCCGAGCCTCGGATGGTGTGGAACAGGGCGGCGATGCCGTGGTGCTCGAGGACGGTCCGGGCGATGCCTTCGGGTTTCTGGGTGGCCACGGCGATGGGCCGGCCGGCGTCGGCGAAGGACTCCAGCAGGGCCCGGATGCCCGGGTAGAGCCGGCTTTGGCCGATGCCGGTGCTGAGGTAGTGCGCACGGTAGATCCGGATCGCGTCGTCGAGCTGTTCCGCCGGGACACCGGCAATGTCTGTCAGGGCGTGGCTGAGTTTCGGGCCGATCATGGCATCCATTCGGTCTTTGCCGGGAATGCCGAGTCCGAGCTCTGTGAGGGCCGCTGCGATTCCGTCCGAAATCCCGCCGGCCGGATCGACAAGAGTGCCGTCCAGGTCGAAGATCACGGGCACTGTTGTTTGCGTCACCGGCCTAGTTTCTCACGAGTAGGCGGATGCCAGAAACTCGCATGCCGGCACCGGAATATATCTCCCCGGAGGTCGTGCCGACGCCGGTGCGATGCCTGCAGCGCAGGCACCGCACCGGCGGTGCTCAGGCGAGGATCTCGGCCAGGAAGGCCGCTGTGTGGCTTTCCTTGGACTTGGCGACCTGTTCCGGCGTTCCCGTGGCGATGACGCGGCCGCCGCCGGACCCGCCGTTGGGACCGAGGTCCACGATCCAGTCCGCGCTCTTAATGACATCGAGGTTGTGCTCGATGGTGATGACGGTGTTGCCCTTGTCCACAAGGCCTTGGAGCACCAGGAGCAGCTTCCGGATGTCCTCGAAATGCAGGCCCGTGGTGGGCTCGTCCAGGACGTAGATGCTGCGCCCGTTGGAGCGTTTCTGCAGCTCTGCGGCGAGCTTCACCCGCTGCGCCTCGCCGCCGGAGAGCGTGGTGGCGGGCTGGCCAAGCCGGACGTAGCCGAGTCCGACGTCCACCAGGGTCCGGAGGTGCCGGGCGATGGGCGTGAAGGCCGCGAAGAACTCCGCGCCTTCCTCGATCGGCATGTTCAGGACATCCGCGATGGTCTTGCCCTTGTAGTGGACTTCGAGCGTCTCGCGGTTGTACCGGGCGCCGTGGCACACCTCGCAGGGCACGTAGACGTCGGGCAGGAAGTTCATTTCGATCTTCAGCGTGCCGTCGCCGGAGCAGGCCTCGCAGCGCCCGCCCTTGACGTTGAAGGAGAACCGGCCCGGCAGGTAGCCGCGGACCTTGGCCTCGGTGGTCTCGGCGAAGAGCTTGCGGATGTTGTCGAAGACGCCCGTGTAGGTGGCCGGGTTGGACCGCGGGGTGCGGCCGATGGGGCTCTGGTCGACGTGGACCACCTTGTCGAGGTGCTCCAGGCCCTGGACCGACTTGTGACGCCCGGCCACCTGCTTGGCGCCGTTGAGCTTGTTGGCCAGGACCTTGTAGAGGATTTCGTTGACAAGGGTGGACTTGCCGGAGCCGCTGACGCCGGTCACTGCGGTCAGCAGGCCCAGCGGGAAGGCTGCGTCCACGTTCAGGAGGTTGTTCTCCTTGGCACCGATGACCTTGAGCTCGCGCTTCTTGTCGTACTTGCGCCGCTTCTTGGGGACGGCGATCTGTTTCCGGCCGGACAGGTAGTCGCCGGTGAGCGATTCGGTGTTCTCGAGCAGTTCCTTGTAGGAACCGGAGTGCACCACCATGCCGCCGTGTTCGCCGGCGCCCGGTCCGATGTCCACCACCCAGTCTGCTTCCTGGATGGTGTCCTCGTCGTGTTCGACCACGATCAGGGTGTTGCCGAGGTCCCGCAGCCGGGTGAGCGTCTCGATGAGGCGGCGGTTGTCCCGCTGATGCAGGCCGATGGACGGTTCGTCCAGGACGTAGAGCACACCCACGAGGCCGGAGCCGATCTGGGTGGCCAGCCGGATGCGCTGGGCCTCGCCGCCGGACAGGGTGCCGGACGGGCGTTCCAGGTTCAGGTACTCGAGGCCGACGTCGAGCAGGAAGGTCAGGCGGGCCTGGATCTCCTTGAGGACCTGGTGGGCGATCTGGGCCTCGCGGCCGGTGAGGACCAGGTTGTCGAGGAAGTCCGCGCACTCGCGCATCGGCAGGGCGGCGACCTCGGCAATGGACTTGCCGTTGATCAGCACCGAGAGCGACGCCGGGTTCAGGCGTGCGCCGTTGCAGGCCGGGCACGGGATCTGCCGCATGTACTCCTCGTAACGGTCCCGGGCCGAGTCCGAGTCCGTTTCGAGGTGCTTGCGGTGGATGTACTGGATGACACCCTCGAAGCCGGTGCTGTATTTGCGTTCCCGGCCGAAGCGGTTGCGGTACTGCACCACCACCTTGTGGTCCTTGCCGTGCAGCACGGTCTGGCGGGCGTCGTGGGAGAGCTTGTCCCACGGGGTGGTCATCGAGAACCCGAGTTCCTTGGCGAGCCCGCCCAGCAGGCGGTTCCAGTACTCGGTGGTGGCCGTGCCCAGCGACCAGGGCGCGATGGCGCCCTCCGCGAGGGACAGGTCCCCGTTGGGGATGATGAGTTCCTCGTCCACCTCCAGCTTGGTGCCGATGCCGCTGCAGGCGGAGCAGGCGCCGAAGGGGTTGTTGAAGGAGAACGAGCGGGGCTCGATCTCGTCGATCGCGAGGGGATGCTCGTTGGGGCAGGCGAGGTGCTCGGAGAACGCGCGGATCCGTTCCGGGTCGTCGGCGTCGAGGTCGACGAACTCGGCCAGGATGCGGCCCTCGGCAAGGCCCAGGGCGGTCTCCACCGAGTCGGTCAGGCGCTGGCTGATGCCGTCTTTGACCACCAGGCGGTCCACCACCACCTCGATGGTGTGTTTGAACTGCTTTCCCAGCTTGGGCGGATCGCTCAGCTGGATCAGCTTGTCATCGACCCGGGCCCGCGAGTAGCCCTTGGCCGTGAGTTCCTTGAAGAGTTCCACGAACTCGCCCTTGCGGCCGCGGACCACGGGGGCCAGCACCTGGAAGCGTGTGCCCTCCGGCAGGTCCATGAGCTGGTCGACAATCTGCTGCGGGGTCTGCTTGGTGACGGGCTCGCCGCAGACGGGGCAGTGTGGGCGCCCGACGCGGGCCCACAGGAGGCGCATGTAGTCGTAGATCTCGGTGATGGTGCCCACGGTGGAGCGCGGGTTCTTGCTGGTGGACTTCTGGTCGATGGACACCGCGGGTGAGAGGCCCTCGATGAAGTCGACGTCGGGCTTGTCCACCTGGCCGAGGAACTGCCGGGCGTAGGCGGAGAGCGATTCGACGTACCGGCGCTGTCCCTCGGCGAAGATCGTGTCGAAGGCCAGGGAGGACTTGCCCGAGCCGGAGAGCCCGGTAAACACAATCATCGAGTCGCGCGGCAGGTCGAGGTCAACGTTGCGCAGGTTGTGCTCGCGCGCGCCCTTGACTACAAGGCGGGACATGTCAGGGCGTGTCACCGCGGGGCGGGTATCGATGGCCCGCCCCGGTGTTGCGGAGTCGCTCGGGCCTGCGCTTTCCGCCATTGCGGCGGTCTGGTCATCAACGGCTGGATCTTCAGCTACGGCTTTAGGCACGCTATCAATGCTAATCGAAAACTTCTTCGAATATATATTCCAAGCTGTGTCCCAGGGCAGGAAATCCGTCCCTGTGTGTTAGCCCGGCGCTACTCCCGGTCGTACGCTGCGGCGAGCAGCTGCACGGCTTCGGCGAAGCTCGCTCCGCGGGCCTTGGCGGAGGCGGCGAATTCGGCGGCGGCGGCGGACAGCGAGCTCCAGGCCTCGTCCCGGGCGCACACCACCGTGCCGTTCCGGCCCTGGGTCAGCACGATACCGGCGGCCTCCAGTTCCTTGTAGGCGCGGGCCACGGTGTGGGGTGCGACGCCGAGTTCGACGGCGAGGGCCCGGACGGCCGGGAGCCGGGTCCCGGGGGCGAGGCTGCCCTTGTCGGCGCGCTCGATGATGTTGAGCCGGAGCTGTTCGAACAGCGGAACGGTGCTGCCAGGGTTGGGCCGCCAGGACCCGGGAAAGGGCGTTGCCGAGGCTTCCGCGGCGCTCACTCCCCCGGCTCCCGGACGTCGTTGCGGTGTTCGCGGCGGGCGAACTGTGCCTCGTACATTTTCAGGTAGAGCCCGCCCTTGGCCATCAGCTGCTGATGGGTGCCCTGTTCAACGATCCGTCCGTGGTCCATGACCAGAATTAGATCAGCGTCGCGGACGGTGGACAAGCGGTGGGCGATCACGAAGCTGGTCCTGCCCTGCCGGAGCTCCCGCATGGCGTGCCGGATCTGGGCTTCGGTGCGGCTGTCGACGGAACTGGTGGCCTCGTCCAGGACCAGGATGTTCCGGCCCGCCAGGTGCGCCCGGGCGATGGAGATGAGCTGGCGCTGCCCGCGGCTGAGAGAGTCGCCGTCGTTGCCCAGCATGGTGGTGTACCCGCCGGGCAGGGCCCGGACGAACTGGTCCACGTGGCTGGCCCGGGCCGCTGCGGCGATCTCGTCGTCGCCGGCGTCCGGGCGCCCGTACGCGATGTTGTCCCGGACGCTGCCGGTGAAGAGCCAGGCGTCCTGCAGGACGGTGCCGATCCGGGCCCGCAGTTCATCCCGGGACATTTCCGTGGTGTCGGCGCCGTCCACCGTGATCCGGCCGGAGTCCGGGTCGTAAAAGCGCATGAGGAGGTTCACCACGGTGGTTTTCCCGGCCCCGGTGCTGCCCACGATCGCCACCGTCTGCCCGGGTTCCCCTGTGAAGGAGAGGTCCTGGACCACCGGTGATCCCGGGCTGTAGCCGAAGCTGACATGGTCGAAGACGACCCTGCCGGAACCGCCCTGGGGGGCCAGCGCCGCCGCCGCCGCGGCCGCCGCGGCTGCCGGGTCCGTCGGCTTCCCGGCCGGCTGCGGCGCGTCCTCCGCCTCGATCTCCGGCGAATCCAGGAGCTCGAAGACCCGGCCGGCCGAGACGAGACAGGACTGCACCAGGGTCAGCATGCCGCCGATCTGTCCCATCGGCTGGCTGAAGAGCCTGCTGAACTGGACGAAGGCCTGGAGGCCGCCGATGGTCAGGGCTCCGGCCAGCACCTGGAGCGCCCCGACGACGGCGACGGCGATGTAGTTGAGGTTGGACACAAACACCATGAGGGGCTGGACGACGCCGGAGACGTACTGCGCGCGGGCGCTGGCGCGGAACAGCTTGTCGTTGCCTTCCCTGAAGGCCGCCGCGGCTTCCTCCTGCCGGCCGAAGGCCTTGAGGACCTCATGGCCGGTGACGGACTCTTCGAGGCGGGCGTGCAGATCTCCGGTGCCCGCCCACTGTTCGGTGAAGTGGGCCTGGGATCTCCGCGCCACGGGGACAGTGATGAGCGTGGACACCGGGACGGAGACCAGCGCGATCACGGCCAGGACCGGCGAAAGCCACAGCATCATGGCGAGGGCCCCGGTGAGCATCAGCAAAGACATGATCAGCTGGTTGAGGAGCTGGTTGAGGGCCTGGGCGACGTTGTCCACGTCGTTCGTGGCGCGGCTCAGCACGTCGCCGCGGTGCTGTTCGTCAAAGTGGCTGGACGGCAGGACGTGCAGCTTCCGTTCCACCGAAGCCCGCAGTCCGTAGCCCAGGCCCTGCACGGCGACGGCGGTCAGGGAGCCCTGGATCCAGCTGAAGACCGAGGCGCCCAGGTACAGGACGGACACCAGTGCCAGCAGCGCGGCCAGTTCCGCCTGGTTGAAGTTTCCGCCGACGGCCCCGGCGACCACGACGTCGGTGGCGTCCCCCAGGAGTTTCGGCGCCGCCACGTTGAGGGCCACGAACGCACATGTGGCGGCGATGACTCCGGCCATCCGCCACCTCGAGGGCCGCAGCAGTCCGAGCAGCCGCCGCGCGGTGCGCCAGTGGATGCGGGCGCCCTTCGGTGGTTCTTCCGGGGACACAACCGGGAGGGACTGGTTGCGGCCGCCGGACGGGGTGTCCACCAGGGGCTGGTCCCGGGCGTCGCGGGCCGCGGGCGCCTCGGCTCCGGCCTCTATTCCAGCGGCTGTTTCAGCGTCGAGCGCCTGCTCCGGGGTCACCGGGTCTCCTCCAGCACCAGCTGGGAGGCGGCGATTTCCCGGTAGCTCGGCGAGGATTCCATCAGCTGCCGGTGTGTCCCCTGCGCCACCACCCGGCCGCCCTCGAGCACCAGGATCAGGCCCGCGTCCACGATCGTGGCGACGCGCTCGGCCACGACCAGCACGGTGGCCGTGCGCAGCAGCGGCGCCAGCGCCTCGCGGAGGCGGCGGTCCGTGCCGTAGTCCAGGGCGGAGAAGCTGTCGTCAAACAGGTACACGGGCGCCTCGCGGAGCAGCGCCCGCGCGATGCACAGGCGCTGGCGCTGGCCGCCGGAGAAGTTGGTGCCGCCCTGGCTGACGGGCGCTTCCAGTCCCAGCGGCAGGCGCCGGACGAAGTCCTCGGCCTGCGCGCTGCGCAGCACCCGCCAGAGGTCCTCGTCCGTCGCCGCCGGGGCGCCCATTCTGAGGTTGGCGGCGACGGTCCCGGTGAACAGGTAGGAATGCTGGGGCACGACGGCGGTGAGGCGCCGCAGGGCGTCCAGCGGCAGGGTGCGCACATCGACGCCGCCG
This sequence comes from Arthrobacter sp. EPSL27, assembly GCF_001512305.1. Taxonomy (GTDB): domain Bacteria; phylum Actinomycetota; class Actinomycetes; order Actinomycetales; family Micrococcaceae; genus Arthrobacter. The sequence continues at coordinate 720,506 of NZ_LNUT01000005.1, forward strand.
ATGCTGATGGTCCCGCCGGTGGCGGCCAGGAACCGGGGCAGCAGGTTCAGCAGGGTGGTCTTCCCGCTGCCCGTGGCGCCGATGACCGCCGTCACAGTTCCGGACACGGCCGTGAAGCTGACCCCGTCGAGGACCGGGGCCTCGGCGCCGGGGTACGCGAAGGAAACGTCGGTGAACTCCACGTCGTGGCCCTCGGGGGCGACGCCGCCGGTGCCGTCCGTGATGGCCGGGACCGTATCCAGGACGGCCTGGATCCGTTCGGCGGACGCCGCCGCGCGGGGGGCCGTCATAAAGACGTACATGGCCATCATGATGGCGATCAGGATCTGCAGGATGTAGGCGATAAACGCTGTCAGCGCGCCCAGCCGCATCTGGCCGGACTGGATCCGGTGCCCGCCAAACCAGACCACCCCGACGGAGGACAGGTTCACCACCAGCATGATCAGCGGCATCATCCCGGCAACCAGCAGCGCCGACCGCAGGTTGTTCTGCGTCAGGTCCTTGTTGACGGCGTCGAAGCGCCGGATCTCGTGGCCCTGCCGCACAAAGCCTCGGATGACGTTGGCGCCGATGATCTGTTCGCGCAGCACCCGGCCGACGCGGTCGATCAGGTCCTGGCCCTGGCGGTACAGGGGCACCAGCTTCCGGACAATCAGTGCCATGATGACCGCGAGCGCGGGAACCACCGCGACCACGATGCCGGACAGGACGATGTCCTGGTGAATGGCCAGCAGGATGCCGCCGACAAAGATCGCCGGCGCCGCGACCAGCATGGTGAACACCAGCACGGTCAGGTTCTGGATCTGGGTGACGTCGTTGGTGGCCCGCGTCACCAGGCTGGCGGCGCCGAAAGCGCCCACCTCCTGGGATGACATGGACTGGACCTTGGCGAACAGCTCCCCGCGCAACTGCCGGCCCAGTTCCATGGCCGCGACGGCGCCGAGGTAGCCTGCGGCGATGGCAGCGGCGACCTGCACGAGGGCGACCGCGGCCATCCAGGACCCCAGCTGCAGGATGGCCGGGACCTGGCCGCGCACCACGCCGTCGTCGATGATGGCCGCGTTCAGGGTGGGGAGGAGGAGGTTGGCGGTGGTCTGCACCAGCTGCAGGAGGACGATGGCCAGCACGGTCCCCTTGCGGGCAGCCAGCAGCCGGCCCATCAGGCCTATAAGCACCGGACCTCCATCACTTGTACAGGGCACGGATCAGGGTTCGCCGATGCAGCCGCCCCCACGCTGCCCGGTCATTGTAAGCACGATCACACCAAGCTTCGCTGTCATGCGCCGGCCGGCCCGCCGCCGGCCGCCGAATCAGCGGGCGCGGCTCATTCCCTTTTGCGGGCCACGGCGAAGACCCGGCGGAAGGGGAACACCGTGCCGTGCGGGCCGGGCGGGTAGGCCTCGGCCAGCCGCGCCGCATAGTCGGCTTCGAATGCGCGGGCGTCGGGCCCGGACAGGGCGGCAAGCACGGGCCGGAGCCCGGTGCCGCGCACCCATTCCAGCACGGGGTTTTCGCCGGGGAGGAGCTGGCTGTACGTGGTCTCCCACGCGTCCGCATCGCAGCCGGCGTCGAGCATGATGTTCAGGTACTCCTCCGGGCCGCCGGTGACGTCGTCGTGGCGCAGCACCCCGGCGAGCCGGTCCGCCCACGCCGCGGACTCAGCGAGACCGCGCATCAGGGTGTGCGAGGGGGCGTTGAAGTTCCCGGGCACCTGCAGCGCGAACCAGGCCCCCGGCCTGAGGGCTTCCAGCCAGCGGGCGAGCATGCCGCGGTGGCCGGGAACCCACTGCAGGGCGGCATTGGTGACCACAACGTCCGTCCCGGCCGCGGGCATCCAGCCGGCGATGTCTGCCTGGCCGAAGGACAGGTTGGGCAGCCGGCCGGCGTGCACCTCCGCCCGGGCGAGCATCTCCGGCGACGCGTCCAGTCCGGTGACGTGTGCCGCGGGCCAGCGCTCGGCGAGGGTGGCTGTCAGGTTGCCGGGGCCGCAGCCCAGGTCCACGACGTGCCGCGGGGCGTCCGCGTGGATGCGGGCGGTCAGGTCGAAGAACGGCCTGTCCCGGTAGTCCCCGAACTGCACGTACTTGGCGGGGTCCCACTTCATGCGTTCCTCCAGTCACCGGCAACGATGCAACGTCCCGAAGCCTATCCCCGGCAAGGACGGCGACCAAGGAACGGGTGCTGCGGCGCGGCCACTAAGCTGGGGAGCAATGAAACTTGTTGATCAGCTCCCCGCCCCGGCAGCCCGCGTCCCCGGAACGGCCGGCCTCGACCCGGACGAGCTCTACACCCGGTTCGTCGAGTGGACGGAAACCCGCGGCCTGGCCCTGTACACCGCCCAGGACGAGGCCATCATGGAGCTGGCTTCCGGCTCCAACGTCATCCTGGCCACCCCCACCGGGTCGGGGAAGTCGCTTGTCGCCATCGCCGTCCACTTCCAAGCCATGGCCCGCGGGCAGCGCAGTTACTACACCGCGCCGATCAAGGCCCTGGTCTCGGAGAAGTTCTTCGCGCTGTGCGAGATCTTCGGCGCGGAGAACGTGGGGATGATCACGGGAGACTCCGGCGTCAACCAGGACGCACCGATCATCTGCTGCACCGCCGAGATCCTGGCCAACATCGCCCTCCGCGAGGGCGCGGCCGCCGACCTTGGCGCCGTCATCATGGACGAGTTCCACTTCTACTCCGACCCGCAGCGCGGCTGGGCCTGGCAGGTGCCGCTGCTGGAACTTCCGCAGGCGCAGTTCCTGCTGATGTCCGCCACCCTGGGCGACGTCAGCCGCTTCGAGGCCGGGATCACCGACCTGACCGGACGCCCGACGACGACCGTCAGCTCCATGGAGCGGCCCATCCCGCTGCACTACTACTACGAGCAGACCCCGGTCCACGAGACCCTGGAGGAGCTTCTCGCCACCAAGCAGGTCCCGGTGTACGTGGTGCACTTCAGCCAGGTCGAGGCGATCGACCGGGCGCAGAACCTGATGAGCATCAACGTCTGCACCCGTGAGGAAAAGGACAAGATCGCGGAGCTGATTGCCGGGTTCCGGTTCGCGGCCGGGTTCGGCAAGACCCTCAACCGGCTGGTCCGGCACGGCATTGGTGTCCACCACGCCGGCATGCTGCCCAAATACCGCCGCCTCGTGGAGCAGCTGGCCCAGGCCGGACTGCTCAAGGTCATCTGCGGCACGGACACCCTTGGGGTGGGCATCAACGTCCCCATCCGGACGGTGCTGCTGACCGCGCTGAGCAAGTACGACGGCGTCCGCACCCGCCTGCTGAACTCCCGCGAATTCCACCAGATCGCCGGACGCGCCGGACGGGCCGGCTACGACACCGCCGGCACCGTGGTGGTGCAGGCCCCGGAGCACGTCACGGAGAACGTCAAGGCGATGGCCAAGGCCACCGCCAAGTTCGGGGACGACCAGAAGAAGCTCCGCCAGGTGGTCAAGAAGAAGCCGCCGGAGGGCTTTGTGTCCTGGGGCGAGCCCACCTTCAAGCGGCTGGTGGAGTCCGTCCCGGACCCGTTGGTCTCAAGCTTCACCGTGACCCACGCGATGCTGATGAACCTGATGGAACGGCCCGGTGACCCGTTTGCGGCCGCCCGCCGCCTGCTGACCGAAAACCATGAGCCCCGCTCCTCCCAGCTGCAGCTGATGAAGAAGGCCTTGGGCATCTACCGGGAACTCCTCGCCGCCGGCGTGGTGGAGCGGATCCCGGCCTCCGAGCAGGGCCCGGACGGCCGCACCGTCCGTCTCACCGTGCACCTGCAGGCCAACTTCGCCCTGAACCAGCCCCTCTCCCCCTTCGCGCTTGCCGCGCTGGAGCTGCTGGATCCGGAGTCGCCGTCGTACGCCCTGGACGTGGTGTCCGTGATCGAGTCCACCCTGGAGAAACCCCGGCAGATCCTCTCCGCGCAGCAGAAGAAGGCCCGCGGCGAGGCCATCGCCGCGATGAAGGCCGACGGGATCGACTACGACCAGCGCATGGCCATGCTGGAGGAGGTCTCCTACCCGCAGCCGCTCGCGGAGCTCCTGGGCGAGGCCTTTGACGTGTACCGCCGGGCCGCCCCGTGGATCGGCGACTTCGAGCTGGCCCCCAAGTCCGTGGTCCGCGACATGTACGAGCGGGCGATGAACTTCGGCGAGTTCGTCCAGTTCTATGGTCTGGCCCGGTCCGAGGGGATCGTGCTGCGCTACCTGGCCGACGGTTTCAAGGCGCTGCGTCAGACCGTCCCGCAGGACGCCCTCCGCGAGGACTTGGCGGATCTCATCGCCTGGCTCGGCGAACTGGTCCGCCAGGTGGACTCCAGCCTGCTGGACGAGTGGGAGGAGCTCACGTCCGGGAAGGCCCCGACGCCGCACGACGCTCCCCCGCCCCCGCCGCCGTCGCTCACCTCCAACATCCGCGCCTTCCGCGTGATGGTCCGCAATGAGATGTTCCGCCGGGTGGAGCTGTTCGCGGATGAGGACGCCACCGCCCTCGGTGAGCTCGATGCCGGCTCCGGCTGGGACGCTGAGCGCTGGGAGGACGCACTGGATGACTACTTCGACGAGCACGACGACATCGGCACCGGCCCCGACGCGCGCGGCCCGGGCCTGCTGATCATCAGCGAGGAGCCGGGGGCCTGGAAGGTCCGGCAGATCTTCGAGGACCCGGCCGGCAACCACGACTGGGGCATCTCCGCGGAGGTGGACCTGGCCGCGTCCGACGAGACCGGCACCGCCGTCGTGCGGGTCACGGACGTCAACCGGCTGTAGCCGCCCGCGGCCCGGCGACACGGTTCGGGCCCGGCGATGCGGATCGTGCTGCGCGAAGCGCCAAGTGCCCTGCGCGCCGGTATACCCGCCGCGCCAGGACTTTTGCGCGGCGCAGGACAGGAACCGCGTCGCAGGAGAAGGCCGCACCGGGGTCGGCGGGCCTGGTGACGCGCTTAGTGCCCGGCGCTGCGGATGGTGCCCGGCGACGCGGATCGTGCTGCGCGACGCGCCAAGTGCCCTGCGCGCCGGTACACCCGCCGCGCCAGGTCTTCTGCGTCGCGCAGGACAGGAACCGCGTCGCAGGAGTAGTCCGCGCCGGGGGTCAGGGCACCTGGCGACACGCTTCGTGCCCGGCGCTACGAACCGGGTCAGGCGACGCGGATGGTGCTGGGTGACGCGCTTAGTGCCCGGCGCTGCGGATGGTGCCCGGCGCCGCGGATCGTGCTGCGCGACGCGCCAAGTGCCCTGCGCGCCGGTACACCCGCCGCGCCAGGACTTCTGCGCCGCGCAGGACAGGAACCGTGTCGCAGGAGAAGGCTGCACCGGGCGAGGCCGCTGCGGGGCGGCTGCGGGCGGGCTAGTAAACTCGGACAATGAGTGTAATCCGGCCCGCCACGGCAAACGACGTCCCCGCAATCCTCCAGATGATCCATGATCTGGCCATCTACGAGAAGGAGCCGGACGCCGTCCGGAACACCCCCGAGATGCTCACCGGGGTCCTGTTCGGCGAGCACCCGCGGGTCTACGCGACGATGGCCGAAAACGAGGCCGGCGAGGTGCGCGGCTTTGCGCTCTGGTTCCTGAACTACTCCACCTGGGAAGGTGTCCACGGCATCTACCTGGAGGACCTCTACGTGCGTCCCGAGGCCCGCGGCGAAGGCCACGGCAAGGCCCTCCTCCAGCACCTGGCGGCGACGGCCGTGGAACGCGGCTACGCGCGCGTCGAGTGGAGCGTCCTGGACTGGAACGAGCCCTCCATCAATTTCTACAAGAAACTGGGCGCCAACCCGATGTCGGACTGGTCCACATTCCGCCTCACCGGCGAAGCGCTGGAAGCCTTCGGCACTCCCGGCATCCAGGCCGGCGCCCGGGAGGTGCCCGCCCGTGGCTGACCGGCCCGTGCCCGGGGCGGACCTCCCCATGACCGGCTCCGGCGCCGCGGACCTGCTGGAGGCTGCCCGGCCGACGGTGCCGCACACGGTCAAGGCCCGGCACGAATACCGCGGAATGCGCACCGCCGAGCACTACTTCGAAGTGCCGCTGGACCACTTCACCGGCGACGGTGTGCCCGGGGAGACCATCACCGTCTTTGCCCGAGAGTACGTCTCCGCGGACCACAGCGACGAGGAAGCAGCCCGGCTCCCGTGGCTCCTGTACCTGCAGGGCGGCCCGGGCGGGCGCGGCAACCGCCTCCCGTCCCTGGGCGGCTGGAGCAAGGCCGCGGCCAGGGACTTCCGCATCCTGATGCTGGACCAGCGCGGCACCGGGCTGTCCTCCGCGATCGACCGCAACACCCTTCCGCTGCGGGGCAACGACGCCGACCAGGCCGAGTACCTGGCGCACTTCCGGGCGGATTCGATCGTGGCCGACGCGGAGGCCATCCGCCTGGCCCTCGGATCCGGACCATGGACGGTCTACGGCCAGAGCTACGGCGGCTTCTGCGCGCTCAGCTACCTCTCGTTCGCCCCGGAGGGCCTCCGGGAAGTGCTGATCACCGGAGGCCTCGCCCCGCTGGCCGGCCCGGCGGACCGGGTCTACCAGGCCACGTTCCAGCGGGTGGCCGCCCGCAACGCTGAATACTTCGCCCGGTACCCCGAGGACCGTGCGGCGGTCACCCGGATCGCCCGGCACCTGCGCGACACGGAGGAGTTCCTGCCCGACGGCGGCCGGCTCACCGTGGAACGTTTCCAGATGGTGGGCTCCTTCCTGGGCGGCAACACCCGGGTGGATGCCCTGCACCACCTGCTGGAGGACGCCTTCGTCGCCACGCCCTCCGGGGACCGCCTCTCGGACGCCTTCCTGGAGCAGGTCCGCGGCTTGGTGTCCCGTTCGGCCAACCCGCTGTATGCCCTGATGCACGAATCCATCTACGGCCAGGGTGAACCCACCGACTGGGCCGCCTGGCGGGTGCTGCAGGACTTCCCGGAGTTCTCCCCCGAAGCCCCGGAGCCGCTGCTCACCGGTGAAATGGTCTACCCCTGGTACTTCGAGCAGGACCCGGCCCTCCGGCCGCTGCAGAACGTTGCCCTGCTGCTCGCCGAGAAGGCCGACTGGCCGGCCCTGTACGATCCGGAGCAGCTGGCACGCAACTCGGTGCCGGCCGCCGCGGCCGTGTACACCGAGGACATCTACGTGGACCGGGAACTCTCCCTCGAAACAGCCGCGGCGGTCCGTGGCCTGCAGGTCTGGGAGTCGGCGGACTTCCACCACGACGGCATCGCCGACGACGGCGAGGGCATCTTCGCGCGGCTTCTCGGGCTGACCCGCTCCGTCCGTCCCTAGGCCGGGGCCGGGGTGCTGCGGTCCCGGGCGGCAGCGCCCAGGGCGGCGGCCAGCACGGCCACGGCGACGGCGGCCGCCGCCAGGTTCAGGCCCTGGTAGCCCACCCCGCTCATCACCAGGCCGGAGAACCCCGCCCCGACCGCGCCGGCAATCCCCATCATGGTGTCCGAGACGCCCTGGACCAGGACCCGGTCGTCGGCGCCGACGCTTTCCGCGAGCAGGGTGGATCCCGCGATGGTGGCGGCGGACCAGCCGAGGCCCAGCAGCACCAGCCCCACCGTCACCAGGGCAGGCTGGGACTGGCCGAAGCCGGCCACGAGGACCGAGACCAGGATCAGCCCGTGGCCCAGCAGGATGACCGGCAGCCGGCCCACCTTGTCCGTCAGCCAGCCCATCACCGGCGAGAGCGCGTACATCCCGGCGATGTGCAGCGAGATGGTGAACCCGATCAGGACCAGGACGTCGGTGCTGGCGGCGTGGGCGTGCCCGTCCGGCATGCCCGCCAGCGGGCCCTCGGTCAGCAGCTGCAGGTGCAGGGGCGTCATCGACATGACAGCTGCCATGCAGCCGTGGGCGGCGATCACGGCGAGAAGGGCCAGGCGTGCCCGCGGCGAGGCCTGGATGGCGCGCAGGCCGTGACGGAGTCCGTGCCGCCGTCGGGCAGCTGACGTGCCTTTCGCGGCGGCCTCGGCCGGGGAGCCCGCGCGGAGCCGTGCGGCGAGCAGCAGCGGGTCCGGCCGCAGGCCGACCAGCAGCAGCAGGGCCGCCAGCGCCAGCCCCGCGGTGGAGAACACGAACGGGCCCGCCAGCGCCGGGAGGCCGAGCGCTTCCCCGACGAGGGCGCCGGGACGGATCAGGTTGGGGCCGGCGACGGCCCCGATGGTCACGGCCCAGACGACGATCGCCAGGGACCGGCCGCGGTGCTCCGGGGCAGCGAGGTCGACGGCGGCGAAGCGGGCCTGGAGGTTCGCGGCGGTGCCGAGGCCCAGCAGGGCGGCTGCCGCCAGGAGCACCGGAAAGCTGCCTGTCACGGTGGACACGATCACCAGCATCGCACCGGCCATGGCGGCGAGCAGGCCAGTGATGAGCGAAGCCCGGCGGCCGCGGCGCCCGGCCAGCCCGGCGAGGGGCAGGGCTGCCGCCGCCGCCCCAAGCGTCATGGTGGTGGTGACCGACCCGGCCCACGCATTGGAACCCGAGAGCTGGACGGCCAGCAGCGACCCGACCGAGAGACTGGCGCCGTTGCCGATGCCGCTGAGGAGCTGCGCGGCGCTCAGCACCCAAACAGTACGGCGCTGGACCCGTTGGGGGTCCAGCGCCGTACTGTTCACTGCTGTTGCGTCAAAGATTTTCACGGTCCGAGCTTAGCCGAACCGCGGGGTTATTCGGCGTCGCTCATGCTCTTGCGCGCATCGTCCGCGAGCCGCTCGTCCACCGGGGACTGGGTGGCCTTGGAGCTGAGCAGGCTGGCGATCACGGCGATGATGATGGTGCCGATGATCACGCCGAGCGAGACGAACGTCGGGATCTCGGGAGCCCATTCGATGTGCTGGCCGCCGTTGATGAAGGGCAGCTCGTTGACGTGCATGGCGTGCAGGACCAGCTTCACACCGATGAACGCAAGGATCACGGACAGCGCGTGCTTGAGGTAGACCAGGCGGGTCATGAGGCCGCCGAGCAGGAAGTACAGCTGCCGCAGGCCCATCAGGGCGAAGATGTTGGCGGTGAACACGATGAACGCGCTCTGGGTCAGGCCGAAGATGGCCGGGATGGAGTCCACTGCGAAGAGCAGGTCCGTCAGGCCGATGGTCACGAAGACGATCAGCATGGGGGTGAAGACCTTCTTGCCGTCCACCACGGTGCGGAGCTTGCCGCCGTCGAACTTCTCCGACATCGGCAGGACCTTGCGGATGCGGGCGATGAGGGGGTTTTCCTTGTCCTCCTCTTCGTGCCCGTCGTCCTGGGCCTGCTTCCACGCGGTCCACAGCAGGAAGGCGCCGAAGATGTAGAAGACCCAGCTGAACTGTTCGATCACGATGGCGCCGAGGAGGATGAAGATGCCGCGGAGGATCAGGGCGATGATGATGCCCACCATCAGCACTTCCTGCTGGTACTTACGGGGTACCGAGAAGCGGGCCATGATGATGATAAAGACGAAGAGATTGTCGATACTGAGGCTGTATTCAGTGACCCAGCCGGCGAGGAACTGCCCGCCGTATTCAGGCCCGGTGAAGGCGAACATGGCACCGGCGAAGACCAGGGCGAGGGCGATGTAGAACGACACCCACAGGCCGGCCTCCTTCATGGAGGGCTCGTGCGGTCGCTTGAGGACCAGCAGCAGGTCAATGGCCAGGATGATGCCGAGAACGACGAAGGAGCCGATCTCGAACCAGACGGGAAGTTCGGGCACGAAGATACCTTTCGCAGGGTGTGACGATGCGGTGTAAGTCTCTCCGGCTGGCCGGCGTCCGATACTGAGGTACCTGGGACTGCCTGGCCGCCCGCTACGCCCGGCAGGGCATCTGTGCCGTGCGTGTTGACGATCGTAGCGCTTGGGATACTCCCCTACGTCCGCCCCACATTACCCTAGGCGTGCCCCGCGGACTGCATTTGACGCAGCTCCTTCTTCAGCTCCCCCACCTCGTCGCGGAGCCGTGCGGCGAGCTCGAACTGCAGCTCCCCGGCGGCGGCGTGCATCTGTTCCGTCAGCTGCTCGATCAGGCCCACCAGGTCCTCGGCCGGTGCGGCGGCGAGGCCGTCGGCGCGGACCTTGGCGGCGCCCTTGCCCTTGCCCTTGGCCTTGCCGGCGGCGGCGAGGAGCTCGCGGGTGTCCGCGTCCTCCTTGGCGATCTGGTCCGTGATGTCGGCGATCTTCTTCCGCAGCGGCTGCGGGTCGATGCCCTTCTCCGTGTTGTAGGCGACCTGGATGGCGCGGCGGCGGTTCGTTTCGTCGATGGCGTGGGCCATCGAGTCGGTGATCTTGTCCGCGTACATGTGGACCTGGCCGGACACGTTGCGGGCGGCACGGCCGATGGTCTGGATCAGCGACGTCGAGGAGCGCAGGAAGCCTTCCTTGTCCGCGTCCAGGATGCTCACCAGCGACACTTCCGGGAGGTCCAGGCCTTCGCGGAGCAGGTTGATGCCGACCAGGACGTCGAAGACGCCCATGCGCAGTTCGCGGAGCAGCTCCACGCGGCGTAGGGTGTCGACGTCGGAGTGCAGGTATTCCACCTTCACGCCGTGGCCCAGCAGGTAGTCGGTGAGGTCCTCGGCCATCCGCTTGGTCAGCGTGGTGACGAGGACGCGTTCGTTCTTGGCCGTGCGGGTGCGGATTTCGCCCAGGAGGTCGTCGATCTGGCCCTTGGTGGGCTTGACGATGACCTCGGGGTCGATCAGGCCTGTGGGCCGGATGATCTGCTGCACGAACCCGTCCGCCTTGCCGAGCTCATACTTGCCGGGCGTCGCGGACAGGTACACCGTCTGCCCGACGCGCTGCAGGAACTCGTCCCACTTGAGCGGGCGGTTGTCCATCGCGGAGGGCAGGCGGAAGCCGAAGTCGACGAGGTTCCGCTTGCGGGACATGTCGCCTTCGTACATCGCGCCGATCTGGGGCACGGTGACGTGGGACTCGTCGATGACCAGCAGGAAGTCGTCCGGGAAGTAGTCCAGGAGGCAGTGCGGGGCGCTGCCAGGCTCGCGCCCGTCAATGTGCGAGGAGTAGTTCTCGATGCCGTTGCAGAAGCCCATCTGCTGCATCATCTCGAGGTCGTAGGTGGTGCGCATCCGGAGCCGCTGCGCCTCCACCAGCTTGTTCTGGCTTTCCAGGACCTTGAGCCGGTCCGCCAGTTCATCTTCGATCCGCTTGATGGCCCGGCCCATCCGTTCCGGCCCGGCGACGTAGTGGGAGGCCGGGAAAACGTACATTTCCTCTTCCTCGCGCAGCACTTCGCCGGTGAGTGGGTGCAGGGTCTGGATGTTTTCGATCTCGTCGCCGAAGAACTCGATCCGGATGGCGAGTTCCTCGTACATCGGGATGATCTCCACGGTGTCGCCGCGCACGCGGAACGTGCCGCGGTGGAAGTCCACGTCGTTGCGGGCGTACTGCATGGCGACGAACTTCCGGAGCAGGTCGTCCCGGTTCATCTCGGCGCCCTTGCGGAGCGTCACCATGCCGGCGATGTACTCTTCCGGGGTGCCCAGGCCGTAGATGCAGGAGACGGTGGCCACCACGATCACGTCGCGGCGGGTCAGCAGGGCGTTGGTGGCGGAGTGCCGGAGCCGTTCGACTTCCTCGTTGATGGAGGAATCCTTCTCGATGAAGGTATCCGTCTGCGCCACGTAGGCCTCAGGCTGGTAGTAGTCGTAGTAGGAGACGAAGTACTCCACGGCGTTGTTTGGCAGCAGTTCGCGGAATTCGTTGGCGAGCTGGGCGGCCAGGGTCTTGTTCTGCACCATCACGAGGGTGGGACGCTGGACCTGCTCGATCAGCCACGCCGTCGTCGCGCTTTTACCGGTGCCGGTGGCGCCGAGCAGCACCACATCTTTCTCGCCGTTTTTGATGCGCTCCGTCAGTTCAGCGATCGCGGCCGGCTGGTCGCCCGCCGGCTGGAACTCGCTGATGACCTCGAAGGGTGCCACGACACGGTTGATCTGCTGGGCAAGACTCATGTACCTAATCTACCGCCGGGGTGCGACATGATGCCCTGATTCAGCTTTGGGCGGTACCGGGCGCCCCGGTGGTTTGCGACGGCGGCTGCCAGCCGGTGCGTTGCACCCACGCGTCCATCCTGGGCGCGGCGTAGTCCGTGAACCAGCCTTCCTTGTCGGCGGCGTAGCCCGCGGTGGATTTATCGACGCCGTGCAGCTTGGCGGCGCGGCGTTTTTCGGCCAGGTAGTCGGCCCGGGCGGCGGCGTCGTCGCGCAGCCAGTCACGGAAGCACAGCGCGAACCTCCAGCCCGGGGAATTGACGGCCCGGACGTGGAGGTTGACCGCCCGGCCGGGATCGGCGTTGCCGTGCAGCCGTTTGGCCCAGTCCGCGGGGTCCGGGTGCGGCGGCTTGGGATTGTCCGCGGCGGTCCCGGGCCAGGCCGGGAACCCGGCGTCGGCCAATACGGGGGCGATCCGGTCCGCGGCGGCCATGTTTTCCACGCCGAGCTGGAGGTCCAGCACGTCCTTCGCGGCGAGCCCGGGGACGGCGGTGGAGCCCACGTGGTCCAGGGCCAGCACGTCCTGGCCGGCCGCCGCCCGGAGGCGTGCCATGAGCCGTTCGGCCTGCGCCGGCCAGTCCGGGTTGGCCGGGACCAGTACCGGCCCGCCGGTGCGGTGGGCGAGACGGTGCCGGGCCAGGTTCTCGGCGAAGGGCGTGAGCCGGAATTTCCAGAGCCGGTCGACGGCGTCGCGCAGCTCTTCCTTCGACCCGGAGTTGTCCAGGACGACGTCCGCGGCCGCCAGCCGGTCTTCCCGGGAGGCCTGGGCGGCCATGCGGGCGCGGGCCTGCTCCGGAGTCATCTGCCGGTGCTGCACCATGCGCTCGACGCGGACGGACCCGGGGGCGTCCACCACCACCACCAGGTGGAAATTGGCGCCCTGGCCGGTTTCCACCAGCAGCGGGATGTCCTGGACCACCACCGCGCCCTTCGGGGCAGCGGCGGCCAGCGCGGCGGCCCGCTCCCGGACGAGGGGGTGGATGATGCCGTTCAGCACCGCGAGCCGCTCCGGGTTACCGAAGACGAGGGCGCCGAGCTTGGGCCGGTCCAGTCCCCCCGACGGCGTCAGGACGGCCCGGCTGAAGGCGTCCACCACCTGCGCGAGTCCCGGAGTGCCGGGTTCCACCACCTCCCGGGCGAGGGCATCGGCGTCGATCACCACCGCGCCGAGTTCGCGCAGGCGCGCGGCGGCCACTGACTTGCCTGAGGCGATGCCGCCCGTCAACCCAATTTTCAGCACCCCACCAGACTAAACTGATCGGGTGGCTGAAGAGGCGGTTTTCCCGGAGAGCAGGGCAACCGTGTACAGCACGCTGGCCGCCGGCCCGGCGTTCCGCCACGAGATCGAGGTGAAACGCTCCCGTTTCATCACCGTCCTGCAGCGCACCGGCGATGAGGACAGCGCACGTGCGCTGGTCGCCGGATTGCGCCGGGAGTTCCACGACGCGCGGCACCACTGCTCGGCGTTCGTGCTGGGACCGGACCGGGACGTCCAGCGTTCCAACGACGACGGCGAACCCTCCGGCACCGCCGGCATCCCAATGCTCGATGCGCTGCTGAAGCGCGAGACGGCACCCGGAGTGACGGACCTCAGCGACGTGACCGCCGTCGTGGTCCGCTATTTCGGCGGCATCCTGCTGGGTGCCGGCGGGCTGGTCCGGGCGTACTCCGAATCCGTGTCCGCTGCGCTGCACCGCGCACCGCTGGTGCAGCGCCGCAGGCTGCGGATCTGCACGGTCAGCGTCCCTCACGCCGGCGCCGGCCGGCTGGAGAATGACCTGCGCGCCGCGGGCTACGTCATGGCCGAAACCGCTTACGAGGCGCAGACTACAGTCCTGAGGCTCGCGCTGCCGGACCATCCGGCGGACCTGGCCCGGGCGGGTGAACGGCTCGCCGCGCTGTCGGCGGGGACCGCCGCCCTGCTGCCCGGAGGAACGGAGTGGATCGATGTCCCCCTCACCTGAGGTACCGCAGCCCCCGGTCCGCCTCGTGGACGTCACGGAGCAGGTCCTGGAGCAGCTGCTGGTGGTGGCCATCCAGGACGCGGACGCCGACGAGGTGACCCCGCCGCTGGGCAGTGCCTCCGGCTGGAACTCGGAACGGATCAGCTGGTTCCGCGAATACCACCACGCCGCCGCGGGACTCGAGGGGCCGGCGCACCAGAAGAGCTGGGCCATCAGTGCCGGCGGGAAGCTGGCCGGCTCCATCCGGCTCCGGCGGACCGGCCCGGGCACCGTGGAAACCGGGATCTGGCTGGGCCGCAGCCACCGCGGCAAAGGAATCGCGCACGAAGCCCTCCGGCTGGTGATCGAGCGTGCCGCGGCGTCCGGCGCGGACGTGCTGGAGGCCGACACCACGGCAGGGAATACCGCCGCGCTGGCCCTCCTGCGCTCCGCCGGGGCGTCGTTCGAAGAGGGCGAGGCATCACTCACCGCCGCTGTCCCGGTCAAGGCCAGGATTCCCCTGCGCTAGTTTCGGGGCCCTGCTGGGACCGCCCACCACTGGACATGTCCCCCGGTCACGCCGCACCCCGCCGTCGGACATGCGCCCCCCTGACCCGCACCATTGGACATACCGCCACTATGTCCACTCACGGCGCCCAAAGATGGGCATGTCCCCCGCACAGCTCCGCACCCCCACCGGACATGCGCCACCCTGACCCGCACCACTGGACATAGCGCCACTATGTCCACCCACGGCGCCCAAGGATGGGCATGTCCCCCGCACAGCTCCGCACCCCACACCGGACATGCGCCACCCTGACCCGCACCAGTGGACATAACGCCACTATGTCCACCCACGGCGCTCAAGAATGAGCATGTCCCATGGTGGGCCGGCGCCAACTGTCAGGTCGCCTTAGCGCGGCGCACAGCTAAGGGGCTGTGCCGGGGGCAAGAAGCGAGCCGCGAAGGAATCCGTCCATCAGGTATCCACCGTTGGCCTCCAGTACCCGGGCGGCGAGGTGGATCAGACGCTCCGCGCTGTGCTCCGGGGAACCCGCCCAGTCGCGCAGCGCGGTGGCAGTGTCATCAGCGGGCAGCTGTTCCAGCCGGCGGACCAGCCATTTGCCCTTTCCCAGCCACTTGCCGTGCTGGAGAAGCAGGAGCTCCACCGACTGCCGGAACACCTCGGAGGACGTCGCAAAGGATTCAGCCCGAAGCACGGTGCCCCGCAGGTCGTCGAGGGAGTTGCTCAGTTCGTAGCGGCGCAGATCACGTTCCTCGGAGGTCAGCGGCTCCGGCCCGCGCTGCATGTACCGCCGGGCGTCCCGCTGCCACGACTCCGCAAGCCCGTTGCCTGCGCCGGTGAGAATGGTCCCCTGGGCGCAGAGGTCACCCAAGATCGCGCAGCGCTCGGCACGCTCCCGCGCATACCAGAAGGTGACGCTGGCCGGCGTGTGGACAAACTCCTCAACAATCTGCCCCCGATGACGCGTCGTCCGGGCGTAGTTGGCGCCGCCGTCGGGGTACAGGACCACAATGTCGAGATCGGACGTGGGAGTATTCCGGCCCTGGGCCGTGCTGCCCCCAAGAATGGCCGCAACGGCGTCGGGGTGTCTCTCCGCGACGAAGTCCTTGGCCGCACTGATCGGATCCATCAGGCAATACTGCCCGATGGAAACCCGCTCAGCCCGGAAGCACACGCCGCAGCTCTGCCTAGCCCAGGCCGCCGTCGGACATGTCCCCCGGTCAGCCTGCAACCCACACCGGACATGCGCCACCCTGGCCCGCGCCACTGGACATAACCCCACCATGCCCACTCACTGCGCCCAAGAATGAGCATGTCCCGCGGCCGAACCCAAAAATGGGCATGTCCTTAAACGAAAGGTGGCCGCCCCGGGGGACGGCCACCTTCACCGCGTTACTTCAGGCTGGCAACTGCCAGGCTCCGGGAGCGGACTCCCGGGGACCTGGGGCAATTAGTTGCCGGTCAGCTTCTCGCGCAGTGCGGCAAGAGCCTCGTCAGATGCCAGGGTACCGGCGCCTGCGTTGGACTCAGCAGCCGGCTCCGAGGAGTAGCTGGTGGTGCCGGAGTCGCTCTCGCCAGACGTTGCAGCTGCAGCGTCGTCGGCAGCGTGCTGGGCAACCTGCTTCTTGTGGGCTTCCCAGCGGGTCTGGGCGTCAGCGTACTGCTGCTCCCAGACGGCGCGCTGCGTCTCGTAGCCTTCAAGCCACTCGTTGGACTCCGGATCGAAGCCCTCCGGGTACTTGTAGTTGCCTTCTTCGTCGTACTCAGCGGCCATGCCGTAGAGAGCCGGATCGAATTCGGTGGACTCGGCGTCGACACCCTCGTTGGCCTGCTTGAGGGAGAGGGAGATGCGGCGGCGCTCGAGGTCGATGTCGATGACCTTGACGAACAGCTCGTCACCAACGGAGACAACCTGCTCGGCCAGCTCAACGTGGCGCACGGCGAGCTCGGAGATGTGGACCAGGCCTTCGATGCCGTCTTCAACGCGAACGAACGCGCCGAACGGAACCAGCTTGGTGACCTTACCCGGAACAACCTGGCCGAGGGCGTGGGTGCGGGCGAAGGTCTGCCACGGATCTTCCTGCGTAGCCTTGAGCGACAGGGAAACGCGCTCGCGGTCCAGGTCGACCTCGAGAACCTCGACGGTGACTTCCTGGCCAACTTCGACAACCTCGGACGGGTGGTCGATGTGCTTCCAGGACAGCTCGGAAACGTGGACGAGGCCGTCTACGCCGCCCAGGTCCACGAAGGCACCGAAGTTAACGATGGAGGAAACGACGCCGGGACGGACCTGGCCCTTTTCCAGCTTGTTGAGGAACGTGGAGCGGACCTCGGACTGGGTCTGCTCGAGCCATGCACGGCGGGACAGCACAACGTTGTTGCGGTTCTTGTCCAGCTCGATGATCTTGGCTTCGATCTGCTGACCGATGTACGGAGCAAGGTCGCGCACACGGCGCATCTCGACGAGGGATGCGGGCAGGAAGCCGCGCAGACCGATGTCGAGGATAAGACCACCCTTGACAACCTCGATGACGGTACCGGTAACGACGCCGTCTTCTTCCTTGACCTTCTCGATGTCGCCCCAGGCACGCTCGTACTGAGCACGCTTCTTGGAGAGGATCAGGCGGCCTTCTTTGTCTTCCTTGGTGAGCACCAGGGCCTCGACGAGATCGCCGACGGCGACAACGTCACCGGGATCAACATCGTGCTTGATGGACAGCTCGCGGGAGGGAATGACACCTTCGGTCTTGTAACCGATGTCGAGCAGAACTTCGTCGCGGTCGACCTTGACAACGGTACCTTCGACGAGGTCTCCGTCGTTGAAGTACTTGATGGTGGCGTCGACTGCTGCGAGAAAGTCCTCAGCGGTACCGATGTCGTTAATCGCGACTACGGGGGTACCGGGCTTCTCGGTGGAGGTGATGGTCATGTAGTAGGGGCTCCGTTGTGGATAGTTAGTCGGTCAGGCAAACCGCTGCGCCCGCGTCGGCGACACGGGCACAGAACACGGCACAACGCCGGGTCATCCTGATTTTGTGGATTGTAAATGCGCACACGTAGTGCACGCCCGTTTAGTCTAGTCGCTTTGATGAACGGGGGTCAAAGCGCGGCGGCGCGGTGCAGGCCGGGCTAGAAGTGCGTCAGGCAGTGCGGTGCGCGTTCGACGGCGAACATGCGTTTCGCTGTCAGCGCTGCCCCGGGTGCGTTCTCGGTGATCCGCCCGGCGGTGGCCAGGGTGACCGGGCAGACACCGCCCAGGTAGATCGATCCAAGGTCCGCGACGTCGAGCGTCAGGTCCGGTTCAACACCGTCAGCCGCCGCCTGCACAGCCGGTTGCCCGCCGCTCGCGGAGAGCGAGAACGTGCCGGCCGCGAAGCCGAGGGTATCCGTCACGCGCAGCACCAGGCCGCCGTCGGACGAGTAGCGCCGGGCGCCCAGGGCCTTCTCCACGTCCAGTACCCGCAGCCACAGCATGTCCCGGGCGTCCGAGCCGTTCACGCAGCGCGGATCCTTGAGCGCCCACGGCAGGGGGTCGTCCACCGGCGCCTCGTCCCACGTCACGCGTTCGACGAGATCGATTGCTCCGAGGTACTGCCACAGTTCCAGGTAGGCGGCGCGGGTGGCCGCCACCAGGTCGACCACTTCCATTGTGTAGGGGGTGCTGGACCAGCCGCCGAACTTGTAGGACACATAGCCGTCCACGTCGCCGTCGGGGCCGTAATGCAGGGCGACCTTGACCTTCGGGTCATCGCCGTCATCGCGGCTGACGGAACCCGAGGCGAACTGCCGGTAGAACTCGTGCCGGCCCACGGAACCCGGCGTCTGGCGATGAAGGCGCTCAAAGATCACCGGGGCCAGCTCCAGGAGCACCTTGGGATCAGCCACCTCGACGGAGCCGACCGGGGTGTGGTCCACCACGAACCGGGCACTCGTGTCCACCTTGACCGACTGCTCCGACGTCGCGACGCCGAAGCCGAACCGGCCGTAAATGGACGCTTCGGAGGCGGTCAGCGCGGCCATCGCCAGGCCTTCCTGTCGCGCCAGCCCCAGCTCCTCGGCCATCATCCGGCGCAGCAGCCCGCGGCGGCGGTGCGAGGTCCGCACGGTGACCGCAGTCACCAGACGGGTGTCCAGCAGCCGCCCGAAGCCGACATTCAGTGTCTTGGTCATGGTCCCGAACGTCGCCACCGGCACCTCGGCACCGAGTGAATGCTCGGCGACAGGCCCGGTCTGGTAGGCGCCGGTCATCACGCGCCCGTCGGCGCGCTGCATCTCGAGGCCCTTGTCGACCCGCTCGTCGCTGCGGCGGGCATCGTGGAACCCGAAGGCTACGGCCCGCATCCAGGCGACCGCCTCCGGGTACGCCGGGTGGTCCTTGGCCGCCGGCGTGAAACGCCTGATCTCGTACTGCTCTGCCACGTGCTTCTCCCCCTAGGAATCCTGCCAAATGCCCCGCCGGTGCCGGTTTAGTGCCCGGCCTCGTACCAGCTGGAGCCGATGCCGATCTGGACCTCGAGCGGGACGGTCAGCTGCGCTGCGGCGCCCATCTGCTCGGTCACAAGCTTCTCCACGGCGTCACGCTCTCCGTGCGCCACTTCGAGGACCAGTTCATCATGGACCTGCAGCAGCATGCGGGATTTCAGGCCCTGGTCCGCCAGCGCTCCGGCCACACCCAGCATGGCGCGCTTGATGATGTCCGCGGCGGAGCCCTGGATGGGCGAGTTCAGCGCGATCCGCTCCGCGTTCTCGCGGAGCTGGCGGTCGGTGCTGGTGAGGTCCGGGAGGTAGCGGCGGCGGCCTTCGATGGTGGCGGTGTAGCCGTCGATCCGGGCCTGGTCCACCACGCCGCGGAGGTAGTCGCGGACGGCGCCGAACCGGTCGAAGTAGTCCTTCATCAGGGTCCGGGCCTCGTCGACGGAGATCTCCAGCTGCTTGGAGAGGCCGAACGAGGTCAGTCCGTAGGCCAGACCGTAGGACATGGCCTTCACCTTCGAGCGCATGGCACTGGTCACCTGGTCGGTGGGCACGTGGAAGATGTTGGACCCGACGAACCGGTGCAGGTCCTCGCCGTCCTTGTAGGCCTGGATCAGGCCGGCGTCCCCGGAGAGGTGCGCCATGATGCGCATTTCGATCTGCGAGTAGTCCGCGGACAGCAAGCAGTCGTAGCCTTCGCTGACCACGAAGATGCCGCGGACGCGCCGCCCCTCCTCGCTGCGGATGGGGATGTTCTGCAGGTTCGGGTTGTTGGAGGAGATCCGTCCCGTGGCCGCCACGTTCTGCGCGTACGTGGTGTGGATGCGGCCGTCCTCGGCCACTGATTTCTTCAGCGACTCCAGCATCTGCCGCAGCTTGGAGGACTCACGGTGTGCCATGAGCTGGACCAGGAACTCGTGCCCGGTCTTCTCCAGCAGGTTCTTGAGCGAGGCGGCGTCGGTGGTGTAGCCGGACTTGATCTTCTTGGTCTTGGGCAGCCCCAGTTCCTCAAAGAGCACGGTCTGCAGCTGCTTGGGCGACCCAAGGTTCACCTCGTGGCCAATGGCCGCGAAGGCAAGCTCCTGGGCGTTGTCGATGACCTTGGCCAGATCCGCCAGCTGCTCGTCCATGCGCTGCATGTCGATGGCGATACCCGCAAGTTCCATGTCGGCGAGGACACGGCTGACGGGCAGTTCCAGGGTGGTGAGCAGGTCCTGGGCCTTGCGCTCGGCCAGTTCCGTCTCGAAGTACCGGCTCAGGGCCTGCACGACGGCGGCGACGTGCACCAGGGCGCCCGCAGCGGCGGCGTCATCGCCGTCGAACGCCAACTCGAGCTGACCGGCCTTGGCCGCCTCCGTGGAGACGCTGATGTTGAGGTGGTGCTGCGCCAGTTCGGCGAGTTCGTAGCTGCGCCGGTCCGGCTGGATCAGGTAGCCGGAGATGGAGGTGTCATCCACCACGCCCTCCAGGCCCAGACCGCGGCTGGAGAGCGCCTTGAGGGCCGCCTTGTAGCCGTGCATGACCTTCGGCGCACCCGCATCTTTCAGCCAGCCGGCCAGGACATTCTCGGCAGCGGCGTCCTGGCCGGCGAGATCGATGTACGCGGCTCCCTTGTCGTGGACGATGGCCAGGGCCGCGGCGTCCTCGCCGATGCGGCCGGGCACAACGTCGACGGCGACGGCCGCGCGGGTGCCGGCGCCGGCTGCCAGGAACGCGGACAGCCCGTCAGCGTCCGACGGGGTCACGAAGTCCGGCGTGTCCAGGCTTTCCCGCTCCGCCTCGGTAACTTCGCTGCCGTAGAGGGCGAAGAGCCGGGTGCGGATGGTCTTGAATTCGAGCGCGTCGAACAGCTCCTCGAGGGCCGCCTGGTCCGGCCGCGGGTCCGCGAGATCCTCCAGTGCCACCGGGAGCTCGAGGTCCGTGTGGAGCCGGTTCAGCCGCCGGTTGCGCTTGACCTCCTCCACGTTCTCGCGGAGGGCGTCGCCCACTTTGCCGCCGATAGAGTCAAGGTGCTCCAGGACGCCTTCCAGCCCGCCGTAGAGGTTGATCCACTTGGCGGCCGTCTTGGGCCCGACGCCGGGGACGCCCGGCAGGTTGTCTGCCGACTCCCCCACCAGGGCCGCGAGGTCCGAATACTGGGCGGGGCTGACGAAGTACTTTTCCTGGATGGCGTCCGCATCCATTTTGGGAATGTCGCTGACGCCCTTGCGGGGGTACAGGACGAACACGTTGTCCGTGATGAGCTGGAAGGCGTCGCGGTCGCCCGAGACGAGGAGCACCTCGAAGCCTGCCTTTTCCCCCATGGCGGCGAGGGTGGCCAGGATGTCGTCGGCCTCGTAGCCGGGCATCTTGATGGTCTTGATGCCCCAGGCGCCCATGACCTTGTCGATGAGGTCGATCTGGCCGCTCATCTCCCGCGGGGTCTCGTTGCGCCCGCCCTTGTACTCGCTGTACTCGGCCTTGCGGTGGGTTGTGTCGTCCGAAACGTCGAAGGCGACGGCGACGTGCGTGGGCTTCTGCTCCTTGATCAGGTTGATGAGCATGGACGTGAACCCGTGGATCGCGTTGGTGTGCTGCCCGGTGGAGGTGGAGAACTTGTCCGCGGGCAGGGCGAAGAAGGCACGGAAGGCCATGGAGTGCCCGTCCAGGACCAGGAGGCGGGGCTGGTCCGTCAGGGGAATCACGGGCGCCTCGGTGGCGGAAACCGCTCCCGCTGCCCGGGCGGACTTCCGGGCGGGCTTGGCCGCACCCGCCGGCGCAGCAGCCGGGGCCGGGAACATGTCCGCCGCGGTGTCGGAAGACCCTGCAGTGTTCAAAGACAGGGTGGAAAGGGCCGGTTTGGTAGTTTCGCTCACAGGTGCCAGCCTAGTTGCCATGACGGACAATTTCACGCCGGGCCCGTACGCGGCCGAACTGGCGGCCGCTGGGATTCCCGCGGAGATGCACGAGTGGCTGGGGCAGTACGGCGTGGGCGCCCTGGTGGTGAAGATGGGCATCCATTTCCTGGAGATGAGCCCCGAGCGGACGGTCGGCACCATGCCCGTGGAGGGCAACACGCAGGTGGCCGGGATCCTGCACGGCGGCGCGCACGTGGTCCTCGCCGAAACGCTGGGTTCCTTTGCCGCCGGAATGCACGCGGGCCCGAAGCGGCAGGCGCTGGGGATCGACGTCAGCGCAACGCATCACCGCGCCGTCACCGCAGGCACGGTGACCGGCACCTGCACGGCGATCCACCTCGGCCGCACCCTCACCACCCACGAAATCGTGATGACGGACGAGCAGGGCCGCCGGCTGTCCACGGCGCGGATCACGAACCTGATCCGCGACATAGCACCCTGATCACACCGGCACCACGCCGGCGCTACGCCGGGCCGGACCCGAAGCGGTAGCGCAGCTCCACGATGCCGCGGCCCAGGGTGTGGGACGAGACCAGCTCCAGCGGCGCCGTCGGACCGGCCAGCGGCAGAACCGCTTTGCCGCGGCCCAGCACGACGGGAATGATCGAGATAATAATCTCGTCCAGGGCGGACGCGTCAGCGAACTGGGCCGCGAGCACCCCGCCGCCGACGATCCAGACGTTGCGGCCTTTCGCGGCGGACCTCAGGTCCTCCACGAATTCGCCGACCGGCCCTCGGACAAAGGTCACATCCGCGCCCTGCGGCACTGAATATTCGTGGTGGGTGAACACCCAGCACGGTGTGGCCGGATACGGCCAGGTATGCGGTTCGTGTTTCCGCAGCCAGGCGTAGGTATCTCCGCCCATGACGATGCAGCCGACGTCGGCCATAAAGGCGTCGTAGCTTTCCTGTCCGCCGGAGAACCCGTCGAACTGGAGCAGCCAGTCGAGATTGTCATCGCCCGTGGCGATGAATCCGTCCAGCGAGGACGCGACGAAATACTGGAATCCGGCCATGGCCCCAGCGTACGCCGGTTATCCGCCGAAGTACGGGATGATCAGGTACAGCCCGAACAGCACGGCGGCACCGCAGAGGCCAAAGCACACGTACGCGAGGGGCCGCAGCCAGGCCGGCTTCTGTTCCGTCACGTCGCCGGCGATCGCGGTCAGGCGCACCCCCAGGGAATACAGGACCACAACGGTCACTGCCGCGACGAGCGTTGCGCCCGCCACCTGCACCAGTTCAAGCCACTTCATTACAGTTCGCCCTTCGGCTCGTCCTTGGCCGTGCTCGCTGACATGGCTTTCTTCTTCTTCTTCCGGAAGCGCACAGCCTGGCCGGCTTCCTCGACCGCAACGGCATTGTGGTGCCCCACATGGGACTTCTTGGAATACAGGAACATGTACAGCACGGCGGCGGTCCCGGCCGCCGCCGCGATGATGACGCCCACGACGCCGGTCATCACCAGCAGCGCGGTGAGTGCACCCACGATGCCGGCGGCAGGGAGGGTGAAGAGCCAGCCGAGCGCGATCCGTCCGGCGGTGCCCCAGCGGACGGTGGTGCCGCGCCGGCCCATGCCTGAGCCAATGACGGAGCCGGAGGCCACCTGCGTGGTGGACAGCGCAAACCCGAGGTGCGAGGACGCGAGGATGGCGGAGGCGGTGCTGGATTCGGCGGCGAAGCCCTGGGCCGGCTTGACCTCAGTCAGGCCGGAACCCATGGTGCGGATGATCCGCCATCCGCCGGAGTACGTGCCGATCGCGATCGCGAAGGCGCACGAGGCGATGACCCAGAACTGCGGTCCGGTCCCCGGCTCCTGGGTGCCCGCGGCGATCAGCACGAGCGTGATGATGCCCATGGTCTTCTGCGCGTCGTTGGTCCCGTGGGCCAGGGCCACCAGGCTGGAGGTGAAGATCTGGCCGGTGCGGAAGCCGCCGCGCTTCTGGGTGAGCTTGGTGCCCGATTCCGGGTCGTGGCGGGACGTCAGCGCGTAGGCCAGCCGGGTGCACAGGTACGCCACGCCGCCGGCGATGATCGGGGCGAAAATCGCGGGGAGGATCACCTTCTGCATGAGGCTCTCGAAGTTGATCGAGTGGATTCCGATGCCGGCAATGGCGGCGCCGATCAGGCCGCCGAAGAGTGCGTGCGAGGAACTCGACGGCAACCCCTTCAGCCAGGTGATCATGTTCCAGAGGATGGCGCCCATCAGCCCGGCGAAGATAATGTCCGGGGTGATCTGGACCCCATCCGAGCCTTCCTTGATGATGCCGCCCGACACGGTCTTGGCCACCTCCGTGGAGAGGAAGGCGCCCACCAGGTTCAGCACTGCCGCGAGGGCGACTGCCGTTTTGGGTTTGATGGCGCCGGTCGCGATGGGCGTGGCCATCGCGTTGGCGGTGTCGTGGAATCCGTTGGTGAAGTCAAAGAAAAGTGCCAGCGCTATAACCAGCGCCACCATGATGGTGATTTCCACCTGTTGCCCAATCTGCAGAGTTGACGGTCAGCGGTCTCGTTCCCCGTTGCCGGCGATGGCCATCCAAGATTTTCCGGGAGGACGTGCGGCGTTCAGCAAAGCAGCCTGACGCGTTAAAGCGTACGTGCGAAAGGCAGCAGGGCAAAACAAGCGCCGGTGCGGACAGGCGGGCGCGTCAGCCGGGAAGGCCGCCGCATCAGCCCGGAAGGCCGGGCATTCTTCCGACATCGATCATCCCGGCGATCTTGGCCTCCAGCGCTGCCAAGGTGGCGTCAGGCAGCACGATCAGCCCGTCCAGTTCGCGCCGTGCACGCTTGTACGCCGTCTGCCGTTCCGCGGGGGTGGCCGCGGCGTCCGAGGCGATCCTCAGCAGCTTCCGGGCCGTTGCCAGGCGTTCCCGTTCCGGTCCGGTGAAGTTGCCGTCCTTGATCCGCCGGGCCTCCCGCTCGGCGACGTCAAAGGCCAGTTCGTAGCTGTGCACGGCCTCGCGGTATTCAGCGAGGCCGGCCGCCGTCGTGATGTTTTCCGGGGCGTCCGGGCGCAGGCTGTCCGCCAGCCGCTTGGCGCGGAGGAAGGCCACCGTGAGTGGTTCCCGGACATCGGTCATGACCGGAAAGTCGATGAGTTTTCCCACGTCAAGCTCGTAGTCCAGCCACCGCCGGTTGACGGAGTCGTGGCTGTCCATGAGGTGCCGGATCTGGGACCGGCTGGCGTGTTCCACCTCCGCAGCGCGGTTGCGGAGCTGGTAGAGCTCCACCCGGCGGCGGTGCCGGCGTTCGCTGGCCTTGGACCATGAGCGGGCCCAGCCACCGAACAGTCCGCTCAGCGGAAAAATGAGCCACCAGAAGTTGCCGGCAAAGTCGAAGAAGGGCTCCACCGTTTAATCCTCCCATCGGCCCGGCACCGTCTCAAGGGTCCGGCCGCGGGCTGGTCCACTTCAGTACAGGGGTCCTCCCCGCGGCCTTTCCTTGTGCGGCGCGTCAGTCCTCGTGCTTGACCTTGTGGACCCGCGTCACGATGGTGGGGCACGGGACGTTGAGGAGGACGGCGTGGGCCGTGGAGCCGAGCATCATCCGGGAGAAGCCGCCGCGGCCGCGGCTGCCGATGACCAGGAGCCGGGCGTCCTTGGCGGCGTCGACCAGGGCCCGTGCGGGGTCGGCGTCCGTCTCGAGGCGCTGGTGGACCACGACGTCGGGATACTTGTCCGCCAGGCCGGCGACCGACTCGGCCAGGACAATCCGGTCCTCCTCGAGGATGGATTCCGCGAGGCCGCTTTTCGGCAGCTGGTTCTCGACCCAGCGGGAGGGCCGGCGGAACGCGAGCACCACAGTGAGCTCGTCGCCGCCTTTGTCCGCTTCGGACGCCGCGAAGTCCACCGCCTGCAGGGATTCCTCGGAGCCGTCCACGCCCACCACCACGCCGCTGTTCCCGGCCCCGCGCTTCAACGGGATCACAGCCGCAGGGATTTCGGCCGCAGAGGCGATCTGCAGGGCACGGTCGGTCAGCGGGCCGCCGTCCATCCAGTGCTTGTCGTGTTCGCCGACCACCACCATGGACGCTTCCTTGGACACCTCCCGCAGCACGGAGCCGCCGCTGCCGTGACGCAGCTGGATGTCCACCTCCACGCCGGGCGCCTGCCCGCGGGCGTCGGCCTGCGCTTTCTGGAGCAGTTCCATGCCCGCTTGCCGGATCAGTTCGTGGTACTGGAAATCCGGGGAGATCCACCTGTCGTCCACGGCGTGGATGATGGTGACCGGCAGTTTGTACGCGGCCGCCCGCTCCAGAGCCCAGGCCAGCGCGGCCTCGCTGCCGGCTGAACCGTTAGTCCCGACGACGATTGGTTTGCTCATTCTGATTCCTGACCTTAGGTTTTGCGCCTTTTCGGTGCGCCCATTTCCGGCTCCCTGGCCGGGAGCGGTGGATCCTGCATCGCATGACACGGGCGGCAGCGCTGCAGTCCGCCGGCACATTTAGTGTGCTCCGCGGGGTTTAACGCCGGTTAGGGCCTTAAGCCCCTCACCCCGGGCTGCCCTGGTGCCTAGTTTCGGGCCATGGAGCTCAACGCTGGACTGCGGGGTACCGCCCGGCATCCTGACCCGCCCGCCGGCGCGTTCCGCTGCACCGGCGCCGTGAGCGGCCTGCTGTCCGCCGGCCTGGGCATCGCCGGCGGCCTGCTGGAAAGCGCCCTGACCGGGCCGTGGCCGGACGCCGCGGACCCCGGCTACGCGCAGTACCTGGCGGCGAACCGCGTCCCGATTCTCGCCCAGAGCTTGTTGTTCGTGTTCAGTTCCGCCGCGCTGCTCTGGTTTCTGGGCTTCGTCCGGGCGCGCCTGCGGTGCGCCGAACCGGCGCCCGGGACCGTGTCGGTGATCGCCTTTGGCGCCGGGGCACTGGCCGTGGGCCTGAACATCCTGGGCCAGGCCGCGCAGATTACCCTGACCCTCCCGTCCCAGGGCCGCGTTCCGCCCGACGTCGCGGCCGCCGTCGCCGATCTGTGCCTGGTGACCTTGAACCTGGCGAATCTGCCGGCGGGTGTGATGTTCCTGGCCATCGCGCTGGTGTCCTTGCGGCTGCGGGCCTATCCGCTGTGGCTGGGCTGGACGGCGGCCGCGGCGGCGGGGGCGTCGTTCGTCTCGGTGCTCTCGCTGGTGCCGGTGGCCGGCCCGCTGTCCCCGACCGGCGGCCTGACGACGGCGCTGCGGCTGGTGCCGCTGCTCTGGTACGTCCCGGCCGCCGTCGTGATGCTGCGCAGGCCCGCAACCCCGCAAGCGGCGGACGGGAAGGCGGCAGGCTAGAAGCCGGTCGGCTCGGTCTCAAACTCCGGTTCCCGCGGCGGCCCTTCATGGTGGACCGGCCGCAGCGCGGCGGTCTGTTCGAACCAGATCAGCGCATCGTAGCGGTCACCGATCCGGGTGGGGACGTAGTTGCCCAGCTCCCGCTCCGGATGGTAGACCACCCCGATCGCCCGGTGGCCAAGCCACGAGGAAAGCCACGGCCCGGATCTGTCCTCACCGAACTCCAGCACAGACGCCACGCCCAGGGCCTCGTGCAGGAAGTCCTCGTGGCTGCGCGGCCGCGCCGGCGGAACCGGGAGGATCCGCTCCGGGCGCCCCCACGCGTCCGCGGCGATCACCTCGCCCCGGTGGGAGGCGAGCCCCACCAGCAGCACGCCCTCCGCGGCGTGCCGCTCGCGCAGCAGCTGCCCCACGTTGACCAGGCCGTCCTGGGCCATGTCGGTGGCCCGGGCGTCGCCCACATGGGTGTTGTGCTCCCAGATGATCCCCTTGGAGTCCGGTCCGAGGTGCCTGCTCAGCCGGTCGATGGTGTCCGCCATGTGGTGGTCCCGGACATTCCAGGATTGGCGGTCGCCGCGGACCATGATCCGGTAGTAGTGCTCGGCGTTCGCCGCCACTTCGGCGTTCTGCACCGCCCCGAATGCGGCGTCGTCGTGGCCGTCCGGGGCCGAGGCCCGGTACCTGACTTCGGTGAGGAGGGCGATCACGGCGGGCTCACACGTCTGCGGCACCAGCCGTGTGCTCCAGGCGTACTGGTGCGGGTCCTCGTGGTGGGGCTGGAAGCACTCCCAGGCGCGCAGGGCCGCGGGCACGGCGCCAGGGTCGTTCTCCTTCAGCCAGCGGATGATCTCGCGGAGCGAATCCCACAGGGAGTACACGTCCAGCCCGTAGAAGCCCACCCGCCGGTCCGCCGGACGGGCGAGGTTCCAGCTCCGCAGCCAGTCCAGGAACGCGGCGACTTCCTCGTTCGCCCACATCCACGTCGGCCAGCGCCCGAACCCGGCCAGCAGGGCATGGACGCCCTGGTCCCGCCCCGTTTCGCCGCGCACCCAGCTGTTGATCCGCCAGCAGTCGGGCCAGTCCCCTTCAACACCGATCCACGTGTAGCCGTCTTCTTCGATGAGGCGGCGGCTGAGGGTGCCGCGCCAGGTGTAGAACTCGTGCGTGCCGTGGGAAGCCTCCCCGACGGCGACGAACCGGCAGTCGGCGGCGCGCCGGACCAGCCCGTTGAGGTCCCGGTCCGTTTTCAGCGGCCTGGCCAGGGAGTGGATCTCGGCCAGGACCTGGGATTTCCTGACGCCGGATGTCACTGCGGGTCCTCGAGGGTGATTTTTTCGAGGTGCTCGGGGACCCGGGCGCGCCAGCCCAGCTCGTGCTTGATCCTCAGCCGCAGGGCATCCGAGGCCTCCGGTTCGCCGTGCGTGATGTAGGTCATGCGGGGTTCCCTCTCTGCGGTCCTGAGCCAGGCGATGATCCCGTCCGCGTCGGCATGCGCCGAGAGGTTTTCCATCTGGATCACTTCCGCCCGGATCTTGACGTCCTCGCCGTAGATGCGGAGTTCGCGTGCGCCGGCTGCGAGGGAGGCGCCCCGGGTGCCGCCGGCCTGGTAGCCGCTGAGGACCACGGCGTTCTTCGGGTCGGGGCCGTAGGCGGCGAGGTGGTGCAGGATCCTGCCGCCGGTGAGCATTCCGCTGGCGGAGATGATGACCATCGGGCCGCCGCGCAGGTTCAGCAGCTTCGAGTCGTCCACCGAGCGGGTGAGCCTGGC
Organism: Arthrobacter sp. EPSL27; assembly: GCF_001512305.1. Classification (GTDB taxonomy): domain Bacteria; phylum Actinomycetota; class Actinomycetes; order Actinomycetales; family Micrococcaceae; genus Arthrobacter. The sequence goes on from NZ_LNUT01000005.1 coordinate 749,347, forward strand.
CAGTTTGTACATGTTCAGGTATTCCTGCTCCTTGAGCCGGTGTTCCTCGGGGTGGCGCTGGTACATCCCGGACGCATCAATGGCCATGGGGCTGTTGAGGTACACCGGGATGTCCGGGATCAGGTGCTTGCTGCGGAGGCGGGACAGGTGCAGCATCAGGGTCTCCGCGCGGCCGACGGCGAACGCGGCGAACAGGACCACACCGCCGCGCTTCGCGACCCGGCTGACGATCTCCCCCAGCTGCTGTTCGGGGTCGACGGGCGAGTGGACACGGTTGCCGTACGTGGACTCCGTGACGAGGACGTCGGTCTGCCCCAGGGGCCGGGGCGGGTGCATCAGCGGATCGTCCGTCCGGCCCAGGTCGCCGGTGAAGTGCACGGAGTGCGGGCCGACGCGCACCCGGACCTGGGCGGCGCCGAGGATATGGCCGGCCGGCACGAACGTCACTTCCATGCCGCCGCCCAGGTCCAGCGGATCATCGAAATCCCGCACTTTGAAACTGTTGAGGGACTTCACCGCGTCGGCTGCGGTGTACAGCGGCAGTGCCGGGCTGTGCCGGGTTGATCCCCGGCGTGTGGCGTACCGGGCTTCTTCTTCCTGCAGGTAGCCGCTGTCGGGCAGGATGAGCTTGCAGAGGTCCGTGGTGCCGTCCGTGGCGATGACGGGCCCGCTGAACCCGTCCCGGACCAGCGCGGGAACGTAGCCGGTGTGGTCCAGGTGCGCGTGGCTCAGGACCACGGCGTCGATGGAGTGCGGCGGGACGGGAAAGGGCTGCCGGTTCCGGTCGCGGCTGCGTTTGTAGCCCTGGAACAGCCCGCAATCCACCAGCACCCGCTTGCCGCCGGCCTCCAGCAGATACCGGGAGCCGGTGACGGTGTCGGTGGCGCCGAGGAACCGCAGGGTCGGCTGCTGATGCTTCATGGTGCGCCCGCTTCCGCATGGAAAGACCTGCATCCACACGCAGGATCACTGCTGGCCCGCGCACGTGATGTACCCCCAAGCTTCCGCCCGCGTCCTCAGCCGACCCTAGGGCCGAAAGTCACGAAGGCCGCGGCCCCGAGCCGGACGGAGCAGGCAGCCTGCGCAGGCGGCGGACGGGCGCGGCCGCCGCACGGCCGCCCCGGCACGGGTAGGCTTTTCCGGCGGGCTGTTTGGCCGGCTACCACCCTGCGGATCCAGCGGCAAGGAACGACCATGAAGAAGAAATCGACGCGGACAGCGGGCAGCACAACCTCCGGCAGCCCGGGGCCCGGCGGCTGGGCGGACCGCCCGTGGACCCGTTCCTACGGGCCGGGAGTCCCCGCCAGCCCGGCCCTGCCCGAAGGTTCGCTGGTGGACCTCATGGACCGCTCCGTGCGCCGCTACGGCTCGAAGACCGCACTGGAATTCTTCGGCGCCCGCACCAGCTACCGCGAGCTGGGCACCCAGATCAGCCGGGCCGCAGCCGGCCTGCAGAAGCTCGGCCTCAAGGCGGGCGACAGGGTGGCCCTCGTCATGCCGAACTGCCCCCAGCACGTGGTGGCCTTCCACGCCGCCCTCCGGCTCGGCGCCGTCGTGGTCGAGCACAACCCGCTGTATACCGACCGGGAACTGCGCCACCAGTTCGAGGACCACGGGGCCGTCGTCGCGATCGTCTGGGACAAGGCGGTGGAGCGGGTCCGGCAGCTGCCGGCCGACGTCCGGCTCCGCACCATCGTGTCGGTCGAGCTGATCCCCGAGATGCCGCTCGCGCAGCGGCTGGCGTTGCGGCTTCCCGTGACGGCGGCCCGCAAGTCCCGCGCCGCCCTGACCGTGGGCAAAGGCGACCAGCACGGCGGCCCGGCCCCCGCGGTGCGCCCGGTGCTGCCGTGGCGGGAGCTCCTCAACGCCGGCGAGCTCAGGAAAAGGCATCCGCGCCCGGCCGCCGGGGACCTCGCCGTGCTGCAGTACACCTCCGGCACCACGGGCCTGCCCAAGGCGGCCATGCTCAGCCACGCGAACCTGCAGGCCAACGCCGCCCAAGGCAGGGCCTGGGTACCGGGGCTCCAGGACGGCCGGGAAACCGTGTACGCGGTGCTGCCGATGTTCCACGCCTACGGGCTGACCCTCTGCATGACGTTTGCGCTGAGCATCGGCGCGAAACTGGTGCTGTTCCCCAAGTTCGACGTCGACCTGGTGCTGAAGGCGATGAGGAAATCCCCGGCAACCTTCCTCCCCGCCGTGCCGCCCATCTACGACCGGATCGCCGCCGCGGCGGCCGGGCGGGGCATCGGGCTCGAAAGCATCCGGTTCTCCATCTCCGGGGCCATGAACCTCCCGGCATCCACCGTGGACACCTGGGAGAAGGCCACAGGAGGATACCTGATCGAGGGCTACGGCCTGACCGAAACGTCCCCGATCGCGATCGGCAACCCCTTCGGCCCCACCCGCAAGCCGGGCACCGTCGGGGTGCCGTTCCCGCTGACCGACATCCGGGTGGTGGACCCGAAGAACACCGCGCTGGACCGGGCCCCGGGCGACGAGGGGGAACTCCTGATCCGCGGGCCCCAGGTGTTCGCCGGCTACTGGAACCGTCCGGAGGAGACCGAGGATGCGCTGCTCGACGGCGGCTGGTTCCGGACCGGGGACATCGTGTCCGTGGACGACGACTACTTCGTGACGATCCGGGACCGGATCAAGGAGCTGATCATCACCGGAGGCTTTAACGTCTCACCCAGCGAGGTGGAGGACGTTCTCGCCACGTTCGCCGGCGTTGCGGAAGTCTCGGTGGTGGGGCTGCCCCGCCCCGGCGGCGGCGAGGACGTGGTGGCCGCCGTCGTGCCGATCCCGGGAACCACCCTCGACCCGGACTCGCTCCTGGCATTCGCCCGGAAGAACCTCACCGCCTACAAGGTGCCGCGCAGGGTGGTGGTGCTCGATTCCCTGCCCCGCTCGCTGATCGGCAAGGTCCTCCGCCGCGAAATCCGCGACACCCTGGTGGCGGAGCGCTGACCCGGGCCGGCCGCTAGCTGCCGCCGCGCGCACCCGGATTGAGCCGGGCGATTGCCGCCGACAGCACGGTGGCGAAGCCACACCACAGCGCATAAGGGGCCAGGGCGGCCCCGGCGCCGCGGTGCAGCCGGTAGGTCCGCCGCACCAGGTCGGCGCTGCTCGCCGTGAGCACGGCGCACTCTGCGGCGGCCAGCCACGGACGGCGGGACCGCCAAAAGAGCCAGCTCCAGGTCGCGTTCAAGAGGAGGTTGGCGGCCAAGGCGCCCCGGTAGGCGGCGAGCTCCTCCCGGCGCCCTTCGCCGCCCGCGGCCGCCCCGTCGCTGCCGTCCACACTACTGTCGTCCGTTTCATTCCTGCTCCTGGGTTGCCGTCGCCGGTGTCCGGCCGCAGACATTCGCCGATGAAATCGATGGTCCGCCCGTAGCGGTCATGCTACGGAACGGCGGGGCCGGCGTCGACAGCGGACACCTTGCGGACCCCGGGTCCAGCTGATAGGCCTGAGATGGGCCTAACGGTAGGGTGCTTGGTAGAGGACGCGCCGGCCCGAGCGGGCGGTAGTTGATGAAGGGAAGTTCACGTGACGCGCAAGAATCCCCAGGTCGAGGAAAACGACGAGAAGGACCTCGTGGCCGGAGACGGTCCAAAGGACTGGGCCGCCGGCATTCCCGGCGTGCTGCACTCCATGAAGCCCGCCATTGAGCACATGGGCCTGAACCGCACCCGCAAGACCGTCCTGGCCATGAACCAGAAACGCGGCTTCGACTGCCCCAGCTGCGCGTGGCCGGACCCGAGCCACCGCAAGGCATTCGAGTTCTGCGAAAACGGCGCGAAGGCCGTCACCTGGGAGGCCACGCCCGTGGTGATCCCCAGCGGGTTCTGGGCCGAGCATTCCGTGAGTGAACTGCGGAAGCACTCCGAGTACTGGCTGGGGATGCAGGGCCGGCTCACGGAGCCGGTGCACAAGCCGGCCGGGGAGGACCACTACAAGCCGATTTCCTGGCCTGAGGCGATCCGGATCATCGCGGACAAGCTCAAGGGCCTGGACTCCCCCGACGAGGCGGCCTTTTATACCAGCGGCCGCACGTCCAACGAGGCTGCCTTCCTGTACCAGCTCATGGTCCGCGGCTACGGCACGAACAACCTGCCGGACTGCTCCAACATGTGCCACGAATCCTCCGGCTGGGCGATGGGCCAGACCATCGGCATCGGCAAGGCGACGGTCAACTTCGACGACTACGCCCGCGCGGACCTCATCATCGTCATGGGCCAGAACCCGGGCACCAACCATCCGCGCATGCTGACCGAACTGGAAGCGTGCAAGGAGAACGGCGGCGAAATCGTGGCCGTCAACCCCCTGCCGGAGGCCGGGCTGCGCCGGTACAAGAACCCGCAGAAGGTCAAGGGCATCGTGGGCCACGGCACGCAGATCGCGGACCAGTTCCTGCATATCCGCATCGGCGGGGACATGGCGCTGCTGCAGGCCCTCTCCAAGCGCGTGCTCGACGCCGAGTCCCGGAACCCGGGCACCGTGCTGGACCACGCGTTCCTCGAAGAGCACTGCGAGGGGCTTGAGGACCTTAAAGAGCACCTGAGCCTGCTCGACGAGCAGGCCGTCCTGGAGGCAACCGGACTGCGGACCGAGGAAATCGATGAGCTCGCCGCCCGCTACCTGAAGGCCGACAGGGTCATCATCACCTGGGCCATGGGCATCACGCAGCAGAAGAAGGGCGTGGCAACCATCAAGGAGATCATCAACCTGCTCCTGCTGCGCGGAAACATCGGCAAGCCCGGCGCCGGCGCGTCCCCCATCCGGGGACACAGCAACGTCCAGGGCGACCGCACCATGGGCATCTGGGAGCAGATGCCGCAGTCGTTCATGGACGCCCTCGGCGAGGAATTCGGCTTCGAGCCCCCGCGCGAACATGGCGTGGACGCCGTGGAAACCATCAACAGGATGCGCGACGGCGGCATCAAGGCGTTCGTGGCCCTCGGCGGCAACTTCGTGGGCGCCATCTCGGACACGAATGCGGCCGAAGCGGCCATGGAGAACACCGAATTGTCGGTGCAGATCTCCACGAAACTCAACCGGTCCCACACGGTGACCGGCGCGGAAGCACTGATCCTGCCCACCATGGGCCGGAGCGAGATCGACATCCAGGAATCCGGCCCGCAGTTCGTCTCCGTCGAGGACACCGTCTGCGCCGTGCACCCCTCCTGGGGCAGCGTCGAACCGGTCTCCCACCACCTGCTCTCCGAACCGGCCATCATCAGCCGACTCGGCAAGGCGGTGGTCGGGGACAAGGTCAAGGCCGACTGGGACGGGTTCGAGAAGAACTACGACCTCATCCGCGACCACATTTCCCGGGTGGTGGGCGGCTGCGAAAACTACAACGAGCGCATCCGGCAGGAAGGCGGCTTCATCCTGGCAAACGGGCCCAGGGATTCCCGCACCTTCCCCACCCCCACCGGCAAGGCCGTGCTCACCGTCAACCAACTGGAGCCGGTGGAGCGGCCGGAGGGAACGCTGATCCTGCAGAGCATGCGCTCGCACGACCAGTTCAACACCACCATCTACGGCCACAACGACCGCTACCGGGGCATCAAAAAGGGCCGCCACGTGGTGTTCGTCAACCCCGAGGACATCGCTGAACTGGGGCTGGCGGACGGGATGTTCGTGGACATCCGCGGCGAGTACAAGGACGGCGAGGAGCGTATGGTCCGCAAGTTCCGGGTGGTCTCCTACCCCACCGCGCGCGGCTGCGCGGCCGCCTACTACCCGGAAGCCAACGTGCTGGTGCCGCTCAACCACACCGCCGAGGGCAGCAACACCCCGGTGTCCAAGGCCGTGATTGTGCGGCTGGAGCCCAGTGAGGACCAGACCCCCGACAGCTCGGCCGGCCTGGCCGCCAGCCCGGCCCGGACCCACTAGGGGCCGGACCCAGTAGTGCCTCCGGCCCGGACCCACACAGGGCTACCGGGCCGGAAGCGCCTCCGGGGCTACTGGGCGCGCTTGGCCCAGCCCTTTTCGTCGGGGCCGCCGGACTCGCCCTGCTCACACAGTTCGAGGACCTTGTTCGATGCTGCCTCCACTGCCTCGTGGGTGCCCTTCCGGCCCTCGGTCGACGCGGTGCCTGCCGCGTAGCCCACGATGAAGGCGCTGATGGCATCCGCGTGCGGTCCGACAGCCTTCACCGATTCGTCCGCGACCTGGACGATTTTCTCCTGGTCGATTTCGAGGTCAAGGATCTGCAGCGCCTGGATCAGGCGGGCGCTCCAGTGCCGCAGCGCACTATCTTCGTCCCGGGGCAAAGTCATGGTTACTCCTCTTCGTAGGGCGCGTCAGTCGATCGCGTACCCCCACAAGGGTTAGCACCGACACCTGCGTTCCGCAACGCGACACGGGGACCCTGGCTGCGTCAGCTCCACAGCGCCACGTGGAACTTCGACCCGCGGCGCTCCAGGCCGCGTGAGCCGCCGGGGGCAACCATCGCAGAGGTCGCGTCCGCCGTGCCCGCGAACCGCTGCAGCGTCCGGGCCATGGTGGTGGTCCGGCGGTGGTCCAGCGTGGTGGCCCACCACAGGCCGGTGACCGGGGTGCCGACGACCGGCAGCCGGGCGAGGACCCCGCCCTGGAGCTCGCCCCGGACAATGTGGCCCAGGGCCAGCATGATCCCCTCCCCCGCCCGCACCGCCGCCAGGGCCTCGGTCTCGCTGCTCAGCCGGATGATCTCCGGCACCAGTCCTGCCGACGCCAGCCAGCGGCCCTCCTCCGAGCTCTCCTGGATCCCCGCGGGCCCGGCGAACCATGGCCGGTCCAGCAGCCGGGCGGCGGACACCGGGCCGGGCAGCCGGGCCAGCGGATGGCCCGCCGCCGCCACCAGGACGCGCTGGTAGCGCAGGAACGCGACGCTCTCCAGCCCACCCTCCGCGACTCCATTCCCGGTGGGGGCCGCCGGCCGGGCGCCGAGGGCGATGTCGTACGCCCGCTCCTGCAGGAGCGAGGCAAGGTCCTCCGCCGACTCGACCACCACATCCACCGCCGCACCGGGGACGCGCTTGGTGAAGAGGTCCAGCAGCCGGCCCGCCGCGTGTTCGGCGAAAGGCGCCGTCGAGGCGATCCTCAGCCGGCCGGCGTCGTTCGTGGCGTTGGAGACTTCCCAGCGGGCCTGGTCCGCCAGCCCCACAATGTCCTGGGCATAGTCGGCCAGTGCCCGGCCGCCGGGGGTCAGCGCAATGCCGCCCGCGGCGCGCACGAACAGGGGGTCGCCCAGGTCCTGGCGGAGCGCCGCCAGGGCTGCGGACACTGCCGGTTCGCTGACTCCAAGGCTCTCCGCGGCAGCGTGGAGGGACCCCAGCCGGGCGACCAGGGCGAACGTGCGGAGCTGGCTCAGCGTCATCGGCACGGCGTCATAACCTTTCACTTATCTCGATATTGACACTCCGTATCGGGCGGGGCAAGACTGGCCGCACACCGGTGCTGCGCGACGTTGCCAGCGCCCTGGAGTGAGGTGGGGACTATGCAGATTCCGGCTCCTTTCGACTACGTGCGGGCCACATCGGTGGACAACGCGCTGGAGCTCCTCTCCCGGCACGGGCCGGAGTCACGGGTGGTCGCCGGGGGCCACAGCCTCCTGCCGATGATGAAGCTCCGGCTCTCCCGGCCCGAGTGGCTGATCGACATCAACGACCTGTACGAACTCGATTTCATCCTGCGCGACGGCGGCAAACTGCGCATCGGCGCCCTGACCCGCCACACCACCCTCCTGGAGTCGGAGGAAATCGCGGCCCTTTTCCCCATCGTCCGGGACGCCGAAGCCGTGATCGCCGATCCGGTCGTCCGCAACCGGGGCACCATCGGAGGATCGCTCTGCCAGGCCGACCCGGCCGAGGACCTGTCCACAGTCTGCAATGTGCTGGGGGCGGAAGCCGTGATCCGGGGCCCGGCCGGCGAGCGCACCCTGGCGATGGCCGAGTTCCACCGCGGCCCCTACGAGACGGCGGTGGGCCAGGACGAACTGCTGTGTGAGGTCCGCATCCCCATCCGGCCGCGGTCGGGCAGCGCATACGCGAAGGTCGAACGCCGGGTGGGCGACTGGGCGGTGGGGGCCGCCGGCGCGGCCGTCACCCTCGCGGAGGACGGCAGCATTGCCGACGCCGCCGTCGGACTGACAGCCCTGGGGCTCGACCATACCGTTCCCGGGACCGCGGAACTGCTCCGCGGCCAGCAGCCCCGGGAGGACCTGTTCGTTGCGGCGGCGCGGCTCGCCGCGGACTCCTGCGACCCGGTGGCCGACCAGCGCGGCCCGATCGACTACAAGCGGCACCTCGCCGACGAACTCACCCGGCGGGTCCTGCGACAGGCCTGTGCCCGCGCCGCCCAGACCCAGGAAGGCTGAAGCGATGCAGATCAGCATGACCGTCAACGGCAACGACGTCACCTCGGACATTGAACCCCGGGTGCTCCTGGTCCACTACATCCGCGAGGTCCTGGGCCTGACCGGCACCCACTGGGGCTGCGACACGAGCAACTGCGGGACGTGCGTGGTCCTCCTGGACGGCCAGCCGGTGAAGTCCTGCACCGTGCTCGCGGCCATGGCCGCCGGGCATGATGTCCGCACCGTCGAAGGGCTGGCCAGCGGCGGCACGCTGGATCCGGTCCAGCAGGGCTTTATGGAGGAACACGGCCTCCAGTGCGGGTTCTGCACCCCCGGCATGATGCTGACGGCGCGGGCCCTGCTCGACAAGAACCCGCATCCGGACGCCACCGAGATCCGGCAGGCCATTTCCGGCCAGATCTGCCGCTGCACCGGATACGCCACGATCGTCCGCTCCGTGCAGTGGGCAGCGGCCCACCCGGCGGGCGGCGACAGCGACGCCGACGCGGACGAGGTCCTCGACGGCACGGACACCGTCATCAAGGACATCCCGGCGGAAACGAAAGACGCAGAGGTGAAGGCATGACCGTCATCCACGACCGGCCCGGCAACCCGGCGGCCGGCGACGAGGACCGCCCCATCGGCTTTGGCCGGATCCAGCGGAAAGAGGATCCGCGCTTCGTCCGCGGCAAAGGCAACTATCTCGACGACATCGTGCTGCCCGGCATGCTGCACGGCGCCATCCTGCGCGCCCCCGTGGCGCACGCCAGGCTCGTCTCCATCGACACCACCAACGCCCTGGCCCACCCAAAGGTCCACGCCGTCATCACGGGCAACGACCTCCTGGGGCTGAAGCTCGCCTGGGCCCCGACACTCTCCGCGGACGTCCAGGCCGTCCTGGTGACCGACAAAGTGCGCTTCCAGGGCCAGGAGGTCGCGTTCGTGGTGGCGGAGGACCGCTACGCCGCCCGCGACGCGCTGGAGCTGATCGACGTCGAATACGACGTCCTGCCCCCGGTCATCGACGCCCGGAAGGCCCTCGACGCCGATGCCCCGGTGATCCGCGACGAGATCGAGGGCCGCACGGACAACCACATCTTCGACTGGGAGATGGGCGACAAGGCCGAAACCGAGGCGGTCTTCGCGAGCGCCGACGTCGTGGTGGCCCAGGAGATGGTCTACCCCCGCGTGCACCCGGCCCCGATGGAAACCTGCGGGGCGATCGCCGACTTCGACGCCGTCGACGGCAAACTGACGCTCTACGAAACCACCCAGGCGCCCCACGCGCACCGGACACTGTTCGCGATCGTCGCGGGGATCCCGGAGCACAAGATCCGCGTCATCTCCCCGGACATCGGCGGCGGCTTCGGCAACAAGGTGGGCATCTACCCCGGCTACATTCTCGCCGTCGTCGGCTCGATCGTTACCGGCAAGCCGGTCAAATGGATGGAGGACCGCTCCGAGAACCTCATGTCCACCTCCTTCGCCCGCGACTACATCATGCAGGGCGAGATTGCGGCCACCAAGGACGGGAAGATCCTCGCGCTGCGCACCAACGTCCTGGCCGACCACGGCGCGTTCAACGCCACCGCCCAGCCCACCAAGAACCCCGCCGGCTTCTTCTCCATCTTCACCGGCAGCTACGACCTCAAGGCCGCGTACTGCAGCGTCACCGGTGTCTACACGAACAAGGCGCCGGGCGGGGTGGCCTATGCCTGCTCCTTCCGCGTCACCGAGGCCGTGTACCTCGTGGAGCGGATGGTGGACATTCTGGCCCGCAAGCTGGAGATGGACCCGGCCGAACTGCGGCTGAAGAACTTCATCAAGCCCGAGCAGTTCCCCTACGCCAACAAGACCGGCTGGGTGTACGACTCCGGCAACTACGAACCGGCCATGCGGCTGTCCATGCAGCTGGCCGGGTACGACGACCTCCGCCGCGAGCAGCAGGAAAAGCGGGAGCGCGGGGAACTGATGGGGATCGGCATCTCCTTCTTCACCGAGACCGTGGGCGCCGGCCCGCGCAAGCACTTCGACATTGTGGGCCTGGGCATGGCCGACGGCGCCGAACTGCGGGTCCACCCCACCGGCAAGGCCGTGGTCCGCCTCTCGGTGCAAAGCCAGGGCCAGGGCCACGAGACCACGTTCGCGCAGATCGTCGCCGAGGAACTCGGCATCCCGCCCGAGGACATCGACGTCGTCCACGGCGACACGGACCAGACCCCGTTCGGCCTCGGCACGTACGGCAGCCGTTCGACGCCGGTGAGCGGCGGCGCCGTCGCGCTCGTCGCCCGCAAGGTGCGGGAGAAGGCGAAGCTGATCGCGGCGGCCATGCTGGAAACCCGGCCGGACGACCTCGAATGGGAAAAGGGCCGCTGGTACGTCAAGGGCGATCCGAGCGCAGGGAAGACCATCTCGGAAATCGCCATGGCCGCCCACGGCACCATGACGCTGCCGGAAGGTGTGGACGGCAACCTCGACGCGGAGGTGACCTACGACCCGCCGAACCTGACGTTCCCCTTCGGCGCGTACATCTGCGTGGTCGACGTCGATCCTGGCACCGGGCACGTCAAGGTGCGCCGCTTCATCGCGGTGGACGACTGCGGCACCCGGATCAACCCGATGATCATCGAGGGCCAGGTGCACGGCGGGTTGACCGACGGCGTCGGGATGGCCCTTATGGAGATCATCGAGTTCGACGCCGACGGCAACTGCCTGGGCGGGTCCTTCATGGACTACCTGATCCCCACCGCCATGGAAGTGCCGGACTGGGAGACCGGCTTCACGGTCACCCCGTCGCCGCACCACCCCATCGGGGCCAAGGGCATCGGCGAGTCGGCCACGGTGGGCTCACCACCGGCGATCGTGAACGCCGTCGTGGACGCGCTGGCACCCTACGGGGTGGTGCACATGGACATGCCCTGCACCCCGGCCCGGGTGTGGGCCGCCATGCAGGGCCGGGCAAGGCCGCCGATCTGACATGGCGCCGACCCAAGATTCCCTCGCGGCCCTGGCCGATGACCTGGCCTCCCGCCGCGAGCCGTTCGTGCACGCCACCGTGGTCCGGGCCCAGCGCCCCACCAGCGCCCACGCCGGCGACACCGCCCTGGTGCTGCCCGGCGGCGACATCCGCGGCTTCGTCGGCGGAAACTGCGTCGAGTCCTCCGTACGGGAGTACAGCCTGCAGGTCCTGGAATCCCAGGAGCCGCTGCTGCTGCGGGTGGTGCCCGGTGAACCGTCCCGGAGCGCGGGGGAAGGCGCGGTGGAGGTGTCCAACCCCTGCCTGAGCGGCGGGGCGATCGACATTTTCCTCCAGCCGCGCGTTCCCGCGCCGCGGGTGCTGGTGGTGGGCACCACTCCGGTGGCGCAGGCCCTTGAGACCCTCGGCGCCGGCGTGGGCCTGGCCATGGAACTCACCGACGGGGAGTCCGCAAAACCGCGGCCGGATGATGCCGCGCTGATCGTGGCGTCCCACGGCAAGGCCGAGGAAGCCGCACTGGAGGCTGCCCTGCGCGCTGGCGTCCCGTACGTGGCGCTGGTGGCCAGCGGCACCCGGGGCGCCGCGGTGCTGGAATCCCTCGACGTCGACCCGGCGCAGCGCTCGCGGGTGTTCACCCCGGCCGGGCTGCCGCTGGGCGCCCGCACCCCCGGGGAGATTGCGCTGTCCATCCTGGCGCAGCTGGTCCAGGAGCGGGCCAAAGCCCGGCACGCCGCCCCGCTGCCCGTGACCGTGGCAGCAGTTTCTCCGGCGGAGGATGCCCCGGCGACGGCGACCGACCCCGTCTGCGGCATGACGGTCACCGTGGGGGAATCCGCCCTGCAGCTCGAGCACAACGGTGCCACCGTGTACTTCTGTTCCCCCGGCTGCCGCGCCGCCTTCCGCAAAGATCCGGAGCGCTATGCCCTCACTCCCTGAACGCCCGCCCGCACACCACCGGACGGCAGGGCTGATCCTGGCGGCCGGGGCCTCGTGGCGCCTGGGCCGGCCCAAGCAGCTCCTCCCCTACGGGCGGGGCGTGCTCCTCGACGCCGTGCTGGCGACCGCCCGGGACTGCGGCTTCGACCAGACGGTGCTGGCCCTCGGCGGCTCGGCCGCGGAGGTGCAGCGCACGGTCGACACCACCGGCTGCGACATCGTGCTCAATCCGGACTTCGGCGAGGGGTGTTCCTCCTCTATCTCCGCCGGCATCGCCGCGCTCCGCCCGGACACGGACGCTGTCGTCCTTCTCCTTGGTGACCAGCCGGAAGTCCGGGCGTCCACCGCACGGGCGCTGGCGGAGCTCCTGTTCGCGGCAGGAACGGACGCAGGCCGCAGCGCCCCGGGGATCGCCGTCTGCCGGTACGACGACGGCGTCGGGCACCCGCTCGCATTCACCCGGCGGATGTTCCCGGAGCTGGCCGCCCTGCACGGCGACAAGGCGGTCTGGCGGATGCTGGCAGAGCGGGCGGCCGACGTCGTCGAACTCCCCGTGCCGGGCACCGTACCCCTGGACGTGGACACGGACGAGGACTACCGCCGGGTCCTGGCCGCATTGGAGGGGGCCCAGTGAGCACAGCGGCGCGCACCGGCGCGGAGGAGGACGTCCAGCGGCGGATTCCCGACGTCGACACCCTGGTCTCAGCCCTGGACAGCAATGACTACCTGGCCGACGTCGGACTGGCCACAGCCCTGTTCCTGGCCGTCCGGCTGCCGCAGCCCATCCTGCTGGAAGGCGAGGCGGGCGTGGGCAAGACCGAGGCGGCGAAGGCCCTGGCCGAGCTGCTGGACACGCCCCTGTACCGGCTGCAGTGCTACGAGGGGATCGACGCCGGCGAGGCCCTCTATGAGTGGAACCACCAGCGGCAGCTGCTGGGGATCCGGCTGGCGGAAGTGCGTGACGCCGCGGTCACCGAAACGGACCTCTTCTCCCCCGAGTACCTGCTCCGCCGGCCGCTGCTGCAGGCCATCGAGCATCCCGGCCCGCGCCCGGCGGTCCTCCTGCTGGATGAGATCGACCGCGCCGACGCCGAGTTCGAGGCGTTCACCTTCGAACTGCTGGCCGAATCCGCGGTGACCATTCCCGAACTGGGCACCATCCGCGCCACCCACCCCCCAATCGTGATCCTGACGTCCAACCGCACCAGGGACCTGCACGACGCCCTGACCCGGCGGTGCCTTTACCACTGGATCGACTACCCCGGCCCGGAACGGATCGCCGAAATCGTCCGCCGCAAGGTGCCGGCCAGCAGCGGCCCGCTGGCGCTGCAGGCCGCCGCGGTGATCACCAGGCTGCGCACCCTGGACCTCGCCAAGCCGCCCGGGATCTCCGAGGCCATCGACTGGGTGTCGGCGCTCGCCGTGCTGGGCATCGGACACATCGACGCCGCGACGGCGGACCGGACCCTCGGCTCGATCGTCAAGAACCGAGACGACCTGGAACTGGTCGGCGCCCGCGGGGCCGGCTGGCTCGTGGCCGGCACGGACGGGTGAGCCGCTGATGGCCGGGACCCAGCACACCGGGGCCGCTGCCGCCCCCGCAGTGGAGGCGGCCGCCCTGTCTGCGGCGTTCATCACCGCCCTCCGCCGGGCCGGGCTGTCCTGCTCGCCGGACCGGGCCGTCCGGCTGGCCGAGGCCCTCCGCCTGGTCCCGCCCGCCGACGTCGGGAAGCTCTACTGGGCGTCCCGCGTGGTGCTGGTGTCCGCGCGTGACCAGCTGCCGGTGTTCGACGCCGTCTTCGCCGCTGTGTTCCGCGGCGGCTTTGACCCCGCCGCACCACACCGGGCCGCCGCGGCCCCCGCGCCGGCGCCGTCCGTCCAGGCGGATGCCCGCACCCGCCCGTCCCCGGCCGAGGACCGCGCGCCCGGACGCGCGCCCGCGCACCCCCGGACGGTGCCGGCAGTCGCGTCCGCCGGGCCGGACAGCAGCGGGGACCAGGCCCCCGGGCGGGAAGCCGTGCTGGCCATGACCTCCCCCGAGGAGCGGCTGCACGCGACGTCGTTCGCCCAGCTCACGGACGATGAAGTCCTGGAAATCCGGCGGCTGGCGGCCCGGCTGCTGCTCGCCACCCCGACGCGCCGCAGCCGCCGGACCCGCAAATCCGCCCACAGCAGCGCCCGGCTGGATGTCCGGGCCACGGTCCGCGCCGCCCGGCGTTCGGGCAGCGACACCACCCGGCTGCTGTATGCCCGGCGCCGCGAGCAGCGCCGCAAACTGGTGATGCTGTGCGATGTGTCCGGGTCGATGGAGCCGTACGCGCGGATCTTCGTCGCGCTGCTGCAGGGCGCCGTGGCCACGGCCGGCGCCGAGGCGTTTGTGTTCTCCACCCGGCTGACGCGCCTGACCCGGCAGCTGTCGCTGCGCGACCCGGACGACGCCCTGGCCCGGGCCGCCGACTCCGCGCCGGACTGGTCCGGCGGGACCCGGATCGCGGACAGCATCCGGCGCTTCGTGGACGAGCATGGCCGCCGCGGCCTGGCCCGCGGAGCGGTGGTGGTGATCTTCTCGGACGGCTGGGCCCAGGAGGACCCCGGATCCGTCGCGGCACAGATGGCCCGGCTGCGGCGCCTGGCGCACACCATCATCTGGGTCAACCCGCGCAAGGCCGCCCCCGGGTACCAGCCGCTGGCCGGAGGCATGGCGGCGGCCCTGCCGTTCTGCGACACGTTCGTGAGCGGGCACAGCTACACGGCACTGGCTGCAGTGGCGGCCGCAATCCGCGGCGGCGGCCGGACATCACTGAAGGAAAGAGGAAACTCATGCAGATAGACAGCGCTTTTTCGGTCGTCGCACCGATCGACACCGTCTGGGACACCATCATGGACTTCGAACGCGTGGCCGGCTGCGTCCCGGGCGCCAAGATCCTGAACAAGCTCTCCGACGACGCCTACCAGGTGGGGATGACGGTCAAGCTGGGCCCGGTGAACATGCAGTACAAGGGGCTGCTCAACGTCATCGAGCGCAACGCCGCCGAACACCGCGCCGTCCTCGGCGGTAAGGCCCAGGAAACCCGCGGGCAGGGCACGGCGGAAGCCACAGTGACGCTGCAGCTGGCGGAAGAGGCCGGCGGCACCACTCGCGGCACCGTCAGCGCCGACCTCTCCCTCTCCGGCAAGGCCGCCGCCATGGGCAAGGGCGTGATCGGCAGCGTGACCGAGCAGATGATGGCCCTGTTCGCGCAGAACCTGCAGGCCATGATCGCTTCCCCGTCCGCGGGAGGAGAAGCAGGCGCGGGAGGAGAAGCAGGCGCGGGAGGAGGACCGGAAGCAGCCGTGCCGGAGCCTGTGCCGGCGTCGGAGGCTGCCGCAGCGCAGGCCGCGTCGGCCAAGGTAGCCGCACCGACTCCCCCGGCGCCGGCCGCCGAACTCCCGGGCGTGCCGCCGGCGGCTGTGCCCGCAGCCGCTCCCGCACCGGCCCGTACGGCTGCCCCGGCCGCCTCCAGCCTGGATGCCCTCAGCCTCGCGAAATCGATGGCGGCGGATCAGTTGTCCAGCCCCGGGAAAGTCCTGGCGCTCGTGGCCGTGGTGGCCTGCGTATCCTACTGGGCGGGCCGGTGCTCCGCGTTCCGGCTGGTGCGGGCTGTCGGGAGGCTGAAGACCGGCCGTGCGTGACGTCCTGGCAGCCCTGATGCCGGGCTGGCGGAAGGGTGAGACCGCCGGCCTGGCCACCGTGGTGAGCACCTTTAAGTCAGCCCCGCGGCTGCCCGGCGCGGCCATGCTGGTCACGGCCGGCGGGGAAGCGGTGGGCTCGGTCTCCGGCGGCTGCGTCGAGGGTGCCGTGTTTGAGCTGGCCACCCAGGTCAAGGCGGACGGCACGCCCGTCCTGGTGCGCTACGGCATCAGCGACGACGACGCGTTCGCCGTCGGGCTGACCTGCGGCGGGATCATCGACATCTTCGTGGAACCTGTGTCGCAGCAGAGCTTCGCCGAGCTCGACGCCGTCCGTGCGGACATCGACGGCGGGCGCCGCGTGGGGGTGGCCACGGTCATCGAGCACCCGGACAGCAGCTGGCTCGGCAGGCATCTGGTGGTGCGGCCGGACGGCTTCGAGGGGAACCTCGGTTCGGAACGGGCCAACCACGCCGTGGGCGATGACACCCAGGGCCTGCTGGCCGCCGGGCGCTCCGGCATCCTGAGCTACGGCCCCGACGGGGAGCGGCTGGACGAGGGCATGCGGGTGTTCTTCGCCAGCTACGCCCCGCCGCCGCGGATGCTGGTCTTCGGCGCCATCGACTTCGCTTCCGCGCTTGCCCGGCTCGGCACCTTCCTGGGGTACCGGGTCACGGTGTGCGACGCGCGGGCCGTTTTCGCCACGCCCGCCCGTTTTCCCGACGCCGCCGAAGTGGTCAACGCCTGGCCGCACCGCTACCTGGCCGAGCAGGAGGAACAGGGCCTGGTGGATGAGCGGACCGTGATGTGCGTCCTCACCCACGATCCGAAATTCGACATCCCGCTGCTGGAGGTGGCCCTGCGGGGCCGGCCGGTCGCCTTCATCGGTGCCATGGGATCGCGCCGGACGCACACAGACCGTATCTCCAGGCTGCGCTCGGCCGGCCTGGGCGACGAGGAGCTGGCGCGGCTGCACAGCCCTGTGGGACTCGACCTGGGGGCCCGCACCCCCGAGGAGACGGCGGTGTCCATCGCCGCGGAATTCATCGCCAAGCAGTGGAGCGGAAGCGGGGAACCGTTGCGGCACCTCGACGAGCGCATCCACCACGACGACCTGCACTGACCGGGAGCACAGATCAGGAGCACTGACCGGGAGCACAGACTGGGGCGCCGGTCCCGCCGTCGGGCGTAAGCTCGTTCCCATGGCGAGATATTTCGATGTGCACCCTGACAACCCCCAGCCGCGCTCCATCAGCCAGGCGGTGGAAATCCTCCGTTCCGGCGGGCTGATCGCCTATCCCACCGACTCCTGCTACGCGCTGGGGGCGCAGCTGGGGAACAAGGAGGCCCTGGACCGGATCCGGGCCATCCGCCACCTCGACAGCAAGCACCACTTCACCCTGGTCTGCAAAGACTTCGCGCAGCTGGGCCAGTTCGTGCAGATCGACAACGACGTGTTCCGCAGCATCAAGGCCGTGACCCCGGGAAGCTACACGTTTATCCTCCCGGCGACGCGGGAGGTTCCCAAGCGGCTCCTGCACCCCAAGAAGAAAACGGTGGGCGTGCGGATCCCGGACAATAAGGTGGTCCAGGCCCTGCTGGCCGAACTCGGCGAGCCGCTGCTCTCCAGCACGCTGCTGCTGCCGGATGAGGAGGAGCCGCTGACGCAGGGCTGGGAGATCAAGGAACGGCTTGAGCACGTGGTGGACGCCGTGATCGACTCCGGTGACTGCGGCGCGGAGCCCACCACCGTGGTGGACTATTCCAGCGGAACCGCGGAGGTTGTCCGGCACGGCATGGGAGACCCCGCGCGGTTCGAATAGCCCAGAGCGCTTCGAATAGCCCGCAAGCTTCGAATAGCCCTGCCCGGTTCCGCTACGCCGACGCCGTCCCTGCCTCGGCGGCGCGGGACGCCCGGTTCCGCAGCCACCGCCGGGTCAGGTCCACCACGGCAAGAAGCCCTGCCAAGGGCGTGAGCACGGCTGCGGCGTAGACGAAGAGCAGCCAGCTGAGCGTGGTCAGCAGCGTCTGGTGGTCGCTCAGGAGGTACAGCCCGCCGAAGAACCCGAGACCCCAGAACAGCACGACGCCGGCCAGCACGGCCGCGGCGGGAAAGTACTCGTTCGTGACGGTACGCTTCACGGCGCTCTGCAGAATCATCAAGGTTTCCATGGCCCCTCCTCATGCCTGGCGGTGGGAAGAATCCGCCGGGGTCATTCCAAGTATGGGGTCCGCGGCGCGATCATTTTGCCCGAAAACCCGGCACGTGACCAAGCTAACACTGCGGCCTCTAAGGGCCACCGTCGTGGACGCACCAGGTGCGCTTGATCCGGGAAGGATCAAGCGCACCTGGTGCGAACCGGGAGCCGGCCCGCTCGTCAAACGGGGTCAATCGCGGCGGTCGTCGCGGCGGTCACCGCGGTCATCCCTCCGGTCGTCACGGCGGTCTTCACGGCGGTCTTCACGGCGGTCTCCGCGGCGATTGATCCCGTGGGCGACCACGATGGCCCCGCCGACGGCGGCGGCGGTCCTGCGCCTGCGTCGTGCTGCCAGTGGCATGTCAGGCTCCTTCCTTCATTCTTCGGTCGATGGGGCTTCGGCGTCCGCCTGGAATGCGGCGAGGACGGCCTGGGTCGGAATCCGGCCGCTGGCCACGAGCTGCCCGCCGGCCTTGCGGACTGCCGCGCCGAACGGGGCGGCCCACTGGTTCTCCCATACGAGCACCGCGGCGGAGTGGCCGGGCTCGATCGTCTCCGCCAGGTCAAGGACGTCCTGCTCCGAGAGCACCATGGCCAGTTCCGCCTCGGCCATGCGCACTTCACCGAGTTGGCTCACGTCGAGGTCGGAGATTTCCGCGGTTTCAAGCGTGCCGTCCTCGGTCTTCCGCAGGAACACCATGTCGAGCACCCTGATGAGGTCACGCTGGACCAGGTCCTCCAGGAACGGGGCGATCTGGCCGTTGCCGAAGTTGGGTCCCGGGAACTCCACAACGAGCCAGTCCACCGGCCCTAGTTCGTCCACTGTCTCAGCCATGCTGGTGGCCTCCGTTCTGGTTGGGATTGGGGCGGTCGGACGGACCGCCGCAGTCCCATCTTGTGTCCGCGAGGCGGCGCGGCGCCTCACCCGCTCCGGGTGACCTCAGGCAGCGGGTGACGCCGTCACCACCCTCCGCGCGTCGGTGTGTGTCCCTTGCGGGCATCGTCGGGCATTGCCATTTCGGCCCTCAGGCCCAGGAGCCGGACGGGACGGCCCGCTTCGATCCCGGCTGCGAGGTCCACGGCTCGTGCGAGGACCTCATTCCGGTCGGAGGTCGCGGGAATCTTCCGTGCATGGGTTTTGGTGATGAACGGCGCATACCGGACCTTCAGCGTCAGCCCGATGACGGGCCGCCCTTCGGCCACAACATCGTCAAGGACACGGGCTGCCAGTTCCCGCACGGCCTCGTCCACCTGGCCGGGTTCGGTGAGGTCCTGCTGAAAAGTGGTCTCGCGGCTGTGTCCGCGGGCAACCCACGGGGTGTCGTCCACCGCGCTGGCGCCGTCCCCGCGTCCCAGCTCCGCGTACCAGGGACCCATCTTGGGGCCGAACTCCGGAACCAGGCGCTGGGGGTCGGCCGCGGCGAGCTCGGCGACGCTGTTGATGCCGAGCTTGGCCAGCCGGCCCGATACCCGGGGTCCGACACCCCACAGCTCCTTGGTGGGCCGCCCGCCCATGACCTCAAGCCAGTTCGCGGCCGTGAGGCGGAAGACGCCGGCCGGTTTGCCGAAACCCGTGGCCACCTTGGCCCGGACCAAAGTATCGCCGATGCCCACGCTGCAGTGCAGCTGCGTCCGCTCCAGGACGGCGGCCTGCACCTGCCGGGCGTAGGCTTCCGGGTCCTCTGCCTCAATGCCGACGAAGGCCTCATCCCAGCCCAGCACCTGCACGGTGGCGCCCGGCTGCGAGCGCAGGACATCCATGACCGTTTCAGACGCCGCCAGGTAGGCCTCCTGGTCGACGGGCAGGATCACGGCGTCGGGCACTTTCCGGGCCGCGATGCGCAGGGGCATGCCGGAACCTACGCCGAATGCCCTCGCCTCGTACGATGCGGTGGAGACCACCGCGCGTTCAGCGGGGTCGCCCCGGCCGCCGACAATGACCGGCTTGCCCGCCAGTTCCGGCCGCCGCAGCACCTCGACCGCCGCGATGAACTGGTCGAGGTCCACGTGCAGCACCCACCGCATTCCGCTCACGCCACCAGTCTGCCCCAAACGCCCCCGGCAGGCATCAGCATGTGCAATGTCCGCGGTCGGGACTACACTGGAGGTATCGAATATATGTTCGAATATCAGTGTTTGGGGTGACAGGGCTCTTTGGAGTGACTGGCCTGTTGGAGTGACAGGTCTGGCTGGGGCGTGCTGTGGAGGTGGGTTATGGGCGTAATCATTGGGCCCCGCGTGATCGATGCGGGCACTTCCCTTCTGTCGGTCCTGATCTCTCCGGTGCCGGTTGCCGCCGGCTACCCGTCCCCTGCGCAGGACTACTTCGACGGCCGCATTGACCTTAATGCGCACCTCATCAAGGACATCACCAGCACCTACGTCGTGCGGGTGTCCGGGGACTCCATGGACGGTGCCGGGATCAGCGACGGCGACGAGCTGATCGTGAACCGGGCGCTTGAGCCACGCGACGGCTGCGTCGTCGTCGCGGTCCTGGACGGGGAGCTCACCGTCAAGCGGCTGAGCCTCACGGCGACGGGCGTGGTGCTGCGGGCGGAGAACCCGCGCTATCCGGACATCAGAGTGCCGGCCTTGTCGGACCTTGTCATCTGGGGCGTTGTGACCCGCTGCCTGCACCATGTCTAAGGCACCGCAGTCCAGGGCCATGGCCGGTCCGGGCAGCATCGCACTCGTCGACGTCAACTGTTTCTACGCCAGCGCTGAGCGCGCCTTCGACCCCGCCCTGGAAGGCCGCCCGCTGGTGGTGCTCTCCAACAACGACGGCTGCGCCGTCACCCGATCCCCCGAGGCCAAGGCACTGGGCATCCCCATCGGCGAACCGTGGTTCAAGCTCGCACCGAGGGCGAAGGAGTGGGGGCTGGTGGCGCGTTCCAGCAACTACGAGCTCTACGGGGACATCAGCGCCCGGGTGATGGAACTCCTGGGCCGCTACTCGGCGTGGCTGGAGGTGTACAGCATCGACGAGGCGTTTCTCGGCGTCAAAGGCACCCCGGAAGAACTCCAGCGGCAGGGCATCGCCATGAAGACCGCCGTGCGCCGGAACATCGGAGTCCCCGTCTGCGTGGGCATCGCCGGCACCAAGACCCTGGCCAAGCTGGCAAACAAGTGGGCCAAGCACAATCCGGCGTTCGACGGCGTCTGCCACTGGGACGCTGTCCCTGCCGCCCAGCGCGAGAGGCTCATGGCGGGATTGTCCGTGATCGAGCTGTGGGGCGTGGCGGCGCGGCTGACCAAACGGCTGAACGGGCAGGGAATCCACTCCGTCCTGGATCTGGCGCGGGCGGACCCCGTCCGGATCCGGGACCGCTTCTCCGTGGTGCTGATGCGGACCGTCCTGGAGCTCCAGGGGACTCCGTGCATCCCGCTGGAAGAAGAACGGATTGGCCGCGACCAGCTCATCTTCAGCCGTTCCTTCGCCGCCCCGATCACCACCGGCACCGCGCTCCGCCAGGTCCTCAGCGTCTACGCCCAGCAGGCCAGCGCACGGCTGGCGAAGCACGGGCTCCAGGCCAAGGTGCTGACGGCCTTCGCCGCCACGTCCGCCTACAACCCACAAGGGAGCGTCCACCCGTCCGTGTGCGTCACCTTGCCGATGCCCACCGCGGATCCGGTCCTCCTGGCGCGGGCGGCCCACGCCCTGCTCCCGCAGATTGACGACGGCGTCAGGTACGCCAAGGCCGGGATCATGGTGACCGATCTGCGTCCTTCCGGCCAGCAGGCACCCCTGGCGGCCTTCGCGAACCCGCACGAGGAACGCGGCATCGGCCCGCTGCTGGAGGACATCAGCCGCCGCTACGGCCGCGGTTCAATCGGCCTGGGCCACGCCGGGCTCCGCCACGGTCCGGACTGGACCATGAAACGCGGCATGATGTCCCCCCGGTACACCACGGAGTGGGCCGAACTGCCGGTCGTCAAAGCCATGTGAGCTGCGGTCAGACGGCGGCAGCCAGAGCCTGCTGCAGGAAGGCGTCGAGGACCTTGCCGGCGTTCTCCTGCAGCCGCCGGGATTCCTCGGCATGCTGCGTGCACTTGGGGCCGTGCAGGCGTTCGCCCAGGTAGAGGAGGGCGGCCAGGACTTCCGAGAGTTCGGTGTTTCCCTCGGCACGCTGGCGCAGCAGCCTCAGGTGGGCGGCCTGCAGGGCGGGGCCGGGAGTGCAGCCCAGGTCGCGGTCGAAGAGCCGGCGGCAGCGTTCGTAGGCAGCCAGCCCTTCCACCGGGAGGCCTGCCTGCTCGTACCCTGCGACCAGGATGGTCCAGGCGCGTTCGTTCAGCGGCTCGGACTGGACTGCGGTCTGCGCCAGGGAAATGGCCAGCTCGGGCTTGTCGAGGAAGGCCGCTGTCTCGGCCGCAAGGATCTGGGCTGCGACTTTGTCCGCAGCGTGCCGGGCCCGCGCCTCTTCTGCCCAGTCGGCCACGAGTTCAAATCCCAGCAGGGGCTCGGCAGCCAGCTCCAGGGCCTCCATTGACAGGGTGTGGGCCTCGGCCGGGGCCGCGTGCCGGGCCGCAAGGAGCCGCTGGCGGAATGCCGAGAGGTCCAGTTCCACGAGCTGGGGGTCCAGCACGTAGCCGCTGTTCGCGGTGCGAAGCGGGCCGTTCTTGGTGTTGCCGGGCTGGATCGCCCGGCGGATGCCGCTGACGTAGCTCTCCAGGGTGGCCACGGCACCGCCGCTGGCCTGCGGCCCCCACAGGATCTCCACGAGACGGGTCTTGGAAACAGGTGTCCCCAGATTCAGCAACAGAATTTCCAGGATGTGCCGGGGCTTGCACCCGCCCATGTCTGCGGCCGTGAGCACTGCGCCGTCGCGCCGGACTTCGAACGTTCCGAACAGTCGAACGGATATCCCGGGCGTCATTCCACCCAATTTGTCCACGTTGGTCTCCGATTTCCCCATTTTTAACCTTTTTGCCTTTTCGGAGAGCCGGAAGGAATTAGGTGAAGAACGTACTGAGACTCTCTTCCATCCGGCTTTCTAGGAAAACCGTGACACGCAGATCAGGGGGCAACAAGCAATGGAGCTACCCGATCTTTTACCGTGAGAAAACTCGGGTACACCCGGGATCGGTACCAAGTATTCGCCGCTGGCAATGTGAGTACCGGGGCCCGGCGGCAGGTATCGGCGCCGCTGTCCTGTCGCGACGCATCGAGTACGCGCAGCCGGGCCTGGCAGGCCCGAAAAGGGGGCTGCCGCCGGCATCGTTGCAGATCAGGCGCGGTCTGCGCGCAGCGGCTGCGGCAACGAAGGCAGTGACCCGTCCGGCGCAGCTGGGGCCGGCCGGACCCGCGCGTTCGCGGCAGCCGCGTTCGGGCCGGCCGTTTGAATAGGCTGTTTGAATGGGCCGTTCCACGGGTTCGCCCGGCCCGGGTCATTCCACCAGAAAATGATGTTATTTCAGGCAATGATTTTTTACTCCCGCCTGCGTTCCGGCCCGTTCCCGGGCGTGTTCGCCGAGCGGAATTCTGGCCGTCACTGCGTCCCACCCCGGCCCGGGATGGATAACCGGAGGTCACACAAACCGGCGGCAGTTCATCAGAGCGGCAATCCGCCGATAAGCTCGAGGGAGAACTGCTTTCAGTCACAGGAGAACCTACGTGCAGCCAGCGACCGCTTCATCCGATCCGCTGCCCCCGCTGGGCCTGAGTTGGGCCATCAAGCGCAGCTTCCTGGACTACATCGGGAGCCTGCCGGACGGGTCCGTCTCAGCGACGGGCGGGGCGAGCATCTCCGCAGCCTCCGGTTTCAGCTTCAGCTTTGAATCGTCCGACTACGACGCCGGCCGCGGCACCGGTGTGATCCGCTTTCGGGGGGACGTCCGGCTCGCCGGGCACCATGGCATGCTCCTGGTCCGGCTGCTGAACCCGTGGATCACCTTCACCAGCGGTAGCGGCGTGCTGAGCATCAGCACCGGCGACGGCCCCGACCGCGCCGCCGTCGGTTTCCTCAGCCCTTCGACGCCCCGCCCCGTCAACGGGTCCCTGGTGTGGGAACACGTCGGCGTGGTCATTTCCCCGGAAGGGTCCGAGCTCTTCGACGGCCAGTACGCCGCCGGCCAGCCGATGGATCCGCTCACCATCCGGATCACCGGCCAGGACCAATAACCCTGGGACCGGCAGCAGCGCCCGCTACGGCTCCCGCTGCACCTCGGATACCGGGGACGCGGCACCGAACAGCCAGCCGGCAACGTCGCTGCGCAGCACAACGTGCGGTCCCCCGGTGGCACTGACACTGCCCGTAGGGACGTAGTAGCCGCGGCCTGCGCCCGGGCCGCCGGCCGCACGGTCCAGGGCCTCCGTCAGGTGCCTGGGCAGGTGCCCCGACGGGCCCAGGGCCCGCAGCCCGTCAAATTCTTCCGGCGTCAGCCGCCCGAGCACTGTCTCGATATCGGCCATCATGCTTCCCTTCTGGCGGAGGATGACTAAGGGACCAGCCTAGGCCGGGGCCGTGAACGCCAGATTAAATCCCGACGACGGTTCTGGAACACCTGCCAGGCACCAGAATTCGCCGGCATCCGTGCCGTGTGCCAGCCCGCCCCTCCGTACCCAGCAAGTTCACGGGTAGGTGCTGTACCGTTCAATCCCGGCAACCCCAGACCAACGGAATCGAGAATCAACCAGGTGGCAACCGACTACGACGAAGTCCGATCCGATGTTGCGGAATCACGCAACGCCTCGCTGGAGGCCGTCCGCTCCGCGAATGCGCCGGACGCCCGCAGCGTCATCCGTGAGCTTGATGAGGCCGACACCTCCGAAGGCGTCGAGCTTCCGGGCGCCGACCTGTCCGGCGAGGAACTGACGGTCACCGTCATTCCGCAAAAGGAGGACGAGTTTACCTGCTACTCGTGCTTCCTGGTCCGGCATCGCTCGCAGCTTGCCCGGGAGAAAGCCGGGCACTCGTACTGCGCGGACTGCCTGAGCTAACGGCCGCCATGCCCGCGCCGGCTCAGCCCCGGGGGCGGAGCCGCGCGTTGGGCAGCGCGGGGGCGGGCAGCGGAGCCGGTTCCCCCGGCGGAAAGACGCCAAACCGCGGACTGTCTGCGCCTGTACCGGCGGCCGGCGGCGCGTCCCCGGCACCGATTTCTGCCTGCCATTCGGCCCGGAACCCAACAATCTCTTCGTGGCTGCGTCCCACGAAGTTCCACCACATCACGATCTGCTCGCCCAAAGGTTCGCCGCCGATCAGGAGGACCCGCACGGGCTCGTCGCCGGCCGCCAGAGCCAGTGAGGTGCGCCCGGCAGGCAGGTACGCAAGGTGGTCCTTGCCGACCGGACGCCCATCGACCATGAGGGTCCCGGCATCCACCAGCAGCCCGTGCTCAAAGGCCGGGTCCGTGTCCAGGTCCAGCGTGGACCCGGCATCCAACAGCAGTTCGGCACCGAGCAGCGGCGTGTGGACGGTGACCGGCGAGCTGGCCCCGGCAAGGGAACCCAAAAAGACCCGCAGGGTCCAGCCCGGGCCGGCCAGCGGTTCGGGGCGGAAATGCTCAAAAGTCGGCGCCATATGCCGTGCCCGGTCCGGGAGTGCCACCCACAGCTGCGCGCCGTGCAGCACCTCGGTTCCGGGCATGGAAAACTCCGAGTGGCTGATGCCGCGCCCGGCGGTCATCAGGTTCACTTCGCCCGGCCGCACCGCGGCGTGGAATCCTGCCGAATCGCGGTGCTCGATCTCTCCGGTGAACAGCCAGCTGACCGTCTGCAGCCCGGTGTGCGGGTGGCGCGGCACGCGCATCCCGCCGGTATCCCCCACCCGGTCCGGGCCGTAATGGTCCAGGAAGCACCATGCGCCGATCAGGCTCCGCTGGCGCTGCGGCAGCGTCCGCCGCACGCCCATGGCCCGCGGTCCGCCCAGGGGAACCTCGCGCGGCGCCAGGATTTCGACCCCGGCGCAGTCGACGTCCACGCCGCACACGATCTCCTGGGGGGCCAGCTCCGTATTGCTCATAACCCCAGCCTAGCGATCCGGCCTGTTCTCCCGCAGCACCTGCAGCGGCCCGAGGCGTCATGATGGTGTTATGACCACCCCCGAGTCGCCCCTCACCATCGCCGTCGGCGATTCCACCGTCTCCGCCGCCTACGCCCGGCCCCGCACGCCGGCCGCCACCGTTGTGGTGGCCCACGGCGCCGGAACCGGCATGGAGCACCCGTTCCTGGCCGGCTTCACCCGCGCCATGAATGACTTGGGCATCGCCACGCTCCGCTTCAACTTCCCCTACCGCGAGGCCGGGCGAAAATTCCCGGACAGGCCGCCAGCAGCCATCGCCGCCTGGCGCGCGGCGATGGCGGAAGCCGCCGCCAGGTCCGCGGGTGAGCCGCTCTGGGCCGCGGGCAAGTCCTTCGGCGGGCGCATGGCCTCCATGGCGGTCGCCGAAGGGATGCCCGCAGCCGGGCTGGTCTACCTCGGCTACCCGCTCCATCCGCCGGGCAAGCCGGAGAAGCTGCGCGACGAACACCTCTACGGGCTCACGCTGCCCATGCTTTTCCTGCAGGGCACCCGCGACCCGTTTGCCACGCCCGAGCTCCTGGAATCAGTGGTGGCCCGCATCGGACCATCAGCCAGCCTCGAATGGCGTGAGGGCGGCGGCCACACCTTCGACGTCGCGGGAAACAAGCGCAGCGCAGAAGAAGTGGGCGCATCGCTGGCGGCTCCTTCCGCCGCTTTTATCGCCGCGCACGCCCCCGGCTGAGGCGCCCGCAGCCTCAGACCCAGGAGTTCCGGCGCAGCGGCGGCTCGGCGCCGCCGGGGCGCTGGACCAGGACCTGGTTGACGCCGGTAAGTCCGGACTCAAACCCCAGGGCGCTGGCCGCCATGTACAGCCGCCAGACCCGGGCACGCCCGGCGCCGGCGAGCTGCACGGCGTCGTCCCAGTGGTCCTCGAGGTTCTGCACCCAGGCCCGGAGGGTGAGCGCGTAGTGCCGGCGGAGGGCCTCGACGTCGAGCACCTCCAGCCCGCCCGCCTCAAGCGCCCCCACCATCTCGGCGAGACCCAGCATCTCGCCGTCCGGGAAGACGTAGCGGGGGATAAAGGAGTCCGGATCCGGAGCTGTGGACCCTGCGTTCCAGGAGATGGCGTGGTTCAGCAGGCGGCCGCCCGGCCGGAGCAGTCCGTGCAGCTTCGCGACGTACGCGGGCATCTGTTCGCGGCCCACGTGCTCGGACATGCCTATGGAGCTGATCGCGTCGAACGGACCGTCGTCCACGTCGCGGTAGTCCTGGACGCGGATGGCCACGCGGTCCGTCAGGCCGGCGTCGGCCACCCGCTTGCCCGCCATGGCTGCCTGTTCGGCGGACAGCGTTACGCCCACGACGTCGGCTCCGTAGCGTTGGGCGGCATGCAGCGCGAAGCTCCCCCATCCGCATCCGACGTCCAGCACCCTCATGCCCGGCTGCAGGCCCAGCTTCCGGCAGACCAGGTCGATTTTCGCGGCCTGGGCGGCTTCGAGTCCGGTCCGTTCGTCCTCCCACACGGCGCAGGAATAGACCATGGACGGTCCCAGCACCAGGGCATAAAAGTCATTTCCGACGTCGTAGTGGTGGGAGATCGCAGCGGCGTCGCGCTGCCGCGTATGGCGCCGGCCGGCACGGACGATCCTGGCCTCCTCGGGCGGCGGCGCAGGGTTGGGGCCCAAGGCCCCCAGCAGTGCGGCATTCTTGAGGATGGTCGCGGCCTCGCGGAATGTGGGGCGGCGGAACGGCCCGGGTTCGGCGAACTTTCCGGCGGAGCTGAGGGCGGCGAAACTCGCGAAGACGTCGCCCGGGGCGTCAATGTCACCGGCCACGTAAGCGCGGCTCAGGCCCAGCTGGCCCGGCGACCACAGCATCCGGCGCAGGGCCCGCCGGGAGCGGAACTCGATGACCGGGGCGCCGGCAGGACCGGCTTCGGAACCGTCCCAGGCCTTCAGCCGCAGCGGAATGCTTTCCGTGCCAAGGACAATCGCGAGCACTTCTGCCAGCCGCGGCGCCACACCGGCAGTTTTCGTCATGATCGGGCCCCTCTCCACCCAGCGGTTCTGTGTCTAACCTATTTCGGTGTCCGGCCCGAAAAAAAGGGGCCAGACGGCCCTGCCGCCCGGCGGGTCCGGGGCCATCGCCTCTGGTGTCCCCGCCTGGCGCGTGTTTATCGTCGTAGCCATGACTGAAGCACTTTCATCCCTCGCAGAGACTTTCAAGAACGTCGGCGTGGCCCGGGCCTACGGCCCCGCCGTCACAGTGGACGGGGAGGAACTAATCCCTGTCGCACTCGTAACCTTCGGCTTCGGCGGCGGTGGAAACACTGACGCGGGAAGCGCATCCGCCACCGGCCCGGAGAGCGCGGCCGGCGGGGGCGGTGGAGGCTTTGTGCTGCCGCTCGGCGTCTACGGCCGCAGCGGCAGCGGCCACGTGGTGTTCCGGCCCAACACCATCGCGCTCCTGGCCGCCCTGACGCCCCTGGTCTGCGCCGCCGGCTATACGGTGCGTGGCGTCCTCCGGACCCTGCGGAGGTAGGATTTTCGGGACGACGACGGACAGGGGATCGGGTGGAGATGATGCGGGACACCGACGTACCGCAGTGGTGGGCAGACCTGGGACTCCCGGGCCTGATCGACATCCACACGCATTTCCTCCCGGAACGGATGCTGCAGCGGGTGTGGGCGCACTTCGATGAGGCCGGGCCCCTGATCGGCCGCCCCTGGCCCATCACGTACCGGGCCGACGAAGCCAGCCGGCTGGCCCAGGTCCGCCGGCTGGGCCTGCGGCACTTCACGGCACTGACCTACGCCCACCGCCCGGGCATGGCTGCCGACCTCACCAACTTCGCCCTTGACCTGGCCGCGGCCGAGCCCGACTGTGTCCCCAGCGCCACCTTCTACCCGGAAGAGGGTGTCCTGGACGAGGTGCACTCGGCGCTGGAACGCGGCGCACGCGTGTTCAAGATCCACGCGCAGGTGGGCGGATTCGATCTGCGCGAACCGGTGCTGGACCCGGTCTGGGGCCTGCTGGCCGAGGCCGGCGTCCCTGTGGTGGTGCACGTGGGCAGCGGCCCCGTGCCGCGGCCGGGCTTCACCGGCCCGGACAAGCTTGAAGGGGTGCTGCGCCGCCACCCGCAGCTGACCGCCGTCGTCGCCCATCTGGGGGCACCCGAGTACGGCGAGTTCCTGGACCTGGCGGACCGATTCCCCCGTGTCCACCTGGACACCACCATGGTCTTTACGGACTTCTTTGAGGCGGCCGCCCCGTTCCCGCCGGAGCTCCTGCCCCGTCTGGCTGCCATGCCGGAGCGGATTGTGCTGGGCAGCGATTTCCCCAACATCCCGTACCCCTATGCCCACCAACTGGAGGCGCTGGAACGCCTGAGGGACAAGGAACCCGGGCTCGACGACGAGTGGCTGCGCGCCGTCTGCTGGTTCAACGGCAAGCGGCTGCTGGGCGTCTGACGCGGGCCGCGGCGACTACTCCTGGCTCGGCGACTACTCCTGGTTCTGCGACTACTCCTGGTTCCTGGCCCGGCTGGGCTGCACGCGCATCGGCTCGCCCGGCATTTTCGGAAAGTCCGGCGGAAAGGGCAGCTCCCCCAGACCTGCGGCGAGGTCCCGCTCCCACCATCCGAGGAGGACATCAATGGTGCCCGGCTTCTTGTGCATGCCGGCCCACGGGTCTCCCGTGTCCTGCAGCCGCTTCGGCACCGTGACAATGGTGAAGTCCTTTGGGGTGACCTGATCGAGTTCCTCCCAGCGGACCGGGCAGGACACTGTGGCGCCGGGCAGGGCGCGCGGGCTGTAGGCCCCGGCGATGGTCCGGTCGCGGTTCGCCTGGTTGAAGTCGACAAAGATCCGCTCGCCCCGTTCCTCCTTCCACCAGGCTGTGGTGACCTTGTCCGGCATCCGGCGCTCAAGCTCGCGGGCCGCGGCAATCACGGCGTGCCGCACTTCGAGGAATTCCCGGCTGGGTTCGATCGGGCAGTAGACATGCAGGCCCCGGTTTCCGGACGTCTTGAGGAAGGCCTCCAGCCCGGCCTCCGCAAGGACGGAGCGGAGTTCCCGCGCGGCGGGGATGGCGTCCTCGAAGCCCGTGCCGGGCTGCGGGTCGAGGTCGATCCGGAGCTGGTCGGGATTGTCCGGGTTGCCTGACCGCGATGCCCAGGGGTGGAAGACCACGGTGTTCATCTGCACCGCCCAGACCGCTGCGGCGATCTCGTCAATGACCAGCTGGGGGTGCGACCGCCCGCTGGGGTAGACCACTGTCACGGACCGCACATAGTCGGGGGCGCCCCTGGGCGGGTTTTTCGAGAAGAACTGTTCCCCGTCCACGTCCCCGCCGAACCGCTGCAGCGTCACGGGACGGTCGCCGTTGGCCGCCAGGAAGGCATCACCGACGTCGACAATGTACCGGGCGAGGTCCAGCTTGGTGAGCCCGAGCTGGGGCCACAGGACCCTGCCCGGGCTTGAAATGCGCACCTCCCGGTCGCCGCCGGGGCTGCTGACAGTGAGGCGTGCTTCTTCCTTGGCCATGGGGACAAGGTACTCCCCGACCCGAAACAAACTGAAGAGGCAGGCCCGCGCCGGTAAGCCCGCCCGCCGGCGGCGGAGGACTAGGGTTAATCATGGACACCTCGCCCGCGGGGTACTCCCCCGTCACATCGTTCTACACCGACCACTACGAACTGACCATGCTGCAGGCGGCCCTGCATTCCGGTGCTGCCGGCCGCAGGACCGTCTTCGAAGCGTTCGCCCGCGCCCTGCCCGACGGGCGGCGGTACGGGATCGTCGCCGGCACCGGCCGGCTGCTGGAAGGCATCGCCGCTTTCCGTTTCGGCCCGGCCGAACTGGAGTTCCTGGACCGGACGGGCGTCGTCACCGCAAAGACCCTGGCGCGGCTTTCGGAGTTCCGCTTCTCCGGCGACATCTGGGGTTACCCCGAGGGAGAGGCCTACTTCCCCTACTCCCCCGTCCTGATCGTGGAAGCCACGTTCGCGGAGGCCTGCATCCTGGAAACCTTTGTGCTGTCCGTCCTCAACCATGACAGCGCCATCGCCTCGGCGGCCTCCCGGATGGTCAGTGCGGCGGCCGGCCGGCCCTGCATCGAGATGGGTTCACGCCGGGCCCAGGAGGAAGCCGCCGTGGCGGCGGCCCGGGCCGCCGTGATTGCCGGCTTCGAGGCGACATCGAACCTGGCCGCGGGACGGCGGTTCGGCCTCCGGACCGTGGGCACCGCGGCGCATTCCTTCACCTTGCTGCACGACACCGAGCGCGATGCGTTCCGGGCGCAGCTCGACTCACTGGGTCCCGGTACGACGCTGCTGGTGGACACGTACGACGTCGAAGCGGCTGTCCGTACCGCCGTCGACCTCGCCGGTCACAGCCTGGGGGCGGTCCGGCTCGATTCCGGTGACCTGCTGTCGCAGGCAAAGTGGGTCCGTGAACTCCTGGACAGCCTTGGCAATGCCGACACGAAGATCGTGGTGACCTCCGACCTGGACGAATACTCCGTCGCGGCGCTCCGCGCTGCGCCAGCCGACGTGTACGGCATTGGCACGGCGCTGGTCACCGGCTCCGGCGCTCCCACGGCCGGCATGGTCTACAAACTGGTCTCCCGCGCCAACAATGCCGGGGAGCTTGTTCCGGTGGCCAAGACCTCCAAGAACAAAATCAACGTGGGCGGCCGGAAGCATGCGGTGCGCAGGCTTGACGGTTCCGGCACTGCCACACACGAGGTGCTGGGGGTCGGCCACCCGCCGGCGGACGAGCCCGGCGGCAGGCCACTGCTGCAGCAATTCATCCGCGGAGGAGAGCTCCTGCCGGGATGGACCGGCGCGGAGGCGGTGGTGCGGGGCCGCCGCCGGCACGCCGCGACCATGGCCGAACTGCCCGACGTCGTGAACCGGCTCCAGCGGGGCGGCCCCGCCATTCCCACCGTTTATGCGTGAGGGCGCCGCCGGGCCTGCCGGAACCCCGCCCTCGGCACTGCCGGCCCGGCCGACGGGCCGGTGCGGCGGTCCAGCTCGTCCGTGACGAGCTGAAGGAGCTTGCCGGCGGACTCCGAGAGGTCCCTTCCGTTATCCGGTGAGGCGAGGTCCACGCACTGCAACAAGGCGGAGCGGAGCCGCACCAGCTGCGGGGAGGGCACCAGGGGCCAGCGGCGGAAGGAATCGAACATGAGCTCGGCGCCGTGGCCATGCGAAAGGGCGGCGTGGCCCTGTACGGGGGCGGCGTGGCCGAGGGCCATCTGGGCCCTCATGCGGCACGCACCCAGCCGGACTTTCCTGCTCCCACCAAATGCCTGCCCTGCCAGCCTGATGCGCGGATCATCGCCACGGCCTCGGGATCGGCAGCGGTGAGCTTCCGCAGATCCACCACTATGTCCAGTCCATAACCAACGGAGCCCGCCCTGCGGGCAACCGCGATCAGGCTGGGCGCGTTGCGGACGGTGAGTTGCCCCTCCGGTGCCACGAGTGCAGATTCCGAACTGAGGTCGACAGCGACGGTGATGTCGAGTTTGCTCGTCATAATAAATATCCCCTGTGAAGCATGAATGGCCGACTTCATGACCGCTAACAGGATATCCAACGCGCCGTGAGCCACGTCACAATGACGTAACAGCCGCCCCGAATCAGCCCCTGACCTTGGTCCGGGCCGTCGCCGGCGCCGTCCATGGATCCTCTGGCCAGGGGTGCCGGGGATACCGCCCGCGCATCTCGGAACGGACCTGGGCATAGGGTCCGGACCAGAACGAAGCCAGGTCATCGGTCACGGCCAGGGGGCGCCGGGCCGGCGAGAGCAGATGGAAGAGCACCGGCACCCTGCCGCCCACCAGCCGGGGCGTCTCGGCCCAGCCGAAGCATTCCTGAAGCTTGACGGCCACCACGGGCCGGCCGCCGTCGTCCACGTCCGGGTAGTCGATTTTCACCCGGGATCCACTCGGCACCTCAAGCCGTTCCGGCGCCAGCTCGCTGAGCCGCCCCGCTTCTGGCCACGGCAGCAGACGCCGCAGCGGTTCTTCCAGATCGATCCCGCTGGCCGGGACGCCGCCTGCCAGCGCCTCGAGCTCCGGCGCCAGCCATACCTCGAGGCTGGCCAGCAGCGCCGGCTCGGAGACGTCCGGCCAGGGGTCGCCCAGTTCCCGGCGCAGCAGGGCAAGACGGCGGCGCAGGCCATCCGCCGCCGTCGACCATCCGATGCCTCCCAGGCCGTCCTTTTCCAAGGCCCGGGACACCGCCGCCCGGCCTTCGGCGGCTGAGGGGCGCACCGGGGTGGAGGCCAGCACAATCGCCCCCAGCCGGCGTTCTTTGCGGGCGGTGACCCGGCCCTGGCTGAACCTGGCCTCCACGGTCTCGCTCAGCAGGTGCCGGGCCGCGGTCTCGGCCGCGTCAGCCGTCAGCGGCGCCGCGGAACGGATCACGGCGCCAGTGCCGGCAGCGTCGCGCCCTTGGGCGCGGGAGACGTCGGCGACGGCAAGCCATTCGTGCCCGGACAGGGAGCTGCCGGCGGGCAGCCCGGCCCGCGTGCCGGAGGTGAGAAGGTAGCGCTCCGGCCCGTCGCCGGAGACCCGGCGCGCCACACGGTCCGGGAAGGCGAGGGCGACGACGAATCCGGGCGCCACTCCCGCCGCCACCGGGCCGGCAGCGGCGGGCCTCTCGTAGCGGGCGATCGCCTCCATCCGCCGGACATCGTCCGACCAGCGCCGGGACGCCGGGTCCTTGCCGGCGCGCAGTGCGGCGAGGAGCCGCGGAAGGTCGGCGCCCGGGGCGCGCTGGTCCCCGGCAACCAGGGCGACGGCCTCCGCAGCGCTGCGGACCCCGACGGCGTCGGCGCCGTCCACCAGGGCCCTGGCCAGCCGGGGGTCCGCCGGGACCCGGGACAGGGCCCTGCCGAGATCGGTGGCGAGACCGTCCGCGTTGACCGCACCGAGTTCCCGCAGCACCTCCACCGCCTCGTCCATTGCGGACTGCGGCGGGGCGTCGGGCAGTGCCAGCCCGCGGCCGCCGGGCGAACCCCAGCAGGCAAGGATCAGGGCGGCACCGGTGAGGTCCGCGACGGCGATCTCCGGCGTCGGATGGGCCGGGGCGGCACCAAAGGTCTTCTGGTCAAAGCAGCGGACCACCCGGCCCGGGCCCTGGCGCGCGGCGCGCCCGGCCCGCTGCTCGGCGGACGCCCGGGAGCAGGACACGTTGACCAGCCCGGACATGCCGCGGCCGGCGTCCCGCCGCGGCTCACGGGACAGCCCCGAATCGATGACCAGCCGGACGCCGGGGACGGTCAGGGAGGATTCCGCGAGCGACGTCGACACAATGATCCGCGGGCCGCCGCCCGGTGCCCGCCCTGAGACGGCGCGGTCCTGTTCCGCGGGACCGATCTGCCCATGCAGTTCCAGGACCTCAGCGCCCTGCCGCCCCCGCAGCCGGCCGGCGACATAGGACACTTCCCACGCCCCCGGAACGAACACCAGCGCGTCGCAGTCCCGGCCGGACGCGAGGTCACGGGCGTGCGCGGCGGCGGCCGTGTCCGCCACATGGTCCAGGAACCCGCGCGTCACGCCCCGTTCATCCAGCCGGGCGGCTGCGGCCGGCGCCCATTCGGCTTCCAGGGGGTGCAGCGCTGATGGACAGTCGACGACGGGCGCCGGGCCGCCGCCGTCGGCGTCCCCGATCAGCGCGGCGAACCGCGGCGCGTCCAGGGTGGCGGACATGGCGACGAGCGCGAGATCGCCGCGGAGCTGGCGGACCTCATGGAGCATGCCGAGCAGCAGGTCCGTCTCCAGTCCGCGCTCGTGCACCTCGTCGACGATCACGGCGCCGGCCGTCTCAAGTCCAGGGTCTGCCAGCAGGCGGTTCAGCAGGATGCCCGGCGTGACGAACTCGATGAGGGTCCCGGGACCGGTCTGGCGTTCTCCGCGGACGGAATACCCCACGCGGTCCCCCAGCCGACTGCCGTCCAGGGCCGCGAGGCGCCGGGCCGCCGAACGTGCAGCCACCCGCCGCGGCTGGGTCACGAGGATGCGCCCGCGCCCTGCAGCGGCGCCCAGGCCGAGGTTGGCGAGCAGCGGCGGAACGAGCGTCGTCTTGCCGGTGCCCGGCGGCGCCTGCACAACGGCAACCCCGCCGGGCCCGCCGGCCTGCAGCGCGTCTGCCAGCTCGCCGAGTGAGCGTGCAAACACCAGGCCCGCCCCGATGGCCTCCAGGTCAAAGGGCGCGGAGGCAGGGGGCAGCGGATCGGGCGGAGAAGTCACGCTTCCATTGTGCCTACAAAGCCGCAGCCGCGTCGCCGGCCGGGACCTTCGACACGTGCTGCGCCGGGGACCGACGGCCTAGGCTAAGACATGGCCGGCCCGGAGACGCTCGAGGTGGAACGGAAGTACGACGTTGGCGCAGGCGACGAACTCCCGTCCCTGGCTGCCCTGCCGGGGGTGGACCGTGTGGGCCCGCCTGAGGAAGAGAGCCTGGACGCCGTCTACTTCGACACCGCGGACCTGGCCCTGGCAGCGCGCGGGATCACCCTTCGGCGCCGGACCGGCGGGCGCGACGCCGGGTGGCATCTGAAGCTTCCGGTGGCGGCCGGGGAACGCCGCGAGGTGACCGACGCGTTGGGAGACGATCCCGGCACGGTCCCCGCCAGGCTGCGGGAACTGGTACGGGTCCATACCCGGGACCGCGACCTGATGCCGGTAGCGCGTCTGCAGACCCGGCGCACGGTACACCGACTCTTCGCCGCCGACGGCACCGCGCTCGCGGCCTTCAGCGATGACCGGGTGGATGCCCGGACCTTCCTTGAGCCTGCGGAACACTCCGCCTGGCGGGAATGGGAACTCGAACTGATCGAGGGGCCCAGGCGCCTGCTCAAGGCCGCCGATGCGGCGCTGGCCGCGACGGGGCACCGCCCGTCGGCATTGCCGTCAAAACTTGCCCGCGGCCTGGGCGGGCACTACCCGCCCGGCAGCGCGCCGGTGCCCGTGCCGGAACCGGAAGGCCCCGCCTCCGCGGTCCTGCTGACCTATCTGGCCAAACAGCTCGAGGCGCTGAAGAGGCACGACCCCGGAGTTCGGGAGGATGCGCCGGACGCCGTGCATCAGCTCCGCGTGGCGGCGCGCCGGATCCGCTCCGCCCTGGCCACGTTCCGTCCCCTGACCGACGCCGGCACGGCACGGACGCTCCGGTCCGAACTTCAGTGGCTCGCAGGGACCGTGGGGGCGGCCCGGGACAACGAGGTGATGCAGGACAGGCTGCTGCGGCTGATCCGCGCAGAACCCCCGGACGCGCTGCTGGGTGAGGTTGGCCGACGGATCGAGGAACATCTGGGGGCCGTCGCCGAGGACGCCCGGGCGGTAGGTCTGGCTGCGCTGGACAGCGACCGCTATTTCCGGCTTCTCGATGCTCTCGATGTCTTCCTCGCTGAACCGCCCCGGACCGAGGCCGCTGAAGCCGGAGCCCGCCGGACCGTGGGCAAGCTCCTCGCGAAGGAGCGCAAGCGGCTGGTCCGCGAGGTGGAGGCCCTCGACGTCGACTCTCCCGGGACAAGTCCCGATGCCGCCCTTCATGAAGTCCGCAAGAGCGCCAAGCGGCTGCGCTATGCGGCAGAGGCAGCGGTCCCGATCTTCGGCGAACAGGCAGCCGGCCTCGCCCGGGCGGCTGAGGAGATCCAGGAGAGCCTTGGTGACCATCACGACAGCGTGGTCAGCCGGGAGGTCCTGCGCGGGCTGGCCGCCGGTGCGACCGGGGCCGATGCGTTCACGTACGGGAGGCTGCACGCGCTGGAACAGCTGGCCGGCGAGCAGGCCCGTGCCTCGTTCTTCCGCACGTGGCAGGAAGCTCCGCCGGAGCCCGTCCGGTGGAAATAGCCTCCGGCGGTACCCGCTGTTGCGCGGCGAAGGGCGATGTCGGCGTCAGTCCCTCGGATGGGGAACCACCAGGACGGGCCGGGACTGCAGGCTGGTCAAGTCGGCGCTGACCGATCCCTCCAGCATCCGCGTCATTGCGGCGAAGCGTCCCGGGCGCTGCCCGCCGACGATCAGGAGCGCGGCGTCGGTGCTCTCCGCCAGCCGGTCCAAGGCCAGGGCAACGGCCCCGTTGAGGACCCGGAAGGACCATTCGTCGCCCGGCGGACCCAGGATCTCTTGGAGCCCGTCACGGACATGGCTGGAGGGAAAGTCGGTTTCGCTGTTGAAGACCGGATCCAGCGATGCGCTGGCTCTGGAGCTTTCGGGCTCCCACTCGGTGAGGTAACTCGCCGGGTCCACGTAGGCACAGATCAGGTGCGCGCCGAGCCTGGCTGCCAGGCTGGCACCGGTCCGGACCAGGTGCTCTGACTCTTCCCAGGCCACCCCCAGCACCACCGGGCCTTCCAGCCATTCCCCGCCGGCGGCGGAGGGTTGGCGGGGCAAGGAACCGCCCATCACCGCTGGCCCCTGGCGGGCGCCCTCAGCACGTCCATACCGTCAGGATAGCCACCGGCAGGAACGGGGCCCAGTCACGGCGCCAGACCCGGCGTCGGTGGTAGGTTTTCGCCATGGAGCACGGGGGAAACGCTCAGAAGGGATGGGCAATCTTGGCGGCGGTGTTGGGCTCCGCGGCGCTGGTGGCCTATTCGATTGCCGGCGCCTTCCAGACACTTGTGTGGAATCCGCTGGCGGCAGTCCCCGGCGCAACCCTGGGCGAGATCCACGGCGCCATGACCGAGGCCGGCGAGTCTTTGGGGGCGCCGCGTGTTATCGGTTGGAGTGCTGTTGGTATCGCTGTGGCTGCCGCCGGCATGATCGGCACACTTCGCGCAGATGCGCCCCGCGCCGGCCAGGTTGCCAGCATTTACCTGGCGTTGCTTGTCCTCGCGGCGCCGTCCCATATGTTCGTCGCCTTCACCGGCGGCATGGGAATTGCTGACGCGTTTGCAACGTCCGGTGGCGACCACGCCCCGTGGGGTGCGCTGCTCTACCTAGCCAGTGGAATGGCGCTGGTGGCGCTCGCGGGAATCGCCGTCTGGCGAACGAAGTTCCGCCATGCCTGAAGACGACACTACCCGCCCGGGATGTTCCGTCAGCCGTCGCACTCTCCGGCTTCTGACGGCATGGTCTGCTGGTGCCCTCGTGGCTGCCTCCGCCTCAGGCTGCGGCGCGACACCCTCCGGCAACGGGGAACCGCCCTGTTTCCCGCCGGCATTCTCGGTGGCTCCGCTGAGCGCGCGGCCTGGAGACACGGTAACCGTGATGGCCCCCGATGCGGACTGCAATCCCCGCTACGGCGGGAATGCCCGCATTCAGGTCGCCATGAGGGACGCCAGCGGCGTGGAGGTGTTTGCCGCCACCGCCCCGATGAACGACGCCGGCGGCTTCAGCTACACCTTTGAGGTGCCGGCCGGGACTGCGGCCGGACAAGCTGCGATCACAGCGATGCCCTTCGCCATCGACTGGTGCGATGACACCGGCAGGAACAACCGGGTGCCGGGCGCCGCAGCGGCCACCCTGGAGCGGGTTTCGTGCGTGATCCCGACGAAGCCGCTGATCATCGCTCCCTAGCCTCACCCCGGTCGGTTCACGTCAGTTCGGTTCACGTCAGTTGAGA
This sequence comes from Arthrobacter sp. EPSL27, assembly GCF_001512305.1. Classification (GTDB taxonomy): domain Bacteria; phylum Actinomycetota; class Actinomycetes; order Actinomycetales; family Micrococcaceae; genus Arthrobacter. Next base: position 788,010 of record NZ_LNUT01000005.1, read on the forward strand.
TCAGCGCTGGTGTTCAAACAACTAATCCAGTTGAAGTCCGGAGCTGCCCATACCAACCGTTCCGGTTTCCCTTGCCTGGATCTGCCCAGCATCCGGGTTTTGGCACGGTGCCGGAGTTTTCGGCGGACACGGCGGGTGCCTGCGGCCCCGGATTCCGGCGCCACGGCGTCGAGCAAGGATGGGCCGGAGCGAGAAGTGCCGGTTCGTGGATTGCCGGTCAGGGGTGTGCCGGGGAGGGGTGGTGCGGTGGAGTGGTAGGTGTGGCCGGTGGGGGTGGTGACTTCAATGGCGTCTCTGGGGCCCGGCCGCGGTCTGACGGTCCAGCCGGGGGTTTCTTTGGTGTGGTTGCAGGCTTCGCAGAGTCCGGCGCCGTTGCCGGCGGTGGTTGGTCCGCCGTGGTGCCAGGGGATGATGTGGTCCAGGTGGCGGATGGGCGCGTCGCAGTACGGGGTGCGGCAGGTGTCGTCCCGGGCGGTGATGAAGCGGCGGAGCCCGGGCGGGAACAGCCGCGCCCGGGAGTCCATCGCCACCAGTTCCCCGGTGCCCGGCGCGGTGTAGAGGCGGCGGAGCCAGAGGGTCAGGTCCGCGCCGGGTCCCGTCGGTGGTCCCGCCTCCGGACCCGCGTCGGTCTCCGGCCCCGTGGCGGCACCCAATTTCTGTCCCGCGTCGGCACCCGATTCCTGTCCCGTGTCGGCACCCGATTGCGGTCCCGTGTCGTCACCCGATTGCGGTCCCGTGTCGGACCCCGCTTCGGGCCCCGCTTCGGGCCCCGCGTCCGTTCCCGGCGGAGGGGCAGCGTTGGGTCCCGCTGCCGGTTGGGCGCCGGCGAGGAGTTGGCGGGCCCAGCCGGCGGGGACAATGCCGTAGCCGGGGAGACGGGCCGGTTCCGCGTCTCCTTGGAGGAGGGTGCGGTCGGTCATGATGAGTTGGATTTCGATGCCGGTGATCCCGCCGGGGGTGCCGGTGGTCCGTTCGACGAGGGCGTCGGCTTTGAGCTGGCCGCGGGTTCGGGGGTCTCCGGCGGCACGCTGGCTGTCGGCGTACCGGGTCAGCGCTGCGTGCACGGCGACGCCGGCGGAGACCGGGAGCAGGGCGGTGAGGTAGCACATGGTGTCCGGGGCCGGGCGGAGGGTGACGGTCCGTTCGGTCGCGGCGTGGGCGGCACGCTGGGTGACGGTGCGCGGGTCCCGCCGGTACGCCGCGGCCCGCGCCGCGGCGATGATGGCCCGGTCCCCGGCGCCGTCGAACGTTCCCGTGTCCGGGGCGAGTTCCTCATCGACGGCGGCCCGGTCCGCGGCGGTCAGGGCGGCTGTTTCGCGGACCAGGAGGGTGGCGCGCCATTCGTTGACCTGCCCGGCCTCCAGCGCCGCCAACGTGTGCGGCATCTCCGTGACGAGGGCTTTGGCCAGGCCCAGGAGCCGGCCGCCCTTGGCCGGGGACTCACGCCGGGCCAGGGCAATCTGTGCCGCGACCCCGGCACCGAGTTCGGCCGCCGGCACCCCCGCGGCGGCCCGTTCGCGGCGCTGGACCAGATCAAACTCGACGGACAACCGCGCCTGCCGCGCCGACAAGGCAGACTTCTCATCCTCCAGGGCCCGGATCTCAGCAATCAACCTTGCCCCGGTCGACTGGGCGCTTTCCGACCCAACCCCGCCCGGCCCAACCTCGTTAGAATCCGGCACGTCCGGACGGCTGACGGCCACCCGCGGCACGTCCGCGAACGTCCCGCCCGCCGGCCGAACTGCCTCTGGATCCCGCCTGTTCTCCATGGTTTAAGGCTACTTTCGACCTCTGACATTTAACCGCGAGCCAACCCCCGACAGCCAGCCATCACGCCACAGGCTCCGCCCCTTCAGGTAACCTGCAGGCTCCCCATCGTGCCCGCCCGACGGCAAAGCCGCAGATTGTTCAGCCATGCCATTCCGAAACCTGACGGCATGTCCGGGCTCATGAGGATCCAGCAGACCCCAGGTCCCTATGGCCCAGCGTGCCCGCGACGCCGCCAACCGATGAACAGCAGGACTAGACCGACCGGGATCAGCGCGGCCGCCAGGTAGAAGAAGATCCGGTCAGCGTCCGTGGGTGCGACCAGCTGGCGGAACAGCTCCGGGCCCACGGCAGGATCCACATCCATGCCGAGGTCTTCGAGGTGCATGTACCTGGCGAAGGATAACGCCCGCACGGCGAATGCCACCGCTGTCCCCACGGCAACCAGGACAAGGCCCAGCACCATTGTGGCTTGGCTGTTGTTTAGCACTTGTCCCCCAAACGATGCCGCCCGGTCCGAAAGCCACAGCCTACCGCGGCCGGCCGGGCAGCCAGCCTAAGGGAGTGGCCGGTCAGCCGTTCAGCAGATCCGCGTGGTGGGCTTCAACGACGTTGGGGTGGGCCCGCAGCCGGTAGCGCAGGGCGTTGTCTCCGTAGGTTTCGAGGATGGGGCTGTTCGTCGGGTCGACGGACAGCCCGCGGGCCTTCTCCTGAAACTCCGGGCTCACCGCGAGCTGCGGCATGGTCGCGTCCAGCGCGGGGTTGTAGAAGAACGGAAGCGAAATGCGGTCGGTGCCGCGCAGCGGCGAGATCACGCGATGCAGGGTCGCCTTCAGGTATCCGTTCGTCGCCAGTTCAAGCATCTCGCCGATGTTGACCACAAAGGTTCCCGGCACCTGCGGGGCGTCGATCCACTGCCCCTGGTACTCCACCTGGAGTCCGCCCTTGCCCGGCTCCACAAGCAGCAGCGTCAGCACTCCGCCGTCCCGGTGGGAACCCACACCCTGCTTCGGCTCGGGGTTCGACTCCCCCGGGTACCGCACGATCTTCAGCACGGGGAACGCCCGGGCGGCGAAGGCCTCGTCGAACGCGTCCTCGCGCGCCCCAAGGGACACAGCCAGCGCCCGCAGGAGGGTGAGCGAGATCTCGCTGAGGCGCTCAGTCCATTCGGACACGATTCCGCGCATTTCAGGGAGCGCGTCGGGCCACAGGTTGGGCCCCTCAAGGCGCCAGTAGTCCGCCACGCCAGGCCCGGGCTCGACGGCGGCACGCTCGACGCCGATGTCGATCTGTTCGCGCCAGTCGACCGCACCGTCGGTGAGTTCGCCGCCCACGCGGGTGTAGCCGCGGAACTGAGGGCTGTGGATGTTCTCGACGGCGAGCTTCTGCTCTTCGGGCAGGTCGAAGAAGCGCCGCGAGACATCCAGCATGGCGTCGGTCAACTCCTGCGGGATTCCATGCCCGGCCAGATAGAGGAACCCCACCTCGTGCATGGCGGTGCGGAGTTCGGCGCGGAACTGCGAGGCCTCCGCTGGTCCGGCACTCAAGAGGGAGTAGTCCAGGACGGGCAATGATTCGAGTGGCAACCTAATAGTCCTTTACAGTGAACTTGGCAAGCTGAGAGCCCTAATTGCTTAAATGTTACGGAGCAATCGGCGCCAGCGGGCATTCACATGTCGAATTAAGACATTTGCCCGGTGAACGGGGCCATCCTGGCGGGCGGGCCGCCCGTGGGCAGCATCCATCCCTCAATGCCGGGCCGAACCGCCACCGACCGGACCGGCACTGACCGAACCGCCACCGGCCCGCCGTCCAGCATCTCCCACCCTTGCCCGGGCGCAGACTTCGGAGGAGGATATGCGCACACTCCAGGAGGGCCGCCATGACAAAGCTTGGCAAGTTTGAGAAGTACCTGATCGAGGAATTCTTTGACGATTACCGCGCCGGGACCCTGAGCCAGCGCACGTTTACGCGCCGGGTGGCTTTTATCACCGGCAGCATGGCCGCGGCGTCGGCTGCAATGCTGCTGGTGGGCTGCACCCCCGAGGAGGTCCCGCGCAGCACCGACCCCATGCCCACACCCAGCCCCTCGCCGTCGGGCACGGGCACCGCTTCCGGGGGCGCCGTTCCGGGGGCCAAGAGCCCGCTCTCCGTTCCGGAAGGCGCGCCGGGACTCGTGACGGAGACGGTGCGTTTCCCCGCCGACGGGACCAATATCAGCGCCTACCTCGCCCGCCCGGACGCGGGCGGGCCCGGCCCGGCCGTGCTGATCTGCCACGAAAACCGCGGGCTGACCCCGCACATCGAGGACGTTGCGCGCCGCTTTGCCAACGCCGGCTATGCCGCCCTGGCACTGGACCTGCTCAGCCGGGAAGGTGGCACAGCGAGCATGGACCGCGACGCCGTCCCGGGGGCGCTGACCGCCGCAGGCGCCCAGCGCCACGTCGCCGATTTCGCCGCGGCTTTCGACTACCTGCAGGCGCAGGACTTCGTCGCCGAGGGCCGGATTGCCATGACAGGCTTCTGCTTCGGCGGCGGCATCACCTGGCAGGCCGCGACGGACCTGCCCGGCCTGAAAGCGACCGCTGCGTTTTACGGTCCCTCCCCCGATCTCGACAAGGTGCCGGCCATCAAGCCGGCGGTGTTCGGCGTCTACGCCGAGCTCGACCAGCGGATCACGGGCGCCCTCCCTGCGCTGAGGGACGCGCTGGCGGCGACGGACGTCCGCCATCAACTCACCGTCTATCCCGGCGTCGACCACGCGTTCCACAACGACACCGGGCCGCGCTACGTTGAGGCGCAGGCAACCGCGGCGTGGAACGACACGCTGGCCTGGTTCGCCGAATACGTCTAAGACCGCTGTTGCACGGGTTTTACGCAGCGTTTACGTGCGCTGCCTTGTGGCGTGCGCGGCGGCGGGAAGAAACTGGTCAGCACCAGATGAACGGATCATGAGTGACCGTTCGACCAGAACAGCGGACCCCCGGGGCAGTGATGCCCTCCGGCATGCTCCGGGGCGCAGACGCCGAGGGCAGATCCGCAGACGGGAGGATCGTTATGGCCGGCACGTTTGAAGTGTTTATGGACGGGGCATCGAATTTCCGGTTCCGGCTCACGGCCCCGGATGGAACGGTGGTGGCGGAGTCGGCAGCTTTCGCCGACAAACCGGCAGCCGTCGCCGGCATCGCCGCGGTGCGCGAATGCGCCGGCACCGGCCTGGTCACTGACCTTTGCCCTGACGGCAGGATGCCGGCCCCGCCACAACGGGCAGGGGCCGCCGCGCGGCCGAACGCCTCCCCTGCCGCCCGTTCCAGCTGGCACAAGCGCGCGGACGTTTTCCATGCGCGGGCCGGAACCATCCGGAAGGCCGCGACGGCGCACAACTGGTCCGGCGCGGCGTAGGAACTTCGTGCCGGCCCGAAGGTCTTAGCCTTCGCAGTCGATGCAGTAAGCGTGACCGTTCTTCTCACGGGCGATCTGTGAGCGGTGCCGGACCAGGAAACAGGAGTAGCAGGTAAATTCATCCTCTGCCTGCGGGATGACCTGGACGGTCAGTTCTTCAGCGACAATTTCTCCGCCGGGGATCATCGCTCCGTCGAGCGAGTCCGCTTCATCCAGCTCACGAACTACGCTGCGGGCGTCCGGGGCATTGGCGGACTGCAGCGCTTCAAGGGATTTTTCCTGCGATTCCTTGACGTCGGAGCGTACTTCATCGTAATCGGTTGCCACTGGGGTAAGTCCCTCTTCTTCGGAGTGCTTGGATAGCTAATCAACAGGGCGGACCGCTCCAGTATTCCCGATCTGCGGGGGTCCTCGGGACCATCCCCGGAAAACACGCCGCTGACTGCCCCCAGGTGCCCGCAAAACAGCCGCTCCTCGTTTGTACATTCGCTGGAGTTAAAGCTAGATTGGCGGGAGTTTTCTTGGGGGGAAATGATGAACAAGGCGCAACGGCGAGCACATGTGGAGCCGCCATGCCGCGAATGCGGCTCAAGGGTCATTCCGATCTGGAAGGACGAACGCCCTGTAGCGTCCAACCAGCCCGTTTGGCGCGTTACAGCCAGGCAATGCAGCCGCCAGGGGTGCCGCCTCAGTGGTCCCCGGGACCTGCCGGAGTCCTAAGCCGCAACGGCAGTTCTGACGGCCCTGCAATGATGGGTCCGTGACAATCGCAAAATCCATCGTGCTGTTCGCCCTCGCCGCTGCAGCCGAAATCGGTGGCGCCTGGCTGATCTGGCAATCGGTCCGGGAAGGTAAAGACTGGTGTTGGGCGGGCCTTGGCGTCCTGGCGCTGGGCGCCTACGGCTTCGTGGCGACACTCCAGCCGGATGCGCACTTCGGCCGGATCCTCGCCGCCTACGGCGGCGTCTTTGTCGCCGGTTCCCTTGCCTGGGGCATGGCCTTCGACGGATTCCGCCCCGACCGCTGGGACATCACCGGCACGGCAATCTGCCTGCTGGGCGTGGCCGTGATCATGTTCGCGCCCCGCAGCGGAAGCTGAGCCCTGAGAAGAAAAGCAACCCCCGGGCCGCACGCAGAATCGACTTTGCCGCGCCCCGAAATGAAGAAAGCAGCCCCATGAAACAGACCGCAGCGGAACCCAGCCCGGCCCCGACCGACCCTGCGCGGAAGGTCCGCGTGGCCGTGTGGATCATCCTCGGATTGATCGTGGCCGCGGGCCTCGTCTGGTACGCGGTCCTAACCACCACCAAGCCCGCCCCGCCGGCGCCGCAACCGGCCGCCAGTGCGGAATTGGTCCGTGAGGACAGCCACCGCCTCACGGCCCCCGCCGTCGAAAAAGCCCAGCTGGTGGAGTTTTTGGACTTCGAATGTGAGTCCTGCCGGGCCGCCCATCCGCTCGTTGAGGATCTCAAACAGGAGTACGGGGACCGGATCACGTTCGTGAACCGCTACTTCCCCCTCCCCGGGCACCGGAACTCGGGGACGGCCGCCCTGGCGGTGGAAGCTTCCGCGCAACAAGGCAAATACGAGCAGATGGCGGCGAAGCTGTTCGAGACCCAGCCGGAGTGGGGCGGGAAGCAGGAGTCCCAGGCTGCAGTCTTCCGGGGTTTTGCCCAGGAGCTGGGGCTGGACATGGCCAAGTACGACGCCGCGGTGGCGGCCGAGGCCACCCGGGACCGCATCCGCAAGGACGCGGCGGACGGCGCGGCCCTGGGCGTCACCGGCACGCCCACGTTCTTCCTCAACGGCAAGAAGCTGACGCTGGATACGGAAGAGCAGTTCCGGCAGCTGCTGACCGACGCCGCACGGTAGGCCCTACTGGAGGGAGGCGGTCAGCCGTGCCAGGTTGTCGAACGCCTTCTCGCCGACGGGCCGCCGGATCCAGTCCTCCAGCTTCAGCTCGATGCTGTTCGCCCGGTACCCGTCCTCGATTCCACGGATCGCGTCAACAAAACCGCGCCCATGGGCCAGCAGGGACACCTCCATGTTGAGGCTGAAGGACCGGACGTCCATGTTGCTGGAGCCAATCACGGCAACTTCCTCGTCGATGGTGAAGTGCTTTGAGTGCAGCACCTGCGGGGCCCGGTACAAGTAGACCCTGACGCCGGCGCGCAGCAGCGCCTCATAGTAGGAGCGCTGCGCGTGGTACACCATCGCCTGGTCGCCGATCTCGGACACGAACAGCTCGACGCTGAGCCCCCGGGCTGCAGCTGTCACGATAGCCATCAGGATGGATTCGTCCGGCACAAAGTACGGGCTGGTGATGCTGACCCGGCGTTCGGCCTTGTGGATGAGCGTTGCGTAGAGCTTCAGGTTGTTGTCGTTGTCGAAGCTGGGACCGCTGGGCAGAACCTGCGCGTCGATCGGCACGGCCCCGTCCCGGTGGACGACGGAGCCGTATTCCAGCGGCAGGATGACGTCGGTCTCGCTGTACCAGTCGGTCGCGAACACCGCGTCCAGCTCGCGCACCACCGGGCCTTCGAGCCGCACCATCAGTTCATGCCACTGGAGGCCCCGCTTCAGGTTGCTCTTCTTGTTGTAGCTGGCATCGATCAGATTCTGCGAACCGGTGTACCCCACACGGCCGTCAACGACGACGATCTTCCGGTGGTTGCGCAGGTCCGGCCGCTGCCACTGCCCCCGCCACGGCCGCACGGGCAGCATCGGGTAGTACTCCACTCCCGCGTCGTTGAGGAACTGCAGGGTTTCCTTCCGGCCCGGAAAGACGACTCCGGACAGGTAGTCCGACAGCACCCGGACCGCCACTCCCCGCTCCTTGGCCCGGGCCAGCGCATCGAAGAACGGCGCCGTCGTCTTATCCAGCGCCATAATGTAGAACTCCACATGCACGTACTTCGTGGCCGCATCGATGTCCGCGACCATGGCATCGAACGTGCCGTTGTAGTCAGGCAGCAGCTGCGCGTGGTTGCCGCCGACCATGGGCAGGGCCCCGAGGTTGTTGTTGAGCGCCACCGCAGAGTGCAGCCAGTCCGGCCAGTTTTGGCCCTGGCTGATGAGGCTGCTCCCGGCAGTACGCTCCAGCACCAGTTCGTTGACTTGCCGCTGCTTGTCCCGGCGGGCCTTGGGCAACTTCGAATAGCCGACCAGGAGGTAGACGACGGCGCCGAGCACGGGAATGAAGATGATGGCAAGGACCCAGGCGATGGCCGACGACGGGCGGCGGTTCATCGACACCAGGACGGCCGCCACCGCCACAAGCAGAATATGCGCCGCCAGCAGCAGCAGGGCGATGGCTTCGGGATCCTGGAGGAATCCGCGCATGGTGACCTGATACCCGTCCGACGCCGATTGCAGCGTCAGACCAGCGTCCGGCCCTTGATGCGTTCGAATTCCTCAGGACTGATGGTTCCAGCGTCCAGGAGCGCCTTGGCGCGGGTGATCTCCTCGGAGGGACTCCCGGCAGTAACCCGGGTCGAGGCGTCAGCCTCTTCCCGGTGCCGCCGGGAGCGTTCCACTGACCGTTCGGCCATCCCGTCGCCGCGGGCGGCCAGGTACACCAGCAGCGTCACGAAGGGCAGGAACGCCAGGAAGACCACCCACACGGCCTTCCACAGCCCGCTCAGGCCGGGGTCGCGGAACAGGTCGCCGATGATCGCGAAGAGGCCGAACAAGTAGGCGAAAAAGACACAGGCGGTAAAGAACCACCAGAAGATGTCCCAGAAATTCTCCCAGAAACTCATGTGGCTGCCCTGCTTTCAACTAGTCCGGCGACGGCCCGCGGCGGGGGCCGGGTGTCAACACTTGGCCGCTGTCCCGAGGTCGCTCAACGCGGCCTGGACGTTGGCCGCATCGTCCCGCAAGGACGCCCGCACCTGCGCGAGGGTCGCGTCGTCCGGAATATCCCTGACGGCCGCCGCGAACTTCTTCTCGGCTTCCTGGACGGCGTCCACCCGGTCCTTCGCTACGGCCTCGCTCGCCTTCATCAGGTCTTCATGGGCTTTCGCCACCTGCTCCCGCGCCTCCTTGACCTGGTCCACCGTGGATGTGGGCGTCAAGGAGTCTTTGAAGGACGTCAGGGCAGAAGCGTAGGCCTTGGTGGCTGCGCACACCTGCGATTCGTTCTCCTGCGGGGTGTTCGCGGCAGGAGTGCTGCAGCCGGTCAGCAGGGCGATGGCAACTGCGAGGGTGATCCCGCCCGCAAACCTGCGGCATGAAGTCTTTGACATCGGGAGGTTCCTTTCCTGGACATGTGCTCCCCAGCCCGCTCTTGGCAGTCATGACAAGTCTGGACGCCGGCGCCGGTGCGGTCCTCACCCGCTGCGGGTGAAATCCACGACCCGGACGGAAGCCGAATGCACACGGCAGGCCGCGCCGGCTAATTAGACGATGCCGCGTTCAGCCGCCGTCTTAAGGGCATCGCGCCGGCCCGCCGCGCCCAGTTTGCGGTAGATGGACCGCTCGTGCGTCTTGACCGTGTTCACGGAGATGTACAGGGCCTCGGCAATTTCCGCCGCGGTCATCACCGAGCGCATGTAGGCCAGCACTTCCCGTTCGCGGTCGGTGAGGGTCCAGTACGAACGGGTCCGGAGGTGCGGGGCGCCCTCGGTGTGGCGCGCCATCCGGGCTGCGACGAACGATTCGTGGGACGTCCCCCACACGGCGTGGCGGATCAGGAGGTCCGCCAGCTCGTCCCGCCGCTCGGCGAAGGGGCGCAGCACGGATTGGGGCTCAGCCTGGCGGACCGCATGCTCCAGCCGTTCGTGGGCTTTGGCCTCATCCCCCGATGCCTGGGCAAGGAGGGCCTGGGTGAGGCTCAGGCTGGTGTCCAGATAGAGGCTGAGGGGCCGGCCCGCCAGCGCTTTCGCACACAGTGCGGCTGCACCGCTTTCTCCGCCCCGGCGCAGGAGTTCCGCCAGAAGCACGTCCACCAGCGGGGAGCGCCCGCCGGAACCCAAAGAGGCTGCCACTGTGAGAGCGGCGTCCATGTCACCTTTGGCTTCGGCAATCTTGGCCAAGGCGATGGTGTGGAAATCGGCCCACGACACCTGATACCGGCCCTGGTCATACAGCGCTTCCAGCGCCGCAGTGGATTCGGCAAGATGGCCTTGGTCGCCGCTGGCACAGTCGACGAGGACCGCGTAGAAAACGGTGAGCGGACCGAGCGGAAACGACGGGCCGCCGATGCGCTCCGTTTTGGCCAGATGGGCCCTGGCGCCGCTCAGTTCGTCTTTCCAGTAACTGGCGATTCCCCGTGCCAGCCAGGCCGCCGCCATCCGGTCCTGCGCGGCCCGCCCCAGCCCGTCCGCCCGGTCCAGCGCCTGCGTCGCTATGTCGTCGGCCGCCGCCAGGTCTCCGCCCGCCGCGAAGGCCAGCGCGAGTTCTGCCGCGGCGCCGGCTTCCACCGCCTCCCAGTGGCCGGCCTCGCCTGCGGCCGACTGGAGCAGCAGCGCAGCCTGGTCCCCTACCCGGTGCAACCTGAACTCGGCCTGGGCCAGCAGGAACAGGCCCGAGGTGGTGGCGCGGCCGCATTCCAGCGCCTCGCCGTCATTCGCCGGAGCGTACGTCGCCGGAACCTCCGGCTGCCCGACGCCGGACGCCGGTTCAAAGACCGTCCGGCAACGGTCAAATTTCCGTCGCCGCACCGCGTCCAGCATCGAGGTCCGCGCCAGCGCACGATAGGTGAGTTCGGTGGCAGCCTCGCTGTCGTCGTCCAGTGCCCGGCAGACGGAACTGACCATCAGGATTTCAGGGTCGTCATTCCAGGGTGCCGGCAGCTCGCGGCACGCTTGTTCAAGGGCATGGGCCCCGCTGCACAGCAGGAACTCAAGCCAGTACGCTCCGAGTGCCGTGACCGCCTGCCTGGGCGCCTTGCCCTCGAGCGCTTGAGCCACGCCCTCCCCGACGTCGGTCTCCGCATAGTGCCGCGCGGCAACCCTGTGGAGGCGTTCCGCGAGAAGGGGGTCCCGCCGCTCCAGGATCCTGCGGCACTGGGCCGCGAAGAGCGGCTGCCAGCGGTACATCGATTCACCGCCGCGGTATTCGTGCTCCTCAATGAACAATCCGTCGCGCAGGCACGCCTCCAGCAGCATCCCGCCGTCGGGCTGGCCGTTGAGCTCCACGGCCAGCCGCCGGTCCAGCCAGTCGCAGGCAGTGGCCCGCAGGACGAAATCCGCCTGCGCGGCGTCCAACTGGTCCAGGATCTCTTCGGCAATGTAGTCGGCCAGCGGTATGTGGACGGGACCGTTCACTGGGCTCCGGGCCGGCACCGCTGCCCCCTGGACCGGTGTGCTGAGGCCTGCCTGGACAGCTACCGGCCAGCCGCCCGTCCGGTGCCAAAGGGGGGTGGCCTCGAAGCCCGGCCCGTGCCCCAGCGACGTGGCGTACCGTGCCACTTCCCCCCGGGTGAAGGCAAGGTCCGAGGCACTGAACTCCCCCAGGCCCTCCCCGTACCGGAGCCGTTCCAACTGGATGGCGGGATGCCCGCGTCCCGAAAGGATGAGCCGCAAGGCCGGCGGGGCTGAGGCGGCAAGCACCCCCACAACTCCGTAGGCCAGTCCCGGGCCGGCCAGGTGGAGATCGTCAATGACCAGCGCGATGGGCTCCGTGAGCTGCTCCAGGGCCCCCAGCAGCGAGTCGTAAGAACCGGCGCGGTCCGCACCAAGTTCCTGGTCCAGCGCCATCAGCGCTGCGTTGCCCGGCAACGGGACCAGCCCCGCCACATCCTGAAGCGCCCCGACAACGCCGCCGAAGAGCCGGGCCGGCTGGCTGTCGAAGCGGTCCAGCGACAACCAGGCACACTGGAAGTCGCGTTTGCGGACCCACTCGCTCAAAAGGGTGGATTTGCCGTACCCGGCCGGTGCCGCGACGAGCGTCAGCCGGTAGGCATCAGCGGCCGCCGTCAAAGCGTCCTCCAACCGGGGGCGCTCAAGGGTCCCCAGTCCGCGCAAAGGCGGCCGAAGTTTTAATTGCGGACCGTGGACTGATTCCGAGTGCTGCGGCTCTCCCACGTAATCGATCGTAGAGACGTGCAATAGCGTCCAATAGGGGCATAAGGTCCTAGTGCCCCTACTCCCGCGCACCGCCCGCAGGCCCCGCGGAACCAGGGCTCCGGCGTCCCCGTCCGGGAACGGCAGTGCGCGGTAACATCAGTCATGGCCGCACATCAAAGTAGCCGCAAAAGCCCGGTGTTTATCCGCCAACTGGACCGGGCCACCAGGCGGCATGTTTTCCTGGTCGCGGTTATTCGGTTTGCTGCCTTTCTCGTCCTGCTCCTTTTCCTCTTCAACTACATTCCTGTATCGGGTTTCAGTGAGGACAATTCGGCGGGGGCCTGGATCCGGTTGGCGCTGATACTGCTCATATTTATATTCGCCCTGGCGCTTCAACTGCGAATGATCATTGCGGCGGAGGTACCCCAGGTCCGCGCCGCCGAAGCGGTCGTCGAGACCGTCCTCATGTTCCTGGTCCTCTTTGCCCTCCTCTACACGTCAATGTCCACCACGGACCCGCACGCATTTACCGAGCCGCTGAGCAGGATGGATGCGCTCTACTTCACCACCGTCACGTTTGCCACGGTCGGGTTCGGGGACATCACTCCCGTGAGCCAGCTCGCCCGGGCAGTTGTGACGGTACAGATGATCGCCGGCATGGGCGCACTGGTGCTGGTCGCCAAAGTCGCCTTCTTCGCAGCAGGCCGGCGGCTGGGCAACAGCTAGCGCGTCACCCCTTTCGGGTGAGCGGCGGCGCCCGCCTGGACGTCGGACCAGCCCCGGATCCGTGCTTGAACAGCCGCCGTCCCCCGTTCCGTCCTGAAAGAGCCTCCCCGGCGGGCGCGCCGGGCCCTCCGCCGCACGCCGGTTCCCCCGCGGCTGCCAACAGATCACCCCGGGCGGGTGGGGCCGGGCACGCGGGCCTTGCGGACAATTAGACGTGTCACGACTGCAGCACTGCACACGGCCGGACCGGGCAGGAACAGGACCGGGCAGGAACAGGAGCGTCATATGAAGATCGGGCCCTTGGAAGTGATTATCTGTGCCTTTCCGAAACCGGCCATCGGCGCGAACGTCATTAAGGCACTGAGCGAGACGGTGAAATCCGGAGCCATTGCCCTGGCGGACATGGTCCTGGTCAGCAGGGACCGGGCGGGGGCTGTGCATGTCCGTGACCTGCACGATGGCCTGCCCGCGGCCTGGTCGGGGCTGATCCGGGACGCCCGTCCCATGACGCTGCTCAGCGACGCCGACATCGCCGTGGCTGCCGAGACCATCGGGAACAACGAAACGGCGCTGGTCGCCGTCGTCGAACACCGCTGGGCGCACAGGCTCTCCGAAGAGGTGCGGCGCTCAGGAGGTGTCACAGCGCTGCAGGCCCGGATTCCCGACGCCGAAGCGGTCCTGGCACTCGAAGCCGACGGAGTCACAACAACCTGACCGGCACGTTGAGAGAAGGAACTGTCCATGCCATTCGCTCGAGCCGGCCGGCCAGGGCTGCTTGGAACCGTTGCCCGGAGGGCTCCGGTCCGGGAGGCTCCGCCGCCGGTTGCTCCGCCATCCGCCGCGCCGCCGCAGGCCGCCGGCCAGGAGCTGGCGGACCAGCTCTCACGGCTGGCCGAGCTCCGGCGCACCGGCATGCTCACCGAGGCCGAATTCACCGCAGCGAAATCACGGCTTCTGACCTAGTCCCCGCCTGCGGCGCCAGGCACCCCTTACCCGAACCCAGACGTTGGAGGCGGTTCCCGTGAAGCGATCGAAGCATTTCCGTGACTGTCCACGCACCGAAATACGAGCCGGCTCACCGGGCACGTCATACCGGTCCGTCGAGTCCCGCGGCGAGCCACGACCCGAGCGGGGCACGCCATGACACTCCATGATGACGCTGCCAGCGGCGGCAGCCCGGAACAGAAGGAGATCCAGCGGCTGCGCGCCGAAGTGGCACGGCTGCAGCTCGAGCGGGACCGTGCCGCCACGCCAGCGCCGAAACCGCCAGGATCGGGGGCGGGGCTGGCCCGCCGGATCATCGCCATCGTCCTGGTGGTCCTGACGGCTGTTCTGGCGATCGCCGCAGTACCGGCCCTGTACCTGCGCAGCGAGGTCCTCGACACGGACCGCTACGTGGCCACGGTTGCGCCCTTGGCGTCTGACCCTGCGATCCAGGCGGAGATCTCCAACAAGGTCACCGCCCAGATCACCGAAGCAGTCGATATCGAGGGCATCACCCGGGACGCGATGACCGAACTGGCGAATGTGGCGCCGCGCGTCGCCGCCGTGATCACCGGGCTGGCGCCCGCCATCGCCGAACAGACCAAGTCGCTGATCCACACCGGGGTTTCCAGATTCGTCGCCAGCCCGCAGTTCCAGGATCTCTGGACGCAGGTCAACAGGGTGGCGCACCAGAGCATCGTCAACCTGGCGACGGGCAACACCGGCGGGACGGTGAGCATCGACGAGACCGGCACCGTCTCGATCTCCACGAAGGAGATCATCGCCCGGGTCAAGACCCTCCTGATCGAGCAGGGGGTGGACATCGCGGCGCGGATTCCGGAAGTCGACGCCCAGATCGCCCTGATCCAGTCCCCCGAACTGGTCCGGGCCACGGAGGCCATCCAGACCCTGGACCGCACCGCCCCCATCCTCGCCTGGCTGACCGCGCTCAGCGCGGTCGGGGCCATCGCCGTGGCGCCGCGGGGCTGGCGCCGGCGCACCACCAGCCGCGTCGGGTTGGCCATAGCGATCGCCATGGCGGTCCTGGCACTCGCGCTGGCCATCGGGCTGGACATCTTCCTCGACACGATCCCGGCGTCCACGGTCTCCCCCGCGGCGGCGCACAGCCTGGTTGATACAGTCCTGGTGCCGCTGCGGACTGCCGTGCGGTTCATCTTCGTGGTGGGCCTGCTGGTTGCACTGGCCGCTTTCCTCAGCGGCCATTCACGCCCGGCGGAGTCCGTCCGGCAGGGCCTCACGCGGGCCGGCGACTACGTGACCGGCAAGATCGGGGCCGGACAGGCCAGGCCGTGGCAGTACTGGCTGGCACGCTACCGCCGCATCCTGGAAGCCGCGGTCCTCGGCATCGCGGTCCTCGTCCTCATCCTCTGGCAGTACCCGACGGCGGCCGTCGCCATCTGGACGGCAGTCCTGGCCGGACTGGCCATCCTACTGATCGAGCTGCTGTGCCGCCCGGCGGTGGCTGCCGCGCATGCCGGCGCGGCTGTGGGCGGTGTTCCGCCGGAGGAGGCGCCCCCCGGCGGAACCCATCCAACCCGCCCGCTGCCCTAAACGGCTGAAGGAGTAAACGGGTAGAGGTCCTGTTCGCCGCCGTGCACCACGACGCAGGTGGAGTCCGGTACCTCCTGCCACGCCCCGCGGAGGTCGCCCAGCGGCTCGGATACCACCAGCCGGGTGTCGTCGGAAAGGTCGTGGAGCAGGGGGTTGTCCGGATACTGGGCGCGGAGGGTCGCGATGTCCGTGCTGTGGAAGAGGCTCCGGGAGTTCCCCTCACTTGAGTAGCGGAAGGCCCACGTGGTCTCGCCGTCGGTGGTGGCCACTGTCATCTGGATGGGGTGCTCGATGCCGTGGCGCCGCCCGGCGTCCTCGATGACACCCACCGCCTGGGCCACCGCTGCGCGCGGTTCGCGTTCCAGCCCGAAGGTCAGCGCGAGGTAGAAGAACATCTCCGAGTCGGTTGATCCCTCGATCTCGGGATAGAGCTCCGGAGCAATAGCCATGGCCAGGTCACGCTTGACCTTGGGGAAGTCCGCCAGGACGCCGTTGTGCATCCAGAGCCACCGGCCGTGGCGGAACGGGTGGCAGTTGGTCTGCTGCACGGCCGTGCCAGTGGTGGCGCGGATGTGCGCGAAGACGCGGGCGGCAGAGGCCTGCTGCGCGAGTTCGTGCAGGTTGCGGTCGTGCCAGACAGGCTCGGTGCTGTGGAACACCCCGGGAAGCGGCGCGTTGCCGTACCACCCGACGCCGAAGCCGTCACCGTTGGTGGTCTCCACCCCCATCCGCGCGTGCTTTCCCTGCATCACGAGCGAGTTGGCGGGTTTGTAGAGGAGGTCATCCAATCGAACGGGAGAACCCGAATAGGCTAGCCAGCGGCACATGTCGTCTCCTTTAGATCAGCCGGATTGCAGCTCGATTCCATCACCGATGGAACGGCGGCACATCATCTCCGGCGGGTGACCCGTCAGGCACAACCGCTACTGGCGAAGCACCTGTTGCTTAAGCGCGGCGAATTCCTCGGGGGTCAGCGCGCCGTCGTCCATCAGCGCCTTTGCCCGGGCGATCTGATCGGCCGGGTCGCTGCCGGCCGTCTGGCGTCCATAGCCTTCGGCGTCTTCCCGGGCGTCGCTTCGCGCTGCCTGCCGGAGCGCCATGGACTGCCCGAAGGCAATCAGATATGCCACGCCGCCCAGGACCGGAAGGAAGATCAGGACAATCACCCAGACAGCTTTGCTCCAGCCGGTGCGCGTGGAGTCGGAGAAAATATCCTTGACAATCAGGAAAAGCACCACCAGATAGGAAATGTAAAGAGCAAACGACATCATCAGCCAGAAATAGTCCCAGAAATTCATGCCTTTTCCTTTCAGCAGTATCAGCCGGGATCAGCCGCCCTCCGCCTGCCCGCATCATCCCACAATTGGCCCTGCGTCGGAACAGCCCCGGATCACCCCCGGCGGGTGAGGCAGACCCTCGGAACGAGGCCAACTATGGACTTACCTGCCAGTGATGGTGCTGCCAGGAGAATGCCGTCCGAGAGGGGCCACACATGGCGAAGCCGCAGCGAATCCCCGCACGATTACTGGCGGCCGGCGCAGCGCTGGCGCTTGTGTCCGGCTGCAGCACGGCGAGCCCGCCGTCGGGCACCACCAGCCCCGCAGCGACATCCTCGGGCCCGGGCACAGCCAGTCCGACGCCGACCGTTGCCCCGGTCTGTGCCGCCGCCGACGCCTTTGCCGACGCCCTCACCGCCTTCAAGGACAGCCTCAAACCCGGCGCAACCGTTGAACAAGTCCGTGCGGCGCGGGACCTGGTGGCGAAGACCTATGACGAGCTGGTCACGGCAACCGGGAACGCGGCCGCCGCCCGTGTCGATGCGGTCAAGGCTGCGGAGGACACCTTCACGGCCGCCGTCAACGACGTTCCCGACGACGCCACCCTCACCGATGCTGTCGATTCCCTGCGGGACGAAGCGGAAAACGTCCAGGGCGCCCTGAGCGACCTCGTGACGGAGGTTGAATGCTAGCCAGGTTGCAGTTCCTTCCGGCAGGGGTTCTTCCGGCGGGGGCTGCGTTTTACGAAAAGTGCCGCACCAAATGAAAGCAGGGGAACAAAGTGAACTTGTGGGAAAGCTTTTGGGAAATCTTCTGGTGGTTTTTCATTTTCTATGCGCTCTTCGCTTTTCTGTATGCCTTGTACATGGTCATTGCCGACCTGTTCCGTGACCATGAACTGAGCGGCTGGTGGAAGGCTGTCTGGATCGTATTCCTGGCGTTTGTGCCGTTCCTGACGCTGCTGGTGTACATGGTGGCGCGCGGCAAGGGCATGGCCGCCCGGTCCATGGAACGGGCCCGCCGGGACCAGTCGGAAGCCGATTCCTATATCCGCCGTGTCGCAGCCGCGAGCCCCACGGAGGAAATCGCCAAGGCGAAGGCCCTCCTGGATGCGGGAACCATCTCTCAGGATGAGTTCCAGCGGATCAAGACCAGGGTCACCAGCTGACCGTGGGCAGGGAACGGCGGATGCCACCGGGACCCTACCAGGCACACGCTGCGTCTCTACCCTGTGTCCACGGTGATCGAAGGAGGGCTCCATGGAGCCGGAACCAGCGGAATCAGCTCCACACCCGGCCCTCCCCCGTGCAACAGTCATCCTGCTCACCCTGGCGACTGCCGCCGTCGTGGCCTTCGGGCTGTCCGCCATGCGGGGAATTGTCATCCCCGTCTTCTTCGCTTTTGTTCTGACCCTCTGCGTCCACCCCTTGCGGCGCTGGATGCAGGGCCGCGGGATCCCGCGGGGCATCGCGACGGGCACCACCATTGCGGCCGTCTTTGCACTGCTCGCCGGTTTCGCCACCATCTTCATTGCCTCCCTCGCGCAGTTCTCGGCGCTGTTGCCCCAGTACGCTCCGCAGCTGGCCCAGCTGGGCGCTTCAATCACTGCGCTGCTCGAATCGGTGGGATTCGGCCCTGAGCAGACCCAGGCTGTGCTGGCGGGATTCACCCCCGGCCGGCTCATCAGCTTCCTCGCCGGCCTACTGGGAAACATCACGAGCCTCGTCACCAGCCTGGTGGTGATCCTGACCATGCTGATCCTGATGGCAGTGGACGGCTCCCGCATGCCAGCCGTCCTGACGCACCTGAATTACCACCGGCCCCACCTGGTCACCGCCTACAACGACTTTGGCCGCAACGTCCGCCGGTACATGGTGGCCACCACGGTCCTGGGAGTCGCCCAAGGCCTCTTCAACTGGCTGCTCCTGGCCATACTGCAGGTCCCGGGCGCCCTGCTGTGGGGGCTCCTCTCCTTCATTTGCAGCTTCATTCCCAACATCGGCTACTTCATCGCAATCGTCCCGCCGCTGTTTTTCGGATTCCTCACCGGGGGCTGGCCCACCGTGCTGGCCATCATCGTCATCTACGGCGGGATCAACACCATCATCCAGTCCATCATTCAACCCAAGTACGTCGGCAACGCCGTGGCCCTCAGCGAGACCATCACCTTCGCCTCGGTGCTGTTCTGGGCCGTACTCCTAGGCCCCGCCGGCGCGATCCTCGCCGTGCCGCTGACGCTCCTGGCCCGCACCATCCTCCTCGATTCCAATCCCGACGTCGCATGGTGGCGGCCGCTGACGGGAGACAAGAAAGCCCTCGAGGTCATCCTGAAGCAGGAAGACGAGGCGATCCGCGCACGCCGGGCCCGGCGGGGAACGGCAGGCCCCGGCCCCGCGAGCACACCGAAGGCGTGAGATGGCGCCGGTCAGTGGCCCGGGCCAGGGGACGTCCACGTGCTGAGCACCCTCACCAGCCTGCTGCTGTTCGCCCTCGCAGGAGCGATCAGCACCGTCCCCGTGAGCATCACCATCATGATCCTGCTCTCCCCGGACCCGCGCCGCGGCGCCGTTCCTTTCCTGATCGGCAGCGTCGCCGGCTCCATCCTGGTTGTAGGCTTCTCGGCCGTCGGGCTGCAGTTCCTGCCGGGCCGGCCCAGGCTGAGGCAGGACGAAACGGTGGCATGGATCGGGTTGGGTGTCGGCGTCCTGCTCATTGGCTACGCCGTTTACCTTTTCTGGCACGGCAGCAAAGCAGACAGCGCCGTGGTGGGCAAGATGAAGGCACGGTTCCAGTCCGCCCGGCCATGGGAATACGCCGTCCTCGGCCTGGGACTGAACCTGCGGCCAAAGTCGATCCTGCTGGCCGTCGCTGCCGGGGCGGTCATCAGCGTGCGGGAACCGCCCTGGTTCCAGGGCACCCTGCTGGTCCTCGCCTACGCCGTCGCCGTCCAGTCAGCAGTGGTTGCCCCGATCAGCATCTGGCTGCACTCGCCAGTTCGGGCCCAGGCACCGCTGACCGCGATTTATGACTGGATGCAGCGGAACGGGCAAACCATCGCGGCGGTCGCAACACTGGCGATCGGAGTGCTGCTTGTGATCTACGGGATCGGGCAGTTGTGAACATCAGCCGTGGGCAGCCCGGAACAAACGGAAGCGCCCCGGCGGTTCAACCGCCGGGGCGCTCCCTGCACCCTTAGACCAGCACGCTGCTCTTGATTTTTGCGAACTCGTCCTGGCTGATGGTTCCGGAGTCCAGCAGGGCCTTGGCCTTGGAGATCTCCTCTGCCGGGCTCGGTGAGGCCACCTGGCGGATGTAGGCATCCGTTGATTCCTGCTGCCGCTGGGCCCGCTCACTGATCCGCGTAGTCATGCCCTTGCCGCGGGCAATCAGGTACACCAGTACGCCCAGCAGCGGAAGGAACGCGAGGAACACAATCCATACGGCCTTCATCCAGCCGTTCAGTTCGTGGTCGCGGAAGATATCGCTAATGACCACAAACAACGCATACAGAAAGGCGATGAATGCGTACACATAAAAGAACCATAAGAAGATATTCCAAAAGTTTTCCCAGAAACTCATGTGGCTGCCCTGCTTTCAGTTGATGCGGCGTGGAAATGGTGCGCCTGGCTGCCTGACCAGTGGCAGATACCAACATTTTCTGCCCCTTCCAAGCCGCATTCCTCACCCGCTGCGGGTGAAATCCCGGGCGCAATTTCGAGGCTTCGGGACTCATCCCAGAATTGCGCCCTCGCCGGCCCCGGAGGGTTTCGGGTCGGGCAGCCGCCTCATCCGGAATGAGGTGAGCAGACCGGCCAGACCTGCCAGGAGCGGAACCACCAGGGCGATTTGGAGGGCAAGGGGCCGCGCTTCGGTGTTGATGCGGATCATCTCGTTCCTGACTTCCTCCGTTTCCCCGGCCAGCAGCTCCTGAAGCTGCGCGTCGCTCATCACCTGGGCGTCCTGCTCCAGGCTCTGCGCCACCTGCTGCTGCTGTTCGGGGGCAAGGACGGTGCTGGAGTCCGACATGCTGACGAAGATGGAGGACAGCGACGCGAGCATAATGCCGCCCGCGAACGCGAGCCCCAAGGACAACCCAAAGGACCCTGAGGCCGAGTTCACGCTGGCGGCCTCGCTGACCCGTTCGTCCGTGATCGGGGACAAGGTGTAGTTGTTGAGCTGGGACACCAGAAGCCCCAGGCCGCATCCGGCAATGATCAGGGGCGGCAGGAGCCACCAGCCGGAGTCTGCGCGCGGAACGATCGGAATCAGCACCACCAGCCCGGCGATCAAGAGCAGGAAGCCCCACATGATGAGGTTCGCGGGGCGGCGCTTCCCGGCCCGCTTGCCGGCAAGCATGGCGACGGCGAACATGGTCAACGACAGCGGGGCGATGGACAATCCCGCCTGCATGGCGTTGTAGCCCAGCACCATCTGGAGGTAGATGGGCAGCACGATCATGGTCCCGCCGAGCGCGATCTGCTGCAGCATCTGGCCCGTCGCACCAAAGCGGAAGCCATGGGACTGGAACAGGTCCGGGTCCAGCAGGGTCGCCTTGTGGAGCCGCTTGCGGCGGAGGAGCCAGTAGATCAGGCCGCCGAGCCCGACGGCGCCCACGGCCAGCAGCGCGCCCACCGATTCGCCGCCTTCCTGCCACACCAGGATGCCCAGCACAATGCCGCCCATGCCCACAATCGAGAGGACGGATCCGACGAGGTCCAGGGACCGGGAGCCCACAAAGGGAACGTCTTGAACGAGCTTGATGCCGGACAGCACCACCGCGATGATGACGGCCTCGAGCATAAAGGCGACGCGCCAGGACAGGAAGGTGGTGATAAAACCGCCCAGCAGGGGTCCGACCGCCGCGGCGATCGCAGCCGAGGCGCCCACGAGGGCATAAACCCTCTTCTGCGCCGCCCCCTCAAAGTTGCCGTGGATGAGGGACTGCATGGCGGGCAGCAGCAGCGAGGCACCGAGCCCGCCGATCACCGCCCAGAAGATGATGATCGGGAGGAGGCTTTGAGCCAGCGTCATTGAAAGGGCGCCGATGGCGTAGCAGACCAGCCCGATCACGTAGGCACGCTTGCGGCCGGACAGGTCGCCGATCTTTCCGCCGATCAGGATAAAGGCGGCGGAGACCAGCGCCTCAAGCGCAATTGCTGACTGGAGACCGCTGACGGTCGAGCCGATGTCCCGCACCACGGCGGAAATCGAGACATTCATGATTGAGGTGTCGACCACCAGGACGAACATCGCCATCGCCAGGAGCAACGCGAGTCTGCTGTCGAACGGCTCCGCCTGGGTGCCGCCGCCGTTGGGTGTGCTCATCTGCAATCGTCTCCCGCGGTGGTTGGGCATGCTCCCCCAAAACTAGCCATGGGACGGGGGCGGCGAATCATTCCCGGGGCATGAGGTTAGCGCGGCGTGGTCCCGGACTAGACGGGGGTGTCGTCACGGCCGTTGTCGACGGCGGGCTGCTGGGCCTGGACGGCCCTGAAGATGTTGCCGTGGATCTTGTCCTCGCCGATGCGGTCGATCACTCCGTCCCGTGCCAGGGTGGCCCGGACCGCGGGCTTGAGCCGGGCGAGGCGGAGGGTCACCCCCGCCTCGTGGGCGAGGTTGATGATGTCCGCCATCTTGGCCGCACCTTGCGAATCGACAAAGTTGATCCCCGCGCAGTCCAGCACGATGCCGGTCAGGTCCGGCGTCGAGTGGATGGTCCCGCGCAGCCTGTCCTCCAGCGCGTCGGCGGTGGCAAAGAAGAGGCCGCCGTCGAACCGGATCACCGCCACACCGGGGACCACCTCATCACCGGGGTGCGCGCCGGCTTCCCGGAAGACCTGCGTGCCCGGTTCCCGCACCAGGGCCGGCATCTCCGGATGGGTGGCCACCCGCACAAGCCAGATGAGCGAGAGTCCGATTCCAATGAGGACGCCCGCGAGCACACCGAAGACCAGGGTGCCAAGAATAGCTGCGACGGCAATCCAGAAGTCGAACCGCTGCACCCGGGCCAGCCGCCGCATTTCCGGCACATTTATCATGCCCATCACCACCGCTTCGATGATGAGCGCCGCCAGCACTGGTGTGGGCAGGTTGGAGAAGAGAGGCGCCAGGATGAGGAGGGTCAGCAGCACCGTGACGCCCGAGGTCAGGGAGGCCACACCGGTTTTCGCTCCGGAGTGGTCGTTCAGGGAGCTCGCTGACAGGCTGGTGGAGACCGGCATTCCCTGGAAGACGCCCGCCGTGGCGTTGGCGAGTGACTGGGCGGTCGACTCCTGGTTGATGTTGATCTGGTAGTGGTGCTTTGCCGCGAACGCCCGCGCGTCCCCCGCTGTCTGGGAGAACCCGATCAGCACCAGCGCCACCGCTGCGAGCGCCACTGTGCCCGCGTTGTCCCACATCAGCTGGCCGTCCGGCACCTCCAGGGACGGCAGCCCCCTGGGCACGTCGCCCACCAGCGCCACGCCCCTGGCGCCAAGGTCGAAGAGGGACGCCGCCAGCAGTCCGCCCACCACCAGTACCAGCGCGCCGGGGACCTTCGGCGCGACCGCCCGCAGGCCGAAGACCACGGCCAGTGAGACGAGCCCCACCACCGCGGTCGCCGGATGCGTTTCGCCCAGGGTCCCCAGCCAGGACCGCAGCTCCTGGAACGGGTTGGACCCGCTGACGTCGGTCCCGGTCAACTTCGGAAGTTCACCGATGACGACGTCGACCGCGGCACCGAAGAGGAATCCGGTGACCACGGCGCGCGACAGGAACTGTGCAATCCAGCCCATCCTGAGCACCGCGAGGAGGAAGAACAGGACCCCGGACGCGAGGGTGATGCCCGCGACGAAGGAGGCGACGTCCGTCCCGCCGGTGATGCCGGCCGCGACCACGGCGCTCGCAGCGACGGCGGCGAGCCCGGAGCTGGGCCCCATCGATATCTGCCGGCAGGAACCGAAGATGCCATACATGATGGCGCCGGCGGCGGCGGCATACAGCCCGTTTTGCAGCGGGATCCCGGCGATGCCGGCGTACCCCAGGTTCTTCGGGACGATCAGGGCTGCGACGGTGACTCCCGCGATCAGGTCGCCGCGCAGCCAGGCCCGGTCGTAGGAACGGAGCTGGCCGGCGATCGGCAACCCGGCGCGGTTTTGGCGCCGCGCCTCCTTTGTGCCCCGTTCCGCAGGTTGCTTGCCCATCAGGAGTCCGTGGCGGTGCTGTCCGTTCCGGCCCCGGCAGCTTGCGCGGACGTGCCGGCTGTTTGGGGCTGCGGGCGGGCCGGTCCGCCTGCTGCAACCTGGTCGGCGTCGACGGCGGCGAGGTTCCGGATCAGGACAATCAGCCAGGCGAACACCAGCGACGCGGCAATGAGCTCCACGGCTGTGAGGTTGTAGTAGCCGAACGGGAAGTACATCAGCACGGCGAAGGCGATGACGCCGAGGAACAGGGCGCCCAGCAGGTGGAAGGTGGCCGGGATGGCGGGCACCAGCGAGCGCATGCGGACGATGAGGGTGCCGAACACCACCACCATGCCGGAAGCTGCCGCCGTGTGGAGCCAGAACTGCTCATCGACGGGGAACAACCCCACGCACGCCAGGAGCACTCCGATCAGGATGATGCCGCCTTCCAGCTGCCGGGCCCGGTGCGACGCCGTTGCGTCCTCCGCTTCAAGGGTCTTCGTCGCGTAGCCGGCCAGGGTCGTCACCACGACGCCGGCGACGATCAGGGTGACGTTGAACGTCACCCCGGAAATGTCGGAGCTCATGCCAAGCGCGCTTAGGTTCTCCTCCCACCATTGGGGGTCTTCCGCCGTCAGCATGCTGGTCAGCACCCCGGTAACAAGGAAGACGGCCAGGAGCGCCGCGAGCCGGTAGGCGTTCATGGTGACCGCCGACAGGTACGCGGCGTACGCACTGACGGCACCTGTGGTTCCGGCGAGGATGGCCGCTGCCAGGGGGTAGAGGACGGCGCCCACGAACGCCCGCTGAAAGACCGAGAACAGCACCAGCCAGCCGAGCAGGAAGATGCAGGCGTGCGCCAGGGCGAGGGCCGATATGTCGATGATGGTGCGGGTCCGGCCGCCCGCGCGCCCCTGTGCCGGGTCCAGTGCACGGCCGTGCAGGGATCCGATCACCACCGCTGCCGCACCGAGGACTGCGGTCCCCACCGCAGCGATGGTGCCCACCGAACCCCGGCCGGACAGCGTGGCTGGCTCGCGCCCCACCAGCAGGAGCCCGGTCACGGCGAGGATGAGGAACCCCGCAGCGCCGATCACCAGCGCCCGGGACTCGGAGGTGACTGCCGCGTGCTTCTTAAGGGCCAACATCGCTAACTCCGCTTCCCCGGGGCTCGGTGCATGGTGGAATGCCGTTCCGGAGTACCCCACACGCTATGACGGCGGCGGGCGGATGCCGTCACCCGTAAGGGATGAAACCACGCTGCGGCCCCCGCGTCCCGGCGGTCACCAGATATCCCTCCCCGATATGGCACGCAGGGTGTTGAATAGTACTAGGTCCGCACCGCTGCCGGGTGCAGCGGACCGCAGGACCGGCTGCGTTGGTTTGCCGGAGCATTGGGGTCCGGCGGGAGACGGGGCCGGCGACGCTCGAGAACCCTCTGAGACCGGGGTTCTCTCCCCCAGCCGTCGTCGGCCCCTTGGTCTGCCCGGGGTTGGGCTTGTTGTCCTAGCGACCGGCGCCGGGGGCCTTGACCGCGAGCACAGGACGGTCGGCCTGGAAATTCTCAGGAAGCCGTCACCGCCCCGTAGCAACCCGCACGGCTTCCCGCATAGATGTTGTGGGCCGGCCGATGAGCCGGCTGAGGTCCCCGCTGGTCACGAGCAACTCGCCGCGGGCTACGCCACGGTCGCTGTCCGCAAGGATGGCCGCGTACGCCGCCGGCAACCCTGCCTCCGTCAGCACCTCCGCGTATTGCTCCACGGGCAGGTCCTGGTACGTCACCGGCTGCC
Organism: Arthrobacter sp. EPSL27; assembly: GCF_001512305.1. Taxonomy (GTDB): domain Bacteria; phylum Actinomycetota; class Actinomycetes; order Actinomycetales; family Micrococcaceae; genus Arthrobacter. Next base: position 813,698 of record NZ_LNUT01000005.1, read on the forward strand.
CGGCGGCGGAGCTGACCTCTTGGGCCAGCTCACGCAGGGTGAACGGCACGTCGCCGCCAAGCTCGTACACCGTTCCGGCCTGGTCTTCGAGAAGGAGCACCGACGCGGCGGCGTGGGCGTAGTCGGCGCGGGTGGCGGCACTGACGCGTCCCTCGCCGGCGCTGCCCAGCACGGCGCCGTGCTGGAGGTAGCTGCGCAACTGGTCGGTGTAGTTCTCCAGGTACCAGCCGTTGCGGAGCAGCGTGAACGGCAGCCCGGACTCTTTCAGGGCCGACTCGGTGGCTTCGTGCTCGGCCGCCAGCTGCATCCCCGTGCTGCCGGCGTTGGCGATGCTGGTGTAGGCGATCAGCCCGACGCCGGCATCCTTGGCGGCGGCGATGGCGTTCCGGTGCTGGTCCAACCGCTGGCCAACCTCGCTGCCGGAGATGAGCAGCACCTTATCCGCGCCCGCGAATGCCCGGCGCAGCGACTCCGGGTCGCTGTAGTCCACCTTCCGGACCTGGACGCCCTGCTCGGCGAGGTCCGCGATTTTGGTCAAATCCCGGCCTGCGGCCACAATCCGCGCCGCGGGCACGTTCTGATCGAGGAGTGCTTCAACAACAAGGCGTCCGAGCTGCCCGGTGGCGCCGGTGATAACGATGGTCATGATGGTCCTTTTACCGAGGGATGTCTTACCTCCACAGCAACGGCGCCGGATCAACAAAGCTTCCCTGGAGAGAGTACGCACTTAAAAGTAAGGTACTGGTATGCAAGTAAGTACGGACTCTGGCCCATCCGCCATCGAGGGCGCAGACGGGATATTTCCCGCCGGTTGCCCCAGCCGCACGGTCCTCGACCACGTCTCCAGCAAGTGGGGCGTGCTGATCCTGGTCGCGTTGTGGAAGGGTCCACAACGCTGGAGCGAGCTGCGCCGCCGCGCAGAGGGCATCAGCGAGAAGATGCTCGCCCAAACGCTCAAAACGCTGGAAGCAGACGGCTTCCTCCGCCGCGATGCCCAGCCGGTCATCCCGCCCAGGGTCGACTACAGCCTCACCGACCGTGGCCGCGGGCTTGTTGCCGTACTGCTCCCCCTGGTGACCTGGATAGCCGAGCACGCAGCGGAAATCATCGGCTCCCCCGGCACCGCAGACTCCGCCGGCGCTCTGGACGGGACAGCAGCACCGTGACGCACCTCGATCTCGACGTGCGCTGGTACGCGGGGACGCGGGGCCGCCGACACAGTGCGGCACCGCCGATCCAGGTGCACTTGGCCGCGCCCAACACTGTCCTGCTCCGGCAGAGCATTGCGAGCAATTTCGAGGCCCCATTCCTCTATCTGCTGTTCGGCGAGGAGCGCGCCCTCCTCCTCGATACGGGTGCGACGGCAGACGCCACCAGGTTTCCGCTCCGGGCGACCGTCGACACCCTCATTGAGGACTGGCTGCGCGGCCATCCAAAGGACGGCTACGAGCTCATCGTCGCCCACTCGCACGCCCACGGGGACCACGTCGCCGCGGACGGGCAATTCACGGGCCGGCCCCACACCCGGATCGTAGGGCATTCCGCCGAAGAGGTCGCCTCGTTCTTCGGGATCGGCGGCTGGCCCCGGGGCACGGCCCGCGTCGACCTTGGCGGCCGGGTGCTTGAGGTGATCCCGACGCCGGGCCACCATCCGTCCGCCGTCGTCATCTATGACGAGGCAACGGGCATGCTGCTCACCGGAGACACGGTCTACCCGGGCCGGCTCTACGTGCAGGACTTTCCGGCGTTCCAGGATTCGCTGGGCAGGCTCTGCGATTTCAGCGCCTCGCATCCGGTCAGCGTGGTGCTCGGCGCCCACGTCGAAATGATGGCCCGGCCGTTCAAGGACTTTCCGCTCGGATCGACCTGGCACCCTGGTGAAGCGCCGCTCCCACTGACGGCCGTGGACCTGGAGTCGGTCCGGGATGCGGCGGCCCGGATCGCCGGCCGCCCCGGGGCGCACCGGTTGGCCAACTTCATCATCTGGAACGGGCCCTGCCGGTGGGAGTCCGCGGTCCAGTCCGTCCGGTTCTTCCTTTTCAGGGCATTTGGCCGGTAGCACTCCCAGCTGCCAGGGACCTCCGGTGAAAGTCCGTATGCCACACATCAATGGCGTGGCCATAGCCATCGGTGACGACGTACTCGGGCCAGCGGTCAAAGGCCGAGCAGGGGTGGGATATCCCGAAGTCGGCCACATCCGTGACGTCCAGCCCGCTCGCCCCGGTAAGGACCGCATGGTGGTCGAAAAGTTGATGCACGACGGCGGTTGCCCCCGCCTTGGGGACACCGTCCGCGGTGCGCGCCGACAGGAAGACCGGCAATCCGGCGTCGTAGGGCAGGTCCCTTTTGCCGGCACCAACCACGGCCATTCCCTCCTCCGGGACGGACAGGATGACGGCCCGGACCGAAAGCGCGGGTACCAGGCCCGGCACCGGGCTGACGCCGGCGTAGGTGCCGTGATCATGGGTAACGTAGCAGCCGGACCGGAGAATCCTCCGTGTTCCGGGCAACTGGCTGTCATCGGGAAGGTGTTCCACCACGCGGTCCGGGAACGCGGACCCGCCCATGGAATAGATCGGGGCGGCGGTTTCAAAGTACTGTGCGGTTGCCCCGAACACATCCCGCACCAGCTGGCAGTGCCGGTCGACGGCGGCGACCGTGGACTCCGCCCGGCTGTTGGGCACCACGCCCTCGTAGCCGGCGACACCGGCGAGCCGGAGACCGGGGGTGCCATGGACCAGCCCGGCGAGCCGCACGGCATCGTGCAACCGCCGGACTCCGGTGCGTCCTCCCGGTGTTCCGACGTCGATCAGCACCTCAAGGCTGACGGCCGCGCCGGCGAAAACCCGGGCCGCCGCGTGGACACCGGCCTCCGAATCCACGAAACAGCGGATCTCCCGGCCGAAGCCTTCCTCCAGCCATGACCGGATGCGCATCAGGCCGTACCCGTCCACTACTTCATTTGCGATCAGGACGTGCCGGTACCCCCACCCCAGTGCCGAGCCGGCCTGGTCCACCGTGGCGACGGTGACGCCGACGGCACCTGAAGCCACCTGGCGGGCGACGATCGGTGCCGACATCGTCGTCTTGACGTGCGGGGCAAGGTCCACGCCGCGCTGCCGGCACCATGACGCCATCACTCCGATGTTGTTCTCAAGGGCCTCAAGGTCGAGCCGCAACTGCGGGTATGCCGGAGCAGTAAGTCCCCTGGCCGGCACAACAGTGTCAGCTCCGTGCTGGTGCTGGTTCGGGCTGCTCACAAGGCTCCTTAGTGGTCAGGGGCAGGGCCGCCCGCCGCGCCGGACACGGGCCGGGATACCGCTGCGGGCCATGCGTTGATTGTGTCATGTGCCTAACCGCCGCGGACCGGCACACCGCACACCCGCCGGATAGCGTGCCCGGGTGGATAATGGCACCGTCGGATAAGGGCACGCGAAGCAGCGCCCGGCGTGTACGGGGAGGGAGTCCGGATGCAGTCTGCCCCACGGATCACGGTGGAAGTACCGGTGCTCGCCGTCGGTTCCGGAGCCTCCGACTACGAGGAACTGGGCAGCCGCGTCGATGCCCTGCGCAAGCCACAGGGACTCCACCTGACCCTGTTGCACATCGGCGTGCTGCCGGACCTCGCCCGCGACATCGCGGCCTGGACCAAAGGCATCACCACCGCCGAAGCAGCCATCGGCACCACCGTCGAGTGGCTGGAGGGGCTGCCGGTGCTGGGCGGGTTCTCCGCGAGCTCCGCGAAGCTGGTCCTGCTCGGCGGCGGCCGGGTCAGCGGCCTTGAAGTGGATGTCCCACAGCACGTCCGTGACTACCAGGTGTCCCTGGTGTCCGCCCTGCATGAACTGCTGGACGCTCTGCTGGTGGACAACGTGGACGACTTCATCCTCAGCTCGCGGGCCCTCGGGTTCCGGTACCCGCACTGGACCCCGCACGTCGCCGTTGGCCGGCCGCGGGTTGGGGACGCCGGGCCGCAGGAGATTGAGCCGCTGGAACTCCGGTTCGGTGACTCACGGATCAGGAACCGCCAGTTCCTCCCGGGCGTCCCGTGACGGTCCGCAGTGCGGGCATCCTGCTCTACCGCCGGACCGCGGGCACTGACGGCACAACTGGCGCCCCAACCGGCGGCACGCCGGTGGAGGTCTGGATCGCCCACATGGGCGGGCCGTTCTGGTCTCGCAAGGATGACCGTGCCTGGTCGATCCCCAAGGGCGAATACGACGACGGCGAGGACCCGCTCGCTGCCGCGCACCGCGAGTTTGCCGAAGAAATGGGAACCCCCGCGCCGCCCGCCGACTACTTCCTGCTGGGTTCCTTCCGGCAGCCGTCGGGAAAAGTCATCACGGTCTTCTCGGCCGAAGCCGACTTTGCCCCCAGCCAGATCGTGAGCAACACCTTTCCGCTGGAATGGCCGCGGGGATCCGGCACCGTCCGGCACTTCCCCGAAGTGGACGACGCCCGGTGGGTCGAAGAGTCCGTGGCCAGGATCAAGCTGGTCAAAGGCCAGCTACCGGTCCTGGACGCCCTCATGGAACACCTGGCCGGAAGCGGCGGGTGACTGGCGCCGGCCCGGGCCGGACTCCCGCTGAGCCCGTTCGGCCATTGCTGGCCCGGCGGCATACTGCCATCCTTGGGTAATCCGCACTCCCGGAAGCGAACGAAGGGAAAGTCGATGCCGCTCTACCTGTCCAAGTTCAGCTACACCCCAGAAACCTGGGCCAGAATGATCAGCAACCCGGAGGACCGCACGAAAGCGGCCCGGGCCTACATCGAATCGGTCGGCGGAAAACTCCACGGCTTCTGGTATGCCTTCGGCAGCCATGACGGCTACAACCTGTGGGAGGCCCCGGACAACGTCTCGATGGCCGCCGTGGCACTGGCCATCACCGGCGGCGGCGCCCTGAGCTCGTTCGAGACCACCGTGCTGTTGAGCGTCGACGAAACCCTGGACGCCCTGCGGGTGGCCAGCCAGGTCTCCTACCGGCCTCCGGGCGCCTGAGGACCAAGCCAACCGACGGGAGGTCCCCATGAAAGCCACCGAACCCGACCGGCGGCACGAGCAGACGCCCAGCCAGCGCGCGGCAAGCCTCAAAGAACGCGTCTACATCAGCTTCACGGCGCTGGCCGTGGTGCTGGCGTTGAGCAGCCACGCGGACGAGACAACGCCCGCTGCGGCGGCGGCCACCCTCACCATCGTGGTGGTCGGTTCCCTGCTGGGCATCTTCGTCGCCGACCTGCTGAGCCACCTCACGGTCCATGGTGTGCTTCCCAGCGGCCCGGAACTGAATTCCATGATCGCCGTCAGCACCGGGGCGCTCAGCGTCCTGGTCACGCCCTTGCTGCTGCTCCTCGCGGCCGGCCTGGGGCTCTGGTCCACGGCAGTGGCTCTGCAATGGGCCATCGTGGTCCTCGTCGTCGCCCTCCTGGTGATCGGTTACCTCGCCATCCGCCGCCTTGAGCTGCCGGCCCACCACAAGGCAGTGATCGTCCTTGCCGAGGTCACGCTGAGCCTCGCGGTCATCGGTCTAGAGCTCCTGGCTCACAGTCTCTGACGCGAAGGGCTCCGGGGACCAAGCGGCTGCCCCGTTCGTTGAACCGGGTAGCCCCCGCCACCACGCCATCCCAAGGAGCCCCCTTTTTGCTGATCGTATTCATTGGAATTGACGGGTCCGGCAAGACGACGGTGGCCGAGGCCACACTCGAGGCGGCCCGCCGGGCCGGGACAGACGCCCTCCTCCTCCGCAACTACGCCGGACGCCGGGTGATGTCCCTACTCGGCGCCCGCCTGGGCCGCCGGCTCCCGCCGCGGGCCGCGGACTTCGTCGAAACTGCCATCCGCACGGTCAACGTCCTGAATTCCCACCGGCGTGCCCGGAACTTCCGCGGCCTGGTGGTCATGGACCGCCACCTCCAGTGCCAGCTCGCGCTCCGCGAAATGTACGGACTGCCCCGGGGACGGTTCCTGCCCTGGCTCCTCCGCACGCTCCCCGCGCCGGACCTGGTCATCTACCTGGACATCGACCCGCGCGAGGCGCATGCACGGATCCTCACCCGCGGCACCGACTCCGAACGGCTGGAGGACCTGGCAGCGCTGCACGACGCCTACCAGGCCCTCCCCGAGTCTGCCGGATTCACCAGAGTCGCTGCCGGCGGGCACCCGGACGAGGTGCTCGTCCGGGTGCAGAAGGCCATCTCCGGGGCTTCAATGCGGGCCTAACGGGCCAGGAACTCCTCGTGCTGGCGGTGCGCTTCGGCGACCAGCTCGCGGATCTTGTCGATGTCCTTGGCCTTGTTCCGGTACTTGATGTCCATGGTCACGATCTGCGCCTCCTCCGCGGTCAGCGCCCGGTAGATGCGCTCACGCTCGGACGCATCCGCCGTGTACTCGAGGTCGAGGTAGTTGACGGCGTGGCGGCGGGCGTTGTTGATCGACGTCTGCGCCTTGCCGGCCGGGCTGAGCAGCGAGGCCACCACCGTGATGACCAGCACCCCGATGATGACGCTGAGGGACAGCCCCGTGCTGATCTCGATGACGGGGACAGGTTCGCCGTCGTTGATGAACGGCAGGTTGTTCTCATGCAGGGCATGGAGCACCAGCTTGACGCCGATGAAGGCGAGGATGGCCGCCAGGCCATACGCGAGGTAGATCAGGCGGTCCAGGAGTCCGTCGATCAGGAAGTAGAGCTGGCGGAGGCCCATCAGGGAGAACGCCGTCGCCGTGAAGACGATGAAGACGTTCTGCGTCAGGCCGAAAATCGCCGGGATGGAGTCGAGGGCGAAGAGGATGTCGGTGCCGCCGATGGCAACCATCACCAGCAGCATCGGCGTCAGCGCCCGCTTGCCGTCCTGGATGGTGAAGAGCTTGTCGCCGTCGTAGTGCTCCGTGGTGTGGAAGAGCTTCCGGGCGATCCTGATGATGAAGTTGTCGGCGTGGTCGTCGCCGTGGGAATCCGGCCGGAGCAGGTTGCCGGCGGTGATCAGCAGAATCAGGCCGAAGATGTAGAACACCCACGCGAAGGAGTTGATCAGCGCGGCCCCCAGGAAGATAAACCCGGTGCGGGCGAGCAGTGAGAAGACGATGCCGAAGAGCAGCACCTTCTGCTGGTCTTCCCGGGGTACCCGGAAGCTGGCGATGATAATGAGGAACACGAACAGGTTGTCCACGGAGAGGGCCTTCTCCGTGATGTACCCGGCGAAGTATTCCGATCCCATCGCCGTGCCGCCGAACACCCACACCAGGATGCCGAACACCACGGCCAGGCCCACGTAGAGCGCTGACCACGCGGCCGCCTCTTTCAGCGTGGGAACGTGCGCCTTGCGGATGTGGAAGAAGTAGTCGAAGGCCAGCAGTGCCACGATCACCGCAATGGTAATGGTCCAGATAAGGGGAGAAACTGTCATGGCTGCTCAACTTCCGTGAAGGTGCCGGCACCAGCGTCCAGCGATGTCCGGTTATCAGATGGTATGCGGAATTCAGGCACTGGTGGCATCTTGGACCTCACCCACCAGTTCCTCGATGATGTCCTCAAGGAACAGCACACCCGTGGTGACGCCGTGGGCGTCAAACACCCGGGCAACGTGCGCCCCCGTGCGGCGCATCACGGCCAGGGCGTCTTCGAGTTCGCTGCCGCTGAACGCGGAGGCAAGCTTGCGGATCCGTTTGGCCGGAACCGCCTCGTTGAACGCGGCCGGCGTCGTCAGGTCCATGACGTCCTTCAGGTGCAGGTAGCCGGTGGGGGCCCCGTCGTCGTTCGTGAGGATGTAGCGCGAGTACCCGTGGCGGGCGACGGCCTGCTGGATGTCGGCCGGCGTGGCGTCGGACGGCAGGAGCACCATGGACCGGATCGGCACGGCTACGTCGGCCACGGTCTTGGCGGTGAATTCGAACGCCGCGGTCAGGGTGCCGCTGGTGTCCGACAGCATCCCGTCCCGGGTGGACTGCTCCACGATGTTCGCCACTTCGTCCAGGGTGTAGGCGCTGGTGGCTTCGTCCTTCGGCTCCACCTTGAAGAGCCGCAGAATCGAATTGGCGATGCCGTTCAGGGTCCAGATGACCGGTTTGAAGACGCGGGCCACCATCACCAGTGGCGGCGCCAGGATCAGCGCCGCCCGGGTGGGCACGGAGAAGGAGATGTTCTTCGGCACCATTTCGCCGAAGACCACGTGCAGGAACGTCACGAGCAGCAGCGCGACGACGAACGCCACGATGCCGATCGTCTCCGCGGACATGGACGTCAGCCCGAGGGGAATCTCCAGCAGGTGGTGGATCGCCGGCTCCGACACGTTCAGGATCACCAGGGAGCAGACCGTGATGCCCAGCTGGCTGGTGGCCAGCATCAGGGTGGCGTGCTCCATTGCCCAGAGCGTGGTTTTGGCGGCTTTGCTGCCGGCCTCCGCCTTGGGCTCGATCTGGGAACGACGTGCCGAAATGACGGCGAACTCGGCGCCGACGAAGAACGCGTTGACCACCAGCAGGATGACGAGCCAGATGATGCCTGGCAGATATTCACTCATGGGTCAGCTCCTGCGTGAGGTTGTCGATGATCCGGTCATGCGCACTCCGTGGAGGCTGCGCGGATTCGTCCGGTGTGAACCTGAGCCGCTCGACGTGGGTCCCCACCACACGCTCCACGCGCAGGGTTCCGCCGTCGATGGCCACCACGTCGCCGAGTTCGGGGATCCGGTCCAGCCGGTCCGTCACGAACCCTGCCGTGGTGTCGTATTCCTCACCGTCCGGCACGGCAATGCCGGTCCGGTCCAGGAGTTCGTCCGGCCGGAGGGCCGCGTCGAAGGTCAGCGAGCGGCCGGTCCGGACGACGCCGGTCCGGGCACGGTCGTGCTCGTCTTCCAGTTCGCCGACGATTTCCTCGACGAGGTCCTCAAGCGTCACGATGCCGGCGGTGCCGCCGTGCTCGTCGGAAACAATGGCCACCTGCAGGCCCTGCCGGCGGAGCAGGCCGAGGAGGGTGTCCACCCCCATGGACTCTGGGACCCGCAGCGGCTCGATCATCATGTCGGCGGCCAGCACCCCGTCCCGGTCGCCGAGGGCTACCGCGAAGGCCTGCTTGACGTGCAGCACCCCCAGGACGTCGTCCCGGTCCCGCCCGATCACGGGGAAGCGCGAATAGCCGGTGGCGGATGCCAGTGCGACGATCTGCGCCGCGGTGTCATCGGATCCGATGGTGGCCATCCGCACCCGCGGCGTCATCACGTCGGCGGCGCTGTGCCCGGAGAAGCGCAGCGTCCGGTGCAGCAGCGCGGCATGGTCGACGTCGAGCACGCCTTCCAGCGCCGACCGGCGCACCAGCGAGCTCAGCTCCTCGGCGCTGCGCGCTCCGGAGAGCTCCTCCTTGGGCTCGATGCCGAAGGACCGGATGATGGAGTTGGCAGTGTTGTTGAACAGGAGAATCACGGGTTTGAAGACGGTGGTGAACAAGGCCTGGAACGGGACCACCACTTTGGCGGTGGCCAGCGGAAGGGCCAGGGCGAAGTTCTTCGGAACCAGTTCGCCGATCACCATGGAGAACACAGTGGCCAGGAAGATGCCGGCGACGGCGCCCACGCCGGGGACCAGCGATTCCGGCAGCCCGGCGGCCGTCAACGGCCCGCTCAGCAGCTTGCTGATGGCCGGTTCAAACGTGTAGCCGGTGAGCAGCGTGGTCAGGGTGATGCCGAGCTGCGCCCCGGAGAGGTGCGTCGACGTGATCTTGAGGGCCTTGATGGTGGGGGCGAGCCGCTTTTCCCCGCGCGCCTGGCGCGTCTCCAGGTCGTTGCGGTCCAGGTTCACGAGGGCGAACTCGGAGGCAACAAACATTCCGGTGCCGACCGTCAGGATGAGGCCAACGCCGATCATGATCCATTCATACATTCGGGCGCCCCTCTCCTGTAGTGGCCGGCAATCCGGCCAGGAAGTCGAGGGGCGAGGGCATATGTGAAGGAGGGTCGTCCATAGTGCCTGCCAGTCTATCCGTATCGGCCGTTCCGCCGGGGAGCGCTCCGCTGCGGGCGAAACGCGCGGTGGCCCGCAGCCCGCCGCTGGTTCACCGCGGCCAAGGGCAGCGGCGTTCGCACAGCACTTTCACAGGAAAGCGCTATTGCAGATACAGCGGGATCCACGAGAATGAAACGCAACCGATAGTGCAATCCGCGGACTTGTTGGCGGTGCACTTCGCCCCCGGAGCAAGCGTCGTGGCCTCCCGGACCGTAAGGACGCGGACTTGCACCGACTAGTGATGGGTTGCCCCGCATGCTGACTCTGCGCAAGAACGTCCTTCCGGCGGTCCTGGCGGTGCTGCTCCTGTCGGCGACGGCCTGCACGTCCGAGTCCGCGGCGGGTTCCCCGCCCGGCGGCGCGGCCGACAGGTTCGTCGAACCCAACGTTGACGCGCCCCGGCTGGAACCGGCGGCCGGGGTGGGTGCGCGGGCGGTGCTGGACGCCTTTGAATCCCGTGATCTGGTGGGCCACCTCGAGGCGCTGCAAAAGATCGCTGACGACAATGACGGCAACCGCGCGTCCGGGACCTCCGGATACGAGGAGTCCGGCCGTTATGTCGAGGAGCAGCTGCGTGCGGCCGGGTACACGCCGGTCCGGCAGACGTTCAAGTTCCGGGGCGGCGGCAAGAACCGGAAAGACGTGGAAAGCTTCAACATCATCGCCGAGACCGGCGGCAATGCCGAGAACACCGTGGTGGTGGGCGGACACCTGGACTCGGTGGAGGACGGCCCGGGGATTAACGACAATGGCAGCGGCGTCGCTGCCGTGCTGGAGACCGCCAAGTGGATGAAGGAAAGCGGGACCACCCCGGCCAACCGGCTGGTGTTCGCCTTCTGGGGTGCCGAGGAGAATGACCTCGACGGTTCCCAGCACTACGTGGACGAGCTGAGCAAGGCCGAAAAGAACCAGATCGCCGCTTACCTGAACGTGGATATGGCCGCCTCACCCAACGGCCTGCGGTCCTACCATGACGGCGACGGCTCCGACTTCGGCGATGCCGGACCGTCGGGCTCGGACAGGATCGAGGACGTCTTCGCCCGGTATTTCAAGGAGGTCTCCCTGCCGGCGGAGTCCACGGTCTTTGACGGCGGTTCCGACTACGAACCGTTCCTGCGGGCGGGGATACCTGTCGGCGGGCTCTTCAGCGGCGACGTTGAGAAAAAGTCCAAGGCCCAGGTGCAGTCTTTCGGCGGGACCGCCGGCAAGGTCATGGATTCCTGCTACCACGAGGCCTGCGACACCATCAAAAACACCAATGCTGACCTGCTCAAGGAGATGGCCGCCGCTCTGGCCTACGCCACGGCGTCCTACGCTGCCGCCCGGGGCTGACCGCCGGACATGCGCACCCACCGCCTGATCATTTCCTGCAGACCATGGCCGTGCGCGGTGCCGAGCAGGTACAAATAAGTCATGGCGACCTCTCCTCTCGTGCTCGGCCCCATGATGCGGTACGTGGATGAGACCTCCGCGAGTGTCTGGGTGGAGACCCGGGATGCCGCCCGGGTCTCCATCCGCGCCGGCGGCAGGTGCTGGGAGGCCGGCACGTTTGCCGTTCACGGGCACCACTACGCGCTGCTGGAGCTGGACGGGCTGGAGCCGGGAACGGTCACGCCATACGCCCTCGACATCAATGGCACGCAGGCATGGCCCGATTCCGGAGCAGTGTCTCCGTTTCCGTTTCCTTTTCCGCCGTCGATGATCGCGACGCTGCAGCCGGGCAAGCCACTGCGGATGGCCTTCGGCTCCTGCCGGACCAGCGTCCCGCACGACAAATCGGGCAACCGGACCCACGGCGTCGACTCCCTGCGGGCCTACGCCCTGGCGATGGCGTCCGGCGGCGACCTGCCCTGGCCGGACCTGGTGGCCTTCCTCGGCGACCAGGTGTACGCCGACCTCACCAGCGAGCAGATGCAGGAGTTCATCCGCGCCCGGCGCGACATCAAGGAACCGCCCGGGGAGGAGCTCAAGGACTACGAGGAATACGCCCACCTCTATTACCTGGCGTGGTCCGACCCGACCAACAGGTGGCTGCTCTCCACACTGCCCAGCGCCATGATCTTTGACGACCACGACATCCGCGACGACTGGAACACGTCCCTCAGCTGGAAAAAGGAGATGGAGGCGACGTCCTGGTGGCACGGCAGGATCGTCGCCGGGCTGGCCTCGTACTGGGTCTACCAGCACCTGGGCAACATGTCCCCGAAGGAGCGCGCCGCGGATGCCATCTGGCAAATCATCACCCGGCACGCGGGCGGGGACGAAATCGATGTGAGCGACGAACTGGACCGGTTCGCGGACCGGGCCGACCAGGATCCCGGGTCCTACCGGTGGAGCTACTGCAGGGACTTCGGGGACACCAGGCTCGTCGTGGTGGATTCCCGCGCGGCCCGGGACCTGACGCCGGACCGCCGCGCTCTGGTGGACCGGGCGGAAATGGACTGGCTCAACGACCGGATGCGCGGCGGATTCCGCCACCTGCTGGTGGCAACGTCGCTGCCCTTCCTGCTGCCGATGGGCCTGCACTACGTCGAGTCCTGGAATGAGGCCATCTCCCAAGGGGCGTGGGGGAAACGCGCCGCCCGGGCCGGCGAAACGCTGCGCCAGGCCGTGGACCTTGAGCACTGGGGGGCCTTCCAGAACAGCTTCCGGGACGTCGCGGGGATGGTGGCCGAGGTGGCCGACGGCAAGCGCGGCCCGGCACCGGAAACCATCACCTTCCTCTCCGGCGACGTCCACTACTCCTACGTTTCGGAGGTGGAGCGCACCTCCGGCAGCCGGATCGTGCAGGCCGTCTGCTCCCCCATCCGCAACCCCCTGCCGCGGCTGATGAGGTCCTTTGCCGCCGTTATGTCCTACGGCCTGGCCACGCCCGTGGGCGCCCTGGTGGCGCGCTCGGCCAAGGTCCCGGACCCGCCGTTCCGCTGGTCCGGCGTCAAGGGGCCGTGGTTCGACAACAACCTCGCCTGCCTGGAAGCCGCCCCCGAAGGGCTCAAACTGTGGTGGCAGACCGGCGTGGTGGAGGGCGGCGACCACCTGCACCCCGGGCTGAAACTCGTCTCCTCCGTCACGGTGGTCCCGCGTGGGGCCGAAACCGGCGGAAAGCGCCTGTAATGCTGCGCCGGCTTCCCTGGAACCCGGCCGCCGCGCTGGACACGGCACTGTTTGTCTTCAGCGGCGTGGCCGCGCTCTGGCTGGCCACCTTGCTCCTCGAGGAAAGCCTGCGGCCGTCCATGGCCTGGTTCCTGATCGTGTTCTGGGCCGCCCTGGCGTACCTGGTTTTGCCCCGGGTGCACCGGATCCTGACCAGGATCTATCTGCCTGATTACTTCATTGGCCGGGCCCGGACCAGCGACGGCCTGCTGGGCGACCCCGTCAACGTGGCCCTGCTCGGGAGCGAAGACCAGATCCACGCCGCCATGCGCCGGGCGGGCTGGACCCGGGCTGACGACGTCGATCTGGCCAGCAGTCGGCGGATCATCCTGTCGACGCTGACCCGGCGCAGCTATGACGAGGCGCCGGTGAGCCCGCTGTTCATCTTTGGCCGCCAGCAGGACTTTGCCTACCAGCAGGAGGTGGGCGGGAGCCCCGGCAAACGGCATCACATCCGCTTCTGGCACTGCCCGCCGGGCTGGGCGCTGCCGGGCGGCGCCAGGGTGGACTGGCTGGCCGCCGGCACGTACGACCGGTCCGTCGGGCTGTCGCTGTTCACCCTGCAGATCACCCACAAGATCCAGGAGAACACGGACGACGAAAGGGACTACGTCGTGGCCTCGCTGCAGTCGGCCGTGCCCGAGGCCGACGTCACGGTGATCCGGGATTTTTCGACCGGTTACCACGCGCGCAACGGAGGCGGTGACACGATTTCCACCGACGGGGACCTGCCGGTGGTGGACCTCACGCGGCTGTCCGGGGTACCGGCAGGGCCGCCGCAGGCGCCGGCGAACGGCCGGAACAGGCGGCCTGCCCCTACCCTGTTCGGGGGTGTTCTCGTATTTTTGCGCGGAATCGCTGCCCTCGTTTTGGCTGTCTCGCTGCTGACCGGCGTCCATCCCGCCGCGGCAGCCGTATCAGCCGGACCGCCGCCGGCCGCCGCGACGGTCCTGGCGGTGTTCGGTGTCGGAGAGATGTTCCTGGCCTGGGGTATTCTGCGGGGCGGCAATCTCGCCAGGGTCGTGGCGATGCTTCTCAGTACCGCAGCAATCGTGGTTCAGGCTGCCAGCGTCCTGGGCGGCGGCCCGCCCATCGACTTCGGCACCAACCTGCTGGGCCTGTCCCTGGATATCCTCCTCATCATCGCCCTCTCCAGCGTGCGTTCCCGCAGGTACGCGCGGAACCGCCGTGAACGCAGGGTCCGGAGCAGCCGCGTCACGGCCGGACTGGCGTAACTCCACGTCAGGCCGGGTGGTGGTCGGTGCCGCGCATGCGGATGGCCACCAGGATTCCCGACAGTGCGGTGAGTGCCCCCACGACGCCGACGGCGACCGGGATGCCGTAGGCGTCGGCGACGACGCCGGAGAGCAGCGCGCCGACGGCGAACCCGCCGTCGCGCCACAGCCGGTAGATGCCCACCGACCGTGCGCGCCATTCGGGATGCGCAACGTCGCCGATGGCCGCGAGCAGGGTGGGGTACACCATGGCGGTGCCCAGGCCCAGGAGGGCGGCCGCGGCCAGCCAGATTCCGAAGTCCTGGCCGGCGGCGATCATCGCCAGGGCGGCGGCCTGGACCAGCATGCCGCCCACGATCAGCCATTTCCGACCGTACTTGTCCGACAGCGCGCCGGTGAAGAGTTGGGCGGCGCCCCAGACCGCAGGGTAGACGGCGGCGAGGATGCCGATCTTTTCGATAGTCAGCCCTGCGGCGGCGAACAGGACGGGGAAAAGCCCCCAGGCGAGGCCGTCGTTGAGGTTGTTGACCATGCCGGCCTGGCTGACTGAGGAAAGCGACTTGTCCCGGAAGCTGGTGAGGGTGAAGATTTGCCGGTTGCTGAGTTGCCCGTGGGCGGCGGCGTGGGCGTTCGTGTGGTTGGCCGCTTCGAGCCGGGCGTGGCCCTGGGTTTCCTTGACGGCGAGGACCGACAGCCCGAGCCCCAGTGCGATGTAGGCGGCGCCCAGCAGGAACGGCCCGGGCCGCAGTCCGTATGTGGCGGCGATGTAGCCGGTGGCCAGCGCGGTTCCGGCGACGCCGAGGTAGCCGGCCGCTTCGTTCAGGCCCATGGCGAAGCCGCGACGGGAGGGGCCCACCAGGTCCATTTTCATCACGACGGTGGTGGACCACGTGAGGCCCTGGCTGATGCCCAGGATCACGTTGGCGGCGACGATCCAGCCCCAGCTCGGTCCGAGGATCAGCATCAGCGGGACGGGCAGGGCGATGACCCAGCCCGTGATCAGGACGGGCCTGCGGCCGTAGCGGTCCGACAGGGTGCCCGCGAAGTAGTTGGTGGCGGCCTTGGCGACGCCGAACGCGAGGATGTAGGTCAGCGCCGACGTGTAGAGGTCCAGCTGGAAGACCTGCCCGGCCAGCAGCGGGAGCACGGTGCGCTCCTGGCCCAGGGTGCCTCCGACGAGGGCGTTGACGGCCACGAGGAGCATGAACTGGCCCAGGTTCTGCCGCAGGCCCAGCGTGGTGCCGGTGCGGCGCGGCCTGCGGCGCAGGGAGTCGGTGTTGCCGGAAGTCATGGTGCTCCACGTGGTCGGGGACGAACACTGCAGGCGGCCCCAGTGCCGGGGCCGCCTGCGGTGTGTGTCAGGTATTGCTGGTGGGGGTTAGCGGGCGGAGACGGTGGCCGGTGCCTGCTGGTGGGCGGTCCAGGCGGCGTAGCTGCCGTCGAGTTCGACGACGTCGTACCCGGCGCGGCGCAGCGCGCTGGCCGCGACGGAGTTCCGGACCCCGCTCTGGCAGTAGCTCACGATGGTGCCCTGGGCGGGGAGTTCGTCCAGGTGCCACATCACCCGGCCGCCGCTGAGCTGGTACGAGCCCGGGATGTGCCCGGCCTTGTGCTCGGTGCGGTTGCGCACGTCCAGGACCATCGCGGCGTCGAAGCCCTCGAGCTCCTCGGGCTGGATGAGCTTCGGGGTGCTCGTGGGCAGGCCCTCGAAGCCGGTGACGTAGCCGGCGACCTTGTCGATGCCAACGCGGACCAGGTGATCCCACATCTCCTGCGCGGAGTCCTGGTCCGGGGCCAGCAGCACCAGCGGGTTCTTATCGGTTTCCGGGTTCACGACCCACGCGCCGAAGCTGGCCACGGACTTGCCGGCCGGAACGTTCAGGGAACCGGTCACGGTGCCCTGGTGGACCTGGTCGTTCGAACGGGTATCAATGAAGGTCACCGTGTCCGCTGCGAGGTCTTTGGCGACCGTGGCGAGGTCCAGTTCCTGCAGGGGTGCGCGTTCGCCCATCACGGCCGGGCCTTCGCGGTTTTCGCGCTTCATCCGGCCGAAGTAGGCGTGCGCGTCGGGCTGGCCGTCGAGGAGTTCGTCGATGAAGCCCTGCTCGTCGTCCGCGGCGAGGTAGGGGCCCCACCAGGCGTAGAGCCGCTCGTACCCGACCGTGGAGGACGGGATCGCGCCCAGGGCCTTGCCGCAGGCGCTGCCGGCGCCGTGGGCCGGGTGGACCTGGACGTAGTCCGGCAGGGTCAGGAACTTATCCCGCAGGCTGGCAAAGAGCTGCTTCGCTCCCACGAAGCGGGTATCGACCCCGCCGGCAGCCTCGTCGAGCAGGTCCGGGCGGCCCAGGTCGCCGGAGAACACAAAGTCACCGGAGAGCAGGTACCCGGCCTGGTCGCTGAACGCGCCGTCGGTGACCAGGAACGAGAGGTGTTCCGGGGTGTGGCCCGGGGTATGCAGGGCCTTGATCGTGATGTTGCCCAGGGTGATCGTGTCGCCGTCGAACAACCGCTCCCCCTCGAACCCGTACTGCCAGTCCGGTCCGCCTTCGCCGGAGACGTAGATCTTCGCACCAGTGGCTGCGGCCAGCTCGCGGGTGCCGGAGAGGTAGTCGGCGTGGATGTGGGTCTCGGTGACCGCCACGATCTTCATGCCGTTCTTCGCCGCCAGCTCCTGGTACACCGCAATATCCCGGCGGCCGTCCACGACCACTGCTTCGCCTTTAGCCTGGCAGCCGATCAGGTAGCTGGCCTGGGCAAGATCCTCATCATAAATACGTTCCAGCAGCATGTGCTCTCCTTCGAAAAACAGCGGGGAAACCCCGGTTGACTACTAACAACAATAATACCCCCGGGGGTATCTTGCAAAGGTATTGGTTGCCGGCGGATCCCTCCGTCAGGGGGAGCCCGTCCGGCGCCCGCGAAGACGGTCTGCGAGGGACCGCCAGCGGCCCCGGGCCGGGGCGTCCGCCGGCGGCGGCGCATAGTTCACGGGATGTCCGCCGCGGTACCACTCGGTGATGCCGCCGGCGACGTTGACGACGTCGTAGCCCCGCCCGGCAAGAAGCGCGCCCGCCTGGGTGCTGCGTTTACCCGACCCGCAGAGGACGTACACCGTGGTGCTGTTGGGCACGTCCTTCAGGCGGCCGGGCAGCTCATCCAGCGGGATGCTGATGCTTCCCGGAATGTGGACCGTGGCGTATTCATCCGCGCCCCTGACATCGACCAGCGCGGCGCGGGGCCACTTGGCGGCGAGGTCATCGGTGGTGATGGTGCGCATCAGCTCTCAGCCCCGCTTCCGGTCAGGCCTGCGGCTGCGCCGCCCGGGCCCGCACGCTGGCCATATCGAGGTTCTTCACGCCCTCGATGACCTGCTGCAGGCCGGCCGCGTTGAGCGCGCCGGGCTGCGAGAAGACCAGCGTTTTGTCGCGGAAGGCCATCAGCGTGGGGATCGAGGTGATGCCCGCCGCGGCGGCCAGGCCCTGCTCCGCCTCGGTGTCCACCTTGGCAAAGACCACGTCGGGGTGCTTCTCCGAGGCCGCCTCGTAGGTGGGTGCGAACATGCGGCAGGGGCCGCACCAGCCCGCCCAGAAGTCGATCAGGACGATGTCGTTGGACTCCAGCGTTTCGGCGAGGGTCTTTTCGGTGATGTCGATGGTTGCCATGTGCTTACCGTTCCTCCGGGTCGTGGGGCTGCGTGATGCGGTTCAGGGGCGGGTCAGGTGGTGGGCAGGCCCGCGCGGGTCCACGCGATCATGCCGCCGTCCATGGTGTCCGCGGTGAAGCCGGCACCGTTGAGGGCATCGGCCACGCGGGCGCTGCGGTTGCCGCTGCGGCAGATGGCGATGACCGGAACCTTCGGGTCCAGCTCGGCCAGGCGGGCCTTCAGCTCGCCCATGGGGATGTGGATTGCGCCCGGGATCATGCCTTCGGCGACTTCGAAGTCCTCGCGGACATCGAGAATCTGGGCCTCATTACGGCGCTGATCTGCTTCGGTGATGGTGATTTCTGCCATGGTCTTGCCTTTCGTGAATGGATGCCGATGGTTGTGGCCGGATCAGACCGGCGTGGGCTGGATATCCTTTTGGGCAGCCCGGTTGGACTTGCGCAGGGGGCAGCTGCTGACGAAGAACCAGCAGACAGCGGCTGCGACGAGCGCGGCGCCTGCGACACCGAGGGCGATCGGTCCGCGCAGGTCAACGGAAGCCTGCTGGATCAGGACGAACGCGCCCATGACCAGCACGAACCAGCCGAAACCCTTGCGCAGGGCCGCCTCCGGGATGCGCCCGGCCAGCTTGGAGCCGATCAGCGTGCCCATGATGGCGGCCCCGGTCACGGCCAGTGTGATTCCCCAGTCCAGCTCCACGGTGGTGAGGTAACCGGCGAGTCCGGCGAAGGACTTCATGGCGATCACTACAAGCGAGGTCCCGACGGCGACTGCCATGGGCAGTCCACCAAGGAGCGCCAGCGCGGGCACCACCAGGAATCCGCCGCCGGCACCGACCAGGCCTGTGACCAGGCCGACCACGAGGCCGTCCAGCAGGACCCGGAACAGGGGCAGTTCGGTGTGCTTGGGCGCTTCGGTGCCCTCGTCAGCCTTCTTTTTGCGTCCGCGGATCATGGCAATGGAGGTGGCGACCATCATCAGGGCAAACGCGATGAGGAGGATCTGGCCCGGGATATGACCGCCCAGGAGGCCGCCAACGAAGGCGCCGGCCATGCCGGCGACGCCGAAGAGCAGCCCGGTGCGCCACATCACACGTCCGGCGCGGGCGTGGCTGACGACGCTGACGGCCGACGTGACACCGACCACGAACAGGGAGGCCGCGATGGCTTCCTTGGCATCGAATCCGGCCACGTAGACCAGGATCGGCACCGTCAGGATGGAACCGCCGCCGCCGAGCACACCGAGCGAGAGCCCGATGAGCACGGACAGTGCGAGGACGAGGATCAGCGTGGTGGTCATGAGGCCTTGGACTCCGCGGTGGCGGCATTGGCGACCGGGAACTGCAGGATGGCGGACTCGCGCGTGGGCTCCTCGGCAGCCTTGTTCCACGGCATGGCGGAGATGGCCTGGCCCATGGCGCACGTATTGGTGGCGGCCGAGAAGGTCAGGCCGGTGCCGATGGCGCCGGCGAGGAGCCGGACCTTCGGGGAGACGAACTTGCCGCCGACGAGGCCGAGGACCACGAGGGAACCGGCTGCAAGGCGGACCTGGCGCTCAAGGTCCCAGCGGGCCTTGCCGCGGACCACATCTCCGCCGATCTCTGCGAACCCGGGGACGCCGCCGGTCAGGACGTAGGCGGTGCCGATCCCGGCGCCACCCAGCCGCTGGCGGGCCTGCTCAGCCCGCGCTCCGGACTGGCACACCAGGACGACGCGGCTGCCCAGGCGGGCGGCCAGTTCTTCGGTGTGCTCCGAGAGCAGCGGCAGCGGGACGTTGTAGGAGCCGCGGATGTGCATGTTCTCGAACTCCGCAGCCGAGCGGACGTCGATGACGATGAGGTCCTGGTGTTCCTGGAACCAGCCCTGCAGGGTTTCGGGAGCCAGGGCGGTGACCGCCGGTGCG
Source organism: Arthrobacter sp. EPSL27 (assembly GCF_001512305.1). GTDB lineage: Bacteria > Actinomycetota > Actinomycetes > Actinomycetales > Micrococcaceae > Arthrobacter. Next base: position 833,643 of record NZ_LNUT01000005.1, read on the forward strand.
GACGAAGACTGGGCTGACGAAGAGGGAGAGGGCGTCATGGGTGTCCTTTCGAGACGAACAAAAACTGAATACCCCACCGAGTATTACAGATACCCCAGGGGGTAGTCAAAAATACCCATGGGGGTATAAAGTTGATCGTATCCACCCTAGCTTTGGAGACCGCCATGGACCTCGATTCCGCAGAACTGCTCCCCGTCATCAACCGGTTGAAGCGTGCCCAAGGGCAGCTGGCAGCGGTGATCCGCATGCTGGAGGAAGGGCGTGACTGCAAGGCCACGGTCACGCAGCTGGCTGCCGTCTCGAAGGCGCTGGACCGCGCCGGTTTCGCCATCATCGCCAGCGGCCTGGAGCAGTGCGCCGTCAGGAAAGACTCCAGCATGGACACGAAGGACCTGGAGAAGCTCTTCCTCTCCCTCGCGTAATGCGGGCAGTGTGCCGGCCAAGTCCTCCGTAACTCAGGTCCCGCGTAACTTACGTTCCGCAGTACGTCCGGTAGGGGCCGAAGTCGCCCGGCGCTCCGGCGGCATACCGTTCCAGGCCCGGACGCTCGTCGTAGGGGCTGGTCACCGCTTCGAGGAGACGGCCCAGCGGAGCCAGGTCGCCGGCTGTTGCCTCCTCGAGGGCTTCCTCCACCAGGTGGTTGCGCGGAATGTAGGCGGGGTTGACCCGGTCCATCATGCCGGCGTCGGGCCCCTGCGCGCGCCACCGTCCGGCCCAGGCGTCGAACGTGGCAGGGTCCGGCAGCAGGTTCCGCGCGGCGCCGGAATCGCCCCGGGCAGCCCCCGCGAGGGCCCGGAAGAATGAGGTGTAGTCAGGGCGGCCTGCACCAAGGAGTTCGAACAGCTCATCCACGAGGGGCGACGTCACGGCGTCGTCGGCGTCCCGCAGGCCGATCTTCGCCCGCATGCCGGCCGACCACGCCGCACTGTACTGCCGGCGGAACGCCCCCAGGGCGTCCTGCGCCATGGCCACCGCTTCCTCCGGGACGTCGTGGAAGAGCGGCAGCAGGGACTCCGCGAACCGTGCGAGGTTCCACTCGGCCATGACCGGCTGGTTGCGGTACGAGTAGCGCCCGGCCTCGTCGATCGAGCTGAACACCGAGGCGGGGTCGAAGGCGTCCAGGAAGGCGCAGGGACCGTAGTCGATGGTCTCGCCGGAGATGGTCATGTTGTCGGTGTTCATCACGCCGTGGACGAACCCCACCAACATCCACTGCGCCACCAGCGAGGCCTGCGCGGCGGTCACGGCCTGGAACAGCGCCAGGTAGGGATTGCCCGCCTCCGCGGCGCCGGGATAGTGGCGGCTGGTCGCATGGTCGGCGAGGCGGCGCAGGAGGCTGATGTCACCTGTGCCTGCGGCGTACTCGAAGCTTCCAACGCGGAGGTGGCTGCTGGCGACCCGCGTCAGCACGGCCCCCGGCAGCATCGTTTCGCGCTGCACGGGGCGCCCGGTCGCCACGACGGCGAGTGAGCGGGTGGTGGGGATGCCCAGGGCGTGCATCGCTTCACTGACGATGTATTCGCGCAGCATGGGCCCGACGACGGCGAGGCCGTCCCCACCGCGGGAAAACGGAGTGCGGCCCGAGCCTTTGAGGTGCACATCGCGCAGGCGGCCCCGCGAGTCGGTGACCTCACCGAGCAGGAGCGCGCGCCCGTCGCCAAGGCGGGGAGCCGGCCAGCCGAACTGGTGGCCCGAGTAGGCCTGGGCCACCGGCGTGGCACCGCCCGGCACCAGCGAACCGGTCAGCAGGCGCAGTCCCTCGGCGCTCCTCAGGTAGCCGGGATCGAGGCCCAGCGCGGCGGCCAGCGGCTCGTTGAGGACCAGGAGCTGCGGGTCCGGCGCCTCGTCCGCCTGCCACGGAATGGCCATCTCCGCGAGTTCCCGGGCGAAGCGTCCGTCAAAGGTGACGGTTGAGGGGCCTGCGGCAGTCATACCTCCAGAATATCCCCCGGCGCCGCCGGCCGCTCCGGTGCCGGCCACCACCGGCTGCGGGTCCCAGGTTCAGGGTGCGGGCACCTGTTCGACGGCGACCGTCTCGATGATCCTGGTTGAGGGCTCGCCCACCAGCGACGGCGCCGTCACCCCCGTTTTCCAGGTGTCGTTCTGCAGCCGCCCGAGGAAGTCCACGGCGGCAGCCTGCGTATCGAAGTCCATTTCCAGCATCACGTAGTCCTGCTGGTCCAGCGGCCGGGAGATCCGGTAGGACCGCACGCCGGAGGCGGCTCGGCCCAGCGGATCACTGTCGAAGGCCCTCCTCCACATGTCGAAGTCCCGGACCTGGTGTTCGATCTGCAGGGTAATCATGGGGCGCTCCTGTCGACAGTTCTCCGTGCCCAACTGTAGGCCCGAAAGCCCCTTGAAGGTAAGGAGCCGACCGGCGCTCTTTTCCCGGCTCGACAGCTCCGGTGAAGGCGATGACCTGCCCCGACTCCCTGCCGGTGCCGGCGGCTCATTCGCTCCGGGTGATGCCGGGAACCTCTGCTCGGGGATACGTTGCGGGAGGAGTGGCACCGGCGCACTGCGGGTGTCCACCGTTCCCCCAACCGCTGCTGCCTGACGGCGGCCCCGACTGTACTGGAGACATCACCATGGCCGATCAAGAAACCCCGGTTCTCGACGCCCTCGCCGAGATCACCGCCGCATCGCTTGAGCGCTGCACACTAGAGGCCCGCGAGGTTATGCTGGCCCGCATTGCGGCGCTGGTGGCGGTCGACGCCCCGCCTGCCTCCTACCTGCTCAACGCCGGTACCGCCAGCGACGTCGGCATCACCATGGAGGATGTCCAGGGCATCCTCATCGCGGTCGCTCCGGTGGTCGGTACGCCCAAGGTGGTTGCGGCGTCGGGCAACCTCGCCCGCGCACTGGGCTTCGCCGTCGCCGTCATGGAGGCAGAGCTTGAGGCGCAACTCGACGCCGGAAACGGGGGCTGACCAAGTCCGACGGCGGTCCGGGACTGCACCCACTCTGTAAGATTCTTGCCGTGTCCCTCTCTGATGTCCGTCCCCAGCCCGTCACCGTTTCCGTAGCCCGCACCGTCCAGCCCGGCCGGACCCGCCAGGCCAGCGCCTGGGCCCACGCCGGCCAGGAGCTGGCCCGTGAATGGCCGGGCTATCTCGGCTCCGGCTGGGTCCGCTCGGCGGCGGATTCGAACGAGTGGCACATGCTGTACCGCTTTGCGGACGCGGGCCTGCTGAACGACTGGGAGCAGTCCGACGAGCGGCGCTGGTGGATTGACAGCGCCGCAGATCTCGTGGAAGTGACCCGGATTGAGCGGCGCACGGGGATCGAGGGCTGGTTCGCCGAACCCGGGGATGCCCTCCTCACCGTCCCCGAAACCGTGGTGCCTCCCCGCTGGAAGCAGATGGTCAGCATCTTCCTGCCGTTTTTCCCGCTGAGCCTGCTGGCCAATTTCCTGCTGCATCCGCTGACCCAGGACTGGCCGCTCCCCCTGCAGGTGCTGCTGGCCACCTGCGTTCTCACCCCGCTGATGACCTACATCTTCCTTCCGGTGACCACCCGGCTGCTGGGACCGTGGCTGCGCGCGAAACGCTGACGCGGTCCCGGGCTGCTCAGTTCTCGAAGAGGCCGAGGATGTTGCCCTCGCTGTCGAGGAACCAGGCCGCCTTGCCCATCGCCGAGGTGGCGACCCCGTTTTCGGTTTTCAGGCCGGGGAAGTCGTACTCCTCAAACACCACACCCCGGCTGCGCAGGTCCTCCACGTCGGCGTCGAAGTTCTTGGTGCCCCAGCCCATCTGGGTGTTTTTGGCGGTGCCCGCGTTGTCGGTCTGATACAGCAGGAAGGTGGTTCCGTTGCCGCAGCGGTACATCAGGTTGTCCTCGTCCGCGGCTTCTGCGGGTTCCAGTCCCAGCACGTCGCGGTAATACGTCCTCGCCCGGCCGATGTCCTTGGCGGGGAGGACGGCAGTGATTTCCAGGTCCTTCAGCATGACAAACACTCCCTTGAATTCCGGATTTGACTCGTTGCCAGCACCGGCCGCGGGCACCCCCGATCGCCGCCTCACAGGTGCTGATGCGCACCATCGTAGGCTCGGGTCCGGGAGAGTCAATAGCGTCCGGAAAGCACCGCCGCAGCGGCCCGGCCACCGGCTTTCTACGACGGCTGGGTCTCGGCATTCGGCGTGCCGGCGGAGGAGCCTGCGCCGTCCGCTTTGGGGTGCTGCCGCCGGCTGGCCAGCAGGAAGGGCGCCGCGATCAGCTCGATAACGCCGCCGATCGCCAGCGACGCGGGATAGCCGTAGACGTCGGCCGCCCGGCCCAGGAGCGGCTGCACCACCACCCCTCCGCTTGAGCCCATCAGCGAATCGAAGCTGAGTACCGTGGCCCGCTGCTTCGACGGGATCATGTCGTTCAGGTAGGCCTGCCGCACCGGGGTTCCTGCCGAGGAGACCACGGCCCAGAGTGCCAGCAGGGCCAGTGCCAACCAGAAGACTTGCGTGAACCCGAGCGCCACCAGCAGCACGGCGCTCACAACACTGCTCAGGATCAGCACAGTGGTGCGGCGCCGGACAAGGCGCCGGATCCGCGGGGCCAGCCAGCCGCCCAGCACCTGCGCGCCGGCCACGATCGCCGCCGCGAGGCCTGCCACGGCGTACGCGCGCGGGTCGCCAAAGAGCTCCAGCAGATAGGGCTGCAGGGCGTAAAACACATAGATCCCGACGCCGGCGCTGAACGGTGCGGCCAGCATGACGTAGCGCACCGGCGGATTCTTCAATCCGTTCTCGATGGACGCGGAAAGTACGGCACGGGTGGCCCGGAGCGGGTGGGCCGAGCGCTCGGGGACAAAACCGACGTCGTGCATCAGCCGGAACGCGACCGCGAACATCACCGCCAGCACGCCCACCCGCAGCAGGAACGGAACGCCGAGGTTGGTGGCCTGGGCAATCACACCGCCGGCCACCGAGCCGCCCAGCATGGCGACGCCGGACACCATCAGCCCGCGGCCAAGCACCGTCTCCAGTTCGCCCTCGTAGCCGGAGGACCGCAAGGCATCGACAAGCCAGGCTTCCACCGCGCCGGAGAAGAAGGTGAACCCCAGGCCCAGGAGCACCGACACGACGGCCCACAGCCAGAAGGGGGCGGCGAACTGCCACAGGAGGTAGTAGAGGTAGGTCGAGACGGCCAGCGTGGCGGTGCCAAGGAGGAAGGATGCGCGGCGCCCCCACCCGTCGGCCACCACTCCGGTGGGCACCTCGAACAGGACCATGCCGGCGGTGAAGAACGCGTTCGCGGCGAAAGCCTCAAGGTTGGTGAGTCCGGCGTCCAGCAGGAAGAGGGTGTTGATTCCCCAAATGAACGAGGCGGCGAGGGTGTTGCCCAGCGTCAGCGTGAGGTAGACGCGCTGGATCTTCCGGGCGGCGGGGTTCATGGCTTCGCCGACCCCGCCGGAGCGAGGGTGGACCACCAGCCCATTCTCGTCCCCCTCGGCTGCCCGCGCCAGAGCACCAAGGCCCTGCCCGCGTGCAGCGGCGCAGCTCAGCCGGCTTCGGGCACCTCGAGCTGCACCCTGAGCTGGTCCCCTGCCTTGATACCGGCCGCCGTCCTGACCGCTTTCTTGACCGGAAGCAGGTAGGAACCGCTTTGGCTGTCCGGGAAGAGCGACGTGGACCAGCGGTGCCCGGCGATGACGGCCGTAATTCTGATGGAGCCGAAGCCCCGCCGGAGGGTGGCGGCGTCCTCCCGGATCTCGTCCGAAACCTCGGGCGGAACCGTCAGGAAGTGCCACCCGGCTTCTCCTGGATAGAGCCACAGCCGCGCTGTGAAGGCATACTTCAGGGGCATCGGGCAGGCCTCCCTGGTGCACTTTGCATGGTCCGTTGACAGATCTCGACCGGTAGCCGGTTCCACACGGACGCCGCGACAGAGACCACGAGGACCAGTGCGGTGATGGCGACGTCCGTCATGGGGACACGCTAGACCCGAACGGGCCCTGCGAGATATCCCCGGCAGGTCCGGCGGAGCACTCCACACCCCCTCGACCCGCGCGGCCGCCGTTCCTAGAATGGGAGCGCGGGGGCTGGGGCGTTAGCGCCGGACGGAAGACAAGCCATGGACATTGACGGCGACGACCCGGACGGGGCGGCCGGCACTATCGCAGTGGGGACGCCACCGCGCGGTGTGCCGGCGGCCGTCACCTCAATGATGCGCAGGGGCACCATCCCCGGACTCTCCCTGGCCGTGGCAGACCGCGACCGTGTGCTCTTCGCCGCCGGTTACGGCCTCGCCGACCGGGCGACGCACACGGCGGCGACCGCGTCGACGTCGTACTTGTGGTTTTCGATGTCCAAGATCGTGACGGCGACGGCCGCGCTCCGCCTTGTGGACGAGGGCCGCCTCGACCTCAACGCCCCTGCCGGCGACTACGTTGCCTACCTCCGGGGTCCCGGAACCCCGGCGCCGAGCGTGGGCCAGTTGCTCAGCCACACCGCCGGATTCGGCAACCCCCTCCCCCTCCGCTGGGTGCACCCGGCCGACGCTGAGGGACCGGACCCCGGGGCCCTGCTCCGGCGCCTGGTGGGCAGGCGCACCGCCTACCGCTATCCAGCCGGGCACGCAGCGAGGTACTCCAACGTCAGCTACCTTGCCGCCGGACAGGTCATCGAGTCCGCGGCAGGGATGGCCTTCGAGGACTACGTCCGCACCTCCGTCCTGCGGCCTGCAGGGATGGACCACACCGCGTTCCGCTACCCGGACGGCGCGGTCAGGGCGACCGGGTACGTCAAAGCGCCCCGGATCGCTGACCCCCTGCTGCGCGCCCTGTTGCCCCGCGGGGTCGCGGGAGGCCGCCACGGGCCGTACCTGTCACTGAACCCGTTCTATGTGGACGGTCCCGCCTACGGCGGCCTGGTAGGCGATGTTCTGGATGCGGCCAGGTTCCTCCGCATGCACCTTCGCGACGGCGAGATCGACGGCGTCCGCGTCCTGTCGCCCGGGTCGGCACGCCGCATGCGCATCATCGACCAGCCGGGGAAGCCGTTCGACCACGGAACCGGCTGGTTCCGCCGGCCGGCCGGGACCGCCGGGCAGTGGGTGGAGCATTTCGGCGCCGGCGCGGGCTTCTGGAACGTCATGCGCCTCTACCCCGAGCGGGGTCTCGGCATCGTCGTTATGAGCAACAGCACCCGGATGTACGACTTCGAACCGCTCTTCGCCATCCTGGCAGCCGCATCCTGGCCGTAGCCGGCGCGTTTACTGCTGCCGGTCGAGTGCCTCGAGGAGCCGCCTGACCGAGCTGCCGAGGTTCCAGTCAGTGGCGAGGCGCTCCAGTTCGGCGCGGTCACCGCCCGCGACGGGCCTCAGCTGCGCGCCCGCCTCCTCCAGCGTCGGCAGTTCCAGGTCCCGCACAACGTTCACGACGGCGGCGCGACGGCGAGGTAGTCCGCGGCCGCCGCGAGCTTCGACCGCACCGACGCGGACAGCCCGCTTCCGGCGTCGGCCGCCGCCGCGAGCAGCCCGTCCAGGGTGCCGTACTCGCCAAGCAGCGACGCGGCGGTCTTCTCGCCGACGCCGGCGACTCCCGGCAGCCCGTCGGAGGTATCGCCCCGGAGGGTCGCGTAATCGGCATACTGCGCGGGCAGCACGCGGTATTTGCCGACCACCGACACCTCGGTGAGGACCTCCAGGTTCCGCATGCCGCGCGCGGTATAGATCACCCGGACCTGGCGGGCGTCGTCGACGACCTGGAAGAGGTCGCGGTCCCCCGTCACGACGTCGACGGGCAGTTCCGCATGGCTGGCGTAGGTGCCGGCGACGTCGTCGGCCTCGTGTCCGGCGGCCCCCACGACGGCGATCCCGGCGAGGCCCAGGACGTGCCGGATCAGGGGAATCTGCGCCTCCAGCGCGTCCGGGACATCCTCGACGTCGGGCGAGCCGGCCACCGTTTCGGCCACCCGGTGCGATTTGTAGCCGGGAATGAGGTCCACCCGCCACTGCGGGCGCCAGTCGTCGTCCCAGCACGCCACGAGGTGCGTCGCCTCGTAATCCGTGGTGAGGCGGGCGATCATGTCGAGCAGCCCGCGGACGGCGTTCACGGCGGTGCCGTCGGCACGGCGGACCGTGTCCGGGACGCCGTAGAAGGCGCGGAAGTACAGGGACGCGGTATCGAGCAGCATCAGGCGCTGGGGCATACCTGATCCTGCCACGGTTCTGCCCCGGCGCGTTGACGATGGGCCGCCGCAGGGCCACAATCGCATTGTGGGCGGACGGCCCGGGCCGCACCGGCCGCCTGGTATGTGATGGTGCAGCGATTCTGATGAGCCGGAAACCAAGGCGCGTCCGCGCGCACAGCCGGTACCGACGCCGGGCACGTGTTGCCGGGGCAGGTCCTGAGGTAAGTGGGAGGTCACCGATCATGGCCGGGACCAAAGTCAAACACCCGAGCGTTGAGGACCGTGCGTCGAAGGGCAAGGGCAGCCGCAAGAAGACCCCTGTCACCAGCCACACCGGCTGGACGCCTGCTGCCGACCGGCCCGATCCGGTGGGGCTCCTCGAGGAGCAGAACAAGACCCGGGAACAGGACCTGGTACCGGTGCGCCACGGCCGGATGCTGGTCTCGCCGTTCACGTTTTACCGGGGCGCCGCCAAGATTATGGCCGCCGACCTGAAGGACACTCCGCGGGCCGGGCTGGACGTCCAGCTGTGCGGCGATGCCCATCTGTCCAACTTTGGCGTGTTTGCCTCGCCGGAACGGACCCTGCTGTTCGACCTGAACGACTTCGACGAGACGCTCCCGGGCCCGTTCGAGTACGACGTCAAGCGGATGGCCGCCAGTTTCACCATTGCGGGGCGGAACAACGGGTTCAGCGCCGAAGAAACGCTCTCTGTGACGCTCACGGGGGTCCGGGCGTACCGCGAAGCAATGGCCCAGTTCGCGCAGATGGGCGCCCTGGACGTCTGGTACGCGCGCCTGTCCGAGGAGCAACTGCTGGAAGCCATCGACCTGGCCGTGGCGAGCCAGAAGGGTAAGGCCCTGAAGAAGGCTGCGCAGGGCATGGGCAAGTCCGCCCGGCAAAACGTGGCGAAGGCGCACACCAGGGACAGCCTGCAGGCGCTGTCCAAGCTGGCCGAGCGTGTCGACGGGAAGTACCGGATTGTCAGCCAGCCACCGATGGTTGTGCCCGTCAGGGAACTGGCGGACACCTACGGCATGTCCGGCGATGAGGTTGAGAAGGCGGTCCGTGACCAGCTGCGTTCCTACCGGGCCACGCTGCCCGACGACCGCCGCCACCTCCTGGAACGGTTCGAGGTCATCGACGTCGCCCGCAAAGTGGTGGGAGTGGGCAGCGTCGGCACGCGGGCGTTTATCGCCTTGCTCCAGGGACGCGACCAGGAGGACCCCCTGTTCCTCCAGGTCAAGGAAGCCACCAAATCCGTGCTTGAGGACCACCTGCCGAAGAGCCGGTACAAGCAGCCGGGCGAACGCGTGGTGCAGGGGCAGCGGATGATGCAGGCCGCGAGCGACATCTTCCTGGGCTGGACCAAGGGCGTGCAGGACAACCGGTACCTGTACTGGCGCCAGCTGCGCGACATGAAGGGCTCAGCCGTGGTGGAGGGGATGAAGCCGCTTGGCATGAACTTCTATGCCAACGCCTGCGGCTGGACGCTGGCGCGGGCCCACGCCAGGTCCGGCGACCCGGTGGCGATCGCGTCCTACCTCGGCAAGAGCGACAAGTTCGACCAGTCCATCACCGATTTCTCCGGGCGGTACGCGGACCAGAACGAAAAGGACTACGAGGCCTTCGCCGAGGCTGTGCGGTCCGGCCGGCTTCCGGCCACCGACGCCATCTAGGCGGCACAGGTTCGCCGGCCCGGCGTGGTGCGGGCGGGCGTCGATAAGGGGCACGAACAGCGGAGAACGGCGGGAAACTTCCCGCCGTTCTCCGCTATGTGGGCAGCGCCGCGGGCGGAGTCCACACGCGATAGTTGACGCTTCAACTTCTCCGGCGTACATTAGTTGTAGCTTCAACAAACATTCCCCGGCAGAACAGATTCTGATGAAAACCCTCCTGGCCCGCATATTCGGAAAGAAGACCCCCATGACGAACCTCACCATCATCGGCAACGGCAACATGGCCCGCGGCATCGCAACCCGCGCCCTGGCCGGCGGCCAGTCCGTCCAGATCCTTGGACAGGACGCCGCCAAGGCGCAGGAACTGGCCGCGGAGCTTGGTGCCGGCGTCACCTCCGGCTCCACCGTCGACGTTCCGCAGGGCAACATCGTGGTCCTGGCGGTCCCCTTCGACGCCGCCAAGTCCGTCGTCCGGGCCTACGGCGATGCCCTGGCCGGCAAGACCATCGTGGACATCACCAACCCGGTGAACTTCGAAACCTTCGATTCCTTGGTGGTTGAGCCGGGGAACTCCGCCGCCGAGGAAATCTCGCAGCTTGCCCCCGCCGGCGCGCACGTGGTCAAGGCATTCAACACCACTTTCGCCGGCACCCTGGTGGCCGGCGAGTCCGGCGGACAGCCGCTGGACGTCTTCATTGCCGGCGACAACGGGGCAGCCAACGCTGCTGTCAGCAGCCTCGTCGACGCCGGCGGCATGCGCCCCCTGGTGGTCGGTCCGCTGAAGCGCGCCCGCGAACTGGAAGGCTTCCAGTTTGTCCTCATGACCATGCAGGCCAACCCGGAGTTCGCCGACTTCAACTGGGACACGGGACTTCAGGTCACCAAGTAACAGGCCGGCTGCTTGCAGCCAATGGAATCCGGGAGCACGACGGCGGGAACAGCCCCGCCGTCGTGCTTCTTTGTTGTTGGTCCGCTCTTACGATCAGGGCTTGACCGGGCCGGGCGGCGAGACGGCCGGATCGGGTTCCGGGTCCGCCGGCTTCATCGGAGGGTCAGCAGGTGGGTCCATCGGCGGGTCCGCAGGCGGGTCCACGGGCGGGTCCGCAGGCGGGTCCACGGGCGGGTCGACCGGCGGAGTGTCCGTTGGGGTGACCGGCAGGTCCGCCGTCGGGTCGACTGGACCGGCCGGTGAAGCCGGCCCTGCCGGCCCCGGGCCGTCCGTTTCGGGCGGTTTGACCACTGGCGCCTCGTGGTCGCCGCCGGTAACGCTGCGTTTGCTGGCATCTCCCATGGGAACTGCCCAGACCGGTTTCAGGTCAGCTTGGGCACCGCGGCCCGGCTCGAAGTCCAACTCAGGAAGATCATCGAGGCGGTCCAGCTGGGACACCGGCAACAGGGTCCAATTGAGGGGATTCGCGTGGATGCCTTTTGAGATTGTTTCGAAATGGAGGTGGCAGCCCGTGGACGACCCGGTGGTGCCGACGTGTGCGATAACTTCCCCTACTTTTACAGACTCCCCTTGCTGGACAGTGCTGGACTCCAAATGGTTGTAGGTGGTGATGATGCCGTTGCCATGGTCGACTTCCACGCGGTTTCCACCGCCCCAAGGATGCCATCCGACAGCCCGTGCCACGCCGGCGTCGGCCGCGTAGACCCGCGTCCCGCACCGTGCCGCGAAGTCCTGCCCCCAGTGAAACTCGCCGGCAGCGCCGCTGAGCGAATTGATACGGACTCCGAACGGAGACGACGGCCGCAGTACCTCCAAGGGGGCAAGCAACGATCCCGATGAAGGACGCACCAGCGCCCGTGAGGCGACGGTCATTTTGCGCGTACCGTCCGCGGCGATCGTATCGACGTCAACCCGCTCAAAGGAGAGGATCCCGTCCGGGTCCGCCATCACGGGAGGCGCTTCCGGCGGTGCGGCCGGGGGCTCGCCTGCGTACTTCACCGTCAGGCCGAGCGGACCGATCGAGGCGGCTGCGGGCTCCGGAAGAACCGAAAACCACGCATCCTCGAACCCGAGGGCCACAAAGATGACGGCGATGAACACCACGGCCGGGAAAGGCGACGCGGGCCATCGGCCCGATGGGCTGTCAAAGACATCCCCGCGTTGGCGTTTGAACACAGCCCTCACCCGAATCTTGCTCCCGGTATTGACTTTTATCTTCGCGGCCTACGCGGTGAAAAGAGCGCCCAAAAAGGCAACCAAATGGGCATCACGCCGTCAGGCAGACGCCTGATGCCCTGCCGGGGGTGAACCGGCAGTTCCACTAGGCTGGGTCCCACACGCGAGGAACAGGAGATCCAAGTGCCCGGGACTACATCGGCAGACTCGACGCTGGCCCAGGTAACGGCCGAGCTGGCCGCGCTTGAGGACCCTCGGGTGCGTGCGGTGAATGAGCGGCACGGCGACGATCACGGCGTGAACCTCAGCAAGCTGCGGGCAATCGCGAAGCGGCTGAAGACGCAGCCGGACCTTGCGCGGCAGCTCTGGGCGACGGATGACACCGCGGCGCAGCTGCTGGCGGTCCTGGTCTCCCGCCCGAAGGCATACGGGCGGGACGAACTGGACGGCATGCTCCGCGGGGCCCGCTCACCCAAGGTGCACGACTGGCTGGTGAACTACGTCGTTAAAAAGAACCCGCACTCCGAAGAACTGCGCGTGGCCTGGTTGGCCGATCCGGATCCGGTGGTCGCGAGTGCCGGCTGGGCGCTGACCACCGAACGGGTGGCGAAAAACCCAGAAGGCCTGGACCTCCCCGAGCTCCTTAGTATCATCGAGGCGGATATGAAGGACGCCCCGGACCGGCTGCAGTGGGCGATGAACCACTGCCTGGCCCAGATCGGAATCGAGCACGCCGGGCACCGAGCCCGGGCCCTTGAGATCGGCGAGCGCCTGGGGGTGCTCAAGGACTACCCGACTCCCCCGGGATGCACCTCCCCGTACGCGCCCGCCTGGATCGCTGAGATGGTGCGCCGGCAGCAGGCGCCGTAGGAAGGTTGGCCCGCATTTCCCGCTGACGTGCGGGGCCCCGTCGGATAAACTCAGGGTCTCACGGTCCACTAACCCGACGCCCCAAACCGTACGGCCAGACCAGTCGGCCAGGCCGGCGGACCGCCGGGCTGAGCAGAGAGGCCAGCCATGGACTTCGACCCGGCCACTGAACATCCGCTGGATCCCTTTCCCCACTACGAGCGCATGCGGGCAGCCGCACCCGTCTATCTCGACGAGCCGACGGGAAGCTGGCACGTCTTCCGGTACGACGACGTGCAACGGGTTCTGTCCGACCACGCCACGTTCTCCTCGCGGATGGGCGGCGACGAGTCATCCGAGGTGGGGCACCTGTTCGCCTCGAGCCTGATCACCACCGACCCGCCCAGGCACCGGCAGTTGCGCTCCCTGGTGACCCAGGCGTTCACGCCGCGGGCCGTCGACGCTCTCGCTCCCCGCATCTCCGAGCTGACCGACGGGCTTCTCGACGGGATCGCCTCCCGCGGATCAGCCGACCTGATCGAGGAGCTGGCCTACCCGCTGCCGGTCATAGTGATCTCGGAACTCATGGGGATTCCCGCGGAGCACCGCGACCGCTTCAAGCAGTGGTCCGATGCGATCGTCAGCCAGACGCGGACCGGCGCGGCCACTGAGGACCACCATGCCGCAAACCAGGAGATGACCGGGTACTTCCTGGACCTGATCGAGCAGCGAAGGAGGCGTCCGGGCGATGACCTGATCAGCAACCTGCTCGCCGCAGAGATCGACGGACAGAAACTGAACGTGGCCGAACTGCTGGGCTTCTGCGCCCTGCTGCTCGTCGCGGGCAATGAAACAACCACCAACCTGATCGGCAACGCGGTTCTTTGCTTTACCGAAGTGCCCGGCACCGTAGACCGGCTGCTGCAGGAGCCGGCCCTGCTTCCCCAGGCCACAGAAGAAGTGCTTCGCTTCCGCTCCCCCGTCCAGTCCATGTACCGGGTGACTGCTGCCGACGCCAACCTGGGCGACGTCCGGATTCCCGCCGGCGCCCCGGTGGTGGCCTGGATCGGCTCCGCGAACCGCGACGAGCGGCAGTTCGAGCGGCCGGCGGAGTTCGACGTCGACCGCGGCCAGACCCGGCACCTGGCGTTCGGCCACGGCATCCACTTCTGCCTCGGCGCCCCGCTGGCACGGCTGGAAGCGAAAATCGCCCTCGACGCCATCCTGTCGCGGCTGCCCGGACTCGCCCTTGCCCCGGATGCTCACCTTGAACGGATGGACAGCACCATCGTCTACGGGGTGAAGGCGCTCCCGGTCAGCTGGCAGGCACGCAGCTAGCGTGGCGGCATGAACCCGTCCAAAACCCCTCCCCAGGTCATTGAGGTTGCCGGCGCCGAAGTCAGCATCTCCAGCCCGGACAAGGTGGTCTTCCCGGAGCCCGGGCTGACCAAGCTCGACGTCGTGCGCTACTACCTCGCCGTCGCGGATGGTGCGCTGCGGGGCGCCGGCGGACGTCCCATGGTGCTGAAGCGATTCCCGAAAGGGATCGGCGCCGAGCCGTTCTTCCAGAAGCGCGTCCCGGAGAACCACCCCGGCTTCATCGACACGGCAACGCTGCATTATGCGTCGGGGACGTCAGCCGAAGAGGCGGTCATCCGGGATGCCGCGGGTCTGGCGTGGGTGGTCAATCTCGGCTGCCTGGACCTCAACCCGCACCCCGTGCGCGCCGAGGACCTGGAGCACCCCGACGAGCTCCGGGTCGACCTGGACCCCATGCCGGGTGTCGGCTGGAAGCAGATTGTCGACGTCGCCTATATCGTGCGGGAGGTGCTCGACGACGTCGGGCTGGTGGGCTGGCCCAAGACCAGCGGATCGCGGGGACTCCACATCCTGGTGCGCCTCGCCCCGCAGTGGCCTTACCGGGATGTGCGGCTCGCCGCCGAGGCTCTCGCGCGCGAGGTGGAGAACCGGGCTCCGGGCCTCGCCACCGCGCGGTGGTGGAAGGAAGAGCGCGGCGAGAGTGTGTTCGTCGACTTCAACCAGAACGCCAAGGACCGCACCGTGGCATCGGCGTATTCCATCCGGCCCCTGCCCGACGCCCGGGTCTCGACACCCCTCACCTGGGAAGAGGTTGCCTCCGCCCGGCCGGAAGACTTCACCGTGCCCACGGTGCTCAAGCGCTTTGCGGCACTTGGTGACCCGCACGCCGGCATCGACGACGAGGCCGGGAAGCTGGACAAACTCCTCGCTGTGGCCGCCGGGCTCGGCCCCGCTGAGAAACCGCCGCCCGGCCGCAACGGTTCAGGCCGCCGGCAGTCCGTGATGCCGCTGATCGAAGTGGCCCGGACGAAGACCAAGCCCGAGGCGCTCGCGGCGCTGGACGAATGGAAAAACCGGCATGCCGACGTCGTTGCCGCCCTGCATCCGGCCGACATCCTGGTCGACGGCATGCGCGGATCGAGTTCCCTCTGGTACCGGGTGCGGGTGAACCTGCAGCACGTCCCCGAAAGCCTGCGACCACCCGAAGAGGAGCTGATCGCCGACTACGACCCTTGGGCGGGGAAAGAGTGGCCGGGGCGCCCGGGGGCCTGACGCCTGGCAGGCGGGATCAGAAATAATCACGCACCAGGCGCAGAATATGCTCTGACGGAGCGAGGCCCATGTCCTCCATCAGGTTTTCCCGATATATATTGAATGCGCGAATGGCAGCAGCATTATTGCCCTGTTTCGTCTGCGCCTGAATGAGAAGTCCCACCGCACTCTCATAAAGAGGTTCAAGCTGGAGTGCCGCCTCCGAGGCTTCCACGGCAATCTCATAATCCCGCCGCGCCAGTGCCTCCCGGCCAATGATATGGAAAGCGTGAAGGCGGTCCTGCCGCAATCTGCTCTGTTCAAAGAGCACCCAGTCCTCATACCAGCCCGGCAGCAATTCGGCGTCGCGCAGGAGGATCAGCGCGGCGGCCGCGCTCCCGCTGAGTCCGTTCTGGTTTAGGTCCCGGACACAGGCGCGGACACGGTGCAAATCCACGTCCACCAATTCGCTGAGGGAAAGCTCGGGACCCCCGTTGACCAGCAGGCCCGGAGCCTGCCGCGACACCAGATGCATGCTCACGCGAAGACTTTCCAGGGCGCGGCTCTCACAGCTTTCCGGCCACAGCAGCCCCACCAAGTAGCTCCGCGGCCGGGGGCCGTGGATCGCCAGGGCAGTGATGAGCCGCTGCTGCCGTGCCGCGACGTGCAGAACGCACGAGCCGCTGCGGAGCTTCCACGATTGGAAAAGGCTCAGCTGAAAATGGCAAAAGTTGCCGCTTCCCATTGATACCCCCAGATCCAGCACAACCGTGAGCTGGAATAGTTCTAGCACTGAGGATCCGCATTTAGGCCGGGCATGTCAATGTCCCGTGAAAGCGGCGAATTTTATGAAACAGGCCAATCAGATAGCTGCACGCTGGTACGTTATGCACGCGGCTCGAAAACAAACATTTATGATCTGTCATCAGGGCCGAAAGACCCTAGGGAGAAATTTTCATAGGGATGTCACTTTTTAATTATGCGGATCCCCCGTTTTTCCGGGAGTACCTCCTGACACGCCCGGGCGGCACTGCCCGCACCGACCGGACCCTCCGCGGCCGTGGAAGCTGCGGCTAGCATAGGGACATGGCTCCAGATCACGGTATTTCCGGATTGTTCCGGCGTCCCCAGCCCGTCAAACCCATGCCCGGCCAGGAGTCGGTGTGGGACTATCCGCGGCCACCCCGGATCGAGCCCCGGTCCGAACGGGTTGTGGTGCGTCTTGGCGGGCAGGTTATTGCCGACACCACCGATGCCGTGCGCGTCCTGGAGACGAGCCATCCGCCCGTCTATTACTTGCCGCTGGACGCCTTCCCGCCGGGCGTGCTCGTCCCGGTTGACGGCACCACCTTCTGCGAGTTCAAGGGGGAAGCGCACTACTTCGACGTCGTTTCCGGTGGCGTGGTGGCCCGCCGCGCAGGGTGGACCTATCCGGACCCCGCCCGGGGCTTCGAGGCGCTCAGCAGCCGGGTGGCCCTCTATCCGCGCCACATGGACTCGTGCGAGGTCGACGGCGAGCGGGTGACATCCCAGGAAGGCGACTTCTACGGGGGCTGGATCACCTCGCAAATTGTTGGTCCCTTCAAAGGCGGCCCGGGAACGTTCGGATGGTGAGCACCGCGGGCAACGATCTCCACAACGTCGACCTGAGCCGGGAAAGCGCCGCAGCCGGCGGGTCGCCCCGGCTGTACGGCTACCTGGCGAAGCCTGAGGGGAAGGGACCGTTCCCGGCCGTTCTCATGGTCCATGAGGCCTTCGGCCTCAACGACATCACAGTCCGGCATGCCGAGCGGATGGCAGCCGCCGGATATCTGACGCTGGCGCTGGACCTGTTCAGCGACGGCGGGGCGCGCCGCTGTCTTGTATCGACCATGCGGTCCCTGGCTGCCGGAGAGGGACGGGCGTTCACGGACCTGCTGACGGCCCGGCAGTGGCTGCTGGATTCCGGCGACTCCACGGACAAGGTCGGGGTGATCGGGTTCTGCATGGGCGGCGGCTTCGCCCTGCTGCTGGCCAACGACGGCTTCGACGCCGCGGCCGTGAACTACGGCCGGCTCCCCAAGAACCCGGAAACCGAGTTGGCCGGCGCCTGCCCGATTGTCGCCAACTTCGGCGCGCGGGACCGCAGCCTGCGCGGTGCGGCAACACAGCTTTCCACGGTCCTGGAGGCACTGGGCACCGAACACGATGTGAAGGAATTCGAGACCGCAGGGCACGCCTTCCTCAACGATGCGGAGATCGGTCCCCGTCCGCTGCGCCCGTTGTTCCGTGTCCTCGGCGTGGGGCCGGACCCGCAGTCGGCGCCCGAGGCCTGGCGCCGGATCGAAGACCACTTCGCCCGGCACCTGAAGGGATAGCCGTCAGAGCTCCGGTGCGTGCTCCTCGGGCAGCGCTCCCTCATCCTCGGGGTGGCGCTTGAGGTTCAGCAGCGAGAGCGCCAGGCCACCCCAAACGGTGAGGATGGCAATGATCATCATGGTGATGGCGATGGTTGTCACCGGGCCTGCTCCTCTTCCTCTTCGGCTTCCTCGTCCACGATGGACTGGTATTCCGGGTCATGGTGGGCCTTGGATTTACGGCTCCAGGGGATGACGGTCAAGATCAGGGCCAGCACCACCAGTCCGCCGGCCATGCCCCAGCCGAACAGGCCCACAAACCAGGCCGGATAGCCCTCGTAGGTCGTAGTGATCTTGCTGATGAACTCGTTGGCCACCATGTAGATCAGGGCGAGCGGCACCACGCCGGCCACCAGCACCATCCACGTCCGCCGCATCTTGATCGTCGAGGTGCGGTTGAGGTGGGCTGAGAGCAGGGGGAGCTTGCGCAGGAACCATGCCAGCACCATGACGGTCACCAGCGCTCCCAGGGTGATGCCGAAGCTGTTGACGAAAGCGTCGGAGGTGTCCAGCAGGTAGAGGCCGGTCGCCGTCGGGAAGAGTCCCAGCGATACGGCCGCCACCAGCCCGCTGACCACGACGGAAGCCTTGATGCGTCCCCAGCCCAGCTTGTCCTGCACCGCGGCCACAATGACTTCCAGGACCGAAATCAGTGACGTGACACCGGCGAATACCAGGGATCCGAAGAACAGGACCCCCATGACGGGCCCGAGCGGCGCCTGGGACACGATGGTGGGGAAAGCCACGAAGGCCAGCCCGATGCCCTGGGTGACCACATCGTTGATGCCTGTTCCGGCGGCCTGCGCCATGAATCCCAAGGCGGCGAACACGCCGATGCCGGCCAGGATCTCGAAGCCCGAGTTGGAGAACGCCACCACCATGCCTGAACCGGTGAGGTCGGTCCTGCGCTTCAGGTAGGAGGAGTAGGTGACCATGATGCCGTAACCCACCGAGAGCGAAAAGAAGATGTGACCGTAGGCTGCAGCCCACACCGCCGGATCCGCCAGCGCGGCCCAGTCGGGGGTGAAGAAGGCGTTGAGCCCTTGCGCTGCGCCCGGCAGGAACAGGGACTGGACCACCAGCAGCAGGAACATCACCATCAGCAGCGGCAGCAGGATCGAGTTGGCGCGTGAGATGCCCTTGCGGATTCCGGCCACCATGATGGCGATGACAGTGATCCAGATGAGCAGCAGCGGGAAGAAGACGGCCGGCACGTACGTAAAGCCGACGCCCGGCGCCTCGGAGAGGGCGAGGAACGTCCCGAAGAAGTAGCCCTCGGCGTCGTCCCCCCATGCCTCGGTGAACGAAAAGATGGTGTACATCAGGGACCACGCGATAATCACGGCGTAGTAGGCGGCGATCACAAAGCAGACCAGCACCTGCCACCAGCCCAGTGGTTCGGCCGCGCGGTGGAGCCGGCGGTAGGCCAGCGGGGCGGAGCCGCGGAACTTGTGCCCCACGGCGTAGTCCAGGAACAGCAGGGGGATGCCCGCCGTCAGCAGCGCCACGAGGTACGGGATCAGGAAGGCGCCGCCGCCGTTGTCGTAGGCGATGTAGGGGAAGCGCCAGATGTTGCCGAGGCCCACCGCGGAACCGATGGCCGAGAGGATGAACAGCCTGCGGGTGGAAAAGGTTTCGCGCTTCTCTGGCGCTGCGGAGGGGGAAGCCTGGCCGCTCATCCCGTCACGCCCTGCACACCAGTTGTTGGGTTCATGCTGCGGCGCTGGACACCGCGCTTTTCTGGCCGGTCCATTGGGGCTCGCTCTCGGATGAAGGGGGAAGTCCGATTACTGGCTATGCCGCGACTTTACTGTCGGCCGCCGATTCAGGGAAGACCCCGGGATGTCCGGAAGCGGACGGATGTTTCCACGGGAACGACGGCGGCACCCGGGCAGGCCGGTAACAGCGCGGTAACGGGATGGCTGGTGTGATTGCTGCAGCCGTTAGCGGCCCCTCCCCCAGAGCGAAAGGATAAAGGCGATGTCCTCCCAGAGTGAAGAGAACAGTGCTGCGTTGGTCATGCAGGTAGGCGACAGCGAGCCGGAGGTCCATGACGGCGTCTCGCCGGACGATGTCATGGGGATGATTGCCCGCGCCGACGAGGGTATGGCCCGGCGCCTCAAAGCCGCGGAGGAGCGGGTGAGAGCCATCCGTGCCGAGGTGGTGGGCGATCCCGACATGACCGTGGAGTACTTCCTGCTGCAGCGGGCACAGAGCCGTGTGGGCGAGTTGCTCAGCCACGACCTCGAGCATTTGGACCCCGAGGAGCACCGGGCACGGGTGGACCAGTACCACCGCTATGCCGAGGTGGGATCGGCGCTTCTCTACAAGGACCGCGACTTCAAGGGCGGATCGAAGTTCTTCACTGTCACCTGGCCGAACTTCAAGTGGTGGCCATACAAGTTCAACGACGCCGCATCGTCGGCCAAGGCGTGGGGCGGCAACATCCTGTTCCAGCACACGTGGTACGGGGGCCGCCGGCTCTACCTTGTGGGGCTGCCGTATGTGGAGTTCGCCGACCTGGGCCGCTTCGACTTCAACGACATGGCCAGCTCGTTCGTATCCCTGCCCTGACGAAGCCTGACACTCCATACTGACCCGCATGAAGCGGGCTTGCCGCACGGTGGCGCTTGTCACGTTGACATCTTTTCTGAGTGCACTCATAATTGATTGTACTCAACAGAAAAGGGCAGCACCGTGAAAGCGTTCGTCATCGTTAAGTACAAAGCCGGCCTCCGGATGGCTGAGGTGGCCGAGCCGGTCTTCGGGGACCGGGATGTCCTGGTCCGGGTCGAGGCAGCCGGACTCAAACAGCTGGACGAGAAAATCCGCCTCGGCGAGTTCAAGCAGATCCTCCCCTATGCGCTGCCGCTGGTCCTCGGCAACGACCTGGCCGGCACGGTGCTTCGCGTCGGGGCGAAGGTGGACGGCTTCAAGCCGGGCGACGAGGTCTTCGCCAGGCCGGACGCGGCCCGCATTGGCACCTTCGCCGAGCGCATCGCCGTCGCAGAGGCGGATCTGGCGATGAAGCCGTCATCGATCACCATGGCCGAGGCAGGCTCGCTTCCGCTGGTGGCCTTGACCGCCTGGCAGGCCCTGGTGGAGCGCGGAAACGTGCAGCCCGGGCAGAAGGTCCTCATCCATGCGGGCGCCGGCGGAGTGGGCACTGTCGCAATCCAGTTGGCCAAACACCTTGGTGCGACGGTCGCCACCACCGCCAGCGCCGCCAACGCGGACTTCGTCCGGGGGCTGGGCGCCGACACCGTGATCGACTACAAGGACGAGGACTTCGAACAGATCCTCAGCGGCTTTGACCTGGTCCTCGACAGCCTGGGCGGGCGGAACCTGGAAAAGTCCCTCCGCATCCTCCGGCCCGGCGGCGAGGCGATTGGAATTGCCGGACCGCCGGACCCCGCCTTCGCCCGGGAGTCCAACCTGAACCCGCTGCTCCGCCTCGGCATTGCCGGGCTGAGCCGGAAGATCCGCAGCCAGGCGCGCCGGCTGGGCGTGGATTACGAATTCCTGTTTATGCATGCCAGCGGCGGGCAACTGGAGCGGATCGCACGGCTGGTTGACGACGGCGTGCTTCGCCCGGTCGTCGGACGCGTCCACCCGTTCGCCCAGACTCCGGAGGCTTTGCAGGCGCTGGGAACCGGAGGGCTGCGTGGCAAGGCCGTGATCGTCAATCCCCCGGGTGACTCCCCCGCCGCAACCCGGTCCGAAGTCGCGGGTCAGCACCGGCAGGGAGAACAGGCATGAGCGCCTCCAGCACCGGCGTCCCCACTTCCTATGCGGCGGCGCCCACCCGTAGTATCGACGCCGACGGCGTCAGCTACGCCTACCGGGAGCTGGGGCCCAAAGGCGGGGTTCCGGTGGTCTTCTTCCACCACCTCGGCGCCAACCTGGACAACTGGGACCCGCGGATCATCGACCCCATAGCCCAGGAGCATCATGTGGTCACGTTCGACAACCGCGGCCTCGGCGCCAGCACCGGGGCGGTGCCGGACAGCATCGAGGCCATGGCGGACGACGCAGCCACGTTCATCCGGGCCCTCGGTTTTGAGGAGGTGGACGTTTTCGGCTTCTCGCTGGGCGGCATGGTGGCCCAGGAGCTGATCGGGAAGCACCCGGGGCTGGTCCGGAAACTCATCCTCGCCGGCACCGGCCCCAGAGGCGGGAAGGGCATCGACAACGTTGCCCGGGTAACGTACCTCGACGTGCTGCGGGCTGCCCTGGTGCGGGCTGATCCGAAGGAGTTCCTTTTCTTCAACCGCAACGCCGCCGGCAAGCAGGCCGCACGGGCGTTCATCGCACGCCTTCAGGAACGCACCGCCGGCCGCGACCGGCCGGTCCGGATCCGTGCCTTCCGGACCCAGCTGAAGGCCATCCGGGACTGGGGACGTGCCGAGCCGGCCGACCTGTCGGCCATCAGGCAGCCAACGCTGATCGCCAACGGCGACCATGACCGGATGGTTCCGTCCAACCTATCGATGGACCTGCACCGGCGCATCGCGGGGTCCGAGCTGGTGATGTATGAGGACTCAGGGCACGGCGGCATCTTCCAGTTCCACGGGCAGTTCGTTCCCGCGGCCGTCGGGTTCCTGAAAAGCTGACGCCGGGCGGGCGCCCCATTGGCTACACTCGAAGTCAGTTCAACCACAGGACCGTCCCGGAGGACCCACCGCCATGCACCTTGCTTCGCAGCCCGTCGGCCGGCGGGAACGGAACAAGCAGGCCAAGCTTGACCGGATCACGGCGGCTGCCCGTGAACTGTTCGCCGAGCACGGCATTGACGACGTCACCACGCAGCAGATCGCGGACAAGGCCGACATCGGCACGGGCACCTTGTTCCTGTACGCCAAGAGTAAGGGCGAGCTGCTGCTGCTGGTCCAGAACTCGGCCTACGCGGATGCCCTCACCAGGGGCACCGCGGACGCTGCGGAAACCACGGAACCGCTCGACGCCGTGATGGCGATCATCCGGCCGGTGGTGGAGTGCAACCGGACCCAGATCGACAACGGCCGCACCTACCTGCGGGAGATGGTGTTCGGCGACCCCAGCGAACCCCACCACCACGCTGCCCTGACGCACGCCGCGGGGACCGAGGCCGCAATCGCCGGCGTCCTGCAGCGTGACGGCCGCACCACGCCCGATGCTGCGGCCACGCTCGCCCGTGTGGTCTCCGCCATCATGTTCGTCAGCATGGCCGCGGCGACCAACGTCGCGTGGTCGGTGGAGGACCTGCTTATGGACATCCGGGAGCAGGTCGCAGCAATCCTTCCCGGCTGAGCTGCGGCAGCGGGGCCCGGCCGGGCGCTTCTGGAATCACTCTGAAAGATCCTCAAGATGCTCCGTCAGGACGGGAGAAAAGCTGGCTGCACCAGGTCAGCTGAACGGGACTCTTACGGGCTTGAACCTGAACGGACCACCACATTCTTTCCCGAACGGGTACTCCCCGGTCGACTCCGTTTCGATCTGCAGCTCGCCGCCGTTCCGGGCCCCTGACAAGGCGACCACCTCCACATTGATGGATGTGACATTTACGGGCGGAACCAGGTATGGCCGGGACTGCGGGACCAGCCACCGGCCGACGTCGCTCTTCACCACGGGTTCCGGGGTGCATCCCTCTCCGAAGCATGCCGCAACCGACGCCGGCTCCTGGGAGAAGATCAGCTCCACATGACCATCAAACCCGTAACCCACTGCCGGGCAGACTTTGCTGCCCGGCAGCGTCTCACCGAACAGCAGTGCGAGGGACACCAAGGCGGCGCAACCACCCAGGGCGATCAGGAGCAGCCCTCGGCGCTTCACGTGAGCCTGCCCCCCTGAGTCGCCGAGAATGTGGGGCAGCGGCCGCACGTCCCGCCGGTCCGCCAGCCCGGCACGTCAGCATTCTGGGCAGTTCCTTGCCCGGCCCCGACGAGACAGCCTTGCACCGGTGGCGGCATGTGCTGCAGCGAACGCCTGAGCATTGGGCTCCACATCCACGAGTTGGCTTTTGCCGTCACGCTAACCGGTCCATACGCAGGCGCCTAGTAAGGAATATGCTCGATCGGCTCGGAAAAGACGCCCCACCGGTTCCTTATCGCGACGCCCGCAGAGCAGACTGGGACCGCAGGGGAAGGCAGCTTCAGCCCCTGGCAGACATCCGGCAGCTGCCCTCCGAGGGACATCAACGAAGCGGCAAACTCAGAACCCGTCCACGTCTCAATCGGGCATCGATACCGGAAGTTCCGGCTACGGATGGTCTCCGCGCGGTACATGATCCGTAGAGTTGCAGGCTGCACATAACGCCCACAGAAGAAAAATCCGTCAGAGCAGTCTGAGCGCTCAAGAGCGCAGGAGGAGAAAATGGGAATGTCTGCCACACCAGGCGTCAGTACCGATCAACGTCCCCCGAACGAACCGAAAGAGTCCGTGGTCAACGCCCGGGTGGATCGGGAACCGCCCGCCAACTCGACGCAGCCGGGCAAGAGCATCGACAAGCGGGTCTTCTGGCCCGCAGCCAGCATCATCCTGGTCTTCGCACTTTTTGCCATCTTGTTCCCCGCAACAGCGACGGACATGTTCAGTTCCATCCAAAGCAACGTCATCAAGTGGTTCGGCTGGTACTACGTCGCCGCCGTCGCCGTTTTCGTTGCCTTCGCTCTCTGGATCGGGCTCAGCCGCTACGGTGACATCAAGCTCGGCACGGATGAAGATGAACCGGAATTCTCGGTTATGTCCTGGTTTGCACTGCTGTTCGCCGCAGGGATGGGCATCGGTCTTGTCTTTTTTGGTGTCGCCGAACCCTTGAACCATTTCGCTTCGCCGCGTCCGGGGGTCGAAGGAACCCCGATCCAGATCGCCCAACAGGCTATGACACAGACATTCCTCCACTGGGGGCTGCACGCCTGGGCCATCTACGTCGTCGTGGGCGTCTCAATCGCCTACGCCGTTCACCGTAAAGGACGGCCCATCTCCATCCGCTGGACCCTGGAGCCCCTGCTGGGCACGCGGCGCGTTGCCGGGGGCTGGGGCAACCTCATTGACGTTGTCGCGCTCGTCGGCACGCTCTTCGGTGTGGCGACGTCCTTGGGCCTGGGCGTCCTTCAGATATCAGCAGGACTCGAAGAAGCTAACATCATGCAGGCCACCCAGATGACCCAGATCGGCCTGATCTTGTGCATCATCACCCTCACCATCGTCTCGCTCGTCTCGGGTGTAGGCAAAGGCATGAAGTGGTTGTCCAACACCAACCTCATCCTCGCCGGTGCGCTGCTGGTCTTCGTGCTCTTCACGGGCCCCACCCTGTTCCTGCTGCGTGAGTTCGTGCAAGCCATAGGCAACTACCTCCAGAACGTTATGGGCCTGACGTTCAACACACTCGCGTTCGCCGGAGCCGAGGGCGAAGCCTGGCAGGCGGCCTGGACCACGTTCTATTGGGGCTGGTGGATTTCATGGGCCCCGTTCGTCGGCATCTTCATCGCACGCATCTCCAAAGGCCGCACCGTCCGCCAATTCGTCGCCGGTGTCCTGCTGGTCCCCAGCACCGTCGGGTTCCTCTGGTTCGCTGTCCTGGGCGGCACCGCCCTCCACCGCGAGATCTTCGGCGGCGGCGGCCTGGTCGGTGCGGACGGAACCGTTAATACCGAGGGGGCGCTCTTCGGTATGCTCGGCGGACTTCCCGGCGGGACCATACTCATCATCGGCGCAATCCTCCTGATCGCAATCTTCTTCATTACCTCCGCTGACTCCGGTGCCCTGGTCATGGGCATGCTCTCGACCGGCGGCGACGTCGAACCCAAGAACTGGATCCGCATCTTCTGGGCACTCTCCGCCGCAGCCGTGGCAATCGCCCTGCTCGTGGCCAACGGACTCGCGGCCATACAGACGGCCGCGATTCTTACCGCACTGCCTTTCAGCGTCGTCATCCTGATGATGTGCGTCGCCACGGCCAAGGCCTTCCACCAGGAACACGCCATGCTCATGCGTGCCCAACGGAAGCTTGCTCGTGAGCAACTGGCAGCCCAGGTATCCGAAGACGTCCAGGACTCCATGGAGGAGCAGTATCTGGAACACGTAGCCGACCAAGTTGCCGCCGCCGTCGAATCGCAGTTCACCAAAGGTCCCTCATCACAGCCACAGAACCGCTCAGGCACAAGAGGGCTATAAAGAAATCCACTAAATCCGCACGGTGACTAGTGCGCACAAGTGGCCTCCGCACCATCAGGTGTGGAGGCCACTTGCTTAACATGGCCTACCTGCAGCTTCTTGGAAGGCGGGCACCAGGCCTGCGCCAATGAGAGGCGCCAGAATGGCGCCTAGAAGCCGTCTCAGTCCAGGCTTCCCGGTGGGGCCGGAGCTGCGGCGGCCCCGCCTGAGCGGCTCCACAGCTGCCCGATCAGGGTGAGGTGGATTACGCGGCCGGTGGTCACTGCGACGAGGAGCACGGACATCAACACAAACAGCCACCCGATGTACGAGAAGGCGAGCCCGAGGACACCGAACTGATCGGCGGAGGAGGCGAACGTCCGCGGGAGATACAGGCGCCCCACCACCGCGGCTACGGCGAATCCGAATCCGGCGAGCACTGATCCCGGGAGGAGTGCCCGCAGGCTGACGCTCCGGTTGATCACGATCCAGGATGCGAACCACCACAGCGCGGACCAGACCGCCACCTCGATGATGAACTCGAGCAATGACAAGGCGTCCGCGCCGCGCATGACGTAGCGGGTCATCAGCACGAGGACGAGCCCGATGAGGATCGCGACAATCGCGACGACCCAGCGCCACGCGAAGCGGATGGAGGCCTTCGGTGTCTTCCAGATCCTGCGGAAGCACCGCTCGAGAGCTCGGGAGAAGGCGGTCGCGGCGAGGATGAGCAGCAGCGCGCCGAAAACTTGCGTGAATGTTACCCCTCCAATTGCTTGGGGAATCGACTGCTTCACAAGTTCTGCTGTGTCATCATCGAGGCTGAGGTTCTCAGCGAACATCGCATCCGCCTCGGGATTCAGGCTCGCTCGCAACGAACCTACGACAATGAGGACCGGCAGGATCGAGGTGAACGCCTGTGCGGCGAGCGTCATTGCTCGATCGAACAGCTCGAGGTCACGAATGTCACGAAGAACACGCAGCACTAAACGTCCGGCCGTCGAGCGCACGGTGGCCCGCATCAATCGGTTCACCGCCGGCTGAACCATCGGAATCACGCATGCCCAACTTCGGCAGACCGGAATGGTCCAGACACCCGGTTCAGGTCGAAGCCGAGGATGACCAACAGCGCCATGACCATCAAGCACCTCCGAATTCCGGTCGATACACATCACTATCACCGTTCGCAGCGGGCAACGCCAGCCCCCTGGCGTCTGGCCCACAGACGACCGTCTCCCTCGCGACGGATGCGTCCAGGGTCAGTGGCTGTCCGGGCGATGGGTTGACCTGTGATGCCCCGCGCACGAGAATGCGAACCATGAGGGATCATCGCAGCCCTTCCGAGCCGGTTCCGTTCACCGCCGATGACTACGCCGCGCGGATGCGGCGGGCGGCCCAGGCCGCCGACGCTGCCGGTCTCGATGGCATCCTGGTCACTCCCGGACCGGACCTGCTGTACCTCACCGGCTATGCCCCCGTGGCCATCACTGAACGCATCACCATGCTGGTGGTCGCCGTCGACGCGGAGCCCGCCTTGATCGTTCCGAGGCTCGAGAGGCCCGATGCGGAAGCGGCCGCCGGTGCCTCGATTCTGCGGATCACCGACTGGACCGACGGGAGTGACCCCTATACGGAATCTGCGGCGCTGATGGCCGGCTCCGGGCGTTATGCCGTCTCTGACTCGGCCTGCAGGATCGGCTGCCCCAGTCGTCCTATGTTTCGATGACGACCGCCCTGCCCATGCTTCGGGCGATCAAGGATGACGCCGAGATCGAACGGCTTGCGGCGGCCGGAGCGGCCGCGGACCAGGCGTACGAGGAGATCGTCAACGTGCGGTTCGCCGGGCGCAGCGAGACCGACGTCGGCTCTGATCTCGCCGCCCTGCTTCGCCGGTTCGGTCATTCGCAGGTGGACTTCACCGTCGTCGGTTCGGGTCCGAACGGAGCCAACCCTCACCACGAGATCGGGCCGCGGATCATTGAGGACGGCGACATGGTGGTGCTCGACTTCGGCGGCCTCAAACACGGCTACGGATCAGACACGACGCGGACGGTGCATGTCGGCGAACCCACCGCCGAGGAGCGCGAGGTTCACGACGTTGTCAGACAGGCGCAGCAGGCCGGGTTCGAGGCCGTGCGGCCGGGCGTCGAGTGCCAGGAGATCGATCGCGTGTCCCGGGCGGTGATCACTGAAGCCGGCTACGGCGACTACTTCATTCACCGCGTCGGGCACGGAATCGGACTGACAACACACGAGCCGCCGTACATGGTTGAGGGCGAAACCCAGGTCCTCCACCCCGGCATGTGCTTCTCAATCGAGCCCGGAATCTACCTGCCGGGCAGGTTCGGCGTGAGGATCGAGGACATTGTGACGGTCGTTCCCGACGGCGGACGCCGACTCAACCAGACCCCGCACGAGATGAGAATCGTCCACTAGAAAACCAACGCGGTCCACAACCTGACCGGCCAACCCCGCTGGGCGTTACCCGGTCCGCCGTAGTCAGCCACTCCCCCACAACCGAAATGGACTGTCCAGGACACCAAACCTGAAAGTCATGTCGACTCGGAGGCGAGGATGCACGAACTCTTGACTTTGGAAAAGGACTAGGAAGGATCACTGACGCGGGCTCGGCGGGTTCTAGGGAAGGGCCTAGTGAAGGCCCATAGCGTTGCGTACTTCATCCAGGATGTGGTGCATGGCAGTCTCGGCTGCTGTCGCGTCCCCGCCGGCGACGGCGGCGGCCACGTCCTCGTGGGCGTCGAGGGCTTCGGGTCTGGGTTTGAAGGGCATGAGGCCCTGCCGGGTGCGGCTGGTGAGCACCTCCGCCACCATGCCTTCCAGGGCCAGGAACATCTCATTGCCGCAGCTCTGCAGCAGCAGGCAATGGAATTCGATGTCTGCCGCCAGGAATGCCTCAAGCTCCCCGGCGTCCCCGAGCCGGCGCAGATCCGCGGCCAGCGACGTCAGCTTTGCCCGCTCGGCGGCGCTCGCCCGGCGGGCGGCGCCGGCTGCAGCAATAGGTTCGACGGCGATGCGCAGCTCGGTGAGGCTGCTGTACTGGATCTCGCGCCGGTCTGAGGCGAGCCGCCAGCGCACGAGCTTGGGGTCAAAGACATTCCAGAGCCGGCGCTCCTGCACCACGATGCCCACCCGCCTGCGCGAGTACACCAGGTTCATGGACTCGAGGACCTTCATAGTGTCGCGTGCCACGGTCCGGGAAATGCCGTATTCCTGCTGGATTCCCTCAAGGGTAAGCCGGCTTCCCGGCGGTAATTCGCCGGAAGCAATGGCAACGCCAACCGCCTCCAAAACGCGTTCAGTCATCGCCGGGGAGGCCCCGCCGTCGTGCGCGTTGCCCGCGTCCTGTGCTGTCGCCGTCGACATCTTTCCTGCCTTCCTCTGCGCCTGCGCGCACCTCCAGCTTACTCAAAAGAAGCGAAAGATATGACTTTTGACACACAAAGGTAGTATCTATTTGGTGAAAAGGTGCTACCTTTTTCCAGGCGCACCTCCCCGGCGATGCGCGATGAGCGTTCTTCACTAAGCCAACGGCGTCTTCTTCGGAGGTAAAACATGCAGTATCCCACCACGCACCTGGTGGTGATGGGCGTTGCCGGTTCCGGCAAGTCCACCATTGCGGCAGCTCTCTCCCAGCAGCTGGGCTGGGCATGTGCGGAAGCCGACGAGTTCCATCCGCAGACCAACATCCAGAAAATGAGCCAAGGCATTCCCCTGCAGGACGAGGACCGCTGGCCCTGGCTGCAGCAGATCCAGAACTGGATGACCACCCAGGCCAAGGCTGGCAAAAGCACAGTGCTCACCTGCTCCGCCCTCAAGCAGAGGTACCGGCAGCTGCTCGCCCAGGCGGAGGGCCGCGTCTTGTTCCTGCACCTCCACGGCGAAGCGGACCTGATTGGCCAGCGCATGCAGGGCCGCGAAGGGCACTTCATGCCGCCCACGCTCCTGCCCAGCCAGCTGGCAACCCTGGAACCGCTGAGCGACGACGAACTCGCCACCGGAAGCCTCCGCCTGGACATCTCCAAATCCCCTGAAGAGCTCGTGAGCACCATCGTCGCCTCGCTGAAGCTCCCGGCCGCGCCCGCGTCCTAACCTTTCCACCCCCAACCATCCAGTTTCAAAGGAGAACCATGGTCATCGAAGGATGGACCCAAACGATGGGAGCAGGCCCCCTGCTGCTCATCGCCGCGGCCGCGATCGCCGCGCTGCTGTTCCTGATCATCAAGCTTCGTATGCACGCGCTGCTCGCGCTGATCCTCATCAGCCTCGCAACCGCCTTCGCCACGGGCATCCCCGCCAACCAGGTGGTGCCCGTACTGATCAACGGCTTCGGCACAACCCTGGGCACAGTGGCGCTCCTCGTGGGACTTGGCGCAATGCTCGGCCGCATCGTGGAAACCAGCGGCGGCGCCAAGGTCCTGGCCGACTACCTGATCGGCCTCTTCGGCGAAAAGCGTGCCCCTTTCGCGCTAGGCATTGCGTCCCTGATTTTCGGCTTTCCCATCTTCTTCGACGCCGGCCTGATGGTCATGCTGCCTGTCATCTTCGCCGTCGCCCACCGCCTCGGCGGGGGTGTGCTCCGCTACGGCCTGCCCGCCGCCGGCGCATTCTCCGTAATGCACATCTTCCTGCCGCCGCATCCAGGGCCGGTATCCGCATCCGCCTTTTTCGAAGCCAACGTTGGCTTGGTAACCCTTGCCGGCCTCATCGTCGTCATCCCCACCTGGTACGTCACCGCCTACCTCTTCGGCCTGTACATGGGCAAGAAGCTCGTGCTGCCGGTTCCGGAAATCCTGGGCCACGCCAGCGCCGAAGCCGAGAGCCACCCGCCGCGCTTCCGCACTATTGTGGGACTGCTGCTCCTGCCGCTGGTCCTGATCTTCATGAACACCGGGCTGAACACGCTGGCCGCCTCCGGTGTGTTGAGTGAAGGCGTCAAGGACGAGCAGTGGTTCCAGATCCTGCGCACCCTCGGTGAAACCCCGGTGGCCCTGCTGATTTCCGTGATCGTGGCCATATACGTTCTTGGCCTCAGGCGCGGCAAGGATGCAGGTGCGCTGGAGAAACTGCTCGAATCCTCCCTGGGCCCGGTCTGCTCCGTCATCCTGATCACCGGTGCCGGCGGCATGTTCGGCGGCGTCCTGCGCACCTCCGGCATCGGCACCGCACTTTCCGATGTCCTGGGTGACCTGGGCATCCCGCTCATCCTGGCCGGCTTCCTGATCGCAGCCATCCTGCGCATCGCGCAGGGTTCCGCCACCGTGGCGCTGACAACCACCGCGGGCTTGATCGCCCCGGCCGTGGCGCTGGCAGGACTGAACGAAATGCAGGTCGCCGCCATGGTCATCGCCGTCGCCGCGGGTTCCGTGGTGGTTTCCCACGTCAACGACTCCGGCTTCTGGCTGGTGGGCCGCTTCTTCGGGATGGACGTCAAGACCACCCTGAAGACCTGGACCGTAATGGAAACCCTCATCGGCGTCATGGGCTTCGCCATCGCCGCCGTGATCTTCCTCCTTGCCGGGCTGGCAGGTTAGCGTCGAGAAAACTCACTGGCGGGCGCCCGCTTTTATTGAAATGGTCCCTGAAAGTTGGACTGGCTGAATGGATCCTAAGCCGCGAGGGCCTGGGAGGTGTCCGTAAACCGCTCGGACGACTGGGCCCTGCTCCCCGCCCAGCACAGCCCGGTCAGCCGGGCGGGCGCGGACCGGTTGCGGCGCCGTGACGGAGCGATCGACGAGGGAGGCGTCCCGGACGGCCGGCCCGCCGGAAGTCGTTAGGTGTCGTGTCCCGCCGGTCTCGTGGGAAGGATGCGAGGGGGTGGCGAGGGCTCCTCGACGCGGATGGGCAGCTCGTCGTCCCCCCGAAGAATGGCGCGGAGCAGCCGCCGCTCCTCCCACCTGAGCGACCTGAGCGCGTGGCCGCGCCGCAGTACCAGACCCCCGTTCCGGGTGGCGTACCGCTTCTGCAGATCTCCCAGCTCCTCGGCTCGCAGCAGCGCGACCGTGCTACCCGCAGCCGAGTCGACCACGCGGACCAGCGAGGAGGGTCCCCTCAGATCGGTCGCAACTACGCGCCGCTCGCTCTCGGCGAGGATTGTCTTCTGCGCTGCGCGTGTCACGACCAAGGGACGGGATGGCCCGTCCAGCAGTCCGGTCAGCACGTCCGCCGCAGCGTCAGGGCGGCCCGTTCTCCGCGCCGCCGCCTGCATCCGCTGAAGTCGACCCGGCTCCCGCAGCACCTCGTCGATCTTCCAGCCGATCGTCGCGGGAGTGTTGCAGCGGACCGCTGCCCCCTGCTCCATCAGGTAATCGCCGTTGCGAACCTCCTGCCCCGGGATGGGGTTCACAAGCACCATGGGCAGCCCTACAGCCATGCACTCCGACGCCGACAGCCCGCCCGGCTTGCCCACAAACAGGTCGGCGCTGCGCAGCAGCTGCGGCATCTCCGCCGTGAAGCCGAGCACGCGGTAGCGGTCGCCAGCGGGCGCCACCAGCTCCTCGATACGCTGCCGTAGCGCATCGTTACGTCCGCACACTACCGTGGCAGTGAAGGACGAGCGCATGTGCAGCGTCTGCCGCACGACGGAGACGGCATAGTCGCCGCCAGTCGCGCCCGCCGAGATCAGCAGCTTCGGGGGGTCGTTTGCATCGCGCGCAGGCGCTACGTTCAGCTGGGTGGCGATCGGGATGCCCGTGGCCGCGACGCGGTCGGGGGGCAAACCCAGCGCCATCAGTTCAACCCTCCCCTCCTCCCTGGCCAGGAAGAGCGCGTGGAACGCGCCCGTAAGCCATAGGCCCTGGAAGTCGTAGTCCGTCGTGACGACGGCGGTCCTCGCGTCAATCACGCCGCGAAGGAGCAGTGACGCCAGCAGTTGGGCTGGCAGGAAGTGCGTGCACACGATCGCGGTCGGCCGGAATCGCTTGATCGCACCGATCACTGGAAGGGCGTTCACCCGTGTCCACGGGTCTACTGGGCCCCGGCGCCGGAACGGACGGTCGTTGATGTCGTAGCCCCACTCGATCAGCCAGGGCAAGTCCTCGACCAGGACGAAGTAACCCTTGCCCAGCAGTGTGCGGTAGAGCACGCTGCTCACCTGCAGCACATCCAGCACCTGCACTTCGTCGATGTCGGCGCGCGCGGCACACGCCTGCTGCACCGCCGCCGCGGCGCTGTTGTGCCCCGCTCCTACCCCTGCTGACAGGATAAGTACGCGCTCCCTCCCAGCGGCGTCGGGGCCTCGTGCCGACGTTCTGCGCATGAAGAGAGTTTAGCGGGAGCTGTGAACGCGAAACCCAACGGAAGGACGAACGAGGATGAACACCCAGAACGCACCCCGCAGGGCGGCACCCGGGCTGCCGTAGTCAGCCCGCTCACCTACACAACCGAATAGGCCGGTCCGGGACGCCACACACCCGGAACATCAGATCAGTGGCGAGAGTGTGGACACTGTCCACACGAAGAAACACCAGAAAAGGCCCTGACCTGCAGAAATCTTGTGCCCGAGGTGGGACTCGAACCGGGTTCCAGCCCCTGCAAACACTGGACTCCCGCCGAAACATACGGAATCCGGCCCAGTCCGGCACCGATACGACCCAGTCCGTGACCCAAAGTGTGGACACTGTCCACACCCCCAATTCTCCCCGCTAAAGGCACCCAGCCGCACCCCCGCATGGACGGGGTGCGGCATTTCTCTGTCTCGACAAAGTTGAAGAAGCCGTAGGACTCCACGTGCGGCAGCAACCTGGTCATGACCTCGCTCATTGCGGGCTCTTGGGCAGACCGCGCAGGGCTGTCCGTCGCTAGGCTTCTCATAACGCTTCCACCTCCGTTCATCCCTTCATGG
The DNA here is from genome assembly GCF_001512305.1 of Arthrobacter sp. EPSL27. GTDB lineage: Bacteria > Actinomycetota > Actinomycetes > Actinomycetales > Micrococcaceae > Arthrobacter. The sequence continues at coordinate 867,383 of NZ_LNUT01000005.1, forward strand.
TCCGCAGCGTCGAGAGCCGCATGACCGGGGAGTGCCCCTCAGAACCTCTCCCCCGATGCCAGAACCAAGCGCGCAGCAAAGGGCCTCCCATCTTGCGAGGACGGGAGACCCTTTGCGGTCTGGGGTCTAAGTCGACCGCCGCGGGTTAGCCGGCGTAGGGGTCGGCGATGCCGATGTACTGGGTGTAGAGGTATTCCTCGATGCCCTCGAGGCCGCCTTCCCGGCCCAGTCCTGACTGCTTGACCCCGCCGAAAGGCGCCGCGGCGTTGGAGACCACACCGGCGTTCAGGCCCAGCATGCCGGTCTCCAGGCGTTCGCCCATCCGGATGCCCCGGTTCAGGTCCCGCGTAAAGACGTAGGCCACCAGGCCGTACTCGGTGTTGTTCGCCAGCCGGATGGCCTCGTCCTCGGTGTCGAACGTGATGATCGGCGCAACGGGCCCGAAGATCTCCTCGGACAGGATCCGGGTCCCTTCATGCACGTCGAGGAGAAGCGTTGGCCGGTAGAAATACCCTGGACCGTCAATTTGTGACCCGCCCATGATTAGGACGGCACCATCCCTTACAGCGTCGGTGACGAGCTCGTGGACCTTGTCCCGGCTCTTGGCATCGATCAGCGGGCCGACCTTGGACTCCGCCTCGGTGCCGCGGGCGGTGGTCATGCCGGCCATCTTGGCGGCGAACTTCTTCGCGAACTCCTCCGCGACCGATTCGTGGACAATGAACCGGTTCGCGGCAGTGCAGGCTTCGCCCATGTTCCGCAGCTTCGCCAGCATCGCCCCTGCGACGGCGGCGTCGACGTCGGCGTCCTCAAACACGACGAACGGTGCGTTCCCGCCGAGCTCCATCGACGTCCGCAGCACCGTCTCGGACGCGTCCGAGAGCAGCCGGCGGCCCACCTCGGTGGAACCCGTGAAGGAGAGCTTCCGGAGCCGGGAGTCCTTGATCAGCGGACCCGTGGTGGCACCGGCCGTGGAGGTCGGGATGACATTGAGCACGCCCGCGGGCAGCCCGGCCTCCAGCATCACCGCGGCGAACAGCTGGGAGGTCAGCGGGGTCAGGTTCGCGGACTTCAGCACCATGGTGCAGCCCGCGGCGACCGCGGGGGCGACCTTTCGGGTGGCCATGGCCAGGGGGAAGTTCCACGGTGTGATGAGCAGGCAGGGGCCCACCGGCTTCTTCGTCACCAGCAGCCGGGACTTCCCGTCCGGGGACACCGAGTACCGGCCGAAGGCGCGGACGGCTTCCTCGGAGAACCAGCGCAGGAACTCCGCGCCGTAGGTGACCTCACCGCGGGCCTCGGCCAGCGGCTTGCCCATCTCCAGGGTCATCAGCAGCGCGAAGTCCTCGGCCCGTTCGGTGACGAGTTCGAAGGCGCGGCGCAGGATCTCCCCACGCTCCCGCGGGGGAACCTTCGCCCAGGAATCCTGCGCGGCGGCCGCGGCATCCAGTGCCGCCGCCCCGTCTTCCGGGCCGGCGTCGGCAATGCTGAGCAGGACCTTCCCGGTGGCAGGGTCCTCGACGTCGAAGGTCTTCCCGGACGCGGCCGGTCGCCACTCGCCGTCGATCAGCAGACCTGTCGGCACGGACGCCAGCAGGGCGGCTTCACGCTGGGCGTTTATTGACATCGTTCTATCTCCAAGGGGGTTTAAGGAAGTCTTAGGGGTGTGCAGCCCGACCTTCAGCAGTTTGGTACGGTCCGGCTGCCAGAGGCAGGGCATGAGGAGGTTAAATCTTCTGTGTGTCTTTCACATTGAGGAGGCAGGGTCGGCGCCGACCCTCTTGGGTCGGCACCGACGCCTTAGGTGAGAATCGGCTAGGCTCCGACCGTTGTCTTGGTGCGGATCAGGTCCAGAGCCTGAACGAGGTATCCCTTGAACACCGGGTAGTTCTCGCTCATCGGGAAGTGCCCGATGGCCTTCATCTCGATGAACTCGGCACCCGGGATCTGGCTGGCCGTGCGGGCTCCGTCTTCGGGGGTGGTGAGGTAGTCGTACTCGCCGGTCATCAGGACAACCGCGCATTTGTCGGTCTGGATCTCGCCCAGTTTGCCGCGCAGATCGTGGTCGACCGAGTAGAAGTACAGGTCACCCTTGAACGCCTCGGAACCCTGAGTGTAGTAGAACCACGTTTTCCAGCGGTCCGCCTCCGGCGATTGCGGTGCCATGAGGTCCCAGGTGCCGCTGCCGCACACCTGCGCGGCATTGGCATGGGGGTGCTGCCACCAGTCAAGGTAGAAGCCCGGTGAGTGGTCCGCTCCCTCCACAGGGATGACGGCGTCGAACCTCTCCGGGAAGCGGTGGGCAAGCTGCAGCGCTATGTTGCCGCCGAAGGAGGATCCCATGAAAATGGGGTCAACCAGTTCCAGTGCATCGACGAGGGCGACGATGAAGTTAGCGAAGTGGTCCGCGCTGAGCTGGTACTCCTCAGTCCACCACTCCGTGTTTTCAGGGGGGTCGGATTTGCCGTGGCGGGGAAGGTCGTAGGCGATGACGCGGTATTTGGCGGTGATCTCCGGGTCCTCCAGCAGACCGCGCCACTGGTGGTTGTGGGCTCCGGCGGTGTGCTGGCAGACCAGGGGCTGGCCCTGGCCGTTTTCGAGGTAGAAAACCTTGTATTCGAGGCCGTCCACGTCGACGGTGACGTAGTGGCCGGTGACGGGGGAAATTTTGCTCATGTCAGGAACTCCTATGGTCTAGACGGGTGCGCCGGTAGAGCGCAGCAGTTCGATCTGGCGGGTGAGGCAGCGCAGGTTCTGCATCAGGACCAGGACATCGCCTTCCAGCTTCATGTCGCGCTGGAAAGTGGCGGCCCAGATGCCGTGGTACATGGGAGCCGGGACGGGCTTGCCGAATTCACCCCAGGTGTGGGCGCTGGCCCGGATGGCGAACTGGTAGGGCACCTCGATGGGTCCCGGGTCCACGGAAATCTGGGCGATGGTGCCCGACACCACCCGAACAACAAAGGTGTGCGCCTCCATGTCCAGCAGGTAGGAGCAGGTGAAGTACTTTCCGTGGGCCTGGATTTCCGGATCCTGGTTGTTGGCCTCGGTGAAGCTCTGAATCCAGGATTCCACGGAAGGGGCACGTGTTGCGACCGTCATGTCTTTGTTCCTCTCATTGGTCTCGCTGAGGGTCGGGCTTCTCTGCCCGAGCCTCGAATGCGGGGTTCCTGGAGTGCCTTTGGCGGCTGTCTCCGTTGGCAACCCTTCGCTGTTTCCATTGCAGCCCCCGTTGCCCCGAACGGTCCAATACCTGTGCCCTATCCACCGATAGCCTGAAACTATTGGACCCCGATTGTGGCGGACCTTACAGTTGAACGATGCAGCAGCCACAGCTAGACCTGCGCGTCCTGCAGTACTTCGTCGCCGTTGCGGAAGAACTGCACTTTGGTCGAGCCGCTGCGCGGCTCCATATCGCGCAACCATCCCTCAGCGTGCAAATAAGGAAGCTTGAACACGCCCTGGGCACTCCCCTGCTGCTCCGGACCAGCCGCAGCGTCTCCCTGACCAGTGCCGGGGATGTCCTGATGGGTGAAGCCAAGCGTCTTTTAGCCGCCGCCGAGCGCGCCGTTTCGCTGACGCGTGAGGTGGCCAGCGGAGTGCGGGGCACCCTCATAGTCGGCTTTCAGGCCAACGCGGCTGCCGAACTGACCCCGCGAATCCTCGCCGCCTTCAAGAACAACCACCCGGAAATTCACGTGCAGATGAGGTCTTTCGATTTCGCTGATCCCACAGCGGGATTGGCCGATGGAAGCGCTGACGTGGCATTTGTGCGGCCGCCCCTGCCGGCGGCTGACTGGCTCGCCATGGAGACACTGTTCATTGAGCCGCGGGTCCTCGTAGTTGCCAGCAGTTCCCGTTTTGCCGGGCTGTCTGAGGTGTCGGTGGAACAGGTCGTTGATGAGTCTTTCGTCGCCCGCAAGGCTCCGGATAAGTGGAGGGATTTCTGGCTCGCAACCCAGGCCCGCGGCGGGCAGCCGGTCCGTCTGGGCACTCAGGTAGCCACCGTCGACGAGTGTTTCGAAGCCATCATGGGTGAGCGGGGCATTGCGTTCACCCAGGCCTCCACGCAGCGTTTCTATGACCGTCCGGGGCTATCTTTCATCCCGGTCAGAGACGTCCCGCCCTCGCCGCTGTCGATTGCATGGCGTACTGATGTCAATGACGGGCTGGCACGTGAGTTCGTGGAGACCGCCCGGACCCTGGCCGCCTTCGGAGGCGTACCCAATCTCGTCGACTCCCGTCGGCCTGCCACGGTTTCCACTTCGTTCCAGTCCAATTAGCCCCGGTGACGGCCGCAGTTCAGGGCGTTGTGGAGGTAGTCGGCAGTTCGTAGGCTACTTCGCGAGGGCCCCCTCCAGCCAGGACCTCAGCACCGGTGCGGGAGCCGCGCCGGCCTGCCTCGCGACAATCTTGCCGTCGACGATGACCATCAACGTTGGCACTGCCTGAATGGCGAATCGGGTGGAGAGCTGCGGCGAGTGGTCCACATCAACTTTTACAAGTTTGATCTGCCCCGGACGTTCGTGTGCCAACTGGTCCAGCACTGGACTCACCATCCGGCAGGGTCCGCACCACACCGCCCAAAAGTCGACCAGGGCCGGAACACCGGACCGTTCGGCGATTTCGCCGAAGTCGTCGTCACCCGCTTCAACCACCCAGGGAAGCTCCCGGTGGCAATTCCCGCACCGCGGCCGGCCGTCGGCGGCCGCGGGAACGCGGTTGGATTTGGCGCAGTGGGGACACTTGATGATGGCCTTGTTCATGCGGCTCCGGCTCCTTCCAGCTCCATTGTGGTGTAGTCGACCACCAGTTCCCCTCCGGCTGCGGTCACTGTGACCACTCCGCCCTCCGCGATGCTGCCGCGCAGCAGTGCGCGGCCCACCTGCGTTTCCACGACATGGGAAATATAGCGGCGCAATGGCCGGGCTCCATAGACCGGATCGAAGCCGCGTTCGGCTATCAGAAGGCGTGCGTCCTCGGTGAGGTGCAGCTCGATTTGCTGCTCAGCCAGCCGTTCCCGCAGTTGCTGGAACTGCAGATCTACAATGCGTTCGATCTGCGGCAGTCCCAGGGGCGCGAACAGGACCGTATCGTCCACGCGGTTGAGGAACTCGGGGCGGAAATGCGCCCGGAGCTCACCCATGACCAGGCCGCGCGCCTCCTCGGTGATCGACCCGCCTTCGGCCGAACCCTCCAGAAGATACTGCGAGCCGATGTTGGAGGTCATAATAATGACGGTGTTGCGGAAATCGACGGTCCGGCCCTGTGAGTCCGTGATCCGTCCGTCGTCGAGCACCTGCAGGAAAGTGTTGAATATGTCCGGATGGGCCTTTTCCACCTCGTCGAACAGCACCACGGAATATGGCTTCCGGCGTACCGCCTCGGTGAGTTGGCCGCCTTCGTCATAACCGATGTAGCCAGGAGGCGCCCCCAGCAGGCGGCTCACGGTGTGCCGCTCCTGGTACTCACTCATGTCCAGCCGGATCATCGCGTTCTCGCTGTCGAAGAGCGCCGAGGCCAGAGCCTTCGCGAGCTCGGTCTTCCCGACGCCGGTCGGACCGAGGAAGATGAAGGAGCCGATGGGCCGGCGGGGATCCCGGATACCGGAGCGGGCGCGGATAATAGCGTCCGTGACCGCGCTAATCGCTTCTTCCTGCCCCACGACGCGGTCGCGCAGGATCTCGTCCAGGTGCAGGACTTTTTCACGTTCGCCCTGCTTCAGCCGTGCGACCGGTATGCCTGTCCAGGCCGCGACAATGTCGGCGATCTCGTCCTCCGTGACCACCTCGCGGAGCAGGCGCTTTTCACCCTGTTTAGCGGTCAGCCGTTCCTCCTCGGCAGCCAGCCGCCGTTCGAGGTCGGCAAGTCGGCCGTAGCGTAGCTCCGCCGCCCGGTTAAGGTCGTAGTTCCGCTCTGCTTCCTCAGCCTCCTGCCGCATCCGCTCCAGTTCACTGCGGATATCCTGCAGCTTATGGATCGCCTGGCGCTCGGCTTCCCATTGGGCCCTTTTCGCGTCGGCTTCGGCGCGTAGATCCGCCAATTCACGCCTCAGCTCCTCGAGCCGGGCTTTGCTGGCCGGATCGGTCTCCTTGGAGAGAGCCGCGTCTTCTATTTCGAGCCGGGTGACCTTCCGTGTGAGCTCATCAAGTTCGGCCGGCATCGAATCAATTTCCGTCCGCAGCCGGGCGCACGCCTCATCGACGAGGTCAATGGCCTTGTCCGGAAGGAACCGGTCAGTGATATACCGGTGGGACAGGGTGGCCGCTGCCACCAGAGCACTATCCTGGATCCGGACTCCGTGAAAGACCTCCAACCGCTCACGCAGCCCGCGGAGAATGGAAATGGCATCCTCCACGTCGGGTTCCTCAACCAGGACCGGCTGGAAACGGCGTTCCAGGGCCGCGTCGGACTCGATATGTTTACGGTATTCGTCGAGGGTGGTCGCACCGATCATGTGCAGCTCGCCGCGGGCCAGCATCGGCTTCAGCATGTTCCCGGCGTCCATAGACCCCTCGGACGCACCCGCACCGACGACGGTGTGCAACTCGTCGACGAAGAGCAGGATCCGTCCCTCCGCCGCCAGCACCTCGGCCAGCACCGCCTTCAGCCGCTCCTCGAACTCGCCGCGGTACTTGGCGCCTGCCACGAGTGCGCTCAGGTCTAGGGAGAAGATGGTCTTGTTCTTCAGCCCTTCCGGCACGTCCTGCCGGACGATCCGCTGGGCCAGTCCCTCCACAATGGCGGTCTTGCCCACGCCAGGCTCGCCGATAAGCACCGGATTGTTTTTGGTTTTGCGCGAAAGTATCTGAACAACCCGGCGGATCTCCGCGTCGCGGCCGATGACCGGGTCCATCTTTCCGGTGCGGGCGTCCGCCACCAGATCGCGGCCGTATTTCTCCAGCGCCTCATACGTCTGCTCCGGTGTTGCCGAGGTGACGCGCTGGTTTCCCCTGATCTGGGTCAGGACCGAGAGGAACGCCTCGCGCGTGATTCCGTGCTCGGCCAGCACTCTCCCGGCCGCCGTGGACCGGCCTTCCTCCGCCAGCGCGACCAGCAGGTGTTCCACGGACACGTACTCATCCTTGAGCCGCTTGGCTTCTCGTTCCGCGGCATCGAGAAGTGTGCCGAGCCTGCGGCTCACGTATATCTGCCCTGGCGCAGCCCCCGGGCCGGTCACCTTCGGCTTGCGCCGCAGCTCGGCTTCGACCGCCGTGTTCAGCTCGTCCACATCAACCTGCATGCCCACAAGAAGCCTCGGAACGAGGCCCCCCTCCTGCACCAGCAAGGCCGCCAGCAAATGCTCGCCGTCGGTCTCAGTGTGGCCGTGTTGCTGGGCGATCCGCTGGGCCTCAGCCAAGGCCTCCTGCGACTTCTGCGTCAAACTCTCCATATTCATCGCGAAGCAGTCCTTTCCACCTGCGAGATTTCAACCAAACGTCGTTCCAGCGCGTCCACCCGCGCCATCAAGTCCAGTACCAGCGGGATTGCCGCGTAGTTCAGCGCCAGCTCCGAATGCAACCGCATGACGCGCGCGACCAGCTCCGGCGCCCGGGGGCTGAACCACGGGCCGCCCGGATCGTCGCCGCCCAGGGGCCGGATCAGGTCCAGCTCCACAAACCGCATGACAACGTCGGGATGCGTACCGCTGCTGCGCGCCACCGCCTCGAGATTCAGGCGCCACGGGTAGGCGAGGGCGTACACTCCGCTCATTGGTCCTCCCTCGGGTTAAAGTCGGAGACGCTGGCGAGTTTCTCGTACAGCTTGCGCTCCTCCTTGCTAAGGCTCGGGGGCACCATGATCCTGATCTCCGCGTACAGGTGCCCAGGTAATCCCCGCGGGTTGGGCATGCCCTGGCCTCGCAGCCGCAGTCTGCGCCCGCTGGAAGAGCCCTCGGGCACGGTGATGGTGACCGTCCCGGTTGGTGCCTCGGTCTTGATCCTGGCCCCGAGTGCCGCCTCCGACGGCGTGACAGAGAGGTCGAGGTGAATGTCCCGGCCCGTGAGACGGTATCTGGCGTCGGGCTGGAGGCGTACGGTCAGGAATAGATCCCCCGGCGGAGCACCGTTGCGTCCTGGGGCGCCCTCGCCGGCCAGACGGATACGCTGCCCATCCAGCACACCCGGGGGCACGTCGACGTCGTAGTTGCGCGTCTCCCCGTCCGGCTGAGCCAGCCTGACGGTGCGTTTTCCGCCACGGACAGCTTCCTCGAGGGTTAGCCAAAGATCGGCTTCGTGGTCCGGCCCTTGGGACGGGCCCCCTGCCTGTTGCCGGAACCAGCCACCGAGCAGATCGTCCCAGTCGACGTCGCCTCCCATATCGACGTGGGCGTTGCCGTACGCGCCGCGGCCCGGGCGCGGACCCGGCCGGGGGCCGGGCCCCGCGCCGCCGGGGCCCGAACGCCCGCCGCTTCCGGCGTACTGCCGGTAATCGGAGCCAAAACGGTCATAGCGCGCCCTGGTTTCGGGATCCGACAACGTATCGTATGCCTCGCCGACCTCCTTGAACTTGTCGGCGGCATCCGGCTCGCGGTTGACGTCCGGATGGTATTTTCTTGCCAGTTTTCGGTAGGCGCGTTGGATTTCGTCGGGCTTGGCTGTGCGCGGGACGCCGAGAACAGAATAGTGATCCTTAGCCACGATCCGGGGTCACCGCCCGGCTGACCACGACGGCGGCTGGCCGGAGAGTGTTGTCCGCGCTTCCGTATCCCGGACGCAGCACGCTCACCAGTGTCCCCGGGGGAACCTCGTCAGTATCCACCACGCTGACGACCTCATGGACGCGCGGATCGAAGGGGACGTTCTCCTCGTCGATCCGGGGGTAGCCCAGACGGGCCAGGGTATCAATGGCCTGTTTTCGGATTGAGTCAATGCCCTCCACGAACGGGTCATCCGCACCCGCCGGCGCGTGGGCCACTGCCAGTTCCAGATTGTCCAGGACGGGCAGCCACTCCAAGGAAACCGCGGCGCGCTCCTGCGCCCTCAGCTGCGCGCCGTCCCGGGCGGCGCGCTTTCGAACGTTGTCTGCGTCAGCCAGCGCACGGCGCCATTGATCCTCCATTTTGGCCAGCGCGTCTGCCTGCGCCTCCGCTTCGGCTTCCCTTTCATCGCGTGCGGCAGCCCGTGCCTCGTCACTTCCTTGGTGGGCCTGTCCAGACGGCCCTGCCTGGTCGCTCATGGCCGGTCCTAGCTACGATCGAATTCTGCGTCGACGATGTCATCGTCATCCACAGCGCTGGAGGCTCCGGGTTGTGATGCGGCTCCCTGGGCTGCCCCTGCTGTGGCCGCAGAGGCAGCAGAGGCACTCAGCGCCGCCTGCAGTTGCTGAAGCTCGGAGATGAGTCCCCTCGCCGTGGACACCTCCGCCTGGTTGCTCACCGCGTCGCGTGCCTGCCCGATCAGCAGTTCCGCCCGGGCTTTGTCGTGCGTCTGGACCGCGTCTCCGAGTTCGTTCACGGTCCTCTCAACCCTGTAGGCCACCGCATCGAGCTCGTTGAGGGTTTCGATCCGCTCCCGGTTCTGCAGATCCTCGCTTCTGTGGGACTCGGCCTCGGTAATCATGCGCTCGACTTCCTTGGCGTCGAGGTTGGAGCCTTCACTGATGGTGATGCCCTGTTCCTTGCCCGTGTCCTTGTCGCGGGCGGTGACGTTCAGAATGCCGTTGGCGTCGACGTCGAACGTGACCTCGACCTGCGGCTCGCCGCGGGGCGCGGGCCGGATATCGGTCAGCTGGAACCGGCCCAGCACCCGATTATCGGCCGCGAGTTCCCGCTCGCCCTGCAAGACCACCACGTCCACGGCGGGCTGGTTGTCGTCGGCGGTGGAGAATACTTCGCTGCGGCGGGCGGGGATGGTCGTGTTGCGCTCGATGATCTTGGTCATGACGCCGCCGCGGGTCTCGACGCCCAAGGAAAGCGGCACAACATCCAACAGCAGGACATCGGACACTTCACCCTTGAGCACACCGGCCTGGATCGCCGCACCGATGGCCACCACTTCGTCCGGATTGACGCTCATGTTCGGCTCTTTGCCACCCGTCAGCCGCCGCACAAGATTCTGCACCGCAGGTATGCGCGTGGAGCCTCCCACCAGAATTACCTCGTCGATGTCATTGGCCGTGACTTTGGCGTCCGTCATCGCCTGCTGCACCGGGCCCATCGTGCGCTCGACGAGGTCGTGGGTAAGGTCCTCGAAGACGGACCGCCGGATGGTGGTGGTCAGGTGCTTGGGACCTGTTGCGTCGGCCGTAACAAAGGGAAGACTGACCTGAGTTTGGGCGACAGAGCTCAGCTCGACCTTTGCTTTCTCGGCCGCTTCGAACAGGCGTTGCAACGCCTGGGGGTCCGTTCGGAGGTCGATGCCGGACTCCTTCTGGAAGTCATCGGCGAGGTAGTCGACAAGACGGCGGTCGAAATCGTCGCCACCGAGATGTGAGTCGCCCGCGGTTGAGCGGACCTCTACTACCCCGTCGCCGACGTCCAGGAGGCTCACGTCGAACGTTCCGCCGCCGAGGTCGAACACCAACACCGTCTCATGCTCACGCTTGTCAATCCCGTAGGCCAGAGCCGCGGCAGTGGGTTCGTTGATGATGCGCAGGACTTCCAGCCCGGCAATCTTGCCCGCGTCCTTGGTCGCGGTGCGTTGCGCGTCGTTGAAGTACGCGGGAACCGTAATAACGGCCTCCGTTACCTTTTCGCCCAACTGCTTCGCTGCGTCGTCCACCAGCTTGCGGAGTACGAGCGCACTCACCTCTTCGGGTGCCACCTTCTTGCCCTGAACATGAAAACGCGCCACGCCGTTGTCGTTCGCCACGACGTCGAAACTCACGGCCATGGCTTCATCCGAGATCTCATCATAGTGACGGCCAATAAAGCGCTTCGCCGACGTGATGGTTCCCTTGGGGTTAAGAATCCCCTGCCGCCGGGCCAGCTGCCCCACAAGGCGTTCACCGCTGTCCGTGTACGCCACAACTGATGGGGTGGTGCGGGCTCCTTCCGCGTTCGGGATGACGCGGGCTTCCCCGCCTTCCCAGACGGCGATCACCGAGTTGGTGGTTCCAAGATCAATTCCTACTGCTTTGGCCATGACGCACTCCGGTCCTAGAGGGCGACCGGTCCTATGGCGACGTCCGCCCGAGATTTCCCTGCATGACTCCACGCCCAGTCCTGCTGGTTCTTGAGGCTTAAAGGGCTTTTCCGCGGGGCCCTATGGGGTTGAGTCTGCACCTTGCATGGGGCCACGGCATGACCCTCCGGGGTCCAATTTGCTCTCCGAATGTGACCTGCCAGGGCTAGGGCCCGCCCTGCACTTCCGTCACGCAAGGTACGACGACGGCGGGAAGGGACGCCGTCGTCCGGTCCCTTGCTCGATGCGGACCTCCGTGGATCCACACTTGACAGCCCAAGGAGCCGGGTCTAGAACTGTGCTTATCAGGGGCACCCATCGCCAGTCTGACGGCGGCCATGCAGCCGGTCAGTGCCCACGCCACGCAAAGTGTCAATCGTCCAGGCGTGGCCGGCACCACGGCCGGACCGGCATAGGAGCCACCATGATTCCTGGATTTCCTGATCCGCATCTTTCCCAAATTCGTCCCGTTCGCGTGCGCACTCCGGAGGGCTGCGAGGAATGCCTTGCATTGGGCACGCCTTGGGTTCATTTGCGGTTGTGCCTCTCCTGCGGCCATGTTGGGTGTTGTGATGCCTCCCCTATGCGGCACGCCCGGGCTCACGCCTCCGCGCTGCACCCCATCGTTCGTTCCTTGGAGCCCGGCGAGGAATGGCGCTGGTGCTATCCCCATGAGGCATTCGTCTAGCATGCCGGCGGGCGGATCCAGCTGATGGAACCGACCGCAGGCCCGAGGCTGATTGAAACGCCGGACGTCTCCGGGGCCTATCCACGGCTGGGCCAGGCTCAGGTGGAGTTGTTGGGCCGAGCCGGCACCAGGCGGGCTACCTCCGCCGGAGAAGTCCTGATACAGGAGGGAACCGTCAACACTGACTTCTTCGTCATCCTGCAGGGCTCGGTCATGGTCGTGGAGGGCCTGCACGGCGCAGCCAGCACACAGCCCGCCGAGCTGGGGCCGGGCACACGCATCCTGGAAGTGCACGGACCAGGACGGTTCCTCGGGGAATTGGGCCTGGTCGAGGGGCAACCCGCCTTCGTCACCGCTGTCTCCGCTGAGGCGGGTGAAGTGCTCCAGATCAGCGGGGACGATCTGCGCCGCGTGGTGCTAACGGACACTGCGGCGGGCGAGACCATTCTGCGGGCATACCTCCAGCGCCGGATCCTTCTGATCAGCACGGGTGCGGGCATTCGCATCGTCGGGTCCCGCTTCAGCCGCGACACCCTTCGCCTCCTGGAATTCGCAGGCGCCAACCGCCTCCCTCACCGGCTGGTCGATCTGGAGGATGACGAGCACGCGCAGGCCATCCTGGACCGGGCCGGAATCCTTGCAGGTGACCTGCCGGCAGTGGTGCTCAACGCATCGGAGGTGCTCAAAAACCCGTCCAACGCAGACCTCGCCCTTGCCATGGGCCTGCGGGCTGCGAAAGAACACCCGGCGGCGTATGACCTTATGGTGATCGGTGCCGGTCCAGCCGGCCTGGCGGCCGCCGTTTACGCGGCGTCTGACGGCTTGTCGGTAGTCCTTAAGGAAAGCTTCGCCATAGGTGGGCAGGCCGGCACGTCGTCGCGGATTGAGAACTTTCTCGGCTTCCCCGCCGGCATTTCCGGCGGGGAACTCACGGAACGGGCAGTCATTCAGGCGCGGAAGTTCCAGGTCCAGATCAATGTCGCCTGCCGGGCAAACACCATCCAGTTGACGGATGGCGCGTTCCGCGCCGAGTTCGACGAGAGCGGCCCTGCCTCCTCGCGGGCCGCACTGCTCGCTACCGGCGTTCGTTACCGCCGGCTGCCGGTTCCCGGTCTTGAGAAATTCGAGGGGATCAGTGTTTTCTACGCAGCCACTGTCCACGAAGCCAGACTCTGCGGATTACAGCAGGTGACGGTGGTCGGCGGTGGAAACTCCGCGGGGCAGGCAGCGCTGTTCCTGGCTGGCGCGGGAGCGCCGGTGCGGCTGGTGGTGCGCGGGGCGGACCTCGGAGCCGACATGTCGAGGTACCTTGCGGAACGGATCGAAGCGCATCCGGGCATCGAGGTGCTGCTGAGGGCCAACATCGTGGGCGTTGACGGTTCGGGAAGCCTGGAACGGATCGTCGTTGATCTGGCAGCTCCCGGCGAACAGCGCGTCCTCGACACCCGGTACCTCTTCATTTTCATCGGAGCCAAACCGCACACGGAATGGCTCCAGGATACGCTTGTACTTGATGACAACGGCTTCGTGCTCACCGGGGCCGATCTCGAAGACTTTCCGCCGGAGTTCAGCCATCTGGGCCGCAAACGGCTGCCCTTGGAAACCAGCGTTCCAGGGATGTTTGCGGTGGGCGATGTTCGGCATGGATCGGTTAAACGCGTAACGGCGGCTGCCGGTGAGGGATCGACAGCCGTCGCGATGATCCACGAGCACCTGCGCCTCCTCCGGGATGGACCAACCGGTGGGCGTTGAAGTACCGGACAGTGACAAGCGACTAGGCCGGGGACAGGGACTACTCCGCGGCAACATCCCGGCGTTCCGAAACGCCGCCGGGGCCCGGCCTTCAAGGGCCACCCCGGGGAGCAGAACAAGGGCTTACCAACGGCGATATACGGGCGTAGTTTGGTGGTGTTGAATAACCGACGTCGCAAGGTCCCGTTCAGGACGACGCCCCGTGGAAGCCGGAGTCCGGAACGGGAATCATCGAGGGGAACTTTGGTCCTGATAAGCCACCGCCCGGAGCAAACGGACTAACGTACCGACAGCTCGTCACCGGCCGCCCGACATTTGCCGACGGCACCACCACCGTTTGCTTGGACGGAGGCGAAGATCCCTGTGTTCAATCGATCTGTGGCAGAGGAATCCCTCAACACGGCCGCGCAGGCCGTGTCCGAGATAGGGTTCTGTGAAATCGAGGACCGCTACCTCGCGGTGAATGGCCAACTAAGCCCCGTCCCCAAACGTGCGCCCTTGCCCCTGGACCGGGACATCCGGCGCCTCGACGGCAGGGACTCCGTTCTTCCTTGCGCCAAGCCGGGCTGGCGATACGCATTGTTCACCCTCAACCTCAGTCGCGAACTTTACGGGTGCCTGGTGTTGTCCGCCGCCCGCCCGCCGCGCCTGACGCAGCTGATGCAGCTCCGGGCGGTTGCGGGGACGACCGGTATGGCGCACGCCCGGGAGTCCCCCGGAGAACAATCAACAGACGCAAACGGTCAGTCACTCCGCCGTGACGACAGGGACCAGCGTCTCCTGTCCCTCTCGGCGACGGTACAAGAGCTTGAAGATCATGTCAGGATCCGCGACGCCTTGGACCAGGGCGCTACTCCCGATCTCGGGGACAGTGACTCCAGCGAGCGCCTACTGGCGGAGATCCTTTCACGGCTGACGGCGCGGCCCGTCTGCATTGAGGACGCGTTCGGGCACATCAGCGCGGCCGCCGGGACCGGGTCCAGACGCCCGTATCCCAGGCTTGCCGCGGCCGCAAGATCGCGGACTGTGCAACTCTGGCTCGCCTCAGGTGCCCCAGTCCCTGAACCGCGCAGGCTCGTGGCTCCTGCTCTGTCGCGCGGCGAGGTGCTGGGCGCAATTTGCATGCTGGAGACCGACAGGCCGTTCTCGGCTGGGGAAATCTTCGCTTTGAAGTATGCAACGCGGCTCTTGGAGATCGAACTGTCGCACCGCCGCAGCCTGGTCAAGCTGGAACTCAGGTTGGGGCGCGACCTCGTGGACGAACTCGTGTCTGGAATGGACAGCGCGACCGCAGTCGTTCGTGCCAAGGCCTTGGGGTATGACATACGTGGTCCGCAGCACGTCATCGTGGCGGAGTGGCAGCCGCCAAGAGCTGACGATTCTGTAGTAGTGGCGCTGCGGACGACGTTCCTGGAACTCCATTTGTCCGCAATCGTCTCATCGCGCTCGGACATGGCTGTTGCCGTGGTCCGTGGCGATCCGTTGGGTGCCGAGCTCTTTCCCGTTATTGCCAGGACCCTGCGAAGTGCCACCGGAGCCGTGGGCATCGGTGGTCCCAGCCTGGAAGTCGCCCAGATTCCGCGCTCCTTCTCGGAAGCCCTGCGCGCGGTGCACATTCGGGCCAGCTCAATCGACCGGTTCGGCGCCACGCGTTTTGATCAACTTGGGATCTACCGCATCTTGGACACAGCCGGGGGCAAACCGGATCTGGCTGGCTACGTCGACCAGTGGCTCGGCCCCCTTCAACGCACCGACGACAGCCGGGGGTCTGAGCTGGTACACACCTTGGCCCAGTACCTGGACCACGGCGGCAACTATGAAAATACGGCCGAGAGCCTGAACATCCATCGAAGCACCCTGCGTTACCGCTTGAAGGCCATTCGAGAGATCACCGGCTTTGACCTTGCCGACCCCGAAGCCCGCCTCAACCTGCACGTCGCAACGCGAGCGTGGCGTCTGCGCCGGCGCGGAGCCCCTTTTCACGGGCCTTAGCCAATGCTCAAATTTCCGGCTGAATACCCCGCGGATTCGGGCATCGGGAGCGGTGTCCGCCGCGACGGTGACATCCCGTTCGCTGGTCATGGACACGGAACCACAGGAGGCCGGGCATGCCGGAACATTCGGACGACGTGAACCCCAACAGTGACCGTACGCTGGGCGTGCTTGCCGAACCGGAGGTCACCGCAGAGTTTGCCGAGCGCAACGGACGCGAAGTGGGCCATCTCCTCAACCTCGCCGATGAGTGCCACGACTGGTCCGTGGTGATCGAGTACCAGGATTTTACGGCCGGCAATGGGTTGGCACCGATGCTGGACTCCTTAGCGAAGCACCGGATCCGCCGCGCATGGGATGTCATGGTGTGCCTGACCGATCTTCCGATTCGGTTGGATGGCCGGACTGTGGTCGCGGAAGTTGCGCTCGCAGAGCCGGTGTCCCTGGTTTCCCTTCCCGCGCTCGGCGCCGTCAACCTCGACCGCCGGGTCCGCACCACCGTCGCCGATCTCGGCTGGGCGATGCACCGTCATTTTGATCCCGATGATGACGCCGTGGAATTCGGCCCGCCCTCGCTGCAGCAGTCGCGGCGGATAGAAAGCGCGGCTCTTGACGAGGGGCCGATCGGATTCCGGTACGTCTCAGCAACCCGCCTCGGCCGGGGACGGTTGCTGGCGGGCATGCTGCGGGCAAACCGTCCTTGGCGACTGGTCTTCGGACTAAGAAGTGCTATGGCTGCCGCGATCGCCACTGGCGCCTTTGGTTTGGTCACGGACACTATCTGGCAACTCGCAGACCTGCTGGGCGCGCCGAGGCTGACGTTGCTGATGCTCCTTTCGATCGGTTCGATGGTTTCCTGGATTATCACCCAGCACGATTTGTGGGAAAGCCCCAGACGCGACGATTCCATCGAACGTTACAAGGCTTCCTTGTACAACGTCTCGACAGTATGGTCCCTAACCATCGGCGTCGTGATCAGCTACGTCCTGCTGTTCGTGGCCGTGCTGCTGGCCGCGGCCTTCACTATCGACGACTCCCTCTTGGCACTGACCCTGCAGCATCCCGTGACTGTCTGGGACTTCGCGGAAGTCGCGTGGATGACGGCCTCGGCTGCGCTCATAGGTGGCGCGCTGGGTTCGGGATTCGAATCAAAGGACGACATTCTTCGGGCGGCCTACGGACAACGGGAACGTCATCGTCGCCAGTCGGCCGACGAAGGCGAATAGTCCGTCCGGCGCCGAAGGCGCCCGTGGGGAGCGCCAAACCACGTAAGGTTAACTACAGACGATGGCCTCCGCCGGAGGCTGGTGGCGGCGAGACAGGGGAGCCCGTGGCTGGAGCAGCGAGAGGGAACGACGCGAAGACTGCGCGTTCACACCCAACCAGGCCACGGAAACCGAACATCAGCGACGTCGCCCAGCACGCCGGCGTCTCCTACCAAACGGTCTCGCGGGTGTTGAACAACGCTCCGGATGTGAGCGCTGCTACCCGCGAGCGGGTCCAGCAAATCATCAAAGATATGGGGTACCGCCGAAGCAGGGCGGCCACCGCGCTCTCCACAAGCCGCTCGACGGCCATAGGCATCCTGACCGACGGCTCGCCGCGTTTCGGGCCGGTCGGTACGCTGATGGCCCTCGAGAAAGTTGCCCGGCAGAAGGGATACTTCACTACCGTCGTCACGGTCGAGGAGCCTTACAAGGATTCAATCCCAGAGGCGCTGGCCACCCTGGACGAGATCGAGGTGGACGGCATCATTGTCATCGCACCGCTCCTGTCCATGGCCGCGGCTGTCAGGGAGGCGACGATCCAGGTTCCGGTCGAGATGATCGCCGCTGGAGCATCATCGACTCCGAACGTCTTCACATACTCGGAGAACCAGGAATTAGGCGCGCGTATGGCCACCCAGCACCTAGTCGATCTGGGCCACACCGACATCGCACATCTCGCCGGGTCCATGGACTGGTTTGACGGGCGGGTCCGGAAGCGGGGCTGGGAGTCCGCGCTCCGCGACAGCGGCCTCCCGCAGGGGCTGTGCCTGGAGGGCGATTGGAGCCCTGGGTGGGCCCACGCGACCGGACACCGGCTGGTCAGTGAGAAAAAGGTTCCGCAGGCGGTTTTCGCCGCCAGCGACCACACCGCTTTGGGTCTCATCCGCGCCTTTGCCGAGTGCGGCATCCGGGTCCCGGAGGATGTCAGCATTGTGGGATTCGACGACGTCGAAGGTTCAGACTTCTTCCTTCCGCCGCTCACCACGGTGCGGCAGGATTTTGGCGCACTGGCCCACGCCAGCATAGAAGTGCTCCTGGGCGCGATTGAGGGCCGTGAAGTAGACCGCCCGCCCAGCGAGCCGACACTGGTGGTTCGCGCCAGCGCCATTCCGGCCCGGCCGGGGCGCCCTTAGCGCCCACCTGGGCCCCCTGGTCCTGCCGCGCCCCAGGCAACCGCCGTCTGCGGCGATGATGCTCCACATGTCCGAAATATTCGTCATGTGAGGGTTGACACATGTTCCGTGATCGGTCACGCTTAAGGAGTTCCGTGACCGGTCACGGAAAGTCATACTCAACGGCGAGGAAAGAAGACCCGGTGCAAGGCGAACCCAGCGCAAAACGTTTGACGCTTCTCCCCGACGTTGAGGCTCACGACATCGACGAGGCCCAGTGGGAAAACGTCGGAAAGCTCCTGGCAGAGGCAGCATGCCCGGACGATGACGTCACACGCGCTGTCCGGGCCTTCGTCCCCGCAAATTCGTCGGCCGTCGTCGGTGTTTTCGACGGTAGCGCCCTCTGGGCAAGCCTGGTCGTTGCTGTCGACAACACGGCTGCGATCACATCCGTGACAACCGTCGACGGCTCCGCGGTCTCGTTGCACGGGGACATGGGCAAAGTGGCCCGCGATGTTGTGCGATGGATCCACACAAATGGCGGACTCTGCTCACTCGGACTGTTTCTCGAGAAACCACACGCGGAGGGGCTCTTGAACGCCTCCGACAAGGCCGCTGCAATCCGTACGGCCTCGGCCGCCGGCGGCCTGATCCTGTCCCCCGTACCCCCTCCTCTGGCGACGGCCCTGGCCTAAGACCTCATCACCACCCATTTCACCGTGGGCCCCTCGGGCCCAACGGCGTCGAAGAACACCCTTTTTACTCATCACCCACATCACAAATCAGGACTGGAGAACACCATGATCCGCAGGACGACGCTATTCGCTGTGGCAACAGCTATTGCTCTCGCCACCGCCGGTTGCAGCTCAGCGGCGAGCACCACCACAACACAGGACACCGGCGTTTCAGCCAAAGCCGACGAAGCACTGGCCAAAATCAAGGGCCAAGTCTTGAGCAAGGGCCCCAACGGCGAAGAGCCTGCCCCCGCCTCCGTAGCTGAGCTTAGTGATGACGACGTCACCAAGGTCAAGGCCATGGGAGCCAAGGCGGCCATCGTAATGCATTACGGCGGCAACGACTGGGCCAACGCACAGATCGCGGGGCTAAAGAGCGAATTTTCGCGTCTGGGTGTCGACGTCATTGCCACCACGGACGCCAACTTCAAACCGGACAAGCAGGTCTCAGACCTGGAAACGGTCATGACGCAGAAGCCCGACATCGTCATTTCAATCCCCACCGACCCGGTCGCTACCGCGTCCGCGTACAAGAAAGCGGCGGCAGAAGGAGCAAAGCTGGTTTTCATGGACAACGTCCCCCAGGGACTCACGGCCGGCAAGGACTATGTCTCGGTCGTATCGGCGGACAATTTCGGCAACGGCGTCGTATCGGCCCATCAAATGGCGAAGGCGCTGGGCGGCAAAGGGAAAATCGGCATGATCTTCCATGAGGCCGACTTCTTCGTCACCAAGCAGCGCTACCAAGGCTTCAAAGAAACCATCACCAAAGAGTACCCGGACATCAAAATCGTCGAGGAAAAGGGCATCGCGGGCCCGGATTTTGCTGGCGACGCACAGAGTGCAGCGAACGCCATGCTGAGTAAGTACGCCGATCTCTCCGGGATCTGGGCCGTCTGGGACGTTCCGGCGGAAGGCGTCATGGCTGCAGCCCGCGCCGCGGGGCGGACTGATCTGAAGATCGCCACCGAGGACCTGGGCAAGAACGTTGCGATTGCCCTGGCCAAGAACCAACTCATCGTCGGTCTCGGCGCCCAAGTGCCTTTTGACCAGGGTGTTACCGAAGCGCGGCTCGCCGCGATGGCACTGCTCGGAAAAACTCCGCCGCCGTACGTCGCCCTGAGTGCCGTGCCCGTGGACCACACCAATGTCCTCGAAGCGTGGAAGCAGGTTTACCACGAGGATGCCCCCAAGGATATCCAGGACTCCTTCAAAAAATAGCGGGGTTGGGGCAGGCCGCAGGGCCTGCCCCAACAACCGAAAAAGGATTGCACCATGAACACAAGAGAGCCAGCCGTCGAGATGCGGTCGATCTCGAAGGGATTCAACGGCGTCACCGTCCTCAATGAGGTGGACTTCGAGGTCCGCGCCGGAGAGGTACACGCGCTTGCCGGGGGAAACGGCGCCGGCAAGTCAACGCTGATGAAAATTCTTCAGGGCGTTTACCAGAGTGACTCCGGCAGTATCCACGTCGGCGGAAAACCAGTCGAGATCACGTCAATCCAGGACGCCAAGGCCGCCGGCATCGGCATGGTCTTCCAGGAGTTCAGCCTGGTGCCCAGCCTGACCGTTGCCCAGAATATCTTCCTCGGCGCGGAACCGCAGGGCCCGATCGGCCTAATCGACGACAGGGAAGCTGTCCGCCGGGCGCGCGACGTCTTCACGGAGATGGAGGTCGTGGTCGATCCGAGGGCACAAGTTTCAAAACTGGGCACCGCGTACTGGCAGTTGACGGAAATCGCCAAGGCCCTTGCCCAGAACGCAAGGGTACTCATCATGGATGAGCCGACGGCGAGCCTGGCCAAGCACGAAACGGAGGCCCTCTTCGACCTTGTGTCCAGGCTCAAGACCCGGGGGATATCGATCATCTATATCTCTCACCGAATGGATGAGGTTTACCGGATCGCCGACCGGATCACCATCCTTCGCGACGGCCGCCGGTTGCTGACGGAGGCTCTCAGCAACGTCACGCCGGAGCAGATCGTAGAAGGCATCGTAGGGAAGAAGGTCGAAGGACAGCTCACCTACCGGCAACGGGAGCACGATCCTGCGTCGGCTTCGCCCGTTCTTGAAGCAAGGTCCCTCACATGCGGCAAGAGGGTACGGGACGTTTCCTTCACCCTTCACGCGGGAGAAATCCTCGGGCTGGCAGGACTCATGGGAAGTGGTCGCACGGAGCTGGCCAGGGTTTTGTTCGGAATCGATTCGCTCGAAAGCGGCGAGATCCTGGTGCGGGGCAAAAAGGCCGTCATCACGAGCCCGCAACATGCCATTGCCGCGGGTTTGGCTCTCATTCCCGAAGACCGGCGCGACCAGGGCCTGGTACTCGACCATTCCGTCCGGGACAACCTGCTGTTGCCGTTGCTGGACAACATCAAACGCGGACCGCTGCTCAATGCGGCGGCGGGCCGGGCACTGTCCAGCTCCCTCATCAAGAAGTTCGCCGTAAAGGTTGCCCATCCGAACAAGCCCGTGCGGCTGCTGTCCGGCGGCAACCAGCAAAAGGTGGTGTTGGCCAAATGGCTCGGCACGGAGCCGGATGTCCTCATTCTCGACGAGCCGACGGCCGGCGTCGATATCGGCACCAAGAGCGAGATTCTGGACATGATCCGGGAACTCGCCAATGCCGGCAAGGCAGTCATCGTCATTTCCTCGGAGTACCCCGAGTTGCTCGCGGTCAGCGACAGGGTTCTGGTCCTGAGGGATGGATCCATATCGCGTGAACTCAAACGCAGCGAAATCGCCGACGAAGAATCACTACAACTCGCAGTTCAGGGAGTCTGACCATGAACAACACCACCATTTCCGCCCAAGCTCCCAAAACCGGGGGTTTGGACGCAGTCAAACGCACGCTCGGTGAGCTCGACTGGCGCCGCTATGTCATCTACATCGGATTCGTTGTAGTTTTCATCTTTTTCGCTGTCCTCCTGCGCGACCAGGGATTCCTCTCCCCCACCAACCTGCTGAACATCTTCCGGCAGACCGCAACCATCACCATCATTGCGGTGGGAATGACGTACGTCATCGCCTGCGCTGAGATTGACCTCAGTGTTGGCTCAACCGCAGGACTATCAAGCGTCTGCACGGCGATGGCCCTCTCCCAGTGGGGCATCGTCCCGGGCATCCTGGCCGGCCTTGCGGTCGGGCTGGTGGTCGGCTCGATCAACGGTGCACTGGTCAGCCTCTTGGGGATCCCCTCATTCCTGGTCACCCTTGGCATGCTCGGGATCGCCGTCGGTGTGGCGCAGTGGATCACCGCATCGGCGCCTCAGCCGATCCTTAATGAGACCTTCAACATGCTGTTCGGGTCCGGAAACTTCGGTCCAGTTCCGGGTCTGATCGTGTGGAGCGCCATCTTCGTGGCGATCGGCGCCGTCGTGCTTTCCCGGACCAAATTCGGCCGCCAGGTGCTGGCAACCGGTGGCAACCGGAACGCCGCTGACTTCACGGGCATCAACACAAAGCGCATCAAGTTCCAGGTTCTGTTGATCTCGGGAGTGGTCGCCAGCGTCGCCGGCATGCTGTACGCAGGAAGGCTCGAGTCAGGCCGCTTCCAGTGGGGCGCCGGCGACGAACTCTCCGCCATCGCGGCCGTGATTCTGGGCGGCACCAGCCTCTTCGGCGGAGCAGGCTCGGTTGTTGGAACCCTGTTCGGCGCCCTTCTCATTGGCCTGATCAACAACGGCCTTATCCTTGCCGGTCTCGACAGCAGCCAACAGCAAGTGGTCCGCGGGGCCATCATCATTCTGGCCGTCGCCCTGGCCCGCAAGAAATGACGAACCCAACCCACCCGCTGCGCTCAGGAATCATCGGCACCGGGTTCATGGGCTCTGTCCACGCCGCCGCCGTCCGGGCAGCGGGAGGAACAGTGACCCGCGTGGCCGGCCGAAGCCATGCCGCAGCCGTTCAGTCGCTGGCAAGGCTCGGCGGGGTTGCAGCCGCAGAATCCGCCGGGGCTCTCATCGAGTCGGACGACGTGGACGTGGTGCACATTTGCACCCCGAACTCGACACACGCCGAGCTGGCCAACCTGGCGATCGCCGCCGGGAAATCCGTCATCTGCGAGAAGCCGCTGGCCACGACCGCAAAGGACGCCGAGGCTCTCCACGCGGCAGCCAAACACGCCGGCGTAGTCAACGCCGTGCCGTTCGTCTACCGCTTCTATCCCGCCGTGCGGGAAGCCCGGGCACGGCTGCAGGCAGGCGAAGCCGGCCCGCTGTGGTTGCTGCACGGTTCATACCTACAGGACTGGCTGGCAGATGCCGGCGCCAGCAACTGGCGGGTCGACCCGACGCTCGGCGGCGGTTCCCGGGCGTTTGGCGACATCGGCGTGCATTGGTGCGACCTGATGGAGTTCGTGACGGGGCACCGAATACAGCGACTGGTAGCGCAAACGGGCCGCGCCTTCACGGAACGGCCGCAGACGGGCCGGATCTCCCCGCGGACGACGGCGGCTGTCGATACCGAAGACGGCGCCACCGTCATGTTCGAAACCGACCAGGGCGCAATCGGGTCGCTGCTGGTGAGCCAGGTCAGTCCCGGACGGAAAAACCGGCTCTGGTTCTCGTTTGAGGGCCCTGAGGCCACGTTCTCCTTCAACCAGGAAAAGCCGGACAGCCTTTGGGTTGGCGGCAACACCTACAGCAGAACCATCTCCAGCGGTTCCGACAGCCTCTCAACCGAGCAAGGCAGGCGGTATGCCACTCTCCCCTCCGGCCACCCCCAGGGTTACCAGGACAGCTTCAACGCGTTCGTAGTCGACGTCTACGCCGCCGTTCGCGGTGCCGCACCGGATGGCCTGCCGGACTTCCGCGACGGGCTCCGGGCTGCTCGCATCACCGAGGCCGTCTTGGAGTCCGCAGCGGCAGGCCGCTGGGTCGACGTGCCGGGCAGGGACCAGGGATCGTCAGCCCTCCACGGCAGCGGCGCCGCACCAATTTTGGAAAGGAAATCATAATGCAACTCGGATATCACACCATCACCTGGGGTGGCGTCGTCGGCCATCCCGTCGGCGTCACGAGCATCAAGGACCTCTTCTACCAGACCAACGGGTCTATGGAAACGGCCGTACGGGACATCGCGGCCGCGGGATATGCGGGCACGGAAATGTTCGACGGCAATCTGGTCGAGTACGCGAACCGCCCTGAAGAGCTGCGCGGGCTGCTGTCGGAGTCGGGGGTGAAGCTCGTCTCGGTCTACTCCGGCGCCAACTTCATCTTCGCCGATGTCCTCCCGGAGGAATTGCACCGCATAAACCGCGCTGCCGAGCTCGCGGCCACGTTCGGCGCCGAGCGGCTGGTGGTGGGCGGCGGCGCGCGCCGCGCCGCCGGCACGACGGACGAGGACTACACACTTCTCGCCCGCGGCCTGGACCAAGTAACGGACATCGCCGAAAGTTTCGGTCTGAGCGCCAGCTATCACCCGCATTTGTCCACGATCGTGGAAAGCCCGAGCGAACTCGAACGCCTGATGGGCACCACGCGCATTGGCTTCTGCCCGGACACGGCGCACCTGGCCGCGGGCGGAGGCGACCCCGCCGCTGTGATTCGTCAATACCCGGACCGGATCCGCCACGTCCACCTCAAGGACTTCCGCGCAGACCCGTTCCAGTTCCTGCCGCTCGGCGAAGGTGACCTGGATTTCCCGGACATCATCCGTGCCGTGAAGGAAAGCGGCTACGACAGCTGGTTGATGGTCGAACTCGACAACTATGCGGGTGATCCTCGTGCCGCCGCCGAACTCAGCAAAAAATACCTCGACAAGATCCTCGCCGATCTTGGCCTCTAACCCAAAGGAAGAATCAATGCAGAATCTCAACGTAGGCCTCATCGGGGGCGGTTTCATGGGCAAGGCCCACTCCCTCGCATACGCCGCTATGCCGATGTTCTTTTGGCCGGCCCCCGCCATGCCTGTGCGAAAGGTGATCGCTGAAGCCACAGATGAGCTTGCCGGTGAAGCCGCCCGCCGCTTCGGCTTCGAAAAGTCCACCTCCGACTGGCGTAGCATCATCGACGATCCGGACATCCACGTCGTCGACATCGCAACCCCGAACCACCTCCATGCCGAGATCGCCATCGCGGCTGCCGAGGCCGGCAAACACATTATCTGCGAGAAGCCCCTGGCCCGGACCGGGCAGGAGTCGAAGGCAATGTACGACGCGGTGAAGAACACCGACCTTGTCCACATGGTTGCGTTCAATTACCGTCGCACGCCGGCAGTCGCACTGGCCAAGAAATACATCGATGAAGGCGCCATCGGCCGGGTCATCAGTTTCCGCGGTACCTACCTCCAGGACTGGAGCGCAGACCCGAACTCCCCCCTCTCGTGGCGCTTCCAGAAATCGATAGCAGGATCCGGCGCCCTCGGTGATATCGGAACCCACGTGATCGACATGGCACGGTACCTTGTCGGCGAATTCAGCTCGGTCAACTCCATCATGTCTACTTGGATTCCGGAACGGCCGCTGCAGGCCGGCGGTGCCGACAAACTCGGCAACGTGTCCGGCGGCGACGGACCGCGCGGCGCCGTCGACGTCGACGACGAGGTCCTGACCATGGTCAAGTTCGCAAATGGCGCGATCGGATCCATAGAAGCCACACGCAACGCCCACGGCCGCAACAACTTCCTCACCTTTGAAATCCACGGATCCGAAGGCAGCATCGTGTTCAACTATGAGCGCCGCGACGAGCTTCAGGTCGCCTTTGCCAGTGACCAGGCCGACCGTAAGGGCTTCCGGACCGTCTACACCGGTCCCGCCACCCCCTACGGCGAAGGACTGTGGCCCATCCCTGCGCTGGGAATTGGCTACGGCGAAACCAAGATCATCGAAGCCTACGACTTCTTTAAGGCGATCGCCGAAGGCGGCAGCGTCAGCCCGAACTTCGCGGACGGCTACCAGACGGCGCTGATCGATGACGCCATCATCGATTCCGCGGAAACCGGCGCCTGGGTGGATGTAGCCAAGATCGACTCCTAACCGACTCACCGCGACTCACCGCACGGGAGGTGCGCCGCCTCGAGGAAGGCGGCGCACCCGCCATGCGCCCACCTTTGCGATCACAACGAGAGGGACCCCTGATGACCAACGCCGTACCCGGTGCGCCGGCGACCACCACCCCTGTCCATCTGATTCCGGTGTTCGAAGCCAAACCCGGCCTCGAACGTGAACTGGTCCGGCTCCTGTCCGAACTTCAAAATGCCAGCCGCCGCGACGACGGCTGCTTGGAGTACTCGGTCTTCAACGACGCGGAGGCACCGGGCACGTTCCTGCTCTACGAAAAGTGGACAAGCAGTACTGCCCTGGACATGCACAATGAGCAGCAGCACGTCAAAGACTTTCTCGTGGCCGCGCAACACGTCCTGGCCTGGAACCTCAGAGTGCACCGCCTCAACCCGCTTTCGTAGATCCCTGCCCCTCACTCAAAAATGGCTGCACCATCACCGAAGGAGCCTGACATGGCCCGCCCGTACACCCTGTTCACCGGCCAGTGGGCCGACCTGCCCTTCGAGGAAGTCGCGCGGCTGGCGTCCGGCTGGGGCTACGACGGCCTCGAAATCGCCGTCTCCGGAGACCACCTGGACGCCTGGCGCTGGGACGAGCCCGGGTATGTCGACTCCAAACTCGCCGTGCTGGAGAAGTACAACCTCAAGGTCTGGGCCATCTCCAACCACCTCAAGGGCCAGGCCGTGTGCGATGACCCCATCGACTTCCGGCACGAAGCGATTGTCGGCGCCATTCGACGCCCGGGGAACGGAAATCATCAGCCACCCACGCCCGCCCAAAGGAACCGTCTACATCGGCCTCAACGGCCCGGGCAAGCAACCGTCCACGAAGTCCTGAGACATGAAATGTCCACGATCAGGTGAGACATGAAGTGTCAACGATCAGGTGAGACATCACAGGCCGGGTTAAGCCCTGCGACTGATAGGCATCGGGTTAAAACAAAAGGACCCTGCAGGCTGGGCCTGCAGGGTCTTTCTGTAGCGGCGGGGAGGCTCGATCTCCCGACCTCACGATTATGAGTCGTGCGCTCTAACCAACTGAGCTACGCCGCCATAAATGAGGAAAACCTGTGTGAAGCCGGTCAAAAACCGCCTTGACACAGGCCCTCATTCAGAGCCCCCCACCGGAATCGATCCGGTGACCTCGTTCTTACCAAGAACGCGCTCTACCACTGAGCTAGGGGGGCAACGAGTAAATACTCTACCGGAAGATTCCCCACCCAACAAATCGGCGCCGCCGGGGCCCTGCAGGGGCCGGAAACGGGCCTAAAATGCCGGAAATCCGGGGCTTCCGGGCCGCTGCGGGACGCCAAAACCGGGCCGCGGCCGCCCTGGCTCCCCGGGATGTGACCAAGGCGACTAAAAAGAAGAACGGGCCAGCTGTTGGGCCGGCCCGTTCTCAGATGCTGCTAGGAGTTACCACTTGTTGCGGGGCTTGAAGCCGCCTTCGGTGCGGGGCTTGCGGCCCGCGTCGGAGCCGAAGCTGCGCTCGTTGCGGTCGCTGTAGGAGCGGCCGCCACGGTCAGCGGAGGACCGCTCGCCGTCGTTCTTGCGGAACTCGCGCTTGAACCCGCCGTTGCCCTTGAAGTTGCCGCCACGGTCGCCGCCGCGGCTGCCGCCCTGGTAGCTGCCACGGTCGCCGGAGGGCTTGCGGCCGTTGTCCAGCTCGAGGTGGATCAGCTCGCCGCCGATCCGGGTGCGGGACAGGGCCTTCAGCTGATCGGGGCTCAGGTCCGCCGGCAGCTCCACGAGGGAGTGGTCCGCACGGATGTCGATGCCGCCGATCTGGGCCGAGGAGATGCCGCCTTCGTTGGCAATGGCGCCCACGATGGAACCCGGCATGACGCGCTGGCGGCGTCCGACGGCGATCCGGTAGGTGGCGTTGCCCTCGGTCAGGGCGCGGGTCGGGCCGCGGGATCCGAAGCCGTCCTTGGAGCGCTCACGCTTCTGGAACTCGGGAGCTGCGGGCAGCTCCTTGACCAGGAGCGGCTGGCCGCCTTGGGCCATGACGGCCAGCGCAGCCGCGATCTCTGCAGCCGGAACGTTGTGCTCTTCCTCGTAGGAGGCGATGAGGTCGCGGAACGGCGCAACATCCTCGGACGCGAGCGTCTCGGTGATGCGCTCGGCGAACTTGCCCAGGCGCAGCGTGTTGACGGTCTCGGCCGTGGGCAGGTGCATCTGCTCCACCGGCTGGCGGGTGGCCTTCTCGATCGACCGCAGCAGGTACTTCTCGCGCGGCGTCATGAACAGGATGGCGTCGCCCGAACGGCCGGCGCGGCCGGTGCGGCCGATGCGGTGGACGTAGGACTCCGTGTCGTGCGGGATGTCGTAGTTGACCACGTGGCTGATGCGTTCCACGTCAAGGCCGCGGGCCGCGACGTCGGTGGCCACCAGGATGTCGATGCGGCCTTCCTTCAGCGCGTCAACAGTGCGTTCGCGCTGCTGCTGCGGGATGTCGCCGTTGATTGCGGCAGCCTGGAAGCCGCGGGACTTCAGCTTGTCAGCCAGGTCCTCGGTGGCCATCTTGGTGCGCACGAAGGCGATGACGCCGTCGAACTCTTCCACCTCGAGGATGCGGGTCAGGGCATCGAGCTTGTGCGGGCCCATGACCTGCAGGTACCGCTGGCGGGTGTTGGCGCCGGTGGTGGTCTTGGACTTCACCGAGATCTCGGCCGGGTTGTTCAGGTACTGCTTGGACATCCGGCGGATCTGGCCCGGCATGGTGGCCGAGAACAGCGCCACCTGGCGGTCCGACGGGGTCTGCTGGAAGATCTGCTCCACGTCTTCGGCGAAGCCCATGCGCAGCATCTCGTCAGCCTCGTCCAGCACCAGGTACTGGAGCTCGGACAGGTCCAGGGAACCCTTCGCGATGTGGTCGATCACGCGGCCGGGGGTACCGACAACAACCTGGGCGCCGCGGCGCAGGCCGGCGAGCTGGGGGCCGTAGGCGGAGCCGCCGTAGACGGGGAGGACGGTGAAGTCGTCAATGTGCTTGGCGTAGGAGGTGAACGCCTCGGCGACCTGGAGGGCCAGT
Organism: Arthrobacter sp. EPSL27; assembly: GCF_001512305.1. Classification (GTDB taxonomy): domain Bacteria; phylum Actinomycetota; class Actinomycetes; order Actinomycetales; family Micrococcaceae; genus Arthrobacter. The sequence continues at coordinate 896,088 of NZ_LNUT01000005.1, forward strand.
TCGCGGGTCGGTGCCAGCACCAGGGCCTGGGTCTTGCGGGACGGGCCGTTGAGGTCGTGGAGTTCGGCCAGGCGGGACAGCGCCGGTACTGCGAATGCTGCAGTCTTACCGGTGCCGGTCTGGGCGAGGCCCACCACGTCGCGGCCTTCCAGCAGCAGCGGGATGGTTGCTGCCTGGATGGGGGACGGCTTCTCGTAGCCGACGTCCTGCAGGGCGGCGAGGACACGGCCGTCGATGCCGAGGTCGGCGAACTTGACGCCGTCTTCTTCTTCGGCATCCGCGGGCGGGGCGGCCTTGGTCTCAGCCTTGGCGTCGTCCTGCGGTGCGGCTTCGGCGGCGGCCGGAGCGGCGGTCTCCGCGGGAGCTTCGGTGAATTCGGGGGCGGAGCCGGCTGCGGGGGCAGCCGTTTCAGAAGTCTCGACGTCGGCCTGGGTGTTCGCGGTGGCGAGTTCGGTTTCGACGGAGTTGTTCTGATTTTCGGGCATAGGTGAAATATCCTCATCCATAGGGGCCAAGCGGCACAACCCGAGGTGAGCGGAGCCGCAGTACACGTGACCGTAATCGCCGGGCGTACTTTGACCGGCCGGTCACATAGAAGTCCGGCGCTTTCGCAATCCCGTGGCAGGACTTCCCGCTGCATCTCTTGGCTGCTATCCCAGCAGTCTGTACAGCGTTTTCTTTAGCCGGCTCTCCCTATGAAAATGCCCGCATCACAATTTGCGGGCCCCAACACTTGCCAGTCCTGCCTCAAGAATTGGGCAGGAATAAGGGATTTCCGGAGTGGGGGATATTTCAAGTGTAGGGCATGGACCCGCCCAAGGTGAACTCGAGGGGCCCGCAGCGGCGGTGAGCTTGCGCACACTGCCCCGCAACACCCTACACGCCGAGGCGGCGCTGCAGCTTCTCGAACTCCCGGAGGTACTCGGGCTGCAGGCGGATCTCCCCGTCGGCGTCGGCGTCGCGCAGGGCCTCCATGTCCTCAGCCGTGGGATCGCTGAACCACTTGCCGATTGTCACGCCGTGGGTGGGGACGAAGACCCGGTGGATGTGGTCCCCCGCCGCGATGCTGCCCGTCCGCACCACCCGCAGGTAGGTGCCCACGCGCCCTGCCTCACCAAACCTCTTGACCCAGTGCGGCTCCTTCATCCTGCGCTGGAACGTGGCGCAGGGGGTGCGCGGCGAGGTCACCTCAAGTTCGACGTCGAGCCCCACCTTCCAGCGTTCGCCGATCACGGCACCGGTGGCGCTGATCCCGGCCACGCGCAGGTTCTCCCCGAAGATCCCCGGCGGCAGGTCGCGGCCCAGCTCAGCCGCCCAGTAGTCGGCGTCGTCCTGGGAGTAGGCGTACAGCGCCTGGTCCACGCCGCCGTGGTGGACGCGGCTGGCCTGGATGTCACCGTGCAGGCCCAGCCGGTGCACCTTGACCGGCCCCTCGGCGGGACGCTTGTCGATCGCTGTCACGCCGACGCTGCCCGGGTCATCCAGCAGCTGGTGTACGCGGCAGACGGCGAGAACGGATGCGGTGTCCATGGCACCAGTGTAGGCCGGGACCCCGCGTCGCCGCCGGGAGGCAACCGGGTTGGACATGTCCCCCTGCCGGGCCGCCGGACGGGCCAGACCGTAGGATGCTGAAATGAGCAACGACGCCCGCCTCTCCCCCGCCTCCACTGGTTCCGATGTGTCCGACATCCTGGCCATCGATTCGCTGCTGAGCGCCGCTGAGCTCGGCGTGCGGGAGCGCGTCCGCGACTTCACCGAACAGCGGATCCGCCCGGGCATCGCTGCCTGGTACGAGGACGGCGTCTTCCCGCTGGAGCTGGCGCCGGAACTGGGCGAACTCGGCGTCCTCGGCATGCACCTGGAGGGCTACGGCTGCCCGGGCCGCTCCGCCGTCGAATACGGCCTGGCCGCGATGGAACTGGAGGCGGGCGATTCCGGCATCCGCACCTTTGTCTCCGTGCAGGGCTCGCTGGCCATGACCGCCATCCACAAGTGGGGCTCGGAGGACCAGAAACAGGAGTGGCTCCCCCGGATGGCCGCCGGCGAGCTGATCGGCTGCTTCGCCCTGACCGAGCCCACCGCCGGCTCCGACCCCGCCGCGATGAAGACCTTCGCCCGCCGCGACGGTACCGGTGACTCCGCCGGCTGGATCCTGGACGGCGCCAAACGCTGGATCGGGCTCGCCTCGGTGGCGGACGTCCTGGTGGTGTGGGCCATGACCGACGACGGCGTGCGCGGCTTCCTCGTCCCCGCCGGCACCCCGGGCGTCACCGCGACGCCGATCGGGCAGAAGCTCTCGATGCGCGCCTCGATCCAGTGCGATGTGGCGTTCGACGGCGTCCGGCTGGGCCCCGAGGCCCTGCTGCCGGCAGCCAGCGGGCTGCGCGGTCCCTTCAGCTGCCTGAACGAGGCACGGTACGGTATCGCCTGGGGTGCCATGGGCGCCGCCCGGGATTCCTACGAGGCGGCACTGCGGTACTCGCAGGAGCGGCTGCAGTTCGGCCGGCCGCTGGCCGGGTACCAGCTGACCCAGGAGAAGCTGGTGAACATGTTGCTGGAAATCCAGAAAGGCACGCTGCTGGCGCTGCAGCTGGGCCGGCTCAAGGACGCCGGGAAGCTCCGCCCGGAGCAGATCTCGTTCGGCAAGCTGAACAATGTGCGGGAGGCCATCGCGATCGCCCGCGAGGCCCGGACCATCCTGGGCGGCAACGGCATTACCCTGGACCATTCGCCGCTGCGGCACGCCGCCAACCTGGAGTCCGTGCGGACCTACGAAGGCACCGACGAGGTGCACACCCTGGTCCTCGGCCAGCACATCACCGGGCTGGCCGCCTTCCGCTAGCCGACCCGGCGTCGAGTGTGCACTTCGCGGCAGTGTTGCGCGCCGCGACTGCCGTCAAGTGCCAACTCGGCGGGGGCGGGCGGGCGCATCAGGCGGAGAAGCCGCCGTCGGCCTTGACCAGCTGGCCGGACACCCACCGGCCCTCGGGCGAGAGCAGGAACGCCACCGTCCCGGCCACATCCGCCGGCGTGCCGAGCCGGCCGCCGGGATGGCGCGCGGCCAGGTCCTCCCGCAACTGGTCATCCATCCAGCCGGTATCCACCGGGCCCGGGTTGAGGACATTGGCGCTGATCCCCTGCGGGCCGAGTTCCCGCGCGGCCGCGATCACAATCCGGTCCAGCGCCCCCTTGGACGCGCCGTAGGGCAGGTTGAAAGCGGTGTGGTCGCTGGTCAGCGCCACCACTGCGCCGCCGCCGTCCGGGACCTGCCGCGCAAACGCCGCGATCAGCTGCCAGCTGGCCCGGGCATTCACGGCGAAGTGCCGGTCGAAACTCTCCAGCGTGGTGTCCAGGATGCCCGAGTCCACGGATTCGGCGTGGCTGAGCACCAGGCCCTGCAGCGGCCCGGCCTCCGCCGCGGCGGCCTCCATCAGGCGGGCAACGGCCTGCGGGTCTTCGAAATCGGCCGGCAGGGCCACCACGGCGGCGCCGGTGGCCTGCAGCTCGGCGGTGAGCCGTTCGACGTCGTCCGGCTGGACGCCCCACGGCATGCGGGCGTCATAGTCCTGCCAGTACGTCAGCACCAGGTCCCAGCCGTCGGCGGCGAGCCGGCGCGCGATGCCGGCGCCGAGGCCCGCCAGCCGGCCGACGCCGGTCACGAGGGCTGTCTTCCGCGGCGGGGCTGCGGGCGGGGGCGGCTGGTTGGCGTCGGGGGCGGCATGCATGCGGACCAGCCTAGCGCCCGGGCGCTGTGCGGGGCGGAACCCCTGCCGCAGCACCGCGCCCATAACCTAGGCGGGGACGGCGGCGGTGTCCTTCGCGGCGGTGTCCTTGCGGATGGTGGCGCTCACGACGGCGGCGATGGTGCACATCGCTGCGGCGGCGAACCAGGCGTAGGTGTACTGGCCAGTGGCGTCCCGGATCGCGCCGGCTCCCAGCGCCGCCGCGGCCGCGCCGAGCTGGTGGGCGGCGAACACCCAGCCGAACACCACGCTGCCGTCCGCGCCGAAGACCTGGCGGCAGATGGCGGCAGTCGGCGGCACGGTGGCCACCCAGTCCAGCCCGTAGATCACCACAAAGACGATCATGCTGGGCTGCACGGTGGCGCTGAGCAGGAGGGGCAGCACCAGCAGGCCGATGCCGCGGAACTGGTAGTAGACCGCGAGCAGGATCCGCGGATTGAAGCGGTCCGTCAGCCAGCCGGAGGCGATGGTCCCCACGATGTCGAAGATCCCGACGACGGCCAGCAGGCCCGCCGCGGTGGTCTGGGCCATGCCGTGGTCGTGGGCGGAGGGGATGAAGTGGGTGCCGATCAGGCCGTTGGTGGTGGCGCCGCAGATGGCGAACCCGGCAACAAGGGCCCAGAAGGTCCGCACCTTGCTGGCCCTCCGCAGCACCTGGAGTGCGCGGACGGCGGCGTTCTGGCGGGGTTCGCCGGCGGCTGCGCTGCCCGGCGCGGGCAGAGACTCGTCGCCGGGCTCGGCGCCGTAGGGCAGGACGCCGGCGTCGGCGGGTGAGTTTTTCAGGAACCTCAGCACCAGCGGCACCACGGCCAGCGCCCCGGCGGCGATCAGCATGGACGCCTGCCGCCAGCCCGGGTCCTGGGCCAGGGCGGCGATGAACGGCAGGAACACGAGCTGACCGGCGGCGCTGCCCGCGGTGAGGATGCCAATGACCAGCCCGCGGCTTTTGACGAACCAGGTGTTGGCGATGGTGGCGGCGAAGACCAGCGCCATGGACCCGGTCCCGAGCCCGATCAGTAGCCCCCACGTGAGCAGGATCTGCCAGGACTGCGTGACCAGCACGGTCAGGGCGCTGCCGGCGGCGATCAGCAGGAGAGCGACGGCGGTGACGGCCCGGATGCCAAAGCGCTCCATCAGCGCCGCGGCGAAGGGTGCCGTGAGGCCAAAGAGCACCAGGTTGATGCTGACCGCGGCCGACAGCACCGTGGTGGACCAGCCGAACTCGTCCTGCAGCGGCACCATCAGCACACCCGGCGCGGCCCGGAACCCCGCTGCCCCGACCAAGGCCAGGAAGGCCACCGCGGCCACTATCCAGGCCGGGTGGATCCGCCGTTTCGGCGCGGGGAGGAGGGTGGTCTCGGGGGCGCTCATGCGGCAGGTCCGTTCGGGTGGATGGCGGGTGCGGGGGCGGCAGCGGCGAGCGGGACCGGCCGCGGGGTCCTGACCGGGCTGTGCCAGCTGGTGTTGCGCACCGTCAGCCGCTCGCCGCAGCCGGTGCAGGTGTCCGCGGATGTGGTGCGCGCGCCGCATCCGGTGTGGACCACATACATGTGGGCCTGTTCCGAGGGCGCGGGCAGGTGCTTCTCGGACCAGATCGCGACGGCGTTGAGCACCGGCAGGGCATCCTCGCCCTTGTCGGTGAGCACGTACTCCTGGCGGGTGCGGCCGCCGTCGTCGTACGGGCGCCGGGTGAGGAGCCCCGCGTCGACGAGGTCCTGCAGGCGTTTGGAGAGGACGGAATCCGCCGCCCCCAGCCGGGACTTCATGGCGTCGAAGCGGCCGTTGCCGAAGAAGACCTCGCGGAGCACCAGCATGCCCCACGGGTCGCCAAGGACGTCCAGGCCGCGGGCCAGGCTGCAGGTCCTCTGGGACCAGTCGGATCGGAGTGGCATGGGCACCAAGCTAGCTGACTCTCTTGAAGAAAGCTAGAGCTCGCGCTGAGTTCGCAGTTCGCGGCAGTGTTGCCGCGTAACATTGCCGCGAAATGCCAACTCGCGGGGCTGGCGGGGTTACAGCGGGACTGGCCGGGCGGGGTTACAGCACCGGGCGGAGCGCGGCGCGGGAGGGACGGTACGCCAGCGCCCAGTAGACCAGCATGGCCATGCCGCACACTACGCCGAGGCTCGCCACCGTGAGCTGCCACTGGGTCTGGGGATCCTTGCCCCACTCGGCCGCGCCGGCCATCACCGACAGGTACTTGGGGGTCAGGTAGAACGCGAGGGCCGAGAACGCCACGATGATCCACCCGGCGAGGCGCATCCGGCCGTCCCGGGACGGCACCCGGTGGATCGCGAAGCCCATGCAGGGCAGTGCCACGGCCATCCATACCCAGTGGTGGGACCAGGACACCGGGCTGACCAGGAGCATCAACACGGCGGTCGCGGACACGGCGACGAAGTTCTCGTCCGCGGCCACGGCCCACGCGATCACCAGCGCGGCCAGTGCGGCCAGCGCCAGGGACAGCACCAGCCACAGCAGGCTGGTGGAGCTGCTGTCCGGGAGGCCCAGGTGCAGCAGCAGTCCCTTGAGGGAGAGGTTGTCCACGTAGGCCGGTCCGCCGATCCGTCCGGTGTCCGGCAGGATCTTGGTCCAGAAGGTGACCGACGCGGTGGGCAGGATGGCCCAGGCCAGGCCAATCGAGCCGAAGAAGCCGGCCGCCATCCAGCCGAGGGCCTTGAAGTCCCGGCGGACCAGGAAGTACAGCCCGAACGCGAGCGGGGTCAGCTTGATGCCGGCAGCAATTCCAATCAGCAGACCCGCGGGCCAGCGCATCTCCCCGGCCCGGGATTTCCCGTAGAGCGCGAAGTCGGCCAGGATCAGGCCCATCAGGATGATGTTGATCTGCCCGAAGTCGAAGGTGTCCCGCCAGGGCCCCAGGAGCAGGATCGCCGCGGTCCCGGCCAGGGCCACGGCCCGGAACCGCCAGTCGGCGGCGGCGTTCCGCCACGTGCCGAGGCGGAAGTAGTGCCGTGCCAGCCAGGCGGACACCACCCCGGCGCCGAGCAGCGCGGTGGTGATGAACACCAGGCTGCCGCCGCCCTGGCCCAGCGTCGCCATGGCCGCGAAGAGCAGCGCGGCGAACGGCGGGTACGTGAACGGCAGCCCGTCCCGGGGCGCGTACAGCTCGTTGACGCCCGTCTCGCCGGTCTGCAGCACACGGGTACCGCCGTAGAAGTAGACCTCGAAGTCGTTCATCAGCGGGATGTAGGACGAGTAGAGCACCACCAGGGCGACGACGACGGCGAGCGCGCCGGCCGCCGTCGCGAGCCAGCCGCGCATGGTGGAGGGCGTGGCCCTGGTGGTGGTGATGGTCACGGGTGCTGAACTGCCTTTACTCGCCGGCCGCAGCGGCGATCTTGGAGAACGCCTGCTCCAGGTCGGCGATGAGGTCCTCGACGTCCTCGATGCCGCAGGAGAGCCGGATCAGGTTGACGGGGACGGCCAGCTCGGTGCCCTTGACGGAGGCGTGCGTCATTTCCGAGGGGTAGTTCATCAGGGATTCGATGCCGCCGAGGGACTCCGCGAGGGTGAAAACGGAGGTCGATTCGGCCACGGTGCGTGCCGCCGCCTCGCCGCCCTTGAACTGCACGGAGATCATGCCGCCGAACTTCTTCATCTGCTTGCGGGCCAGCTCGTGGCCGGGGTGCGAGGGCAGGCCCGGGTACAGCACGGCCTCCACCTCGGGGCGCTCCAGCAGCCACTCGGCCACCGCCTGGGCGTTGTCGCTGTGCCGGTCCATCCGTACCCCGAGGGTCTTGAGCCCGCGGGTGGTGAGGAAGGCGTCCATCGGGCCGGAGATGGCACCGACGGCGAACTGCACAAAGCCGATCTTTTCGGCGAGCTCGGCGTCCTTGACGATGATGGCGCCGCCCACGACGTCGGAGTGCCCGCCGATGTACTTGGTGGTGGAGTGCACCACCACGTCGGCGCCGAGGGCCAGCGGGTTCTGCAGGTACGGCGAGGCGAAGGTGTTGTCCACCACGAGGAGGGCCCCGGCGTCGTGCGCCACCTTGGCGAGCGCGGCGATGTCGGTGATTTTCATCATCGGATTCGACGGCGTCTCCACCCACACAAGGCGGGTCTTGCTGGCCGCCACGGCCGCGGCCACGGCGTCAAGGTTGGACATGTCCACCGGGGTGTTGCCGATGCCCCACTCCCCCAGCACCCGGCTGATCAGCCGGTAGGTGCCGCCGTAGGCGTCGTTGCCGAGCACGATGTGGTCGCCCGGGCGGGTCAGCGCGCGGATCATCGAGTCCTCGGCGGCCAGGCCGGAGCTGAAGGAGAACGCGGCGGTGCCGCCTTCCAGCGCCGCGAGCTGTTCCTGCAGGGAGTCACGGGTGGGGTTGGTGCCGCGGCCGTACTCGTAGCCGTCGCGGAGCACGCCGATCGCCTCCTGCGCGTAGGTGGAGGAGAAGTGCACGGGCGGCACCACGGCGCCGGTACGCGGCTCGAAGGCCTGGCCTGCGTGCACGGCGCGGGTGTTAAAGCCGTGGGCGGAGGGGTTTTCTGGCAAAGACATGTGCGTTCCTTTCGGCCGGCGGCCGCCCCGGGAGGCGGCCGGATGTCCGGGTCAGTGGGCGGTCAGTTGCAGGTCAGTTGCTCAGGTAGGCGAGCAGGTCGTGGCGGGTCAGGATCCCCACCGGCGCGCCGACGAACGTCACCATGAGGGTGTCCGAGTCGGAGAGGAGTTCACGGGCCGTGGTGATCGATTCGAGCGAGCCGATCACGGGCAGCCGGGCCTCCATGTGTTCGGAGATCTTGTCCGACAGTTTGGCCTCGCCGCGGAACAGTTTCGCGGTCAGGGTGCGCTCGTCCACGGCGCCGAGGACCTCGCCCATCACCACGGGCGGTTCCTGGGACAGCACCGGGATGTGCGAGACGCCGAACTCGTTCATGATGTTGATGACGTCGCGGACGCTCTCGTTGGGGTGGATGTGGACCAGGTCCGGCAGTTCCCCGGTCTTGGCCTTGAGGATCTCCCCCACAGAGGCTTCGTCGCCGCTGGCCAGGAAGCCGTAGGACCGCATCCACTGGTCGTTGAAGATTTTGGCCAGGTAGCCGCGGCCGGAGTCCGGCAGGATGACCACCACGACGGCGTCGTCCGGCAGGTCCTTGGCGACCTGCAGGGCGGCCACCACGGCCATGCCGGAGGAACCGCCCACCAGCAGCCCTTCTTCGCGGGCCAGCCGGCGCGTCATCTCGAAGGACTCGGCGTCGCTGACGGCGATGACGCCGTCCGGAACGGTCTTGTCGTAGTTGGCTGGCCACATGTCCTCGCCGACACCCTCGACGAAGTACGGCCGGCCGGTGCCGCCGGAGTAGACCGAGCCCGCCGGGTCCGCGCCGATGATCTTGACCATGCCGCCGTCAGACTGTGCGCGGTCCGCGGAAACTTCCTTGAGATACCGGCCCGTGCCGGTGATGGTGCCGCCGGTGCCGGCGCCGATCACGCAGTGGGTGATGCGGCCGTCCGTGTCGCGCCAGATTTCCGGCCCGGTGGTTTCGTAGTGGCTGGCCGGGGCGGCGGGGTTGGAGAACTGGTCGGGCTTGTACGCGCCGGGGATCTCCCGGACCAGCCGGTCCGAGACGCCGTAGTAGCTCTGCGGGCTGTCGGGGGCGACGGCGGTGGGCGTCACCACCACCTCGGCGCCGTAGGCCCGGAGCACGGCGCGCTTGTCCTCGCCCACCTTGTCCGGCACCACGAAGATGCAGCGGTAGCCCTTCTGCTGGGCCACCAGGGCCAAGCCGACGCCGGTGTTCCCGGACGTGGGTTCCACGATGGTGCCGCCGGGCTGGAGCTTGCCGGTGCGTTCGGCCTCCTCGATCATCTTGACCGCGATGCGGTCCTTGATGGAACCGCCGGGGTTCAGGTATTCCAGCTTCACCAGGACCGTGGCCCCGATGCCGTCGGTAACGTGCTGCAGCTTGACGAGCGGCGTATTGCCGATGAGGTCCAGAACGGACTGGGCGTACTTCATAGGTACAAAGTTACCGTCTCCACCGGCCCGGGGCGGATTCGCGCACGCCGGGGCGGCCTGCTCCGGGCATCGGGTGCGAAGATGAGGCGGTGAAGCGTGGGTCCGGCCGATGAGGCTCAAGAGTTATCTGCTCCCTGCCGGGATGCTGGCGGCAGGCTGTGCCGCGCTGTTCACCGGCTTCCTGCCGTGGCCGGCGTTCGAGGAACTGGCCGGGCGCACCGTCCCGGTATTGGCGTTTGTGGTGGCCATGTCCCTGGTGACGGAAATGGTGGACGACGCCGGGCTGTTCCGGGTGGTGACGGACCGCCTCGCCGCCCTGGGCCGCGGCCGGGTGTTCCTGCTGTGGCTGCTGGTGGTGGGCCTGGCCACCGTCTCCACCCTGTTCCTGTCCCTCGATACGACGGCGGTGCTGGTGACGCCGGTGGTGGTGCTGCTGGCGGTCCATGCCCGGATTCCCCCGCTGCCCTTCGCCCTGACCACCATCTGGCTGGCGAACACCGCGTCGCTGCTGCTGCCGGTCTCCAACCTGACCAACCTGCTGGCCCAGGACCGGCTCAACCTGAGCCCGGCGGGCTTCGCCGGCCTGGTCTGGGCGCCGGCCCTGGTGGGGATCCTGGTTCCGATCGGGCTCCTGTGGCTGGCGTTCCGGAAGGACCTCTCCGGCCGGTACGGGCCGCAGCCGGTGCACAAGCCGCGGGACAGGGTGCTGCTGTACGCGGCGTCGGGAGTCATGGCGGTGCTTCTGCCCGCGCTGGTCTCCGGCGTGCCCGTCCAGATCCCGGCGATGGCGGCGGCCGCCGTCCTGCTGGGCCTGTTCCTGTGGCGCCGCCGCACGGCATTGCACTGGTCCATGGTTCCCTGGCGGCCGCTGATGCTCACGGCCGGGCTCTTTATGGTGGTGGAAGCGCTGCACGCAAACGGCCTGACCGAGTTCCTGACCGGAATCGCCAGCTCCGGCGAAAGCCTGCCCGCCCTGCTGCAGCTGGCAGGCCTGGGCGCCGGCGCCGCGAACGCCGTGAACAACCTGCCGGCCTACCTCGCCCTGGAACCGGTGGGCGACTCGCCGGTGCGGCTCGCGGCCCTGCTGATCGGCGTGAACCTGGGCCCGCTGGTAACCCCGTGGGCGTCGCTGGCCACGCTGCTCTGGCACGAGCGGCTCCGCTCGCTCAACGTCGAAATCCGCTGGGGCGGGTTCGCACTCGCCGGGCTCGCCGCCGTCGTGCTGACAGTCCCGCTGGCCGTTGTGGCGCTCTGGCTCGCCTCGGGCATGCCCTGACCCTGCCGGCATGCCCACCCGGCTCCGGGGGCAGGGTGGGCGCCTCAGGCGCCGGTGTCGTTTCGGGCGGCGTCCGCGGACCCGGCTGCGGATTCCGATTCCGGTTCGGCGTTCTGCCACAGGCCGATGACGTTGCCTTCCGTGTCCCGGAAGTAGGCGGCCCAGCCCATGCTGCCGACCTGCTGCCGCGGCTGGACGGTGCTGCCGCCGAGGGCGTTGATTTTCTCCAGCGACGCGTCAATGTCGTCCACGTCCACGGTGACCAGCGGCGAGGTGAGGTGCCCTTCGCGGCGGAACATGCCGCCGTTGATGGACCCCGGCACGGACGACGCGCCGGTTTCATCCGACGGCGTGGTCAGGAGCATGGCGTACCCCATTTCCGGCAGCGCATTGATGGTCCAGCCGAACGCCGAACTGTAGAACTCCCGCGCGCGGCCCTCGTCGTCCGCGGGGATCTCAAAATGTACAACTCCACCAGCCATCACACGCTCCTCACAACAGGGATGGGGCCTTCGGGCAGGCGTGGTGGCTCCACGCCACAGCCGCAGTCTAGTCCCGCGCCACCCGCGCGTTAAGGGCCCTCCGGCGGCTGCCCGGGACGGGCGGCTCCTGTTGCTGTCAGGCGTTCGTGGAATCATGGACAGATGACCATTGCAGACGTGCCCGCCGGCCTGGCCGCCGCGGCAGACGCCTCGCTGCGGTGGCACCCGGGCGGTCCGTTCGATCTGTCGCGGACCCTCGGCACGCTCCTGCGGGGGCTCGGCGATCCGTCCATCCGCACCGCGCCGGGCGGCTTCTGGATGGCGTTCACCACGCCGTCGGGCCCGGCCACGCTCCGGCTGGCCGCGGTCTATCCGCCCGGCTCATCCGCGGCGCACCCCGCCGTCGACGTCCAGGGCTGGGGTCCCGGCGCCGCCGACGCCGTGGCGTCCGCGCCCCGGCTGCTGGGCTGCGACGACGACTGGTCCGCGTTTGACGAGCCCGCGTTCCACGCCACGCTCCCCCGGATGGTCACTGAGGCCCGGCGCCGTCACCCGGCGGTCCGGCTGCCCTCCACCGGCCGGCTGGTGGACGCCCTGGTGCCCACCATCCTGGAGCAGAAGGTCACCGTAATCGAGGCCCGGCGCGGCTACCGCTACCTGATGTACCGGTACGGGACGCCGGCGCCCGGCGCGGGAACGGCCGCGCCGGAGAACCTGCTGGTGGCGCCCACGCCCGAGCAGTGGCTGCGCATCCCCTCGTGGGAATGGCACAAGGCCGGCGTGGGTCCGCAGCGCTCGGCCACCATCATGCGCGCGCTGCGCTCCGCCGCCGCGCTGGAACGCCTCGCCCCGCTGCCGGCCGTGGAGGCCTCGGCGAAGCTGCAGACCATCCCCGGCATCGGGGTGTGGACGGCGGCGGAGGTCGTGCAGCGCACACACGGCTGCCCGGACTCGATTTCGGTGGGCGACTACCACCTCGCGGCGTATGTGGGGGCGGCGCTGACCGGCCGCCGGACCGACGACGCCGGGATGCTCCGGCTGCTCGCGCCGTGGGCGGGCCACCGGCAGCGCGTGGTCCGGATGATCGGCCTCAGCGGCTTCCGCAAGCCCACCTTCGGCCCCCGCATGACCATCCAGGACCACCGGGGCCACTGACGCGCGCCACAAAGCAACGCGGGGTCACTCCCGGCCCATCCGGGGGCTCTTTATGGGCGCCAAGTGACCCCGCGTTGCCTGGGGTGGGTCACACGCGACGGGGCCGGGTCCTCTTGATCCGGGCGATGACGCTTTCGAAGCCCTCGGCCAGGTCGTCGGCATTGACCTTGAAGTACGCCCACCCGGCGCTGAGGAATGCTTCGTCCCGCCGGTTGTCCCGTGACTGCTGTTCCCGCGTGAGGTGGGTGGCGCCGTCGTACTGCACAGCGATCCGGTACCGCCGGTACCCCAGGTCTGCAGCCGGCGAGCGCCGGTCACTTGGATCAAGCTTCACCTGCAGCTCCGGCTCGGGCAGCCGCGCATCCAGGATGGCCAGCCGCAGGAAGGTCTCCGGAAAGGAGTCGGCCCCCACCCGCATCTCCTCCAGGGCCAGCCTGGCTTTCTGGACACCCTTCATGTTGGGATGCTGCCGGATGAGCAGGCGCAGCCCTTCCTTCTCCGCGTACGGTTCAGACCTCTGTTCGAGTCCGGGACAGGGTATGCGGATGATCTGGTCCCCTAAAGCGATGAGGTAGTTGAGCGGCAGGACGGCGGCCAGATCCAGCCACGTCCGCGGCGGCGCCGTCACGGGAATGCCGTCGACGTCGGTCAGTTCCCCCGGGTGGCACCGGACGCGGTGGCCTACCACTCCGGCCCGGCGGACCCTGGGCAGTTCATGCGGCTTGCTGAGGTGGATGCTGGCGCAGTCCCCCAGCCACGGCGGCAGGCCCAGCAAGGTCAGGACGGCGGCGGTTTCGTGGGACACCCAGGCTCCGGGGGTGGCGGCGGCCAGCACCCGGGCGCGTTCGATAATCCCCACATGCCCGCCGGCGGGCAGGTAGATGAGCCGGCCGCCGTCGGACAGGTCCTTTGCCCGCAGCCGTTTGGGCGGGACACCCAGCAGGCGTGACTCGTAAACGGTAAACGGCGTCCGGGCAAGACTTGCGGGGAGGGGCACAATGCGGACCATGCGCACCATTGTGGCCGCGGACAATTCCCGCTGCAGAGGTTATCCACAGGCCGGAGGGAAGCACCCCAACGCGGGGTCACTTCCGGCCCATCAGGGGGCCACTTACAGGCGCTAAGTGACCCCGCGTTGGAGTCAGAGTCCCAGCCGGGCCACCGCTTCCTGCCGCATGTCCACCTTGCGGATCTTTCCGGAGACGGTCATCGGGAAGTTCTCGCGCACGTCCACGTACCGCGGGATCTTGTAGTGCGCCAGTTTCCCGCGGCAGAAATCAGCCACGCCGCCGGCGTCCAGCGGCTCGGCGCCCGGCTTGAGGATGATGCAGGCCATCAGCTCCTCGCCGTATTTGGCGTCCGGCACCCCGATCACCTGCACGTCCTGGATGGCCGGATGCGTGTAGAGGAACTCCTCGATCTCACGGGGGTAGACGTTCTCGCCGCCGCGGATCACCATGTCCTTAATCCGGCCCTCGATCACGATGTAGCCGTCCTGGTCCATGCGGGCCAGGTCCCCGGTGTGCATCCAGCCCTCGGCGTCAATCGCCTCGGCGGTTTTGTCCGGCTGGTTCCAGTAGCCCTTCATCACGGAGTACCCGCGGGTGCACAGCTCGCCGATCTCGCCACGCTCCAGCACCTCGCCGGTCACCGGGTCCACCACCTGGCTTTCGAGCTGCGGCATGGTCCGGCCCACGCTTTCGGTCCGCTGGGCCAGGGTGTCCCCGTCGCGGGTCATGGTGGACACCGGGGAGGTCTCGGTCATGCCGTAGCAGATGGCCACGTCGCGCATGTTCATCTCCGCAATGACCCGGTTCATCACCTCGATGGGGCACAGCGAGCCCGCCATCACCCCGGTGCGCAGGGTGGACAGGTCGTAGGACGCGAAGTCCGGCAGGGCCAGTTCGGCGATGAACATGGTCGGCACGCCGTAGAGGGACGTTCCGCCGAAGTCCTGCACGGCCTCCAGCGCCGCGGCGGGGCTGAAGCCGCGGCCCGGGATGATGGTGGCGGAGCCGTGGCTGAGGGCGGCCAGGTTTCCGATCACCATGCCGAAGCAGTGGTAGAACGGCACCGGCAGCACCACGCGGTCGTGCTCGGTGTACCCCAGCAGCTCGCCGATCGAGTAGCCGTTGTTCAGGATGTTGTAGTGCGAGAGCGTGGCACCCTTGGGGAATCCCGTGGTGCCGGAGGTGTACTGCAGGTTGATCGCGTCGTGCGGGTCAAGCTCTGCCATGCGCGCTTTCAGCGTGGAATGGGCGACGTCGTCGGCCCGCCTGAGCAGTTCCGCCCAGGTGCGCTCGGCGTCAGTGCCGGGGACGCCGGCAGTGAGGCCGGGCTGGCCGGCGTCGGGCAGGAACACCAGTTCGCGCAGTTCGGGGCATTCGGCGAGCGCCTGCCGCGCCATGCCGGTGTAGTCGCTGTTGCGGTCCGAGGGGGCCGCCACCAGCATCCGCATGCCGTTCTGCTTGACCACAAACTCCAGTTCATGGCTGCGGTAGGCGGGATTGACGTTGACGAGGACAGCGCCGATCTTGGCCGTGGCGTACTGCAGGATGGTCCACTCGGCGCAGTTCGGGCTCCAGATGCCGATCCGTTCGCCCTTGGCCACGCCCAGGGCCAGCAGCGCGCGGGCCACCCGGTCGACGTCGTCGTTCAGCTTGGTGTAGCTCCAGCGCCGGGCTTCCGCGCCCGGCACGGCCGCGGCCTCGATCAGGGCGTCCTGGTACGGGAACCTGGCCACCATCCGTTCGAAGTTGTCACCGATGGTTTCCTCGAGCAGCGGGACGTCAGTGTCCCCGGCTGTATATGAAAGCATGGTGTGACGCTACCAACACTCGGACGCCAAAAAAAGACTAAAGCTTGGATGTCCTAGGAAATTTTTTCGGAAGAAAAACCGTGGCCCGGTATTGTGAAATCCATGAGCGCACCCATTGACCTGCAGGCCATCTTTATCCCCAACGACGGCGAGTTCTTCCGTGTGAAGCTCGCGCTGGAGATCGCGATCGACGAGGTGGTCAACGAGCCCGGCTGCATCCGGTATGAGCTCACCGAGGCCACGGAGGACCGGCTGGTGCTGACCGAGCAGTGGGCCTCGCAGGAGGACCTGGACAAGCACTCCAAGGGCACCGCGGTGCAGGACCTCAACGAGTCCCTTAGCGCCCTCCTGGCCGAGCCGGTCCAGCTGGTCCGGCTCTAGCCAACGCCGGGCACGGCCCGGAACCACGAACAAAAACAACGCGGAGCCAATCCGCGCCGGGCGGTCCGGGGACCACGGGCGCGGAGTGGCTCCGCGTTGCTGTGTCAGTAAATTAGACGGGAGGGCCTAGGCCTCCGGAATCTGGCTGCCGTCCTGCTTGCCTGCTGCGGCGGCAGCCTCGGCCTGGGACCGGGCCACGTGGGCGTGGACTTCCTCCATGTCGAGGCCCTTGACGGCTTCCACCACCTGCTCCAGCTGCTGGGCGTTCAGGGCGCCGGGCTGGGAAAACACCAGCACCTTTTCGCGGAACGCCATCAGGGTCGGGATGGACGTGATGCCGGCCTCGGCGGCGAGCTGCTGCTCGGCCTCGGTGTCCACCTTGGAGAAGACCACGTCCGGGTGCTTCTCGGAGATTGCGGCGTAAGTGGGGCCGAACTGCTTGCACGGGCCGCACCATTCGGCCCAGAAATCGACGAGGACAATGTCGTTGTCCTCCACGGTAGATGCGAACTGTTCACCTGTAATGTCAACGGTAGCCATGGGTCAACGGTACGCGAGCCGTCCCGGCTTGTCCCCTGCATTTCGCTGTTGGCACATCCATGTGACAGCTCCCGCCGGCGCCCCCGGCGCACCCCGCCCGCGGCCGCGGGGCCTCCGGCTCTGGCCCCGCAGGGAACCGGCGCCTATCATCTGCGGCATGCCTCCCGACACCGGAACCACCACCAGCCAGGCCATCGCCGTCCGCTCCCTGACCAAGAAATTCGGCCGCCGCGAAGTGCTGCACGCGGTCAGTTTCGGGATCGAGAAGGGGTCCGTGTTCGGCGTGATCGGCCCCAACGGCGCGGGCAAGACCACCGTCATGCGGTGCCTCCTCGACATCATTCGGCCCACCGCTGGCACGGCTCTGGTGCTGGGGCAGGACCCCAGGCATGCCGGCCCGGAGCTCCGCCGCCGGATCGGCTACCTCCCCGGCGAACTGTTCCTGGAGGGCCGGGTCACCGGCCGGACCCTGCTGGCCCACTACGCGGACATCAGCGGACCCGTCCGGCCGGGCCGGATCGACGCCCTGGCGGAGCGGCTGGGCCTGGACCTGGACCGCAACATCCGCAAGCTCTCCAAGGGCAACAAGCAGAAGCTGGGGCTGGTACAGGCCTTTATGCACGATCCCGAACTGCTGGTGCTGGATGAACCCACCAGCGGGCTGGATCCCCTGGTGCAGCAGGAATTCCTGGCCATGGTCCGGGAGGCCCAGGCCAACGGGCAGACCGTCTTCCTGAGCTCCCACGTCCTCAGTGAAATCCAGCAGGCCGCGGACCAGGTGGCCATCCTCCGCGACGGACGGATCATCACGGTCGCCACCGTGGACAGCCTGCGGGAGGGCGCGGTGCGGCACCTGCGCCTGGCGGCTACCGGGATTTCAGCGGCCGACGCCGGCGCGCTGCTGGCCCGGGTGCCCGGCGTCGGGCAGCTTGAGGTGCTGCCCGCGGGCGACGGCGTCGAGCTCACCGCCACACTGGGCGGCGCGATCCAGCCGCTGCTCCAGGCCCTGGCCTCCCTGCAGCTCACCGAACTGGTGCTTGAGGAGCCGGACCTGGAGGAGTCCGTCTTGGCGCTCTACGGCACCATCCGCAGCAACGGGAACGGCGGCGGTGCCGGAAGCGCCGGCGCCGGACGCCGCCGGCGGAAGGGGCGCGGGGCATGACAAAGCCGCTGCCGCTGTTCCGGCGGGCGTTCGTGGATTCCTGGCGTTCCACACTCGGGTGGGCGGCAGGGCTCGCCGCCACGATCTTTCTCTACCTTCCGCTCTACCCCTCGATCGGCGGAAGCCCGGAAATGCAGGAGGTGATGAAGGCCTTCCCGCCGGAGATGATCAAGGCGCTCAACTACGACCAGATCACCTCGGGCCCCGGCTACACCCAGGCCACCATGTTCGGGCTGATCGGCTTCCTGCTGATGACCATCGCGTCGGTGGCCTGGGGTGCGGCGGCGGTGGGCGGGGACGAGGAGTCGGGCCAGCTGGAACTCACCCTGGCGCACGGCGTGACCCGGACGCAGGTGGTCCTGGAACGGGCGCTGGCCATCCTGGTGCGTGTGCTGCTCCTCGCCGGGCTCGTGTCCGTGCTCATCCTGCTCCTGAACGATTCCGCGGAGCTGGACATCAGGCCGGAGAACCTCCTGGGCACCTCGGTGCTGTTCGCCGGGCTGACCATGCTCTCCGGCACCACGGCGCTGTGCGCCGGGACGGTGACGGGACGGAACACGTTCGGGCTGGCCGCCGGGGCCGCCGTCGGCGTCCTGGGATACGTGTTCAACGCCGTCGGGCGGCAGAGCAGGGACGTCGAGTGGCTCCTGGACTTCTCGCCCTACAACTGGGCTTACGGCAACAACCCGGTGGCCAACGGGGCCGACTGGGCGTCCGTGGCCTGGCTGTGGGGACTGTCCGCCGCGCTCGTGGCGCTCAGCGCACTCGCCCTGAGCCGGCGCGACGTCGGGACGTAGCCGCCGCCCGGCGTCGGGCATAAACGCCGGGCGGGATCAGGCCCAGACGTGCGGCGCGGGCCGCCGCGCCCCGGGCAGGGCGTTGGTCTCGCGCCATTCGTGGATCCATTCGGGCAGCACCAGATCCGCCGGCGGCTCCCCGAACTCACGGAGGATCTCCTCCTGGCTGACCGGCTTGCCCTTGCTGACCAGACGGGTGGCGATGAACGCACGGGCATAGATTTCCCCGTCCACCACCATGCGCTGTTCAAAGTAGATGGCCTTCTCGTCCAGGCCGATGATCTTCGTTTCGATCGTGTACCGCTGCCAAAGCTGCAGGGAGCGTCGGAAAGCGATGGTTTCGCCCGCCGCCACCGGGCTCCAGCCCCGGCGGCGCATGGCCTTCCAGGTTCCGCTGCGGGCCATCAGGTCGAACCGGCCCAGATCCATCAGGGAGAAATACATGCCGTTGTTGACATGCATCGCGATGTCAATGTCGGTGGGCAGGACCTTCAGCGGCAGGGACGCCTCGTCCCAGATACTCAGCGGCGGACGGCGCGAGGACGTAAAGAGCAGGAGAAGCGTGCGGAGAAGCAGGTGCATGGGACTATGTTACCCGCCAGTAACTACGCTGCCAAGGATTGAGACGGTGGCCCGTGGCCCGGGACCGCGGACCAGCCAGCAGTTGCCGCTCCCGATGGCCCGCTGCTCCCCCGGATCGAGGTGGGGCAGGACCAGCGCCGTGTTCTCGTCCACGGCCACGGCTTTCCCGGCCATGCCGTGCACGACGGCGGCGACGGCACGGCCCAGCGTGCCGGCCTGTGCGGCGTGGACGTCGACGGCGAACGGCACGAGGCCAAGCCCCTCACGGAGCTCCACCTCGCCGAGCCCCTCGGAGGCGTCCTCCGGGCACACCTCGGCGCCGCGGACCAGGTAGCCGCCCACGATCGCCCGTTCCCCCGCGATCATGGCACCCGCAGAGAACCCGAGGTACGGAACGCCCGCCTGCACGGCCTGGCGGATGGCGGCGCCCGCCGGACGCAGGCCCTCGGCGTACACCGGGGTGGGTCCTCCCCCGACCACAATCGCGTCGACGCCGTCGAACACGCCGGGGTCCACGGGCTCCCCGCGGCGGAGCAGGACGGGCACCGTGTCACAAGCCAGCCGGCGGTTCAGCGGCTCCAGGTAGGCCGGCAGGAAGTACGCGGCGCTGCCTTCGTGGTCAACCAGGACCACGGCGATCCGCGGCGGCCGGCTGGCCCCCGCGCGGTGCACCACCTCCGCCACGAACTGGTCGAAGATGACGGGAGTTGTTGTGGTGTCCGGACCACCGCCGACCAGGAAGATGCTCATGGCTTTAAGGTACCCGCGTCGCCGCGGTCCGGCAGGCCCGGTGTTCGGAGTGCCGCGCGCCCGCAGAATCTTATGTCCGCTGCGTCAGTTTGTGGCGACCAGTTCGGCTTCGAAGCCGTCTGAGTTCACCAGGTACGCGGCGAAATGGTCCGGGCCGCCGGCATGCGGGTATTTGTCCGGGAACAGTTCGCGCCAGCCGTGCCCGACGGCGTCTGCCGCCAGGGCGTCCACCTGCTGCCTGCTGCCGGCATGGAACGCCAGATGGTTGAGTCCGGCGGCGGTGCGCTCATGCACGCGGCTGTTCAGGGCCGGGGATTCCTCGACCACGATGTACGTCGGCCCGCGCCGCCAGCTGCACCCGTGCTGCCAGTCCTGGTACGCCTCGTAGCCCAGCCGGGCCAGGAGCCAGCCCCATTCGTCCTTGGCACGGCCAAGATGCGGCACCCAGAGTTCGACGTGGTGCAGTGCCCCGCGGGAGTCATCAGTCACCCGGA
The DNA here is from genome assembly GCF_001512305.1 of Arthrobacter sp. EPSL27. Classification (GTDB taxonomy): domain Bacteria; phylum Actinomycetota; class Actinomycetes; order Actinomycetales; family Micrococcaceae; genus Arthrobacter. The sequence continues at coordinate 916,246 of NZ_LNUT01000005.1, forward strand.
GAGTCTCGCACGGCAGAGGCCGTCCGTGTTTCGGTGTTTCGGTGTTTCGGTGTTTCGGTGTTTCGGGAGGGATCCTGCGCCTCAGTACAGGATGCGCTGGAAAAGGATGTGGTCCTGCCAGGCGCCGGCAATGTTGAGGTAGGCGGGCGCCGTGCCGATTTCCGTGAACCCCGTGCGCCGGAGGATCTTCTGCGACGCCGCGTTGTGCGGCAGCGTCGCGGCCTGCAGGCGGTGGAGCCCCAGGTCGTCCCGGCCTGCGTCAACAGCGAAGGCGGCCGCCGCCGAACCGATCCCTCGCCCGCCGTAGTCCTTGGCCACCCAGTACCCGAGGTGGGCGCTGAGGAAGGGGCCCCGGACGATGCCGCTGAGCGTCATCATCCCCACGATGTCCCCGCTGTCCGTCAGGACCCACGGCACATCGGATCCGGCGATGAACAGGGACAGTTTGGACTGGACGCTCATCATCTGGCCCTCCGGGGTGAAGAACTCCTCGGCCCGCAGGGGCTCCCAGGGCGCCAGGTGCTGCCGGTTCCTTACGTAGGCGGCGCACAGCAGCTCGGCATCGTCGGCCCTCAACACCCGGATCCGGACGGTTCCGGCCAAGGGCTCGCTCTTAGCGGTCACCCGCGGGCGCGACCGGTCGCGGGCAGGGGCCGCGGCCGGGCCTCATTCTTCGTCATCGTCATCGTCGTCGTCCTCGCTCGAATCGGTGCCCCGGACCGTGACGCTGGCGACGCCGTGCAGGTCCATGAGCGGCATCACCAGGTTGCGCAGCGGGTGTCGTCCGAAAAACCGTACCTCCATCGAGACCATCGGCTTCTGTTCGTCCCCGGTGCGGCGGGTGTTCAGGATGGAGGAGCTGAACCCCATGGTGGTGGCAATCTCGAGGATCTGCCGCAGCACGCCCTGGCCGTCGGCGTAGTCGATGTGCATGACCCGGTTCCTGTCCACGGACGGGATCTTGCGGACGGCGGGGGCGATCACGAACAGCGTGATGAGGTGGAAGACGGTCAGTACCGCGGCCAGGGACACCATGCCCGCCCCGCACGCCATGCCCACGGCAGCGGAAACCCAGATGGTGGCGGCGGTGGTGAGGCCGCGGACCACGTCCCGGCCCTTGAAGATGACGCCGGCGCCCAGGAACCCGATGCCGCTGACGATCTGGGCGGCGATGCGGGACGGGTCCAGCACGGCGCCGGGTTCCATCACGAACGCGAAGCCGTAGGCGGACACCAGGGTGAAGGCACACGAGCCCAGGCCCACCAGCACGTGGGTCCGGTAGCCGGCGCTCTTCTGCCGCACCTGCCGTTCAATGCCGATCAGGGAGCACAGGACGAACGTTGCGAGCAGCAGCCCGGCTTCCACCAGACTTGTGTCAGTGAAGAGTTCGAACATGCCGCCCGCCTTCCGTGGCCGGTCAACCAGCAGCGGACCGGCCGGAGATCGCTGCCCCTAAGGTGACTTTAGCAAGGCAGCCGCCCGCCGTCGTCGGCTATTTCGGACCCAGTCCGAATCCCCGCCCTAGGATGGAAAAACCGCCACACCGCCACCGGAGCAAGGAGACCACCATGGACGATCCGTACGACCTGCAACGGTTTGTGACAGCCCAGGACACCGGCGGGACGTTCCAGCACGCCCTGGCGGAACTCCGGGGCGGCGCCAAGCGCACCCACTGGATGTGGTTCGTGTTCCCGCAGATCGCCGGACTGGGGCAGAGCCCCACCGCACGGAAATATGCCATCACCGGAATCGATGAGGCGTGGGCCTACCTGCAGCACCCGGTGCTGGGTGCGCGGCTGGCAGAATGCGCCCGCGCCGTGGCCGGACTCGACGGCCGCACCGCGCTCCAGATCTTCGGCGGCATTGACGAGCGGAAGCTGCACTCCTCCATGACACTTTTCCTCCGTGCGGACCCGCAACAGCCTGTTTTCCAGGCGGTCCTGGAGAAATACTTCGCGGGCGTCCCCGACGCGGCCACGGACCGGCTTCTGGCAGGCGAGGCGTGATCCGGCCTAACCGCCCGTCACCGCCACCGCGGTAATCATCCGCTCCATGCGTGCCACTCCGGCGTAACGGCCGGCATTGTCCGTCACCAAAAGGGGCTCAAACCTGCTGGAGGCGGGCCTGGTCATGGAACGGGCCAGCGCTTCGCCCAGCGGTGTGTCCAGATTTACACACATTCCGGGGCTGATCACACCCACGTCCGCTGCCACGGGGTTCAGCACGGAAATCGGCCGGAAATGGTCCCCGATCAGCACCACCGACTGGAGCGCCGGGTTTCCAGCGAAGGCTTCGGCGGCGAGCTCGGCGGTGGAGGCCGTCGTCGCAGACTCGACGACATCACGGATGACGGCTTTGTGGGTCACCGGAGGTTTCGTCGCGAGACGGTGAGCCAGGTCAAGGTCAATGCCGGCCCACGGCGGCCCTGGACGGGCCACATAGTAGCCCTGCACCAGCGGAACACCGAGGGAAACCAACGCATCGAGCTCCTCCACCCGCTCCACGCCTTCGGCAAGGATCCACGCATCGACCCGGCCGGCAAAAATGCCCAGCATCTCGATCAGGGCCCGCTTGGCTTCGTCGCGGTCCACGTCCTGGATCAGTTCCCGGTCGATCTTGATCAGCGAGGGCCGGAGCGACAGCAGGTGGCGCAATCCCGCATAGCCGGCACCGGCATCATCCACGGCGATCAGCGCCCCGGCAGCACGCAACTGGTCCAGATCCGGTTCCAGCCGAACGTAGGAATCGATGGGCGTCTGCTCGGTGAGTTCGATGATGAGTCCGCCCAGGTTCCCCTCGTCGCGCCAGACACTTCGGATTTCCTCGGTAGTCAACAGTTCGGGTGAGACGTTCAGGGTCAGAAAGCAATTGGGCGGCAGTGTGGACCTGGCTGCGAGCGCAGCCCGCAAGGCTGCCGATTCCAGCTGTGCCGCTTTTCCGTGCACGCGGGCAGCCGAGAACCACGCCTCGGGATTCTTCTCGTCGTAGCCGGGAAAGCGAGCCAGAGCCTCGTAGCCCACCACCGCCCCACGGGCCGTGTCGATGATCGGCTGGAAGGCGGCGGTCAGACCGTCACCACGGCTGGCGGCATCCAGAAGCCGCTCCCAGCCCGCGGCCGGGGCCTCACCGGAGCTGCGGGCGGAGTCGCCTACAGCGGGACCGCTCAACCGACAGGGACGATTGCTTTGTGGACCGCCTGGACCACTCCGGCTGGCAGTTCCACCAGCCCGTGCGCGGACGCAGCGTGCGCGGCGACGTTGACCAGGATCTCATCATCAGAGCTGCAGACCCATTTGGCGTCACAGCCGGGCACCACATCACCACATGCAAACGATTTCACGAAGGCTCCTTCTATTCGACGGCGAACTGCACCACCTTACTGCGCCGCGGCCAATTTCCGCGATATCCACCCGCCGCCGCCGGGCGTTTCGGGCCGCTTGGCGGTGTAGTTCGGCTGCATGATCAGGATCGGCTCCATCGTCATCCGTGTCGATGACCTCCAGCGTCAACTGGACCTCTATTCCGAGCAGCAGACGCACGACGTGGAACGGCTCCTGCGACTGGGGGCGAGCCGCGTGAAATGGCACAGGCGTCCCGCGGATGCGGACTACCTCCTCCTGGCCGCTCCCGAGGGCAACTGCTTCTGTGTTGTGGAGGCGGCCGGACGGTCGCACGCTAGGCCAGGGCCGGTCACCGGCGGTCGAAGCTCCCCGGGCCGACTCCGCGGGACCGCGTCAGGCCGGCGGAGGAGGAACCGCCCCGTACGATTTGGGAAGCCCGTACGGGTTGACGGGCCGGTCCTCATCCAGGGAGGACGGCTCCCTGGTGGCGTAACTCCGCGCCGTGTTCAGCTCGCGTGAACGCCGGCGCAGCCCGTAGCCGAGGAACCCCAGTCCGCCGGCCAGCAGCGCCAGTCCGAGAATGAAGAGTGCGGTCACCCCGGCATCCGCATCTCCGGAGGCCACCTGAAATAGCGGCGCGGGCAGGACAAAGAGAGTAGCGGCCAAGGCTACGCTCCCCGCCGCAATCTGCCATGTTCCTTTGGACTTCATGGTTTTCCCCCCATTGTGTCTGTCAGTGTTCAGTAAACCCGCTCCCCGGCCAAAGCGGAAGGTGCCGGGGCAGCGGCGAACGTGCGGGAGACTGGAAGTCCCCGATCGCAAAGGCAGGACCACTATGATCAGTCTCCAGCAGGACGCCGAAGGCTTCATCCGCATGAAGCGCCACTTCCCCGCCAGCACGGTCATCTCCGTCACGTTCAACGACGGGTCCTCGGAAGAGTTCACGGGCGCCCAACTCAACGCCATCTACGACGACGCCGTCGCCGTCTACCGGGCAGAGAACCACCTCGACGCCAAGGGATACTCCCGCGCGCCGAAGATGCAGCCCTCGCACAAAATCGAGTTCGTCGCCGTCCGTCCGGGCATGGCCAAGTAGCCGGTCCCCAAAGCGCACACAACACCCCCGCGGGTGGCCTCAACGGCCGCCGCGGGGGTGTGCTGGCCCCGGGAACGCGACGGCGGTGCTATCCGCCCAGGATCTTCGCCTTCTGCACCCCGAACTCCTGCTCCGTCAGGATCCCCTGTTCTTTGAGCGCCGCCAGCTCCTTAAGTTGCTGGATGGCGTCGTTGGAGATGCCGCCGGAGGCGGGCGGCGGCGGTGCCGGCTGGGCGTAGACCGGCTGCTCGTAAGCCGGCTGCTGCTGGCTTACCTGCGCATCGTAGGCCTGCTGCTGTTTCGCCGCGGTCGCGGCGTCCTTTTCGGCGAATTTGTTGGCCTGCCGGCGCTGGACGCGGCCGCTGACCGCCGACGCCGTTCCGGCAACCACTGCCGTCCGTGCCATTCCTCTAAGCAGTCCCATGGTTTCTCTCCTCGTGTGTGGCGTAGTGGGTGTCAGGAAACGGGCGAATCGGCCTCGAGGGCCTCAAGTGCCGCCATCACCTCAGGCGCGGGGATCCGTGTGCTCGCCACAAGCTCGCCCCCGCTGTCGCGGACAGCGTCCACAAAGGGCGCCGCCCAGATGTTCTCGTACACGATCAGCGCGGCGACGCTCCCGGGGAGGATCGCCTCGGCCGCTTCCGAGATCTCCTCATCGCCAAGAAGCCCCGACTGTGCGCCGTCGAAGTACGAGAAGGCCTCCGCGGGGCCGCCCGGGTCGGTGAGTTCAAGCACCTCTACGGTGCCGTCCTCGTTCTTCATGACGACGAGCAGATCGAAGAGCCTGATCACACCCTGCTCAACGAGCCGCACGAGTTCCTCGCTCACCCGTCCCGTCAGTCCCGCCGTCGGGAATTCGAGGAGCACAAAGTCGACCGGCCCATGGGCCTCGGTCTCCGGTGTGGTTGTCACTGGCGTTCCTCCGTTTCTGTCTTGATCGGGCGCCCGCTGCCGGACCGGTTTCCACCCGGCCCGCGCCACAACGAATCATTGAGGGCCCTAAAGACCACTACAGCGTCCGCCGGGGATGGCCGCATCACCCCTTTCGGGTGAGCCACGCCGGGAGTCCCCCGCGCCGGGCTGTAAGCTCATTCGAGGCCCCTGAACGTTGGAGGACGAATGACAAGCACCGAACACCCCTCCCACAGCCGCCTCCGGGGTCCTGACGCCCCGGAGTGGGCGCGGCTGGAGGACCTGGCCAGGACCCGCCTGCTGGACACACCCTCTGAGGAACGCTTCGACCGGATCACGCGGCTGGCGCAGAGCCTGTTCGGGGTCAGCGGGGCCAGCGTGTCGCTCATCGCCGAGAACCGGCAGTACCTGAAATCGTTCGTGGGTCCTCTGTCCCGCGAATCGGACCGGAAAGACGCCTTCTGCGCCGAGACGCTGAAGTCCTCCGAAACCTTGATCGTGGAGAACGCCCGCGCCGACGACCGTTTCAGGCATAACCCTCTCGTCACAGGCGACCCGCACATCCAGTTCTATGCAGGCCACCCCCTCACCGGCCCGGGCGGGACCCATGTGGGGACGTTCTGCATCATCGACCAGGCGCCCCGGTCCTTCAGCGCCGAACAGCAGGAAATTCTGGAGGACCTCACCCAGATCATCCAGCGTGAGATGAACCTGTCGTGGGACATCGACCAGGGGGCCCGCACGCAAAGGGCCCTGCTGCCGGTCACTCCGCCCGCACCTGCTGGATACTCGCTGGGGGTCTGCTTTTACCCTGCCTTCGGGCTCAGCGGGGACTTCTACGACCTCGGTACCACCGGGACCGGACACTTCCGCATGACCGTCGGCGACGCCATGGGCAAGGGGGTCGGTCCGGGGCTGGTGGCTGGGGCCGCGCGTTCCGCTTTCGCCGATACCGGCTGGGATGCTGAGCCGTCAGCGATCCTCCGGGACGTCTCGGACCGCCTTGAGGGGACCCTGGCCCGGGCCGGGTCCTTCGCCTCGGTCTTCCACGCCGTCGTCGATCCGGACACCGGTGCCGGCCGCTATGCGGACGCGGGGCAGGGCCTCACCCACATCCTGCGGGCCGACGGCACCGTGGAGCGCTTGTCCCCCACCGGGCCTCCCTTGGGGCTGGTGGCCGGAGCGGCGTGGGAGCAGCGCCCCTTCACCCTGTTCCCCGGAGACGCAATCCTGGTACCCACCGACGGCCTCCTCGACCTCCACGGCGACCTCGCCCGGCTGGCCGCCGCCATGACGGACTGCCGGACCAAGGGCGATGCGGACGCAGCCGTCAGGGCGCTGTGTGACCGCCGGGGTAAGTCCGTGGTCTTGGACGACATCACAGCCGTCCTCTTCCAGCGCGCCTAGGACACGCCGGAGCCTCCGGCGCCGCGCCGGGGCGGCCGGCGTCCCGCCGGGGCTGTCACCGCGGATCAGTCGGTAGGATTCATGGGGACAGCTGGGGAAGTCTGGGTTGAGGGGATTTAGTGGGGGTAACTGCAACGCGTGGCGCGGTCATGACCGGCGGCCACAAGCAACCGTCGGCGCGGCAGCCGGTGCCCTCTCTCCTGACGGGCGTGGACGAACTGTCAGCCATGCGCAAACAGCTGCCATTTGTGGTCTTCTTCATTGTCGCCGCGGCAATGAGCAGCGGCATCGCGACGCTGACGGTCAGTGACTGGGCGGCCCTGGCAGCCGGGGCGGGCCTGACGGCGGCGGCCACGTGCCTCGCCGCTCTGGTATCCAGGCCCGGGTTGGCGCGGTGGGCCATCGCCGTGCCCTTCCTTGATTTCCTCGCCGCCGGAGCCCTGCGGCATGGCACAGGGGAAAGCCACTCCATCTACGCTTCGATTGTCCTGCTGCCGGTGCTGTGGCTCGCCGCCATGGAGGGCCGCCGCTACGTGCTCTACGCGGCCATGGGCGCCACGGTGGCAATCATGGTCCCGTTCGCCCTCGGATCCAGCATCGACGCGAACCCCAATGAACTCTTCCGTGGGCTGTTCAGCACCACGATCTTCGTCCTGGGAGCACTGGTGGTCAACGAGTTGGCCCGCCGGGCCCGGCGCCGGCTCCATAACGCCCACGAACAGGCGGCCGCGGCCACCGCCGAACTCAGCCGGGCCGCCCAGATCCAGCGCTTCCTGCTTCCCAAAAACGCCGCCGCCCTGCCCGGTTACCAGACCGCCGGCGCCTGCGTTCCCTCCGCCGCCGTGGGAGGGGACTTCTTTGACTGGTATCCCATCGAAGGGGGACTCGGGTTCACCCTCGGCGACGTGATGGGCAAAGGTGCCGGGGCCGGCATGATCGCCGCCACCACACGGGCTGTGATCCGGAGCGCCCGCAGCAGCGCAGACCCCGCGACCGCCCTGGCCCTGACGCAGGACTGCCTGGCCACCGACCTCAGCCAGGCCGGCACCTTTGCGACGCTCTTCCACGCCCGGCTGAACGCCTCCGACGGGCGCATCCTGTTCGCGGACGCCGGCCACGGCCTGACCCTGGTGGTCCGGGCGGCGGGCACCTGGGAGCGGCTTGCCTCTGAAAACTTCCCGGTCGGCCTGCTCCCCGACACCCACTGGGAAACATCCGAAACCCGGCTGGACCCCGGGGACATGATCGTCAGCTTCAGCGACGGCGTCCTGGACCTCTACGACGGGACACTCGCTGCGGTGGATGAAATCGGCCAACTCGCCGTCTCCGCGAGGTCTGCGGAAGCGCTGGTGGAGGCGGTGCGCCGGCGGGCGCAAGGCTCTGCCAATCCCGACGACGTCACCATCCTTGCCGTCCGAAGGGAAGCACCATGAGGCCGTTCTGGGTCCGGCTCGTCGTCGTCCTGACGGTGCTGACCGGAATCAACTACGTGACCTGGCGCTGGGTGGCGTCGCTGAATTGGGACGCCTGGTGGATCGCCGTGCCGCTGGTCATCGCGGAAACGTACAGCCTGATCGATGTGATGCTCTTCGGGATGACGGTCTGGCGGCTCAAGGAACGCACACCGCCGTCGCCGGAATCTGCGGACGCCACTGTGGACGTCTTTGTCACCACCTACAACGAGCCGCTGGACATGGTCATGGCCACCGCGCTGGCCGCCCAGAGAATCCGGCACCCGCACAGCACATGGATCCTCGACGACGGCGACCGCCAGGAACTGCGGGACCTGGCAGCCGCGCACGGGCTGGGGTACGTGACGCGCGGTGCGGCGTGGAGCGGAATGCCCCGGCACGCCAAGGCCGGGAACCTGAACAACGCGCTGATGATGACCTCCGGGGAGTTCCTGCTCATCTTGGACGCGGATCAGATCCCCGAGCCGGACATTCTGGACAAAACGCTGGGCTACTTCAACAACCGCCGCGTGGCCCTGGTGCAGACGCCGCAGTACTTCAGCAACGTTCCGGACAGCGATCCCCTGGGCAGCCAGGCGCCCTTGTTCTACGGACCCATCCAGCAGGGCAAGGACGGCTGGAACGCCGCCTTCTTCTGCGGCTCCAACGCTGTGCTCCGGCGGGAGGCCCTGATGCAGCTGGGGCTGGTGGGCTACGTCAAGGAAACGGAGAAGAGCGTCCGGCGGGCGCTCAGCGCCTCCCAGGCCGCCATCCGGAAGGCCCGCAAGGCGGCCTCCAACGAATCCCCGCTGCTGCTGCAGACCCTCGACGAAGTCGAGGCGGCCACCCTGGAGGCGCGCCGCCAGCTCGACGCCGGCGAGTCCCTCAGCGAGATCACCTACCGGGCGCGGCGGCGGGTGGACCGGGCGGTCCAGTCGCTGGTGCTGGCTGACGTGACTGCCCTGCAGGCCGACCTGGAGGAGATCGCCGCGATGTCTCCGGTGCAGGTCGGCGAGGCCGGAGTGCCCGTGGTGACCGAGGACGCCGTGCACCGGATGGCTGCCCGGGACTGGTCCCCGCTCGGCGCCATCGAGTCCGTCCAGGCGGTGCTGGACGCGCTGTCGGTGGAGCGGACCGACGAGGCCCAGCCGGTAATGCCGCTGGCCACGATCTCGGTGACGGAGGACATGGCGACGGCCATGCGGCTCCACTCGCTGGGATGGCAGAGCGTGTACCACCACGAGATCCTCGCCTACGGCCTGGCACCCGAGGACATCGGCACCATGCTGACCCAGCGGCTCCGCTGGGCCCAGGGCACCATGCAGGTCTTCCTGCGGGAAAACCCCCTGGTCCAGCGGGGACTCAAAATGGGCCAGCGGCTGATGTACTTCGCCACGATGTGGACCTACCTCAGCGGCTTCGCCGCGGTGGTCTACTTCGCCGCTCCGATCGTTTACCTGCTCCTCGGCATCCTGCCCGTCACCAGCCTCAGCGCGGACTTCTTCCTGAGGTTCATCCCGTTCATGGTGGTGAACCAGCTCCTGTTTGCCATTGCCGGCAAGGGCATCCCCACGTGGCGGGGGCAGCAGTACAGCCTGGCCCTCTTCCCGACCTGGATCAAGGCCTGCACGACGGCGGCCCGGAACGTCTGGCTGGGACGCCCCCTTGGCTTTGCCGTCACCCCCAAGGACCGGCAGTCCGGCGGCCCCCGGTGGAGCCTGATCCGGCCGCAGATCATCGTGTCCGTCCTCCTGGTCATCGCGTCGGTGGTCGGGATTGGGCGGCTGGCCGCCGGAATGTCCGAGCCGATCGGCACGCTGGTCAACGTACTGTGGGTGGTGTTTGACCTCGTCGTCATGAGCATCCTGGTCAGGGCCGTCCTGTATCGCGGCTACCAGGCCGACGAACCTGACGATGAGACCAGCAGCATTACCGAACCATCCAATGAAAGGGCCGCCCGTGGACCTGAGCTATGAAGTGAAAGACAGCTACGCCGAGATAACGGCCGCCGGCCGGCTCAACATGGTGTCGGCACCCAAACTGCGGGACATGGTGGCGGAGGTCGTTGCCAAGGGCACCTCCCGGATTGTGGTCAACCTCGAACAGACGGCGTTTATGGACTCCTCCGGCCTCGGCGCGCTCATCGGGTGCCTCAAGGCGGCGCGGCAGGCCGGCGGCGACCTCCGGATCGCGTCGGTCCAGCCCCAGGTCCAGATGGTCCTCGGCCTGACCAGCATGGACAAGGTCCTGACGTCCTACCCCTCCGCGGCCGAGGCTTTCGGCGATGACTGAAGTCCTCGCCCGGCGGACAATGCGCCAGGCGGCACGTCCGCAAGCCATCGAGGACGTCCACGCCGAGCTGGACAGCCTCTGGGATGCGGCGTCCTTTGTTCCGGACATGGACCGCATGACGTTCGCCACCGCGGTCATCGAGGCTGCCAGCAACGTGGTGCAGCATGCCGTGCCCGAGTCCACGGAGCCGGTGGAGCTCGGGGTGGACATCAGCGTCACGCCCGCGAGGCTGGAAGCCCGGGTCAGCGCTTTCGGAGCGGTCTGCCCCGACCCCATCGACACCGATCCGGTGATGCCTGGCGGCGAGGCTGAATCAGGGCGCGGCCTTGCCCTGATCCGCGCGCTGGTCACCACCGTGACGTTCAAGCGCCAGGACGGGACCAACACCTGGATCCTGTCCAAGTCACCGCTGCACGACTGAACGAAATCCTTGGGCAATCCTCTGTAACTCCTGCCTCTTTTTGACGCCCCCAGGGAAACGTTGTGACGGACACTGGATAGCGGGCTTCCGGCAGGTGGTCTGCGTACCGTCTAAATGCCCCGCCTGGCCGGGGCCCGGCCGAGGAGTCCCCTTTGAAGCCACTGAGAAGCTTGGCATGCGTCGTTGCTTTGGTGATCTTAGGACTGTCACTAATGGCCGCACCCGCCCAGGCCGCTGCCGCGTCGATTAGCCTCAGCCCGGCCAAGGGGCCCGCCGGAACCACTGTCACCGTCACCGGCACGGGTTTCCCTAAGAAAAGCTCCGGAACCGTGAGTGCCGGAACCAGTTCCGCCGCCTTCAAGGCCAGCGCCTCCGGGTACTTCACCGCCGACATCGTGATTCCGCAAACGTCCCAGCCGGTCCTTGACGTCCAGGCAGTGTCCGGCACGGTCAGGGCGTCGACGGGCTTCACACTCCTTGCCGCGCCTGCGGCGGAACCATCTCCGCCGGGCATCAGCAGCTCGCCGCTGCGCTTTGGCGTCGGAACACCGGGCGGGCCGTTAGCCGGAAGCGAGTTGGACCAGGTGGCGTCCCTCGCCGGGGAGGCGCCGTCGGTCATCCTGTCCTACAAGGACTTCAACCAGGCCCCGCCGATCACGGAACTGAATGCCGTCCGCAGCCGCGGCGCCACGACCCTTCTGACGTGGGAACCCTGGGCCTGGGGCGGCGGGTCAGAACAGCCGGCCTATACGCTCAAGCGAATATCCGCCGGGAACTTCGACCCTTACCTTCGAGAGTGGGGCACGGCGCTGGCTTCCTGGGGCCACCCTGTGATGCTGCGCTTCGGGCACGAGATGAACGGCAACTGGTACCCCTGGGCCGAGGGCATCAACGGCAACGAACCCGGTGACTTCGCTGCCGCGTGGCGGCACGTTCACGATGTCGTCGCTGCAACCGGCGCCACGAACATCACTTGGGTCTGGAATCCCAACGTCCCCTATTGGGGCTCAACCCCGCTCGACGGGCTGTATCCCGGCTCGGCATATGTCGACGCGGTCGCCCTCGACGGGTACAACTGGGGCACGTCGGCGGCGTGGAGCAGCTGGGTTTCGCCGTCGGAGCTCTTCGGCTACGGCTTGGCCGAACTGAGCCGCCTGGCCCCCGGCAAGGAAGTGCTCGTGGCGGAGACGGCGTCCGCGGAACAGGGCGGTTCCAAGGCGGACTGGAATACAGCACTGATCAGCTATCTCGCGGCCCGGGCCGACGTCACAGCGGTGGTCTGGTTCAACTTCAACAAAGAGACAGACTGGCGGATCAACAGCAGCACCAGCTCCGCCGCAGCACTGGCGTCCGCCCTCGCCGCGCGCTAACCGCAACCCCAGCCTCGACGCCGGCCCAGTTCCTGTTCGGACAGGCGGATCACGAGCCCGTCGCCGACATGGTGGGGGCAAAGAAAAAGCCTCCGGAACCTAATGGTTCCGGAGGCTTTTCCAAGGGTGGCAGATGAGGGATTCGAACCCCCGTAGGCGTTGCCAGCTGATTTACAGTCAGCCCCCTTTGGCCGCTCGGGTAATCTGCCGAACTTCAAAAGAAGATCACTCGCGGCTTCCATGATCAGAACGCCTGTTTCCAGTCCGTTCCGCTTCCAGCAACCGCGGGCATGACCACTTTACAGAACTTCTGCCGAAGAATCGAATCGGCGCTTTAGGGCCCCAAAAGGCCCGGAAAATCAGGCTTCGCCCAGGATGCGGCCGGCGAGCTTGGACTCAAACCTGGCCGCCTGCTCCGCCGTGATCTGGTTCAGCTGCACGGCACGGGCGAGATCCGCGTGCACACCGTCAAGCCGCGACGAGGCATCCGCAGCCGGGCTGAGGATGACCGAGGCGGCCAGCGTCGCAGCGGCCACGGAGGTTGCGGCTGTCGCCAGTCCGCCGGCGGCGGCTGCGGTGGAGCGGATGACATAGCGGACGGCCTTGTGCTGCATGGGGTGGCACCTTTCGAGCGACTCTTCCAACTCCTGCAACTCTTCCGCGGAAAACTTCGTTCCCGCCCTGACCCAGCTTTGAGCGGACTGTGAACAGCAGCCCGGGCACAACGGGAGCATCCGTACTAGGCTGGAAACCAGACACCGTCGGCCCCTCACCGGGCCTCACCCCCAACGATCAGGAGGACAGTCATGGCAGGCGAATCCACATTCGACGTCGTCAGCAAGGTAGACAAGCAGGAGGTCGCCAACGCGCTGAACCAGGCGCAGAAGGAACTGACCCAGCGCTACGACTTCAAGGGCGTCGGCGCCGAGGTCGATTTCAGCGGCGAGAAGATCCTGATGAAGGCCAACTCCGAGGAGCGCGTGCTGGCTGTGCTGGACGTCCTGCAGTCCAAGCTCATCCGCCGCGGCATCTCCCTGAAGTCCCTCGACACCGGCGAGCCGTACCCGTCCGGCAAGGAGTTCCGGCTCGAGGCCACCATCAAGGAGGGCATTGCCCAGGACCTCGCGAAGAAGATCAACAAGCTCATCCGTGACGAGGCCCCCAAGTCGGTCAAGTCGCAGATTCAGGGCGATGAGCTCCGCGTGACCTCCAAGTCCCGCGATGATCTCCAGGAGACCATGAACCTGCTCAAGGACTTCGACGAGGCCGACCTGCAGTTCGTGAACTTCCGCAGCTAGGCATTGGTCGCTGCGCAGAAATTCTGACGCTGCGCTAAAGGGCTGTCGCGCCGGTACTCCGGCGTCGACAGCCCTTTTGCGTGTCGCAGGGCGGATGACGCGTCGCTGGGCGGGTGGCGCGTCGCTGGGCGGATGGCGTGTCGCAGGGCGGATGACGCGTCGCTGGGCGGATGGCGCCGCTCGCCGGGGAGCCGGGGTCTAGCCCAGCGGCCGCCCCGCCATCCGTTCCAGCCGGCCGATCCGGTCATCCATCGGCGGATGCGTCGAGAACATCTTCGCCACCCCGCCGCCGCGGAACGGGTTCGCGATCATCAGGTGGGAGGCGTTGACCAGGCGCTGGTCCTGCGGCAGCGGCGCCAGCTGCACGCCCTGCTCGATCTTGCGCAGGGCGGAAGCGAGCGCCAGCGGATCGCCCGTGAGCCGGGAGCCGTCCTCGTCGGCGTCGTACTCCCGGGTGCGGGAGATGGCCATCCGGATCAGGGACGCCGCAAACGGGGCCAGCAGCGCCATCGCGATGGCGGCCAGCGGGTTGGCGTTGCGCCGGTCCCCGCCGCCGAAAATCAGGAACATCTGCGCTACCGACGTGATAACACCGGCGACGGCGGCCGCGACGGAGGAGGTCAGGATGTCCCGGTTGTAGACGTGCATCAGCTCGTGGCCCAGCACGCCGCGGAGCTCCCGCGCGTCGAGCAGCCGGAGGATGCCTTCGGTGCAGCACACGGCGGCGTTCTGCGGGTTCCGGCCGGTGGCGAACGCGTTGGGCGCCATGGTGGGCGAGATGTAGATCCGCGGCATGGGCTGCTGCGCCTGGGCGGCGAGCTCGCGCACCATCTGGTAGAGCTGCGGGGCCTCGGCCTCCGTCACCGGGTAGGCCTGCATGGACCGGATGGCGATCTTGTCGCTGTTCCAGTAGCCGTAGGCCGTGGTGGCGACGCCCACCAGGGCCATGATCCAGATGGGCGCGGCGCTGCGCAGGCTGGTGGCCATCAGCGCGCCGAAGGCCAGGAGCACCGCCCACAGCACCCCGAAAAGCCCCGCGGTCTTCAGTCCGTTGTGATGCTGGTGCACTGTTCCTCCACAAGTCGTCGCACGGTGGACCACACCTGGGAAACGTCCCGCTACGGCACCGGGTTCCGCGCGTCGTACTTCAGGAAGCCCGACTGCCAGTGCGCCACGGCCCAGGCCACCGCAATGCACAGCAGGCCGCCCAGCAGCAGAACCCAGCCTTCACTCAGAATTATTTTAGTCCCGCCGCCAGCGAGCATGTCCCCCACCCGGGGCCCGCCGGCCACCACCACGATGAACACACCCTGCAGCCGGCCGCGCAGGTGGTCCGGCGTTGAGGCCTGCAGGATGGTGGTGCGGAAGACGGCGCTGACGGAGTCGGCAATGCCGGCCAGGGCGCAGCACAGGGCGGCGGGCAGCAGCCACCACGTCACGCCGTCGGCGCCGGAGTTCCCGGCGAGCACCACCACCAGGCCGAAGCCGGCGATCGAGGCTCCCCAGCCCATCACCGACCAGACGACGGCGGCGCCCTGCCGCCGCACGGATCCGAGCGGCCCCGAGAACAGGCCCGCAAGGAACGCGCCGACTGCCGTGGAGGCCAGCAGGATTCCCACCGTGGCTTCCCCGCCGCCGATCATCACGGCCCCGATCGCGGGCAGCAGGGCCCGCGGCTGGGCGAAGATCATCGCGACGAGGTCGATCACGAAAGTCATGCGCAGATTGGGGCGTGTGCCCAGGAACCGGAAACCCTCGACCACCGAGCGCAGCCCCGCGGGCCGCGCGTGTTCGCCCGGCGGCATGGCCGGCAGCCTCAGCAGCGCCCACAGCGCGAAGGCGAACGTGGCGACGTCGATCGTGTAGGTCCAGGCGAACCCGACCGTGGCCACCAGCAGCCCGGCCAGCAGCGGCCCGGCCGTCAGGGTGAGGCCAAAGCTGATCATGCTCAGGGCGTTGGCGGCCGGCAGGAGCTCCTTGCGGACCAGCAGCGGGATGATGGCGCTCCGGGCGGGCTGGTTGATGGCCTGCGCGCCGCTCTGGACTGCCACCAGGGCGTACAGGACCCAGACATTGCCGAGCTGCAGCCAGGCCTGCAGGGCCAGGCAGGCGGTGGTCAGCCACAGCACGGAGGAGGCCAGCAGCGCCACCTTGCGGCGGTCGTGCGCATCCGCGATCGAGCCGCCCAGGAGCCCGAAGAACACCAGTGGGACGAGGGCGAAGATGCTCAGCAGACCCACGTAGAGGCTGTCCTGGGTGAGCCGGTACACCTCAAGGCTCACGGCCACCAGGGTCAACTGGCTGCCCAAGGCGGCGACGGCGGACCCCAGCCACAGGCGGCGGAAGGCCGGGCTCTCGCGCAACGGCGTGATGTCCGCCAGAAATTTCCCCACCCGGACACTCTAGTGGCGCCGGACCGCAGCCCCGGCGACCCCGGCCTGCGCCGCGGGGCGCGGCCGGAGAAACCGAAACGGCCACTGCGTGTGTCTTATTGTGATTGATTCAAAATAAGTGCTTCAATGGGTCCATGACGGAATCCAACGGCCCCCAGGAAGCATGGGCAGCCGCCCTGCGTGCCCACGGCCGCCGGGTGACCAAACAGCGGCTGGCCGTTCTGGCCGCCGTCGAACGCCACCCGCATTCCCCCGCGGAGCACATCCTGGCCGCCGCCCGCGAGGAGCTGCCGGAACTAACGGCACAGTCCGTCTACGTCGTCCTGGGCGACCTCACCGACCTGCACATGCTGCGGCGCTTTGAGCCTCCCCACTCCCCCGCCCTGTATGAGACGCGGGTGGGAGACAACCACCACCACGCCGTCTGCATCAGCTGCGGCCGGGTGGAGGACGTCGAATGCGCCGTGGGCCACGCGCCGTGCCTGACCCCGCACTGGGATGAGGACGCCAAGCCGATGACCATCCAGATCGCGGACGTCCTGTACCAGGGCATCTGCCAGGAGTGCCAGCGCACCCAAAAACTTCCCTCGAACGTCCAACAGTAGAAACAACAAATAGGAGAAAGATGACTCTGAACATCTCTGCGCCCGCCGTGTCCACGACACAGTCCGGCGCTCCCGTCACTTCCGATGCCCACTCGCAGACCGTCGGCGCCGACGGCGCCATCATCCTCACCGACCACTACCTGGTCGAGAAGCTCGCGCAGTTCAACCGCGAGCGCGTGCCGGAGCGCGTAGTCCACGCCAAGGGCGGCGGCGCGTTCGGCACGTTCACCACCACCGAGGACGTCTCGAAGTACACCAAGGCCGCGCTGTTCCAGCCCGGCACCGAGACGGACATGCTCATCCGCTTCTCCTCCGTCGCCGGCGAGAGCGGCTCCCCCGACACGTGGCGCGACCCCCGCGGCTTCGCCGTGAAGTTCTACACCACCGAGGGCAACTACGACCTGGTCGGCAACAACACCCCGGTCTTCTTCATCCGCGACGGCATCAAGTTCCCGGACTTCATCCACAGCCAGAAGCGCCTCCCGGGCACCCACCTGCGCGACGCCGACATGCAGTGGGATTTCTGGACCCTCTCCCCCGAGTCCGCGCACCAGGTCACCTGGCTCATGGGCGACCGCGGCCTGCCGGCCTCCTGGCGCGAGATGCAGGGCTACGGCTCGCATACCTACCAGTGGATCAACGCCGAGGGCGAGCGCTTCTGGGTCAAGTACCACTTCAAGTCCAACCAGGGCGTCAAGTCCATGACCGGTGATCAGGCCGAGGCCCTCGCCGGCTCCGACGCCGACTTCTACATCCGCGACCTGCAGGAGAACATTGCCGCCGGCAACTTCCCCTCCTGGGACCTCCACGTCCAGGTCATGCCGTACGAGGACGCCAAGACCTACCGCTTCAACCCGTTCGACCTCACCAAGGTCTGGCCGCACGGCGACTACCCGCTGATCAAGGTCGGCACCATGGAGCTGAACAAGAACCCGGAGAACTACTTCGCGCAGATCGAGCAGGCCACCTTCGCGCCGTCGAACTTCGTGCCGGGTATCGCCGCATCCCCGGACAAGATGCTGCAGGCCCGCATCTTCTCCTACGCGGACGCCCACCGCTACCGCGTTGGCACCAACCACGCCCAGCTCCCGGTCAACCTGCCCAAGAGCCAGGTCAACAACTACAGCCAGGACGGCGCGGGCCGGTACCACTTCAACGCCCCGTCCGTTCCCGTGTATGCTCCCAACTCGGTGGGCGGCCCGGCTGCCGTGGAGCCGTCCGTTGTTGGCGGCCGCTGGGAGAACGACGGCGAACTGACGCTCGCCGCGCACTCCCTGCACCCTGAGGACAGCGACTTCGGCCAGGCCGGCACGCTGTACCGCGAAGTGTTCGACGACGGCGCCAAGGCCCGCCTGCTGGAGACCGTCACCGGCGCCGTGAGCGGTGTCAAGGACGCCGGCATCAAGGAACGCGCCATCCAGTACTGGACCAACGTCGACGCCGAGTTCGGCGCCAAGCTGCGCGCCAACCTCGGTGCCGGCCAGGTCGAGTCCGACGCCGAGGCAGCCAACAAGGTCTGATCCTCCGGCATCACCTTGCATCACTTGGGCCTCTGGGCCCGGTCAACACCCCGTCCCGCCTCTGGCGTGGCGGGGTGTTTTCTTGCGGCTCGGCCGGTTGCGGCGGCCGTCCGGGGGCACTTTGCGGGCTCGGCCATGGAATCCGGAGCTCGACGGCGGCGTGTCCGTGCCAATGTGCCCCCGGAGCGCCGAGCCTGGGTGTGGCGGCGTGCGGGTTCAACCACAGGGGCGCATTGGTGTAGCTCTGAGACAGGGGCGATCTCAGGCATCTTTCCACATAGAAGCGGCGGCCCCTCGCGGCGGAGCCCGGCGGGTCCCTAGGATGCAGGCATGACCCCTTTTGCAGGCTTTCCCGACGCAGCCTTTGAGTTCTACGCCGAGCTGGAACACAACAACAACCGGGACTGGTGGCTGGAGCACAAAGCCACCTACGACTCCGCGGTCAAGGAACCCCTTGCCGCGCTGCTGGCCGGGCTTGAGCCGCAGTTCGGTGAAGCCAAGCTGTTCCGGCCCAACCGTGACATCCGGTTTTCCGCGGACAAGTCCCCCTACAAAACCGCTCAGGGTGCCGTCGCGGCCGTTGCCGAGGGCATGGGCTTCTACGTCCAGCTCGACGCCGACGGCCTGCTGATCGGCGGCGGATACCACATCTCCACGCCGGCCCAGCTGGCCCGTTTCCGCAGCGCCGTTGACGCCCCGTCCAGCGGCGGCGTGCTGCAGGAGATCCTCGCGCACGTCGAGGCGCAGGGTTTCGAGGTGGAGGGCGAGACCTTGAAGACGGTCCCGCGGGGTTTCGCCAAGGACCATCCGCGCGCGGAGCTGCTGAAGTACAAGTCGCTGGCTGCCGGAACCCACGTCGGCCGGCCCGGCTGGCTCTCCACCCCGGAGGCCGCAGGTGAGGTCGCCAAGCGCTGGGAGGAGCTGCGGCCCCTGGTGGAGTGGACCGGGCGCTACGCCGCGCCGTGAGGCGAGGTCAGGCGGTGGCCGCGGCCTGCCGCCCGCCCCCCGACCCCGACCGCTTTACCGCACGCTGCCCGCCGTCGGGCTCCGGCTCAGAGGTGCTCGCCGTCCGTGGCCAGCCGCCGGTCCAGGTTGTTGAAGAAGACCAGCAACATCAGGTCAAAGGCTTTGCTGGCGTCCTCGGGCTGGTTGTTCACCACAAAGTCGAACTGGAGCCCGTAGAAGGCCGCGGTGAAGAGCCGCGCGTCGGTGTCCGCGAACTCCTCCCGGATGCCCTGCAGCATCAGCCAGTCACGGGCTTTGTGGTGCAGCATCCTGAAATGCTCCTGGGCCGTCCCCCGCGGTGCGGGCGCCACGATGTCCTGCGCGGTGGCCTCGAACTCGAGCCTGGCCAGGTGGCGGTTGCGCTGCGCCATGGTCCACCGCCAGGCCTCCAGCATGAACGCCCGCCACGCCTCGCGGTCGATGTCGCGCACGTCCGTGGCCCGGATGCTGTCCAGCCGGGATTCGATGGTGCGGATGATCTCGTTCACCAGCTCTTCGCGGTGCCCGAAGTGGTACACCAGCACGTAGCTGCTGACCCCCAGCCCCTCGGCCAGGCCGCGGAAGGTGAGCTCCGCGAGGGTCTTGTCCATGAGGTAGTCCAGGATGGCGGCCAGCAGCTCTGCCTTGCGTTCAGGTCGTGCCGGTCGGGCCATGGTTCCATCATAGGGAGCGGCCGCAAACGCCGAAATCGCCGGAACCATGCCAATTCGCGGGAAAATTCCGGCGAATTCGCACGTCTCCGGCGATTTCGAGGTGTCGGGACCGGCCGCAAGGGGTCGGAACCCGGCTGCGCGCCCGTCAGGAGCGGGTGTTCACGGCCTCCTCGGCGTCGGCGTCTGCTGCCGCCCCGGGGTGGTTCTTGGCGTCGGCGACGGCGGCGCTCTTGCCGACGGGTCCGCTGACGGAGGCCCTGGCCTCGGCGAACTTCTCGTTCAGCCGGGAGTGCCGCTGGCCGTAAGCGAAGTAGATGGCCACGCCGATGACCAGCCAGATGGCGAAGAAGATCCACGTCTCCACTGCCAGGTTGGTCATGAGGTACAGGCACAGGACGGCGGAGAGAATCGGGAGGACCTTGCCGAACGGCACCCGGAAGGCCGGCTTCAGGTCGGGGCGCTTCTTCCGCAGCACCAGGACGCCGATGCTCACCGTGACGAACGCGGACAGCGTGCCGATGTTGATCATCTCTTCCAGCAGGTCCACGTTGGTGAGCCCGGCCACCAGGGCCACGGCCGCACCGCAGATGATCTGCAGGCGGGCCGGCGTCGCCCGGATGGTGCTGGTCTTGGACAGCGAGCGGGGCAGCAGGCCGTCGCGGCTCATGGCGAGCACCACGCGGGAGAGCCCCATCAGCAGCACCATGATCACGGTGGTCAGGCCCACGAGGGAGCCGAAGGCGATGATCTTGGCGGCGTCGGTGTTGCCCACGGCCTCAAAGGCGGTGGTGAGGGTGGGGTTCTCGGCCTCGGCGAGCTGGGTGTAGGACACCATGCCGGTCAGGGCCAGCGACACCAGGATGTACAGCACGGTGACGACGGCGAGACCGCCGAAGATGCCGCGGGGCAGCGTCTTCTGCGGGTCCTTGACCTCCTCCGCCGACGTGGCGACGACGTCGAAGCCGATGAAGGCGAAGAAGACCAGGGCAGCTCCCGCGAAGATGCCGAGGGTGCCGTACTGGGCCGGGGCGGCGCCGGTAAGGAAGGCGAAGAAGGACTGCTTCATGACGTCGGCGGCGCCGGTGCCGCCGGTGGGCTCCGACGTCGGGACGAACGGCGTGTAGTTCTCGAACTTCACGTAGGTGAAGCCCACCACGATCACGAAGAGGACCACGGCGATCTTGACCAGCGTGAAGATGTTGCCGACGCGCGCGGACAGCTTGGTCCCGAGCACCAGCAGCACCGTGAAGACGGCGACAATGAGGAAGGCGCCCCAGTAGAGGTCCACGCCGCCGAGGGAGATCGACGGCGGGATGTCCACGCCCATCAGCGCGAACACCTTGCTGAGGTAGATGCCCCAGTACTTGGCGATCACGGCGCCGGCGGTGAACAGCTCAAGGATCAGGTTCCAGCCGATGATCCATGCCAGCAGCTCGCCCATGGTGGCGTACGTGAAGACGTAGGCGGAGCCTGCCACCGGGATGGCCGTGGCGAATTCGGCGTAGCACATGATCGCCAGCGCGCAGGTGACGGCGGCGACGGCGAAGGAGATGGTGACCGCCGGCCCGGCGAAGTTTGCCGCGGCCTTGGCCCCGACCGAAAAGATCCCGGCGCCGACGGCGACGGCGACGCCCATGATCATCAGGTCCCAGGAGCTGAGCGAACGCTTCAGCTTGCGGCCGGGCTCGTCGGCGTCCGCCATGGACTGCTCGATCGACTTGGTCCGGAATAGGTTCATAGGAAAGTCCAAAATCTCGGTAGCGTAGTGGAAACAGACCTATCTATCGTAGTGTCCATCCACTGGACGGCCCGATTTGTCCCACATCGTGAGACGAAAAAGGCGGGCCATGCAGGGTCTTCCCCGCACAGCCCGCTGCCGCGGCGTCCGCCGAAGCCCAGTCTCAAACAGCCGCCTGGACCGGCCAATCCATCAGGGTGGAGCGGATCAGAAAGCGCTTGCCTTCCGGAGCCTCCACCGAGAACCCGCTCCCCCGGCCCGGCACCACGTCCACGGTCAGGTGGGTGTGGCTCCAGTAGTTGAACTGTTCCTTCGACATCCAGAATTCAATCGGCTGCGGCTGCACGCCGTCCGAGATGTCGAACAGGCCCAGCTGCACATCCGAGTCGCCGGTGATGAACTCCCCTGCGGGGTAGCACATGGGCGAGGACCCGTCGCAGCAGCCGCCGGACTGGTGGAACATCAGCGGCCCGTGCTGGAGCCACAGCTTGCGCAGCAGCTCCACCGCCTCGGCAGTGAGCGCCACCCGGGAGAAGTCCTCCCCGGGGCGGGTCACCGCCGCATGGAGCGTCGTGTCAGGCATCAGGTGCCCCTCCTTCATCGGAACTGCGTTCACCGGAACCGCACGGCGTGCTCACCAAGGCACCCGGTTGCGGCCGCCGTCGGGCCATATGGCCCGCGTGGTGCGGGCGGGGCGGATGGTGGCCCGCCCCGCCCGGGATGCTGCGGCTTAGAAGAAGCCGAGCTTGTTCTCGTTGTAGCTGACCAGGAGGTTCTTGGTCTGCTGGTAGTGGTCCAGCATCATCGCGTGGTTCTCGCGCCCGATGCCGGATGACTTGTAGCCGCCGAACGCCGCGCCCGCCGGGTAGGCGTGGTAGTTGTTCACCCACACGCGTCCGGCCTGGATCTCGCGGCCGGCACGGTAGGCGACGTTGCCGTTGCGGGACCAGACGCCGGCACCGAGGCCGTAGAGCGTGTCGTTGGCAATGCCCATGGCATCGCTGTAGTCGCTGAAGCGGGTCACGGACACCACCGGGCCGAAGATCTCCTCCTGGAAGATCCGCATCTTGTTGTGGCCCTCGAAGATGGTGGGCTGGACGTAGTAGCCGCCGGCCAGGTCCCCGGGCAGCTCGGCCCGGGCGCCGCCGGTGAGCACCTTGGCGCCCTCCTGCTTGCCGATGTCGATGTAGGAGAGGATCTTCTCCAGCTGGTCGTTGGAGGCCTGGGCGCCGAGCTGAGTGTCGGTGTCCAGCGGGTTGCCCTGGATGATCTTCTCAACGCGGGCCACGGCGTCGGCCATGAAGGAGTCGTAAATGTCTTCCTGGATCAGGGCGCGGGAGGGGCAGGTGCACACTTCGCCCTGGTTGAAGGCGAAGAGCGCGAAGCCTTCCTGTGCCTTGTCGTAGAACGCGTCGCTGGTGTTGTCTGCCACGTCGTTGAAGAAGATGTTGGGGCTCTTGCCGCCGAGCTCCAGGGTGACCGGGATCAGGTTCTGGCTGGCGTACTGGCTGATCAGGCGGCCCGTGGAGGTTTCGCCGGTGAAGGCGATCTTGCGGATGCGCGGGCTGGAGGCGAGCGGCTTGCCGGCCTCGACGCCGAACCCGTTCACCACGTTGACCACGCCGGCGGGCAGCAGGTCGCCGATGAGCTCCATCAGCACCAGGATCGAGGACGGGGTCTGCTCGGCCGGCTTCAGGACCACGGCGTTGCCGGCGGCGAGCGCGGGGGCCAGCTTCCAGACGGCCATCAGGATGGGGAAGTTCCAGGGGATGATCTGGCCGACGACGCCGAGCGGCTCATGGTAGTGGTAGGCGGTGGTGTCGTCGTCGAGCTGGGACAGCCGGCCCTCCTGGGCGCGGACGGCGGAGGCGAAGTAGCGGAAGTGGTCCGCCGCCAGCGGAATGTCCGCGTTGAGGGTCTCGCGGATCGGCTTGCCGTTGTCCCAGGATTCGGCGACGGCGAGCATCTCGAGATTCTCGTCAATGCGGTCGGCGATCTTGTTCAGGATCGCGGCGCGCTCGGCGACGGAGGTCTTGCCCCAGGAGGGGGCCACCTTGTGGGCCGCGTCCAGCGCCAGCTCAATGTCTTCGGCGGTGCCGCGCGCGACCTCGCAGAAGGCCTTGCCGGTGACGGGGGTGATGTTCTCGAAGTACTGGCCCTTGACCGGGGCAACCCATTCGCCGCCGATCCAGTTCTCGTAGCGGTCCTTGAAGGTGACCTTCGAGCCCTCGGTACCGGGCTGTGCGTAGACAGTCATTGCAGCTCCTTTGCTGTGCAAGATGAAGGGCGGCCAGGTGACGGCGCCGCCGTTGCGTTCAGCCTAGGAGCCGGGAGGTTGCAATCAGGTTGCAGCCGCGTGACGCAGGTCACGCCGGCTCCCCGGGAGCGGGTCAGTCGCAGGTCAGGCGCTCAGTTCGGCGTCGAGCCGCTCCAGATCGGCGACGACGGCGGCCCGCCGGGGCGAGCGCGGCGGCAGCAGCCTCAGCGCCGCGAGCCGGACCTCGACGTCGTCCCTGGCCTCCGGCAGTTCGGCGTACCTGAGGAGCGATTCGGCGCTGCCGTCGGTCAGCACCGCCTCGCGGAGCAGGGACGACACCCGTTGCCGTAGTTCGGCGATGCCGGGGGCTTCGGACCGGGGCAGGACCGCGCCGCGGTAGATCTCGAGGGCGATCCGGTGGGCGCCGCGCTGCAGGCAGTTGAGGACCTGCCCGGAGTCCGGCACCAGGTCAAGGGGCAGGCGGTAGGGCCGGGATTCCGGGACGGCGGCCGGGTTGAGCTGCTGGAGGACCTTGCGCAGCCGCACCATTTCGGCGCGGAGCGTCATGGTGGACCCGCCGCCCGGGTACAGGAGCGCGCAGAGTTCCTCGGCGTTGAGGCCCTCGGGGTGCGTGCTGAGCAGGGCCAGGATCTCGCTGTGCCGGCCGGACAGGGCCACGGTGTTGCCGTCGATGCTGAGGAGTGCCTGGTCCCGTCCCAGGAGCTGGAGGCTGTTGCGGTACAGGCTGGTGGCCGAGGGTGTGTCCGCGGTTTTTGGTGCCGGGCTCCGGCGCCGCGCCGCGGCCGACTGGCGCGCTGCGGCGGCTTGGAGCCGTTCCACGCGAAGGTGCGCCTGGGCGGCGGCCACGGTGGCCTCCACCAGCGACAGGGTGTGAGGGGCGACGGCGGACTCGGTCCCGGTGATGTCCACGACCCCCAGGAGGGCGCCGGAATCCGGGTCGTGGAAGGGGACGGCGGTGCAGCTCCAGGGGTGGACGGAGCGTTTGTAGTGTTCGGCGCCGGAGATCTGGATGCCGCGGCCCAGGGCCAGGGCAGTGCCAGGGGCGCTGGTGCCGACGGTGGCTTCGGACCAGTCGGCGCCGGGAACGAACATCATGCCCTCGGCCCGGCGCTGCATAACGGCGTCGCCCTCCACCCAGAGCAGCCGGCCCACCTCGTCGCCCACGGCCACCAGCATCCCGCTGTCGTGGCTGGGCAGGACCAGCAGTTTGTGGATGACCGGCATGATGGCCGCCAACGGGTGCTGCCGCCGGTATTCCTCGAGTTCCTCGCGGTCCATCGCCAGCGGGGCCTCGGGGTTGTCCGGGTTGGCGTGCAGCTCGGCGGAGCGCCGCCAGGACTCCTGGATGAGGGTGCTGAGGCCCGGCAGCTGCAGGTTGGCCGGGAGCCCGTGGCCCCGCGCGTCCAGCTGTTCGTGGCCGGCGCTGGCATACTGCTGGCGCAGCGCCGCGGGAACCCCGCCTGCCGGCGGGTGCAGCACTGCCGGATGGATCGGATTCCTCATTGAACTCCCACCGGACGGGCGCGACGGCATGCCAGAAGCAGCCAGGTCGAACCGAGTCTACTGGGCGTTCCGGGCGCCCGCCAGAGCCAGCCCGCGCTGCGCCGTCGGCCTGGCGACGCGGCAACGAGCCCGCGCTACGCTAAAACGCTCTCGACGCCGGAATACCGGCGCGCCAGCGCTTTCGCGCGTCGCAAGACAACGAGCGCGTCGTGGGACAGCGAGCGCAGCGCGGGACAGAGAGCGCAACGGGGGGACACTGGCCTTGCGGAGCTGCCCACTATGCCGGATCCCGACGTCGTACTTCCTCGCTGCGCTTACAGGCCCACGACGCGGCAACGAGCGCATCGCAAGACGGCGGGCGCAGCATGGACCCAGGGTTGCGGAGCTGCCCACTATGCCGGATCCCGACGTCGTACTTGCTCGCTGCGCTTACAGACCCACGACGCGGCAACGAGCCCGCGATGCGCTAAAACGCCGTCGACACCGGAATACCGGCGCGTCGGCGCTTTAGCGCATCGCAGGAGAACAACCGCGTCGCAAGATGGAGGGAGCAGCGCACGCCGCGCGGTCCCGCACTAGCCGCGGGAGATGCGCACCATTTCCTCGCGCGGAACCACCTTGATGCGTTCCCGCGCAACGCCGTCCGCGCCGGCGGACTCGGTCCACTCCGCGCCGAGGGCCAGTTCGTGGGCGTCGAGCTTGTTCCAGCCTTCCCAGGTGGTGTACTCGATCCCGCGTTCCTCGAGGAGGTCGATGATGGCCTGGGGGTCCGGGTTCTGCGCCGGCGGCAGGTTCAGCCGGTCCTCAAGCAGGAAGCCGATGGTCTCCAGCGCGTCGCCCTTGGTGTGGCCGATCAGGCCGACGGGGCCGCGCTTGATCCAGCCCGTGGCGTAGATGCCCGGGACCGGGTTGCCGTCGGCGTCGAGCACCCGGCCGCCCTCGTTGGGGATGACGCCGCGGCGGGCGTCGTATTCCAGTTCGTCCAGCGGGGAACCGTGGTAGCCGATCGCCCGGTAGACGGCCTGCACCGGGTAGTCCAGGAACTCCCCCGTGCCCTTCACGTTGCCGGTGCCGTCCAGCTGCATCCGCTCGAACTTGATGCCGGAGACCTGGCCGGGGTGTTCGGGGTCGTCGTGGATCTCGACGGGGCTGTGCAGGAAGTGCAGGTGCAGCCGGCGGGAGGACGGTTCCTCGGCCTCGGCGTGCTCCTCGACCAGCCAGTTCGTCAGGGTGGTGACCATGGTGCGGATCTGGTTGTTGCCGCGGATGGCCTCGTCCGAGGCCTCGTCGAATTCGAAGTCCTCGGGGTACAGGACGATGTCGACGTCCTTGGCGTGGCTGAGCTCGCGCAGCTCCAGCGGCGTGAACTTGACCTGCGCCGGACCCCGGCGGCCGAACACGTGCACGTCTGTGACCGGGGAGTTCTTGAGGGCCTGGTACACGTTGTCCGGGATCTCGGTCACCAGCAGTTCGTCGGCGTGCTTGACCAGCATGCGGGCGACGTCGAGAGCCACGTTGCCGTTGCCGATCACCGCGATCTCCTTGGCATTCAGCGGCCAGTCCCGCGGCACGTCGGGGTGCCCGTCGTACCAGGAGACAAAATCGGCGCCGCCGAAGGACCCCTGGAGCCCGACGCCGGGGATGTCCAGGTCCGCGTCCTTGATGGCACCGGTGGAGAAAATCACGGCGTCGTAGAACGCCCGGAAATCGTGCAGGGTCAGGTCCCGGCCGTACGTGACGTTGCCGAGGAAGCGGATGTCCCCGCGGTCCAGGACCTTGTGCAGGGCGTTGACGATCCCCTTGATCCGGGGGTGGTCCGGCGCGACGCCGTAGCGGATAAGGCCGTAGGGGGCGGGGTAGGCCTCGAACAGGTCAATGCTGACCTCGAAGTCGCCGTCCTTGACCTCGTTGGATTTGGTCAGGATGTCCGCGGCGTAGACGCCGGCCGGTCCGGCGCCGACAATCGCGACGCGGAGCGGACGTTTGGACGTGTTTTCGGCCGAGTTGGACACCGGAAGCCCTTCGTAAGTCTTGGCGGCTGCGCCAGTCGAGCAGCGCACAATTCCTTATTCTAAGTGTCCGCCCGGCGTTACGGGCGTCCCCGTGGCCCAACTCGCAGGGCGCCGCGCGGCAGTGACCCAACCCGCGGGGCGCGCCGCCGGCATGCCCCGCTGCCCAAAGGCAGGAATAGGGGTCCCGCAGGTGGTGTTATTGATCTTGTGCCTACCCCCGACCGTTCCCCCTCCCCCGCCGCGCTGAGCGACGCCGCCGCTTCCGCTCCCGGCGGCAGCCCGTCCCGGCGGCCTCCCGCCGCCCTCAAGGCCGTGGACACGGATACGACGGCGGGCATCATCTTCGGGATCGGCGCTTACGGCCTGTGGGGGCTGATGCCCCTGTACTTCTTCCTGCTGCAGCCGGCGGGCGCGGTGGAGATCGTGGCCAACCGCGTGCTGTGGTCCCTGGTGTTCTGCGTCCTGCTGATCACCATCACCCGGACGTGGCGGGTCCTGGGGGCGGCGTTCCGGAACCGCACGGTGATTGGGCCGCTTATCATCGCCTCGGTCCTGATCGCGGTGAACTGGCTGACCTACGTCTACGGCGTCACCACGGGCCAGGCCGTGGAAGCCTCGCTGGGTTACTTCATCAACCCGCTGGTCTCGGTGCTGCTGGGCGTGGTGGTGCTGAAGGAGAAACTGCGGCCGCTGCAGTGGGCCGCCGTCGGAATCGGCTTCATCGCCGTGGGCGTCCTGACGGTGTCCTACGGCAAGCTGCCGTGGATTGCCCTGACGCTGGCCATGAGCTTCGGCCTGTACGGCTTCGTCAAGAAGCGTGTGGGCCCGCGGGCCGACGCGATTACCAGCCTCACCGTCGAGACGATGGTGCTGGCGCCCGTGGCGGCTGTCGCCATGACCGTCCTGGCCCTCACCGGAGCCGCCACGCTGACGGCCTACGGCGCCTCACACTTCTGGCTCCTCGCGGCGTCCGGCATCATCACCGCCGTCCCGCTGCTGTTCTTCGGCGCGTCCGCCCGGCGGCTGCCGATGACCACGATCGGGCTGCTGCAGTACTTCGCCCCGGTGCTGCAGTTCATCGTGGCGCTGGCCGTGTTCCACGAGCCCATGACCACGGACCGCTGGATCGGCTTCGGCGTCGTCTGGCTGGCCCTGCTGGTGCTCACGGTGGACATGCTGCTCACGGCCCGGAAGAACTCGCTGAACCGCAAGCTGGCCCGCGCCGCCGCCTGAGGCCCCGCACAACAACGCCGCACAAAAGAGGACCGGCCGCCCCGGAAGGGCAGCCGGCCCTGTCGTTGATCAGACTCCTTGGTCAGACCCCCGGGTGCGTGGTGGTCCGTTCGTACTCGCGCGGGACCACCACCATGGGCACCGGCAGGGCCAGGAGCACCTTGTGGGCCGTGCTGCCGATGAACAGCTTGTTTTTCTCTGCCAAGCGGGATGAACCCACGATCAGGACCTCGCCCTCGTCCCACTCGAGATCGTCAATCGCCTCTTCAATCGTGCGCCCGTGCGCCACCTCCACGCTGACGTGGTGTCCCTCCGGGAGCCGGTGCGCCGCCGCGGTGAGGACGGTATTGGCGTGGACATGCGCCGCGTTGATGTTTTCGCCGCTGTCCCCCTCGGCGTCCAGCTCCACAAGGGAGACCAGCCGCAGCGGAACGCCGCGGCGTTTGGCGGACTCAACCGCGACGTCGATCGCCGCCTCCGCGCCGGTGCGCTGGCCCACCGCGAGGGTCAGCCGCGTGACGGGCTCGGTGCGGCGGTAGCCGCGCGGTGCCAGCGCCACCGGGACGGGCGAGGCGTGGAGCAGTGCGTTGGCCGCGCTGCCGATCGTGTAGCGCTTGAAGAGTCCGGCGCTGGCGGCGCCCACCACAATCAGGCCGGCCTGGTATTCGAGCGCCGCATCGATGAGACCGGCCGCATGCGAGTCGGCCTGGCGGACGTGGAACCGGGCCTCGATGTCCTTGGGGACGAGGGACATCCCCTCCCGTTCGGCGCTGAGCACCTTCTGTTCCTCGGCGCTGACGCGGTTTCCGTCGGGGTTCATCGCGACGTAAGGGGTTTTCCGGTCCACGACGTAGACCAGGTCCAGCTGCGCGCCCTGGGCATGGGCCACGGCGGCGGCAAGCGCGACGGCGTCGGCGCCGCGGTCGGTGGGAGTGTAGCCAACTACGTATCGCATGTATGAACCCCTTATGGGTCTGTGGCAGAGGCCAGCCGAGCTCCGGGGGT
The DNA here is from genome assembly GCF_001512305.1 of Arthrobacter sp. EPSL27. GTDB lineage: Bacteria > Actinomycetota > Actinomycetes > Actinomycetales > Micrococcaceae > Arthrobacter. The sequence continues at coordinate 945,779 of NZ_LNUT01000005.1, forward strand.
TCCGGGCGACGTCGGCCGGTCTGCGTTCCTGCAGTGGTAGGAACGACTCTAGCCCAGCGCAGCGCGGAAATGGCGTGCAAAGTGCGTGACTTTCGGCCCCATTCCGGGCGCGGGCTCCGGGCGGCCCAGCCGAGGCGGAGCCGCGCTTAACGCAGCAGAGCCGCGGACCGGAGTCCGCGGCTCTGCTGCGTGTTTAGCGTTGTGCTTTCCCCGTGGGGTCAGGCGTGGGCCTTGATGGCCGCGGCCAGGACAGCCAAGCCGTCCAGCAGCAGCTCGTCGCTGATGACCAGCGGCGGCAGCAGGCGGATCACGTTGCCGTAGGTGCCGCAGGTGAGGATGATGACACCCTCCTTGAGGCAGGCCGCGGCAACAGCCTTGGTCAGCTCCGGGTTGGGCTCCTTGGAGCCGGCCTGGACCAGCTCAATGGCCAGCATGGCGCCGCGGCCGCGGACGTCGCCGATGACCGGCTGTTCAGCCGCCAGTTCGCGGAGCTTGCCGAGGGCAAGTTCCTCGATGTGGCGGGCGCGGGCGTTGAGGCCGTACTGCTCCATGGAGCCGATGGACGCCAGGGCCGCGGCGCAGGCCACCGGGTTGCCGCCGTAGGTGCCGCCGAGGCCGCCCGGGTGGACGGAATCGAGCAGGTCAGCGCGGCCGGTGATGGCGGAGAGCGGCATACCGCCGGCGATGCCCTTGGCCATGGTGATGATGTCCGGGACAACACCCTCGTGGTTCACGGCGAACCATTCACCGGTGCGGCAGAAACCGGACTGGACCTCATCGGCGATGAACACGATGCCCTTGTCCTTGGCCCAGGCCGCCAGCGCCGGCAGGAAACCCTCGGCGGGAACGATGAAGCCGCCCTCGCCCTGGATGGGTTCGATGATGATCGCGGCCACCTGGTCGCCGCCGATCTGCTTCTCGATCATGGTGATGGCGCGCTTTGCGGCCTCGGCACCGGTGATCTCCGGGTTTTCCTCGCGGTAGGGGTAGCTCATGGGCATGCGGTAGATCTCCGGCGCGAACGGGCCGAAGTTGGTCTTGTACGGCATGGCCTTCGCGGTCAGCGCCATGGTGAGGTTGGTGCGGCCGTGGTAGGCGTGGTCGAAGGCGACCACGGCGTCCCGGCCGGTGGCCAGGCGGGCCACCTTGACGGCGTTTTCCACGGCCTCGGCGCCGGAGTTGAACAGCACGGTCCGCTTCTCGTGGTCGCCCGGGGTGAGGCGGTTCAGCTGCTCGGCGACGGCGACGTAGCCCTCGTAGGGCGTCACCATGAAGCACGTGTGGGTGAAGTGCTCCACGGCTTCCTTCACGGCCCCGACGACGGCGGGGTCGGAGGCGCCGACGCTGGTCACGGCAATGCCGGAGCCCAGGTCGATGAACGAGTTGCCGTCGACGTCGTGGATGATGCCGCCGTCGGCGTCGGCAACGTAAACGGGGACGCTGGAGGCGACGCCGGCGGCGACGACGGACTTGCGGCGCTCGGTCAGGGCGACGGACTTGGGGCCCGGGAAGTCGGCCTGGACGCGGCGCTTCTGCTCAAGACGGTAGGTGATGTCATGGGCGGTGGTGGTCATGGGAAAGCCTTTCAGGATTGATTCGGGCCACGCCGGCAGGGTTCCTGGCCGAAGCGGAGCGGGATGGGGGCGTTACGCGACTGCGTTATGCGTCCAGCGCGCTCATCACGTGCTTGATGCGCGTGTAGTCCTCCACGCCGTACATGGAGAGGTCCTTGCCGTAGCCGGACTGCTTGAAGCCGCCGTGCGGCATTTCGGCGGTAAGGAGGATGTGGGTGTTGATCCACACCGCGCCGAAGTCCAGGTCGCGGCTGACGCGCATGGCCGTGCCGTGGTCCGTGGTCCAGACGCTGGAGGCCAGGGCGTAGTCGACGTCGTTGGCCAGCTCGATCGCTTCGGCCTCGGTGCTGAACTTCTGCACCGTGATGACGGGGCCGAAGGTCTCCTTCTGCACGATGTCGTCGGTCTGCTTGGCGCCGGTGATGATGGTGGGCTCGAAGAAGAAGCCCTTTTCGCCGGCGCGGTGGCCGCCAGTTTCGATCCGGCAGTTCGCCGGGAGGTGCTCCACCACCGAGGTCACGGCGTTGAAGTGGTTCACGTTGTTGAGCGGGCCGAAGTAGTTGTCCTCGTCGTTCTGCGAACCGGTGCGCAGGGTTTTGGTGTGTTCCACCATGGCTGCGACGACGTCGTCGTGGACCTCGTCCTGGACCAGGACGCGGGTGATGGCCGTGCAGTCCTGGCCGGCGTTGAAGAACGCGAATTCGGCGATGGCCGCGGCGCTCTTTTTGATGTCCGCGTCCTTGAAGACAATGGCGGGGGCCTTGCCGCCGAGCTCCAGATGGGCGCGCTTCAGGCCCTTGGCGGCGCCGGAGGCGACGGCGATGCCGGCCCGGACGGAACCGGTGATGGAGACCAGGCCCGGGACCTTGTGCTCCACCATCATGGCGCCGGTCTCGCCGGTGCCCAGGACCACGTTGAGCACGCCGGCCGGGAAGATCTCGCCGGCGAGGCGCGCCAGCACCAGGGTGGATTCCGGGGTGGTGTCGGAGGGCTTGAGCACCACGGTGTTGCCAGCGGCCAGGGCGGGGCCGATCTTCCAGATGGCCATGAGGAAGGGGTAGTTCCAGGGTGCCACCTGGGCGACGACGCCGATCGGTTCGCGCCGCACGTAGGAGGTGTGGCCCTCGAAGTACTCTCCGGCGGACTTGCCCTCCATGATGCGGGCGGCGCCGGCGAAGAAGCGCAGCTGGTCGGCGCCGGCGGCCACTTCCTCGGAGGCGATCAGGGAGCGGACCTGGCCGGTGTTGCGGTGCTGGGCCTCGACCAGTTCGTCGCTGTTGGCCTCGACGGCGTCAGCGAGCTTCAGCAGCATCAGCTGGCGCTGGCCGGGAGTGACGTGCTTCCAGCTGGCGAAAGCCTCTTTCGCAGCGGTCATCGCGGCGTCGACGTCGGCCTGCACGGAGACCGGGGACTTGGCCACCACTTCCCCGTTGGTGGGGTTGACGATGTCCAGCTGGACGGTGCCGGCGGGGGTGACGAACTCCCCGTTGATGAAGTTCTGCAAGGTTTGAACCACGGTGTACAACCTCTTTCGTGCTGGCGGGGAAGGGCGGGCAGGACGGGACCTGCGACTGGTCCGAGCCTATGCCAGGGGGCCAAGTCAGGGAATAGGCAGCTGCACACCCGCGGCGCAGGGCTTTAGTGCGCTTGACCAGCCCCCGGCTATCCTGAATCCATGGCCATTTCACTCGCTGCCCTGCTGGGGGTTCCCTCCCTCAAACTCGCCAAGGCAGGCCTCGCCGAGACCACCTGGCACCAGGACATCGTGTGGGTGGCCGTCACGGAGCAGGAGGACCCGCAGCGGTTCCTCAACGGCGGCGAACTGGTCCTCACCACGGGCATGCGGCTCAAGAGCGCCCCGGAGCAGCGCCGCTTCGTCCGCCAGGTCCAGCGCGCCGGCGCTGTGGGCATCGGTTTCGGCGTCGGCCTGACGCACGACGCCGTGCCGCCGGCGCTGATTGCCGAGGCCAACCGCTGGGGCCTGCCCGTGGTGGAGGTGCCGTACGAGACCCCGTTCATCGCGATCGGCAAGCTGGTGGCGGATGCCCAGTCCGCGGACCACTTCACCAAGCTGGAGCGGCTGATTGCAGGGCACCAGATCCTGGCCCGTGCCCTGCTGACCGGCGGCGGGCTGGCTGAGCTCCTCAAACACCTGGGGTCGATGCTGCGCACGGACATTGTGCTGACCCAGTTCACCGCCCAGCTCTACAACAGCGTGCCGGGCCATCCCGCGCCGACCGCCGACGGCTGGGCCTCGTTCCCCATCCCCACCGGCCGGCGCGACGCGTGCACCCTCTGGGTCAAGCAGCCGTTCGAGGACTCCGGGATTGTGGGCTACGCGCAGAACCTAATCAGCGTGGAACTCAACAACATGGTCAAGCAGCGCCAGTCCCAGCGCGCCCTGGCCGGGCAGGTCCTGGAAGACGTGATCCACGGGACCCTGGAGCCCAGCGAAGCCACCCGGCGCCTCGCCGGCATCGGCGTGAACAGCACCCGCCGGAACGTGGTGCTGCTGGCCGAATCCGCCGCGCACTTCAAACAGCTGGGCGCGTCCTCCCTGCCGCAGCCGCTGGAGAAGGCGGTGACCGCCGTCGTCGGGAAAGACCTGGTGGCCGTTATTCCCGACGACGGCGGCGGCGCCAGTGCGCTGGCCAAGGGCCTCAGCGACCATCTGGCCGAGGCCGGGATCCATGCCACCATCGGCATCGGCGGCGCGTACACCAAACCAAACGGCCTGCGCTGGAGCTACTTTGAGGCCCGCGACGCCGCCAGCCACGGCCTGCCAGTGAACGAACCGGAGCGGCTGAGCCTGACATCGCTGCTGCTGGCCAGCGAGGATGTGCCGCTCGCGGACATGGCGAACGAGTCCCTGAACCCGCTCCGGAACTTCGACGCCGCCCATGGCGCCGACCTGATGGCCACGCTGGAGAGCTACCTGAACAACAACGGCTCCGTGGCCGCGGTAGCCGAGGAGCTGACGCTGCACCGGAACACGGTCCGCTACCGGCTGGCCCAGATCACCGAGCTCACCGGCTACGACCCGGCCCAGACCTCGGACCGGGTGCAGCTGTGGCTCGCGCTGGCCGTGCAGCGGCTGAGCGCCCGCCACCCGCGCTGATTAGGGTCTTAGTGCCGTAGACCGTGCTTCCTGCGCGGGAGAACACTGGGAATGACATCACGCTGCGCAAGAGTGCCTCCGACCGGTGCCCCGACAGTGCCTGATCAGTGCCACGGACCAGTGCCACGGACCAGCGCTCCTGATCCACCGACCGGTGCCGGCGCCCGCCGCCCCGTGCCGTGGGCGCAGGATGCGTCCCGCCGGGGGTTCCGCAACGGTTGCCGGATTCGTCCTAGGAAGAACCCGTCCAGGAGGCCGATCGTGGGTAAGAAGAAGAACAAAAAGAGTGCCGGCGACGACGGCCGGACCAAGATGCCCCGCAAGGAATATGAGGCCGAGATGGCCGTCCTGCAGGGCGAACTGGTGGCCATGCAGGAATGGGTGAAAAACACCGGGGCCAAGGTCTGCATCGTCTTCGAAGGGCGCGACACGGCCGGCAAGGGCGGCACCATCAAGCGCATCGTGGAGCGGGTGAGCCCCCGGGTGTTCCGGGTGGTGGCCCTGCCCACACCGACGGACCGGGAGAAATCCCAGATGTACCTCCAGCGTTATATGGCGCACTTCCCGGCCGCCGGCGAGGTGGTCATCTTCGACCGCAGCTGGTACAACCGGGCGGGCGTGGAGCGCGTGATGGGCTTCTGCACGCCGGAGCAGACCGAACGGTTCCTCAACATGACCCCGCTGGTGGAAAAGGCGATGGTGGACTCCGGCATCATCCTGCTGAAGTACTGGCTGGAGGTCAGCGCCGACGAACAGACCCGCCGGCTGCAGAGCCGCATGGACGATCCCCGCAAGACCTGGAAACTCTCGCCCATGGACCTGAAGTCCTACAAGCGGTGGTACGACTACTCCCGGGCCAGGGACGCCATGTTCGAGGCCACCGACACGGCCTGGGCGCCGTGGTACGTCGCGAACAACGACGTCAAGAAGCGCGGCCGGCTCAACATCATCACCCACCTGCTCAGCCAGGTGCCCTACGACCCCTTCCCGGGGCTCGACGTCGAACTGCCGAAGCGCCAGAAGGCCGGAGACTACCGCGAGTCAACGCTCGCGGTGCGGCACATTCCGACCCCGTTCTGAGCAGCGCCGTGATGAGGAGGACCCCATGAACGACAACCCTGGAGCAGCGGCTGCCGTCGCTTCCACCGAGGCGGAAGCGACGTGGTACACGCTGGCTCCGGCGGAGGTGGCGGCCCAACTGGGGGTGGACCCGGCCCGCGGGCTGAGCGCGGCCGAAGCGCAGCAGCGGCTGCAGGAGTACGGGCCCAACGCCCTGGCCGCCGCGGAGCAGGAGCCCACCTGGAAACGGTTCTTCAAGCACTACCGGGACTACATGCAGATCGTGCTCGTGGTGGCGGCGCTGGTCAGCCTGCTGATCGCGGAATACGGGACCGCGATCGGACTCGCCATCCTGACGCTGTTCAACGCGTGGCTGGGCTACCACCAGGAGGGCAAGGCCGAGCAGGCCGCCGCGTCCCTGGGGCAGATGATGAAGGCCATGGCCAAGGTCCGGCGCGACGGCGACATGGCGGAAATCCCCGCCGAGCAGATTGTGCCCGGCGACATTGTGGTGGTGGACGCCGGCGACCGGGTCCCCGCCGACGGCAGGATCATCCTGGCCGCGACCCTGCAGATCGAGGAAGGCGCCCTGACCGGCGAGAGTGTCGCCGTCGAGAAGGACACCGCGGCCATCAACCGGCACGACGTCGGCATCGGTGACCGGCTCAATATGGCGTTCATGAACACCAACGTGACGCGCGGCCACGGCGAAATCCTGGTGACCACCACCGGCATGGGGTCGGAGGTCGGGCACATCGCGCACCTGCTCTCCGGGCAGAAGGAGGAGAAGACACCCCTCACCAAGCAGGTGGACCGGCTCACCATCTTCATCATCATCGCGGCACTGTTCGCGTTTGTCGCGATCGTGGTGATGGGGCTGGCCCAGGGCGACTCGTTCGCGGTGCTCTTCGGGATCGGCGTGGCGCTGGCCGTCGGTTCCATCCCGGATGCGCTGCCCGCCGTCGTCACCACCATCCTGTCGGTGGGGTCCGTCAACATGGCCAAGAGGAACGCCATCATGAAGGTCCTTCCCGCCGTCGAAACACTGGGGTCGACGTCGGCGATCAACTCCGACAAGACCGGCACCCTCACCCTGAACCAGATGACCGTACGCGAGTTCGTGACCGTGCAGCACCACTACACCGTGGGAGGTGAGGGCTACAGCTTCGACGGGCAGGTCCAGCGGACCGACGGCGACGCCGAGAAGGACCTGGACTATGTGATGTTCCCCTGCGCGCTGTGCAACGACTCGGACATCCAGGACGACGGGACCGTGATCGGCGACCCCACGGAGGCGGCGCTGTACGTGCTCGCGCAGAAGGGCGGTGTGGACGTCAAGGAGTTCCGCCGGAACAACCCGCGGGTGGCGTCCGTGCCCTTCGACTCCGACTACAAGTTCATGGCCACCTTCCACCGGATGCCCGGCGCCGACGGCCGGCCCGTGATCCGCGCCTACGTCAAGGGCGCCCCCGATGTGGTGCTCAACAGGTCCTCGTCCGGGCGGATGCCCGGCGGCCGCGCCGAGACGCTCACGGAGGAGATGCGGGCGAAGGTTCTCGCAGCGAACGAGCGCATTGCCAGCAAGGGCCGGCGCGTGCTGGCCCTGGCGCAGCGCGAGTTCGATCCGGCCACGTTCCAGCCCACGGGCGACCTGATGGCCCTGATGCAGGACCTCGAGATCTGCGCGCTGATCGGCGAGGTGGACCCGCCGCGGGCCGAGGCCGTGGCCGCCATCGCCAAGGCCAAGCACGCCGGCATCCGGGTCCGGATGATCACCGGCGACCACGCCGTCACCGCGGCCGCGATCGCCGAAGAGCTGGGCATCCGGGGCCGCGCGGTCACCGGCGCCGAGTTCGCGGCCATGAGCGACGCCGAGGCCGACAGCCAGGTGGACGGCATCGGCGTGATCGCCCGGGTGGCGCCCGAGCACAAGGTCCGCCTGGTGGAGGTGCTCAAACGCAAGGGCCACGTGGTGGCCATGACCGGCGACGGCGTGAACGACGCACCGGCGATCGCCGCCGCCGACATCGGGATCGCGATGGGCATCACGGGCACCGATGTCGCCAAGGGCGCGGCGAAGATGATCCTCGCGGACGACAACTTCGCCACGATTGTCTCCGCCGTCGAGCAGGGCCGGCTGGTGTACGACAACCTGCAGAAGTTCATCCGGATCCAGGTGGCCAACCTGTTTATGTTCATCCTCGCGTTCATCGGGTCCTCCGCGTTCGCGATCGCCGGCACGGCGCTGCTCAGCCCCGCCCAGGTGCTGTGGATCCACATGGCGATCGTCGCGCCGATCGGCGCCGTGATGGGCCTGGACCTCGCGACGCCGGGCATCATGGACCGCAAGCCCCGGCCGTTCAACCAGCCGATCATCGTCCGGTCGATGATGGTGCGCCTGTTCATCGCCGGGCTGTTCATGGCGGCCGCGACGCTGGTCCTCGTGGAGATCGGCAAGACCTCCTACGGTTCCCTCGAGGTCGGCCAGAGCATGGCCATCGTGGGGCTGGGGCTGATGAACATCGCCGTCGCCCTCAACCTGCGGTTCCCCACCGAGAGCGCCTTCGGGCCCTCGACCATCTCCAACCCGAAGCTGCTCTGGGCGTTCGCCTGGGCCTTTGTGGGCTCCATGCTGATCACCCAGATGCGCGTGCTCCAGGACCTGTTCGGCACCGTGGCGCTCACGGGCCAGCAGTGGCTGGCCTGCCTGGTTCCGGCCGTGCTGCTGCTGCTCCTGGGCGAACTGTTCAAGCTGATCCTGCGGGCCCGGCACAAGGGCTGACGCCCGGCCCCACCCATCCGGTTTCCCGGCAGGTCCGAATGACCCTATGACGCCTTTTTGGTGTGTGGAATCTATACGGCTACCTGACTGGAGATGAACGTGAACAGGACCCTCAAGACCGCTACCCGGATCGCTGCAGGATCAGCACTGGCCTTCTCTGCCTTCGCCGCCACGTCGCTGCCGGCCCAGGCCGCCGTATCTGACCTGGCCAGCGACCCCGTGTCCAACAACCAGGTCACCTTTGGCCCGCTGACCGACGGTCCGCTGATCGACGGTCCGCTGATTGACGGCGGGTTGATCAACGGTCCTCTGGTGGACGGCCCGCTCGTGGATACGGGCGGGACCGGCCCCTTCCAGTTTGGGCAGTTCCAGTAACACTGCCGGCACCCCCCTGATCCCCGGCAGCCCGGCCGCACTGGCCGGCCTGCCGGGGATCATTCTGTCTGAGATCACAGCGCAGGTCCCATTCGTGTGCCCTGGATGCGCCCACCCAGCCCCTCGAGATACCCGAGAAGGAACATGTCCCCGAATCACGCGAATGCCCAGCCCGACTACTCCGGCGGCCGGCTCGACCTGAGTCCCGCCCAGCGTGGTATCTGGTACGCGCAGCAGCTGGCTCCGGAGAATCCGATGTACCAGATCGGCCAGTTCGTCGAGATCAAGGGCCCACTCGATGTACCGGTCCTCGCCGACGCCGTGGCGCGGGCGGTGGCAGGGACAGATGCCCTCAACATGTCCTTCGGAGAGGACCATGCCGGTCCGTTCCAATTCCCCCGCCCCACCTCGGCCGGGATGGACGTCACGGACCTGAGCGGTGCGAAGGACCCGGAGGCCGAAGCCAGGGCGCTGATGGACTCGGACCTGGGCCTCGCCCGTAACGTCGTCACGGATGAACTGCTCCACACGGAACTCATCAAGCTCTCCGACGAGCGGCACTTCTTCTACCAGCGGGTCCACCACCTGATGCTGGACGGCTACTCGGCCGTGCTGGTGCTCCGTCGTGTGGCGGAGCTCTACCAAGGGCTGCTGGAGAGTCCGCCGAACCGGAAAAACACAGACACGCCGGCGTTCGGCGCCCTCGCCGACCTCCTGGCAGCCGAAAACGACTACGCCGGCTCGGATGCCGCCGACGCCGACCGGGCCTACTGGGAAGACCACTTGCGGGATGCGCCGGCCGCAGTAGGACTTGCCGGCCGGCCCACGGGCGCAGCCACGTCGCTGGTCCGCGCCGCCACAACCTTGCCGGCCACTGCCGCCACGGCCCTCCAGGCCGCCGCCGGCTCCGCGCCGGCCCTGGTCCTCACCACGGCCGCACTGTACCTGCACCGGATCACCGGCGAACGCGATGTTTCCGTGGCCCTGCCCGTGACCGCACGCCGCGGCAAACTGGCCAAATCCACGCCGTCGATGCTTTCCAACATCGTGCCCATCCGGATTGCTGTCGAGCCCGGCGCAACTGTCCGCGACACCATCACTGCCGCGGGTACCACCCTGCGCGGAGCCGTGATCCACCAGCGCGGCCGCTTTGAGGAGTTCAACACCCACAGCGGCTACCGGGGCCCCTCAGTCAACATCCTGCCCGTCCTGGACGACATCAGCTTCGGCCCCGCCCGCGGCACCATGAACATCCTCTCCACCGGCCCCATCGACGACCTTTCGATCATCCTCCACGGGCTCGACGCCGGATCCGCCGATGATTCAGCCGCGCCCCCAAAACCGGGACCTAGAGCCCAGTTCGAAGCCAACGCCGCCCTCTACAGCACCACGCAGCTGGAGGAGCACCTGACCCGTTTTGTCCGGCTCCTCACCGAGGTGGCCAGCCAGCCCGATTCCCTCCTCGCCGGCTTGTCTGTAACCACCGCCGTCGAGGAACGCTCGCTGCTGGCCGCCGGAGACGCCGGGGACGCGGCCCTGCCCCGGCACACCCTGATGGAGGAATTCCGGCTCAATGCGCAGGACTGCGGCACCCGGACCGCCGTCATCGCGCCCGACGGAGAACTCACCTTCGGCGAGCTGGAAACCCGCTCGAACCAGCTGGCCCGGTTCCTCAGGAGCCACGGGGCAGGACCGGGGCAGACCGTCGCCGTGCGGCTGGACCGCAGCGTCCTGCTGCCCGTCGCGATCCTGGCGATCCTGAAATCCGGGGCCGCCTACCTGCCCCTGGACCCGGACTATCCCGCGGGCAGGGTCGAGGGCATGCTCGAAGACGCTGCCCCGGCCCGGCTGCTGACGTCCGCCGCGTTCACCGGCGGGGACAACGGCCATGCCGAACTCGCGACGGATGTTCCCGTCACGGTGCTGGACGCCCCCCTCATGGCGTCCTGCCTGGACGGCAAGGACGGGTCGGCGCTGGAGTGCCCCGCCGGGCAACAGGATCTGGCCTACGTCATCTTCACATCCGGCTCCACCGGCCGGCCCAAGGGAGTCGGCGTCGAACACCTCGCCCTGCTCAACCTCTACACCTCGCACCGGGACAGCATCTTCCTGCCCGCGGAAGAGCGCCTCGGACGGAAGCTAAAGGTCGCGCACACCGCCGGGCTCTCCTTCGACGCATCCTGGGACCCCATCCTCTGGCTGATCGCCGGCCATGAGCTCCACCTCGTGGACAACCAGACCCGCCGCGACCCGGAAGCGCTCAGCACCTATCTGTCCGGCACGGGCATCGACTCGATCGAAACCACCCCTTCCTTCGCCAAGGCGCTGCTCGCCGGCGGCTTGTTCGACCAGGGCAGCCACCCGTCCGTTGTGGCCCTGGGCGGCGAGGCCGTGGACCCCCCGCTGTGGAACGCCCTCGCGGAGAAGGACGGGCTGGTGGCTTACAACTTCTACGGTCCCACCGAGACGACAGTCGATTCCCTGACCGCCGTGATGCAGCCCGGCACCGGACCAACGCTCGGCGGTTCCGTGGCCAACAGCCGGCACTACATCCTGGACTCCGGGCTGAACCCCGTCCCCGATAACGCTATTGGTGAGCTCTATGTCGCCGGCATCAACTTGGCGCGCGGCTACCTGGACATGCCGGGTCTCAGCGCCGAACGGTTCGTCGCGGACCCGTTCGGCCCGGACGGCTCCCGCATGTACCGCACGGGCGACGTTGTCCGGCGCCTCGCGGACGGGACGCTCGAATTCCGCGGGCGGATGGATGCGCAGGTCAAGATCCGCGGTTTCCGGATCGAGCTTGCCGAAATCGAAGAGGTCCTCCGCAGCCTCGACGGCGTGGAGCACGCTGCCGTCGCCGTCACCAGGAACCGCGCCGGCTACGACCAGCTGCTCGGCTACGTCACGGCCGCAGACCCGGATATGACGGAGCTGGACACGGCGGAATTGCGCCAGCTTCTCCGCCGGCAGCTGCCCGACTACATGGTGCCCGCCGCAGTACAGCAGATCGCGGCCATCCCGCTGACCGCCAACGGCAAGCTGGACACCAGCGCGCTTCCCGCACCGGAGACGGAATCGGCGGTCTCCGCGCCACGCAACGAGCGGGAACGGATCGTGGCCGAGGCCTTCAAGGAAGTCCTGGGGCTCGACGCCGTGGGGCTGGACGACGACTTCTTCGACCTCGGCGGACACTCCCTGCTGGCGACCCGGCTGGTGGCCCTGCTGCGGGACCGGGCCGGCGTTGCTCCGGCCCTGCGGACCGTGTTTGAACAGGCCACCGTGGCCGCCCTCGCCGCGACCCTGGAGCTGGCAGAAGGCAGCACGAACACCCTGGGGCCGGCGGAACGCCCGGCCGTCATTCCGCTTTCCTTTGCCCAGCGCAGGCTCTGGTTCCTGAACCGGTTCGATCCCGGGTCCGGCGCCTACAACATCCCCGTGGTGCTGGACCTGGTGGGCACCCTCGATGTCCCGGCGCTTCACGGTGCGATCAACCGGGTCGCGGACCGGCATGAATCCCTGCGGACGGTTTTCCCGCTGGTCGACGGCGAACCCGCCCAGCGGATCCTGTCGGAGCAGCCGGTGGAGCTGCTGGCCGTCCAGTGCACCGCCGGGTCGCTGGCCGGTGCCCTCGCCGCTGAAACCCGGCGCGGCTTCGACGTCACCCAAGAGCTGCCGCTGCGCGCCGTGCTGTTCCAGCTTGCACCGGACCACCATGTTCTCGCGATGACGCTGCACCACATCGCCGCGGACGGCTGGTCCCTCGCCCCGCTCGCGCAGGATCTCTCCCTCGCGTACAACGCACTTGCGGCCGGCACGGATACCCCCTTGGCGCCACTGCCGGTACAGTACGCCGACTACACGCTCTGGCAGCGCGACGAACTGGGCAGCGAGGAAGATCCGGCGAGCGCCATCTCCCGCCAGCTTGAGTTCTGGACCCGCGAACTGCGCGGTGCGCCCGACGAACTGCGGCTGCCGTTCGACTTCATCCGCGGTGCGCAGAGCGCCGCCGGACCGGCGGCGTCGGTTCCCCTCACCATCAGCCCGGAAACCGGCGCCCGACTCAACGCGCTGGCCCGGGAACACAACGCCAGCCTCTTTATGGTGCTGCAGGCCGCGCTCGCGGCCCTGCTCACCAAGTCCGGGGCGGGCGAGGACATCCCCTTGGGCACGCCGGTGGCCGGGCGCACGGACACCCGGCTCAACGAACTGGTGGGCTTCTTCGTCAACACCCTGGTGCTGCGGACCAACACGTCCGGCAACCCCACCGCCGCGGAGCTCGTGGAGAGCGTCAGGTATACCAACCTGCACGCCTACGCCAACCAGGACGCGCCCTTCGAGCGTGTGGTCGAGGAGTTGAACCCTGGCCGCTCCCAGCACCGGCACCCGCTCTTCCAGGTCATGCTCACCCTGCAGAACACGGCAGCGGCCGGGCTCTCCATGGACGGTCTCGAAGCCACCGCGGACCTCAGCCAGGAACCGGGCGGTGCCAAGTTCGACCTGCTGCTGGACCTTGTTGAAGGAAACCCCGGCGTTGAAGGAAACCCCGGCGAAGACGACGCCGCGGCCGGCATCCGCGGCTCGCTGGCCTATAACCCGGCCTTGTTCACCCGGGCCACCGTCGAGCAGCTCGTGGCCGGCTTCCTGGCCACCGTCGACCAGTTCGCCGCCGATCCCGGGATCACCCTGGACCGGCTCCGGATCCAGTCCCCGGAGCAGCACCGGCTCGCCCTGGCACAGAGCCTTCATGCAGGCGTGGACGGCGATACCCCCGAAACGGTCGTCGACGCCTTCCGTGCCACGGTGGCGCGGACCCCCGAGGCATCGGCGCTCGTCGATAGCGCCGGAGCCGGCGCCGGCTCCAGCTTCGCCGGGCTCCATGGCCGGGTCCAGGCGATCGCCAAGGGACTAGTGGCCTCCGGCGTGGAGCCGGGCGACCGGGTCGCGGTGGCCCTTCCCCGCACGGCGGACGCCGTTGCTGCCGCGCTGGCCGTACTGGCCGCGGGCGGCGTCTACATCCCGGTGGACCTTTCCTACCCGGAGGAGCGCATCCGGATCATCCTCGAGGACGGCGCTCCCGCCGTCGTGATTTCCGGTGCGCCGGCGGCAGGTGCGGACGGCTCCGCAGGGCCGCGGACGCTGGACGTCAGCAGCCTGCTGGCGGCGGGTGCGCGCATCACCGATGCGGCCCTGGCACAGCGCCGCCCGGGCGGCGAAGATCTGGCCTACGTGCTCTACACCTCCGGTTCCACCGGCCGCCCCAAAGGGGTGGCCGTGCCGCACGGCGCCCTCGCCAACCTCTACCGGCACCACCACCGCACCTTGTACGCCCCGCGCCTTGAGGCGGCAGGACAGGACGGAACCGTGTCCGTGGCCCACATTGCCGGGCTCGGCTTCGACGCCGCCTGGGATCCGATGCTGTGGCTGGTCGCCGGGGCGGAGCTGCACATGGTTGCCGACGACGTCCGGGGGGACGCCGAGTCGCTCGCCGGGTACTGCCGCGGCCACGGCATCGACGTGCTGGAAACCACCCCGTCCTATGCCGGCCAGCTCCTGCAGAGCGGCCTGCTCGACGCGACCCGCAAGCAGCCCCTGCTCCTGGCCCTCGGCGGAGAGGCGGTGACCGCCGGACTGTGGAAGCAACTGGCCAACGCACCGGAGGTCTCGGCCCACAACTTCTACGGCCCCACCGAATTCACCGTGGACTCGGTGACCGCGGAGATCAGCGGCAGCTCACCGGCCATCGGCCGCGGCATCGCCAACACGGACACGTTTGTCCTGGACCAGTACCTGGCGCTTGTTCCGGCCGGCGTCCCGGGCGAGCTGTACCTTGCAGGTCCCGGCATGGCCCGCGGTTACGACCGCCGCCCAGCCGAGACGTCCTCCCGTTTCGTGGCCAACCCCTTCGCCGCTGACGGCAGCCGGATGTACCGCACCGGCGACCTGGTCCGCCGGACGCGGGACGGCTCGCTCGAGTTCCTCTCCCGCACCGACGAGCAGGTCAAGGTCCGCGGCTTCAGGATCGAACTCGGCGAGATCGAGGCCGCGCTGTCCAGCCATCCGCAGGTTGACCGTGCCGTGGCCGTGGCCGACGGCGATCCCGCCCACCGCGTCGTGGCCTACTACACGGGCGCGGCCACGCCCGAAGAGCTGCGCTCCCGGGCCGCGGCCGGCCTGCCCGACTACATGGTCCCGGCCGTTCTGATGCACCTGCCCGCCATCCCCCTGACGCCCCATGGCAAGCTGGACCGGAAGGCCCTTCCGGCGCCGTCCGCCGCTGCCGGCACCGGCCGGGGTGCCGCTCCCGGGACCGCGGACGAACGCACCATGTGCGGGATCTTCGCCGGAATCCTGGGCGTGGACAGGGTCTCGATGGACGATGACTTCTTCGTGCTGGGCGGGCATTCCCTGCTCGCGGTCTCAATGATGGGCAGCATCCGCGAGGCTTTCGGCACCGAACTTCCGCTGCGCAGGCTTTTCGATGAGCCCACACCCGCCGGACTGCTGGCTGCCGTGCACCGGCAGACGGGCACCCTGGGCGCCGCGGCATCCGCAGGATCGGCCACGGCGCCGGGCGCTGCCCAAGAAGCGTCGCAGGAACACACAGCGGAGCCGGCGTCGCTCACGGACTGGCTGTCCGGCGCCGATGCCGCCAGGCCCGCCCGGCTGGACCTTTCCTACGCCCAGTCCCGCATGTGGTTCCTCAACCAGCTGGATCCGGGGTCGGCCGACTACAACATCTCCCTGGCGGTGCGCCTCACCGGGGCGCTCGACGAGCAGGCGCTGGCCTCCGCCGTCGTTGACCTCTTCCGGCGCCACGAAGTCCTCCGGACCATTTATCCGGAGAACGGCGGTGTGCCGGAACAGCTGGTCCTGGAGCCGTCCGACGCCACCCACGGCGCCGGCATGCGCCTGGCCGTCAGCGCCGCCACCCCCGACGAAGTCCCCGGAATACTGCAGGACGACGCCGAACGCGGGTTCGATGTCCGCACCGAGCTGCCGCTACGGGCGAGGCTGATCCGGGTCGCGGCGGCCGACGCGCCGGAGTGGGTCCTGCACCTCGTGATGCACCACATCGCGAGCGACGGCGCCTCCCTCGCCCCGCTGGCGCGGGACCTGTCCGCCGCCTACACGACGGCCCGCGGGAGCGACCCCGCTGCCGGTCAGGCCCCGCTGCCCCTGCAGTACGCCGACTACGCCAACTGGCAGCGGCAGCAGCTCGACGGGACCGCGCTCAACGCCAAGCTGGAGCACTGGCGCCGCACCCTGTCCGGCATCCCGGCCGAACTCATGCTGCCGGCGGACCACCGCCGGCCCCGCGAATCACGCCAGCCCGGACGGCAGCTGTTGTTCCGGCTGGATCCCGCCAGCGTCACCGCACTCAACGGCCTGGCCTCGGCGTCGAACGCGAGCCTGTTCATGGCGCTCCATGCCGCGCTGGCCGCCTTCCTGCACCGCAGCGGCGCCGGGGACGACCTTGTCATCGGCTCCCCCACGGCCGGACGGACGGACCCGGCGCTGCGCGAACTGGTCGGGTTCTTTGTGAACACGCTGCCCTTGCGGGTCGGCGCTGCGGGCGACCCCAGCCTGCGGACCATGCTGAGCCGGTCGCGCGAAAGTATCCTGGCAGCGTTCGACCACGACGATGTGCCCTTCGAACGTCTGGTCGAAGCCGTGAATCCGGACCGTGAGCTGGGCCGCCACCCGCTGTTCCAGACCATGCTCACTGTGGACAACGAGGTGCCGGCGGTTCCGCAACTGCCCGGAGTCCGCGTGGACCCCGAGCCGGAGACGGCGTCGGGCGAGGCCAAGTTTGACCTCTCCTTCACCTTCCGGCCCGACGGCGACGGCTCTGACAGCGACGGCGGCGCCGGACTCACCGGCACGGTCGACTACAACGCCGCGATGTTCGAGGAAGCAACCGCACGGCGGCTGGCCGATGGCTTCGGGCGGTTCCTTGAACTCGCCGCGGCTTCCCCGGACACCCCGGTCTCCGCGCTCCCCCTGCTCGGTGAAGAGGACGCCCGCACCCTGATGGCGGCCACCGCCGGGTCCCGGTCTGACCAAGGGGCCGCACCGGCAGCCAGCTCCGGCGCGGAGCCCGACATCCTGTCGGCCCTCGCCGCGGCGGTCCACGCAACACCGGACGGCACCGCGCTGGTCGCGGAGGACGGAACGCTGACCTATGCGGGCCTCGCCGCCTCCGCGTCCCGGATTGCCGCGGCCCTCGCGGGGGCCGGCGTCCGCCGCGGCGATGTGGTCTCTGTGCTGCTGCCCCGTTCCCGGGGAACGGTCGAGAGCATGTTCGGCGTGCTGGCTGCAGGCGCCGTCTACAACCCGATCGACACTGAATACCCGGACGAGCGGGCCGCTGCCATCATCGAGGACGCCGCCCCGCCGGTGATCCTCACCTGCCGTGCGGTGGCGGAGCGGGCGGACACCCTCCTCGCGGACCTGACGGTCCGGCCGCGTTTGCTGGTGCTGGAAGACCTCCGGGCGCCGGAGGGCAAGGGGCAGGCGGCCGGCCAGGACCTGGGCGGCGACTCCGCCGGCCTGGCTGCACATACCAGGCCGGCCCCGCACGAGCTGGCCTACGTCATGTTCACCTCAGGCTCCACTGGCCGGCCCAAGGGCGTCGAAGTCAGCCACGGCGCCCTGGCCGCGCTGCTCGCCTCTCACCGCGGCACGCTGCTGGCGATCGCCGGTCACCGCAGGGTGGCCCACACCACCGGCGTCGGCTTCGACGCCTCCTGGGACCCGGTCCTCTGGATGGTGGCCGGCCACGAGCTGCATCTGATCAGCGACGAGACCCGCCGCGACTCCCGGCAGCTCGCCGCCTACTTCACGGAACACCGCATCGACGCCTGGGAAACCACGCCCGGCTACCTGAGGCAGCTCCTGGCCGAGCCCGTCTTCACCCGGTTGCTCGATGCGCACGCGGCCGAGGGCTGCCAAGCCGGCCCCTTCAGCCTGGCCCTCGGAGGGGAAGCGTTCGACGCCGGGCTTTGGGACATGGTGGCGGCGCACCCCGGCGTCCAGGGCTGGAACCTCTACGGCCCCACCGAGGCCACGGTGGATACCACCCTGGCCCGTGTCGGCGGCGGCGGGGAACCCGTGCTCGGCACACCCACCGCGGGGACGCGGCTCTACGTCCTGGACGCCAGGCTGCAGCACGCTCTGCCCGGCGCGGCGGGCGAACTCTACATCGCCGGCCGGCAACTGGCCCGCGGCTACCGCGGCCGGCCCGAGCTGACGGCCGAGCGGTTCGTCGCGGATCCCTTCGCCGGCGGTGGCGAACGAATGTACCGCACCGGCGATGTGGTGTACCGGCACGCCGATGGCCGGCTGGTCTTCGCCGGCCGCAACGATGATCAGCTGAAGATCCGCGGCTTCCGCGTAGAGCCAGGCGAGGTGGAGCGGGCCCTGCGCAGCGCTCCAGGCATCCGCGCCGCTGTGGTGCGTACCGTGGGAAGCGACGGCGGTACTGACGCCGGCAGCGGTGTGCGCCTGATCGGTTACGTCGTGCCGGCGGACGCCTCCGAGGAGGCGGACACCGGCGATGACAGCCGAATCGATGACAGGGACCTGTCCGACGCCGTCCGCAACCATGTGCGCGGGCTGCTGCCGGACTATATGGTGCCGGCCGCCGTCGTTATCATCACTGAGGTGCCCCTGACTCCACACGGCAAGGTGGACGCGGGTGCGTTGCCGGATCCCGGCAGCACCGGCCGCCGCGCCGGGCGGGGTCCGCGGACCCCGCGGGAAAAGACCGTTGCCGGGATTTTCGCCGAGGTGCTGTCCCTGGACCGGGCGGGCGTGGACGAATCGTTCTTTGAGCTCGGCGGGCACTCGTTCCTGGCGCAGCCACTGATCGCCAAGGTCAACGCTGCCCTGGGCACGGATCTGACGGTCCAGTCACTGTTCCGGGCGCCCACGGTCGAGGCCCTGCTCCGCGAGGCTGCCAAGGGCGCGGAGGAGAGCGCAGCAGACAGCCTGCGGCAGCTGCTGCCCCTGCGGTCCGCGGGAACCAAACTTCCGCTCTTCGCTGTGCACCCGGCCTCCGGCATCAGCTGGGGCTACGCCTCCATGCTGGGCACGCTGGATCCCGAACGGCCCCTGATCGGTCTGCAGATGCCCGGGACGGAACCGGGCCACACCCACCCGGTCGGGGCCGCAACCCTGACCGACCTGGCGGACGACTACATTGCCCAGATCCGTTCCGTGCAGCCCCAGGGCCCTTACCACCTGATCGGCTGGTCCTTCGGCGGACACCTGGTCCACCGGCTGGCCACGAGGCTGCAGGAAATCGGCGAGAAGGTGGCGTTCCTGTCCATCCTTGATGCCTTCCCCGGCAACCAGGAGGACAATGCCGACGTCGGGACCGGCCCGGGACTGTGGGCCAGCTACCTCGACGCCCAGGGCTATGAACTGCAGGACGAGGACATCGCCGGGCTGGACGGGCAGCGCGCCCAGGAAATCCTGCGCGAACACCACAACCCGCTGGGTACCGTTCCGCTGGACTCCGTCAACGCCATGGTGGGGAACTTCCCTGAACTTGCCCGGCTGATCCGCAACGAGCAGCCGCAGATGTTCGACGGCGACTTGCTCTTTTTCCGGGCCACCCGTGCCGTGCCTTCAGGCACTCCCGGCAGCGATGCGTGGCGGCCTTTCATCACCGGGGCCATCACCGACGTTCCCGTGGCGGACCGGCACTCCCAGATGTTGAGTGAGGTGGCTCTCAGCGCAATTATGCCCGCGCTGGCCATCCGCCTGGACGGCGGAGACGAATAACCAATGATGCCTCTGCTCCACAAGAGGGGCTGTCCGAACGCAAGCACCGACAGGAAAGGTCACCGTGACGAATCCATTCGATGACAAGTCCGCAACGTTCTCCGTACTCGTGAACGAGTACCAGCAGCACTCCCTCTGGCCGGCCTTCGCCGCTGTACCGCAGGGCTGGGTGACAATGTTCGGCCCGGACAGCCGCGACGCCTGTCTCGACTACGTGTCCCGGACCTGGACGGACATGGCTCCGCGCAAGGTCGCCGAACTCGCCGCCTCGCAGTGATTCGGGTCGAGAACGTCAGCAAGAGCTTTGGCAGCTTCAAGGCCCTGGACGGCCTCACGCTGCACGCCGGCGAAGGGACCGTGCTGGGCCTGCTGGGACCGAACGGTTCCGGCAAAACCACCACCGTCAAGATTCTCACCACGCTGTTGTCCCCGGACAACGGTGACGCCCGGATCGCCGGCCACTCGGTCCTGACCGATCCGGACCTGGTCCGCCGCAACCTCGGGTTGTCCGGGCAGTACGCCGCTGTGGATGAGAAGCTCACGGCCTTCGAAAACCTGCACATGGTGGGCCGGTTGTACGGCATGAACCGGCGGACCGCAGCTGCCCGGGCGAACGAACTGCTCGCAAGCTTCCGGCTGACCGACGTGGCCGGCAAACGCTCCGGCACTTTCTCCGGCGGCATGCGGCGGCGGCTGGACCTCGCCGGGGCCATCGTGGCCCGGCCCAAGGTGGTGGTCCTGGACGAGCCCACCACCGGGCTCGACCCGCGCGGCCGCCTGGACACTTGGGATGTCGTATCAAGCCTTGTGGCGGACGGCACCACTGTCCTCCTCACCACCCAGTACCTTGAGGAGGCCGACCGGCTGGCGGACCACATTGCTGTCATCAACCACGGCCGCGTCATTGCCGAGGGAACGGCGACGGAACTTAAGCAAAGCGCCGGCACGGAACGGATCGACGTCGTTATGCGCGACGCCGCCGACCTCTCTGCCGCGGCCGGAGTGCTGGAGCGGGCCGCCGGCCTGGGTCTCCGGGCCGAGCAGGACCCGCAGAACCTGCGCGTCTCCATCGCCGCCCCGGAAGGCCACCGGCTGCTGGTCCGGGTCCTGTCCGAACTGGACGCCCGCGCCCTGCCGGTCGACGAGGCCTCCCTGCGCCGCCCCACCCTGGACGACGTCTTCCTGCGACTGACCGGACACGCCGCGGCGGCGGCCCCGGATTCCGGGACTACGGAAGTGCTGACTCCGGAGAAAGCCCGGGTGCCCGCATGAGCGCCATCACCGCAGCCTTCCGGGACAGCTCCGTCATTGCCCGGCGCAACCTCATCAATGTCCTGCGCACTCCCGGCGCGCTGGTCACCGGGATCGTGCAGCCCGTGATGTTCGTGCTGCTGCTGGGCTTCGTCTTCGGCGGCACCCTCGGCGGCGACCAGTACCGCAGCTATCTGATCGGCGGCATACTGGCGCAGACGCTGACCTTCAACGCCTCGTTCACGGCCGTCTACCTGGCCAAGGACCTCCAGCTCGGGCTGATCGACCGCTTCCGTTCGCTGCCGATGTCCCGCGTGGCCGTCATCCTGGGCCGCACCTCGTCCGATCTGTCCACGAGCGTGCTCTCCGTCGCTGTAACGCTCCTCTGCGGCGTGGCCATCGGCTGGCGGATCACCACCGGGCCGGTCTCCGCCCTGGCCGCGCTGGCCTTGCTCCTCCTGTTTGCCTTTGCCGTGTCTTGGATCGGGGCTGTTATTGCCCTGACGGCCAGGAGCGTTGAAGTCGCCCAGAGCCTGGGCCTCGTGTGGCTGTTCCCCGTCACCTTCGTCTCGGGTGCTTTCGTGTCCGTCAGCTCCCTCCCCGGCCCGCTCCGCGTCATTGCGGAATGGAATCCGGTCACCGCCGTCGCCACCGCCGCCCGCGACCTCTTCGGGAATGCGGCCCCGGCCGGATTCGGCGCCCCGGGCGGCTGGCCGGCTGAAAACGCCCTCCTGTATTCGGTGCTGTGCAGCGTCGGCATCATCGCCGTGTTTGCCCCGCTGGCGATTGCGCAGTACCGAAGGATCAGCAAGCGGTGACGGGGCCAGGCCACCCTGGCGCCGGAATCGAGTACGTGGCGATGCCGTCCACCGTGCTCCAGGAGGCCGCGGGCCGTGCCGGGTTGGGAGGAGAGACCGGGTTGTCCGGGAGCCTCGGGGGGTTGTCTCCGCGGGAACGCGACGCCTCGCACCGGTTCCGGCGTCCGGAGGACCGGTTGGACTACCACGCATCCCATGCCTTGTTCCGGCTGCTGGCAGCGCGGCGGCTGGGGCTGCGGCCAGCCGACGCCGCCGGGCTGGCGGTCCGGCGGATCTGCGGCAGCTGCGGCGCCGCCGACCACGGCAAACCCGCGATCGAGGGCGTCGCATTGAGCATGTCCCGCAGCCACGGAACTGTCATGGCGGCCGCAGGTCCTGCGGGAACCAGCCTTGGCGCGGACATCGAAAGGGTTCCCGGCAAGATGTTCGCGGGCTTCGACGAGTTCGTCCTCGCCCCGGAGGAGCGCGAGGCGCCGGACGGCCCTGGGCTGCCCTCCCCTCAACTGTCGAACGCAGGCCGGATCCGATGGTGGGTGGCGAAGGAAGCCGTACTGAAAGCCGCAGGTGTTGGCCTGGCTGTGCCACCTTCCAGCGTCCGGCTGGTCCCGGCGGGCATCGGCGGCACTTCCGGCCCCGCTGGCCCGGCCGGCCCGTTCCTTGCGGAATGCGCGGGCAATACCGCGGTCCACGGCCTCCTGGTTACACCCGTTCCGGCGCCGGAGGGCTATGCCGCGGCCGTGGCGGCCTCCGAATGCCTGCCCCTCCGGGCCGTGTCACTTGCCGAGATATTCGCCACTAAAGTTTAGTCGGCAAACATCAAACGTCTAACCTTTGGTTATGGCAAGCAGCACGGCGACATCCGCCCTCCCCGAGACAGCACCTCCCGCCGTCGCGCGCCCACCCCGCGGCGTCGCTATCGCCGGCGTCGTGGCGATTGTGCTGATCGGCCTCAACCTGCGCGCCGGCATCACCGGCGCGTCGGCACTGCTGCACGACCTGCAGCAGGTCCTGGGCTATGGGCCGCTGGTGGCCGCCATCATCCCGTCGGTCCCCACCCTCTGCTTCGCCGTGGCCGGCGCCGCCACCTCCTGGCTCACCCGGCTCCTGGGCCTGGAAAAGGCCATCCTGCTCTCGCTCGTGCTGCTTGCGGGCGGCCTCCTGGTCCGCGGCATTCCGTCCACCGGCATGCTGCTGGCGGGCACCGTCGTCGGGATGTCCGGGCTGGCGATCTGCAACGTGGCGATGCCGTCCTTCATCCGGGTCCATTTCGCGCACCGGACGTCGCTGATGACTGCCCTGTATACGGTGACCATGACCACGGGCGCCACGGCGGTGGCCGTGCTGATCGTCCCCGTGGCGCAGCAGCTCGGCTCGCCGTCGGCCGGGGTCGGCGCGATCGGCTTCCTGGCGCTCGGCGCCTGCCTGGGCTTCCTGCCGATTGCCCTGCACGCCCACCGCAACGCCCCGGCCGTCAAGGCCGGCCGGGTGTCGCCCTGGCCCCTGCTGCGGACCCGCACCGGCGTGCTGATCACGCTCGGCTTCACCGTGCAGGCCCTGCTGGCCTACTCCGTGCTCAGCTGGTTCCCGTACATGCTGGTCACCCTGGGCCTCACGGCCTCCGAGAGCGGGCTGATGTTCGGCCTGATGCAGCTGGTCTCCGTCCCGGCGGGCATGGTGCTGGTGGCCATCGGCTCACGGCCCCGGATGCAGCGCACCGCGTTCTACCTGTCCACCATCACCATGGCCGCCGGCGTCCTGGCCATGCTGGTCCTCCCGGTCGACTGGGCGCCGCTGACGGCGGTGCTGCTGGGCTTCGGGCTGGGCATCTTCCCGATGGTGATGGTGATGATCAGCCGCAGCGGCCGCACCACCGCGGAAACCACGGCGCTGTCCACGGTGGCACAGTCCGTCGGGTACCTGCTGGCCACGCTGGGGCCCTTCGGCATGGGGCTGCTGCACAGCTCCACCGGATCCTGGACACTGCCGCTGGTCCTGCTGCTGGCCGTGGCACTCGGCCAGATCGCCGTCGGGCATCTGCTCACCGCGCGGGCGAAGGCGCCCCGGCCCACGGAACCGCAGCCGGCACCGCAGCCGGCCGGGGAGGTCCGGCGATGACACTCAGCACGTCGCACCGGCCGCCGCTGGTCGAGGAAGTCACCGCCAAGCTTCGGGAACTGATCCACTCGGGCGAGTGGCCGCTGCAGCAGCGGATCCCGGCCGAACCTGAACTGATGGCAGCCCTCGGCGTCTCGCGCGGCACCCTGCGCGAGGCGGTGAAGGCGCTGGCACACAGCGGCATGTTGGAAGTCCGCCGCGGTGACGGCACGTACGTCCGGGCCACCAGCGAAATCTCGGGCGCCGCCCGGCGCATGTACCGGGACCATTCGCAGGTGCACATCCTGGAGGTCCGGGTGGGGCTCGACACCCAGGCCGCCCGGCTGGCCGCCCGCCATGCGACGGACGACGACGTCGCGGCCATGCGCGCGCTCCTCGCCACCCGCCGTGACGCCTGGCTGGCCGGGGACTTCAGCGCGTGGGCACAGGCGGACTGGGACTTCCACGTCTTCGTGGCCCAAGCCTCGGGCAATCCCCTGCTGCACGAGCTCTACATCAGCTTCGGCGCCGTCTTCCATGCCGACCTGCTCCGGCAGCAGGGCCGTGCCGGCTTCAACGGCCTCCCGCACGAAGGCCACGACGAACTCGCCGACGCCATCGCCGCGCACGACGAGGCGGCCGCCGTCGACAGCGTGCAGCGGAACCTCAACTCCTGCGCGGAGTGGATCCAGCAGTAGCCGCGGCAGAACAAAGGCCCCCGCACCGGACAGGACGTCCGGCGCGGGGGCCTTTGGCTTCGAGGCCGTGCGCTCTTAGCGTGCGAGACCCGCGAAAACGTTCTTGGGGCGCTGCATTTCCCCGTGCTTGGCGCCGAGGACAATCACGGTGCCGGCGAAAACGGGGATGGCCCACTGCAGGACCTTCAGCTGCTGCTGGGCGGAACGCAGTTCCTCCGAGGCGCCGGGCTTGGGCTCCGTGGCGCCCTTGGCACCCTCGCTGGCCAACTTGTCCACCTTGGCGCCCTGGAGCCCCGCGTACAGGCTGACTGCGGCACCGGCGAGCGTAACAACCGACTTGACGACGCTGAGGCGCATCACGCCGTCCTGCTTCGCCATGCGGCCCTTGTTCTCCCACATGATGGCGAGGCCGGAGACGAAGTGCGCACCGAAAGCCGCCGTCTGGACGGGGGCCCACTTCTTCCAGCCCAGGCTGGACAGCCGGGTGCGTTCGGCCGGGTCCTTCGCCTCCGCCGTCGCGCCGTTCAATCCGATGGCGCCCATAAGCGAACCGCCGAACCAGGCGCCTGCGGTGAGGTCGTGGATGGATCGGGCAACAAGATTACCTGCCATGTCGAGCTTCCTATCGTCTGCATTCGAACCGGGAACTGCCGCCTCCGGAAAGGCGGGCACCCGGCTATAGTAAGCACACTTATGAAGAACCTGATAGTTCCGGGTCCGGACGCCTCACTGCGTAGACTCGACGGCATGGAAGGCGAGACCCTCGGCGATGCCGTGGACGCGGCGGAGTCCGCGTCGAACAGCGCGGCGCTCGACGTCGTCGCCCGTTCCGGTTTTGCCGTGATGGCGCTGCTGCACATCGTGATCGGGGCGATCGCCGTGGCCCTGGTCCTCGGCGCCCCGGGCCAGGCCGAGCCCACCGGCGCCATCGAACAGCTCGCAGCCAACGCGTGGGGGCCGGCGGTGATGTGGGCGGGGTTCATCGCCTGCGCCGGGCTCTCGCTGTGGCAGCTGAGCGAGGCCACGCTGCGGGCCAGGCACCTCCCCCGCAAGCAGCGCATCGGCAAGCTCATCTCGTCGGGTTTCCTCAGCATCGCCTACGGCAGTGTGGGGCTGAGTTTCGCCCAGTTCGCGACGGGCAACCCGGGTGACTCCGGCGATTCCACCCGGGACTTCACCGCCGCCCTGGTCCGCCATCCGTTGGGGGTGCCGGCGCTGATCGCCCTGGGCCTGACCATCATCGGGATCGGGGTCTACTTCGTGGTCAAGGGCCTGGGGAAGAAGTTCAAGGAGGAACTGGCCCACTTCGAGGGCACCCGGCGGGGCCACCTGGTCAGCAGCCTGGGCGTCGCCGGCCACATCGCCAAGGGCGTGGCGCTGGTCCTGACCGGGCTGCTGTTTGTCATCGCCGCCGCCACCAACGATCCCGCCTCCTCCACCGGCCTGGACGGAAGCCTGAAGGCCCTGCGGGACCACCCGTTCGGGCCCGCGCTGCTCCTGGCAATCGGTGCGGGCTTCATCGCCTACGGGGTGTTCGCGCTGGTGCGGGCCCGCTTCGGCCGGATGTAGGTTCCCTCCCTGTTGGGGCCTAAATTTTGGGGATAAAGTTTGAGCTAGCCCCACGATCGGCCCCACCCATGAGTTACGTTCCCGTCAGCAGGCGCACCCTCCGGCGGCACCGTGAATCCGAACGGTCCACCCGGCGCCTCGTCATTCTCCTCTGCTTTGCCGCCACTGCGGCGTGGCTGCTGTCCGTCACCGCGTCCACCGCCGTCCACCCTGACGGTTTGGTCCACAACCTCGCCGTCGTGCTGCATGTCCTGGGCATGGTGGTGGCCTTCGGGGCCGTGATCCTGCTGGACTGGCACGGCTTCCTGTGGCTCATCGGGCGGCGGAAACTCGCCGAAACCATCCGGCTCGACGGCGCCGCCACGCCCCTGATCTGGGGCGGCCTCGCCGTCATGCTGGCCACCGGCGCGTTCCTGGCCCCGCGGCTGGCCAGCCCGATGACGGACCTCAAGCTGGCCGCCGTCCTGGTTCTCAGCCTGAACGGGATCATGCTGATCCCGCTGATGCGGCGGCTGGCCCGGCTGCCCGGCGATGCCCGGTTCGCGGACCTCAGCACCGGGCAGCGGACCCACCTGCTGGTGTGCCTGGTCATCTCGCAGGCCTGCTGGTGGACCGCGATCGTGGTCGGGTTCCTGAACGCCGTTTTCTGAGGGCGGACACCCAGCTACTGGGCAGCCCGCTACTGGGCTGGGCCCCTACTGGGCAGGATGCTACTGACCCGAGGCCTTCCGCAGCGGAACCACGTCGCCCTCGCGGTACAACAGTGCCCGCACCTCGGATTCGGCGGAGTCCAGCCGTTTCGGGTCGATGGTCTCCCCCGCGGCGAAGTGGTCCAGCACCCGCGGGTCCACGTAGCTTTTCCGAGCAATCGAGGGTGTGTTGCCCAGGACCTCAGAGGCGTCCACCATGGCCCGGCTCACCGCGCGCTTGCGGGCGGCCACCTTGGGCTGCGGTCCGGTCCGCGCCAGGCTGGCCGCCGCAGCCACAGTCCCCCGCAGGGTGCGGAAGTCCTTGGCGGTGAAGTCCTGGCCGGTGCGCTCCTTGACGTACTGGTTGATGTCGGAGCTGGACACCGGATGCCAGGTGCGGCCCTCCTTGTACGCCAGCAGCCGTGCGTTGCCGCCGCGGCGCTTGAGCTGGCGGACGACGGCGGCCAGGTCGGCGTCGGTGATCCGTGACTCCCAGGTCTTGCCGCTCTTGGCCGGGAAGCTGAGCTTGAGCACGTCTTTGCGCACGCTCACGTGCGCGCACAGCAGGGTGGCGAGGCCGTGGCTGCCGTTTTCGTTGGTGTACCGCTCGGAGCCCACCCGCAGCGAGCCGCTGTCCAGCATCCGGAAGGCGGCGGCCAGCACCCGCTCCCGGCCCAGTCCCTCGGAGCGCAGGTCCATGGTGACCAGGCGCCGGGCGGCCGGCAGGGTTTCGGCGAGCTGGAGGGACCGGTCGAACTTCAGCCGGTCCTTCTTCTCGCGCCAGCTGGGGTGGTAGATGTACTGCCGGCGGCCCACGGCGTCGAGCCCGGTGGCCTGGATGTGCCCGTTGTCGTAGGGAGCGATCCAGACGTCCGTCCACGCCGGCGGGATGCCGATGCTTTCCAGCCGGTCCCGCACCGGCCCGGGAGGCAGGGTGGAGCCGTCCAGGTCCTTGTAGCTGAAGCCGGTCCCGGCGGCCACCCGGCGGTAGCCGCGGCCCGACGCGTTGCTGTGCCGGAGCCTCACCGGCGGGCTCCTGGCGTGCGCTGTTCATCCATGACAGTAAGCCTACTGACCAAACCCCGGATTGCGGCCACCCCAACAAACAACGCGGGGTCATTTCGCGCCCATAATCCCCTCGGGGACGGGCGCGGAATGACCCCGCGTTGACTGAAACAGGCGTGGCTTAGACCTCCGCGGCAACCCCGCCGCGGGAAATCTCCACCATATCCTCGCGCGGAACCACCTTGATGCGCTCGCGCTGGACGCTGCCGTCTTCGGCGCTGGCCTGCTCGCCGAGGGACCGCTCATGTGCGTCCAGGGCCAGCCAGCCTTCCCAGCTGGTGTACTGCACGCCGCGGCTCTCCAGAAGTTCCACGATCTTCTCCGGGGCGGGCGCCGCGGCGGCCGGCAGGTTCTCCCGGTCCTCCAGCAGGTACGTCACGGTTTCCAGGGCGTCGCCCTTGGTGTGGCCGATCAGGCCCACGGGTCCGCGCTTGATCCAGCCGGTGGCGTAGAGTCCCGGGACGTGGGCGCCGGACGCATCCAGGACGCGGCCGCCGTCGTTCGGGACCACGCCCTTGCTGTGGTCGAACTCGACCTCGGGCAGGGCCGACCCGAAGTAGCCGATGGCGCGGTACACGGCCTGCACCGGGTAGTCGATGAACTCGCCGGTGCCGCGGGCGTTGCCGGTGCCGTCCAGCTCGGTGCGCTCGAACTTGATGCCGGCGACGCGGCCGGGAGCACCGGCTTCGCCGGTATTGTCCCCGTAGACCTCCACCGGGCTGTGCAGGAAGTGCAGGTGCAGGCGGCGGGAGGCCGTGAGCTCGGAGAGGTCCTCGGGCTGCTCGGCGATCCAGTTGGTGAGCGTGCCCACCATGGTCTTGGTCTGGTTGTTGCTCTGGATCTGGCGGTCCGATTCGGCGTCGAACTCAAAGTCCTCGGCGTAGAGGATGATGTCCACGTCCTTGGAGTGGGACAGCTCGCGCAGCTCCAGCGGGGTGAACTTCACCTGGGCCGGGCCGCGGCGGCCGAAGACGTGCACGTCGGTGACGGGCGAGGACTTCAGCCCGGCGTAGACGTTGTCCGGGATTTCGGAGACCAGGAGGTCGTCGGCGTGCTTGGAGAGCATCCGGGCGACGTCGAGGGCCACGTTGCCGTTGCCGATCACGGCGATTTCCTTGGCGTCCAGCGGCCATTCGCGGGAGACGTCCGGGTGGCCGTCATACCAGGAGACGAAGTCGGCGCCGCCGTAGGAGCCCTCGAGTTCGATGCCGGGAATGTTCAGGTCTGCGTCCTTGATGGCGCCGGTGGCGAAGATGACGGCGTCGTAGTGGGTGCGGAGGTCCTCGATGGAGAGGTCCGTGCCGTAGTCCACGTTGCCGAAGAAGCGGATGTCGCCGCGGTCCAGGACCTTGTGCAGGGCGTTGACGATGCCCTTGATGCGCGGGTGGTCCGGGGCCACGCCGTAGCGGATCAGGCCGTAGGGCGCCGGGTAGCGGTCGAAGAGGTCGATGCTCACCGTGAGCTCGCCGCTCTTGACGGCCTCGCTCTTGGTCAGGATGTCCGCGGCGTACACACCGGCGGGTCCGGAGCCGACGACGGCGATGCGCAGCGGGCGGGCGGCAGTTCCTACAGGGGTGTTCGTTGACACGGCTGTGTTCCTTCGTTCTTCTGCAAGCGACGGGTTAGGGGGTCAGTACACGGGTCTGGGTGGAGCGGGGCGCGTTCGGGGTGGTGGTGCTGTAGTCCGCGGTCTTGAAGTGCGACGGCGCG
Organism: Arthrobacter sp. EPSL27; assembly: GCF_001512305.1. Taxonomy (GTDB): domain Bacteria; phylum Actinomycetota; class Actinomycetes; order Actinomycetales; family Micrococcaceae; genus Arthrobacter. The sequence continues at coordinate 975,372 of NZ_LNUT01000005.1, forward strand.
AACGGGCTGACGCGGACCACGTCACCGATCACGATCACGGCGGGGTTCGCGACGCCTGCGGCCTCCGCCTGGTCCGCGATGGTCCCGAGCGTTCCTATGGTCACCCGCTGGTCCGGCAGATAACCATTCTCTACGATGCCAACAGGCGTCTCCGCTGGCAAACCGGCGCGTCCCAGCGAGGCCGCGGATTCGCGCAACTGGCCCACTCCCATGAGCAGGATCACGGTGTGGTCCGCGCGGGCCGGCACCTCGGCCAGTTCCTCATGGCCGGTGACCACGCTGAAGCCCTTGGCCAGCCCGCGGTGGGTGACCGGGATCCCCGCAGCCGCGGGAACGGAGATGGCGGAGGTGACGCCGGAGACCACTTCAACCTCGACGCCGTGCTGCCGGCAGAATTCGGCTTCCTCGCCGCCGCGGCCCAGGACGTACGGGTCGCCGCCTTTGAGCCGCACCACCCGGTGGCCCTGCAGCGCCTCGTCCACCAGGATGCGGTCGATCTCGGCCTGCGGGACGGGGTGGTGGCCCGGGGTCTTGCCGACCTCGATCACGCGGACGTCGGGGGCCAGTTCGGCCAGCAGGTCGCGCGGGCCCAGGCGGTCTGCCACGACGACGTCGGCCTGGCCCAGGAGCCGGCGGCCGCGGACGGTGATGAGCCCGGTGTCGCCGGGTCCGCCGCCCACCAGGGCCACGGAACCGGCGGCGGTGGTGGCGCGCTGCCGGCGCAGCGGCAGGTCGCCGGTGTCCAGGGCGGTGGCGACGGCGTCGCGCAGGGCCATGGCGCGGCGCGGGTCTCCCCCGGCGTTCACGGCGATGTGGACGTCGTCCACGACGGCGACGGCGGGGGTCCAGGCGGCGGAGGCCTCATGGCTGGAGGCGTTGACGCACCAGATGCGCTGCGCCTCGGCGTCGGCCGCGACCTGCGCGTCCACGGCGGCATCGCCGGTGGCGGTCTGCACAAACCAGACGCCGTCGACGTCGGTGCTGCGGTACGCGCGCGGCTCCCAGGCGAGGAGGCCCGCGCCGGCGAGGGTTTCCAGGGCCGGGCAGGCAAGGGGCGCCACCACCGTGACCTGGGCGCCGGCGTCGAGCAGTCCTTTGGCGCGGCGTGCGGCGACGGGGCCGCCGCCAACCACCAGAACGGGCCGGCCGAGGAGGCGCAGCGCCGTGGGGTATATGTCCTGAAGTGCCATGCATCGACGATAGGGCGGCGTCATCAGGCGGAACAACGGTCCGGAAACACCCGTTCACGCAGGGTAATGCCGCGTCACAAAGCCCTGCCGCCGGCGGCCTGTCAGCGGCCGGTCAGCGGTCTGTCGGCGGCCGGTCGGCGGTCCGGGGGCACTTTGGCGGCCGCAGGAGCCTTTCCGGGCCCGCCTGGCGGCGGGTCCGTGTCAATGTGCCCCCGGACCGCCACCCCGGATAGGGGCGCCACCCCGTATAGGGGCCATTCTCGGTAAATCGACGCGCACTGGACCTCCAGGACCTCCTAGGGGCCACCCATTTGCCACGAATGGCCGCCACCAACCGCCCGGACCCACCCATTCACCACGAATGGCCGCTAAACCATCCCGGATGGCGGCCATTCTCGGTAAATCGACGCACCGCCCGCAGCCCACCGATACCCGGGGGCCCGCCGTCGTACGCGTTGGCGCGTGCTGGGAACTGCTAGTGAAGTACCCCGCCGTCGAGGTGCCCGGCGTCGAGGTGCCCGGCGGGGGCGGCGGCGGGCTACTTCACGGCGATGAGCTCCACCAGTTTGATGTCCGGGTCCTTCGACAGCAGTGTGGGGCCGTGTTCGCCGAGGGCCGCGGGGATGGCGCCGTTGAGGTGCGCCTGCCGGGCCTCCTCGGTGTCGAAGGTATCGAAGATCCCGAAGGTGTACTCGTTGACCCGGAAGGCGTACCAGGTCTGCGTGCCGGGTTCTTTGAGCACCACGTCCCGGCCCTCGTTGAGGAAGTCCCAGACCTCCTGTTCCTTGCCCGGTTTCGCCTCGACCAGTGCCAGCACTCCATATTTTGGTGCCACGGCTGTCTCCTCAGAATGTGGCTGGATGGGCCGCATACCGGCCTATAGCCGCGAGTGTAGGCCTGTCCGCGGCGGCAGACAACAGCAACGCGGGGTCACCTGCGGTCCATAAATCCGGGGATATTGGGCTGTAAGTGACCCCGCGTTGCTGTGTGCGGGATGTGTGCGGGACGGGCTTAGCGGGTGCTGCCGGCGAGGAGCCCGCGACGGCGGAGCAGCCGCTTTTCGATCGGGCCGAACACCAGCAGCTCGATCAGGATGCCGACGGCGAGGATCAGCAGGATCGCGGACATCACGATGGCCATGTCGGACAGGTCGCGGCCCTGGTTCAGCATGGAGCCCAGGCCGAAGCCGATGGAGCCTCCGACGGCGATGATTTCCGCGGCCATCAGCGAGCGCCAGGAGAAGGCCCAGCCCTGCTTGAGCCCGCCCAGGTACCCGGGCAGGGCGGCCGGGAGGATGATCTGGAGCGCCAGCTGCAGCCGGGACGCGCCCAGGACCGTGCCGACGCTGCGGTACTGCGGCGGGATCTGGTCGACCCCGGAGATCAGCCCGTTGATGATCGAGGGGATGGCGCCCATGAACACCACAAAGTAGACGGTGGCGTCGGTCAGGCCGAACCAGATGATGGCCGCGGGCACCCACGCCACGGAGGGCAGCACCTGCAGCCCGGAGATCAGTGGGCCGAAGGCGCGGCGCAGCGGGGCCACCTGCGCCAGCAGCAGCCCGATCGGGGTGGCAATGGCAACGCTGATGAGGAACCCGGCGAGCCCGCGCTGCAGCGAGGTCCACACCGCCTCCTGCAGTGCGCCGTCCGACCAGAGCCTTCCGAACTGCGCGGCCACATCCAGCGGCCCGGGCACCAGGTCTTGGCGCTTAAAACCAAGTGACACGTACAGCTGCCAGACCAGGATGAGCGCCACGATCGCGGCCACCGGCAGCAGGATCCGGCTCCAGTCGACGCTGACCTTGCGGACGGCGTCGGACTGCAAAGAATCCAGCCCGGCCTCAAGCTCACGCAGGTCAGCCGAACCAGTGGAAGACCGGGTGAGGGCCGCGTGCACTGACGGCGCGCCGGCTGGTTCCAGCAGTGGGGTGTGTTTACTTGGCATGGCGGCGGATCTCCTCGCGTAGCCGGGCGGTGATTTCGCCGGTGAGCGCTCCAGCCAGTCCGGCGTCGGTGCGGTGCTCTTCGCTGACGTGCCATTCCCGCACCACGCGGCCGGGCCGGGACGACAGCAGGAGCACACGCTGGCCCAGCCGGACGGCTTCGCGCACGTTGTGGGTGACAAAAACGATGGTGCGGCCGGTTTCCTTCCAGATCCGCTCCAGCTCGTCGTGCAGCAGGTCGCGGGTGATCGCGTCCAGTGCGGCGAACGGTTCGTCCATCAGGAGCAGCTGCCGGTCCTGGGCCAGCGACCGGGCCAGGGAGACCCGCTGCCGCATCCCGCCGGAGAGCTCGTGCGGGCGCTTGTCCCCCGCGCCCCCCAGATGCACCAGGTCCAGCAGCTCGGCCGCCTTCACCCGCCGCTGGGCCCTTCCGACACCGCGCAGCTTCAGGGCCAGCTCGATGTTCTCCCGCGCGGTCAGCCAGGGGAACAGCGCCGCGTCCTGGAACATAAACGCGGCTCCGTCGCTCGGCACCTCCAGGGCGCCCGACGTCGGCGCCTCCAGTCCCGCCATGATGTTCAGCAGGGTGGACTTGCCGCAGCCGGACGCACCGAGCAGGGCGACGAATTCGCCCTGCCCGATGGTGGCGTTGACGTCGTCCAGCACCGGGGCGCCGTCGCCGAAGCGCTTGCCCAGGTTTTCCAGTACGACTGGCATGGTCACGTCCTTACTTCTGTTGGCGGGCCGGGGAACAGGACTGGCTAGTCCTGGCCCAGTCCTTGGGCGGAGACCTTCGTCCCGGCGGGGCTCGCGCCCAGCACACTGTTCAGTGCGGTGAGGTCGAAGATGCCGTTGATGTCGGCCTGGGTGGTGGTGCCGGCGTCGACGCCGTCCTGGAGCAGCTTCCGGTAGGTGCCGGCGAGCGGGTCGGCCGTAAAGGTGATGTTCTGCAGCGACCGCTCGATCACGTCGTCCGGCAGGGCCGCGCCGGCGGATTCCTTGAGGGCTGCGTTCAGGACCGTGGACTTCTCGGCGGCGGGGGCTTCGTTGAGCCAGTCCACCGACTCGGTGTGGCCCTTCAGCAGCGCCTTGACCGTGTCCGGGTGCGCGGCCGCGAACTTCTTGTTGACGATCAGGACGGTGGTGATGAACTCGCCCTTCTCCCACAGGTCCTTCTCGTCCACCAGCACCTTGGCGCCCGCCTGGAGCACCAGCCGGGAGGCCCACGGTTCCGGCAGCCAGGCGCCGTCGAGCTTGCCGTCCTGGAACAGTTTCAGGGTCTGGGCGTTTTCGGTGGGGTTGATGGCGACGTCGCCGCCGCCGTCCGTGGTGGTCCGGTAGCCCTGCGCGCCGAGCCAGGCGCGCAGGGCCACGTCCTGGGTGCCGCCCAGCTGCGGGGTGGCGAGCTTTTTGCCCGCCAGGTCCGCGGCGGAGGCGATCTCCGGTTTGACCACCAGCTGCGCTCCGCCGGCGGCGGCACCGGCGATGATGCTGATCGATTCGCCCTTGCTCTTGACGTAGGAGTTGATGGCGGGGTTGGGACCGATGTAGGTGGCGTCGATGGCGCCGGCGTTGAGGGCCTCGATCGCGGCGGGGCCGGCGTTGAAGACCTGGGTGCTGAGCTTGGTCCCGCCCAGGTTCTTGGCGAGCTGGCCCTGGCTGACGCCGACGAGGGCCGGGGCGTGGGTGATGTTCCCGAAGTAGCCGAGCTTGAGTTCGGTGGCGGGCGTGACGGCGGCCGGTGCGGCACTCTCGCTGGTGCGGTTCACGGACGCGACGGCGGCTCCGGCACCGATGAGCAGCGCCAGGCCGACGGCGAGGCTGATCTCCAGGGTGCGTTTGCGTTTGGGTTTGGCGGTTTCGCCGGCGACGATCCGGGTGGTGCCGGGCGTGGCGGGCTTGGTGCCGGACGTGCCGGACTTGGTTTCGGGTTCAGGAGTGGATGACATGGGAAGGGGTCCTTCGAGGAGGTTCGGGGATGGCCGGGCGGGTGGTCAGCGCCGGCTACATCGGCCCCGGAAATCCCGGCGGGAGCTGCTGTAGAGCCGTTCCGTTGTTGTCATTGGTTCACCATAGGGACAGCTCTTAACTGGGTTCAACGGCCCGGAAACCGGGGGTCACGCGAGTTCATGCAGCGTCACATCCGGGCCCCAACGACGCGGCCGCGGGCCGGGCGCAACTGGGATTAGTTGCCCTTGACGTTGACCAACTGCCGGAGCTTGTGCCGCACCGTGACCAGGTCCGCGGAGTCGCGCATCACCTGGTCGATGGGTTTGTAGGCCGCCGGGATCTCGTCAATGAACGCCTCGCTGGGCCGGAACTCGATGCCCTTCATAGCGGCCCTCAGCTCGGCCATGGAGAAGGCCTTCCTGGCAGCGTTCCGGGAGTACTCGCGCCCGGCGCCGTGCGGCGAGGAGTTCAGGGACTCGCGGTTCCCGCGGCCCACCACCACGTAGGACGCGGTGCCCATGGAGCCGGGGATCAGCCCGGAGTCCCCCGCCTGCGCCCGGATGGCGCCCTTGCGGGAGACCCAGACGGTCTTGCCATAGTGCTGTTCCCTGGCGGTGAAGTTGTGGTGGCAGTTGATCCGCTCGGCCTCGCGGACGGACCCGCCCGTCCAAGCCTCGAACTGCCGCACCACGCGGTCCATCATCTCCTCGCGGTTCAGCAGGGCGAAGTGCTGGGCCCAGTGCAGTTCCGTGATGTAGCGGTCGAACTCCGGGGTGCCTTCCTCGAGGTAGGCCAGGTCCGGGTGCGGCAGGACGATGTGCCGGGCCCGGGCCGCGCTGCGGGCCTCGGCGATGTGCCGCTGCGCGAGCTTGTTGCCCACGCCGCGCGAGCCGGAGTGCAGGAACAGCCAGACGGTGTCCGCCTCATCCGCGCAGACCTCAATGAAATGGTTGCCCGAGCCCAGCGACCCCAGCTGCAGCTCCCAGTTGGCGGCGTCCCGGGCGGGGTCGAAGCCCGCCGCTTTCGCCTGGCGCCGCAGTTCGGCGATCCGCGGCACGGCGGTGGGGCTGATGCGGTGGTTGTAGTGCCCGGCGGACAGCGGCACGGCGTGTTCGATGCCCTCCCGCAGGGGTTTGCGGTCCTTGGGCAGGTCCTTGACGGCGTACTGCGTGCGGACGGCGATCATGCCGCAGCCGACGTCGACGCCCACGGCCGCGGGGATGACGGCGTGCAGCGTGGGGATGACGGACCCCACGGTGGCGCCCAGGCCCAGGTGGGCGTCCGGCATCAGCGCCAGGTGCGGATAGATGATGGGCAGCTGCGCGGTGGCAATCGCCTGCTGGCGGGTGGCGTCATCCAGGATCGACGCCCAGCTGATGAGCCTGCTGTTGATGACCTCCACGGCGCCTCCCCTCACGATGATCGTGGTCCGCGGGGGCGGTGGCAAGGGGGCGCGGGCGCCCAATTCGGGGGAAACCTGCGAGGTCGCCGCCGGAGGCTTCCGTCGACCTCGCACGTGTCCGGCGACCTCGTGCGCTCTCCGCGGCGCAAATTTCCTCGCGACGCGCAACGGCGCGGGCGCTGCCGTATTCCCGCGTCGACAGCGCCTTTCGTGGGCGCAGAACCCATAGCGCAGCGCCAGATCGTTGGAGCAGCGCCAGATCGTTGCCGGCCGTGCAGGGCCGGCAGTTCCCGCCCGCTCAGATGGAGTAGCGCTCGTCCTCGTGGTCGCCCGGGTGGTCCTTGACCAGGCCGGCGGCGAGGGTGTTGCCGTCCAGCGGGTCGATCACCAGGAACGCCCCGGTGCGGCGGTGGTGCAGGTAGTTCTCCAGCGGCAGCGACGCGGCCAGCCGCAGCTGGGCGTGTCCGATGTCGTTGAGCTCCAGCGTGGACGTGGGCTCCAGCTGGAAGCTGGCAAGGTCCAGCTTGCCCGTCACGTTCCGGACCATCGCACGGACCGTGCGGGTGCCGTGCTTGACCAGCACCTTGGCGCCCTCACGCAGCGGCTTCGGCGAGAGCCAGCACAGCGCCGCGTACAGGTCCGCCGAGGCTTCCCGGATGGTCCCGGCAGCCGCGATGGTGTCCCCGCGGGCCACGTCGATCTCGTCCGAGAGCCGGATCGCCACCGACTGCGGGGCCGTGGCCTCCTGCAGCGAATGGCCGGCGAAGTCGATGCCGGCCACCGTCGTGGTGCGCGGGTCCTGGCCGGGCGTCAGCACGCTGACCGTATCCCCCACCTTCACCGAGCCCTCGGTGATCTGGCCGGCGTAGGCGCGGTAGTCGCGGTACGCCGCGGCGTCGAGCCCGGCGGCGACGGCGTCGGGCGCCAGCGCACCCTGCGGCCGAACCACCAGCTGGACAGGAAAGCGGAAGCTCTCCAGGTGGCTCTCCAGCTCGTCCGCGGCAGGCAGGGTCTCCAGGACCTCCAGCAGCGCGGGTCCGTCGTACCAGGGCGTGCGGTCCGAGCGGTCCACCACGTTGTCGCCGTCGAGCGCGGAGACAGGAATGACGAAAAGATCGGCGAGCCCACCCGTGTTCAGTTCGTTGCGGCCCAGCCCCAGCTCCCGGCCCACCTGCTGCACGTCGGCCTCGATCGCGCGGAACACGTCCTCGCTGAAGTCCACCAGGTCGATCTTGTTCACGGCCACGATCACGTGCGCCACGCGCAGCAGCTGCAGCACGGACAGGTGCCGGCGGGTCTGCTCCAGCACACCCTTGCGGGCGTCAATGAGCACGACGACGGCATCCGCGGTGGACGCGCCGGTCACCGTGTTCTTGGTGTACTGCACGTGCCCGGGGCAGTCCGCGAGGATGAAGCTGCGGCGGCCCGTGGCGAAGTAGCGGTAGGCGACGTCGATGGTGATGCCCTGCTCCCGCTCGGCGCGCAGGCCGTCCGTGAGCAGCGCCAGGTCGATCCGCTGTTTCCCGCTGGGGTCGGTGGCCCCGTCCCCGCCGAAGCCGCGGTCCGCGGAGGTGCGGGCGACGGCGTCGAGCTGGTCGGCGAGGATCGCCTTCGAGTCGTGCAGGAGCCGGCCCACCAGGGTGGACTTGCCGTCGTCGACCGATCCGGCGGTGGCGAAGCGGAACAGCGTGGTGGGCAGGGCGTCCTGCCCGGCGTCGGGGAGGAAAGTTTCCGTGCTCATTAGAAATAGCCGTCCTTCTTGCGGTCTTCCATGGCGGCTTCGGAGATGCGGTCATCGGCCCGGGTGGCGCCACGTTCGGTGATGGTGGAGGCGGCAACTTCAATGACGACGTCGCGCACGGTGGCGGCGGCGGATTCGACGGCGCCGGTGCAGGACATGTCGCCCACGGTCCGGTAGCGGACGGTCTTGGTGGTGACGGCCTCGTTGTCGCGGGGCTGCGAGACCTCGCCCACCGCGCGCCACATGCCGTCACGGGCGAAGACCTCGCGCTCGTGGGCGTAGTACAGGCCCGGCAGCTCGATGTTTTCGCGCTCGATGTAGCGCCAGACGTCGAGTTCGGTCCAGTTGCTGATGGGGAACGCGCGGACGTGCTGGCCCACGGTGTGCCGGCCGTTGTAGAGGTTCCACAGCTCGGGCCGCTGGTTGCGCGGGTCCCACTGGCCAAACTCGTCGCGCAGGCTCAGGATGCGCTCCTTGGCGCGGGCCTTGTCCTCGTCCCGGCGGCCGCCGCCGAAAACGGCGTCGAACTTGTTGCGTTGGATCGCGTCCAGCAGCGGCACGGTCTGCAGCGGGTTCCGGGTGCCGTCGGCACGTTCGGCCAGCTCGCCTGAGTCGATGAACTCCTGCACGCTGCCGACGACGAGCTTCAGCCCCAGCCGCTCCACGGTCCGGTCCCGGAAGTCGATGACCTCCGGGAAGTTGTGCCCGGTGTCCACGTGCAGCACAGGAAAGGGCACCTTCCCGGGCCAGAACGCCTTGGTGGCCAGGTGCAGCATCACCACAGAATCCTTGCCGCCGGAAAAGAGCAGCGCGGGCCGCTCAAACTCGGCAACCACCTCGCGGATGATGTGGATCGCCTCCGACTCAAGAGTGTCGAGGGACGAGAGGCGTGTGGAAACGGGAGCGTCAGTCACCTGTGTGGGCTCCTCAGTCAGGAAAGTGCTCATACGTGTAGTCCGCATTCTGTCTTGTCGGTTCCTGCCCAGCGTCCGGCGCGGGGATCGTCGCCGGGCGCCACTTTGCGGGTGCAGGGCTGGCAGCCAATGGACGGGTAGCCCTGTGAAAGCAGCGGGTTGACGGGGAGGAGGTTGTCGTCGGAGTACTGGACCAGCTGGTCGAAGCTCCAGGCGGCCACGGGGTTGACCTTGACCAGGCCGTTGGCCTCGTCCCAGGTGACCAGCGGGGTGTTGGTGCGGGTGGGGGCCTCGTCGCGGCGGACCCCGGTGAACCAGAGTTCGTAGCCGGCCAGGGTGCGGCGCAGCGGGGCCACCTTGCGCAGCGCGCAGCACTGGGCGGCGTCGCGGGCGAAGAGGTCCTTGCCGAGGAGCCGGTCCTGCTGCTCCACGGTCTGCTCCGGCAGCACGTCCACCACGTTGATGCGCAGGCTCGCGGCCACCTCGTCGCGTGTGGCGTAGGTTTCCGGGAAGTGGTAGCCGGTCTCCAGGAACAGGACGTCGACGCCGGGGAGCTGGTCCGCGACCAGCGCCGGGAGGACGGCGTCGGCCATGGAGCAGGCGACGGCGACGGCGGGCAGCTCAAAATTGCGCGCCACCCAGGCGATCACCTCGCGGGCCGGGGCGTCCCAGCCGAGCTCGGCGGCGCCGGACTCGGCGAGGACCTTCAGCTCGTCGTGGGTGCGGAGCGCGCTGGTCACTGCAGGTCACCCTCGTCGGCCGCGAACGCCCACTCGGCGAAGGTCTGGCCCTCGGTGTGGTCGGCCACGAACTTCCGCACCACACGCTCCACGTAGTCGGGCAGCTCGCCGGCCGTGACCTTGAGGCCGCGGACGGTGCGGCCCAGGCCCGCCTCCTCGCGGCTGCTGGAAGCCAGCCCGCCGCCCAGATGGACCTGGAAACCCGGGGTGGGGTCGCCGTCGGGCGTGGGAAGCATCATGCCCTTGAGGCCGATGTCCGCGGTCTGGATCCGGGCGCAGGAGTTGGGGCAGCCGTTGATGTGCAGCGAGAGGGCCTGCGGGAGCTGCCCGGTCTCGACGAGGTCGGCGAGGCGGCGTTCCAGCTCGGCCACCGCGGTGGCGGCCGTGACCTTGGTTTCGACGATGGCCAGCTTGCAGTACTCGATGCCGGTGCAGGCGATGGTGCCGCGGCGGAACACGGACGGCCGGGCGGAGAGGCCCAGGGCGTCCAGTTCGGCCACCAGCGGCTCCACCTCGTCCTTGGGCACGTCCAAGACCACGATTTTCTGGTGCGGGGTGGTGCGCAGCCGCTGCGATCCGCGGGATTCGAGGGTGTCGGCGAGCTTCACCAGCTGGGTGCCGGAGAGGCGGCCGGCCAGCGGGGTGGCGCCGATGAAGAACCGGCCGTCCTTCTGCTCGTGCACGCCGATGTGGTCGCCCGGGGTGGCGGGCTTCGGCGCCGCGGGGCCGTCGTCGAGCTTGTAGCCGAGGTATTCGTCCTCGAGGACCTGGCGGAACTTCACCGGGCCCCAGTCGGCCAGCAGGAATTTCAGCCGGGCCTTGGTGCGCATGCGCCGGTAGCCGTAGTCGCGGAAGATGCTGGTGACGCCGAGCCAGACGTCGGCGGCCTGGTCCGGGCGGACGAACGCGCCGAGGCGCTTGCCCAGCATGGGGTTGGTGGAGAGCGCGCCGCCCACCCAGAGGTCGTAGCCGATGCCCAGTTCGGGGTGCACCAGGCCCACCAGGGCGACGTCGTTGATCTCGTGGACCACATCCTGGCTGGGGTGGCCCGTGATGGCGGTCTTGAACTTGCGCGGCAGGTTGGCCAGCTCCGGGTCGCCGATGAAGCGTTCGGCGAGCTCGTGGATCAGCGGCGTGGGGTCGATGATCTCGTCCGTGGCGATGCCGGCCACCGGGGAGCCGAGAATGACGCGGGGCACGTCGCCGCAGGCTTCCGTGGTGGAGAGGTCCACGGCTTCGAGGCGGCGCCAGATCTCCGGGACGTCCTCCACCCGGATCCAGTGCAGCTGGATGTTCTGCCGGTCGGTGAGGTCCGCCGAGTCGCGGGCGAAGTCGACGGAGATCTGGCCGATGACGCGCAGCTGCTCGGTGGTAAGGGCGCCGCCGTCGATCCGGACGCGCAGCATAAAGTACTTGTCCTCGAGCTCGTGCGGTTCCAGCGTGGCGGTCTTGCCGCCGTCGATCCCGGGCTTGCGCTGGGTGTAGAGGCCCCACCAGCGGAAGCGGCCGTGCAAGTCGGTGCTATCGATCGAGTCGAAGCCGTGCTTGGAGTAGTGGGACTCGATACGCTCGCGGACGTTGAGGCCGTTGTCCTCCTGCTTCCAGGTTTCGTTGGCGTTCAGCGGGGCGGTGCCGTCCACCTTCCACTGCCCGTGCGGCTTGGCGGCGGGGCGGCTGGTGGGGCGTTTGGCGCGGGCCGGTGCGGCCTGGTCCGGGGACGCTCCGGCTAGAGCTGTATCAGTCATGGATCGACTGTAGGGCGGGCTTTTGGGCCGTTCCAACGGTGCGGAAACGCTAGGTCACCTTGGGCAATAAATCGTCACGAAGTGCCGGAGGGCCTTGATGTGGCAGGGGTGGTGTGCATGGAATCGTGCTTGAAACAGGAGGTGCTCAGCCCGCGGCGAGGGCGGCGTCGTAGCGTTCCAGGGCGATCTCGGCGAGCACCGGCGAGGGCAGCAGTGCCGCGGTCACGAGGTCCGCGCCGGCCTTGGCGAGCTGGTCGTGGAAGAACCCCGGGGCCAGCAGGTACGCGGCGATCACCACGCGGCCGCCCAGGTCCACTCCCCCGGCGGATTCGCCGGCGCCGGCCCCACCCGCTGCCTCCTCGCGGAGCATGGCGACGGCCTCAGGCACGGAGGGCCTGGCCGATGCGCCGTACGCGGCCACGATCCGATTGGACCGCAGGGCGCGGAGCTGTTCCACGAGTACCTCGACGTTCTGCGCTGCCGTGGGGTCGGAGGACCCGGCTGCGGCGACGATCACGGCGTCGTTGTCCGTCACGCCGGCTTCCCGGAGCCGCTGGTCCAGCAGCGCGGCGAGCCGCGGGTCCGGGCCCAGCGGGGCGGCGGCGCGGGTGCCCGGACGGCTCTTAACGGCCCGGGCGATGTCCACCTTGACGTGGTAGCCGACGCTGAGCAGCAGCGGGACCACGACGGCGGTCTCCCCCGCCGGGAGGCCCTCGACGACGGCTGGCAGCTCGGGGTTCTGCACGTCCACGTAGGCCTCGCGGACGTCGAGTCCCGGCCGCAGCGCGGCGATCCCGTCGCGGAGGGCGTTGACTTCGGCAGCACCCTGGGCGCTGGAGGTGCCATGGGCGCAGGCGATCAGGATGGGGCTATTCATAGCCGTTAGCGTAACCTTGGAGCCGCCCCATTTGCCCCTCGAGATCCGACCGGGACGCTCCATGACTTTTTCCTTCAGCGCTGTCCTGATCTGGCTCGACCTGGCCGGCGTCTTCTTCTTCGCCGTCTCCGGGTCCCTGCTCGCGGCGCGGAAGCAGTTCGACATCATCGGCTCCCTGCTGCTGGCCTCGGTGGTCAGCCTGGGCGGCGGCGTCATCCGCGACATCATCATCAATGCGGGCCCGCCCACGGCCTTCATCAGCCCGGCCTACCTGGCGCCGCCGCTGCTGGCCACGGTGCTGGTGTATTTCCTGTTCTCCAGTGTGCAGCGGTACACGTCGCTGCTGGTGCTGTTCGACGCCGGCGGGCTGGCCCTCTTCTGTATCACCGGGTCGCTTAAGGCGATGGCGGCCGGAATGAACCCCGTGGCGGCAGTGCTTCTGGGGGTTACGACGGCGGTGGGCGGCGGCCTGCTGCGCGACATCACGGCCAACGAGGTGCCGCAGCTGTTCGACCCGAAGGACATCTATGCGCTGCCGGCGTTTACCGGGGCTGCCCTGACGGTGGCGCTGTCCGTGACGGGCACCTTCAACGCCGTGACCGCCGGTGCCGTGGCCGTCGTCGTTTTCGCCTTCCGGGTGACGGCGTGGCGGCGCAAGTGGTTCGTCCCGCTGGCGGTCCGCGGCTGGCACCGGCTCGGCCTGGACACGGCCGAGGGCAAGCCCCGGGATTAGCTAGGATGGGAACCATGACTGACATGTTCCTCGAGAAGTTCCGCGCGCTTGTTCCGAAGTATCTCGAAGACGAATGGCAGGAAGAGGACGGCCTGGCCCCCGATGAGCTCGACTCGGCCCTCGCCGAGCACCAGTTCCAGGTCCCGCTGGTCCTCCGGGAGTTCTACCTCGCGGTGGGCGGCTGCGAGGACATCATGGAGGCGTACCACTACTTCTGGGACCCCGAAGAGCTCGAAGTCGACGACGAAGGCTTCCTCATGTTCCTCGAGGACGAGGAAGAACAGTTCACCTGGGGCTTCCGGGTGGCCGACCTCAGCATCCCGGACCCCATCGTGTACCGCCGCAACAACGCCCGCGGCCAGTGGAAGAGCGAAGAAGGAACCTTCTCCGAGTTCGTCTTCGACATGTTCGAGTGGGCCTTCGAGGACGAAGACTAGGGGCTGGTTCTCCGGCGGCCGCTGGTCCTCCCCATGTTTGGCGGCCTCCACCGGAGTGTCGAGCCAAACCGCCGGTGATCTGCGGCACCGGAAATTCATACTTGGGGAGTTTCAGCGGATGACTCGTCCGCGCAGCACCTGCCACACCTCGTCGATGACCTTCTGCGGGTTGTAGACCACGTCCTGATACCCGTAGCGGAGCACTACATAGCCTGAAAGGGTGCTGGCGTTGTTCCGCCGCCGGTCCTTCTTCACCTGCGCCGGCTCAAGGTGGGTGCTTCCGTCGATCTCCACAATCAGGAACCCTTCCAGCAGGAAGTCCACCCGCCCGATCCCGGGCAGCTCAACCTGCGTCTGCGTGTGGATTCCCTGGTTTTTGAATAAAAGTCTGGCGACGACTTCAATCGCCGAGTCCGCCGTGCCGTCGACCAGCTCAAGGACCCCGCGGGCGGCCCCGTTCCGGTTGCCCGGCAACCGCTGCCTCAGGTAGGGCAGCGTCGTGCGCCCTTGTAAGAGCGCGCTTTCCACCATCACGGCAGCCTCTACCGGCGGCAGGCACCGCAGGGCGTGGAGCAGGGTGTCAGTCAGCCCGGCCACGGGCCGGGGAAACTCCGGCGGAACAAGGCTTCCTCGGTGGATAACGACGCCGGCGGCGGCGCCATGCCGGCACAGCAAATGCAGCCGAACAGGGGCGTGAAGCCGCCACAGTCCCTGACACGGGGCTGCCGACGCGCAACACAGCAGCCCGTTGGCCAGCACGGCCGCGACCATGTCTGGGGCCGCGCCACTCAGTGCCACCCCTCCATGGCGCAGGCGTACCAATTCCCCGGCTGACACCGCGTTCCGGATCGTCCGCTCGGAGAATCCTGCCTGCAGCAGGGTCCCCGTCCGGGCCACCGAACCGGCATACTTCAGGTATGTTGCGAGGTCCATCCACCCAGCACAGTCCCGGACGCGGCGGAGTAACAGGCGCGCAGCCGCCTATGTGGACAGTTCCGGCGCCGGGTTTCCCCACGTTTGGACGGGCCGGACGGCGTGTCAGCCAGTCCCAGGCCGAGGTCAGCCCAGAGGTGGGGAGATTCCGCACGACCGGGCCGCGGAAAGCCCGTGACAGTGAATTTACAAACGGGCTAGACAATGTGACATTCCTGTCATATGCTCGTTCATGGGTTCACTAAATGCCTCCGGTGGACCTGATGCGAACGGAGAAATGGCCCCGGTTCCGCACAACGGATCGAAACGTTGTGAGGAACCGGGGCCATTCCGTTTAAGGCTGGCAGCCCGGTAGACCCGGGACCGGAGTAATGTCAGCTGGCGCGGTCCACCACGGCCAGCGCGAAGTTGGTCAGCGAGGCCTTCACCACACCCTCGGGCAGCGGCGCCAGGGCCGCAATCGCCTCGTCGGCCCACGCCCGCGCCACCACCCAGGATTCCGCCGTCACGGGGTGCTCCCGGAGACCGGCGACGGCGGCAGCCAGGGCCTCGTCCGAGCTCAGGTCACCGTCAATGAGCTTCAGCAGTTCGACGGCAGACTGGTCGCCGGCGTCGGCCTTCTTGCGCAGCAGCAGCACGGGCAGCGTCGGCACACCCTCGCGCAGATCTGTTCCCGGGGACTTGCCGGACTTGACCTTGACGCCGGTGACGTCGATGACGTCGTCGGCAAGCTGGAACGCGACGCCCACCTTCTCGCCGTACTCCACCAGCACGGGCTCATAGGCCTCGTCGGCGCCGGAGAAGATCGCGCCGAGCTGTCCGGAGGCCGCCACCAGCGAGCCGGTCTTGTCCGCGATGACCGAAAGGTAGTGCTCCACCGGGTCCTCGTCCGGGCGGGGGCCGACGGTTTCGTGCAGCTGGCCTAGGCAGAGCCGCTCAAAGGTGCGGGCCTGGATGCCCAGCGCGCGGGACCCCAGCTCGGACACCAGGATGGAGGCGCGGGCAAAGATCAGGTCGCCGGTGAGGACGGCCACGGAGTTACCCCACACCTCGTGCGCAGTGGGGGCGCCGCGGCGGAACGGCGCGGAGTCCATCACGTCGTCGTGGTAGAGCGTGGCAAGGTGCGTCAGTTCAACCACGACGGCGGCCTGCACCACGGCGGGCCGGGAGGCGTCACCCAGGTGGGCGCAGAGCAGCGTCAGCAGGGGGCGGATGCGCTTGCCGCCGGCTTCCACGAGGTGGCGCGACGTCGCGTCAGCCAGCGGATCGGAGTTGGCAATGGCCTCGCGCAGCTTCTTCTCCACCCGCGCCAGGTTGGTGGTGATCGCCGGGCCCAGCTCGGGGTCCCCCGCGATCGCGGCAAAGCCGGCCGGCAGCTGCAATCCGGTGGCGATGGCCGTGGTGTTGAGGCTGGGCTCGGAGCTCGGCGTGCCGTGTCCGGCGTGCCTCCAGCTTTGGTCTGCAGAGTTGGTCACGGGTTAACCCTAACTTTTGTGGCGGAATCCGCGGAGTTGGCGCTGGAGTGCGAAGCCGTGTCCGCACTGGACATGTCCAGTGGTGCGGGCGCCGAGTTGGACGTTGCCGGGACCAGTGATTCCAGCACCCGGATGACCCGGTCCTCGAACCCCTTGGCAGCAGGATCGGTCAGGTTGGCCAGCAGCCGCACCACGAACCGCATCAGCACAGGAATGGGCATGCCCGTCCGGAGGGCCAGCTTCATCACGGCCGGCTTCCCGATCAACGTGGCGAACGCGCGGCCCAGGGTGAAGTGCGATCCCCACTGGTCCCGCACATGGTCCGCGTACCCCGCCAGCCGGGCGTCGGCGTCGGACGCATCCCACCCGCCGGACGCGGCGCGGGCCGAGGCGTCAATGATGAACTCGGCCGCGAACCGGGCGGACTCCATGGCGTAGGAGATGCCCTCGCCGTTGAACGGGGAAACCATGCCGCCGGCGTCGCCCAACAGCAGCAGACCGGGCGAGTAGTGCGGGGTGCGGTTGAAGCCCATGGGCAGCGCGGCGCCGCGGATCTCGCCCACCTGGTTCTCCGGGGTGAAGCCCCACTCCGAAGGCATGCCGGCGGTCCATTCGCGCAGGACCTGCTTGTAGTCCAGCTTGCCGAATTCCTTCGACGAATTCAGGATGCCCAGGCCCACGTTGGACGTACCGTCGCCGACGCCGAACACCCAGCCGTAGCCGGGCAGCAGCTTGCCGTCGCGGCCGGGGAGCTCCAGCCAGCCTTCCATCCAGTCGTCGTCGTGCCGCGGCGAGGTGAAGTAGGTGCGGACGGCGACGCCCAGCGGCCGGTCGTCGCGCTTCCGGATGCCGAGCGACACCGCGGTGCGGGTGGAGTTGCCGTCCGCCGCGAGGACGACGTCGGCAGGAAAGTCGCGGGTCTCCCCCGTCTTGCGCCCGGACTCGTCCAGCAGGGCGGCGCGGACGCCGGTGACCCGGCCGTCGTCGTTCCGCATTGCCTCGGTAACGCTGTGCCGTTCCAGCACGACGGCGCCCGCGGACCGGGCGTGGACGGCCAGTTCCTCGTCGAAGCCGAGCCGGGTCCGGATGAGGCCGTACTGCGGGAAGTCGGACACCTC
The DNA here is from genome assembly GCF_001512305.1 of Arthrobacter sp. EPSL27. GTDB lineage: Bacteria > Actinomycetota > Actinomycetes > Actinomycetales > Micrococcaceae > Arthrobacter. The sequence continues at coordinate 992,572 of NZ_LNUT01000005.1, forward strand.
GGGCCAGGGCAGTTCGATGCTGCGGCCGCCGGCCAGGAGGCGCAGGCCCTTGTTCCGGCGCCAGCCGTCACTTTCGGGGTGCGGCAGGCCCAGCTTCTGGATCTCGCGGACGGCGCGCGGGGTGAGCCCGTCGCCGCAGACCTTCTCGCGCGGGAAGCTGGTTTTTTCGAGCACCGTGACGTCGATGCCTGCCTTGGCCAGGTAGTAGGCGGCGGTGGACCCGGCCGGACCCGCTCCGACGATCAGTACTTTCACGGCGGCTGGACTAACGCGCGGGCCGGGTGTTGCGGCGCAGCTTCGCGACCGGTCCGGTGTGGTTGGCCAGCGCCTTGGCGCCCGCGGCAGGGTCCGTGGCCGGCCCGCCGGGCTTGACGGCGCGGTGCACGGCCACGATCCCGCCGCTGAGGTTGCGGTAGGTGACGGACTCCCAGCCGGCGTCCTTCAGCCAGGCGGCGAGGTGGTCCTGGTCCGGCCAGGCGCGGATGGACTCGGCGAGGTAGACGTAGGCGTCCGGGTTGGAGGACACCTTGACGGCGATCGCGGGCAGGGCGCGCATGAGGTATTCGGTGTACATGGTGCGCCACAGCGGCACCACGGGCTGGGAGAACTCGGCGATGACCAGCTTGCCGCCGGGCTTGGTGACCCGCAGCATCTCCTCGAGCGCCTTCTTCGGCTCGTTGACGTTGCGCAGGCCGAACGAGATGGTGCTGGCGTCGAAGGAGTTGTCCGCGAAGGGAAGGCGCGTGGCGTCACCGGCGATGAAGTCGATGTCGGGGCGGCGGCGCTTGCCGACCTTGAGCATGCCGAGGGAGAAGTCGCAGGCAATCACGTCGATGCCGGCGTCGGCATACGGCTCGCTGGAGGTGCCGGTGCCCGCAGCGAGGTCCAGCACCCGCTGGCCCGCCTTCACATCCATGGCCTCGACCACAACCTTGCGCCAGCGGCGCGTCTGTCCCATGGAAAGGACATCGTTGACGACGTCGTATTTGGGGGCGACGTCGTCAAACATCGTGGCTACTTCGTCCGGACGCTTATCCAAGGATGCTCGGTTCACCCTGCCATTGTCTCAAATGTTCGGGACACCCACGAACCACGCCCTGAACAGGGCCTGAGCAGGGCCGGAGCACGGCCGGAGCACGGCGTGAGCGGGCCGCCACGCCCGGCGGGAGTAGTGTGGTCTCACTATGACGAGCGCGTTCTCCACCCGAATTATCAGAACACTGACAGTCCCCCTCGATGCCGAATCGTTCCCCGGGGGGCTGCCGTCGTTTCTGGTCCGCGACGACGTCCTCTGCTGGTCCCGGCGCGAAGCCGGGCTGGTGGGCTTCGGCGAGGTGGCCCGCTTCACCGCCACGGGGCCCGAGCGGTTCCTTGAGGCGGACATGTGGTGGCGCCATCTGGTGCTCGAGGCGCAGATCGAGGACACCGTGGAGTGGCCCGGTACCGGCCCGGTGGCGTTCGGTTCCTTCGCGTTCTCCAAGGCCTCCGCGCACGAGTCCCGGCTCATCGTCCCCGAAATCGTCGTGGGGCTGCGCGACGGCAAGGCATGGCTCACCCATCTGACGTTCGACGACGTCGAACTCACCGAAGCGGGTGCGCGCGCCGCCCTGGACCGCTGGCTCGGAAGCGGCGGCACGTTCCCCTGCAACGCGGCGGACGGCCCGACGTCGGAACCTGGCCTGGCCGGGGACGGCACCGTGGGGAACGGGTCTGGCGGGGACCCGGCCGCAGCGGCGGGGCGCGCCGTCGTCCGCCCCCTGCCCCTGGCTGCGGGGGCAACGCTGCACACGGGGTCGCTCAGCGAGGAAGACTGGATGGCCGCCGTCGCCGCCGGGGTCGAGGAGATCCGGGCCGGCGCCCTGGAGAAGCTAGTGCTGGCCCGCGACATCGTGGCCACGCTCCCCACCGGCGTCAACGCCGCGCAGGTGCTGCGCGAGCTGGCCGCCCGGTACCGCGAATGCTGGACCTACGGCGTGGACGGTCTGGTGGGCGCCACACCGGAGATGCTGATCCAGGTGGAGGGCCGCACCGCACAGGCCCGCGTCCTGGCCGGCACCCTGGACCGCCGCGACGCCGACGGCATGGCCGGCTCCCCGCTGGAGTTCGCCGAGCGCGTGCTGGCCGGGTCCGAGAAGCAGCGGCACGAGCACGACATCGCCATCCAGTCGCTCACCACGCAGCTGGCGCCGTTCTCGGAGGCCATGAATGCGCACAGCGAGCCGTTCATCCTGGAGCTGCCCAACGTGTGGCACCTCGCCTCGGACGTCAAGGCCGAGCTGACCGAGGTGGAGGGACATGTCCCCACGTGCCTGGCCCTGATCAACGCCCTGCACCCCACCGCGGCGGTCTGCGGCACGCCCACCACGGTGGCCGGAGCACTGATCCGCAAGCTGGAACACCTGGACCGCGGCCCCTACGCGGGGCCGGTCGGCTGGCTAGACGCGGCCGGCAACGGGGAATGGGGCATCGCACTGCGTGGGGCCGTCATCGAGTCCCCGGAGACCGTGCGGCTGTACGCCGGCTGCGGCGTTGTGGAGGGCTCGGTGCCGGAAGCCGAGCTCGCCGAGACGTGGGCGAAGTTCCGCCCCATGCTGGAGTCGCTCGGCATCAACAGCTAGAGTCCGGGATAAGAGACACCGGGGGCCAGGGCAGGCTTGCGCTAGTCTCGACAATAGTTATCCAATGGTGAAACTAAGTTTCCTGTGATGCACATCTCTATTTCGGCGATACACTATAAGCCGATTAAGTCACGCCTGCTCCTGCAATAACCTGCAACAAAAGGGAAGAAACCATGCAGCTCAAGTCCCTCGCCACGGCAAAGATGTCCGCCAAGGCAGCCGCCCTCCTCGCCGTCGGCGCTCTCACCCTCACCGCCTGCGGCGGCAGCTCCACCCCCGCCGCAACCTCTGAGGGAGGCGTGCAGCTCATCAACGCCGGCAAGCTCACCGTCTGCTCGGACGTCCCCTACGAGCCGTTCGAATTCCAGAAGGACGGCAAGATTGTCGGTTTCGACATGGACATCGCCGCCGAGGTGGCCAAGGACCTGAAGGCCGAACTCAACGTTGTGGACAGCTCCTTCGAGGCCATCGAGACCGGCACCGCCCTGACCCAGTGCGATGTCTCCATCTCCTCTGTCTCCATCACGGACACCCGCAAGTCGGTCATGGACTTCTCCGACCCGTACCTCGACGACGACCTGACCCTGGTGGCCAGCACGGCCTCCGGCATCACGAATCTCGACGGCGCCAAGGGCAAGAAGGTGGGCGTCCAGCAGGCCACCACCGGCGCCCAGTACGCGAAGGACAATGGCCTCGACGCCCAGCAGTTCGAGGACACCGGGCTTCTGGTCCAGGCACTGAAGGCTGGCACCATCGACGCCGCCCTCGGCAACCAGTCCGTCCTCGGCTACGCCATCAAGGACGATTCGAACTTCAAGCGCGTGGAGGACTTCACCACCGGCGAAAAGCTGGGCATCGCCATCAAGAAGGGCAACACCGCCATGGCCACCCAGGTCAACGGCACGCTGAAGCGCATCACCGACGACGGCACCTTGAAGAAGTTCGAGACCACCTGGTTCGGCGAAGCCACCAAGTAGCCGCACCCTGGCCTGAGACCTACGCAGTTGGGGCCCCGTACCGCTGGATATCAGCCAGTACGGGGCCTCACGTGCGCGAAACGAATGTGAGAACACCATGGCAATGACCGCACGTCAACGAGCCAGAGTCAGTCTGTACGTCCAAGCCGGCATCTTTGTGGTGGCCGTCGTCGCCCTGATCCTGGCCACCGACTGGAAGACCATCAGCACCAGCGTCTTCAACTTCGGCAAGATCGGCCCGATGTTCCCGGACATCATCCTTGTGGGCCTGAAGAACACCCTCATCTACACGGCCCTCGGCTTTATGGTGGGCCTCTCCGGCGGCCTGCTCCTGGCCCTCATGAAGCTCTCTTCGTTCCCGCTGTACCGCTGGCTGGCCACGGGCTACATCGAGTTCTTCCGCGGCATCCCGGCCCTGCTGGTGTTCATCGCCTTCGGCTACGGTGTGCCGCTGGCCTTCGGCGTCTCCTGGAACGTGACCGTCGTGGCCATGATCTCCCTGGGCATGGTGGCCGCCGCCTACATCGCCGAGACCCTGCGCGCCGGCCTGCAGGCCGTGCCCAAGGGCCAGATGGAAGCCGCCCGGTCCCTGGGCATGCCGCAGTGGCGGGCGATGGTCTCCATCGTCATCCCGCAGGCGTTCCGGATCGTCCTGCCGCCGCTGACCAACGAAGTCATCCTGCTGACCAAGGACTCCTCGCTGATCTACGTGCTGGGCCTCACCGCCTCGCAGTACGAGCTGACCAAGTTCGGCCGCGACGGCATCTCCAGCCTGGGCGCGGGCCTCACGCCGCTCCTGGTGGCCGGTGCCTTCTACCTGGTGATCACCATCCCGCTGAGCCTCTTGGCCAGGAAGTTCGAAAGCCGCTCCGCGCGGACGAAGCGATAGGCAGGACAGTCATGAACGACGTCGTACAGAACGCCGATGACCGCGGTGCCGTCAAGGCCGCGGGTGTGGCCATCACGGACCTCCGCAAGTCGTACGGATCCAACGAAGTGCTCAAGGGCATCACCCTGAACGTTGAGCCCGGCGAGGTTGTCTGCCTGATCGGCCCGTCCGGTTCTGGTAAGTCCACCCTGCTCCGCTGCGTCAACCTGCTGGAGCAGCCCAATGAGGGCAGCATCCACGTGGGCGGCTTCGAGGCCACCGACCCGGATGTGGACATCGACAAGATGCGCCGCAAGGTGGGCATGGTCTTCCAGCAGTTCAACCTCTTCCCGCACCTGAGCGCGCTGAAGAACTGCACCATCGCGCAGACCAAGGTGCTCAAGCGCAGCGAGTCGGACGCGTCCGCCGTGGCCATGCGCAACCTGGAGCGCGTGGGCCTGGGACACCTCGCCGACCGCTTCCCGGACCAGCTCTCCGGCGGCCAGCAGCAGCGTGTCGCTATTGCACGTGCGCTCAGCATGGACCCCGAGCTCATGCTGTTCGACGAGCCCACCTCGGCCCTGGACCCGGAGACCGTGGGCGACGTGCTCGCCGTCATGCGGAACCTGGCCCGCGAAGGCATGACCATGCTGGTGGTGACCCACGAGATGGGCTTCGCCCGCGAAGTGGCCGACCGCGTGGTCTTCATGGACGGCGGCGTGGTGGTGGAAGAGGGTGTGGCCGAGCAGGTCATCAGCGCCCCCACCCACAACCGCACGAAGGAGTTCCTGCGCCGCGTCCTCGACCCGACGCACATCGACATCGCGGAGTAGGTTCCGCGCCGCGGCGGGTCCGCGTGCCGCTTGGCGACGCGCTTCCTGCCCGGCGACACGCAAAAGCCCTGACGCTACCGGAATACGGCGGGTTCTAGCGGTCGTTGCAACACCCAAGATTTTTGGGAGTTGCAACGACCGTGCCGTCTTTAACGGAAGAAACAGCGGGGCGAAGGAAGTACACGCTGGAGCAGAAGGAACAGTTCTTTTCGGTGCTGGACCGGTGTGGGAGTGTGGGCGCGGCTGCGAGGGAACTCGGCTTCAATCAGATGACGTGCTACCAGTGGGTCCATAAATCGCGGCTCCCTGTGAGGGCACCGAGGAACCGGCAGGCTGGCCAGAGGATTTACACGCAGGAGCAGAAGGATGAGTTCTTCGTCGTGTTCGACCGGCTCAAGAGCACGAGGCAGGCTGCAAGGGAGCTCGGCTTGAGCCCCGACACGTGCGCCGGCTGGGTGCGTAAAGCCGGGTTGAAAAGCTATGGGAAACCGGGGGCGGGTCCTCACCCGGGACGGGGTGAGTACTTCCGGCTGCGTACGACCGGGGTGAGTCGGCGGAAGGCTGCCGCGGCGGTCGGGATCCATCTGCGGACCGCGGAAGAGTGGGACCAGGGGATCCGCAAGTCCGGCGGCCGACGCATTTACCCCGATGGCCGGGTGGTCGGCTACAAACGTGGTGTGACCACTATGATCTCTTCCGCCGGCACCACCGGAACGGTTCTGATCCCACCGATGCCGGTATCAGCACTGGAGAAAGCCATCGATCCGCGCTTCCTCAGCGTGCAGGAGCGGGAGATGATCCGGGACCTGAAGAGCGCAGGTTCCTCGGTAAGGGCGATCGCGCAAACGCTGGGCCGTGCGCCTTCAACGATCAGTCGGGAGCTGGGCCGGAATACCGATGTCGTGATGGGCTATATGCCGCACGGGGCGCAGCGGAAAGCCGCCGCACGGCGCGCACGGCCCAAGGACGCCAAGCTCGCTGGCGAGTCCGACCTGCGCGATTATGTGAAGGGCAAACTGCTCATACGCTGGTCACCGGAGCAGATCAGCCACACCCTGGTCGAAGAGTTCCCCGACAACCCGGAGATGCGTGTGAGCCCAGAAACGATTTACCAGGCCCTCTACATCCAGGCACGAGGCGGACTCAAACGCGAAATCCAGGCAGCCCTGCGCACCGGCCGGACCCGCCGGAAACCCCACCGGACCGGAGAGCAGCGCGCCTCCCGGTTCGTGGACCCGATGGTCATGATCTCGGAACGCCCGGCCGAGATCGAGGACCGCGCCGTCCCCGGACACTGGGAAGGCGACCTGATCACCGGCGCCTATAACCAGTCCGCGATCGGGACCCTGGTCGAACGCACCACCCGCTACGTGATGCTCGTCCACCTCCCCGGCGACCACACCGCCGAAACCGTTCGCGACGGACTGATCAAGACCATGAGCACACTGCCGGAGCACCTGAGAGGCTCCCTGACCTGGGACCAGGGAGCCGAAATGGCCGGCCACAAGTCCTTCACCATGGCCACGCACATGCAGGTCTATTTCTGCGACCCAGCCAGCCCCTGGCAACGCGGGTCAAACGAGAACACCAACGGGCTGCTGCGCCAATACTTCCCCAAAGGCACCGACCTGTCCGCATACGGGCCCGAAGACCTCGAACACGTCGCCCAGGAACTCAACGGCCGCCCACGCAAAACGCTCGGCTGGGATACCCCAGCCGAGCGTCTGCGTGATTTACTACTAACCACCTAACCAACAGGTGTTGCAACGACCCCTAGAATTCGCCTACCGCGGCGCCAGGGCTTTTGCGCGTCATGAGGCAGTTAGCGCATCGCCCTCACAGGGCAGACACCGCACGACGGCGGGACACACCCGCCGCTGCCAGCTTCCGCTTGAGCTGCCCGGCGGCCATAAGGTCAGCCCACACCCAGCGGATCCCCCTCGGCGACGCGCATCCTGCCTGGCGCTACGAAAAAGCCCTGACGCTACCGGAATACCGCGGCGCCAGGGCTTTTGCGCGTCATGAGGCAGAATGCGCATCGCCGTCACCGGGCAGAACGCGCACGACGCCGGGGCACGCCCGCCGCTGCCAGCCTCCGTTCGAGCTGCCCGGCAACCATCAGATCAGCCCACACCCAGCGGACCCCCCTCGGCGACGCGTTTCCTGCCTGACGCTACGCAAAAGCCCTGACGCTACCGGAATACCGCGGCGCCAGGGCTTTTGCGCGTCATGAGGCAATTCGCCCGTCGCCGTCACCGGGCAGAACGCGCACGACGTCGGGGCGCGCCCGCCGCTGCCAGCCTGCGCTCGAGCTGCCCGGCGGCCATAAGGTCAGCCCACACCCAGCGGACCACACCGTTTCCCAGGGCCCTGATCCGATCCTCCCGTGCTTTCTCCTCCACGACCGCCTGTGAAACGGTCCGGCCCTTCAGGTATTCGGGCTTGACGTACTTCTCGACGCCGTCGAACTCGCCGGCCAGCCGCACGCGCTCCCAGAAGTAGTCCGTGTAACCAACCAGCCCCGAACCGTCACGCATCTCGCGCTGGAGTTCCGGCGGCTCGAACCCGGCAATCCACATGAGTGCCCGGCCGTACGACTCCCCCGGGGATCCGGACCTTGGATCGGCAAAGTCCACCGCAGTCCTGATCCGCTTCATGGCGGCGGCAGTGTAGAGACCGTCGGCTCCAGCCAGGAGCTGCTCTTTCGTGAGAGCCGGCAGTCCTTGGCCGTCGTCGGGCTTGAGTACATGGTCCAAAGGCACAACGGCCTCGGCGAACGGTGTGAAGGCAGCGAGATCCAGGACCGTGCGGACCCTCTCGGTCACTAGGAGTCCTTCCCGCCGGACGGCTTTCAATCCGGCCGCCGGAACGTAGTGCCGGAGGATTCCCGCCCGCGAGCGTCCGCCGTCGTTCTGCAAGGTCAGAGCGTGGACGGGGTGCCGGAGCCCGATGGTCGGAACGCGCCACACCGATGCGGCGGAGTGCCACGCGAAGATGGTTGGAGCAACAAAGGTCTCCGCCGCTGCACTGACCCGGACCCGGTACTGGTCCCAAGGTTCCAACGCCCGCCAGATGCCGCCGTCGACATACACGCCCCGGCGCACCCGAACCAGCGCCCCGGAGCGGCAGCGTCTGGCCAGGTCCTTGGGCGTCAGGCCCTGCTGGACGTTCTCGCGGGTGAGGATCAACTTGGGGAGCTCTTTCATCCCACGAAGGTCGCACCTCGCCGCCGCCCCACACCATCACCCATCGCGCCTATGTGGACAACCCGGCGCGCTCCCTACCCCGCGCGGCGCGCCCTGCCCTGCGATGCGATCACCCTTCCCCGCGTCGCCGCCATACCCTCGACGCGCTTCCTGCCCTGCGACGCGCAAAGATCCTGACGCGCTTCCTGCCCTGCGACGCGCAAAGATCCTGACGCGGCGGGTGTACCGGCGCGGGGTATGAAGCGCGTCGCCCAGCACGAGACGCGTCGCCGGGCGCGCATCGAAGCGCCAGCCACGATCCGCGTCGATAGAGTCTCGTCCCGCCGCGCAGTCTCATCATGCGACGCGGTTCCTGTCCTGCGACACGCGAAAATCCTGGCGCGGCGGGTGTACCGGCGCGTGGGGTATTCAGCGAGTCGCCCAGCACAAGACGCGTCGCCGGGCAGGCTTCGGCGCGCCAACCACGATCCGCGTCATCTGGCTTCTTCACACCGGCCGGACCTCAGCCTGCGACTCGCTTCCTCTCCCACGACGCGCGAAAGTCCTGACGCGGCGGGTATACCGGCGCGTGGGGTATCAAGCGAGTCGCCCAGCACCAGACGCGTCGCCAGCCACGCGTCGGGGCGCTAGCCACGATCCGCGTCGTCGGCTGCAATTCGCATCGTCAGAGTCCCGTCCCGTCCCGCGGCGCAGCCTCAGCCTGCGACGCGGTTCCTGTCCTGCGACGCGCGAAAGTCCTGACGCGGCGGGTGTACCGGCGCGTGGGGTATGAAGCGAGTCGCCCAGCATGAAGCGCATCGCAGGGCACGCCTCGTCGCGCTGGGCTAACGGCCCGGGGTTTACTCCGGGGCGAGGACTCCGGACACAGCTGTGCCTACTGCGGCCCGGATGCGTCCGTGCAGGTCCCGCAGCCCGCGCCGGTCCGTCCGCACCTCGATGATGCTGCGGCCGGCCACCGGCACAGAGAGCGCCGCGTCCAGCTCCGCCGTCGTGCCCACCGAGTGGTGCACCACGCCGTAGGCCGCCGCGAGTGCCGCCAGGTCCACCGAATGCGGGGTGCCGAAGAGGCGTTCGACGGCGGTCCCGTACCGGCCCGCGGCCTCGACGGCGCCGTGCTCCAGCAGCCCGAAGATGGCCCCGCCGGCGTCGTTGAGGACCACGATCCGCAGGTCGGGCTCCTCCTCCCCGGCGCCCAGCAGCAACCCGCCGGCGTCGTGCAGGAACGTGACGTCGCCCAGCAGCACCGTGGTTTCCTGCCGGCCGCCCAGGGCAATGCCGGTGGCCGTCGCGAGCGTCCCGTCGATCCCGGACAGGCCGCGGTTGGCGAACACGACGGCTGCCGGCTCGGCGGCGGGCGCCCCGGCGAGGTCGACGTCGCGGATGCCGTTGGAGGAGCCCAGCACGAGCTGGCCGCGCGTGTGTTTCCAGACCAGGGCCCCGACGGCGGGACCGGACGCGGCAGCCCGAGTCACAGCAGGCAGAGCAGCATCGGGCTCGTCCGCCGGCCCGGCCAGCACCACGTCCACGGCGTGCTGCGCGGCGGCGCCGGCCAGCAGCCAGGCATCCAGCCACGCCGCCGAGCCGCGGCCGGCGAAGTCGGCCAGGTCCGCCAGATTGTTCAGCGGCAATTCGGTTCGGCGGCCCGGCTCGTACCAGGCCACAGGCACCGGCTGGTACAGCGCGGAGGGGACGTCGGCGCGGGCCAGCAGTGCGCTCACCGGCCGGGACAGGGTGGGCCGGCCGAACAGCACCACCCGCTCGATCGGCTGCGCCGACTCCGGCCCGAACGCGTCGAGGACAATCCGGTACGGCCCCACAGCGTTGGGCCCGAACCGGGCGTTGGAGGACGGCTCGGCCAGCAGCGGCAGGCCGTGCGCTCGGGCGAACGCCTCGGCGACCGGGCCGGCGTCGTGCCCGGCCAGCACCACGGTGCGGCGCTCCGGCAGGCCGGGAGAGGCGGGCGGGAAGTCGAGCGCCAGCGGGCCGCGCGGCGTGCGGTAGACGCGGCGGCCGGACTCCGCGGGCAAGCCGTCGCCCGGCGCAGGGACCAGCGGGTCGCGGAACGCCAGGTTCAGCTGCACCGGCCCCGGCGGGGTGTCCTCGAACGCCCCGGTGGCGGCGCTCAGCGCGGTCTCCACGGCGCGCCGCGGGTCGCTGCCGGCGGGCACGTCGGCGGCGAAACGGACATGCTCCCCGAACAGGTCCAGCTGCACGGTGGTCTGGTTGGCGCCCGTGCCGCGGAGTTCCACGGGGCGGTCGGCCGAGACCACCACCAGCGGGACGGCCGCGTGGTTGGCCTCCATCACGGCGGGCAGGAGATTGCCGACGGCAGTCCCGGACGTGGTGAGCACAGCCGCGGGCGCACCGGTGGCGAGGGCCAGGCCCAGGGCCGTGAACCCGGCGTCGCGCTCGTCGATCCGCACCAGCAGCTCCACCCGCCCGGCGGCCTCAGCCTCGGCCAGCGCGTAGGCCATGGGCGCCGAGCGCGACCCCGGCGCCACCACCACGTACCGCACCCCTTCCAGGAGCAGGGCCGCGACGGCGATCCGCGCGGCATCGACCGCGCTCAGCTCTGCAGCGCCCGGGTCCGGCTCCCCTGCGCTCACATGTTCTCCGGCGTCTCGATACCCAGCAGGTCCAGCCCCTCGGACAGCCGGCGCAGCACCAGCGCGCACAGCGCCAGCCGCGATTCCCGCACCGAGTCCTCCGACTTCAGCACCGGGCACTGGTCGTAGAAGGACGTAAACAGCTGGGCCAGCTCAAACAGGTACGTGCACAGGCGGTGCGGCTCCAGCGTCTCGCGCACCTTGTGCAGCGTGGCGCCGTATTCGAGCAGGTGCAGTGCCAGCGCGCGTTCGGCAGGTTCGACGACGGAGATCACCGCCGCCGTCGACCCGCCGTCGGACACCCCAAACTCAAGCCCGGTGTACCGCTCCAGCACCCCGGCCTTGCGCAGGATCGAGCGGATCCGCGCGGCCGCGTACTGCACGTAGGGTCCGGTGTTGCCGCTCAGGGCCAGCATCCGGTCGAAGTCGAAGACGTACTCGGTGTCGTGCCCGGTGGAAAGGTCCGCGTACTTGACGGCGCCGATGCCCACCTGCCGGGCGGTCACGGCGCGTTCGGCCTCGCTGAGCTCCGGGCGGCCGGCGTCGATGACGGCGCGGGCGCGGTCCACGGCCTCCTCCAGCAGCGCCATCAGCTTCACCGGGGCGCCCGAGCGGGACTTCAGGATCTTCCCGTCCTCCCCCAGCACGTTGCCGATCTGCACGTGCACAGCCTCCACGGTGTCCGGCAGCCACCCGGCCTCGCGGGCGGTGGCCATCACCATGCGCAGGTGCATGTTCTGCGGCGCACCCACCACGTACAGGACGCGGTTGGCCCCGAGCTCGCGGACCCGGTACCGGATGGTGGCGAGGTCCGTGGTGCCGTAGCCGTAGCCGCCGTCGGACTTGCGGATGATGAGCGGCATGGGCTCGCCGTCGCGGCCCGTGAACCCGGCCGGGAACGTGCACAGGGCGCCGTCGCTGATGCGGGCGATGCCGCGGTCTTCGAGTTCCTGGCACAGCTGTGCCAAATGCTCGTCGTAGGAGCTTTCCCCGGCGATGTGGTCGTCGGTGAGGCTGATGCCCAGCATGGAGTAGATGGCGTTGAAGTAGCGCTTGGACTGCGCCACTAGCCGCTGCCAGACGGCAAACGTCTCGGCGTCGCCGCCCTGCAGGGCCACCACCCGGAGCCGCGCGCGGGTCGCGAAGCCGTCCTCGTCCGTGGCCGAGGCATCGAACTTGGCGCGGGCAGCCTGGTAGAACGCATTGGGGTCATCCACCAGCAGCGCCGCTTCCGGGGAGTCCTCGCCGATCTCCAGCCAGTGCTCGATCAGCATGCCGAACGGGGTGCCCCAGTCGCCGATGTGGTTCTGCCGGATCACCGTGTCGCCCAGGGCCTCAAGGACCTTGACCAGGCTGTCGCCCACCACCGTGGTGCGCAGGTGCCCCACGTGCATTTCCTTCGCCACATTCGGGGAGGAATAGTCGACGACGACGCGCTGGGCCTCCGCGGCCGGCAGCGGCCGGGTGCCGGGAGACTCGGCGTTGAGCAGCTCTTCGATCCAGGTCCCGTCGAAGGTGAGGTTGATGAAGCCGGGCCCGGAGATCTCGGTTCCGGTGCAGATGCCGTCCAGGTCCAGGGCCTCGACGATCCGGGCGGCGGCGTCCCGCGGCGGCAGGCCGACCTTCTTGGCCAGTGCCATGGCGGCGTTGATCTGGATGTCCGCGAACTGCGAGGGCCGCACCACGGGATCCGTCCCGCGGTACTCTTCGCCGAACGCGCTTGCAATTGCTGCCTGGACTCTGGGGACAACCATTTCGGCCGGATTATTCACACTGTTCAAATTAGCAGTTCCGCCCACCCGCCGACGCTCCCGCAGGAAGCAACGCGGGGTCAGATATCGCCCAAGAAGGGCCCCGACATGGGCCGGATCTGACCCCGCGTTGCTATGCAGGAGGAGCTAGGCGTCGGTGCGGAACACCTGCACCACGGACGGGCGCGGGGCACGGGCCTGGCCGCGCGCCGGCGTCGTGCCTGCCGGGACGTAGTCCGGGAAGAAGGACAGCTGCGCGTCGAACGTGCCGTCCTCGCCCGGGTGCTGCACGGAGACGAACACGCTGCGTTCCTGGTCGTGGATGATGGGCCCGCAGGTTTCGGCGTCGCGCGGGACGGCGAGGAACTGCTCCACCCGGCCCCGCTCGGCGCCGTCGAGGGTGACCTTGAACAACCCGTCGGCCTTGCCGATGCCGGAGGGGGCGCCGTCGGTGGAGATCCAGAGGTTGCCCACCGAGTCGAACGCGAGGTTGTCCGGGCAGGAGATCGGCGAGACCTGGTCCGCGGGGAAGCCGGAGAAGTAGGTCACGTCGCCGGTGGAGGGGTCGCCGCAGACCATCAGCAGGTTCCACGTGAACGCGGTGGAGGTCTGGTCGCCGGTCTCGGTGATTTCCACGACGTGGCCGTCGCGGTTGGCGTTGCGGGGGTTGACCTCGGTGGCGCCTTCCTTGCCGAGCTTGCCGCGGTCCGAGTTGTTGGTGCACGCGACGTAGACCTTGCCGGTGTGCAGGCTGGGCTGGACGTCCTCGCAGCGGTCCATCTTGGTGGGTCCCACCTTGTCGGCGGCCAGGCGGGTGTAAACCAGCACCTCCTCGACGGACATCCCGGGCACCTTGGACTTCCCGCCCACCACCAGGGGAAGCCATTCGCCGGTGCCGTCGAAGCCGCCGTCGGCCGGGACCTCGCCGGTGCCGGTGATCTCGGAGGACGGGGAGTTGCCGGTGAAGCGGGCCACGTAGAGGTCGCCCGCGGAGAGCAGGGTCATGTTGTGCTTGCGGTCGCCCTCGCGGTACTTCTCGGCGGAGACGAACTTGTAGAGGTAGTCGAAGCGCTCGTCGTCGCCGGAGTAGGCCACCACGTGGCCGGACTCGGCCACGATCACGTTGGCGCCCTCGTGCTTGAAGCGGCCCAAGGAGGAGTGCTTCTTCGGGGTGGAGTCGGGGTCGAACGGATCGACTTCCACGATCCAGCCGAACCGGTTGGCCTCGTTCTCGAAGCCGGGGTTGCGGGTGTCGAAGCGGGGGTCGTCCAGTTCCCACTGGCGGGCCGTGGGCTTGCTGGTCAGCCCGTAGCGCTTGTCCGCGTCCGAGGTGCCCGGCGCCACGAAGTAGCCGTTGAAGTTCTCCTCGCCGGAGAGGATGGTGCCCCAGGGGGTGGTGCCGCCGGAGCAGTTGCCCAGCGTGCCGAGGATGCGGCGGCCGGAGGGGTCCGCGGACGTGCGGACCAGCGGCGAGCCGGCTACCGGACCGGTGAGCTCGTACGCCGTCGAGTTCAGGTAGCGGCGGTTCAGCCGGGCGCCCTTGACGTAGGACCACGGCTTGTTCTTGTTCTTGCGCTCCAGTTCCACCACGGAGAGCCCGTGCGCGGCGGCGCCGACGGCCCGGACGTCCGCGGCCGCCATCGACGCCGGGAACATGATGGCCTCGTTGGTGTACTCGTGGTTCGCGAACAGGACGGCGCGGCGGCCCTTGCTGCCCGGAAGCTCCGTGATGTCCGTGTAGTCGTTGTTGTAGCCGAACTGCCGGGCCTGCGCCGCCGCGGTCTGGTTCCCCAGGTCAAAGTCCGGGGCGTCGTTGAAGATGGGGTCGCCCCAGCGGATCACGGGCTGCCAGGTGAAGCCTTCCGGCACGGTCAAACGGTCGACGGCGGCATCCACCGGGGCGATCGCTGAGAACCGGAGCTTGGACGCGCCGTAGCCGTCCTTGGCTGCCGCGGACAGTCCCGTTCCGCCGTCGGCTGCTGCGGGTCCGGCCGTGGTGAGGGCATCCCCGAACGCGACGGCGAGTGCACCCGCGGCGCCGAAGCCCAGGACGGCGCGGCGGGACATGGTGGCCGAGGCGATGTCCCGGAAGTAGCTGTTAGAGCTGGTGTTGCACACCTCGCCCGAGCAGGCGTTGTCGCACTTCAGCGCGCAGGTGACGGCGCTGCGCTTGCCTTTGGTGTGGCCGAGCATGGGGAGCAGGGAGAACTTGCGTCCGGAGGAAACAGACAATGGGAGACCTTCCACGGTGGATTGGGGGCCTCCCTAACGTTCCAGCCGCGGGCGACGTGGAGTCGACTCTCAGATGAAGTCCGGGTGAACTCGGAGCGTCGCGGCGGAGCCTGCCGGATCTGAGGGAGCGTCGCGGGGGAAGGTCAGTCCGCTTCCGGGGCGTTGGCCGCGTCCATGAGCCGCTGGCCGATGCCCTCGAGGAACTCGGCGATGTCCGCCACGCTCTCCTTGGAGGAGGACTCGAGCAGGGCCCGGGCGGCGGCGGCGAAGTGGTCGTTGGCCCACTGCATGGCCTCGTTGCCCTCCGGGCTGAGGTGCAGCAGCACACTGCGGCGGTCCGTGGGGTTGGGCTTGCGCACCATAAAGCCCTTGGATTCCAGCCGGTCCACCATGGCGGTGACCGAGCCGGTGGTGATGTTCAGCGTCTTGCCCAGGTCCTTGGGGGTAAGGCCGTCCACCTCGCCCACGAAGGCCATGGCGTTGATGTCGATGGTGCCGATGCCCAGCTTCTCGGCCAGCCGGATGCGGAGCGCGTAGGTTCCGGTGTCCACCCGCCGCAGGCCCTGCACAATGCGGAGCAGCCCGTCTTTGGTAGCGGCCTGGCCGTCCGCGGCCTTGGCATCTGACGCCTCGTCAACGTGCAGGGATCCAGGAGTCGTCATTAACAAATATTCCATTCCACAAGCCATTTTCCACGGCTGCTTCGCCGCTTCCGCACCTACTTTACTAGCACGCGCGTGCTTCCCCGGCAGCCAGCACCGCGTGCACCCGGCGCAGGCGCTCCAGCCACCAGTCCCGGCGCTCCGGGGCGGCCGCGTATTCCGCCAGCAGCCCCGGGTCGGCGGCGACGTCGCGGACGCGGATGGCGCCGTCGTCGGGCACCAGCGAGTCCCGGGTGACGTCCGCGGCGAGCAGCGAGACGGTGCCCAGCCCGCACGCGTAGGGCAGCTCGGGCAGCGCGGCGGCGAGCGCCAGGCCGGCGCGGATGCCCACGGAGGTGTCCAGCGCGGAGCTGACGACGGCGGGAAGCCCGGCCTGCGCCACGATGTCCAGGGCGCGCCGCACTCCCCCGAGCGGCGCCACCTTCACAACGATCAGGTCAGCGGCGCCGGCGCGGGCCACCTTGAGCGGGTCGTCCTCCTTGCGCACGCTCTCGTCCGCGGCGATCAGCACCGGGACCCCGGCGGCGCGCAG
The DNA here is from genome assembly GCF_001512305.1 of Arthrobacter sp. EPSL27. GTDB lineage: Bacteria > Actinomycetota > Actinomycetes > Actinomycetales > Micrococcaceae > Arthrobacter. The sequence continues at coordinate 1,008,857 of NZ_LNUT01000005.1, forward strand.
CCGGTGGCGCACCTCGGCCAGGCCGGCGATGCCCGGCACCGGCTGTTCGGCGTACTCCAGCCCGACGGCGGACAGCCGGGTCAGTGCCTCCACGGCGGCCGGCACGTCCCAGCCGCCGTTGGCGTCCACCCGGATCGCGGCGTCGGGCAGGGCGGCGCGGACGGCGGCGACCCGGGCGGCGTCGTCGTCGAGGGTCTGCCCGGCCTCGGCGACTTTGACCTTGACGGCGTCCACCCGGCCGAACCGGACCAGGATCTCCGGCACCCGGTCCGCGGGAATCGCGGGGACCGTGGCGTTGACGGGAACCAGCGTCCGCACCGGCGGAGGGAAGCCGTGCCACCCGGCCTCGACCGCGGCGGCGAGCCAGCGGGATGCTTCGGCGTCGCCGTATTCCGGGAAGGGACAGAACTCGCCCCAGCCGCGCGGGCCGTCCAGCAGCAGCGCCTCCCGCCGGGTGATACCGCGGAACTTCACCCGCATGGGCAGGCTCACCACGTGCGCGGCGGCCAGGAGCTCCTCCAGCGGCGGCAGGGGCGGCGGGCCAGCGGACGGGGACGACGGCGGCGGGCTGGCGGGCACGGGTCAGCCCACCGTCACGTCGGTCAGGTTGGTCACGTCGGCCAGCCAGGGGAACACGACGTCGAACAGCAGGAAAACGGCCCCGGCCAGGAGCCCGGCCGAGAGCAGGATCCGCACCCAGAGGGGTCCGGGGAGGTGGCGGAAAATCCAGAGGTACATGGTTTATGCCTTCCCCTGCAGCGCGGCGAGCTGCTGTGCGATGGCCGCCGGAGGCCCGGCGCTGAGCGGCTGCCAGGAGTCGAACACCGAGTATGCGATGATGCGCTCCTCTGACCCGAACCGCGGGTTGCAGCTGGTCAGGGTCAGGAGCCGCTGGTCCGGCGCGACGCCGGGCTGGGTGGGCACGGGCGCGATCACGTCTGTCCGGTCCGGCAGCACGATCTCCTGGTTGCGGAAGACGTAGGTGTAGAAGCCGTCGGCGGTCTGGACGTAGATTTTGTCGCCCGGCACCAGGGTGTGGATGTTGTCCAGGACGGCGCCGTGGGTCTGGCGGTGGCCGGCCATCACGAAGTTTCCCACGGCCCCGGGCATGGCGGTTCCGGCGTAGCGGCCCAGGCCCAGGGTGTCGATCACGTCGCGGCTGGTGCCCTCGATGATGGGCCGGCTGTAGGTCTCGCCGAACCGGGGGATGTAGATGACGCCGATCGCCGCGCCATGGGCCGGCGCGCTGGCCACGGGCACGTTCGCGGGATCCACGGGCGCGGCCGGGGCCGGGGCTGCAGCCGCGTCAGGGATGGGCGCCTGGTGTTGCTGGACGAACTGCTTCACGGCGGACTCCTGGGCGGCGTCGGCCTCCACGTTGGTCCACCACAGCTGCCAGGCGACAAAGAGGACGGCAATCACGCCCAGGGTGATCAGCAGCTCGCCGGCCACCTGGACAACCATCAGCGAGCGCCCGCGGCGGGTGCGGCGGGTTTCCTGCGCAACCACGGCGCGGCGGTTCAGTACGTTGGACATGCCCTCTCCTGTCGCCTACCGCTGGACGCTGCCGATAAAGCAGCGCCCGTTCGGAAGAACCGGCAAGACCGACGTGGCCACCGTTCCCGCCCGGAGCTGCGCCATCACACATTCGTTGTTGTCGCCCAGGACTCCGACCTCGACGGCGTCCGCCGCCAGTCCGGTGGGGGTCCGGGCCGCTGACACCTCGACGGCGGCCGGCGCGAACCCCGCCGCAGCCAGGCTCTCGCGGACCTGCGCCGTGCTGGGCTGCGGTGCGGAGGCCACCAGCGCCTGCAGTGCCGCTTCCACCGCAGCGGGAACTCCGGAGGCGGCGGGTCCGGACGGATCAGCGGACGACGCCGCGCCGCCGGCTTCCGGGGCCGGGGCGGCCGGGGCGGCGCCCTCGGACGCGGGTGCACTGTGGGAGGCGGCCGGGCCGGAGGCAATTGTGGGGGCGGGGGTTGAACACGCTGCCAGACCGACCAGCAGCGGAAGCACCAGGGCGACCAGGCCCACGGACCGGCGGCCGCGTGCGCGGCGGAGCAGGGCGGGGGCAGGGGAAGTCACCGGATCATCCTTTCATACCGGCACCCCGCAGCGGATCAGGTCACAGGGGTGATGGACAACCCCAGCGCCGCACTACACGATTGCGTGAATACAGCCCCAGCTGTACTTTGGGTGGATGGAAACTTTCACCCACGCCCCGGTGCTGGCGCGCTTCGGCTACGCGGTCTCGGACCCCACCCGGGCGAGCATTCTGCTGGCCCTGGCGGATGCGCCCTCGTACCCGTCGGACCTGGCGGATTCCCTGGGGGTTTCGCGGCAGAGCATGTCCAACCACCTGACGTGCCTGCGGGGATGCGGCCTCGTCGTTACTACCGCGGACGGCCGGCGGACCCGCTATGAGCTCGCCGACGCCCGGCTGGGCCATGCGATCAGGGACCTGCTCGGCGTGGTGCTGGCCGTCGACCCGGCCTGCTGCGCCCCGGACGGGACGTGCCTGGCATGAGCACACCAACCCCGGCCATGCCCGCGGCCAAGCGCCGCGCCATCCTGAGCCGCCGCATCCGGTTGTTCGCCGCCGCCACCATCACCTACAACCTCGTCGAGGCCGTGGTCGCGCTCTGGGCGGGCAACGCGGCGGATTCCTCGGCCCTGATCGGCTTCGGCCTCGACTCGGTGATCGAGGTCGCCTCCGCCGTCGCCCTGTCTTGGCAGTTCTCCGCCAAAGATCCTGAACTCCGCGAGCGCCTGACCCTGCGGATCATCGCGATCTCCTTCTTCGCGCTGGCCTTGTTCGTCTCCGTGGACTCCGTGAGATCGCTGGCCGGAGGCGGCGAGGCCCGGCATTCCACACCGGGCATTGTCATCGCCGCCCTGAGCCTGGCCATCATGCCCGTTTTGTCCTGGCTCCAGCGGCGGGCCGGACGGGAGCTCGGATCCAGGACCGCGGTGGCAGATTCCAAGCAGACCCTGCTGTGCACCTACCTCTCCGCCGTGCTGCTGGTCGGCCTGGTGCTGAACGCCGCACTGGGCTGGTGGTGGGCGGACGCGGGCGCCGCACTGGTCATCGCCGGGATCGCTGTCCGTGAGGGGATCAACGCCTGGAAGGGCGATGCCTGCTGCGCCGTCCCAGCCGCCGCCACCGAGCGCGACGGCGGAGCCGACGGCTGCTGCGAAGGTTGCGGATCAGGTGCCGAACCGAACGTCTTCAGCCTTTCCGTACCCCCTCGCCACGGCTGAGGCTGAAGCGCCCCGCCTGCCGCGGACGGGCTGGTTGCGCTGCTACAAGACGGTCTCCGCCCGCTCCGGGTCCCGCAGTTCCCAGACGTCGGCCGCGGCGCCGTGCGGCAGTTCCAGGTGCCACTCCTCGCCGGGGCCCGGGTAGGCGCGCAGGGTGGTGGGCACGGACCCGTGGCGGTAGACCTCCACGATCGAGGCGTCGAGGAAGATCCGCAGCTCGTCGCCGCCCGCCACCGCGTCGGCGAACACAGTCCGCCGCCGGCCGTCCGTTGGATCCCCCACGGACACCAGGACCAGCCGCAGGGTGCCCTCTCCCCCGGCCACCCGGACCTCGGCAAACGGAGGCAGCGCCACGGTCCCCGCGGCGCCGTGGTGGAGTACTGCCCCGCGGTAGCCGCGGAGCTCCGGGGCGGGTTCCACCGCGAGCACCCCGCCGTGCACGGACAGCTGGCGGGGGAACGTCAGGATCCCGGCCCAGCCGGCGCGGTCCGTCTCGGCCTGGCTGCGCCCGGGACGGTCCTCGCTGTCCTCGAGCTCCGCGGACCAGCCCCACAGCAGCGCCCGGTCCGGCAGCGCGAGGATCTGCGGCGCGTAGAACTCGGGCCCCAGGTCCGCTTTCCCGCCCGACGCCGGTATGAACACCGGCAGCCCGGCAGGCCCGGCCGCCAGGGAGCCCAGGAGGTAGCCCACACCGTGGGGGTGGGTGTGCAGATCACCGGGGTGCCACAGCGAGGCCATCAGCACCCAGGTCTCCGCGCCGGAGGAGTCCGGCAGCCGGACCAGCTGCGGGCACTCCCAGATTGCCGCGGGCAGATGCCGGGCGGCGAGCGGGTCCTCGGAGCTGAACCAGATCCCCTCGTACCGCCAGGAGCGCAGGTCGTCCACGCTGTAGAGCAGCACGGCGGCGTGGCCGGAGGCCAGCCCGGCGCCCTGCAGGGCGAAGCGGCGGCCGCCGAACGTGAAGAGGAAGGGGTCGCGGACGGTGGTGACCTGCGGGTCCGGGGGCACCTCGGCCGCGACATGTCCGTCCTGCGTCCACGTCCGCAGTGAGGCATCCCCGCGCGCCAGGACCACCCGGGAGTGGCCGCCGTCGATGTCCACACCGGAGTAGACGGCGGTGGGGACGCCGCCGTCGTCCGTCACCACACCGGACCAGCAGCCCAGGGCGTCCGGCCCGCCGGGCTGGGGCCGCAGCGCCAGGGGCTCCTCCTCCCAGCGCACCAGGTCCGGGGAGCTCAGGTGCCCCCAGCAGATGCTGTGGTGCCGCGCCGAGTCCGGGTTGTGCTGGAAGAACACGTGGTAGCGGCCGTCCGTATAGCAGAGCCCGTTGGGATCGTTGATCCAGCCCTGCGCCGGCCGCGGGTGGAACCGGGGGAAGGCGGGGTCCGGGTGCGGAGCAGCGGTGTCCATGGGCCAAACCTTACCTGCGCGCCGCTGCGGCGTCCTCAGAAAGTTCGCAGGGTTCTGTGGGAACCTGTGATGGTGATTTTTCGGCAGGAACACACCAGCACGCAGCAGGCTCCGGGGTACCCGCAGCCGCCGTCCCGCGCGCCCGAGCCCCGCCAGGGCCGGGGCACCGGTTTCCTGTTCCTGCTGGCCACCCTCGCCAGCATGGCCGCCCTGGCCGCGACGTACTACTTCTTTGTCCGCACCACCACGGGCCAGTTCATCGACGAATCCGCCCTCGTGGAGGCGGTGGAGATCCACGGCACCGCCGGCAAGGCCGCCAACAAGCTGCTCGACTGGCTGCCCGCGGTGTCCCTGTTGATCTCCGCCGTGGTGGTCCTCATTGTCACGGTAGTGAAGCGCCGCTGGGCGGCCGCGGGCATCGCGGTGGCGGCCTGCGTCGGTTCCAACGTGGCCACCCAGATCCTGAAGAACCTCAGCCCGGACCGGCCCTACCGCGGGATCGAGACGCTGGAGCTGAACTCGCTGCCGTCCGGGCACACCACCCTGGCGGCGTCGGCCGCGGCGGCCGTGTTCCTCATGGTCTCCCCGCGCTGGCGGCCGATGGTGGGATTCCTGGGCGGCAGCTTCGCCGTCGCCACCGGGGTGTCCACGCTGATCAACCAGTGGCACCGGCCCGCCGACGTGGTGGCCGCGTTCTTGGTGGTGGCCGTGTTCATGATCCCGGCGGGCTGGCTGATCATCCGCAAGGGCCCGCGCTGGAACGTCTGGGACGGGTACGGGCACCACTGGGCGTCCTCGCACCTGTGGCTGGGGCTGTCCCTGCTGGCGGGCCTCGCCGCGGCCGCCGTCGCCGGCTTCTCCCTGCTGAGCGTCGCCGCGGGCAGCGGCGTGGAGGACAGCACCACCCACTACTTCTGGGCCGGCACCGCGCTGATTGTGATCGCCGGGTACCTCGCGACGGTCACCGGCGTCTGGCTGTTCGGGCATGCTGCCCGACGGCGCCACGCACCCCGCCGCTGACAGGCGCCCGGGCGGCCCGGCCGGCAGCCCTACCCGCCCGCGCGGCGGGTGAAGACCAAGTGGACCACGCCGCTCGGCGACGGGGTCGCTTCAATTTCGTAGCGTTCTTCCAGTCCTTCCAGCCCGTCCCACAGCCGTTCGCCGCGGCCCAGGATGATCGGCACCAGCACCACGTGCATGTGGTCGATCAGGTCGGCCTCGAGGAACTGCCGGATGGTGCTGGCGCCGCCGCCAATCCGCACGTCCGCATCCCCGGCCAAAGCGCGGGCCTGCTCCAGCGCGGCGGCGGCCGCGGCGGCCACGAAGTGGAAGGTGGTTCCGCCTGCCATTTCCAGGACCGGCCGGGGGTGGTGCGTCAGCACCACGACGGGCGTGTGGAAGACCGGGTTGTCGCCCCACCACCCCTTCCACTCCTCGTCCTCCCAGGGGCCGCGCTGCGGGCCGAACTTGTTGCGGCCCATGATCTCCACGCCGATCCCGCGCCCCCATTGGCTGGCGAACGCCTCGTCCACGCCGCGGGATCCCGCCGTCTCCCCGTGGAGGCCCATATCGCGGAAGGTGAGCGTTTCAAACGCCCACTCCATCAGCCGTGAGCCGGCATGGCCGAACGGGGCGTCGAGGCTCTGGCCTTCGCCGGTGCCGTAGCCGTCGAGGGAGACTGAGAAGTTGTGCACGCGGACGAGGGACATGTCATCTCCTGAAGTGCTGGTCATTCGCAATCACTGGATGTGTCGGCGCTGGTCCGGGAGTGAGCCCGGGTGAACCCTGTGCTGGACCGGCAGGATCATTCTGCCGCAATTTCCGGTGATGTCGAGGCCCCGGCGCCACCACGACGCCAGGGCCTCGTCAGGTGCAACGGCAGTTAACTGAGCCGCGCGCAGATGTCCACGGCTTTACCCGCGGTGGCGTCCACGGATTTCACGTTGTTGGTTATGGGCGAGTCAATGGTGAGCACCAACCGTCCGGTGTACTGGTAGGCCCCGGGCCCCTCGGGCCTGTCTCCGGAGAAGTAGACATAGCCGTTGTGTCCGGTGGCGGTGAACGTCCACGTTCCGTCCGCATTCTGGGTGTACTTGCTCACGGAACCGGACGTCTTCACCGTGTACGTCTTCCCGGTGCTCATGTTGATCCAGGTGAGGACCACTCCCGTACCGACCTGAAAGAAGTCGCCGTTACTGAAGTCGATCTGCCTGATGTTGCCGCCCTCGGCTGCGAGGCCGAGATCAAATGTTTTGCACGACTCCGAGGCCGGAATGATGACATCGGGCTCGACTGCTGCACTCGCGGGCGAAGCGGCCAGAAGAACGGCTGCTGTTGCAGCGAGCGGCGCGAACCAACGGGACTGTTTTCCAAACATGTGGATCTCCTCATTTTTACGTCGATGCGCATCACCCGGACGGGCGGACTCCATGCGCAGATAGTCACGGGTGCACCCTGACGGCGGCACTTCCGTGCCGTCCAACGCGGGGCCGGAGTGGAGGCTCCGGCGCCCTCAGCAGACGGTACTAAGGCCCCTTAGCTTCCGCCCGAGTACCCGGTACTCGAATTCGAGCGCCCGGATACCCGCGGCCAAAGGCCGTTTACATCCGGGCCGCCGAGGGCCACAATAGGTCCCGCGCAGCCACTGCCTCAGCAGCGCGTTGCCCATCCGTCCGGCCACGCCGCCACGTCTTGAGGGGCTGCCATGAGCAGAGATTCTTCGCCATCCCGGAGCGATGCATCGACCGTCCCGCCCGGCATCTCCCGGCGCGCCGCCACCCTCGCCTCCGTCCCCTCGCAGCAGCGGATCAACACCTTCCTCCGCGACTCTGTCTACGCCCGGCGCCAGCACGTCCCGGGGATCTGCGATCTGGCCCTGGGCAACCCGCACCAGATGCCGCAGGCGGCCTACGTCGAGGCGCTGGCCGACGCGCTGCGGCCCCGGAACGAACGCTGGTTCGCCTACAAGACCAACGAGCCGGAGGCGCAGGCCGCGGCGGCGGCGTCCCTGCAGCGCCTGCTGGGCATGCCGTTCGAGCCGGCGGACATCCACCTCACCACAGGCGGCTTCACCGCGATCCCGCTGGCGCTGAAGGCCGTGGCCGATCCGGGCGACGAGGTCATCTTCACCCTGCCGCCGTGGTTCTTCTACGAGCCGCTGGTGCTGGAGGCCGGGCTGGTGCCGGTCAAGATCCGCTGCGACGCGGACACGTTCGACGTCGACCTCGCGGCACTGGGGGCGGCCATCACCCCGCGCACCCGGGTGGTGATCGTCAACACGCCCAACAACCCCACCGGCCGGATCTACCCGCCGTCGCTGATGAAGGATCTGGCGGCCATGCTGGAGGGCGCCTCGCGCAGCAACGGGCGGCGGGTGTACCTGCTCTCGGACGAGCCGTACAACCGGATTGTCTACGACGGCGCCCGCTTCCACAGCCCCGCCGAGTACTATCCGTACACGCTCCTGGCCTACTCGTACGGGAAGACCCATCTGGCGCCCGGGCAGCGCATCGGGTACCTGGCGCTGCCGCCCACCATGCCGGACCGCGGCCCGCTGCGGGACGCGGTCAGCGCCCTGCAGATGTCCATGGGCTGGATCTACCCCAACGCCCTCCTGCAGTACGCGCTGCCGCGGCTGGAACAGTTCTCCATCGACGTCGGGCAGCTGCAGCACAAGCGCGACCTCATGGTGGACGCCCTGACGGGCCTGGGCTACAAGGTGACGCGGCCGGAGGGGGCGTTCTACCTGTTTGTCCGCACCCCGGCCGGCGACGATGAGGAGTTTACCGCCGCCCTCGCGGACCGGGACGTGTTTGTGCTGCCGGGCACCCTGTTCGAGACCCCGGGCTATTTCCGGATCTCGCTCACAGCCAGCGAGGACATGATCCGGCGCGCCCTGCCGGTCTTCGCCGCGGCCATCCAGCGGACGGGAGGGACGACGGCGGCGGCACCCTAGGCGAGCGCTGCCGCCAGCGCCTTGGCAATCCACGCACGGTAGGCCGGAACGGACCAGCCGGCGTCGTGCACCAGGGCACGGTAGGCCTGCGGGTGCCCCAGCGACCAGATGGCGGCGGCCCCCTCGGCGTCGGACAGCCCGGAGCTGAGCCCGCCGCGGGCCCGCACAGCGGCGGCGGCCTCCTCATAGCGCCGGAGCCGCTGCTGCGCCCGGTCCACCTCCAGCCGTGCCGCCGTCTGGTCCACGGCCGCGGCCTGGCTGATGACGGCGTTGATCCCGGCGGTGCGCGGGTGGACCTCGGCAAACCAGTCCGCCAGCACGTCCACCAGGGCGCTGAAGTCGGCGGCCTGGCGCGTGCGCTCCCGCATGAAGTCCAGCACGCCCGCCGGGGCGCCGGGCCCCGCGGCGGCGCGGTCCAGCACGGCCGAGAGCAGGGCCGCCTTGTTGCCCACCGAGTTGTACACCGTCTGGACGGCCACGCCGCTCTCCGCGGCAATCCCGTCGATGGTGGTGCGGACGTAGCCGTCGGCGGCGAACATCCGCCCGGCCGCTTCGACGATCACGTCCCGGGTGCCGGCTGCCTGGACCGTTCTCCGCGTGGTTTTGACCATGAATTTAGACTATCGCTCCACTCAGTAGAACGGTATTCTAGTGAGTAGGACGTCGGAGGGCTCGCACGAAGGAGCAGGCCATGAACCAGAACAGTCGGCAGCTGGATGCCGCAGTGATCGGAGCCGGCCAGGCAGGCCTGGCCGCCGGGTACCACCTGGCCCGGACCAGTCTGCGGTTCGAGATCCTGGACGGCGCCCCGCGGGTGGGCGACGCCTGGCGCCACCGCTGGGATTCCCTGGAGCTGTTCACCCCGGCCCAGCACGATGGCCTCCCCCGCCTGCCCTTCCCGGCGCCGCGGAACACGTTCCCGGGCAAGGAGGCGTTCGCGGACTACCTCGAGGACTACGCGGAGCATTTCAGGCTGCCGGTGCGGACCGGGGTCCGGGTGGAGCGCGTCAGCCGGGCCGGGGGCAGCTTCGCTGTTGAGACCGCGTCCGGCACGGTACTGGCCCGAAACGTCATTGTGGCGGCCGGAGCCAATGCGCTCCCCCGCATCCCGGGCGCCGCAGCCGGGCTGGACCCCGCCATCCGCCAGCTCCACAGTTCGCAATACCGCAGCCCGGCCGAGATCCCCGACGGCGACGTGCTGGTGGTGGGTGCCGGAACCTCCGGCTCTGAAATCGCTCTGGAGCTGGCCGGCACCCGCCGGGTGCTCCTGTCCGGCCGGCCCACCCCGCACATTCCCGATCCCCTGCTCCGCTACACCGGCGGGGTCTACTGGCGGTTCATCCACTCGGTTCTGACCCTGAGCACGCCGGTGGGGCGCAAGGTGGCCGCGGACTTCCACCGGCGCGGCGCACCCCTGATCCGGATCTCCCCGAAGGACCTGGACCGCGCGGGGGTGGAGCGTGTGCCCCGGATGACCGGAACCGCGGACGGCCAGCCCGTGTTCGACGGCGGCAGCTCCGCCGCCGTGCGGACCGTCATCTGGGCGACCGGCTACCTCCCGGACCTGGGCTGGATCGACGGGCTGGAGCTGGCGCCGTCGGGCTGGCCGCTGACCCGGCGGGGCGCCGCGCCCGGGACGCCGGGGCTGTTCTTCGTGGGCATGCCCTTCCAGTACGCGCTCACCTCGGGCCTGATCGGCGGCGTGGATCGGGACGCGGCATACGTGGTTCGGCAGCTGGCGCGGCGCGTCCCGGCCCCCTCAGTAGTTGCGCCGGTGTTTCAGCCGCGGGATGGTGACAGCGAACACCAGGGCGGCGGCGAAGCCCAGCGCGCCGGTGGCGGCCACGCCGGCCCCCAGTGACGCCGCGGCGGTGACGCCGGAGAGCAGCACCGGGCCGCCGGTGGCCCCGGCGTCGGCCATGAACCGCCAGATGCCCAGGAACTGGCCGCGGCCGTTGTCGGGTGAGAAGTCGGCGCCCAGCGTCATGTTCAGGCCCGAGCTGATGCCGTTGCCGAAGCCGATCAGCAGTGCCGCGAGCAGCAGCCCCACGAAGCCGGCGCTCAGCGGGATCAGCAGCATGGCCGTGCCCATAATGAGGGTGGACGGGATGGCTACCCATTGCCGGCCCTTGCGGTCCATCAGCTTCCCGGCCGGGTAGAACACCAGCATGTCGATGGCGCCGGAGAGCCCGTAGATCAGCGATGCCTGTGTTGCATCCATGCTGAGGTGCTCGGCCCAGAGCGGGATCACCACCTGCCGGGAAGCCCGCAGCGCACTTAGGAGCAGAACGCCCACACCCACGCTGAGGAACACCCCGGCGTGGGACACGGCCACGCTGCGCAGCGTCGCTTGCTGGGCGGGGACGCCCTCCTCGGGTGCGGGGGCGGCCACCAGGTCCGGGATGCGGACGGAGACGACGGCGGCCGCGGCCATCGCGGCGACGCCCACCCAGTAGGCGCCGGTGATGCCGGCCACCTGCATCGCGGCGGCGCCGATGAAGGGGCCAAGGAAGATGCCAATCCGGTTTACACCGCCGAGGGTGGACAGCGCCCGGGCCCGCAGGAGAACCGGCACCGCCTCGGTGAGGTATTTCTGACGGGCCAGGCTGAAGACACTCGCGGCCATGCCCACCACCAGCATCGCCGCAGCAAGCAGCCACAGCCCGCCGGGGACCAGCGGTGACAGGGCCGCGGCGGCCAGGGCGAGGGCGCTGGCGGCCGCGGCGCCGACGATCGCCCAGCGTTCTCCGAACTTCAGCGTGATGAGGGAGGCGGGCAGGTTGAAGAACCAGGAGCCCAGGCCGATCAGGGTAACCACCAGGGCGGCGACGGCCACGGAGGCGCCGAGGTCGCGGGCGGTCAGTGCCACCACGGGCAGGATGGCGCCCTCGCCGATGCTGAATAGCAGGGCCGGGCCAAACGCGGGGACGGCGATGCTGCGGAGGCTGAACGGCGCGGTGCTGGTGGTGGTCATCCCCTTCATCCTAGGGTCCACCCGGTGGCCCGCCGGCTCAGGCGTCGAAGTGCGTGCGGACTTCCTCTGCGGTGAGGTTCCGTAGCACGTCGGCGGCGACATCCCGGAGCTTCTGATTCCGGTTGCTGGACACCCGGGTGAGGATGGCCATGGCTTCCTCCTGGGAGCAGCGGTTCTGTGCCATCACCACGCCGCAAGCCAGGTCGATCGAGGTGCGGTGCTCCATGGCCGCCTGCAGGTCCTCGGCCCGGGACTGAGCGGTCCCAATCCGGACGGCGAGGCGAAGGGACCGTTCGGCAAGGTCGGCGAACCCGGCAGCCTCGACGATGATGTCCTCGGTGAACAGGCCGGTGTCGGGCGCAAAGAAGTTCAGGGCCGCGGACGCGTCGTCGCCGATTTCCAGGGGCACGCCGAGAGTGCTGCGGACGCCCTGGGCCGCGAGCTGGAGCTGGTACTCGGGCCAGCGCGGATCGGTATCGACGTCCGCCAGCAGCACCACGGAGCGGGTCCGCAGGGCTTCGATGCACGGACCGTCGCCGAGGTGCTGCTCGATGCGGTCCAGGATGACGGCCCGGGGGCTGCTCCCGGCCACGGTGGTGATCTTCTTCCGCCGCTGCAGCGTCACGCCGCATTCGATCCCCGCGCCGGCGGCCCGGCTGAGCATGGCCGCCGAGAATTCGGCGAGGCGGCCGAGAAAATCCTCGACGTTCTCCGTTCCCATCAGGAGGTCCTGCAGCTGCAGGGCGGCGTCATCCCCGAGGTTGTTGGTCATGCCTAAATCTAAGCCGGTCCCCGGCGAGAGACAACTTGTTTACCCCGCCCCACCGTTAGACGTAGCCGTCCACAATTGCGGCGGCGATCTCACGGTACGCACGCCTCGTCTCCGGGCGGAGCACATCGAGGGTGACCAGGTCGCCGTCGGCCACGCCGCGGTCATGCGGTACGGCAATCAGCTGGCGGCAGATACCGGCAAGGTGGTCTTCGATCGCGTCCTTGTCGACCCGTGAGGAGACCTCATCCTTGTCGGTGATGACCACAATGGCGTTGCGGGCGAGTTCCTCGTACCCGTGGTCGGCCAGCCAGTGCAGGGTGCTGCGGGCCCGTTTGGCGCCGCTGACGGCGTAGCCCGCGGCGATGATCAGGTTGTCCGCGGACTGCAGGATGCCCTTCATCGCATTGTGGGTCACCCCAGTGCCGCAGTCGGTCAGGGCAACTGAGTAATATCCGGAGATGAGCTTCCGGATCCGCAGGTACTCCTCGGCCGTCAGGGAATCGGAGACTTCGGGGTCCTGCTCCCCGGCGATCAGGTGCAGCCGGCCGGCGTGGTGCATGTAGCGGGCCAAAGCCGTGAGGGAATCGATGGATTCAATGTTCCTCAGCAGGTCAGTGATGGTACGGGGGCTCTGCTGCTGGTAGATGCCCTCGCCAAGAGCACGTTCCACCAGATCGCCGGAGTCCGGATTCGCGTCGATCGCGCACGGCGGATCGCCGCGGAACTCGGCCAGGGTGAGGCCCACCCCGACCGTCGTTGACGTCTTGCCGATGCCGCCCTTGAGGCTCAGGACAGCGGTGTTGTAGCTGCCCTGGAGTTGGCGAGAGATGCGGCGGGCAAGTTCGTCCTCTTCGCGTTGCCGGGCGCTGGGACCCAGGTTTACCCCGCCGCCGGTCAGCGTGTAGATCGCTCCCCGAAGGCCTCCGACAGGCCGGGGCTTCTGCTCGCGGACGAAAAGACCCGGGGAATTGATGAAATCGGGGGTCGGCGCGGTCAGTGCCGCTGCCCGGCTGGCGGAACGGGCCGCCCGGCCCGGGAGTGCGGGCACGGCGGGGGCACTTTCGGGCACCGCCGGCACCGCGGATCGACGCGTTGGGACCACGGAACTGTCGACGGCGGCCGTCCCTTCATCCGGGACCTCAGGGTCCTGCTGGGCGGGATTGGACGGAGCCGGCGCCGGCGCGGCCACCGTCGGCGGGGACACCGGCTGGTGCGGCGCTGTCGGCACCTGCCGGATCACGGGGTTTGCGCCAGTGGCGGCTTTCCGTTCGTCCGCCGCCTCGGCGGCTTCCGCCCAGGAATTGCGGCGCAACGGACGCGCGGTCCTGTTGCCCGCTGTGGTGTCGGCGACGTCGGAGGGTGTGATCGGCATGGTTCCTGTCCGGGCGTCGGAATCGCCGCCCCGGCGGCGGTCGCGCCGGCGCCGGAGTTCGGGTTGCTCTGCCTCTGTGGCAGCGTTGACTGTGTTGTTGTCCACCGGATCGGGCATATTGGTCCCCCCTGGGACTCACAGCACAGGCGGCTGCGGTGCTCGTTTGAATTGGTCCAAACCGCAATTCTAGGGGCAGTCGTGAGTACCCTTACCATTGACCGCCCCAAGCCGCGGACTTAGTGGTGCGCCCGGGTCTCCTGCAGGCGCTTGATGAACCACCGGGACTGCTCCGGCCCGTAGGGCAGGATCGGGATGGCCTTGGTGGCGTCATCGGGGGTCTCGCGGGTCGCTTGGGTGGCCTGCCGTACCGCCGTGGTCATGGTGTTGGCCATGGTTTTCACGAACTGGTCGCTGCAGGGTTCCCCGTGCCCGGGGATCAGGAATTCGTAACGGTGGCGGAGCGCGGAGACGTGCCTGAGAACGTCGGCCCACTCTTCGGGGTAAGAATCCTCAAAGGACGGGTGGGAGCCCTGCTCCACTAGGTCGCCGGCATACAGGGTGGTGGCCGTGCCAATCAGGAGGTCGCCGTCGGTGTGCCCGCGGCCCAAGAAAAACAGCGTAACGTTCTGGCCGCCGAGATCCAGAAGGACTGGCTGGTCTTTCACGATCGCGTTCGGGACCACGAGTTCGACGTGGTCGCCCTCCCCGGCTGCCATCTCGGGCTCATCGGCGCCCACGGCGCAGCGCTGGGCATCTCCGTTTTCCGCGATCTCGGCGGCGCAGTTCTCGTGCGCCCAGAACTCGGTCACTCCGGCTTCGGCAAACACGGCGTTGCCGAAGAAGTGGTCGTAGTGGGCGTGGGTGTTCACCACCACCAGCGGCAGCTGGGTCTTCTCCCGCACGGCGTCCAGGATCTCGCGCCCCTGCCGGGGCCCACTGCCGGTATCGATCACCAAGGCACGCTCGGAGCCGATCACCAGGCCGGTGTTGAGCAGGGAACCTTGGGTGGTCAGGACGTAGTTGTCCGGGCCAACCTCGAGCCATCGTGACATGAAGAATCTCCGTATGCCGGGTGTTGGTCCGGCGTCGTTGGTGCGATGTTCTGCCCTCGAGTCTACCCACCGGAGCTGGCCGGATGCTGGAAGGCGGCACCGCGCGAGCGGCCTTTCCGCCCGCACGGTCCCTACCGCCTCAGAGGTCCGCTAGCACGCCTCCCGGGTTCTCGATCGCGTCGGCCACGTAGCGCAGGAACCCGCCGGCGGTGCCGCCGTCGCAGACGCGGTGGTCGAAGGTGAGGGTCAGCTCGGTGACCTTTCGGACCGCGAGCTCGCCGTTGACCACCCAAGGCTTGTCGATGATGCGCCCGACCCCCAGGATTCCCACCTCGGGGTGGTTGATGATGGCGGCGGAGCCGTCCACCCCGAAGACACCATAGTTGTTCAGGGTAAAGGTGCCCCCGCCGAGCTCTGCTGGGGTCGCCTTGCCGTCGCGTGCAACGGCGGTGAGCCGCCGGATCTCGGCGTCCAGTTCGCGGGCGCTGAGTTTGTCCGCGTTGCGCACCGACGGGACCATCAGGCCGCGGTCGGTCTGGGCCGCGAACCCCAGGTTGACGCCGTCGAAGGCGACGATTTCCTGGGATGCTCCGCCGGCGGTGTCCTCGGTGGTGACAATCCGGGTGTTCAGCTCCGGGAACTTCTTCAGCCCGGCGGTGACGAAGCGCGCGATGAACGCCAGCAGGCCGGGGGTGTGGTGCGGGTCCGCCTTCTTCAGGGCGGCACGCATCTCCACGAGGGCTGTGGCGTCCACGTCCACCCATACGGTGGCTTCCGGGATCTCCGAGCGGCTGCGCGTCATGTTCGCCGCGACAGCCTTCCGCACGCCGCGCACCGGAGTCCGGCCGGTGATGCCGAGCCCGGTGCGGGCGTCGGTGTCACCGGTGGCTGGAACCGCTGCTGCCGGCGTGGTTGCAGCAGGCTCTGCCGCCGGACGCTCAAGCGCGGAGGGCTTGATGGCCGCCTCGACGTCGCGGCGCATGATGAGCCCGCTGGCGCCGGACCCCTGGAGTTCCCCCAAATCAACCCCATGGTCCTTGGCCATCCGCCGGACCAGCGGAGAAATAACGGCCCCCAGCTTGCCGGGCACCCGGGTCCGCATCAGGAGCAGGTCATCGGCTGCCTTCTCGGCCGCGGACACCTCAGTGGCGACAGCCGAGGCACCGGCAGACTCTGCCGCGGCGGCCTTCCGCGGCCGCGTCCGGCGGGCCACGCCGTGGCCGCCTGGGGTGCCGTAGCCGATGAGGACGTTGCCGGAGCCGGCTTTCTCTTCCTCGCGGTAGACCTCGGCGGCGGCGTCCGCAGCTGCGGAAGGCGCGGCCGCCGGAGCCACGGCCTGCTCAGCCGACGCGGCCCCGACCGGAGTCACGGAGATCAGCGGCTTGCCGACGTCGAGGGTCTGGCCGGGCTCGCCGTGCAGCACGGCGACGGTGCCGGCGTACGGGGAGGGAACCTCCACCATGGACTTGGCGGTTTCAACCTCGGCGATGGGCTGGTCGACGCGGATTTCGTCGCCCACGGCCACCAGCCAGTTGACGAGTTCGGCTTCGGTGAGGCCTTCGCCGAGGTCCGGGAGGAGGAATACTTTCGGTTCGCTCATGGTCAGTCTTCCCACTGGAGGTCGTCAACGGCGTCGAGGATGCGGTCCACGCCGGGCAGGTAGTAGTGCTCGAGCTTCGGCGCCGGGAACGGGACATCAAAGCCCGTGACCCGGCGAATGGGCGCGGCGAGGTGGTGGAAACAGCGTTCCTGGACCCGGGCCACGATTTCGGAGGCGACGGAGGCGAACCCGTGGGCCTCGGCGATGACCACGGCGCGGCCGGTCTTGCGGACCGAGGCGCAGACCGTCTCGTCGTCGAACGGCACAATCGAGCGGACGTCCACCACTTCGAGCGAGCGGCCTTCCTCGGCGGCGGCCGCGGCGGCGGCGAGGGCGGTGGGGACGGACGGACCGTAGGCGATCAGGGTTGCGTCGGTGCCGGGCCGGGCGACTGCGGCGCGTCCCTCGGAGGACGTGCCGCGTTCGGTGTTCTCGGCGTGTTCGGCGCGGAGCGCGTCCAGGTCCACCTGGTCCTTGGACCAGTAGAGCTTCTTGGGCTCCATGAACATCACGGGGTCATGGGAGTCGATGGCCTCGCGGAGCATCCGGTAGCCGTCGGCCACGGTGGCCGGGGTGTAAACCTTGAGACCGGCGGTGTGGGCGTAGTAGGCCTCGGAGGAGTCGCAGTGGTGCTCCACTCCCCCGATGCCGCCGGCGTAGGGCACGCGGATGACCATGGGCAGCTTCACGGCGCCCTTGGTGCGGTTGTGCATCTTGGCGACGTGGCTGACGATCTGCTCGAAGGCCGGGTAGGCGAAGGCGTCGAACTGCATCTCGATGACCGGGCGCATGCCGTTCATCGCCATGCCGACGGCCATGCCCACGATGCCGGATTCGGCGAGCGGAGTGTCGAAGCAGCGGCTCTGCCCGAAGGTCTTGGTCAGTCCGTCGGTGATCCGGAAGACTCCGCCGAGCATGCCGACATCCTCGCCGAAGACCAGTACCGAGGGGTCCGCGTGCATGGCGTCGGCCATGGCCGTGTTCAGGGCCTTGGCCAGGGTGATGGTCTGCGGGCCGCTCTGTTCTGCCACGGCTGCGGCGGTGGCGGCAGCGCGGGCGGTGGCGGCACTGACGTTGCCGTTGGCTTCGGACGAGGTGGTGATGGTGGGGCTCATCGTGCGGCCTCCGAGGTCAATGCGGCGTCGCGGGCGAGTTCGTCGGCGAGCAGGGCGGACTGTTCCTGCAGCTGCGGGGTGGGGGTGGAGAAGACGTACTTGAAGAGGTCCTGCGGTTCCACCGGGACGTCCTCGCTCAGGCCCTCGCGGAGCTGGGCGGCGACGGCTTCGGCCTTCTCGGCGATCCGTCCGGCGCGGTCGTCGTCGAGCAGCCCGCGGTCCGTGAGGTAGGTCTTCATCCGGCTCAGCGGGTCCTTGGCCACCCATTCGGCGACTTCGCTGTCCTGGCGGTACCGGGTGGCGTCGTCGGCGTTGGTGTGGGCCTGCATGCGGTAGGTGTGTGCCTCCACCAGCAGCGGGCCGGAGCCTTCGCGGGCGAGCCGGACGGCGCGGCCCAGGACGGCGAGGAGGGCGACGACGTCGTTGCCGTCCACGCGTTCGCCGGCCATGCCGTAGCCCACGGCCTTGTGGGCGAGCGAGGGCGCCACGGACTGGTGCGCCAGCGGCACGGAAATGGCGTACTGGTTGTTCTGGACGAAGAACACCACCGGCAGGTGGAAGACGGCGGCGAAGTTCAGTGCCTCGTGGAAGTCGCCTTCGCTGGTGGCGCCGTCGCCGCACATGGCCAGGACCACGGTGTCCTCGCCGCGCAGCTTGGCGGCGTGCGCCACGCCCACGCCGTGCAGCAGCTGGGTGGTCAGCGGGGTGCACTGGATGCCGACCTTGTGTTTGGCGGGGTCATAGCCGCCGTGCCAGTCGCCTCGGAAGAGGGTCATGGTCTGGACCGGGTCCACGCCGCGGGCCATCACGGCAACGGAGTCGCGGTAGGTGGGGAACATCCAGTCGCCGCCGGACAGGCAGAGGGCGGCGGCCACCTGGCAGGCCTCCTGGCCGTGGCTGGACGGGTAGACGGCCATGCGGCCCTGCCGGACCAGGGCGGAGTTCTGGTCGTTGACGCGGCGTCCGACCACCAACTGCTCGTAGGCGGCCAGCAGTTCCTCATCTCCCGGGAGGGAGTATTCGTGGCCGGGCTGGGTGCCCTGCTCGGTGTGCGGGGTCAGGGTGCCGTCCGGGCCCACCATCTGGATCTGGTGCCGTGCGGGCAGCATGTAGTCCTCAACCGAGATGCCGAACTTCCGCACGGCCTCGCTGGCGGCGTTGTTGGATGCGCCCGTCGGGGCGGCCGCGTCCGGGGCCGCGGGGCCGGGTGTCTGCTCCTCGGCTGCCGGGGGCTGCGCAGTGTGGTCTGCGGAGATCGTCATTGGTCCGTCCTTCTGTAGCCACTAT
Source organism: Arthrobacter sp. EPSL27 (assembly GCF_001512305.1). Taxonomy (GTDB): domain Bacteria; phylum Actinomycetota; class Actinomycetes; order Actinomycetales; family Micrococcaceae; genus Arthrobacter. The sequence continues at coordinate 1,027,655 of NZ_LNUT01000005.1, forward strand.
TACCTCCAAGTATGGGGCGATGCGCTGTTTCGTATCCAGCCCAGGGGTAAATCGTGGAGAAGACCCAAAAAATGGACTATTCTGGAAGACGAATCGTAAGTGTGAGCTGGGTTACCGGCGGAGGTTGTGGACGAAATGGCAGAGAACGAGCCGGAGCAGACGGCGGTGCCGCTGGATGACGTGGACCGGAACATCATTGCCGAGCTGACCCGGGACGGCCGGATGTCCGTCACGCAGGTGGCGGAGAACGTCCATATCTCGCGCGCCCACGCCTACACGCGGATTGCCCGGCTGACCGGCGAGGGCGTGCTGACCAAGTTCACGGCGCTGGTGGATCCGATCAAGGCCGGCCTCAAGTCGTCGGCCTACGTGACCCTCAAGGTCCGGCAGCATTCCTGGCGGGAACTGCGCGAGCTGCTCCGCGCCATTCCCGAGGTGCACCACATCGCGCTGGTGGGCGGGGACTTCGACGTCATCCTGCTGGTGCGCGCTTTGGACAACATCGACCTGCGACGAGTGATCTTCGACCAGCTGCAGTCCATGCCCGGGGTACTGGATACGCAGACGTTTCTGGTGTTCGAGGATTTGGATACGCGGTAGCGGCGCCGCCGTCGCTAGCTGACGAAGGCCTTCATCCAGGCCTTGAGCTCCTCGCCGAATTCCACCCGTTCCGACGCGATGGAGATGACGGCCTTCAGGTAGCTCAGCTTGTCGCCCGTGTCGTATCGGCGGCCCTTGAAAACCACACCGTAGACACCGCCGCCCTCGCAGTCCGAGGTGGCCAGAGTCTGCAGGGCATCCGTGAGCTGGACTTCACCGCCCCGGCCGGGCTCCGTCTCCTCGAGCACGTCGAAAACTGCCGGGTGAAGCACGTACCGTCCGATGACGGCCAGGTTGGACGGCGCGTCGGCCACGGCAGGTTTCTCCACCAGACGGTTGACGCGCACGTGGCCTTCGCCGTCGACTGCTGAAATGTCCGCGCAGCCGTAGGCACTGATCTCAGCGGGGTCCACCTCGATCAGGGCGATCACCGAGCCGCCTGTCCGGGCCTGCACCTCGATCATGGTGCTCAGCAGCTCGTCCCGTTCGTCGATCAGGTCATCGCCCAGAAGGACAGCGAAAGGCTCGTCACCCACGTGCTGGCGGGCGCAGAGCACGGCGTGGCCCAGCCCCTTGGGGTCGCCCTGGCGGACGTAGTAGAGGGGTCCCAGAGCTGAGGCGCGCCGGACGGCTTCAAGTTTCTCAACATCGCCTTTGAGATCCAGGGCCCGTTCCAGGCTGGGCTCCCGGTCAAAGTGATCTTCAAGCGCGCGCTTCTGGCGCCCCGTAATCATCAGGAGATCGGTCAGGCCAGCGCGGACAGCCTCCTCAACAACGTACTGGATGGCCGGCTGGTCGACCACGGGCAGCATTTCCTTCGGCATCGCCTTGGTGGCCGGCAGGAAACGTGTGCCGAGGCCCGCCGCAGGAATAACAGCCTTTGTTACAGCTCTCCCCAAAGTCATAACGGAACCCTACAAGCGCAGCCTCTAGTTGAGAATGGCTTCAACAAAATACGAGTACTTAGACATCATGGACGCTGTCGGCCCCCTCTGCCAGCGCCGCTAGCCTTTGAAGACGGGTCTCCGTTTCTCCTGGAACGCCCGGAACCCCTCTGAATAGTCCTCGGTTTTGCAGAGCCGTGCCTGCTCCGCGTTCTCCTCGGCCATGGACTCCCAAAGGCCCAGCCGCTGGTCCCGGATGTGCGCCACCAGCTCCTTGCTGGCGTTGAACGCACTGGTGGCGCCGGTGGCGGCCTTCGCCACGATGGCGCGGGTGGACTCCAGCAGCTCGGCCGCGGGCATGGCGCGGCTGAACATCCCCTGGGCCACGGCCTCGGCCCCGCTCATCAGCTCGGCGGTGTAGATCAGGTCCAGCGTGCGGTGCATGCCGAGCCGTTCGGTGAAGTACCAGTGGCCGCCGGAATCCAGCGTGGCACCCAGGTTCGCGAACGGCGAGCCGAACTTGGCGTTCTCCGCCACATAGACCACGTCCGTGGCCAGGAGCAGGCCCAGCCCGACGCCCAGGCAGGCGCCCTGGGCAGCCGCGAACGTGGGGGCCGGGAATTCACTCATCTTCTTCAGCAGCGGCTGCAGCAGCCCGCCCAGGTAGCCCTGCACATCGTCCGTTTCCGGCGTGACGCCGGCGATGTCCCGGCCAGCGCAGAACGCCCGGCCCTCTCCCCTGAGCAGCAGCGCCCGCACCTCGCCGCGCGAGGCGGCGGCAGCGGCGTCGTCGTACGCCTTCGACAGGTCCCGGAGGGCCTGCTCGTCCAGCGAGTTGAGCTTGTACGGTGCGTCGAGGACGATCTCGGCGATGCCGCCGTCGATGGAGAGGGAAATCATGGGGCTCCTGAGGTGGGGGCGGAAGGCGGGCGGGCTGTTAGACGTCGAAGTCGACGGTGACTTCCGGCGTGGTGGGGTGGGACTGGCAGGTGAGCACGTAGCCCTTGTCCAGTTCGTCCTGCTCCAGCGCGTAGTTCTCGTCCATGGTGACGGACCCGGCCACCACCTTGGCGCGGCAGGTTCCGCACACGCCGCCGGCGCAGGCGAACGGCACGTCCGGGCGGACCCGCAGCGCCGCGTTCAGGATCGATTCGCGGGCGTGCGTGGGGCTGGCCACCTCGCCCTGGAGACCGTCCAGCTTGAAAGTGATCTTGAACGTGGCCTGGGATTCGTCCACTACCACGGGGCGGCCGGCGTTGCCCTCGGGGCGGTCCGGCTTGCCGGTGGTGAACAGCTCGAACCGGACGTTGTCCGGGTTCACGCCGCGGTCGGCCAGGGTGTCCCGGCAGAGCTGGACCAGCTCGAACGGGCCGCAGAGGAACCATTCGTCCACGTCGTCGGCGTGGATGGCGGTGCCCAGCAGCGCCTGCAGCTTCTCGGCGTCGATCCGGCCGCTCAGCAGCGGGGCGATCCGCTGTTCCCGGGAGAGCACGTGGTGCAGGGCCAGGCGGGACGGGTACTTGTCCTTCAGGTCGGCCAGTTCCTCGAGGAACATCACGTCCATGGCGGCCTTGTTGGCGTAGACGAGGTCGAAGCGGGTCTCCGGGTGCGCGGCGAGTAGGGTGCGGGCAATGGCGATCACCGGGGTGATGCCGGATCCGGCGGCGATCGCGACGAAGGAGCCGGGCTCCCCCGCCCGTTCGCTGGCCATCTCCTCCGGGTGGTTCATGGAGTTCATGAGGTTCTGCTCTTTGCCGTCCCGGCCGTGCTTGGAGATGAACGCCCCCATGGGGCTCATCACGTCCAGGACGTCTCCGGCCTTGAGCTCGGAGTTGGCCCAGTTGGAGAAAAGCCCGCCCAGGTCCTTCTTGATGGCAACCCGGATCTCGCTGCTGCCGTCCGCGAAGCTCCGCGGCTCGGCGCAGATGGAGTAGCTGCGCCGGATCTCCTTCGGCTCGCCCGATTCGTCCGGCAGCGTGGTGCGCAGGGCGACGTACTGGCCGGGGAGGTAGTCGAACTGGCCGGCGAGCTCGGCGGGGACGCCGAACGTCACCTCGATCGCGTCGTCCGTGAGCCGGCGGACCTCATCGACCGTCAGCGGGTGGAAGGACGCACGACGGCGGCCGGTGGCTGCCGCCTGCTCGGCGGCGGTCTGGCGGACAACAGTCATGGCTTTTCCTTACAAAACTTTGAAGTAGTCGAACGGTTCCTTGCAGTCCTGGCACACGTACAGGGCCTTGCAGGAGGTGGAACCGAAGCGGGTGAGTTCCTTGGTGTGCAGCGAGGAACACTGCGGGCATTTGACGGCGAGGGACAGGCGGACCGGCCCGGCGTGGCGCACGGCGGCCGAGTGGCCGGACGGCGGGGCGATGCCGTACTCCTGCAGCTTGGCCTTGCCGGCCTCGCTCATCCAGTCCGTGGTCCACGCCGGAGAGAGGACCATGTCCACGCTGACGCTGGGGTAGCCTTCGCGGTTGAACGCAGCCTTCAGGTCATCGCGGATGGCGTCCATCGCCGGGCAGCCGGAGTACGTCGGTGTGATGGTGATATGGACCGTGGGGACCATACCGCCGTCGGCCGGGTTGGGCTCCTTCGTCACCTTGACGTCGCGCAGGATTCCCAGGTCCTCGATGGTGAGGACCGGGATTTCCGGGTCGGTGACGGTGGCGGCGAGGTCCCAGGCCTTCTGCTCGGGAGTCTTCTGCTCCGCGGGGCGGGCCTCCGCGGCAGTGGGGTGGCTGACGTACATCTCCATGGTGGTTACCAGCTGGCTCCGGGGTACTCGCGGGCGAGCACCTGCATTTCGGCGAGGATGTAGCCCAGGTGCTCCGAGTGCAGGCCCCTGCGTCCGCCGCCGGGGGCGGGCTGGACCTTGGGGACCTCCAGTTCGGCCTCGGCGAAGACCTCGCCGGTGAGCCGGTCGAACTCGGCGCGCAGGCTGGAGGGCTCGACGGCGGCGCCGCTCGCGCTGAGACGGGCGGTCAGCTCGTCGTCGCGGAACAGCTCGTCCACGTAGGGCCAGATGACCTTGAAACCGTGGATCATCTTTTCGCGGGATTCGTCCGTGCCGCCGGCAAGGCGCAGCACCCACTGGGCGCTGTGGTCCCGGTGGTAGTCCACTTCCTTGACGGCCTTGGCGGCGATGCCGGCCAGGGTGGCGTCCGTGGACTGCGTCAGTTGGCTGTAGAGCTCGAACTGGTAGTAGCTCACCACGAACTGGCGGGCGATGGTGACGGCGAAGTCGCCGTTGGGCTGTTCGAAGATCGAGGCAGAGCGGAACTCGTGCTCGCGGCGGAAGTAGGCCAGGTCATCCTCGGAGCGGCCGTCCAGTCCCCCGGCGTAGCTGAGGAAGGACCGGGCGTGGCCCAGCTGGTCCAGGGCGATGTTGCCGAGGGCGATGTCCTCTTCCAGCTCCGGGGCGCGGGAGATCCAGTGACCCAGGCGCTGCGCCAGGATCAGGGCGTCATCGCCCAGGCGCAGGGCGATTTCGGCCACGTCCTCGGTGGGCTTCGCGCTGCCGCTGCTCACGGCCAGGGCGATGTCCTCCGGGCGGAGGGCGTTGCCGGGCGTGATGCGGGTGGCGCTGGCCGTGGCCTCGCCGCTGCCGCCGGCTGCCTTGACGCCGACGTTGAGGTCGCCGTGGCCGCCTGTTTCTTCCGCGGGTGCGGGGGTTGCCGTGGTCTCAGGTGAGGTGCTCACAGGTGCTTCACGCCCTCGCTCTTGGTGTAGTACGTCGCGTGCCGGTAGTCCTTGCCCTGCGGGGATTCGAAGAAGGCGCCCTTGGAGTCCGGGTCGCTGGAGGCGATGGCGTCGGCCGGGACCACCCAGATGGACACACCCTCATTGCGGCGGGTGTAGAGGTCGCGGGCGTTGCGCAGGGCCATGGCTGCGTCCGGGGCGTGCAGGGAGCCGGCGTGGACATGGGAGAGGCCGCGGCTGGAGCGGACGAAGACTTCCCAGATGGGCCAGACGTTGCCTGCGTGGGGTTCGGGGGTGGTCATGCTGCGGTTTCCTTCTCTGCTTGCTTCTTGGCCTGCTTTGCCGCGTATGCGGCGGCGGCTTCGCGCACCCAGGCGCCGTTGTGGTGGGCTTCGCGGCGCCGTTCCAGGCGCTGGGCGTTGCAGGGGCCACGGCCGGCAAGGACCTCGTGGAATTCGTCCCAGTCCAGGGGGCCGTGCTCCCACTTCTTGGTTTCCTCGTTGAAGCGGATGTCCTTGTCCGGGAGCGTGAGGTCCAGGACCTTGACCTGCTCCATCATCATGCCGACAAAGCGGTTGCGGAGCTCGTCGTTGCTGAAGCGCTTGATGTTCCAGGCCATGGACTGCTTGGAGTTAGGCGAATCGTCATCCGGCGGGCCGAACATCATGAGGGCCGGGGCGTACCAGCGGTTGACGGCGTCCTGGGCCATCTGCTTCTGCTCCGGCGTGCCGTGGGAGAGTTCCAGCAGGATCTCGAAGCCCTGGCGCTGGTGGAAGGATTCTTCCTTGCAGACGCGGACCATGGCGCGGCCGTAGGGGCCGAAGGAGGCGCGGCAGAGCGGCACCTGGTTGGCGATAGCGGCGCCGTCCACCATCCAGCCGATGGCGCCCATGTCAGCCCAGGTGCGGGCGGGGTAGTTGAAGATGGAAGAGTACTTGGCCTTGCCGTCCATCAGGTCCTGCATCATCTGGTCGCGCGGCTGGCCGAGGGTCTCCGCGGCGGAGTACAGGTACAGGCCGTGGCCGGCCTCATCCTGGACCTTGGCCATGAGGATGGCCTTGCGCTTGAGGCTGGGGGCACGGGAGATCCAGTTGGCTTCCGGCTGCATGCCGATGATCTCCGAGTGCGCGTGCTGCGAGATCTGGCGCAGCAGGGTCTTGCGGTATGCCGGGGGCATCCAGTCGCGGGGTTCGATCCGCGAATCCTCCGCCATGACTTTGTCGAAGTATGCCTGGCCTTCAGCGTCGCGCCGGGCCACATCCTCAAGGCTCTGTTCGTGCCGCGCCGACGTGGGCTCTCCGGGCACTGACTGCAGGGTCTGCGCTGCCATGGTTGCTCCTATGCATATCCGATAAATAATTACCGACCGTTCGTTCAGGATATGCGGAAGGGCGGAGATGCGTCAAGCACCAAAGCCTCTGCCCGCGGTGGGCTGCGAGGAACAGGACGCCTGTATTTCGCCTCCCGATCAAACGCGCATCCTGCCCCTACTGTGCGTATCGCGGTGGTAATGTCCGGCCATGGGAACGTCGCCGGAACCAGCTGAAGCAGCCGCAGGCTCCGCCGCGGCCCCGGGCGGCAGGAACCGCCGCCGGACCATCGCCGTCGCTGTTGTTGCCGTGCTGGCGGTCATGGGAATTGTGGTGGCCACGCTCCTGATCAACAGGCCGCGGACCGAAACCGCGGCGCCGGTGCAAACCTCCGCCCCGGCACCGGAGACCACTGCAGCCCCCACACCGGAACCCACCCCCACGCCCACGCCTGATCCGCCGCCTGAGGCGCTCAACATCCTGCTGATCGGCAGCGACAGCCGGATCAATGAACGGGCCGTCGCGGCGTCCGGCGCCGCGTCGGACCAGCGCGGGGACGCCCTGGTCCTCATCCACATCCCGGCCGACCGGCAGAACATTTACGGCATCTCGATCATGCGCGACCTCTGGGTGACCATCCCCGGCTACGGCGCGGCCAAGGTCAACGCCGGGCTGGAGCTGGGCGGGGTGCCGCTGATGACGCAGACCGTGGAATCGCTCCTGGGCCAGCCCATCAACCACACTGTGATGCTGGATTTCCAGGGCTTCGCCGCCATGACCGATGCCCTGGGCGGGGTGGACGTGGACATCAGGCAGCCGTTCCAGGGGACGGTGGACGACTTTGTGTACTTCCCGCCGGGGGTGAACCGGCTGAACGGGGTGCAGGCGCTGGCGTTCGTCCGCGAGCGCCACGCCTTCTCGGACGGCGACTACCAGCGGGTGCGGAACCAGCAGACCTTCCTCAAGGCGGTGATGGCCAAGATGGCGGCCGAAGGCGGGCTGACGGACCGCAATACGGTGAAGCAGCTGGTGTCCACGGTCCTCCCCCACGTCACGGTGTCCCCCGGGCTCACGGTGGAGGCCCTGGAGCAGCTCGCCTTCAGCCTGCGCAGCACACCCCCGGGCAATGCCATGTTCTTCACCCTCCCCACTGCCGGCACGGGCTTCAGCCGGGACGGGCAGTCCATCATCGTGGAGGACCGCGCCGCCACCGCCGCGGTGGCCGCCGCGCTGGCCTCCGGGACTCTCGGCGAGTACATCGCGGCGAACGGGTTGCAGAACGGGAACTAAAGGCGCGCCAGCGCCCCGGCTCAGTCTGTCCCGTCGCCCTCGCGGATTGCGTCGTGAATCCTGCGGAGCGTCTCCGGCAAGGCAGCTACTTCAATGTCCCCCTTGTCGGTCGCGAGCCTGATGGTCTGAAAACCACGCTGGGTGACGTATTTGTTGTCCTTGCGGTCCAACGTTCTGGGCTCGTTGGACACCGCAGTCATGGCGCTGAACGTGGTGGGCCGGCCGGAGGGCTCAAGCGTGTCGTAGACAGCCGGCTGAAAAGTCATCTCGCCAGTCCCGGCTAACGAGGCGACGCCCATGTTCCAGATTCCGCTGAGGGATCCGGGAAGCGAGTCCGGATAGCGGACGTAGACCAGCATGCCGCCCAGTGTTTCCAGCTTGGCTTCCATCTTGCGCTGCCGGCGTGCGTCGAAGTACCAGGAGCCCGCGAGGAAGACGGCCCACATCGCGGCGTTGAAGAATACGTCCTCCGGCCGGCGGCCCCAGCTGATGAAAAGGGCGGAACCCGCACCCCAAGCGGCCACGAGCACCACCAGCACAACGATTCTGCGGTGAGCCGCCATCCATTCCCCCATGCCCGCCAGCCTAGACGAGCCCCGCCACGCACAGCGGCGGCGCCAGCCCGCCGTCGGCCGCCCGGCCGGTAGATTGGAGCCATGACCCAGACTCCTGTGCAGCAGTCCCCGCAGCCCCCGGTTGCCAAGAAAATCCCCGCCCTCCGCACGCACCACGGTGACGTCTTCGAGGACAACTACGAGTGGCTGCGGGACAAGGAATCCCCTGAAGTGGTGGAGCTGCTCAAGGCCGAAAACGCCTACCAAGAGGCGGTGACCGCCCACCAGCAGCCGCTGCGCGAGGCCATCTTCCAGGAGATCAAGGGCCGCACCCAGGAGACGGACCTCTCCGTGCCCAACCGCAAGGACGGCTGGTGGTACTACACCCGCTCGGTGGAGGGCCAGGAGTACGGCATCCAGTGCCGCGTCCGGGCCGAGGACACCGGTGACCGGGTGGCCGACTGGACGCCGCCCGCCGTCGAGGTGGGCGTCGGGATCCCCGGCGAGGAAATCCTGCTGGACGGGAACGCCGAAGCCGAGGGCAAGCCGTTCTTCGCCGTCGGCGGGGCCGCCGTCACCCTCGACGGGAATCTGTACGCCTACGCCGTGGACAACGCCGGGGACGAGCGCTTCACCCTGCGCATCAAGGACCTGCGCACCGGGGAGCTCCTGCCCGACGTGATCGAGAACGTCTTCTACGGCATCGCCTTCTCCCCCGACGGCAGCCGCATCTTCTACACCGTGGTGGACGACTCTTGGCGGCCGTATCAGGTGAAGGCGCACGTCCTGGGCACGCCCGTCGCCGACGATGAGCTGATCTACCAGGAGGACGACGTCGCCATGTGGCTGGGCTTCGAGCTCTCCGCCGACCGGCGCCACCTGGTGCTCAGCATCGGCTGCTCGGAGTTCAGCGAGACCCGGCTGCTGCGCTTCGACGCGCTCGACGCCGGTCTGGCCACCGTGATCTCCCGGGACGAGCGCATCCTCTACGAGGCCGAGCCGTTCCTGCTCGCGGACGCCGCGGGGCAGACGTCCGAGGCGATCCTGCTGACGCACAACAAGAACGCCGTCAACTCCATGGTCTCCCTCGTGGACCCCGCCGAACTCGCCAAGCCGCTGGCCGAGCAGCACTGGACCGCCGTCGTCGAACATTCCGACCTGGTGCGTGTCAACGGTGCCGGCGTCACGTCGACGCACCTGGTGGTCTCCATCCGCAAGGACACCATCGAGCGGGTCCAGGTGCTGCCGCTGGCCGGGCTGGGCACGCCGGAGCAGGGCGCGCCGGTGGAGCCCGCCTTCGAGGAGGAGCTCTACACCGCGGGCGTGGCCGGCTCCGACTACGAGGCCCCCGTGATCCGGATGGGCTACACCTCCTACTTCACCCCGTCCCGGGTGTACGACTTTGTGCTGCCCACCGCCGAGCAGCCCGCCGGCGAGCTGCTGCTGCGCAAGGAAAGCCCGGTGCTGGGCGGCTACTCCGCCTCCGACTACGTGGCCACCCGCGAGTGGGCGGAGGCGTCCGACGGGACCCGGATCCCCCTGTCGGTGCTGCGGCACGCCTCGGTGGCGCAGGACTCGACGGCGGCCGGCCTGGTGTACGGCTACGGCTCCTACGAGATGAGCATGGACCCCGGCTTTGGCATCCCCCGGCTCTCCCTCCTGGACCGCGGCATCGTGTTTGTGATCGCGCACATCCGCGGCGGCGGGGAACTGGGCCGGAACTGGTACGACACCGGCAAGAAGCTGCACAAGAAGAACACCTTCACGGACTTCATCGCGGCCACCGACTGGCTGGCGCAGTCCGGCTGGGTGGACCCGGCCCGGATCGCGGCAATGGGCGGCTCCGCCGGCGGCCTGCTGATGGGCGCCGTCGCCAACCTGGCGCCGGAGAAGTACGCCGCCGTGGTGGCCGCCGTCCCGTTCGTGGACGCCCTCACCACCATCCTGGACCCCGAACTGCCGCTATCCGCGCTGGAGTGGGAGGAATGGGGCAACCCCATCACCGACCGCGCCGTGTACGAGTACATGAAGTCCTACACCCCGTACGAGAACGTCCGCGCCGTGGCCTACCCCAAGATCGCGGCGGTCACCTCGTTCAACGACACGCGCGTGCTCTACGTGGAGCCCGCCAAATGGGTGCAGCGGCTGCGCGAACTCAACACCGGCAGCGAGCCGATCGTCATGAAGATCGAGATGGAGGGCGGCCACGGCGGCGCCTCCGGCCGGTACGTGCAGTGGAAGGAACGGGCGTGGGACTACGCGTTCGTCGCCGACTCCCTGGGCGCGACCGAGCTGCTGCCCGGCGCCGGGCTGAAGTAGCCGACTCACCGCAGTTCGGTGTTGGGTGCGCCCATTCACCACAAATGGCCGCTATGACGCCCGTCATAGCGGCCATTCGCGTCAAATCGGCGGGTACCGGCCTCCCCCAGGGGCGGGGAATTTGTGAAAGTCTTCTACCGAATAAATGCTCATCATGCTTACTATTGACCCTGATCAGGCACGACGGTTAGAAACTGCTCACTGGGGGCAGCAGAATCCGTGCCGGAACTGGAGCTAAATCGTGAGCACTGAACAGGGAATGACCCCGCTGAGCGACGCCGAACTGATGGCCGAGGCAGGCACCGCTCTTCCGGACAAGGAAGTGGCCTCCGTCCTGGACCTCAACGCGGACCTGGACCTCGGCCTGAACGCCGCGGCCCCGATCGACCTCGCTGTCGCAGCTAACGCCAACGTGGCCGCCCCGATCGACGCCGCCGCCTCGGCCAACATCCTGTCCTTCGGTTCCGACGCCCAGGCCCTCTCGGACCAGGGCGTGGTGATCAACCAGGGCATCGACGCCGACGCCACCGCCGACTCCACGCAGGACAGCACCATCGACCAGGAGACCGGCAGCACCGACGGCAGCGACACCGGCACCACCGACACCACGGTCGAGGAAGGCGCCCTGCCCACCGATGTGGCCGGAGCGCTCAACTCCAACCTGCTCAACGTCAACGTGGACCTGGACGCCGCCGCCGATCTCGCCGCCCCGATCAACGGTGCCGTGGCCGCCAACGCCAACGTCGCCGCCCCGATCGACGCCGCCGTCGCCGCCAACATCGGCTCGATCGACAGCAACGCGTTCGCCGTGTCCCAGCAGGACGCCATCATCAACCAGGACATCACGGGCGAGGCCACCGCCTCCGCCGACCAGCAGTCCGACCTCCGGCAGTAGCTTCCCGGATGAGCACCCCGCACGGCGGGCCGTCCACCCCGGACGGCCCGCCGCTTTCCCCTGCCCAGCAGGCGTCCGCCCAGCCGTCGTCCGCCGGTACGGCCGCCGAGCCCTCCGCCGGAAATGCCGCCGTCGGGACCCCGACGGCGGCCGGCACCGCCACCGCAACCCAGCCTCCTCCGGCCCTGGCCGACGGCGTCCAGCTCCTCGGTGCGACCCAGGGCTCCGGCTACCGCGAACCGCCCGCCCTGGTGCGCCGCGCCGACGGCCAGACCCTGCAGCTTACGCCGCTGCTTTACCAGGTGCTGGAGGCGGTGGACGGCTCCCGCGGCCCGGAGGAAATCGCCAGCCACGCCAGCGCCGGGTCGGGACGGCTCATCAGCGCCGAAAATGTCCAGACGCTGATCGACAAGCAGCTGCTGCCCCTGGGCCTGCTGCGGCTGGCCGACGGCTCCCAGCCCGAGGTCCGCAAGGCCGACCCGCTGCTGGGCATGAAGCTCCGCTATACCGTGACGGACCCGGAGCGCACCCGCCGCATCACCGCGCCCTTCGCCGTGCTCTTCAGCCCGTTGATTGTGGTCCTGGTGACCGTGGCGTTCCTCGCCAGCTGCTGGTGGGTGCTGATGGTGAAAGGCCTGGCCTCGGCCACGCATGAGGCGTTCGCCAACCCGGGCCTGGTGCTGCTCATCCTGGCTGTGACCGTGCTGTCCGCCGGGTTCCACGAATTCGGCCATGCCGCGGCTGCCCGGCGCGGCGGCGCGACCCCGGGGGCCATGGGCACCGGGCTGTACCTGATCTGGCCCGCGTTCTTCACCGACGTCACTGATTCCTACCGGCTGGGCCGGGCCGGCCGGATCCGGACCGACCTCGGCGGGCTCTACTTCAACGCGATCGTGGCCGTGGCCATCATGGGCATCTGGTGGGCCACCGGGTTCGACGCGCTCCTGCTGGTGGTGGTGACCCAGGTGCTGCAGATGGTGCGGCAGCTCCTGCCGCTGGTCCGTTTTGACGGGTACCACATCCTGGCCGACGCCACCGGCGTTCCGGACCTGTTCCAGCGGATCAAGCCCACCCTGCTCAGCCTGCTGCCGTGGCGCCGGAAGGACCCGGAAGCGCAGGTACTCAAGCCGTGGGCCCGCGCCGTGGTCACGGCATGGGTGCTGATCACCGTGCCGCTGCTGGCGTTCAGCCTGGTGATGATGGTGGTGTCCCTGCCACGGCTCCTCGGCACCGCTTGGGACAGCGGGCAGAAGCAGTACGCCATGTTCAACAACGCCCTCGCCAGCGGGGACATCCTGGACGCCGCAGTGCGGCTCCTGGCGATCGCCGCCGTCGCGCTTCCCGTCCTCGGGATCCTGTACATCCTGGTCCGGCTGGTCCGCCAGGTGGTGACGGCCCTGTGGACGAAGACCCGCGGCAAGGCCCTCCAGCGCGGAACAGCCCTCGCCGTCATGGGCGCCATGGTGGCCGGCCTCGCCTGGGCCTGGTGGCCCGGCGGCGAGACCTACCGCCCGGTCCAGCCCTACGAGCGCGGCACCCTGGCCGACGCCACCACCGCCATCTTCCCGGCCGGGTCCACCACCGTCATGCGGGAAGGCCAGGCCGGGCGGACCGTCGTCCTCTGGCCCGCCGGCGCGGAGAAGCCCACCCGTGAGAAGCCGCAGCTCAGCATGGTCCTGGTACCGCGCGACGCCGGGACCGCCGCCGAGGCGCCGTCGTGGGTGTTCCCCTTCGACCGGCCGGCTGCGGCGGAGGAGGACGGCAACCAGGCACTCGCCGTCAACACCACGGACGGCTCGGTGGTGTACGACGTCGCCTTCGCGCTGGTGTGGGCGGACGACGGCGAGGACGTCACCACCCGCAACGAGGCCTACGCCTTCGCCAGCTGCGCGGACTGCGCCGCCGTGGCGGTGGGCTTCCAGGTGGTGCTGATTGTGGGCCAGGCCGATGTGGTGGTGCCGGAGAACCTGTCCGCCGCCGCGAACTACAACTGCCTGCGCTGCCTGACCTATGCCCTGGCTGACCAGCTGGTCCTCACCCTGGACGGGCCGCTGAGCGCGGACAGCTCGGCCCGGCTTAACGAGCTCTGGCAGCAGATCGCGGAGTTCGGCCGGAACCTGCAGAATGTGCCGCTCTCGGAGATCCAGGGGCGCCTGGATGCCTTCAAGGCGCAGATCATGGAGGTCATCCAGAGCGACCCCAGTGCCACGCCGGGCGGTTCCGGGACCACTGCTCCCAGCAGGGCGCCCGGGAGCAGCCAGACCGCGAGCCCCTCGGCCACGCCGGGCGCGACTACTGGTGCCTCTCCCGGGGCCTCTTCGGGTGCGACCTCCGGCGCCACTCCCCGCCCGACGGGTTCCGCACCGGCTGCTACATCCACGGCCACGGCACCGGCGGGATCGCAGCCCACGCAGTCCGCGGGGACGGCCACCGCACCGGCAACGGTTACGCCGTCGCCCACCCCGACGGGCACTGCACCGGCCCCGTAGGCCGGCGCGGTTACTGACTGGCGACGCGGTTCCTGACTGGCGATGCGGAAAAGGCCCAGCGCTGCGGTATACCCGTAGCGCTGGGCCTTTAGCGCGTCATGGGACATTTGCCGCGGCGCCCTAAGCCTGCCGGCGGGCCGTCCATTCGTGGTCGAGGATCGCGTAGACGACTTCCGTGGCCCACTGACCCTTGTAATGCCACTTGTCGATTTGGACGGATTCGCGCCGCATCCCGAGGCGTTCACACAGGGCCGCGGAGGCCGTGTTGAGGGCGTCCAGCTTGGCGTCGATCCGGTGGAAGCCGAGTTCCCCGAAGCCCACATCCAGCAGGGCCGCCGCGGCCTCGGACGCGATGCCCCGGCCTCGGGCCTCCGGGGCCAGACTCCAGCCGATCTCGGCCTGGCCGCAGCCCGGCAGCCACTTCAGCACCACTTCGCCGAGAAGGCCGGGCGAGTCCGCGGCCTCGATGGCCAGCAGATCCAGTCGCCCTCCTTCTCGAAGACGAAGTTGGCGTACTTGCCCACGGATTCCATGGACTTGGTGTAGCTCTTGGCCTCCCCCGGCAGGAACCGGGCGGTCTCGGGCAGCGAATGGTAGGCGTGGAACGCGTCCAGGTCCCCGGCCTCGAAGCGGCGCAGCACCAATCGCTTTGTGCGGAGGGGCAGTGGAGGGAGTTGTTTGGGTTCGGTCATATCCGGGCCCCGGTGACGACGGCAGCTGTGGCCTCGGCGATGGCCCGCTCCTCGTCCGTGGGCACCACCAGCACCGGAATGGCCGACGACGGCGACGAGATCACCCGGGGTTCCTTGGACCGCTCCCGGTTCAGGCCGCCGTCGAGCTCCACACCCAGGGCCCCCAGCCGCTCCGCCACGAGGGCGCGGAACTGGTGCGAGTTCTCCCCGATCCCTGCCGTGAAGACGATGGCCTTCGCCCCGCCGACGGCCACGTGGTAGCCGCCGATGTACTTCGCCAGCCTGTAGGAGGCGACGGCGAGCGCCATGGCGGCCTTCGCGTCGCCGGCTTCCGAGGCCTCCACCACGGAGCGCATGTCGTTGTTGCCGGCCAGGC
Source organism: Arthrobacter sp. EPSL27 (assembly GCF_001512305.1). Classification (GTDB taxonomy): domain Bacteria; phylum Actinomycetota; class Actinomycetes; order Actinomycetales; family Micrococcaceae; genus Arthrobacter. Next base: position 1,042,763 of record NZ_LNUT01000005.1, read on the forward strand.
CCTTGAGCCCGGACTGGCGGTTGAGCATGGCGTCGATGTCCTCCGGGGACCAGCCGGCCCGGCCCAGGAAGACCAGGATGGACGGGTCCAGGTCGCCGGACCGGGTGCCCATCACCAGGCCTTCCAACGGGGTGAAGCCCATGGACGTGTCCACGGACTGGCCGCCGCGGATGGCCGTGACCGAGGCCCCGTTGCCCAGGTGAGCGATGACGGCGTCGAACTCGTCCACCGGGACGTCCAGCAGCGCCGCCGCCCGGTGCGCAACATACTCGTGCGAGGTGCCGTGGAAGCCATAGCGGCGGATCCCGTGGTTGGTGTAGAGCTCGTCCGGCACCGCGTAGCGCCAGGCGTGCTCCGGCAGGGTGCGGTGGAAGGCGGTGTCGAACACGGCCACCTGCGGCATGTCCGGCCACTTCTTGGAGATGGCGCGGATGCCGAGCACGTTCGCCGGGTTGTGCAGGGGCGCCAGCGGGTTGAGCCGCTCGATGGCGCGGGTGATCTCATTGTTGACCAGGACCGGCTCGGCGAAGCGCTCGCCGCCGTGCACCACCCGGTGCCCGACGGCGTCGAGCGTCCGGTCGCCGAGGGCCGCGTGGATCTCCGCGTCCACCTGCTCCAGCGCCTCCGCGTGGTCCCGGGGGCCCTCGATCTGGCCGTCACCCTCGCCGCCGTTGCCCATCCCGATCTTCTCGACCAGCCCCTCGGCGAGGACGCTGCCTGCCTCCACGTCGCGGACCTGGTACTTCAGTGAGGACGAACCTGAGTTGATGACGAGGACGAGCACTGGGCCTCCTAAGCCTTTGGCTGCAGCGGTGGTCGGTGAAGTTCGATCGTATCGCCATTGCATCGGGCCGGGCTGGCACTTAGAGTCGGCGGACCACTGCCGCAACCCATGAAAGGACTCCCGTGACCGAGAACGCCACCCAGCCCGAGGGCACCAACCCCGACGACGCCGACGCCAGCACCGGATCAGGGACGAAGGACCCCACCGGCGTCGAGGGCGCCAACCCCGCCCTGAACGACACGGGAAACTACAAGGCCCCCGAGGTGGGCGAGGCCCCCGAGCCCCCGGAGAACGTGGAGGACCTGGACCTCACGCCGGAGGGCCTGGCGGATGAACCGGCCCGGCAGGAGGATCCGGACAGTCCGGTCGAGCCGGAAAACAGCTGACCGGAGGCTACGCGTGGGCGCCCGCCGCGGCCGGTTCGACGGCGGGCTCCACCGACTGCGCCTGCACCGCTGTGATGGCCACCGTGTTCACGATGTCCTCCACGGTGCAGCCGCGGGAAAGGTCGTTCACCGGCTTGCGGAGCCCCTGCAGGACCGGCCCGACGGCGACGGCACCGGAGGACTGCTGCACGGCCTTGTACGTATTGTTGCCGGTGTTGAGGTCCGGGAAAATGAACACGGTGGCCTGCCCTGCGACGTTCGAGCCCGGCATCTTGGACTGCGCGATTGCGGCGTCCACGGCGGCGTCGTACTGGATGGGACCTTCGACGGCGAGGTCCGGGCGGCGCGTCTTCACGACGTCGGTGGCCTGCCGGACCTTGTCCACGGCCTCGCCGCTGCCGGACCCGCCCGTGGAGTAGGACAGCATAGCCACCCGCGGCTCCACGCCGAACTGCTTGGCGGTCTCCGCCGACGCCAGCGCAATGTCGGCCAGCTGCTCGGCGTTCGGGTCCGGGTTGACGGCGCAGTCACCGTAGACCAGCACCCGGTCCGGCATCAGCATCAGGAACACCGAAGAGACGATCTTCACGCCGTCGCGGGTCTTCACGAACTCCAGCGCAGGGCGGATGGTGTGCGCGGTGGTGTGCGCGGCGCCGGAGACCATGCCGTCCACCACGCCCAGCTGCACCATCATGGTGCCGAAGTAGCTGCCGTCCAGCATGACTTCCAGGGCCCGGGCCAGGTCAACGCCCTTGTGGGCGCGCAGCTCCGCGTACTTTTCGGCGAACTGCTGGCGCAGCTCGGACGTGGCCGGGTCCACCAGGGTGATGCCGGAGATGTCGATGCCCTGGGTGGACGCCAGCTCGCGGACCTCCGATTCCTTGCCCAGGATGGTGAGGTCGCAGACGTCCCGGCGGTGCAGGATCTCCGCGGCGCGCAGGATCCGCACGTCGTTGCCCTCCGGCAGCACGATGTGCCGGCGCTGCAGCCGCGCCCGTTCGATGAGGTCGTGCAGGAACCGCAGCGGCGTCATCCGTTCCAGCCGCGGGAGGTGCAGACGCTCCACCAGCTCCGCCTCGTCGACGCGCTTGGCCCACAGCCCCACGGCCGAGGCCACCTTGCGGCGGTGCCCGGACCAGATTTCGCTGCGGACCTCGGAGACCTGTTTCGCGGTGGTGTAGGTGTCGTCCGGGCCGGCGAACACGGGGAACGGCGCCTGCGCCAGCAGCGAGTAGATGTTGGGGTCCGGGGCCAGGCCGCCGGTGAGGATCAGCGCCGACGGCACCGGGAATTCCGGCGAGAACGACGACGCCAGGCACGCCACCATCACGTCCGCCCGGTCACCCGGAACGATCACCAGCGCGCCGTCGTCGAGCACGTGCAGGAAGTTGGCCACGTTCATGGCCGCCACCTTGATGGAGCGGACGTCGCGTTCCATGTCCTGGCGGCCGGCCACCTGGCGGATCCCCAGGGCCGCGGCCACCTCGCCGGTGGTGGGCCGGGCAATGTCGTCGAGCTCCGGGAAGACGTACACGGGCCGGCCGGACGTGCCCGGCTTCACCGCCGCCACAATCCCGTCCACATCCTCCGGGTCGGCGCGGTTCACCATAATGGCCAGCAGGCTGCACCGCTCGGCTGCCAGTTCCTTCCGGGCAACCTCGACGGCGTCGGCGGCCTCCTCGACGGTGCGCCCCTTCGCGCCCACCACGGCGACCACGGAGGCGGCCAGGTTGTTGGCGAGGCGTGCGTTGAGGTCGAATTCGACGGCGGCGTCCTGGCCGGTGAGGTCGGTGCCCTCCACGATCACCACGTCACAGTGGCGCGACATCTCGGCGAAGATCTCCACGCAGCGGGCGTCGATCTCGGCCCGGTTTCCCTCGGCCAGGAGCGCCCGCACCTCGGCGAACGTCAGCCCGCCGCGGCAGCGCTGGTCATCGAGGTCGAACCGGGCCTTCATCAGGGCCACCATGGGGTCCGACGCCGCGTCCGAGCCGTGGACCACCGGCTTGAAGAAGCCGATCCGGTCCGCGTGCCGGTGCAGCGTGTCCGCCAGCCCCAGCGCGATCAGCGACTTTCCGGATCCCGGCGTAGTCGCGCTGACGTAGATCCCCTTGGCCATGGCCCGCCCTTTGCTGTGGAGGAATGCTTCCCTCCCAGCCTACTTTCTCCCGCCGGGTTCCTGCCGCCGGCGGGCCTCCCCGGGGGCTTCACAACCCCGCCAACTCTTGACAGAAAGCGCCTTTTGGGATTACCTAATGAACATTCGGTAAATAAAGCTGGAGGCAATGACGCATGGCTGAACTGACGGTTTCCGCGACCACCCACCCCATCCTTGACGGCGATTACGCCTCGGAATGGATGGGCATCGAGGTGGTGGCCCTGGACGAGGGGCACGCCACCATCCGCATGACCCTCCGGCAGGAAATGCTCAACGGCTTCGGCATGGCCCACGGCGGAATGATCTTCGCCTTTGGTGACACAGCCTTCGCACTGGCCTGCAACCCGGCGAACCCGGGCCCGGCCGACGCCGGAAACATCACGGTGGCTGCCGGCGTCGACATTAACTTCCTGAAGCCGGCGTTCCGCGGCCAGGTGCTGACCGCCGTCGCCAACCGCCGCGCCAGCACCGGGCGCAGCGGCCTGTACGACATCCAGATCTACGCCGCCGATCCCGTTGCGGGAACCCCGACGGCGGCACCCGGCACGGCTCCTGCCGCCACGGCGCCGGGCCAGCTTCCCACCGACCTCCCCGCCGGAGAACTCGTCGCCGAGTTCCGCGGCCGCAGCCGCACCATCTCCAAGAAATAGAAACAGGGAACCCCAGATGACCCAAGAAACCGTCGCCCCCGCCAGCGAAGCCGTCCTGGACCGCGAAGAAACCATCTCCCGCGACGAGCTTGAGGCATTGCAGCTCAGCCGCCTGCAGCACACCGTGGCGTACGCCTACGACCGTGTGCCCCTGTACAAGCGCAAGTTCGACGAGACCGGTGTTCACCCCACAGACCTCCGCGAGCTCTCCGACCTGGGCAAGTTCCCCTTCACCACCAAGGAAGACCTCCGCCTGGAGTACCCCTTCGGCATGTTCGCCGTGCCGCAGCACGAGGTGGCCCGCATCCACGCCAGCTCCGGCACCACCGGCCGCGCCACCGTGGTGGGCTACACCAAGAAGGACCTCGCGGATTGGGCCAAGCTCGTGGCACGGTCGCTGCGCGCCTCCGGCGTCCGCCCCGGCATGAAGGTCCACAACGCCTACGGCTACGGCCTGTTCACCGGCGGCATGGGCGCCCACGCCGGCGCCGAGGCCCTGGGCTGCACGGTCATCCCCATCTCCGGCGGCCAGACCGAACGCCAGATCACGCTGATCCAGGACTTCAAGCCCGACGCGATCCTGGCCACCCCCACCTACCTGCTCACCATCGCCGACGCCATGATGAAGCAGGGCATCGACCCCGCGTCCACCTCGCTCAAGTACGCCGTCCTCGGCGCCGAGCCGTGGACCGAGGAAATGCGCCACGAGCTCGAGACCACCATGAACATCAAGGCCTGCGACATCTACGGCCTCTCCGAGGTCATGGGCCCGGGCGTCGCCGGCGAGGCCGTCGAGACGCAGGACGGCAGCCACATCTGGGAGGACCACTTCCGCCCCGAAATCATCGACGCATTCGACCCCTCCAGGGTCCTGGGCGACGGCGAACCCGGCGAGCTGGTCTTCACCTCCCTCACCAAGGAAGCGCTGCCCATCATCCGCTACCGCACCAAGGACCTCACCCGCCTGCTGCCCGGCACCGCCCGCCCCGCGCACCGCCGCATGGGCCGCATCACCGGCCGCAGCGACGACATGATCATCCTGCGCGGCGTGAACCTGTTCCCCTCGCAGATCGAGGAGATCGCCCTCCGCATCCCCGAGCTGAGCCCGCACTTCCAGCTCGAGCTCACCCGCCCCGAAGGCCAGCGGATGGACCAGCTGACCGTCAGGATCGAACGCCGCGAGACCGTCACGGTGGAGGATGTCGCCTCGGCCGCCAAGGTCCTGCAGCAGCAGATCAAGATCCACGTCGGCTCCTCCTGCGCCGTCGACGTCGTCGAGCCCGGCTCCCTGGAGCGGTCCAACGGCAAGCTCCGCCGGATCTACGACCTCCGCCCCAAGGCCTGACACCCGTCCCGTGAAGCCCCGGCGGGCGGCGCAGCCCACAAAGCGACGCCGCCCGCCGGGGCTGACCGCTCTCCCGATCGTGAGAAAATAGCGACTATGCCCACCACAGCAACCACCAAACGCGGCCGCCCCGGATACGACCAGCAGTCGGTGCTGGTGATCGCTGTTGACGTCTTCAACCGCCATGGTTACGACGCGACGTCCATGGGCATCCTGGCCGAGAACCTGGGCATCTCCAAGTCCGCCATTTACCATCACGTCCCGTCCAAGGGCGACCTCCTCAAGCTCGCGCTGGACCACGCGCTGGGCGGCCTTGAGGCCATTCTGGACCAGCCGCAAGCTCAAACTGGAACGGCCGAGGCCCGGCTGGAGTTTGTGCTGCGCGAGACCATCTCGGTGCTGGTGGACCGGCTCCCGTTCGTCACCCTGCTCCTGCGCCTGCGCGGCAACACCGAGATCGAGCGCGACGCCATGGAACGCCGGCGCACCTTCGACCACAAGGTGGCGGCGCTGATTTCAGCGGCTCGCGACGAGGGCTCCCTCCGCAAGGACATCGACCCCCGCACCGTCACCCGCCTGCTGTTCGGCACCATCAACTCCATCGTCGAGTGGTACAAGCCCGGCGGCTCCCTCTCCCCCGAGAAGCTGGCCGACGACATCATCACCATGGCCTTCCACGGCCTCCACGTCCCGCAGTAGCCGCCGCCGGCGGCGGTCCGGGGGCACTTTGAGGGCCGCGGCGCTGGTTTCCCGGCCAAATCCCGGCGCGTCCGTGTCAATGTGCCGCCGGACCGCCGTCGGGCAACTCCAGAAAGCACAAAACAGCGCCCCGGAAACCCGGGGCGCTGTTTTCTGCGCGGCTGGCGGGTCAGAGCTGGTAGTCGGCTACCGACGTCGTGTCCTCGTGGAGGCAGAGGATGTTGTGCTCCGTGTCCATGAACCAGGCGCACTTCTCCGAAGCGGTGGTGCAGATGTGGTTCTCGGTTTTGAGGTCCGGGAGGTCGTAGTCCTGGAACTGCACGCCCTTGGACTCCATCTCCCGGACGGTCCGCTCGATCCCGGAGACCTCGAAGCTGAGGGCCGTGTGCTCCGAGTGCTTGCCGTCCTTGACCGGCATCAACTGCAGCATGGGGCCGCCCGTGCTGCCGAACATTTCACTTCCGTCGTCTGCCACCCCGTGGTGCGGGAGTCCGAGTGTGTCGGCATAGAAACGCCGGGCACGTTCCGCATCATCGACCGGCAGGACTGTTGTGGCTTTGCTGAGTACTAGGGTCATTGCGCCACCTCCTACGCTGAAAATTTTACGCCGGAGCGGGGCTGAAAGAGCCTGCGGACAACAGCGCAACTGACGCTCCCTCACGTCCTGCGCCTTAACGACGGACGCTCCCTCATGAGATGAGGGAGCGTCCGCGCGGGAACCGCCAGAAGTGAGAGAGCGTCGGAGAACGGGCTACTTCTCCACGAGGGTGAGGACGTCGTAGGTCGCCACGATCTCGTCGTTCTGGTTGGTCAGGACGGCGTCCCAGGCCACCTCGCCGTACTCGTCGGTCTCGCGCGGGGTGATCTTCTTGGCGGTCAGTGTGACCCGGATGGAGTCGCCCGCGGCCACCGGCGTGATGAAGCGCAGGCTCTCCAGGCCGTAGTTCGCCAGGACGGGGCCCGGCGCGGGCTCGACAAACAGCCCGGCGCCCCACGCCAGCAGCAGGTAGCCGTGCGCCACGATGCCCGGGAAGAACGGGTTGGCTTCGGCGGCCGCCTGGTTGGTGTGGGCGTAGAAGGTGTCGCCGGTGGAGTTGGCGAACTTGGTGATCTCCTCCAGGCTCACTTCGCGCAGCCCGGACCGGAACGCGTCGCCGATGTGCAGCTCGGCCAGGTTCTTGCGGAACGGGTGCCGGCCTTCGGTCTCGACCGTGAAGTTGCGGTCGGCCCCGGTGTGCCAGACGCCCGTGACGGCGGTGAGCATGTTGGGCGAGCCCTGGATGGCGGTGCGCTGCATGTGGTGCAGGACGGAGCGGATGCCGCCGAGCTCCTCGCCGCCGCCGGCGCGGCCGGGGCCGCCGTGGACCAGGTGCGGCACCGGGGAGCCGTGGCCGGTGGAGGTGCGGGCGTCCTCGCGGTTGAGCATGTGCACGCGTCCGTGGTGCGCGGCGATGCCGGCCACCAGCTCGCGGGCCACCGCGGGATCGTTGGTGCAGACCGAGGCCACCAGCGAGCCGCCGCCGCGGGCGGCGAGGCGGACGGCGTCGGGCAGGTCCGTGTAGCCGATCACGGACGACACCGGGCCGAAGGCCTCCAGCGAGTGGACCTCCTCGGCTTCCGGATCGGTCCAGCTCAGCAGCACCGGGGACATAAACGCGCCGCCGTCGACGACGCCGACAGTTCCGTCCGCGCTGGTGACCTTCGGCGAATCGAGGGTGCCGTACGCGAGTTCGCCGCCGGCGTCGAGCATTGACTGGACGGCGGCGCGCACGTCGGCGAGCTGCTCCAGGGAGGCCAGGGCGCCCATGGTGACGCCCTCGGCGCGCGGGTCGCCCACGACAACGCGCTCGCGGACGCGCTCGCCCACGGCGGTGATGACATCCTGCACCAGCTCCTGCGGCACGATGGCACGGCGGATGGCGGTGCACTTCTGGCCGGCCTTGGCGGTCATCTCGGTGACCAGCGACTTGACGAAGGCGTCGAACTCCGGGGTGCCCTTGACGGCGTCCGGGCCCAGGATGGAGGCGTTCAGGGAGTCGGTTTCCGAGGTGAAGCGGACCCCGCCCTTGACCACGTTGACGTGGGACTTGAGCGTGTTGGCGGTGGACGCGGAGCCGGTGAAGGCCACGAGGTCGCGGTAGTCCAGGTGGTCCAGCAGGGTGCGGACGGAGCCGGAGATCAGCTGCAGCGAGCCCTTGGGCAGGATGCCGGATTCGATAATCGCCTTGACCACGGCCGCGGTGACGTAGCCGGTGGGGGTGGCGGGCTTGACGATGGTGGGGACGCCGGCGATGAAGGCGGGGGCGAACTTCTCCAGCATGCCCCACACCGGGAAGTTGAACGCGTTGATCTGCACGGCGACGCCGGGAATGCGGGTGTAGATGTGCTCGCCGGCGAAGGAACCGTCCTTGGACAGCACCTCCATGGGCCCGTCCACAATCACCTGGGCATTGGGGAGCTCGCGGCGGCCCTTGGAGCCGAACGTGAAGAGCACGCCGATGCCGCCGTCGATGTCCACCATCGAGTCGATCTTGGTGGCGCCGGTCTGGGCGGAGAGGGCGTAGAACTCGTCGCGGCGGCCGTTCAGGTACTGGGCCAGTTCCTTGAGCTTGAGCGCGCGCTGGTGGAAGGTCAGCTTGCCGAGTTCAGCCTGGCCGGTGGTGCGCCCGTAATCCACGACGGCGGCGAGGTCCAGTCCCTCCGTGCTCACCTTGGCGAGGAGCTCACCGGTGCTGGCGTCGAGGACGGGCGCGGCGCCGGATGCGGAGCCTGCGTCGGGAGTCCACCAGGAATCCCGGATGAAGCTGGGAACGATCTCTACAGTGTCTACTGTGGGTTCCGGAGCGGTTGCAGTGGTGGTCATCGTTGACGGGTCCTTCCAGCGGGGGCAAGAGCAACACGGCCAGCATTACTGACCGTCCGTTCGGTAATATATCTACAGTACATGAATGAGGCCTGCCGCACACTAGCTGCGGCGGCACTGACCGGCCCGGGCCCCTTGGCTTTCCGGCCGAAGAGGAGACGCTATGACGCCGGAGCCCCGGAACACCGAGCTGTGGAAGATCACCCTCGGCGAACTTGACGAGAAAATGGGCGTGAAGATCGTCGAGGAATCCGTCGAGAAGGTGGTCGCCACCATGCCGGTGGAGGGCAACCGGCAGTCGTTCGGGCTGCTCCACGGCGGGGCCTCCCTGGCCGTGGGCGAGGCCGTGGGCTCCTGGGCCGCGGTCATCCACGCCAGCACCCTGGGCAAGACCGCCGTCGGCGTGGACGTCTCCGCCACGCACCACAAGTCCGCCCGCGAGGGGCTGATCACCATCACCGCCACCCCCATCCACCTCGGCGGGACGGTGACCACCCACGAGGTGGTCATCACCAACGAGGCCGGCCAGCGGCTGTGCACCCTGCGGATCACCAACCTGCTGCTGGACCGCAAGGGCTGAGGCCCGGCGTCGGCGGCGGCGCCGTCGGGTGGCCGCCGTCGGGTGCCCCGCCGTCGAAACCGACGGAAAGCGGCCCGGTCGACGGAACGTTACGGCGATCCGGCCGGTTTCCGGCGAACTCGGTGGCCGCGGTGGTCGCGGTATCGCCGAAATCGCCCCCAAACACCCCGCTGCGTGCATCCAAAGCGCACCCTCGGCCGGTATTAACGGTGTCAGCAAATCACCGCCCGAATCCGGGCAACTCAATGAGGAGTTTGAAATGCGCAAGACCGTTTATGCCGCCGGTGCCGTGTCCATGGTGGCAGCGCTCGCCTTCGCCGCCCCCGCCCAGGCCGGCGGAAAGCACGACGGCGGCCGCCACCACAACGACAACGCCTACCTGTCCGTCCTGCACGGCGTCCCCGGCCTCACCGTGGATGTGTGGGTGGAGGGCGAGCTCACGCTGGACGACTTCGAGCCCGGCACCCTCGCTGGCCCGCTGGAGCTCGACGGCGGCACCTACAAGATCGCCATCACGGCCTCCGACGCCACCAGCGCGGACAATCCGGTGATCGGCCCGTTCAAGGTCCACCTCAAGGACGGCCGGAACTACACCGCTGTTGCCCATCTGGACGCCGACGGGGATCCGACGGCCACCCTCTTCAAGAACAAGCTCTCGGCCAGCCCCGAGGGCGAGGGCAAGCTGACCGTCCGGCACGTTGCGGCAGCGCCCGCCGTCGACGTCCTGGCCGGCGACACACCGGTCATCGAGGACCTGAAGAACGGCGAGCAGGAGATCCTGACCCTGGGAGCCGGGACGGTCTCCGCCTCCGTTGCGGCCGCCGGCACCACCGACCCCGTGATCGGGCCCGCGGATATCCCCGTCACGGAGGGCAAGAACACGATTGTGTACGCCTGGGGCAGCCTGGCGGACGGCACCCTCGACGTGGCGGTCCAGGTGGTCGACTCGCGCCCCTGGCGCGGCCACGGCCACTGAGCCGGGGCATTGAGCCGGGGACGCTGAGCCGGGACACTGAAGCCCTGTCCTGACCCCGCACGGGCGGGATCTTGTTCGCCGGCACTGCGCTGCAGTTCCGCCCGGGGCACCCCAAACGGAGGCTCCAGCCGGTCGTTCCGGCTGGAGCCTCCGTTTGGGCGCTGGCCTGTTCGTCGCAAGCCTGCCGGGTTGGCACCGGTCAGCGCACGGCCCGGCGCCGGGTCGCGGCCAGCAGGGCAGCGCCCAGCAGGATGGCCCCGGCGGCAAGTCCCGCCGTCGAGAGCAGCGTTCCGGCGCCGGTGTCCGGCAGATGGCCGGACGCGGCCGGAAGTACGGGGGCGGCGGGTTCTGCCGGCGGTACCGCGGCGGGCTCTGCCTTCGGCGGCACGGCGGCGGGGACCACCGGCGCCACATCTTCGGCCGGCGGGGTGACCACGGGTTCCTCCGCGCCGGAGACCGTGACGGCCAGGGTGGCCGCGCCGGACCGGCTGAAGCCGTTCACGGTTTCCGCGGTGAGTGTCAGCGGGCCGCTGGCCTCCGGTGCCCGGTAGCTCCAGTTGCCGTCGGCGTCGACCGGCACCTCCACCGGGGCCTCGCCGTCGACGGTGATGCGGACCTTCGAGTTGGCCGCGACGGCCGACGCCGGAGCGGCGGGGACCCGGCCCGTGATCGGCTGCCCGGGCCGGTCCGCCGCGCCCGCCGGCACCGCGAGCTCGGGCTTGTTGAGGAAGAGATGCAGCTGGACGTCCGGCATATAGCCCAGCGCGTCCGCCAGGGTGGTGGCGATGGCGAAGTTCTCGCCGGACGTCTCGCCCGCGGTGTGCGTGCCCACGGCGAAGTTGCCGCTGATCCACGGCCCGCCCGAGTCGCCGCCGGCCGACTGCACGCTGTTCGAGAGGAAGCCGCGGAAGGCCCGAAGGTCCCCCGGTGCGGTGGTGCGGCCGCCCACCACGTAGATGCCGGTTTCGTCGACCTGTCCGCAGGACCAACCGGTGGTCCGTCCGGAGCGGCACACTTCCTGGCCCTGGAACGGCGTGACCGTCCCGATGATCTTCACGGCGGTGGCGCCGGGGTCCGCGGCACTGGCCCAGGTGGATGCTTCCGGCTGGGGGTTGATCGCGCCGTCGAGGCCTTCGATGACGGCGATGTCTGTGCCCACGTTGCCGGGGTTCTGCTCGGTGCCTGTGATCCACGAGTTGGACAGTCCACCGAACTGGCTGAAGCCGAACTTGCCGAGCGGGTCGAGCGTGCCGGGCAGGGGCGCCGTGACGCCGCCGGCAACGGACGACGCCGGGGGCTCGACGCCGATCACCCTGGCGGTGCCGTCCTCAGCACAGTGCCCCGCGGTCAGCACCAGGGGCAGACCTGCCGGGCTGAAGGCGCTGAACCCTGTGGAGCAGATGGTCCGCCACGGGGACGCATCAATCACGTAGCCTTCGCCGCCGAAGAGATCGGCCTCGGTGGCGGCGGGGGGCCCCTCTTCCAACTGCACGTTGGCGTAGCGGGACACGAAGTCCGCCGCGGACATCTTGCCGGGGGCCGAGGTAGGCGCCGTCGGGGGTGTCGACGCCGTCGCTGCCGCCCCAGGTGCGGTCGGCGCCGGGGAGGCCTGCGGGTCGGGGAACCGGGACGGGCCCGCTTCGGCCGCGTTGGTGCCGCCGGTGCGGATGACATACCGGCCGTTGGAGTGGGCCACAGCCTGCAGCTCCTCCGGCCCCACCTCGCGGACATAGGCTTGGAACAGCTGCTCCGTGCTGGCCGCCACCCGCTCCGCCGCGGAAGGAGCGGCAGCAGGGACAGGGTCTGCGGTGGGTTCAGCTGACGGTCCGGCCGCCGGCGGCACCAGCACAAACACCGCCGATGCTTCGGCGCCGTTGAGTTCGTCCACGCGCGCCTGGAGCACGGCACCGCTGCCTTCGACCAGGATCCTGTTGTCTTTCAGGCTGATCCCGACGTAGCCGGGAAGGTCCCGCAGCGACGGAAGGGCGTCGGCGGCGGTCCTGGCCAGCTGGCCGGCAGCGTTGAACTCTTCCAGCGTCATGCCCAGGTCGCGCCGGAGGGCCTCCGCGAGTCCGGCGTCGCTGATTTCCGGAGCCGTGCGGGGCGCCGCGGGAGCACCGGGCGTCGGGGCGCCCGCCGTCGGGCTTCCCACCGTCGGGCTTCCCGCCGTCGGCGTCACCGCGGGAACCGGCGCACCCGGTTCAGCCGACGCCGTCAGGCTGGCTTCAGCCGGGCTTGGCGTAACCGACGGCGAGGCCACGGCCGGAGCTGCGTCCGCTCCCCCGGCGTCGGCGAGCGCCGGAACGGCGGAGAAGGAACCCGCGAGCGCGACGGCTACAGCAGCCGCCGCCCGCACTGTCAGCTGAAATGTGGGAGAGATCACCCGGATACTCTAGCGCCCCAGTTTGGCCAGCACCGCCCGCAGTTCAGCCTCCGTGACGCCATTGCGGCGCAGGAACTCGCCGGCCTTCACCCCGCGCACAAACCGGAGGAGGCTTGCCTGCCGCGTCTCCAGCAGGGGCGCCAGCACCTCCTCGGGCAGGTACCTCTCGTGCGGATGCGGTACCCCGGACACCCGGTGGTGTTCGTTGATGCCCCGCATGGCGCGCTCATACCCCCGCACAATGGCGGCCTCGCCCGTGCCGGCAAGGTCCTGGAGCATGGCGGCGATCATCCCGCTGCGGTCCCGGCCGGCGGAGCAGTGGATCACGACGCCGCCGCGTGCCGCCGCCACGGCCTTGAACACTGCGGCGAGTTTGTCCGGGAAGAGCCGCGCGTTGTCGGGATACGCCGCCGGATCGTTCAGGTAGGGGACGCAGAGCTGCCGGAACTCGGGGTTGGCGGGGTCCTCGGTGGGGGTATGCACGACGTCGAACACGGCCAGGGTCTCCGCGCTCACCTGCGGATCGGTGTCCCGGCGGCGGATCTCGTCCGGGTTGCGGAGGTCAATGACGGTCCGGATGCCGCCGTCGTACGCCTGCCGCCACCCGGTTTCGGTGAGCCATTCGCGGCGCCCCATCCGGAATACGTCACCGGCGATGTGCCAGGCGTTGACCGCGCCCTCCCAGTCCATGGGCCCGGGCAGGGTGCTCCTCTCGGCGGGGCCGGCGGTGCCGCCTGGAATCGTCATGTTGACAGCTAAGCACACGCCCCCGGCGCCGATCCACGGTCAGGTTTCGCAAAAGATTTCCACATAGAGCCTCCTGGCATGGTGCCGGGCCGGGACGTCCGCGTAGGGTGGCGGTGAACCCGGTAGCCGCCGGGCTCTTTTCAGCCCACCGGCCGCCAGACGGGCGCCCCGCCAGCGCACTGGAGCGCTTGGGACGGCACGGGGCAGCACGGGACGGCACCGGTGCTGGACCAGCGTGCTACTGAGGGGAACACCATGGGAACTCTGAAACTTCGACGCCGGCGCACGGCCTTGGCGGCAGGCCTCGCCACCCTGGCCATGGCGGCCGGACTGGCCGCAGTCCCGGCGCAGGCCGTGGACAAGACCAAATACATCGCCCTCGGGGACTCCTTCGCCGCCGGCCAGGGCGCGGGGCCGTACCTGGACGACTGCTACCGGAGCGAGAACACTTATTCCGAACTCGCTGACGAGGAAAAGGCCATCAAACTGGTGGTGAACGCCGCCTGCAGCGGCAAGACCACCCAAGACGTGGTGGGCTCCCAGCTGGAGCGGCTGAATAAGAGCACGGAGCTGGTGACCATCACGGCCGGCGGCAACAACCTTGGGTTCGGGTCCATCGTCACCGCCTGCGGCACCGCCATCGGCGATCCCAGCGCTGCCCCGGCCTGCGCCAAAGCCAGCGCCGACGCGGCGGCCCTGATCACCAGCGGCCAGTTGACCAACGACGTCATCACCATGATCAACAGCGTGCAGGCGGCAGCGCCGAACGCCAAGATCGTGGTGACGGGCTACCCCTACCTTTACGATCCGGTGGCCCCCGGCCAGACCGATCCGATGTCCTTGTTCATTTACCAGGCCACTGATCTGGCGAACGGGCTCAACTGGTCTATCGAGACCGCCGCCGACATGGCCGGCGCGGACTACGTCGACGTACGGGCCGCCTTCGCCGGCCACGGCATCAACTCGGCCACCGGCGAGCCGTGGATCAACCTCGACCTCACCAACCTGGCCAGCCCCGACAACTTCCACCCGAATGCCGAGGGCTACGAGGCGTACTTTGACGCGCTGAACGCGGAGGATGTCTATTCGGCTCCCTGAGCCCGCTTGGCCAGCCGGAACTCCAGGGCGTTCCGGACCATGGGCCACTCGTGTTCGAGGATGGAGAACACCACGGTGTCCCGCAGCGCCCCGTCGGCGCTGCGGGTATGGCTGCGGAGCACGCCGTCCTGCTTGGCGCCCAGCCGCGCGATCGCCTCCCGGGACTGATGGTTGAGCCAGTGCGTGCGGAATTCGACGGCGGGGCAGCCCAGGGTTTCGAAAGCGTGCCGCAGGAGCAGGAGCTTCGAGTCCGGGTTGCTGCCGCTGCCGTGCGCGGACGCCGCGTTCCAGGTGGAGCCGATCTCCACCCGGGGCGTGACCGCGTCAATGTTCATGTAGGTTGTCATGCCGATCACCCGGCCCGGGCCGCCGGTGGCGGGATCGATCAGCCGCGTGGTGAAGGGCAGCATGGAACCGCTGTCCTGCAGGGCCAGCCGCCGGTCGATCTCCGCGGCCATCTGGTCCGGTGCGGGGACGCTGGTGTACCAGAGCCGCCACAGTTCACCGTCGCAGGCAGCCTCCACAAGGCCGTCGTGGTGTTCCATGCTCAGCGGCTCGAGGACCACGGAGTGGCCGGTCAGGGTGATGGGGGCGATCGCGGGCCTGTCCTGGGAAGTCACAGGACCATCCTAGGCGGCAGGATATGAGGGCAGCTGAACGAAATTCCGTCCCTGTTTCGGTATTGGAATCGGACATGCCGGTTAGGCTGGGGCATGATCACAGTTACCGGCACCGTCAACTCCGCCCTCGATCCCGTCAGGGCCTTCGACTACCTGTCCGCCTTTGAGCACACGCCGGAGTGGGATCCCGGAACGCCCGTCGTGGACAAGCTCACCGCGGGACCGGTCGCCGTCGGGCACCGCTACCACGCCGAAGCCGAGTTCCGGGGCAAGCGCCAGGCGCTGACCTACGAGGTGATCGAACTGACCTCGAGCCGCATCAAGCTGCGCGGTGAGAACAAGTCCGTCATCTCCGTCGACACGATCGAGGTGTCGCCGGCCGGGACGGGATCCAAGGCGGATTACACAGCCGAGTTCCAGCTCAAGGGCCTTCTCAAGCTTGCCGAACCGTTCGTCCGGCCGGCGTTCAACTCCCTGGCCGGCCCTGCCATGGACGGCATGAAAAAAACACTCGACTCCAAGGCATCGCTCTAGCGCCGCAGTGCAGAACAGGAGCTTACCGTGACAGCCCAAAACCCGGACCCTCTTGAGAACAAGCTCACCGGTCTCGAGCCGGGCGGGGGCGTCCCGCCCGGCGAAACGCCGCCCGCGGAGGGGACCTCGGTGGGACCGCAAGGGCCGCGGACCCGCGAGGACCGGGGATTCCTCCAGTGCCTCTGGATCGTCATGATCGCTGTGGTGGTGCTCTTGGTGTTGCTCTTCTTTGTCGGCTACATCGTCGGGATCCTCGACTAGCTGGTCCAGTCGAAGAAGCCCTTGCCGCTCTTGCGTCCGAGTTCGCCGCGGGCCACTTTGTCGCGCAGGATCTGCGGCGGGGCGAAGCGCTCCCCGAGGGTGGAGGCGAGGTACTCGGCAATGCCGAGCCGCACGTCCAGTCCCACGATGTCCGTGGTCCGCAACGGCCCGGTGGGGTGCTTGTAGCCGAGCACCATGGCGTTGTCGATGTCCTCGGCGGATGCCACGCCCTCCTCGACCATGCGCATCGCCTCGAGGGCGATCGCGACGCCCAGACGTGAGGACGCGAAGCCGGGGGCGTCATTGACCACGACGGCGGTCTTGCCCAGTGCCTCGACCCAGCCGCGGGCGGTTCCGGCCAGCTGCTCCGAGGTCTGCTCGCCCAGGACCACCTCGATCAGGGTGGACGCCGGCACAGGGTTGAAGAAGTGCAGGCCGAGGAAGTTCTGCGGGCGCTGCAGCTCGCGGGCCAGGGCGTTGACCGAGATGGAGGACGTGTTGGAGGCAAGGGCGGCGTCGTCGGCCAGCCGTTCCTCGATGCCCCGCAGGGAGGCGACCTTCAGGTCCCAGTCCTCGGGGACGGCCTCGATGACCAGCTGGCGGTCCTTGAAATCGTCGTAGTCCACCGTCACCGTGAGCCGGGAGACCATCTCGTCAAGGTTGGCGTCAGTGGCGCCACGCTCGATGCTCTTGGCTGCCGCCGACTCCACCCGCTCGCGGGCGGCCTCGGCCGCCTGCTCGTCGCGTTCGACCACGAGGACGTTGGCGCCGTTGATCAGGAAGGCGTGCGCGATGCCGGCGCCCATGCGGCCGCCGCCAAGCACCCCGACAAATTCGGGGAGGCCGCCGTCGGAGAGGTTCGCGGAACGTTCGGGATTGCTCATTTTCAGTTCTTCTTCCGGTCGGAATCCTGCTCGGACGCTTTGGCTGACTTCTTCTCGGACTTGCGGTCCAGGAAGGCCTGCATGCGGTCGAACTTGGCCTGGGATTCGAAAAGGATTCCCTGCGCCAGCTGGTCGATCAGGGGGTGTGCCTCGGCGGGGGCGTGGAACACGGACTTGGTGATGCGGACGGCGAGGGGGTCCTGCCCGCCGATCCTGTCGGCCAGCGCGTGGGCCGCACCCATCAGCTCGTCCGGCTCGTGGATTTCGGTGATGAGGTGCACGGCCAGGGCGCGGTCGGCGCGAAGCACGGCACCGGACAGCAGGATTTCCTTGGCCACCGGCTCCCCCACGAGTTCCTTGAGGCGCCAGCTGGCTCCGGCGGCGGCGAGGATGCCGAGGCCCGTCTCGGGGTTGCCGATCCGCACTGAGGGTGTGCCGATCCGGAAGTCCGCCGCGTAGGCCAGTTCGGCGCCGCCGCCCAGGCAGAAGCCGTCGAGCGCCGCGATGACGGGCATGGGAAGCTTGGCGATCCGGACGAAGATCGTGGAGTTGATGCCCTGCAGGGCATCGTCGCGGCGGCGTTCCCGCAGCTGGCCGATGTCCGCTCCGGAGGCAAAAACACCCTCCGTCCCGGCAAGGATCAGCACCTTCGGGGTCTGCTCCAGCGCTGCGCAGACGGCGTGCAGCTCGTCCACCATCTGCTGGTCGATCGCGTTGCGGACCTCGGGCCGGTTGAGGAGGACCACCAGGCGGTCGTCGCGTTCCTCGATCAGGAGTGTGCTGAAGTCCTGCGGGTCCAGGCCCGTCGCGGCGGCCGCCACTACACGCGCTCCAGCAGCATGGCGGTGCCCTGGCCGACGCCGATGCACATGGTGGCGAGGCCGACCTTGGCGTCCTCGCGTTCCATCCGGCCCAGCAGGGTGATGGCGATCCGGGACCCGGACGAACCCAGGGGGTGCCCCAGACTGATGGCGCCGCCGTCGCGGTTGACGATCTCCGGGTCCAGGCCCAGCCGGCGCATGGTGGCGAGGGACTGGGTGGCGAACGCTTCGTTAAGTTCGACGGCGCCGAGGTCGCCGACGCTGAGGCCGGTCCGGGCGAGCACCTTCTGGGTGGCCGGGACGGGGCCGATGCCCATGATCTCGGGTTCGCAGCCGGCGGAGGCACCGTCGATGATGCGGGCGCGGGGGGTGAGGCCCAGCCGCTCGATGGCGGCTTCGGACGCGACGATGATCGCGGAGGCGCCGTCGTTGAGGGTGGAGGAGTTGCCGGCGGTAACCACCGAGCCGCCGGCGACCACCGGGCGGAGGCCGGAGAGCACGTCCATGGTGGTGCCGGCGCGGGGGCCCTCGTCGGTGTCGACGACCGTTTCGCCCTTGCGGGTCTTGACGGTGACCGGGACGATCTCGTCGGTGAAGCGGCCGGCGGCGATCGCGGCGAGGGAGCGTTCGTGGGACCGGACGGCGAAGGCGTCGGCGTCCTCGCGGGTGATCCCGTCCACGCGGGCCACTTCCTCGGCCGTTTCCGGCATGGAGTAGGTCATCTTGCCGCCGCGGGAGAGTTCGCCCTTCTGGAACAGCGGGTTTGCGAAGCGCCAGCCGATGGAGGTGTCGAAGATCTGCCCCGGCTTGGCGAACGCCGTCTGCGGCTTCTCCTGGACCCAGGGGGCGCGGCTCATCGATTCGACGCCGCCGGCGATCACGATGTCCGCGGCGCCGGACTTGATCATCTGGCTGGCCATGATGATGGCGCTGAGGCCGGAGGCGCAGAGCCGGTTCACGGTGATGCCGGGGATGTGCAGCGGCAACCCGGCCAGGAGGGTGGCCATGCGGGCCACATTGCGGTTTTCCTCGCCGGCTCCGTTGGCGTTGCCCAGGATGACCTCGTCGATCGCGTCCGGGTCCACTCCGGCGCGGGCCACGGCTTCGCGGACCACCAGGGCGGCAAGATCATCGGGGCGGACGGCGGAGAGCGCCCCGCCGTAGCGGCCCACCGCAGTGCGGGCACCGCCTACGAGAAATGCCTGTGGTCCTGCTGCTGATGCCATGGGTACACCCTTCACGCGATAAACGTCACTGTCATCGAAAACACCGAACGAACCGCCGCCGGCTGCGTCAGCCCCGGTCACCCCGCGAGCCCGCCAATTTACCGACCGTTCGTTCTATAAAGATTACACGGCACCGCAAGGGGGTCAATCACGGCACCGCAGGGTTACGCGACGACGACGCCGAGGTGGCTTGCCATCAGCGGAGCCAGCTGGCCGAGCTGGTAGTCGTCAATCACCAGGCCGGCGAGGCTCTCGAGTCCGCTGATGACGCGGAAATCCGTGCCCCGGATGTCGAAGTCCTTGAGCCTGGCCCCGGCAACATCGAGAGTGCCGATGGTGCAGTTTTTCAGTGCCACCCTGGTGGCCGTGCAGGAGCCCAAGTCCAGTTCGTTGATGATGCAGTCGCTGATCTGCACGTCCATAAGCTTGGACCCGCGCAGATTCACGTAGTCCAGCTTGCCGCCGTCGATCCTGACGGACTGCCAGCCGCTCTCGTAAAGCTCCGCGGACCCCCAGCGGGGGTTGCCGATCTCGACGTCGCGCAGGCTGCTCCGCGCTGCCGTCAGCACCGGCGCGTACATGTCGGCCAGGATGCAGTCCCGGAACGTGGCGCCCCGAAGCTGCGTCTCGTTGAAGGAGACACCCTGAAAGTCGCACTCGGCGAAGTCTGCGCCGCCCAGGTCCAGTCCGTCCGCCGACGCGCGGCTGTACCGGACGCCGTCGTACCTCTCCCCCGGCTGGAAGTCCGGGGCCGGGTCGTCCCGGAGTTCGGCCAGCCGGACGGGGGTGAGCCGCGGGGCGGTGACCTTCGGCCCCTTGGAGGCTGCGCCGCGCGCCACTAGAGCGACTCGGCCTTAGCCGCGATTTCCGCCAGGTCCTTGGCGAGGGCCTTGCGGGTGATGCGCAGGCCCAGCCCGCCGAACAGCGCCATGGCCAGCTTCTGCATCCGGGAGGGGCTGGCGAGGTCGGCACCGAAGGTCATGGTCAGGTCGGTGCCGCCGTCGCGGTCAGCCAGTGACATGCGCGAGGTGTAGTCCGCGCCGTCCTGCAGTGCCTTGACCGTGGCGCTCCGGGGCGGGTCCGCCTGGGACACCCACATCTCCACGGTTTCCGACCGGCCCATCATCCTGCGGGTCTCTTTCCAGCGCGTGCCCTCGCCGTAGGGGCCGTCACTGAGCATCTGGATGGACTCGACGCCGGACAGCGTGGCGGCCGAGCCGGGAATGTCGGAGATGACGGCCCACACCGTCTCCGCCGGGGCGTTGATGTGCTGGGTCAGGGTGATCTTCTGGTCCATGGCATCGAGCCTATCCGGGGTCCGCGGCAGATTTCTTCTCTTCTGCGTTGCGAGACCTCTTGAAATAGTAAGCATGCTTTGTGTTAGTCTGAACAGACGTTGGATTTCAACCGGAAACGAAAGGTGTTTACACCATGGGTATCGGAGACAAGATTCAGAACGAAGCAGAGCACCTCGGCGGCAAGGCCAAGGAAGCTACTGGCAACGCCACCAACAATGACGAACTGCGTGCCGAGGGCCAGAAGGACCAGGTAGTCGCAGACGCCAAGAAGGTCGGCGAGAACGTCAAGGACGCTGTAAAGCGCGACTAGTCCTCACGTAAGACGGCGGCGTCGGATCTTCCTTTGGGGGATATCCGACGCCGCTTTTGTGTGTCCGGGCGGGTTGGGGGGCGCCGGGGCCTCCCCATTCTCCGCAAATGGCCGCCACCGCCAGCCAGCCCCACCCGATCACCACGAATGGCCGCCACCACCCGCCACGCCCCACCCATTTGCCACGAATGGCCGCTAACCCACCCCGGATAGCGGCCATTCTCGGTAAACCGATGCACCACCCCGCAGCCCACCGGCGCCCGGGCCCGCCCCCGCTTAAACCAACAACGGCGGGCACCCCACCCGGGGGCCCGCCGTCGTACGCGTTGGCGCGTGCTGGGAACTGCTAGTTGAAGAGCACGTTCTTCGGTTCGTTGTTCTTGACCTTGTGCCAGCCGAGCCACAGCAGCAGCGCGAAGAACGGGATGGTGGCCAGGGTCCAGAGGCCCAGGTGGAACACATCGCCGGACTTGCTGGTCATGGTGTCGAAGCCGATCAGCACCGTGATGACCAGCAAGGAGATGAGGCCGGCCCAGCTGGACCAGACGCCGCCCGGCGCCGGCAGGGACGAGACCTTGCCCTTGGTCTTGCGCAGCGCGATCTGGCTGGCGAAGATGGCGCCCCACGTGAAGATCACGCCGATCGACGCGGAGTTCAGCGCAAGGTCGAACGCGTAGGAGCCGCCCAGCCAGATGTTGAGCATGATGCCTACGAGGTAGACGCCGCCGATGGCCAGGATCGCCGCGTACGGGACGTGGCTCTTGGACATCTTGGTCAGCCACGTGGGGGCATGTCCATTGTTGGCCATGGTCCGGAAGATGCGGCCGATCGAGTACAGGCCCGAGTTGCAGGAGGACAGCGCGGCGGTGATGACGATCATGTTCATCACGTCGCCCATCCAGGCGAGGCCCATCTGGCCGAACACGGTGACGAACGGCGAGGTGCCGGCCACGTACTGGTCGGAGGGCAGCAGCATCGCCAGGAGCGTCACGGAACCGACGTAGAACACCACGATGCGGAAGACGACGGCGCGGATGGCCTTGGGAACTTCCTTGGCCGGGTCCTGCATTTCGCCGGCGGTGATGCCCACCAGTTCAATGCCGTTGTACGCGAAGATCACGGCGTTGAGGACCAGGATCATCACCAGCGCACCCTTGGGGAACATGCCGCCTTCGGCTGCGAAGAGGTTGTTCACCGAGGCGTTGCCGTCGCCCACCTGGGCGTTGGTGACCACCATGAAGGTGCCCACGGCCAGGAAGATCACAATGGCGCCGACCTTGAGCACGGAGGCCCAGAACTCGAATTCACCGAACGCCTTGACGCTCAGCAGGTTCACGCCCACCAGCAGCAGCAGGGCCGCGATGGCGGTCAGTTCCACCGGCACGTTGGGGAAGAAGAACTGGAAGTACAGCCCGATCGCGATCAGCTCGGCAATACCGGTCATGGCCCAGTTGATGAAGTACATCCAGCCGGACACATATGCGCCCTTCTTGCCGAACATTTCGCCGGCGTAGCTGACGAAGGAGCCCGAGGTCTGGCGGTACATGATGAGTTCGCCCAGGGCGCGCATCAGCAGGTAGGCGATGACGCCGGCGATGGCGTAGGAGAAGATCAGCGCCGGGCCGGTGGAGGCCAGGCGTCCGCCGGCACCCATAAAGAGGCCGACGCCGATTGCGCCGCCCATCGCGATCATGGTGACCTGGCGGCCGCTCAGGGACTTTTTGTAGCCCTCGGCGCTGAGAGTCGAGTCGACGACGGCGGGTTGCGCCGTAGGGCTCTTAAGTTCTGTGGGGGTGGTTGATGGCACAGGTGTTCCTTGTAGGTCGAGGTATGGCCGGGAAAGGACCGTGGATTCAAGTACACAAAATTCGGGCCAAAGCCCCCGGGAGGGACCAGGACATGTACCGAACCTCACAAGTGTCGAAGCTCGCGCGGCTCATCTATCGTACTAGCATTCAGGACCCCGGCGTGACCGGGGCAACATCAGAGGGCGGCCGCGGCCGCCTTTTTGCGGCGCGATTTCGCCAAACGGGTGCCGATCAGGCCCTGCCGCGGGCTGAAAAGATAGACGACGGCGAACGCTGCCCCCTGCGTCAGCACCACCATCGCGCCGGAGGCAGTGTCGAGGTAGTAGCTGAGGTAGATGCCGGCGATGGAGCACAGCGCGGAGATGGCCGGGGCGATCACCAGCATGCGGGAGAACCGGTCCGTCAGCAGGTAGGCCGTGGCGCCGGGGATGATGAGCATCGCCACCACCAGCACAACACCCACGGTCTGCAGCGCCACCACGGAGGTCAGGGCCAGCAGGCCCAGCAGCAGGGCACCCAGGCGCTTCGGGGACAGCCCGATCGCGTGGGCGTGCGTGGGGTCGAAGGCGTACAGCGTGAGGTCCCGCCGCTTGAGGATCAGGATGGCGAAGGCCACCACCCCCAGGACCAGGACCTGGATGAGGTCCGGGACGCTGACGCCCAGCAGGTTGCCGAAGATGATGTGGTTGAGGTCCGTCTGGCTCGGCGTGACGGAGATGAGCACCAGGCCCAAGGCGAACAGCGAGGTGAAGACTATCCCGATCGCGGCGTCCTCCTTCACCCGGCTGGTGCTGCGGACCACCCCGATCAGGGTCACGGCAATCAACGCGAACACCAGCGCCCCCAGGGCGAACGGCGCCCCGGCGATGTACGCGAGCACCACCCCGGGCAGCACGGCGTGGGAAACGGCGTCGCCCATCAGCGACCAGCCGATCAGCACCAGCCAGCAGCTCAGCACCGCGCACACAATCGCCGCGAGCGCCGTGGTGGCGAGGGCACGGACCATAAAGTCGTAGCCCAGCGGTTCCAGGAGGAGGCCCAGGAACTCCATGGCTCAGCCCCTGCCCGGCCGGTTCGAAACCCCGGGAACCGAAACCCCGGCGTCGGGAACGGCGGCGTCCGGGACGTCCCGGTTGAGGACGTCGAGGCCGAAGGCCATGGCCAGGTGCTCCGGCTGCAGCACAACCCCGGGCGGGCCGTGCATCAGCACCTTCCGCATAAGGAGCACGGCCTCGTCGCAGAGCTGGGGCAGCGCGTGGAGGTCGTGGGTGGAGACCAGGATGGTGCAGCCGTCGGCGGCGAGTTCCTTCAGCAGGCGCGTGATGGTGGCCTCGGAGCGCTTGTCTACCCCGGCGAAGGGCTCGTCCAGGAGCATCATGGTGGCGCCCTGGGCGATTCCGCGGGCGACGAACGCGCGCTTCTTCTGCCCGCCGGAGAGCTGGCCGATCTGCCGGCCGGCGAACTCTGAGAGCTCCACCCGGTCCAGGGCAAGGTCGACGGCGGCGCGGTCCGCCTTGGAGGGGCGGCGGGTGAAGCCCTGGTGCCCGTAACGGCCCATCATCACCACGTCGCGGACGGACAGCGGGAACTGCCAGTCCACGTCCTCGCTCTGCGGGACGTAGCCGATGCCGCCCTTTTTGCGTGCCTTGGCCGGCGGCTCGCCGTTGATGAGAACGCGACCGGCGTCGGGCTTCACCATGCCCATGATCGCCTTGAACAGCGTGGATTTGCCGGAGCCGTTCATGCCCACCAGCCCGCAGATCCGGGCGGGCTCGACGGCGAGGGAGGCGCCGTCGAGCGCCAGCACCTCGCCGTAATGGACGGTGACGTTTTCCACCAGGATGGCCGGAGTGCTCATGATGCCGCTCCCGTCAGGCCTTCGGTGATGAGTCTGGAATCGTGGCGGATGAGGTCCAGGTACGTGGGGACGGGACCGTCCGCTTCGGAGAGCGAGTCCACGTACAGCACCCCTCCGAATTCGGCGCCGGTTGCTTCCACCACCTGGCGCATCGGGGCGTCCGAGACTGTTGATTCGCAGAACACCGCCGGCACCCCGTTGGCCTTGACGAACTCGATGGCCCGGGTGATCTGCTGCGGGGTGGCCTGCTGTTCGGCGTTGACGGCCCAGATGTAGACCTCGCGGAGGCCGGCGTCGCGGGCCAGGTAGGAGAACGCGCCCTCGCAGGTCACCAGCGCCCGCTGCGCCTCGGGGACCGCCGCGAGCTTCTGCACCATCTCGTCCTGGACCGCCTGCAGCTGGGCCTTGTAGGCGGCGCCGTTGGCCTCGAAAACTGCGGCGTTGCCCGGATCCAGCTGCGAGAACGCCCTCACCATGTTGTCCACGTAGATCTGCACGTTGGCCGGGGACATCCACGCGTGCGGGTTCGGTTTGCCCTGGTAGGAATCCTCGCTGATGGACAGCACGTCCACGCCGTCGGTCACCACGGCGTGCGGGACGTCCAGGCCCTCAACGAACTGGGCAAACCACGCCTCCAGGTTCAGGCCGTTGTCCAGGATGAGGTCCGCTTTGGAGGCCTTGCGGATGTCCCCCGGCGTGGGCTCGTAGCCGTGGATTTCGGCGCCGGCCTTGGTGATGGACTCGACCTGCAGCTTGTCCCCGGCCACGTTCCGCGCCACGTCGGCCAGCACGGTGAAGGTGGTCAGCACCACAGGCTTCTCGGCCGCCACCCCCGGGCCCGGGGCGCTCCCCCCGCACGCGGCCAGGGTGAGGGCAAAGACAAGTGCGACGGCGGCTCCGGCGGTGCGGCGGCCAGCGGTTCGGGTGTCATCTTTGGCGCACCGAAACAAAAATTTAGGCATACCGAATATTGTACGTGCCGCCGGCTGTTCCTACACCGGCGCTAGGCTGGTGGCATGGGCACCGCTCTCCGCACACCACCCGCTCCGCGGCCGGAACTTTACCGGTTTTCGCGGCTCGACTTCGTCACCGCCAGCCTCTACGTGGCGGTGGCCGCCTTCTTCGCGGTAGCCGGCGGGCTGCTGGTCCCGCTGATGCTGCAACTCTCGCCCAACCCGGCCGTGGCCTCCTACACCGTGAACCTGCTGTTCTACGGCACCATCGGGATCCTGGCGCTGGCCGCCGTCCGCCGTGTGGCCGCCCGCGACCTCAGGGTCCTCGCCACCCGGCCGTGGTTCACCATGCTGATGGTCCCCCTGGCCGTGGTGGCCATGATGATCCTGACCGCGGTGTTCGTCTCGCTCACCGGGCAGCCCCAGACCTCCGCCAACCAGGCCGGCCTGCAGGCACTGATGCAGCAGGTCCCCGCCTGGCTGATGGTGCCGCTCCTGGTGGTGGTGGGCCCCTTCGTGGAGGAGTACATCTTCCGGCACCTGCTGATCGGCAAGCTGAGCCGACGCGTCAACGTCTGGGTGTGCTGCGGCCTGTCCATAGTGCTGTTCGCGGCACTGCATATCGTGGGCCAGGAGGACCTGAGCCTGCCCGTGCTGATGCCCTACCTCGCGATGGGCGCCGTGCTGGTGTTCGTATATGTCTGGACCGGCATGAACGTGATGTTCGCGTACTTTGTCCACGCCTCGAAGAACCTGCTGGCCGTCATTTTCATCTACGCCATCCCGCCGGAGCTCATGGAGCAGGTCCAGCAGATGCAGGGCTAGCCGCCATCGAGTGCGCAGTTCACGGCAGTACCGGGCGGAGACACTGCCGCGAAGTGCCAACTCGCGCAGGGGCGTGCTAAGCCCCACCCCCTACCGCCGCGCGCCCCGACGTCGTAGTTTCTACCCATGACACTGAACATCCAGATCGCCGTCGACTGCCGGGACCCGCACGAGCTCGCCGACTGGTGGGCCGAAACCCTCGAGTGGGCCGTGGAGCCGCAGGACGAGGACTTCATCCGCTCCATGATCGCGCAGGGGTACGCCACGGAGGCGGAAACCAAGCTGCACCAGGGCCGCCTCGTCTGGAGGGACGGCGCCGCCATCCGCCCGCCCGAGGACCTGGGCGTCAAGCCAGCGTCCCGCCGGATTCTGTTCCAGACGGCGCCGGAGGCGAAGACCGTCAAGAACCGCGTCCACTGGGACGTGAACCTGGCCGGCGCGGACAAGGACGAGGTGCGCGCGGCCCTCGAAGCGCGCGGAGCGACTTACCTCTGGACCGCTCACGAGGGGCCGCATTCCTGGCACACCATGGCGGACCCGGAAGGCAACGAGTTCTGCATCAGCTGAGCCGATTACTAGACTCGGACTGTGAGCAACCAAATCCCCGCCAAGGTATCGGACGTCTTTGACCCCACCCGCTGGCGCACTGTGTCCGGCTTTGACGACTTCCAGGACATGACGTACCACCGGCAGGTGGAGCGGTCCGCGGACGGCACCGTGGTGCGGGACCTGCCCACGGTCCGCATCGCCTTCAACCGGCCCGAGGTGCGCAACGCGTTCCGCCCGGGCACCGTGGACGAGCTTTACCGCGCCATGGACCATGCCCGGATGACCCCGGACGTCGCCACCGTGCTGCTCACCGGCAACGGCCCCTCCGCCAAGGACGGCGGCCACTCCTTCTGCTCCGGCGGGGACCAGCGGATCCGGGGCCGGGACGGGTACCGGTACGCGGAGGGTGAGACGCAGGAAACCATCGACCCCGCCCGCGCCGGCCGGCTGCACATCCTGGAAGTCCAGCGGCTCATGCGCACCATGCCCAAGGTGGTGATCGCTGTCGTCAACGGCTGGGCCGCCGGCGGCGGGCACTCGCTGCACGTCGTCTCCGACCTGACCATCGCCTCCCGCGAGCACGGCAAGTTCAAGCAGACCGACGCCACCGTGGGAAGTTTCGACGCCGGCTACGGCTCCGCGCTGCTGGCCCGCCAGATCGGCCAGAAGGCCGCGCGGGAGATCTTCTTCCTGGCCCGCGAATATTCCGCCGAGGACATGGTCCGGATGGGCGCCGTCAACGAGGCCGTAGACCACGACGGGCTCGAGGAGGTGGCCCTGGAGTACGCCGCGGACATCGCCCGGCAGTCGCCGCAGGCCCTCCGGATGCTCAAGTTCGCCTTCAACCTGGCCGACGACGGCCTGGCCGGCCAGCAGGTCTTCGCCGGCGAAGCCACCCGGCTCGCCTACATGACGGACGAGGCGGTGGAAGGCAAGGATGCCTTCCTGGAGAAGCGCGATCCGGACTGGTCCAGGTTCCCGTACTACTTCTAAGGCGACGCACGTGACTGCTGTGAACATCGAGCCTGCCCTCGCGGCGCTGGCCGCTGCCCTCCGCGGCGAGGGTCCCGCCGTCGAACTTTCCGCCGGGGAGGACGGCTCGCCGCTGGTGACCCTGGTGGAGACCGGCGTCGAGGACGCCGCCGTTGTGGTGCGGACCTCCGGATCCACGGGCACGCCCAAGGCGACCGTACTGCCCCTTGACGCGCTGGCGGCCTCCTCCATGGCCACCGCCCTGGCGCTCAAGGGCGAGGGCCAGTGGCTGCTGGCCCTGCCGGTGCAGTACGTGGCCGGCGTGCAGGTGCTGGTCCGCTCGCTCTTCGCTGGCACCCGGCCGTGGGCGATGGACATGTCCTCCGGTTTCACCCCGGAGGCGTTCACGGCGGCCGCGCTGGAGCTCACCGACAAGGTGCGCTTCACGTCGCTGGTGCCCACCCAGCTGCAGCGGCTGCTCGACGCGCCGTCGGCCGAGACGCTGGCTGTCCTGCGCCGCTTCAACGGAATCCTGCTGGGCGGCGGCCCGGCCTCCCCCGCCCTGCTCGATACCGCCCGCGACGCCGGCGTCCGCGTGGTGACCACCTACGGCTCCGCCGAGACCTGCGGCGGCTGCGTCTACAACGGCGTGCCGCTCGACGGCGTCGAGGTGAAGCTCGCCGAGGACGGACGCATCCTGCTGGGCGGCGCCACCATCGCCGCCGGCTACCTCGGGGCCCCGGACCTGACGGCGGAGGCGTTCGTGGAGGACGGCGGCGTGCGCTGGTACCGGACCAACGACCTGGGCGAGCTGGACGAGAACGGCAAGCTGACCGTCCTGGGCCGGGCGGACGACGTCGTGATCACCGGCGGCGTCAAGGTTTCCGCCGCGCATGTGCAGTCTGAGCTGGAACGGCTCGACGGCGTCCGGGCCGCCTTCGTCGCGGGGGTCCCGTCCGCGGAATGGGGCCAGGCCCTGGCCGCGTACGTGGCGCTGGCCGACAGCTCGCCGCAGGGCATTGAGGGCTTTATGGCGGGCGCCTCCTGGGCCCCGTTGCTGGGTGCCATGGCCCCGAAGACCGTCCTCGCTGCCGGGGACCTGCTGATGCTGCCGAACGGAAAACCGGACCGGCTTTCCATGACGGTTCGGCTCACCGAGCTGCATCAGGGAAAATAGAGACGCCGGGCACCCCCGGAGTTCGCCAAACCAACACGAGGTACTGAACGTGGCCACAGCCGCACAATGGATCCAAGGCGCCCGACTGCGCACCCTGCCGGCCGCGATCGCGCCTGTCCTGATCGGCACCGCGGCCGCGTACGAGATGGACTCCTTCCGTCCGCTCAACGCCGTGCTGGCCGCGCTGGTGGCGCTGCTGCTGCAGATCGGCGTGAACTACGCCAACGACTACTCAGACGGCATCCGCGGCACCGACGAGGACCGTGTGGGCCCGCTCCGGCTGGTGGGTTCCGGCGCCGCGAAGCCCGAGCAGGTCAAGTATGCAGCGTTCGCCGCGTTCGGGCTGGCGATGGTGTGCGGCCTGGCCCTGGTGATCCTCTCGCAGACGTGGTGGCTGATCCTGGTGGGCATCGGCTGCGTCCTCGCAGCGTGGGGCTACACCGGCGGGAAAAACCCCTACGGCTATATGGGCCTGGGCGACCTGTTCGTCTTTGTGTTCTTCGGCCTGGTGGCCACCCTCGGCACCACGTACACGCAGGCGGGGCAGATCAGCCTCGCCGCGATCATCGGCGCCATCGGCACGGGCCTCATCGCGTGCGCGCTGCTGATGGCCAACAACGTCCGCGACATCCCCACCGACCGGAAAGCCGGGAAGAAGACCCTGGCCGTGCGGCTGGGCGACAAGCATGCCCGGGAGAGCTACGTGCTGATGCTGGCCGTCGCGATCCTGCTGCCGATCGTGCTGGCCCCCAGCCGGCCGTGGATGCTGATTGTGCTGCTGCTGATCCCGGCCAGCCTGATGCCGTCCTGGCTGATGATCTCCGGACGCCGCCGCAAGAGCCTGATTCCGGTGCTCAAGCAGACGGGGCTGATCAACCTCGGCTACGCCGTCCTGTTCTCCCTCGGCCTGGTGCTGAGCCACGGGTTCTAGGGGTTTCGGGGCTGCCCTGGGGCTTGGAGTCCCCCGGCGCCCCTATTAGCTCTTAGGAGTCTTTGGGCCGGCTGTCGGTGTGGACGGTGATGTCCGGGTGCTTGTCGACCAGGCGGTCCTCGGCGTCGGCGTCATCAATCTCCCCGGCGCTGCGCAGCGGCTTGGCCTTGCCCGAGAAACGCTGGTGCAGGTTCGCGGCGGCAGCGTCCCGCTGCTTCTGGAAGAACAGGAAGCTGATCGCGAAAGCCATCATGCCCGCGCACAGGGCGGCGAGCAGCCAGCCGAGCTGGAGCCAGACGAACAGCGCAAACAGCGGCACAAACAGTGCCAGACGGATCAGGGAGTATTTCAGGAAAGCCACGCTCCAAGTTTAGCCGTCCGGCGCCGCACCGGCCCACCAGGGGTGCATCTCCCCGCCTTCCAGCCAGGCCTCCCGCCCGGGCCGGCAGCCGGGCCGGCACTCGGGGTAAGGCTCCGGCGGCAGAGACCGGTGACTGGGAGAAGCCGGACGGGCGCCCGACGGCTAGACTGATTACATGCTCCGTGTAGTGGTTGTTGTCGCCGTTCTCGTCGTATTTGTCTACGGACTCATCGACCTGATCCGCACTGACCCGCGCCAGACCAAAGGCATCTCGAAACCGGCCTGGATTGTGGTGCAGATTGTCCTACCGGTGATCGGCGCCATTCTGTGGTTCCTCATCGGCCGCCCCCGCGGAACAGCTCCCTCGAGCGCCACCTACAGCCATCCGATCGCGCCCGACGACGACCCGGACTTCCTGCGCAACCTCGAGATCCGCCGCCGCAAGCAGGCCGAGGCCGACAGGCTGAAGAAGCTCAAGGACGAGCTCGACGCCAAGGAACGCAAGGCCGCCGAGGGCCAGCCGGACACCGAATCGGGCGACCCCCGCGGCAGCGGCGACACGCAGGGCACCGACGAGGTCAAGTAACCGCCGTCCCACTCCCGGCATAAGCCGCGCCTGTTCGCGGCCGCCTGCGACCGGCCCTACTCCTCCTCCACACTGTGGATAACGTCCGGGCGCCCTTCCGGCGGGCGCAGAATGCTCGTATGCACTTGCCCAGCGAGCTTCCCCCGCAGCTGAAAAACCAACCTTTCACCGTGGCCGAGGCCCGGGCGGCCGGGCTGAGCCGTCGTCGGACCCGCGCCCGGGACCTCGCCGCTCCGTGCCACGGCGTGCGCGCCCCGGTACCCACTCTTGACAGCTTGCTGGAACGGCTGCGTGCCCTGACCGCCGTGACGGGCGCTGTGGTGAGCCATCTGTCCGCGGCGGTGCTGTGGGGCTTCCCGCTGCCGCTGGCGCTCGTGAATCCGGCGCTGGTCCACCTGACCAGCGTTTCGGGGCGGCGGGCCGTGCGGTACAGGGGCGTCGTGGGCCACCAGCTATCGCTTGAACCGGATGAAATCGTGGCGGGAGCCTGGGTGCGCTGCACGTCCCCGCTGCGTACCTGGTTCGACCTCACCGGCATCCTCAGCCTCGACGATCTGGTGATCGCCGGGGACTTCCTGGTGCGCCGGCGCGGCCCGCTCACCACGCTCGATGCCCTGGATGCGTTCCTCGCCGGGAAACGGGGGCGGACCGGCTACCGGCGTGCCCTGCGCGCCCGGTCGCTGATGCGCGCCAACACGGACTCCCCCAAGGAAACCGAACTCCGGTTGCTCCTGGTACGCCATGGCCTGCCCGAGCCCGCCATCAACGTCCCCCTTCTCGACCAGACCGGAGGGTGGATCGAGGACCCGGACCTTTCCTACCAGCGGGAAAAGATCGCAATCCAGTACGACGGCGGGCATCACGCCGATCCGGCCCAGCGCCGCAGCGACATCTTCCGGGATGAAGCCGCCCGGGATGCCGGCTGGCGGGTTATCGTGCTGACGCAGCGGGACCTGGAACCCGGGCCAGCAGGAAGGGAGCCCTCGGCCGTGATCCGGGTACGCGCGGCGCTGACGGAGCGCGGCTGGACCGCGAAAGCCGGCCGGAGTTCACAGCGCAACACGGCACCGCCTGACCACGGCCACCCATTTGCCACGAATGGCCGCTAAGCGGGGTGGTTTAGCGGCCACTCGTGGCGAATCGACGAGGCTCGCGGACCGGCACACACCACCCGTTTGCCGCAAATGGCCGCTAAACGGGGTGGTTTAGCGGCCATTCGTGGCAAATCGATGAGCGGGGACTCCCGGCGAGGGTGGTTACAGCCCCGAGTAGGAGTGCAGGCCGTTGAAGAACTGGTTCACGATGGTGAAGTTGAAGACCACGCAGAGGTAGCCCACAATCGACAGCCAGGCGGCGCGGGTTCCGGTCCAGCCACGGGTGGCACGGGCGTGCAGGTAGCCGGCGTAGACCACCCAGATCACGAACGTCCAGACTTCCTTGGTGTCCCAGCCCCAGAAGCGGCCCCAGGCCTTCTCGGCCCAGATGGCGCCGAACATCAGCGTGAACGTCCAGCCGACAAACGCGATGGCGTTGATCCGGTAGGAAAGGTTCTCCAGGCTCAGGGCGTTGGGCACCAGGCGCATGAAACCCAGCTTGTCGGCGCCGCCGGCCGCGATGGTCTTCTGCCGGTGCGACTGGACCAGCTGCAGGGCGGACATCGCAAAGGTCAGGGTGAACAGGGCCGAGGACAGCACGGCGATGGAGACGTGGATGATCAGCCAGTAGCTCTGCAGCGCCGGAACGAGGTGACCCACCGGGGTCCAGTACGCCACGGAGGCGGCCACCAGCATGACGATCGCCAGCCCCACCACGAACGTGCCCAGGAAGCGCAGGTCGCGGCGGACCAGCACCAGCAGGAAGACGGCCACGGCCACGAACGCGCCCGTCGTCAGGAACTCGTACATGTTGCCCCACGGCACCCGGCCGGCTCCGATGGCCCGCGTGATGACGCCGGCCGCGTGAATGGCGGCGCCCAACACGGTCAGCGCGACGGCCACCCGGGCGGGGACGCGGCGTTCGGCGGCGTAGCGCATGTCGCCGTCGGCGGTCAGCCCGATGCCTGCGGCATTCCCGGCGCCGCCGGCCGACGTCGGGCGTTCGGCCCGTCCCGCCGGTCCGGCCACGTCCGCCTCAGCCCGGTCAACGGCACCTGCGGAGGCCCCGACGCCGGCAGCCACGGGAACGCGGGCGGCGTCGGCACCCGAGAGCTCGGCGGCCTTCAGGTCAACGGCGCGCAGCGTCTTGCTGCTCTTGGCAAGGTCCCAGGCAAACGCGATGAAAGCCACCGTGTAGGTGCCGGCCGCGAGGAGCATAAACAACTCGCTGTACTGGCCCATGGTTTCGTTGATGGGGAGCATTACTGATCCTTCTTTGACTCGGAAGAGCCTGCTGATGACGGGATGAAGTCTGCTGTGGGGTTGCCGGGGAGCGTGGCGTCCGCCCGGCCATTATCCGCTGTTCCGCTGGGAGCAGACTGGGAACCGTCGTCGAGCTTCCAGGCGCCGGCAAGCAGCTTCCGGATCGCGGCGGACTCGCCCGCAAGCCGGTGGTCCTCGCCGCGGGCCAGCAGCCCGTACTCCACCATGGTGCGGCCGTCCTCGTGGGTTCCGGTGCGGACCCAGACGCGGCGGCGGTTCACGTACAGCGACGTGACCAGGCCGGCCACCGCCAGGAGCGCAAAGATCAGCGCGTACAGCTGGCCGGGGTTGTGGTGGATGTCGACGCCGATGTAGCGCTTGACGCCGTCGAAGCTGATGGAGCCCTTGCCGTCGGGAAGCGTGTAGCTGGTGCCCGGGGCCAGGCTGATACCGCCGACGTCGAGGTTGCGGGCGTTGAGCGGCGTGAGTTTCTTGATGTCCATCTCGAAGACGTTCTGCGGGGCGCCGCTGTCCAGTCCAAGGTCGCCGTAGAACGAGTTCAGGGTCAGCCTCGGGTTGAACAGCTCGGGATCACCGCTGTAGGACACGCCTTGGTCTGTGACCAAAGCCGTGGGCAGGAAGAATCCTTGGAATCCGAGCTGGTCCGGCTTGGCGTCCGGGACCTTGATGACCACGGAGGAGTAGTAATTGTCGCCCTGCAGCTTTGCCACCACGGGGCCCTGCAGGGCGACGTTGCCGGCGCCGTCGCGGATGGTGACCACCGGGGCGTAGCCGTTGCCGGTGAGGTACATGCTGGTGCCGCCGAGGGTGAGGGGGTCGTTGACCTTCAGCACCTCTTTCTGGGCGGGTGCGTCCGGGGATTCCTTCGTGGTGACGTCGGCCTTGAAGTCGATGGGCTGGCCCACCTTGCCCTGGGATTCCCGGTCGAAGGTGATCTGGAACTTGTCCAGCTGCACCGAGTAGGGCTGCAGCTGGCTGCTCTGGAAGTTGGTTCCGGGCGAGAACTGGTCGTATCCGACCAGGGTGTTCACAAACGTGTCGCCCTCCACGAGGATGCGCTGTCCGCTGTATCCGAACAGGCCGCCGATGGCGACAGAGACGAGCACCCCGATCAGCGAGGTGTGGAACACCAGGTTTCCCACTTCGCGCAGGTAGCCGCGTTCGGCACCGAGCGACGGCCGGGCGCCGTCGGCGTCGCGGACGTCCACGCGGTAGCCGCGCTTCTTCAGCAGCCCGGCGGCGTCGGAAATGGCGCTCGACGCCGGGATCCCGGCGTCGGCGGGGATCACCAGTGTGCCGTATTCGGGCAGCCGGGACAGCCGGGCGGGGGTGCGCGGCGGCTGCGACCGCATGGCCTTGTAGTGTGCGATGGCGCGCGGGACGACGCAGCCGATCAGCGAGATGAACAGCAGGATGTAGATCGCCGAGAACCACACCGACGAGTACACATCGTAGAGCTGGAGCGCATCGAGGATCTTGCCGTAGTCCGGGTTGTCCTTGATGTACTGCGTGACGTTGGCGGGGTTGGCCGGGCGCTGCGGGAACAGCGAGCCCGGAACGGCCGCCACCGCGAGGAGCAGCAGCAGGAACAGGGCCGTGCGCATGCTGGTCAGCTGGGTCCAGGCCCAGCGGAGCATGCCCATCGGGCCAAGCGCGGGCAGGACAGCTTCAGCCTTCGCCGCCGCCACGGGGCTGGCCGGCGTGGCTGCCTTAGTGCCTGTGCGCTTGCTGCCGTTGGCTGGGAGGTTCTTCTTTTCGTTCACTCGCTCGCTCATCAGATCGGCAATTTCACATCGGTTTGGAACCAGTACTGCAGCTCAGAGACCCAGGTCCCCCACACGCCCGTGGCCATCAGCACGCCCAGCCCCACCAGGATTCCGCCACCGATGCGCTGGATGGCGAGCCGGTGCTTGCGGAAGAAGGACATCACGCCGATCCCGCGGCGCACGGCCAGGGCTATGAGCAGGAAGGGGATGCCCAGGCCCAGGCTGTAGACGAACGCCAGGAACGCCCCCTTGGCCGCCGAGGATCCGCCGGAGAGGCTTAGCAGCTGCACGGCCGAGTAGGTGGGGCCGATGCACGGCGCCCAGCCCAGGCCGAACGTGATGCCCAGCAGCGGGGCGCCCCAAAGCCCGGCCGGCGGCTTGGACTGGATTTTGGCGTCGCGCTGGAGCCAGCCGAAGCCGCCCATGAACACCACGCCCATGATGATCACCAGGATCCCCAGGACCTGCGTGATCCAGGCGTTCTCGGAGCCGGTGATCAGCGTCCCCAGCTGCCCGAACGCGCCGCCCAGCAGCACAAAAATCACCGAGAAGCCCAGGACAAACAGCCCGATGCCCGCCAGCATGCGGCCGCGCTTCTGCTTCTGGAGGTCGACGCCGGTCAGTCCCGTGACGTAGCCCAGGTAACCGGGTACCAGGGGCAGCACGCAGGGCGACAGGAAGGAGACCAGGCCGGCCAGCAGTGCCACGGGGATGGCAAGCAGCAGCGATCCGCTCAGGATGGCTTCGGCGAAGGGGCTGTTCACGGCGGCGGCTCCGCTACTCGGCCACGGCGGCGGCGATGAGGGACTTGAGGGTGCCCTTCTGGATCTCGCCGAGGACGCGGGACGCCACGCGGCCCTGCTTGTCGAGCACCAGCGTGGTGGGCACGGCCCCCGGAGGAACCAGCCCGGACACGGCCAGGAGCACGCCGCCGTCCTTGTCGTTGAAGCTCGGGTAGGTCAGGTTGAAGGTCTTGTCGAACGCCTCAGCGGCGGCCTTTTCGTCGCGGAGGTTCACGCCGAAGAACTGCACGCCCTGGCTCTTGAATTCCTGGTGCAGTGCCTCCAGCGACGGCGCCTCGACCCGGCAGGGCGCGCACGCCGCGAACCAGAAGTTCAGCACGGTCACCTTGCCCTGGAACGCCTCGGCCGTGACGGTGGTGCCGTCGAACAGAGTGCCCTGGAGGGTCACGGGGCTCTTGCGGTCCCCGACGGCGAATTCGGTCACGGAGCCGTCGCCGGCCACGTAGTTCTTGTTGTCACCGGCCCGGGCCTGCTGCGCCAGGGCATCTTCCTTCGCGCAGCCGGAGAGCCCCAGCACGACGGCGAGGGCCCCGCCGCCCGCCGTCAGGAAGCTGCGGCGGGAGACGTTTGATGCGTTGGGGTTGTTGCTGTTCATGCTCAGGCTCCGGGGGTGCTGGACGCACCGGGGAGTAGGGCGGCCGCAGGCTCGCTGTAATCGACGCGCAGGAGGTTCCCGCCGTCGTCGAACGTCAGCGACGTGACCGAGGTGAGGGTGCATTCCCGCTTGCGCGGATCGTGCCAGAGGGGCTTGCCCTCGGCACTGAGCCGCGTGGCCCAGATGGGCAGCTGGTGGCTGACGAGGATGGCTTCAGCGCCCTCGCCCCCGAGTTCGATGGCCCTGAGCCGGGCGTCCTGCACCGCGGCCATGACGCGGGCGGCCTGGTCCTTGTAGGGCTCGCCCCAGGACGGCCGGAACGGGTTGCGCAGCATGGGCCAGTGCTTCAGTTTGAGGATCTCCGCCTTGTCGACGTGGAGGCCCTCGAAGTAGTTGGCGGCCTCGATGATGCGGGCTTCCGTGGCGATCTCAAGGTTGAGCGCCTCGGAAATGGGCTGCGCCGTCTCCTGCGCGCGGGTCAGCGGCGAGGCGGCCAGGTGGACGATCTTTGCGCCCTGCGCGGACCGTTCACTGAAGTGCTCCGCGAGCATCCGGGCCATCTCCCGGCCCAGTTCGGAGAGGTGGAATTCGGGCAGCCTGCCGTACAGGACACCTTCGGGATTGTGGACCTCGCCGTGGCGGAGCAGATGAACAGTGGCTGGGGGCATGTGTACCAGTTTCTCAAAGGGCAGGGGCAATGACGAAATCTTCTACAAGAAGTAGAACTGAGGAGTTTTGAAAAATGTTCCCCGGAGTTGGAATAAAAGATGCAAATGCATGTTTATACTGGGTGAAGCAGTTAGTTGAGACTTCAACGAATGTGGCTTCAACTAACGATCAGAGCATCACCACCGGCAGTACCCACCCGACTCAAGGAGAAACACCATGGCACTCCCCGCCAACGTCACCACCGGAACCTGGACCCTGGACAACTCGCACAGCGAGATCGGCTTCACCGTCCGCCACGCAGGCATCAGCAAGGTCCGCGGCCAGTTCAAGGACGCCGAGGCCACCCTGGACCTCGCCGAAAACGTGGCCGACTCCAAGGTCAACGCCACCATCAAGACCGCCAGCTTCGACTCCGGCGACGTCAACCGCGACGGCCACGTCCGCGGCGAAGACTTCTTCGACGTCGAGAAGTTCCCGGAAATCTCCTTCGTCTCCAACGCGATCGTCCCCAAGGGCGACGCATACGAGCTCCAGGGCGACCTCACCATCAAGGGCGTCACCCGCCCGGTGGCCCTCGAGACCGAGCTCCACGGTGTGGCCGTCGATCCGTTCGGCAACACCCGCGCCGGCCTCACCGCCGAAACCACCATCAGCCGCAAGGACTTCGGCCTGACCTGGAACGCCGTCCTCGAAGCCGGCGGCGTGCTGGTCAGCGACAAGGTGGGCATCAACCTCGAACTGGCCTTCATCGCTCCCGCTGCCTAGTCAGCAACATCCAGCCGGTCCCCGACCCGCAGCAGGCACCCCGTTCCGTCCCCGCGACGGAACGGGGTGTTTTGCTTGAGCGGCGGGCGCGTCCGGGGCGTCCCGACATGCTCCGCAACACGCTCAGATTCCATCGATACCGGCACTTTCGCGGTCTAAAGTGAGTGCCATGAGCAACCCCAATGAGGTACCTCCGCAGCAGCAGCCCGGTGCCCAGCCGCCTCGGCAGGGCAATGTTCCGCCCGCAGGTTCCGTACCTCCGGGCTACCAGCCCCCGGGCCAGCAGGCCTACCAGCCGCCGCCCGGCCACCAGGCCGGCTACCAGGCCCCGGGCCAGCAAACCGGTTTCCGCTTCGAAATGCCTGCGGACCGGCCGCGGAACTTCTACGACGCCATGCCCAGCGGCGGGTTCTCCGGCATGTTCACCGTGCCGCAGATGCCGACCGAACTGAAGGTCGCTTACTGGATCTGGCTCATCGGCGGGTTGCTGGGCCTGCTGGGCGGCGTGATCGGCCTCTTCGGGGCTTTTGTGCTGCTGGCCGTGGTCCCCGGCATGGGGCTCCTGGTGCTCCTGCTGGTGCTGGTGGCCCTCGCCCTCTCCGCAGCACAGGTCATCCTCGCCATGAAGATGAAGGAGGGCCGCGAATGGGCCCGCTTCGCGCTCACGATCGTCGCGGGAATCTCACTGGTGCTGGCTGCCCTCAACGCCGGCGCGGCGGACGGCCGGGGAGGCGGCAGCTGGCCGGGCTTCGTCATCAGCCTCGTGGCGACGGTGCTGATGTGGCTGCCCAACTCCCAGGCGTGGTTCGCTTCCCTGCGGGGCCGTTTCTGACCCTGGGCACGTAGCCCGGCGGTGCCGCGAGAATACCTCTCCGGAATGATCCCTCCGGGCGCCGCTGCGCGGTACGGTGGACTTAAACCATGCTGGGGGCAGGGCAGGACGCTGTTTCCGGTATCCGAACCAGACCGCCACGCAAAGGAACGCCATGAGCATCCCGCCAGTCCCGCCGTCGAACCCGGACTCCCCCAAGCCGGGTGAACAGCCGGAGCCCCGCTACGGCCAGAACGCCCCCCAGTACGGGGAGAACCCGCCGTCGGCTCCGCAGTACGGCCAGAATCCGCCGTCGGCACCGCCGCAGTACGGCCAGGCCCCGTCCGCGCCGCAGTATGGCTCGAACCCTCAGTACGGCCAGCAGGCGCCGCAGTATGGCCAGAACCCCCAGTACGGCCAGCAGGCACCGCAGTACGGCCAGAACCCGCCGCAGTACAACCAGCAGGCCCAGCCGTTCGGGCAGCCCGCGTATGGCCAGTCGCCCTACGCCCAGTACCCGTCCGAGCAGCCGCAGGCCACGTCCGGCATGCCCAAGCTCGTCAACACGGCCTTCTGGCTCATCGTCGCCTCCGGAGTGGTGTGGATCCTCTCCCTGCTGATGGCGCTCGGCACGCTGGACTCCCCGGAGATGCGGAACATGTTCGAGCAGCAGATGGCCGGCAGCGGCGCTGACATCCGCTACGAGGACATGCGGGGCGTCCTGGTCGGCAGCATCCTCGTGTTCGCCCTGATCAGCTCCGGACTTTACGCGCTGGTCGCCCTGAACGTGCGCAAGGGCAAGAACTGGGCCCGGATCCTCGGCACCGTTTTTGCCGCCCTGTCGATCTTCAGCATTTTCCCGCTGAGCCTCGGCACCCTGGCGGTCCTCCTCGGCATCGCCGGCATTGTGATGCTGTACCTTCCGGCCGCGGCGCCGTACTTCAGCAAGCGCCAG
The DNA here is from genome assembly GCF_001512305.1 of Arthrobacter sp. EPSL27. GTDB lineage: Bacteria > Actinomycetota > Actinomycetes > Actinomycetales > Micrococcaceae > Arthrobacter. The sequence goes on from NZ_LNUT01000005.1 coordinate 1,082,148, forward strand.
CCGTTCGCCAACCCCTACGGACAGCCGGGCCGGTACTAACCAGCCCGTTCTGCCCGGACGATAAAGCCTGGTACCGACGCTGAGGGCGCGGGAGCCGGAGGAACCGACTGAAAGCTAGTCGGCATCTTCCGGGTCCTGCGCCCTTTGTGCGTGGTACGCCAGGATCTGCAGTTCCGTGGCCATGTCCACCTTGCGCAGGTTGACCCCGGGCGGCACCTGCAGCATCACCGGGGCAAAGCTCAGAATGCTGCGCACGCCGGCGGCCACCACCCGGTCGCAGACGTCCTGGGCGACGGCGGCCGGCAGGGCCAGCACTACCATGTTGGCTCCGGTCCGCTGCAGCACCGGCTCCAGGTCGGCGGCGTCGCTCACCCGCAGCCAGCCCACTTCGCTGCCTACCACCATCTGGTCCGCATCGAAGATCGCGACGATCTCGAAGCCGCGGGATTCGAACCCGCCGTACCGGGCCAAAGCCTTGCCCAGGTTGCCGGCACCGACGATCGCGACCTTCCAGTCGTGCGTCAGGCCCAGCGCGGCGGCAATATGCCGGTTGAGGTATTGAACTTCGTAGCCGACACCGCGTGTCCCGTAGGAGCCGACGTAGGAGAGGTCCTTGCGCAGCGTGGAGGGGCTGACGCCCGAGGCTTCGGCGAGCGATTCGGAGGAGACCCGGTCAATGCCTTCGGAGAGCAGTGTGGTGAGGGCGCGCAGATAGATGGTCAGCCGGGCCACGGCCGCGGGCGGAATCTGCTTGGAAGCAGGCCCCGTTCCCCCGGGCAGCGCGTCAGGGGATGAATCCAGCGAAGTCACTATCTGCTCCATTGAGTCGCGTTGTGACTTCCACTCTAGAGCCCCCGCAGTTCAGCAAACAAAGCAGCGGCTGCCAGCCGCCACGCCGCTTCAGGCCTGCTGGCCCAGCGCCCGCCGCAGCGTCCGTTCCAGCCGGGCCTCGTCGATCTTCCAGAAATCGCGCTGGACGCCGTCCACCAGGACCACGGGGATCTCTTCCGCAAAGCGCTCCCGCAGGTCAGCGTCGTCGTCCACGGACTGTTCCCGCCAGCTGATCCCCAGTCCCGAGGTGACGCGTTCGACGGCGGCGCGCGCCGCCGTGCAGAGGTGGCAGTCAGCTTTGGTGATGAGGACGACGTCGGGATGCGGCATGGGTCCACGGTAGCCCGGCCGGGCCTCCGCCGTCGACGCGCCGGGAACATCCGCGGCGCTGCCACGGCCCGGGCGGCGGGAACCTGCCCCGGCGTTGACTAGACTCGTGGCATGCCCGAAGAGAAGTTCGCCGCCGTGGTCACCGAGCCCGCTGCAGCCCCGCAGCACGGCGAAGCCGCGTTCTTCGACGTCGACAACACCCTCATGCGGGGGGCCAGCCTGTTCCATGTGGCCCGGAAAATGCACCAGCGCGGCGCCTTCACCATCCCCCAGGCGATCGGGATCGCCTGGAAGCAGCTGATGTTTGTGCTGCGCGGGGAAAAGATGGATGACGTGCACGCCGTCCGCGACACCGCCCTGGGCCTGGCCTCCGGTTTCACCGTTGAGGACATCGAGGCCCTCGGCCAAGAGGTGTACGACGAGATGATCGAATCCCGGATCTGGCCCGGCGCCAAAGCTCTGGCCGAGCAGCACCTCCGCGTCGGCCGCAGGGTGTGGCTGGTGACGGCGACGCCGATCGAGGTGGCCACCGTCATCTCCAGCCGGCTGGGCCTCACCGGAGCCCTCGGCACCGTGGGTGAGATCGAGGACGGCTCCTACACCGGCCGGCTGGTGGGCGAGATCCTGCACGGCCCGGCCAAGGCGGTGGCGGTCCAGGCGATGGCCGAGTCCGAGGGGCTGGATCTGGCCCGGTGCTGGGCGTACAGCGATTCACGCAACGATATTCCGCTGCTGAGCATGGTGGGCCACCCCGTCGCCATCAACCCCGATTCCGGCCTCCGCCGCCACGCCCGCGACCACAACTGGCCGGTCTACGATTTCCGCTCCGGCCGGCGCGCAGCCACCCTGGGGCTCAAGGCCGCCACGGTCGGCGGCGCCATCTACGGCCTGTGGCGCGGGTTCTCCCGCTTCCGCGGCCCCACAGTCTGACCCCGGACCGACCGGGCCCTCACCGCACCAACCCCGCACCGGACTGAACCTGCGTCGACCAGGCCTGCGCCGGCCCATTCCCGCTGCGCTTCCTGCTGGACGCTGCGCTTCCGGCCGGGCGCTACGCGTATCTGCGTAGCGTGGGTTCGAAAGCGTAGCGCCCAGGTCAACCCGCGTCGGTCGTACCTACGCGCGTCGCCAGTCTGAACCCGCGTCGGGACGGTGAGCCCGCGCCTGGCGCACGACGGAAATGAAAATGCCCGCCGCCTGGAAGGCAACGGGCATTTCCATGAAGTGAGGTAGCTCTACTTCTTATTGCGACGCTGGTGGCGCGTCTTGCGAAGCAGCTTGCGGTGCTTCTTCTTGGCCATACGCTTGCGACGCTTCTTAATAACTGAACCCACGAAAGTTCCTTACCGGCTAGATGCAGTACCTGCCTGTTGGGAAGGGTCCGCGGGCTTAGCAGCAGACTGCACAACTGACAGGTTCTTACAATGACGTAAAACGTTCCTTAACAGGGTACCGCCTATCGGGGGCACACCACGACCGCGAGCCCGTTCCGGCGCCTGCTGGCACTGATTCCGGCCGCAGAAGACGCGGGGACCTCAGGCTGTTTCCGAGTTCCCGTCCACCACAGCACCCTTGAGGTACTGCTCGACGGCGGCCTCCGGCACCCGGTAGGAGCGCCCGAAACGCACGGCGGGCATCTCTCCGGAATGGACCAGGCGGTACACGGTCATTTTGGACACGCGCATGACCTCCGCGACTTCGGCCACGGTCAAGAAGCGTGCGTTGGAGAAGTTAGCCTCCGGAGACATGTCCCTATTCCTTTGCTCAAGCGAACGGCAGCCTTATCAGAACGACATGGCGGTGTGCCGATGCTGAGCCATCAAACAACCATGTACTAGATACTGTAGGGGCTGATGGTGCCCGTGTGAAAGAGGAACGGCTGAATCCTCCGGCCAGAGTCCTTAGGCCCGGGTCCGGCGCGTGCGCGCGGAGGCAGCGAGCTGATCCAGGACCGACGCCGTGACGTCCCAGTCCATGCACGCATCGGTGACGCTCTGGCCGTAGACCAGATCGTCGGTTCCGGCGGCGTGCTCGGCCACGTCCAGGTTCTGTGCCCCGCCCACCAGGAAGCTCTCCAGCATGACGCCGGCGATGGCGGCCGACGACTCCCCGCCGTTTTCCAGCTGCGCGCCGATTTCCAGGGCCACTTCCGCCTGCCGGTGGTGGTTCTTGCCGCTGTTGGCGTGGCTCGCGTCAACGATGAGCCGCGGGTTGAGCTGCTTCGAGGCCAGCTTGGCCGTGGTGGCCGCAACGTCGTCGGCGGAGTAGTTGGGGCCCTTGCGCCCGCCCCGCAGGATGATGTGCGTGTCCGGGTTCCCGGCGGTGGAGACCAGGGCGGCCCGGCCGTCGCCGTCGATGCCGAGGAAAGCCTGCGCGGCACCCGCGGCGCTGCACGCGTCCAGCGCGACCTGCAGGTCGCCGTCGGTCCCGTTCTTGAACCCAATCGGCATGGACAGCCCGGACGCCAGCTGGCGGTGGATCTGGCTTTCGGTGGTGCGCGCGCCGATGGCACCCCAGGAGACCAGGTCCGCCATGTACTGCGGGCTGATGGGTTCCAGGAACTCAGTGCCGGCGGGCAGGCCCAGGGCTGTGACCTGCTGCAGGAAGCGGCGGGCGGCGCGGAGGCCGGCCGCGATGTCGTGGCTGCCGTCGAGCCGGGGATCGTTGATCAGGCCCTTCCAGCCCACCGTGGTGCGCGGCTTCTCGAAGTACGCCCGCATCACGATCAGCAGGTCTTCCTTGTGCTTTTCGGCCTGGCTGACCAGCCGGCGGGCGTATTCCAGACCGGCTTTGGGGTCGTGGATGGAGCAGGGACCCACAATGACCAGCAGCCGGTCGTCGACGCCGTCCATGATGGCGCGGACCTCGTCCCGGCCGCGGGCGACGACGTCGGCCAGGCGGGTGTCCAGCGGCAGTTCGGCGGCCATGTCCTGCGGGGTGGGCAGCGGGGTGAACTCGCTGACACGCAGGTTAGAGGTGGACTGCTGGGATTCGGGGGCTGCTTCGATGCTCATTGGGGGTCCTGTTCCGGGGTGCGGAGCGGGCCCAGATCAGAGCCCGCCGGGAAATGGCGAAGGGCAGAGAATGATCTCTGCCCTGTTGGCTCTGAAGGAAGGTTGGATGCGTGTCAGCTAGACGCGGGCCCCTCCAGAGCCAACGAAAAATACGCATACCAACGGTTAGTCATGGGTTGACCATAGCCCGGCGGTGGTCCGCCCGGCAAAATCCGGCCCGTAACATTGCGACCACTCCCGGCGGGCCTGGCCCGGCCCGGGGACGGACCCGCGCCGCGATCAGCCGCCCGGGTCAGGCCCCGGCTCCCAGCCCGGCTTCCGCGTAGTAGCCCTCGATATGGTCCGCCACCAGCTGCGAAGCGCTGCCGCCGTCGCCGTCCTTGATGGCCGCCAGGATGCCCCGGTGTTCGGCACGGAGCCGCGCGGCTGTGGCGTCCCAGTCCGGAAGGCTGCCGGTGATCCGCCCGGCATAGGCCTGGATGGCCTCGCGCAGGGAGCCCATCATGGCGCTGACCACCGCATTGCCGGCGGCGTCGGCCAAGGCCAGGTGGAATCGGACATCCAGGGCGAGGAATTCCTCCGTCCCGGAGCAGTTCTCCATCTGCTCCAGCAGGCTGGCCGCCTCCGCCAGCGCCGGGGCGTCCGGGTGTGCGCGGGAAGCGGCCCAGGACTCCAGCAGCACGCGCGTCTCCACAATGTCCTTCACGGGCAGGTGCGAGGTGGCGACATGCAGGCGGAGCGCCGAACCCAGCGCCGCCGTCGGGTCGGCGATGACCACGGTGCCCGCGTCCGGGCCCGAGCCGACGCCGGCCCGGACCACGCCCATGGCTTCCATGACCCGGATGGCCTCGCGGACGGAGGTGCGGGAGACGTGTAGCTGTTCCGCGAGGGAGCGCTCGGCCGGCAGCCGCCCGCCAAGGGTGAGCTCGCCACTGGAAAGCTGGTCCTCGATCCACTGCAGGACGAGCTGGTGCGTACGCATAGGCCAATGGTACTTGATGTGGTCCAACCACACCCTTAGACTGTGGTTGGACCACACACCCCCTAGGGTGTTGTGCAGGAAGTTCCAGGACCCGAGACCTGCCCGGAGGCAGCAATGACGCAGACGATCGAACCCGGCAACCCCGAGGCGCCCACCCGGCCCGCAGACACCGGCGCGGACAACCGCCCCGCAGCAGCCCTGCCGGACCTCATTCCGGCGGCCCTCAAGCGCCGCGTCCCCAAGTATTCGGACCTGGCCCCGCTGATGCAGTTCAAGAAGCCGGAGTTCAGCCGCGCGGCCCGGCTACGGCGGGCCAGCACCATCTGGGACCTCCGGGACATGGCCAAGCGCCGCACCCCGCAGGCACCGTTCGACTACACCGACGGCGCCGCCGAGGCTGAGATCACGCTGCGCCGGGCCCGCGAGGCCTTCCTGGACATCGAGTTCCGGCCGGGCATCCTGCGCGATGTCTCCCGCGTGGACCTCGGCACGCAGATCCTCGGCAAGCCGTCCCGGCTGCCGGTCGGCATCGCCCCCACGGGATTCACCCGGATGATGCAGTCCGAGGGCGAATACGCCGGGTCTCAGGCAGCCGCGGCCGCCGGCATCCCCTACACGCTCTCCACCATGGGCACGGCCTCCATCGAGGACGTGGCCGCGGCGGCGCCGGACGGCCGGAACTGGTTCCAGCTGTATTTGTGGACGGACCGGGACCGGTCGCTGGAGCTGATCGAGCGTGCCGCGGCCGCCGGCAACGACACCCTGATGGTCACCGTGGACACCGCCGTCGCCGGGGCCCGGCTGCGCGACGTCCGCAACGGCATGACCATCCCGCCGGCGCTGACCCTCAAGACCGTGCTGGACGCGTCCTACCGGCCGGCCTGGTGGTTCAACTTCCTCACCCACGAGCCGCTGACCTTCGCCTCGCTCTCCCGCTACACCGGGACGGTCGCGGACCTGATCAACTCCATGTTCGACCCCACCCTGACGTTCGATGACCTCGACTGGCTGCGGGAAACCTGGAAGGGCAAGCTGGTGGTCAAGGGCATCCAGACGGTAGAGGACGCCCGCCGGGTGGTGGACCACGGGGCCGACGGCGTGGTGCTCTCCAACCACGGCGGCCGCCAGCTGGACCGGGCGCCGATCCCGTTCCACCTGCTCCCGGAGGTCTCGGCTGCGCTCAAGGCGGACCACAGCGAGGCGGCGGTCATCCTGGACACCGGCATCATGAGCGGCGCGGACATCATCGCCGCCCTGGCACTGGGCGCCGACTTCACGCTGATCGGCCGCGCCTACCTGTACGGGCTGATGGCCGGCGGGCGGGCGGGCGTGGACCGGGCCATCGAGATCCTGGAAAAGGACATGCTCCGCACCATGGCCCTGCTGGGCGTCAGCCGGATCTCCGACCTGACCCCGGACCACGTGCGGCTGCTCAAGAAGTAGCCCGCACCCAATCGAGTTGGCAGTTCGCGGCAGTGTTCCCGAAGGACATTGCCGCGAACTGCCAACTCGGCGCCGGCGGAACGCTTCCTGGGCCTAGATATGGGGCCTAGATAAGGCCCTGGGCGAGCATCGCGTCGGCAACCTTGACGAAGCCACCGATGTTCGCGCCCAGCACGTAGTTCCCCGGGTCCCCGTACTCGTCGGCGGTGGCGGCACAGCGGTCGTGGATGCCGACCATAATCTCGGTGAGCCGTTCCTCGGTGTGCGCAAACGACCAGGAATCGCGGCTGGCGTTCTGCTGCATTTCCAGCGCGGACGTTGCCACACCGCCGGCATTGGCGGCCTTTCCCGGGCCGAACAGGATCCGCGCGTCCTGGAACACCGCAACGGCGTCAGGGGTGGATGGCATGTTGGCGCCCTCCCCCACCGCGAGCAGCCCGTTGCGGACCAGCCGGGCGGCCGCGTCGCCGTCGATCTCGTTCTGCGTGGCGCACGGCAGGGCGACGGTGGCGTCAACATCCCAGACGGAGCCGCCGTCCACATAGTCGACGGCGGAGCGGCGGGCCTGGTATTCCTTGAGCCGCCCGCGTTCGACTTCCTTGATCTGGCGGAGCAGGTCGACGTCGATCCCGGCCTCGTCCACGATGTAGCCCGAAGAATCGGAGCAGGCCACCACGGTGGCACCGAGCGCCTGGGCCTTGGCGATGGCGTTGATGGCGACGTTGCCGGAGCCGGAGACCACCACGCGCTGGCCGTCGAAGGACAGGCCGCGGGTTTTGAGCATTTCCTCGGCAAAGATCACGGTGCCGAAGCCGGTGGCCTCGGGCCGCACCAGCGAGCCGCCCCAGGAGATGCCCTTGCCGGTCAGGACGCCGGATTCGTAGCGGTTGGTGATCCGCTTGTACTGCCCGAAGAGGTACCCAATCTCCCGGCCGCCGACGCCGATATCCCCCGCCGGCACGTCCGTGTACTCGCCGATGTGGCGGTACAGCTCGGTCATAAACGCCTGGCAGAAACGCATGATCTCGGCGTCGGACCGCCCGCGCGGGTCAAAGTCGGAGCCGCCTTTGCCGCCGCCGATCGGCATCCCGGTCAGGGCGTTCTTGAAGATCTGTTCGAAGCCGAGGAACTTCACGATGCCCAGGTTCACCGACGGGTGGAACCGCAGGCCACCCTTGAAGGGGCCCAGGGCCGAGTTGAACTCCACCCGGAAACCGCGGTTGATCTGGAAGCGGCCGGAGTCGTCCGCCCACGGGACACGGAAGATGATCTGGCGTTCGGGTTCGCAGAGCCGCTCCAGGACGGCGCCTTCAAGGAACTCCGGGTGCCGGTCGTGCACCGGGCCCAGACTTTCGAAGACCTCGGTGACGGCCTGGTGGAACTCAGCCTCACCGGGATTCCGTGCCAGCACTGTGTCCCGGATGGCTTCCAGCCGTGCGTCCATTGCATCTCCTCCACCTCAGCGCCCACCATTGGGCGCACCAAACAAGCCTTTCCATGGTTGCACCGGGCCGGATGGGATTTCCATTCGGGCGGCGGAGGACGTCCCGTGTGACAGAAATGGCGTGGCGCAGGCCACACTCCGGCGGTGCTGGACGTCAGTGCGCCGCGAGGGTTGCGGCTACTTTTTGCGCCCGAACTTCGGCAGGCTGGCCAGGAGGTCGGCGGCCCGGGTGGCGGCCCGTCCCACTGTGCGGCCGATCTGTTGCGGCATTTTGTCGTCGCCCGCCGCGCCGACCGGGATCACGACGGCGGGGCTCAAGGGGCTGCCGGCGGGCCGTTCGGCAAGCGCTGCGGCAGGCTGCAGCGCCGCGGCAGGCTGCGGGGCCGCTGTGGTGGCGGCGGCTGCCAGGGTGTCCGGGACGGGCTGCAGCTCGGGTACCGCGGCGCGGGCCGGTGCCGGCTCCGGTTCGCGGTGGTGGGCCGGAGCAGGTGCGGGTACGGGGGCAGGTGCAGGCGCCGGTACGGGGGCCGCGGCCTGCCCGACGTCGAACGTCTCCAGCCAGCTGGCCACCCCGGCCAGCGGTTTCGGGTTGAGCGCGTAGTAGCGCTTCTGGCCCTGGGCGCGCATGCTCACGAGGTCCGCTTCGCGGAGTACTTTCAGGTGCTTGGAAATGGTGGGCTGGCTGGCGTCGAGCTCCTGGACCAGTTCCCCCACTGCTTTGTCCCCGTTGCGGAGGGATACCAGAATGTCACGCCGGGTTGCCTCAGCAATGACGGCAAATACGTCGTCTGTCACCATGCCCTCCACACTAGCGACATATACGCCGGATGGCATCCACAAATTGCGCCCCCGCACCGAAGCCGCCGGGCATTGCCCCGCCCCGGGCGTGGTGCTAGAACGGACGCACCGCCTTCCCGGCAGGTAAGGCCGCAGCCTACCGACGCAGAGGAGTGGACCGCCATGGGGGATTTCTTCCGAAAGCAGCTGTTCAACATCATCGCTGCCGTGTTCCTGGCGCTGTTCGTCATCGTCTGGGGCAGCGTGCTGTTCCAGGTCTGGGTGTTCATCCCGGAGGTTCCGGGCGCCGCGCCCAGGCTGAACGGCGCCGTCGTCTGTGCGGCCGGGGCACTGTCGACGTCGTTGAGCTCACTGACTGCCTCGGCCCTCGGCTTCACCATGGCCGAGGTGCGCCGGGAGGAACAGGCCGGCGCCGGGAAGTCCCCCGGACAGGCCAGCGAAGGTGTCTTCGACGCGGGCGGGATCACCACCAAGCTCTCCGGCCGGGTCGTCACGGCGCTGATGGTGTACCTCGTGATCGGGATGCTGGTGCTGGGGGTGTGGCTCGTGAAGGGCACCGCCTCCACCGACCTGATCGGGGCGTTCTCGCTCTCGCTGCTGGGCTGGATCATCGGCGCGGCGGGCGTCGTGTTCCAGACCGAGAAGCCCATGTCCCAGGCGACCGGAACGGCTTAGCGGCGCCGCTTAGTCGAACCAGGGGTCCAGTCCGTAGAGCGGGAAGATCTCCTTGCGGGTAGCCATCACGGTGCGGTCCACGTCGTCGTTCGGGTCGAAGCCGACTTCCCAGGAGCGCCACCACAGGTCGACGTCGTCGCCCATCATTTCCGGCGGCGCCACCCCGTACTTTGACCCGTACTTGTCGGTGACGTAGCTGCGCCAGTCCTCGGGCACAGGCGTGCGCAGTGGCACGGGCCGGCCCGCGGCGATGGCGATCAGGTGGCTCCAGGCCCGGGGCACCACGGTGATGACGTTGTAGCCCCCGCCGCCGGTGGAGATCCAGCGGTTGTCGCAGAAGCGTGCGGCGAGGTTCCCGATGGCCGTGGCCGCCTCCCGCTGGCCGTCGACGCTGATGTTGAGGTGCGTCAGCGGATCCAGCCGGTGGGAGTCGCAGCCGTGCTGGCTGACGATCACCTCCGGGCTGAAGGCCGCCACGAGCTGCGGCACCACGGCGTGGAAGGCGCGGAGCCACCCGCCGTCCCCGGTGCCGGCCGGGAGCGCCACGTTCACGGCGGTGCCCTGGGCGTTGGGGCCGCCGATCTCATTGGCGTACCCCGTGCCGGGGAAGAGGGTCAGCCCGGTCTCGTGCAGGGAAATCGTCAGGACCCGCGGGTCGTCCCAGAAGATGCTCTGGGTCCCGTCGCCGTGGTGGGCGTCGATGTCGATGTACGCCACCCGCTGCACACCGCCGTCGAGCAGCCGCTGGATGGCGAGGGCGGCGTCGTTGTAGATGCAGAAACCGCTCGCGCGCTCGCGGGCCGCGTGGTGCATGCCGCCGCCGAAGTTCACCGCCCGCACGGCGCTCCCGTCCAGGATGGCGGCGGCGGCGAGGAGGGAACCGCCGGCCAGGCGGGCGCTCGCCTCGTGCATGCCGGCGAAGGCAGGGTCATCCTCGGTCCCCAGCCCCCGTTCCAGGTCCGGGGTTCCGGGGTCCGCGCTCACCCGCCGCACGGCCGCGACGAAGTCCGGGCTGTGCACGGTGCACAGCTCAGCGTCGCTGGCGACGTCGGGAGCGGAGACCGTAACGTGGTCCAGGTCCAGCAGTCCGAGGCTTCCGGCCAGCCGGGCAGTGAGCTCCATCCGCTCCGGGGCCATGGGGTGGCTGTGGCCAAAGTTGTAGGCAGTCATGGCAGGGTCCCACACCACCGTCGTCGGCAGTGCGGTCTGTGCAAGCCCCGGCAGGTATGTCATCAATCACAGGCTACCCGAGCGCTGCACCCCTCTCCCCGGTCATTGCGCGGGGTTTAGTGGTTTACTACTGAAGGAAACAGTTTCTAGCAAGGAAATGTCGCACATGACGCAGAGCCAGTCGAGGTCACGGCGCCCGGCCAACTGGCACCCCGGCACTCCGGAGCGGGAAGGCCTGTGGATCTTCACACGCCTGCGCGACTTCATCGACAACATCGCCAACACGTCCCCGGCCCGGCTGGCCCTGTCCGCGTTCGGCATGGTGATCCTGGTGTTCACCGCCCTGCTGTCCCTGCCGGTGTCCTCCGCCACGGGTGACTACACGCCGCTGCACCAGGCCATGTTCACCGCGGTGTCGGCCGTCTGCGTCACAGGCCTGACCGTGGTGTCCACCGCGGTGCACTGGTCCTTCTTCGGCCAGCTGGTCATCCTGGTCGGCATCTTTGTCGGCGGCCTGGGCACCCTGACCCTGGCCTCGCTGCTGGCCCTCATGGTGAGCAAGAAGCTGGGTGTCCGCGGCAAGCTGATCGCCCAGGAAGCCATGAACGCCGGCCGCCTCGGCGAGGTGGGCACCCTGCTGCGGATCGTCATCGTGACCTCCGTGGTGATCGAGGCCGCGCTGGCGGTGGCGCTGATTCCGCGGTTCCTCATGCTGGGCGAGAGCTTTGGCCAGTCGGTCTGGCACGGGGTGTTCTACGCCATTTCCTCCTTCAACAACGCCGGCTTCACCCCGCACTCGGACGGCATCGTCCCCTACGAGACCGATCTGTGGATCCTCGTCCCGCTGATGGTGGGCGTGTTCCTGGGCAGCCTGGGATTCCCCGTGGTGATGGTGCTCCAGCAGAACGGGCTGAACTGGAAGAAGTGGAACCTGCACACCAAGCTCACCATCCAGGTCTCGCTGATCCTGCTGGTGTCCGGGACCGTGCTGTGGGGCCTGATGGAGTGGGAGAACGTGCGCACCATCGGCCGGATGAGCGACGCCGACAAGATCATCCACTCGCTCTTCGCCTCCGTGATGACCCGCTCCGGCGGCTTCAACCTGGTGGACCAGAACCAGATGGACTCCACCACCATGCTGCTGACCGACGCGCTGATGTTCGCCGGCGGCGGTTCGGCGTCGACGGCGGGCGGCATCAAGGTGACCACCATTGCGGTGATGTTCCTGGCCATCGCCGCCGAGGCCCGCGGCGACTCCGACGTGAAGGTCTACGGCCGCACCATCCCCGAAGGCACCATGCGCGTGGCCATCTCGGTCATCGTCGCCGGCGCCACCCTCGTCGCAGTCTCGGCCCTCCTGCTGCTCCACATCAGCAACGAGTCCATGGACCGGGTGCTCTTCGAAACCATTTCCGCCTTCGCCACCGTCGGCCTCAGCACGAACCTCAGCGCCGAGCTGCCGCCGTCGGGCGTTTACGTCCTCACCGCCCTCATGTTTGCCGGGCGCGTCGGCACCGTCACCCTCGCCGCCGCCCTGGCCTTGCGCCAGCGCAGCCAGCTGTACCACTACCCGGAAGAGAGACCGATCATTGGCTAGTTCCTCAGGGGCCGCTAACCGGCCCGCCCACAACGCCCCCGTCCTGGTGATCGGGCTGGGCCGCTTCGGCGCATCCACGGCTGAACAGCTGGTCAAGCAGGGCCGCGAGGTCCTGGCGATCGAACGCGACCGGAACCTGGTGCAGAAGTGGTCCAGCACCCTGACCCACGTGGTGGAGGCCGACGCCACCAACATCGACGCCCTCCGCCAGCTCGGCGCGCAGGAGTTCAGCTCCGCCGTCGTAGGCGTGGGCACGTCGATCGAATCCTCGGTGCTGATCACGGTGAACCTGGTGGACCTCGGCATCGAGCACCTCTGGGTCAAGGCCATCACGCCCTCACACGGCAAGATCCTCACCCGGATCGGCGCCAACCACGTGATCTACCCGGAGGCCGACGCCGGTGTCCGCGCCGCGCACCTGGTGTCCGGGCGCATGCTGGACTTCATCGAATTCGACGACGACTTCGCGATCGTGAAGATGTACCCGCCGCGCGAGACCGTGGGCTTCACCCTGGACGAATCCAAGGTCCGGTCCAAGTACGGCGTCACCATTGTGGGCGTGAAGTCCCCTGGCGAGGACTTCACCTACGCCCGGCCGGAGACCAAGGTGTCCTCACGGGACATGCTCATTGTTTCCGGACACGTGGATCTGCTGGAACGGTTCGCAGCCCGGCCGTAGCGGGCCCGACGGCGGACACCGCCTCAGCCGGCGTCCGGCGCCGGGGCGGCGGGCAGGTTCCTCGTGGCCGGGCCCTGGATCACGGTGCCGTCAGTGCTGAACCGGGAGCCGTGGCAGGGGCAGTCCCAGGTCACGTCCGCCGGGTTGAACTCCACGGTGCAGCCCAGGTGCGTGCAGACGGCGGAAACCGACTGGACATGTCCCCCGGGACTGGCGTACACGGCCACCTTTGCACCCTGGACGTCCACCACCTTCCCCTCCCCCGGCGCCACGTCGCCCGGTACTGCCTCCCCCGGTTCCGCAGGCGGCTGCTCTGCAGTGCCCGCGGCGGCAGGCGCGGCGACCCCGAGCCCTGCCGGGGAGCTCCTGGTGCTGTCGAACACGGCGGCCCAGGGGTTGTCCCCGCCGCACAGTGTGTCCCGGAGGATCAGGGCGGCGGCCGTCCCGTTGGTGAGGCCCCACTTGCGCAGGCCGGTGATCACGTGGACATGCCGGGACTCCGGCGTCAGGAGGCCCACGTAGGGCAGCCCGTCCGCAGGCATTGCGTCCTGGGTGGACCAGCGGAAGGCGATGTCCCCGGCGCCCAGACGGTCGCGGGCAAAAGCCGCAAGCCGCCCGTAGCGCTCGGCGGAGTCGGCGCTTTCGGCCGCCGGATGCCCTTCACCGCCGGCCAGCACGTAGGTGGCGTCCCCGACGTCGACCGTCAGGATGGAGCGCATCGGCTCATCGACGCTGACGAAGGTGGCGTCCAGCGGGGCGGCCGCACTGCGTGCGGCCACAATGTACGAGCGGTGCGCGTAGCAGCGTTCGGCGAAGAACCCGTTGTCCCCGAACGGCAGGTTGGTCGCCACAATGATGTCCTTCGCCCGGACGGAGCCCCGCTCCGAGTCCACCACGGCCGGAGAACCATCCCGGAAGCCGGTGGCGGGCGACTCCTCAAAAACGAAGCTGCCGTCCCCATGCACGGCCCGGGCCAGGCCCTGCACGTACCTGAGCGCGTGGATCTGGGCCTGCCCGTCGAAGCGGACGGCGCCCAGCACCGGGAAAGGCAGCGGCACGTCCGTCGTGAAGGATGCCGGCAGCCCCAGCCGCGCGGCCAGTGCCGCTTCCTCCCGCACCAGCGCCAGCGCGGCCGGGGATTCGGCGTAGGTGTAGTTGGCTACCCGCCGGAAGCCGCAGTCGATGCCCTCAGCCGCCACAACGCCCGCAATGTGCTCAATGGCCGCCTCGTTGGCCTCCCCGTAGACGGCGGCAACGGCCTCGCAGTGGCGGGCCGCCAGATCGGTGTAGGCAAGCCGGTGCAGCGAGGTGACCTTGCCCGTGGTGTTGCCGGTGACGCCGGTGCGTACGTGGCGTCGCCGCCCGTGGCAGCCCAGAGGGACAGCAGCCGTCCTGCCGGTTGTTCCGTCACGGTCCCAACCTCCCCGCACTAGGGCTCCTCCCGGCGTCGGGCTCCCGGCGCCGCTGGTTCTGGCTGCCGCGGGGTCAGGCCTTGGCCTTCGCCGCCTTCGCGGCGGCCTTGGCGGCCTGTTTGCTGGCCCGCACCTTGGCCAGTGACTCGGGATCCACAATGTCCGCGACGGACAGGAACGCGTCCTCCTGGCCGTAATGCCCGGCGGCCTCGCGCCACCCTTCGGCCTGGAGCCCGCACTGCTTGCCCAGCAGGGCCAGGAAGATCTTCGCCTTCTGCTCGCCAAAACCCGGCAGCGCCTTGAGCCGGCGCAGCACCTCCGGCCCGTCGGGGTCCCCCTGCGTCCAGATTGCCGCCGCGTCCCCGTTCCAGTCACGGTGCACCGTCTCGGCGAGGGCCTGCACCCGGCCGGCCATGGATCCGGGGAACCGGTGGACGGCCGGGCTCTCCCGGAACACCTCGACGAACGCCTGCGGATCGTAGCCGGCGATCTCTGCGGGGTCCATGGACCCGATGCGCGTCCGGATCTTTTCAGGACCGGCGAAGGCCGATTCCATGGTCACTTGCTGGTCAAGCAGCATGCCGGTGAGCAGGGCGAATGCGTCGTCGCCCAGCAGTTTGTCCGCCGCGGGGTCCCCTGTGATGTGCAGTTCCATGGGTCCTATCCTGCCACCCGGCCCGGTCCCCGTCATGGGGTGCGCCCCGGTGCGCTCAGGCCAGCTGTTTGGTGATCTCCGCGGCCCGGTCCGCCGCGGCGCGGGCGCCTTCGGCAATGATCCCGGGGAGGCCCCGCGCATCGAAGGTGGCGATGGCGCGTTCGGTGGTGCCGTTGGGGCTGGTGACGGCCTTGCGCAGGGCTGCCGGATCCGCACCGGGCTCCGCCAGCATAAAGCCCGCCCCGGCGACGGTTTCCCGCGCGATCAGCAGGGACAGCTCGGGGTCCAGGCCCAGTTCGACGCCGGCCGCCGCCATCGCTTCGGCGAGGTAGAACGCGTACGCCGGACCGGAGCCGCTGACCGCGGACAGCGCGTCCACCTGGTGCTCGGGAATCTCGACGACGGTGCCCGCGGGGGCCAGGACGTCCTTGGCCCGTTGGAGCTGGTCCGGGGAGCAGTGCGTGCCCGGCGACACGGACACCACGCCGCGTCCCAGCCTCGCCGGGGTGTTCGGCATGGTCCGGATGACGGGCTGGCCGGCCGGCAGGGCCGCTTCCAGCTGCTCCAGCGAGACGGCGGCGGCGACGCTGATGACAATGGTGTCCGGCGCCAGTGAGCCGCTGACCTCACGGGCCAGGTCTGCGATGCCCACCGGCTTGACGCCCAGGATCACGACGCCGGAGCCGGTGGCTGCCTGCCGGTTGTTGTCCGGCTCTTCCTCGCCCGCGATGGCCGTGATGCCGTGGTGCTTCTCGGCCAGTTCGGCGGCCCGCTCGGCCCGGCGGACCGTGGCGACGATGTCCGCCGGGTCGGCGCCGCCGGCGATCAGCCCGCCCATGATGGCCTCGTTCATTGATCCACAGCCCAGGAATGCGATTCGGTTGCTCATGCCCCCATCATTGCAGTCGGGCCCGATTCACAGCCAGCTCACATCTTCAGGTCAGGGTCCTCACAAACTTGGTGCCTAACGTAGTAACTACCTCATTGAGGGTGCGAGTGATGCGGCAGGTATGCGGATGCCTGCCTGGCACCGGTGGTCTGCAGCGGGTTTCCCCCCATTTTCCCGCAGCAGACGGCCGGTGCCTACGTCGTTTAAAGCCCCGGGCCGCCGCCGGGATGACGTGACGGTGAGGCCGGGGTCAGGCCCCAGGGATCAGGCGGGTGGAGCAGATCAGGCGGGCGCGGACGCCGCGTCCTCCGCCGCGTCGCCGTCGGGCGTCTGCGGATCTGCGGGCTGCCCGGTGCCGGTCACGTGGGGCGCGGGGTCCAGCGGACCCTCGAAGACCAGCTGGTCCAGCCGGCGGAGAATCAGTCCTTCGCGGAGCGCCCAGGGGCAGATCTCCATGCTGGGGAATTCGAACAGTTCCAGGGCGGCTTCCGCCACGAGGGCCCCCGCCAGCAGCTGGGGTGCGCGTGCCTCGGAGACTCCGGGCAGGTTCAGGCGGTCCTTGACCTCCATGGCGGAGATGCGCTGCGCCCACAGGCCCAGGTCCGAGGCGAAGAGTTCCCTCTTGACGTAGGGTCCGGCGCCGCTGGGCGCGGCCCCGGCGATGCGGGCCAGCGAGCGGAAGGTCTTCGACGTGCCGGCCACATGGTTGACCTTGGCGAGCTTCTCGAAGTCCCGCACCACGGGCTTGAGGGTGCTCCGGATGTAGCGGCGCAGCTCCTTGACGCTCTTGGCCGACGGCGGGTCCTCGGCCAGCCAGTCCCGGGTGAGCCGGCTGGCGCCGAGCGGGACGGACGTTGCCAGTTCCGGGAGCTCGTCCTCCCCGTAGGCCATTTCAAACGAACCGCCGCCGATGTCCAGGTTCAGGATGGGACCGGCGCCCCACCCGTACCAGCGCCGTACGGCGAAGAAGGTCATGGAGGCCTCTTCGCTGCCGGTGAGTTCCTGGAGCGTCACGGTGGTTTCATGCTTGACCCGGGCCAGCACGGCAGGGCCGTTGGTGGCCTCGCGGATCGCGGAGGTACAAAACGCCAGCAGGTCCTCGGCTTTGTGCTTGGCGGCGAACTCCCAGGCCTCGAGGACGAACTCGGTGAGCTCGTGCTGGCCGGCGTCGTTGATGCTGCCGTCCGGTTCGAGGAACTGCACCAGCGACAGCGGGCGTTTGTGCGAGGCGAACGGCACAGGCTGCGCCCCCGGGTGGGCATCCACCAGCAGCAGGTGGACAGTGTTGGATCCAATATCAAGGACGCCTAGACGCATAGTGACATTATTCCCCCGGGAGCGCGGCCCGCCTAACGGGCCGCGCCCGCACTGTCAGCTCAGGGCTGGCTGTCGCCGGGGGCGGCGTCGGCCTCGTCGGCCGGCTTGAAGTCGCGGCGGATGTTCGCCACGCCCTCCGGGTCGATCTCGAACCCGAAGGCTGCGCCCGGGTTGATGACCATGCCGAGTTCGTCGCCGAGGTTGCCCAGGATCGCGGCACCCTGGGTGCCCAGCACGTTGGGTGCGGCCTCCAGGTACTGCTCCGCGACGCGGCTCGGGTGGGAGAACACGGCCAGGACGGGGTTCCCGGCGGAGTTGGCCAGCACCAGCGGTTCCACCTGGGAATCGGCGCCCTCAAGCGCGTCGGAGCTGACGATGTACACCTCGTTGTTGAGGAAGGCGAGGATGACGTCAACGGGGTTGGCGTCCGGCTGCTCCCCCCGGGCAAGCTTCTCTTCAAGGTCGTTCAGCGGCTGGAGGTCCAAGTGATCGGGCTGTTCAGTCATGTCTCTACTCGACCACGTTGCGCCCGGGTCCGCAAACGCGAAATCGCCGGACACCCGCGGAATCACCGGAAAATTCCGGCGATTCCGAACGTATCCGGCGACGTCGTCGCGCCTGATTACTTCTTGGCTGCAGCCTTGCGGGCGGGCGCCTTGCGGGCCGGGGCCTTGCGCTTGACCGGGCCCTTGGCACGCTTCTCGGCGAGCAGCTCAACGGCCTGTTCGCGGGTGAGCTCCTCCAGCGAGGTGGTGCGCGGCACGGTAATGTTGGTGACGCCGTCGGTGATGTACGGGCCGAACCGGCCTTCCTTCACCACGATGTTCTTCTCCGAGACCGGGTCCGGGCCAAACTCGGCCAGCGGCGGGACGGCGGCGCGGGCGCCGCGCTGCTTCGGCTGGGAGTAGATCTCCAGCGCCTGCTCCAGCGTGATGGTGAAGATTTCCTCTTCCGAGCCGATGGACCGGGAGTCCGTGCCCTTCTTCAGGTAGGGCCCGAAGCGGCCGTTCTGCACCGTAATGGGGTTGCCCTCGGCGTCCTGGCCGAGCACCCGGGGCAGGCTCATGAGCTGCAGGGCCTCATCCAAGGTGACGGTGTCCACGCTCATCGAGGCGAACAGCGACCCGGTGCGGGGCTTGGCCTTCACAGGTTTCTTCGGCGGCTTCGGCTTGCCGTTCTTGTAGTACTCCACGGGCTGGCTGGCCAGCTGTTCCTCGGTCATTTCCGGAATGACCTCGGTGACGTAGGCGCCGTAGCGGCCGTTCTTGGCGACGACGGTGTGCCCGGTGTGCGGGTCCTCGCCGAGCACCCGCTCCTCCGGGGCCGCCGTCTCCATCAGCTCCACGGCCTTGGCCGCGGTCAGCTCGTCCGGCGCGAGGTCCTCGGGGACGTTGGCGCGGGCGGACTCCACCACTTCGCCGGTCTTCGGATCCACAGTCGGAACGGAACTCTCCAAGTACGGCCCGAACTTGCCGACGCGCAGCGTGATGCCCTCGGTGATCGGGATGGAGTTGATTTCGCGGGCGTCGATCTCGCCGAGGTTGTTGACGATGCTCAGCAGCCCGGGTTCGGAATCCTCGCCGAAGTAGAAGTGCTTGAGCCAGGCGGGGCCGGCCTCCTGGCCGTTGGCGATCTTGTCCAGGTCCGCTTCCATGTCGGCCGTGAAGTCGTAGTCGACGTAGTCGTGGAAGTGCTGCTCCAGCAGCCGGATCACGGAGAACGCGATCCAGCTCGGCACCAGCGCGGAGCCCTGTTTCCGGACATAGCCGCGGTCCTGGATGGTGGAGATGGTGGAGGCGTAGGTGGACGGGCGCCCGATGCCCCGCTTTTCCAGCTCCGCGGTCAGCGACGCTTCGGTGTAGCGCGGCGGCGGGGACGTCTCGTGCCCGACGGCGACGATGTCCGAGGCGGTGAGCGCATCGTCCTTGGCCACGTTGGGCAGCCGGCGGGCCTCGTCGGACTCGTCGTCACCGCGGCTCTCATCCTTGCCTTCTTCGTAGGCGGCGAGGAAGCCGGGGAAGGTGATGACCGTGCCGGAGGCCGAGAACTCGGCGTCCCGGCCGTCGGCCGCGCCGCCGGAGGTGACCGCACCGAGGCGGATCGTGGCGGTGGAGCCCTTCGCGTCGGCCATCTGCGAGGCGACGGTGCGCTTCCAGATCAGTTCGTACAGGCGGAACTCGTCACCGGAAAGCTGCTGGGCCACCTGCGCCGGGGTGCGGAAGGAGTCACCGGCGGGGCGGATGGCCTCGTGGGCCTCCTGCGCGTTGGCGGCCTTGCCGCTGTAGACCCGCGGGGACGCGGGGACGTACTCGGGGCCGTACAGCTCCGAGGCCTGGCGCCGGGCGGCCGTGACGGCCTCGTTGCTCAGCGCGGAGGAGTCGGTACGCATATAGGTGATGTAGCCGTTTTCGTACAGCCGCTGGGCCACCTGCATGGTGCTCTTCGAGGAGAACCGCAGCTTGCGGCCGGCCTCCTGCTGCAGCGTCGAAGTGGTGAACGGCGCGGCCGGGCGCCGCGTGTACGGCTTGGTGTCGACCGAGCGGACCTTGAAGTCGGCGTTCTGCAGGCCGGCGGCCAGGGCTGTGGCGAGTTCCTCGTCGAGGTGCACCACATTGCGGGACGTGAGCTCGCCGTTGTCGTTGAAGTCGCGGCCGCTGGCCACCTTGGCGCCGTCCACCATGGCAAGTTTCGCTTTGAAGGAGCCTGAGTCCGCGCCGAACTGGCCGGTCAGGTCCCAGTAGGAGGCCGCCTTGAAGGCCATCCGCTCACGTTCGCGGTCCACCACCATGCGGGTCACCACGGACTGCACGCGGCCGGCGGACAGGCCGCGGGCCACCTTGCGCCACAGCACCGGGGAGATCTCGTAGCCATAGAGGCGGTCCAGCACGCGGCGGGTCTCCTGCGCGTCCACCAGGTCCTGGTCGACGTCGCGCAGGTTGTCCATGGCGCGGTGGATCGCTTCCTTGGTGATTTCACCGAAGGTCATCCGGTAGACCGGCACCTTGGGCTTGAGCACTTCCAGCAGGTGCCACGCGATGGCCTCGCCCTCGCGGTCCCCATCGGTTGCGAGATAAAGAGCGTCAGCGTCTTTGAGCTGGGCCTTGAGTTCGGCGACCTTTTTCTTCTTGTCCGGGGACACCACGTAGTAGGGCTTGAAGTCGTTGTCGATGTCGACGGCGAACTTGCCCACCGGGGTTTTCTTCAGTTCCGCGGGGAGTTCCGACGGCTGCGGGAGGTCGCGGATGTGACCAATGGAGGCCTCAACGATGAAGCCCTCGCCGAGGTACTTGGCGATGGTCTTGCTCTTGGCGGGAGACTCCACAATCACGAGTTTCTTACCGGTTTTGGCCTTGCTTGGCACGGTGCTCCTACAGAAAAAGGTTTCTCGGGCAGATGAGCCCATACCCGCCTAGTTCACCATATTTTGCGGATTCCCGCGCATCCTGCCTGAAATCAGGGGCGTCCGGACGCGACTTCCGGGCTGCCCGGAATGCTCAGGGCGACGCCGGAGCCTTGCCGCGGTCATCCGGGATCATCGACCACATGGTGGCCATGCGCTCGGCGCCTTCGGGGACGTGGTCCGGGTCCTCCAGCTCGTAATCCCGCAGCAGGTCGAAGAGCCGGTTGTTCAGCTCAGCCCGCTGGTCCGGGGTCAGGTAGAGCAGGTTGCTGGCCAGCACCACGGACGAGGAGTCCCCGGCCTCGCCGCGCTGGCGCCGCTCGTCGCGGTCCTTGGCGTAGGCGTTGACACGCCGCCGGTAGGCGTCCAGTTCGAGGTCCAGGACGGCGAACTCGGGGCTGGCCACTCCCCCGCCCGAATTGATGGTGAAGTCGGTGCCCGCAGCTTTCCAGCGGCGCTCCCTGGCGTCGCCGGCCGTGGGGGCCGGCACCACGATGCCCCACTTCTGCAGGGCGCGCAGGTGGTAGCTCATGGCACTCGGCGTGAGGCCGGTCTGCGCCGCGAGCTCGGTGGCCGTCCGGCTCACCTGGGTTGAATACAGTTCGGAAATGACCTCCAGCCGGGCGGCGTGGGCCAGCGCCCGGATCGCCTTCGGGTCGGTGATTTCCACTTTCTTTTCCGGGCGCTGCCGGCGTTTGGCCGCCGGCGCTGCCGGCGGCTCCGCCGGGGAGGATTCTGCGTTCACCCCTCCAGTCTATCGAGCACCGCCAAACTATGAAAGAAATGCTTGACATTGCATCCCGGCGGCGCGTAGCTTGCCTTTATGAAACAGGTCCTTCACACCTTGCCGGGTAGGCCCCAGGCCGAGCAGCCCCTCTGGCGGAACCGCGATTTCCTCCTCGCCAGCAGCGCCCGCTTTTCTGCCACGGCCGGCATGGGCGCCGTCATCATCAGCGTCATGCTCCACCTGCAGAACCTCGCCGCGGCCGGGCAGACCGCCATCGCCAGCCCCTGGCTGGTGGCCGCCTACCTGTTCTGCTCGGCGCTCCCCCTGGTGCTGCTGGCGCCGTGGGCCGGCCGGCTGGCGGACACCCGCGATTCCCGGACGCTGGCGACGGCGTCCTCCGTGGTCAGCGCCGCCGCGGTCGCCGGGATGGGACTGGGCATGCAGTTCCTGGACAACTACCTGCCGGTGCTGTTCGCCATGACCTTCCTCCTCGACACCGCCCAGGCCGTGGCCGGGCCCACCTGGCAGGCGCTCCTGCCCAGGATCGTGGGCGAGGAACGGACCCCGCGGGCGCTGGGCACCATGCAGGCCACCATAATGGTCGCCACCATGGTGGGTCCCGCCGCGGGCGGGCTCCTCAGCGGGTGGGGCGGATCCGGCCTGGTGTTTGCCGTGGCCAGCGGCTGCTACCTGGCCATGGGCGCCGGTGCCCTGCTGATCCGGACCCGGCGCGGCACCGCCGCAGAACGGGCCGGCAAGGACAAGCCCGCCCTGCTGGACGGGCTGCGCCTGCTCCGCCGCGACCGCCTGGTCTGGGCCCTGGTGCTGGGCGCCCTGTTCTTCATCACCGTCGGCGAGGCGACCAACGTCCTGGAAGTCTTCCTGGCCCGCGACGAACTCGGCGCCAGCGAAACCCAGTACGGACTGCTGGCGGCGTCGTTTGGGCTCGGCATGGCCGTGGGTGCCTCGCTGGCCGGGCGGATCAGGACGGCGCCGGCCCGGCTGCGCGCACTGCTGGCCGCCATGGCCCTCACCTCCGCCTTCCTGGGGATGATGGCCCTGGTGCCCAGCGTGGAGCTGCTGTTTGTGGCCTACACCGCCATGGGGACGGCGTGCGGCGTGCTGAACGCCTGCTTCGGGGCGATCGCCATCCTGCGGATCCCCGAAAGCGGGCGGGGCCAGGCGATGGCGATCCTCGGGGGCCTGACCCGGGCCGTCTCGATCGGGGCGCTGGCCCTGGGCGGACTGCTCGGCGCGCTGCTGCCCATCCGCATCAGCTTCCTGCTCGCCGGGGTGTGCGGGGTCCTGGTGGCGCTGGCCTGCGCCGCGTACGTCCTGCCGCGGTTCGGCAGCGAGGGCACGGCGGGTTCCCCGGCGGGACTTGCTGTACCGGCGGCCTCAGGCGGGCAGCAGGAAGCCGTCGCGCACCAGGTTCCCCACCTCGGTGAGGAGCCCGGCGCGGAAGGCCCCGGCGTCCCAGCCCTCGCCGCCGCCCAGCAGCGCCTCGAGGGCACCGATGATCTGCCCGGCGGTCAGGTCGCCGTCGCACGCTGAGACGAAGCCGGCCAGTTCGGTGCTCAACAGGTTGGTCCGCCGGAGGCCGGCGCCCTGGCGCAGCAGGATGACGCCGGGGTGTTCGGCCCCCGGGCGCTGGTGCCGCTCCTCGGTGACGTCCTCGGCCACCACCAGGTGCGCGTCCGCCACCTCGTGGCTGGCCAGCCAGTCGACACGTTCGACGGCGGCGCCCAGGTGCGGGCCGACGGGCTGCTCGATCGGATAGGCGATCTCCTCGAAGCGCCGCAGCACCGGCCGGCCCACGGGCCGCCGCAGCCAGATCATCCCGAAGCCGATCCCCTCGACGTTGCGGGCCGCGAAATCGTCCAGGTAGGCGGCGTAGGACTGCTGATAGAGCGCCCGGTCGCGGGCCGTGGAGGCGTCCTGCAGCCAGGTCTCGGCATACTGCTCCGGGGAGACCTGCTCGCGCTGGATCAGCCAGACGTCGGTGTCCGGCCCGGCCCAGCTCTGCGGGCGTTCCGCCCAGTCAGCCCCCGCCGGGATCTCCCAGTTGCCCAGGAGCTGGGCTGTTCCGCCGGGGGTGAGTATCCCGGGCAGGGCCCGCACCAGCGACGCGACGATCTCATCGCCCGGCAGGCCGCCGTCGCGGTAGGTGAACTGGTCCGCGGCGGCTTCGCCGAGGCTGCGCGGCGTGATCACGAACGGCGGATTGGAGACCACCAGCTCGAACTCCTCGCCGGCCACCGGGTCCAGCATTGAGCCCAGGCGCAGGCTCACGCGGGATTCCAGGGCCCCGGGGTCCAGGTGCAGCTCGCCGGCGTTGAGCAGCAGGTTGAAGCGGGTAAACGCGAGGGCGCGGGCGGAAATATCGGTGGCCGTGACGTGCTCGGCGTGGTGCAGCAGGTGGAAGGTCTGGATGCCGCAGCCGGTGCCGAGGTCCAGGGCCGTTGCCACGTGCCGGCGGGCCGTGACCTGCACCAGGGTGGTGGAGGCCTGGCCGATTCCCAGCACGTGGTCGTGGCGCAGCACCCCGGGGCGCTGGTGGGCAGCCAGATCGCTGGCCACCCAGAGCTCCGCCCCGCCGCTGCCGTCGTCATTTTTCTCCCAGCCGTAGGGCCGCAGGTCCACCTTCGCCTGGATCCGGCCGTCATCGGACGGCTCCACCAGGCCCAGTTCCAGCAGGCCCTCCGTGCGGAGGCCGGGCAGGGCGGCGTCAAGGGTGGCAGCGGGCTGCGCTTCGGCCAGCAGCCAGAGGCGGACGACGGCGGCGCGCGCCGCCGTCGCCCCCTCCGCCGTGCCCGCTTTTTCGGTCGCGATCAGCGCGGGGACCAGCTGGTCGCGGGCCAGGGCGCTGTGGGCGGCCGGGCCGAGCAGCCCGGCGACGCCGTCAACGGTGTAGCCGATGCCGCGCAGGTCCGAGGCCAGCGAATCCAGGAGGCCGGGGAGGTCGCTGCGGGGCGCATCGGGGGTGTTGCCGGCCGTGAAATGCGTTGAGGGAGTCACCGGACAAGCTTAGTCCCGGCCTGCCGCGGCCCCGGGCCCCGGTCCTGGAGGCGCCAGCCCTGGAGGCGCCGGCCCTAGAGGTGCCGGGCGGCGTAGATCCGCAGGGCGTCGCGGACAAACGCGGCTCCGGCTTGCCCGCCGTAGTTCGCGGCGAACCGCGGATCAGCGACGTACATCTCGGCGAGCCCGGTGACGTAGCCCTTCACGTCGCTGCTGCTGGCCGCCGCGGCCGGGGTGCCCGGGATTCCGGTGAGCCAGGCGACGTGCCGCCGGGCCAGGTCCTGCGCCTCGGCGCTGTCCGCCGCGGCGCCGGATTCCGCGGCGGCGTTCCAGTCGCTGCCCAACTCCCGGGACCGCTGCTGCCAGGCATCCTTCTCGGCCGGGCCCATCCCGCGCCACCAGGCGTCGCTGGTGGCGTAGGCTTCCTTGCCCCAGTGCTCCTCCACCTCGTCTTTGTAGTGGGTGTGGTCGAAGCCGTCGAACATCTCTTCCGCCATGATTCCTCCTCCTTCTGCCAGTCCTTCAAGCGTCCGCTCGACCGCGGCGATCTGCCGTGCCAGCCGGTCCTGTTCCTGCCGCAGCCACTCAAGGTGGCGGCCCAGCGCCCGGGCGGCATCCGGCTCGTGGTCAAGGACCTCTGCGATGGCTGGAAGGCTGAGCCCCAGGTCCCGCAGGAGCAGGATGCGCTGCAGCCGAACCAGTGCATCCCGGTCGTAGAACCGGTAGCCGTTCCCGCCGGTGCGGCTGGGTTTCAGCAGCCCGATGTCGTCGTAGTGGCGCAGGGTCCGGCTGGTGGTGCCGGCGTATCTGGCCGTCTGCTGCACGGACCATTCCATGTGCCTGCCTCCGTCCGCCGCCAGCCCTTTGCGGGCCGTACTTCGATGGTAAATCTTGACGTTGCGTCAAGGTCAAGCGTGGCCCCCTCGGGTGCCTGCCGCCTGCAGTACCATGGGCCGTATGCGCATGCAGCAGCGATTTACCAGCCCTCGGCCGCTTTCCGGCCGCACGGGCTTCTTGTCGCGCGCATAATTGCAGCCGCCGGGGTCCGTCCGGCGCAGCGGCTGAGGGTGAAGCTCCCCTCCCGCACTGACACCAAAGGACCCCTGATGAAGAACTATCTGACCCCCGCCGAGCTGCAGACCGCCTTGGCGCTCCGCGATTTGTCCGACCCCGCCCAGGGTCCCCACGCGATGTCCCTGCTGCTGGCGGAGATCACGTCGGCCCTGGAAAATCTCTGGGGCATCGGCGTGGACACCCACCGGCTCAGCCCGCTCGTGGCAACCGCGGACAACTACGACCGTCTGGGCTACTCCCCCGACGACGTCACCCGAGATTCGCGCTACTCCCGCCATGTCAGCCCCACGGTGATGCTGCGGAGCCACACATCGGCGGGAGTACCGGCCCTCCTGGACTCCCTCCGCCCGGAAATGGGGCACTACGACCGGCTGCACGTGCTGCCGGGCCTGGTGTACCGGCGGGATTCGATCGACCGCACGCACGTTGGCGCCCCGCACCAGGCGGACCTGTGGCGGCTCAAAGCGCGCGGCCTGCTCGGCGCCGCTGAGCTGGACCAGATGATGGCGGCCGTGGTGGAGGCCGTTCTCCCCCCGTCCGCCAACCCGGGCCTGGAGTGGCGTGCCACCCCGGCGTCCCACAGCTACACGGACACCGGCCGGCAGCTCGATGTGCTGGTGACCCAGCCGGACGGCAGCCGGGAATGGCTGGAACTGGCCGAGTGCGGCCTGGTGGCCGCGCAGGTCCTCCGCGGCTCCGGGCTGGATCCGCGCCGCTGGGCCGGCCTCGCCCTGGGGCTGGGCCTGGACCGGGCCCTGATGCTGCGCAAAGGCATCCGGGACATCCGTCTCCTGCGCTCGGAAGTGCCCGGCATCCAGGACCAGCTGCTGGACCTGGGCCCCTACCGTCCCGTGTCGGCCATGCCGGAGGTCCGGCGCGACCTGTCCCTGGTCCTCGGCTCCGCTGCAGAGGCCGACGTCGAACTGCTGGGCGACCGGGCACGGACCGCCCTCGGGCCGGACTCCGAGCTGCTGGCAGCCCTGGAGGTCAGGTCCGTCACGCCGGCGTCGGGGCTTCCGCCCGCTGCCGTCCACCGGCTCCGGCTCGCTCCCACCGAGGTGAATGTCCTGCTGCGGCTGGTCCTGCAGCCGCTGGACCGGACACTGACCGACGGGGAGGCCAATATCCTGCGCGACCGGGTCTATCTCGCGCTGCACCGGGGCCGGGTGCTGGAGCTCACCGCGGGGCCGGGCGCCTGACTCCGCCGGTCTGGAGCGCCCCGCAACAGCGGTAAGTTGGAGGGATGTTCTCCCCTCTGAACCCCGCCCGCGCGGCAACCCTTCGGCGGCGCGCCCGCAGCATCGCGGCGGGTGCCGCCGTCGTCCTGGCCGCCACGGCATGCTCCCCGGCCGGTTCCGTCGAATCCGCGGACGTGCCGGCCTGGAAGGCGACAGCGCTTCCCTCCGCCGGCGGGGTGGTGTTCGAGGATGCGGGAAAGATCCTCAACCGCGATCCGATCGTCAAAACCGCGCCGGAGGTTGCCCCCGGCACCTATATCCTGACCATTACCTGCGACGGCGGCGGCAAGGCATTCTTCGAGGTCACCCTGGACGATGCCCGGCTGGGCGAGCCCGGAGCGGCGTGCAACGGAAGCCGCGAGACCGCACGCATCAACGTCCCTGCCGCCGGAACGCTCCGCATCAGCGCCTCCAGCGTCGACGCCCCGCTGATTTACGCCTACCAGCTGGCGCCCGCCGAATAGCTGCCAGACCGGCACGCCCCCGCGTGACGAGCGCCCGTGTGACTTGCGCCTTTGTGACTTGCGCCCGCGGCCCCGGCCGTTAGGCTCGCAACATGTTTGCTACTGGGGGTATGCACCGGACGCGCCGAGCCGCCGCGCTCTTGGCGGTGACCGCCGTCGGGCTGGCCGGGTGCCAATACGCGGACGACGTCGGACCGGAACCGGCCGCAGCCAGCCCCTCCGCCCGGTCGCACCCTCCCAGGGCACCGCTGCCCACCAGGGACCCGCAAGTCGTGGCCGCCGAAGACCGCAATCTGCTGGAGCTCAGTACCGTCCTCGACGGCAGGGCGGAGGATTTCCTGTTCGGCGGATCGGGCGGGATCGGCGAGACCCCCGGCGCAGGATTCGCGACGTCCGGACCCGTGCGGAAGGCCGGCCAGTACAAGGTCACCGCAGCCTGCGTCGGGGCACCGGACGCGCACCTGTCCGTGACCCAGGGGGCCCGCGGGGGCGGCTCACTCCTGGAGCGCAGCATCGACTGCGGCACGTTGACCGAGGCGCTGGTCGACCTGGAGCCAGGGACCGTCTCGGCCCACCTGATCCGGTTCGGCGACGGTGTTCCCAGGCCCGGAACGGGCGCCGTCGCGGGGATCCGCATCAGCTTCACGGGTCCGGGGACGTAGACGGACCCAGGTGCTCCGGTTGACCGCCGCCCGACTCTGGCGCCGGGGCAACGGCGGGCTTAAAGTCAGCGTATGCCCACTCTTCCGGCGTCGGGCGTTCCCCGGATCCGCGCGGTTTCCGCCGTGGCGATCGTCCTTGGGCTGGCGCTGGGAACCGGCCTGGCCGGCTGCGCGTACGAATACGACGACGGTTTCGCCACCGCCACCGAGCCAACAGCTGCCCCGACGTTCACCGATGCGGCGCTGACGCCGGACCCCAGGCTCAATCAGCCCGTCTCCGGCGAAGAACTGGACGCGTGGGCGGCGGAGGCGCTCCCCGACACCGGGGAGCAGGTGTTCCACACCAACTACGGCGTCCTGGCGCCCGGGGAGGACCATGAGGAGAGCACCGCCAGCCTGCCCGCAGGCAGCTACGCGCTGACCCTGGCCTGCCGGAGCCCGCGGCGGGTGTCGTTCAGCATCGGCCACGGCGACATTGAACTGGTGGACCTGAACCTACGGTGCGGGACGTCGCGGGTGAACGTGGTCTATCTGCCGGCCGGCGTGATGCTGCAGATCAAGGTCGAGGCCCGGAGGGGTGCCAACTTCGCCTACCGGGTGGGCCGGATCTGACGTTCCCGGCTCAGGCGGCGCAGCCGTCCGGGCAGCGCAGCGTCTCCGGGCTGGCGGCGCAGTCCCGGCAGTACAGCGTCAGCGTGCGGCAGGACAGGTTGGAGCAGTTCTCGAACTTGCTGGTGGGCGCCGAGCAGCGGACGCATTCGCCGATGGTCTTCGCTTCGTCGCTGAACTCCAGGTGCATGCGCTTGTCGAACACGTAGAGGGAGCCCTCCCAGAGGCCCTGGTCCTTGAAGGTTTCGCCGTAGCGGACGATCCCGCCGTCGAGCTGGTACACCTCCTTGAAACCGCGGTTCACCATGAGGCTGGAGAGCACCTCGCAGCGGATGCCGCCGGTGCAGTAGGTGACCACGGGCTTGTCCTTGAGCCCGTCATACTTGCCGGAGTCGAGCTCCCGGATGAAGTCATGGGTGGTGGCGACGTCCGGGACAACCGCGTCCTTGAACTTGCCGATCTGGGCCTCGAAGCCGTTGCGGCCGTCGAAGAAGACCACATCCTCCCCCGACGCCTTCCGCGACTCCACCAGCTCGTGGAGCTCCTCCGGCTTGAGGTGCTTCCCGCCGCCCACGACGCCGCCGGCGTCGACCTTGAGCTCGCCTGGGGCACCGAAGGACACCACCTCGTCGCGGACTTTGACGCTCAGCCGGGGGAAGTCCGCGGCGCTGCCCTCGGACCACTTCACGTCGATGCCGTGGAAGCCCTTGTATTCCCGCGTGGTCTTCACGTACTGCTTGACCGCGTTCAGTTCACCGCCGACGGTCGCGTTGATGCCGTCCTTGGAGATGATGATGCGTCCGGTCAGCCCGAGTTTTTCGCACAGGGCGCGCTGCCAGAGCCGGATCGCCTCCGGGTCGGCGAGCGGGGTAAAGCCGTAAAAGAGCACAATTCTGTTCAAAGCCACGGTTAAAGGGTACCGGGCGGGGCCGGCCGCCGGCCTGCCGGGACGGGCTGCGCAGCCCCGGTCCGGGCCGGCTCCGGCCGCGCCGCCTCCGACCGGGTGCCGCCCGGGCCGTCCGGTCACAATTGCGTAAGCACGGCCGGTTCCCCGACCCGGCCCCTGTTGCTTGCGGCGGGACGGGAATAGTCTCATCACATGAGTCTTGAGGCCATGGTTGAAGACACCACGCACCTGCTGGAGATCTGGGTCACCGGCTGGGCCGGCTGCCGGGGTTATGAGATCCGCCGGGAGGGCCGGTTCCCGGCGGCGTTCAGGGCGGACACCACCCACGAATGGGAGTATTTCGCCCACGATCCGTCCGAGGCGGAGTTCGCGGCCCTGGCCGCCGCCACCGCGGAGGCACCGGCCCGGATCCTCACCGTCCTGACCAACGACACCGCGAAGTACACCTTCCTCGCCCAGCAGCACGGCCTCAACGTCACGTCGGCTTCGCAGACCATGATGATCGTGGACATGGAGACCCAGGACGCCGAGGATCCCTGGCTGCCGGATGACGACCTCCGGTGGGTGCCGTCGCGGACCGACGGCGTCCACCACGCCATGGTCTACGCCGGGGACGAGGTGGCAGCCAGCGGGCGGGTGTTCGTGGTGGACCACACGGCAATCTTCGACAAGATCGTCACGGAGCCGGGATTCCAGCGCCGCGGCCTGGGCAGCTTCATCATGCGGGCCCTCGCCGCCCAGGCTTTTGAGCACGACGTGGAAACCGGCCTGCTCCTCGCCTCCCTCGACGGGCAGAAGCTTTACTCGCACCTGGGCTGGACCCCGGTCTGCCATGTGCTGATGCTCTCGACCTCCGCGGAGGGCTCCGACCTGTCAGTCGGCTGACCGGGCCGGCTGGTACCGGGTTTCCCGGTTCACCCCGGCTCCCGGACGATTTGAGCTCGGGTGAAAGAATGGACGGGTGAACCCACATGAGTCCCTGATTCCGTTGCTGGGCCGCGGCCCGGACCCGGAACAGCTCCGCCATGTGCGCACCATCCCCGCCCGCCGGGCCGTGCATGCCCCCTGGCCCGAGTGGGTGCACCCTGACCTGGTGCAGGCCTACGGGTCGCTCGGGATCCACGAGCCGTACCGCCACCAGATCCAGGCCGCGGACGTCGCCCACGCGGGCGGCCACGTGGTCATCGCCACCGGCACGGCCTCGGGAAAGTCGCTCGCCTACCAGCTCCCGGCGCTGGACGCGGTCCACCGCTCCGAGCTGCGGGTCCTTGCCGATCCGGGCAAAATCCACGACGACGGCGCCGTCACCCTCTACCTCTCCCCCACCAAGGCCCTGGCAGCGGACCAGTTGGCCGCCATCCGGGCGCTGAAGCTCCCCACGGTCCGGGCCGAGACGTACGACGGCGACACGGACCCCGCGTCCCGCCGGTGGATCCGGGACCACGCCAACTTCATCCTCGCCAACCCGGACATGCTGCACTTCGGGATCCTGCCCAACCACGCGTGGTGGGCACGGTTCTTCCGCCGGCTCCGCTACGTGATTGTGGACGAGGCCCACAGCTACCGCGGTGTTTTCGGCTCCCACGTGGCCAATCTGATGCGCCGGCTGCGCCGCATCTGCGAGTACTACAGCCCTGACGGCTCGGGGCCGGTGTTTATTGCGGCGTCCGCCACTGCGTCCGAGCCCGGAACCTCGTTCGGCCGGCTCATCGGCGCACCGGTCCGTGCCGTGGCAGAGGACACTTCGCCCCACGGCGCCACCACGGTCGCGTTCTGGGAACCGGCCCTTACCGAGCTCAAGGGTGAAAACGGCGCCAAGGAGCGCCGCACCGCCGTCGCGGAAACCTCCGACCTGCTGGCAAACCTGGTGTCCTCGCGGATCCGGACCATCGCCTTCATCAAGTCCCGGCGGGGTGCCGAGACCATCGCTTCCATCACCAAGCGCCTCCTCGTCGAGGTGGATCCCAGCCTGCCGCAGCGGGTGGCTGCCTACCGTTCCGGTTACCTGCCGGAGGAGCGCCGCGCCCTGGAGAAAGCGCTCCGGTCCGGCGAGCTGCTGGGGGTCTCCAGCACGTCGGCCCTGGAGCTGGGCATCGACATCTCCGGCCTCGACGCCGTGCTGGTGGCCGGGTGGCCGGGCACGCGGGCGTCGCTGTTCCAGCAGATCGGCCGGGCCGGCCGGGCCGGGCAGGATGCCATCGCAGCGTTTGTGGCGAGCGACGACCCGCTGGACACCTACCTGGTGAACCATCCCGAGGCGATTTTCGATGTCTCGGTGGAGGCCACGGTTTTCGACCCGTCCAATCCCTACGTACTGGGACCCCACCTGTGCGCCGCCGCCGCCGAGCTGCCTCTGGGGTACGCGGAACTGGACCTGTTCGGCGCGACGTCGGAGAAGCTGCTGGACCGGCTGGTGGCCCAGGGCTACCTGCGCCGCCGCCCCGCCGGATGGTTCTGGACCCACCCGCAAAGCGCCGCGGCCATGGTGAACCTGCGGGCCGACGGCGGCGGGCCGGTGAGCATCGTGGACGCGGAAACAGGTTCCCTGCTCGGGACCATGGACTCGCCGCAGACCCACTACCAGGCCCACACCGGTGCCGTGTATGTCCACCAGGGCGAGAGCTACGTGGTGGAGGACCTGAACGAGGACGACCACTGCGTGATGGTGCGACGGGCCAACCCGGATTACTACACCACGGCCCGGGACGTGACCCAGATCGAGGTGCTCGAGACGCTGCGCACCACCCAGTGGGGCGACGTGGCGGTGCATTTCGGGGATGTGAAAGTGACAACGCAGGTGGTGTCCTTCCAGCGCAAGGCCCTGATCTCCAACGAGATCCTCGGTGAGGAACCCCTCCAGCTCGGCGCCAGGGACCTGTTTACGAAAGCGGTCTGGTTTGTGGTGGACAACCGCTCGCTGACGGGTGCGGGGCTGATCGAGGCGCAGTTCCCCGGCGCGCTGCACGCTGCCGAGCACGCAGCCATCGGCCTCCTGCCGCTCGTTGCCTCCAGCGACCGCTGGGACATCGGCGGGGTCTCCACCGCCATCCACGCCGACACCGGGGTGCCTACCATCTTTGTGTACGACGGCCACCCCGGCGGGGCGGGCTTCGCCGAGCGGGGCTACGACAAGGCGCGGGTCTGGCTCGCCGCGACCCGCGATGCCATCAAGGCCTGCGAATGCGAGTCGGGCTGCCCGTCATGCGTGCAGTCGCCCAAGTGCGGCAACAAGAACAACCCGCTCGACAAGGACGCGGCCGTCACCCTCATCGATGTGCTCCTGAAGGACGCCACGGACCAGATGCACACCGGGCTGTCCGACCACGCCGCCGCACCGCTGCAGACCTAGCCCTGTCTGCCGGCCGCGGCTCACGGCGGCGAGCCTGCCCCAGCTCACGGCGGCGGCCCTGCCCTGGCCAGGCCGGTGGCCCGGCCCAGCGGTGTGGGCACCTCCAACTCGGTGCGGACCTGCACTGTGCTGCCGCTCCCTTCCGCGCAGCTCAGCACCCTGGCGCCGTTCCTTCTTGCCACATCGGCGGCGACACCGCAGGGATCTCCGGGGGTGAGGCCCCGGGCAGCGTCAGCGGCGGCGAGGGCCGCCAGATCTGCGGCCGCCGCCGCCCGGAACGCCGACGCCGCCGACTGGCCCATCACAACCACCACCACGGCCGCGAGGATCACGAGCACCGCCAGCCCCAGCGCCAGGACGGTACCGGAGCCGCGTTCCCGGTCCGCCCGGGCGTGGGAATTCCCCTGCTGCCCGTCCGGGCCGGACCCGTGCGCTTGTGTCCGGCTCACGCCGCGGGATCCAGCCACCGGGTTTGCGCTGGCGGAACCCGGGCTGCAGCCGGGGGTCCGGAGGATTCGTTGCGGGCCCAGGCGCGGGCCGAGAGGGTCCACGGCAGAAGCGACCCGACGGCGCCCGGGACCTTGCCCGAGACAGTGACGCTGAACCACTCGCCGTCGGAGGTTACCACCGGCGCCGCTGCGCTGCCCGCGAGCCGGCGGACGATTGCGTCCACGGCGGCCGGATCCTCGCCCCGGGCCAGGGCCCGCGCGCCGGCCCTGGCTGCCTCCTCCAGCCGCAGCTGGGTGACGCCCGCCGCGGAGCCTGCCAGCAGCAGGGCGAGCAGCAGCACCACGGCTGGCATCGCCACGGCGAACTCTGCCGTCACGGCACCGCGGGACGTTCTGCGGGCCGGCCGCACGGGACTCATGGCAAGGCGAGCGCCGTGCGGATGAGATTCAAGAGGAAGCCCCGCACCTCGTCACTGCGCATGATGAACACGAGGATGCCCGCGAACCCCACCGCGGCCAGTGTGGCGATGGCATATTCGGCCGTCGCCATCCCCCGTTCGGAGCCGAACAGCCTTGCCCGGGTGTTTACACGGCTCCTTGTCCGGTTCCTTGCCCGGTTGCCCGTCCGGATCGGTTCAACGGTGCTGGCCCCCGGGAAGATTTCGAGGATTTCAGCGTCCTCCGGGTCGGCAGTGACGGGCCGGGCGGCGCGGCCGGGGGCAGGGTGATGGGCTGACATGGGAGCGTCCTTTCATTGGATTCCGGCGGGACCGCCGGCTGTTTCCACTCTTCCGGGCGGGCACTGAAGCCCGGAAGGTGCGGGTGCCGCCAAGTGGAAAAGTCAGGGACCAGGCGGCCTGTGGAGGAACACAGGGACCGGCGCCCGGCCTCCCTGGCACCACCATCAGCGGCAGCGTCAGCGCGGCAGCATCGCCAGCAGCACGGGGACCACGCCCAGGCAGACGAACGCCGGCAGGGAACACAATCCCAGCGGCACAACCAGCCTCACTCCCAGGGCCGCGGCTTGCTTCTCCGCGGTCCGGAACCGTTCCCGGCGCAGGCGCGCGGCCTGGGCGTACAGGATGGCGGAGGACGGAGCTCCCGTATGCGCGGCAAAGGTTAGGGCGTCGCGGAGGGCGAGCAGTTCCGGCGAACGGTCGGCGGAGCTGCGCCAGGCCGTGTCCCAGTCGGCACCGATGGCCAGCGCCGCGACCACCGGCCGCAGCGGGCCCCGGATCTCGGGGGTGGCCAGCCCGGCCGCCAGGGACAGGGCCCGGCCGAGTCCGGCTCCGGCGTCGAGCATCGCACCGATCAGTTCCAGCATCATGGCCACATCGCTCAGCCCGGTTCCGTCCGCGGACCCGGCTGCTTGCCCGGCCGGTCCGTCATCATCTCCCGCGCGGCCCTGCTCTCCAGCCCCGGGCGCATCCCGTGCCGCCCGCCTGAAGCGCCGCCTGGCCGTCGCCCCGCCGGAGGACGCGGTCACTGCGGCGACGGCCAGCACCGCCGCCACCGCGAGGGCCGTGGCATCTGCCGTCACTGCTGGAGTCCCTCGGCCGCCCGGACCAGCCGCGCCGACCAGATCCGGCCCGCGGTGGTCAGCGCCAGGCCGGCCGCCAGCGCCGCCCCGCCCCAGGAGGTGCCCAGCAGAACGTCGAGGGGGTCCACCCCGAGGAGCATGCCCAGGCCCAGGCCAAGAAACGGCAGCCACGTCAGCAGCCGCACCGTGGCCCGCGGCCCTGCCAGCGCCGTCTGCCGCGCGGCCTCGGCGTCGTCCTCGGCCTCCAGCTGCGCGGCGAAGCGCGTCAGGACCTCCGCCAGCGGGCACCCTGTGGCTTCGGCAACATCAAAGCACGCGGCGAGCTGAAACCAGACCCGGCCCTCCCGCGCCGCAGCGCCGCCCTCCGCGGTCCCCGCGAGCGGTCCGGACACGGCTGCGGAACGGATGGCCGCGCCCACGGGCGATCCGCGCAGTGCGGCCGCCCGGGCGGCAGCCAGCAGCCGCACGGACCCCGGGGCCAGCGCAGCCGGCCCGCCCGATATGGCCGCCCCGGACGGCATTGCCTCCCCGGAAGTCGGCGGTGCCGCGGAAGGCGATGCCGCGGAATCACCCCCGTGGAGAAGCCACAGTTCATCCCATAACCGGCCGGGGGTGCGGCCGCCCTTCAACAGAGCCGCCAGTTGCTGCACCAGCAGGTTCATCGGCACGCCAGTTGCTCCCCGGCGCCGCCAGTGCACCGCCCGGCCGGACGGAGCCTGCGGGGCGGCGCCGGCCGCGCCGGTTCCGGCAGCCAGCGCCCTGCCAAACCGGCGGCGGCGCGCACCCGCCGGCGACAGGGCCAGCAGCACGGCGAGCGCCAGGACCCCCACCATCAGGGCGGTCACGGCGGGTCCACGTCTGCGGGCTCCACGACTGCGGGCTCCACGTCTGCGGATTTCACGACGTCAGGGTCCAGTCCAAGGCGGGCGGCGAGGCGGGGCCAAGCGGGCCCGCGGCGGACAGCTCCGTCGCGGATGTCCAGCGCGGACCCGACCACCAAACCCGCCGGGCCGTTATCCAGTACCCCGATGCAGGACACCGTGCGTCCGGAGTCCAGCCGCTCGACGTGGACCACCGCGTCGAGGGCGCTGGCCGCCTGCAGCCGCACCGCATCCTGCCCCATCCCGGCGAGCGCACCCAGCGCCGTGAGCCGGGCCGGTACGTCCGCCGCGGTGTTGGCATGGATGGTTCCGCCACCACCGCTGTGGCCGGTATTCATGGCTGTCAGCAGTTCCCGCACCTCTGCACCGCGGCACTCCCCCACCACCAGCCTGTCCGGCCGCATCCTGAGGGACTGCCGCACCAGCTCCCCCAGGTCCACCACGCCGCCGCCCTCAACGTTGCCGTGCCGGGCCTCCAGCGAGACGACGTGCGGGTGGACCGGGTTCAGCTCCGCGGCGTCCTCGATCAGCACCAGCCGCTCACGCGGCGAACACAGGCCCAGAAGCGTGGCGAGCAGCGTGGTCTTGCCGGACCCTGTGGCTCCGCTGATCAGGAGACTCAGACGGTGCTCCACCATCCGTTCCAGCACCGCCTGCACCAGGTCCCCGAACATCCCGTGCCGCCGCAGCTCGCCCATGGAGAAGACGCGTTCGCGCCGGATCCTGATGCTGAGCAGTGTCCCGGTGGTGGAGATGGGCGGCAGGACGGCATGGACACGGAAGCCGCCGTCGAGCCGGGTATCAACGCAGGGAGATCCGTCATCGAGCCGCCGCCCGCCGGCTGCCACCAGCCGTGCCGCCAGCGCGCGGACCTGCGGCTCGCCGGAGAACGTCACGGGCGCCCTTTCAAGCCCGTTGCCGCGGTCCAGCCAGACGGTGCCCGGGCCGTTGACGAAGATGTCTGTCACTGCCGGGTCCCGGACCAGTGCCTGCAGGGGTCCCAGACCGTTCAGTTCCGCACTGATCCCGTCGACGGCGGCCAGCGCTCCGGCTGTGCCCAGCAGGCGTCCGCTTGCCTGCACTGCCGCCGCCACCCGCGATGGCGTCACCGGCGCGGCATCGGACATCACCGCTTCCCGGACGGACTCCAGCAGCCGCGTGTCCACGGCGGCCCGGGCCGGCACCCGGTAGCGGGGAAGGCCGGGGCGGGCGCCCGCGTCCGGAGGCCCCGGCGCCGCATGGGCGCTCATGCGCCGGGTCCCGGGGCGAGGTCCAGCACCTGCGCGGCGAACCGCCGCACACTGCGCTGCCGTCCGGTGTCCAGCAGCCGTCCGAGTTCCGTGTCCGCCGCGGCACGCCGCACCTCCGGCACAACCCCGGCGAGGGGCAGCCCGACCGAATCCGCTATGAGCCCGGCATCCAGCGGTGCACCCCGTTTTCCGCGGACCGCGAGTACGGTCTCCACCGGCGGCAGGTCCTGCAGGAGCCGGGCCGTGGCCACTGCCGCCCGCAGCATCGCGGGGACCACCACGATGATCCGGTCGCAGTCCCAGGCGTACGTCCGCAGTGTTTCCGGCCCGCGGCCGATGTCCACCACCACCAGTTCGTAGCCTCGGCGGGCGGCGTCGAGCACTCCGTCCACGACGGCGTGGGCGACTCCGCTGTGCCGTTCTTTGGTCCCGGGCCAGGAGAGGAATGGGAACCCGCCGGCCAGCGGCAGGGAATCGGCCAGCTGGCGGGGGTCGATGGTGCCGCTGGCGTCGGCCAGGTCCGGCCAGCGGAGGCCCGCCGTTTCTTCGGCGGCCAGTGCCAGCTCCAGGCCGCCGCCCCACGGGTCTCCGTCCACGAGGAGGACCCGCACACCCTCCCGGGCGGCCGCGGAGGCCACCCAGACGGCTGCCGTGCTGGCCCCTGCGCCGCCGCACCCGCCGACGATCCCGAGGACCAGCCCGCCAGGAGGGGAGGAGCGGCCGCGGCTGAGGTGCTCGGCGAGCCAGGCCGCGGCATCGGGCAACACCGCGACGCGTTCGGCTCCGACCGCCGCCGCCAGCTGCCACAGGCGGTCGCCGTCCTCGCTGAGTCCGACGAGAACGGCGGGTGAGCGTCCCCGGGGCGGCAGCTCGTTGATGTCGCTGCCGAGCAGCACGGCCGCGGCGGCGTCCCAGAACGGTGCGGCCTCCCTGATGTTCGCGGCCGTACGCAGCCGGCCGCCGGTTGCCGCCACAATCCGTTCCACTTCGCCGCGCAGCGGCTGGAGCCCGGTCACCAGAAGCGTCTCCGGCGCACCGTCCGGGAGCCACCCCCCTGAAGCTGGCCCGGCACGAACCCCGGGGTCGGGTCCCGGAAGTGGTAGCTGGTGCCTGCTCATGCAGACACTCTTCCGGCCCCCGGCCGCTGCCGTAACCCGCACACGCTGCTATGTGGACAAGCCCGCGGACATGGGATCCGCCGCCGCAGGGCAGAATTGACCTTATGTTCCTGCTGCTCGCCGCCCACGCCGACGGCGCAGCCCTCCAGGAACTCACCGCCGACGGCGCCCCGCATCCGGCCGCGGCGGCACCTCAGCTGGTCGACGCCGCCGAGCTGCCCGCCGTCGTGCGGGACCTGGAACAACGGCGGCCCCGCTGGATCTGGCACCGCACGCAGGACTGGTACCCCGCCCTCCTGGCGGCCGGCGTGGAGCTGGAACGCTGCTACGACCTCACGCTCAGCGGCGCCATCCTTGCCCATTCGGAGTTCACCGCCCACACCGCCTATGCGCAGAACGCGGAGAAACTGACCCAGGACGACGAGCTGCAGCCTCCGCGGGGGCTCCAGCCGCCGCCCCCGCCGGCCGACCAGGGCGCCCTGTTCGATGATCCGGACTGGCGGCAGCCGTCCCGCCCCGCCCTCGAGGACCTCCGCACCGAATACGCCGCCCAGCAGGAAGCACTGGGCCAGGCCGACGGGTCCGGCGCCGGGGCCACCCCCGGCAAGAGGCAGCGCCTCCAGCTCCTGCTCGCCGCCGAATCCGCCGGCGCCATGATCGCCGCGGAAATGCAGCACACGGGTGTGCCCTGGCGGGAGGAACTGCATGAGCAGATCCTGGCCGGCCACCTCGGCCCGCGCCCGCCCCTGGGCCACCGGCCGGCCAGGCTCGAAGCCCTCACCGCCGAGCTGCGGCAGCTGCTGAACTCCCCCGCACTGAACCCTGATTCCCCGCAGGACCTGATGCGGGCCCTGCACCGCAACGGCATCGAGGTGAAGACCACCCGGCAGTGGGAACTGAAGGAGTCCAGCCACCCGGCGATCGAGCCGCTCCTGGCCTTCAAGAAACTCTCCCGCCTGCACGCCGCCAACGGCTGGGCCTGGCTGGACGCCTGGGTGGAAAACGGGCGGTTCCGGCCGGAGTATGTGGTGGGCGGGGTGGTCTCCGGCCGGTGGGCGTCCCGCGGCGGCGGCGCCCTCCAGATCCCGCGGCAGGTCCGCGGCGCCGTGCACGCCGATCCGGGGCACAAACTGATCGTTGCCGACGCGTCGCAGCTCGAGCCGCGGGTGCTGGTGGCCTTGGCGCAGGACTCCAGCATGGCCGAGGCCGCGCGCGGCAAGGACCTGTACGCGGGCATCGCCGCGCAGGGCTTTGGCGGCGACCGCGCCAAGGCGAAGATGGCGCTGCTGGGCGCGATTTACGGGGCCACCACGGGCGAGTCCGGCCGCCTGATGCCGCAGCTGGCCCGCATGTATCCGCGCGCCGTCGGCTTCGTGGAGCACGCGGCCCGCGAAGGCGAGGCCGGCCGGACCGTCACCTCACGCCTGGGCCGCAGCAGCCCGCCGCCGTCGGAGCGCTGGCGGCACAGCCAGCGGGCCACCAGCGCGGAGGAACAGCGCCGGGCCGATGCCCTTGCCCGCTCGCGGGGCAGGTTCACCCGCAACTTCGTGGTGCAGGGCTCCGCGGCGGACTGGGCCGCCTGCTGGCTGGCAGAACTGCGACGGCGGCTCCGGGCCATACGCGCGGACGGCACCCCCGCCGGGGAACTGGTTTTCTTCCTGCACGACGAGGTCATGGTGCACTGCCCCGACGCCGCGGTGCCCGGCTGCGTCCGGGCAATCGAAGAGGCCGCGGCCGCCGCCAAGGAGCTGCTGTTCGGCCGGATCCCGGTGGAGTTTCCGGTCAGCGTGGCGGTGGTGGACTCCTACGACACTGCCAAGTGAGCCGCCGCCGACGCCCGTCGTAACGTACCCGCCGGTAGCGTTGTGCCCCGCATGTGACCCCGGTTACGCTCGGAAAGGCCGGTGGCTGAACCGAACTCCGCCGGCCGTGCAACGACGCATATTTTTTGGGGAGGCAGCACTTTGGCTGGCACTTTTGAAATCGCCATGGCCGGTGAGAAGAAGTATTTCTTTAAGCTGACGGCATCGGACGGAACGGTGGTTGCCGTGTCACCGCTCTTCAACACCATCAAGGGCGCCGCGGCGGGCATCAACGCCGTGCGGGAAAACGCCGCCACCGGATACGTGGTGGACAAGTCCCAGGCACTCGACAAGTCCCGCGCCCTGGACAAGGCCTCCGGCCAGCCCGGCGCCCGGCTGGCCCCCAGCTAGGCACACCGCCCGCCGGGCCCCGGCCTGCTCCTGCCCCAGGCGGTGCCTCAGCCCTCCAGCCTGCTCCACGTATCGACGTCGAGCAGGTTGGTGCGGTCCCAAGGAACCGCCCATCCCAGCTGTTCGAAGAGCTGGTTGAGGATCATCCCGGTAAAGCCCCACACCACCACATTGTTGACCGTAAACGCGGGGCTCTGAAACGACTGGCCGGCCCGGCTCACCGTGGCCATCACCCGGTTGTCCGGGTCCAGCAGGTCACGGACCGGAACACGGAACACCTGCGCTGACTCGCCGTAATCCACCACACGCACGGGCGACTGCGACGCCCACCAGCCCAGCACCGGCGTCACCAGGAAGTTCCCGCGGGGCAGGGCCAGCTCCGGCATGACCCCGAGGACCTCGACGCCGGCCGGGTCCAGCCCGGTTTCCTCTTCCGCTTCCCGGAGTGCGGCGGCGGTGACGGACTCCCCCGGGTCGATGCCGCCGCCGGGGAAGGCCACCTGCCCCGGATGGTCATCCAGCGTCTGCGCGCGCTGCAGCAGCAGGACGTCCAGGTCGGCCGGGGCCAGGGCCTTGACGGAGGCCGCGGGGACGTCGTCCAGGGAACCGAACAGCATCAGTACCGCCGCACGCCGGATCCGCTCCCCGGGTGCGACGGAGAGTTCCCGCCAGCGCGGATCCGGCGACGGGGCAGTCCCCGCCTCAACGGCCGCCACCAGGTCGATAAGGTCCCGGCGGGCCGTCACTGCGGTTTCCTCTGCGACTGCATCCGGATTTCCGCGGCCCGGTGCGTCTCGGCGAGAAGCTTCCCGAGGAGCTCCTCCTGGCCGGGGGCAAGTTCGTATTTCAACAGCTTCTTCGCCTTCTCCGGGTCTGTCTCCCCCATGCCGTAGCTGGGGCACCAGTTTGCCACCGCGCAGGCGCCGCAGGCAGGCTTGCGGGAGTGGCAGACGCGCCGGCCGTGGAACACCACCCGGTGCGAGAGCATGGTCCAGTCCTTGGGCTCGAACAATTCGCCGACGTCGGACTCGACTTTCACCGGGTCGCCCGATTCCGTCCAGCCGAAGCGCTTCGCGAGGCGGCCGAAGTGGGTGTCCACCGTGATCCCGGGGACGCCGAACGCATTTCCGAGCACCACGTTGGCGGTTTTCCGGCCGACGCCGGGAAGGGTCACCAGATCGGCGAGCCGGCCGGGGACCTCGCCGTTGTACTCGTCCACCAGCCGGTTCCCCAGCGCCATCAGGTTCCTGGCCTTGGCCCGGAAGAAGCCAGTGGGTTTGATGATGGCCTCCAGCTCGGCCGGGTCCGCCTCGGCCATGCTTTTCGCATCCGGGTAGCGCGCGAACAGCAGGGGCGTGATCTGGTTGACGGTCACGTCGGTGGTCTGCGCGGAGAGGACCGTGGCGACCACCAGCTCGAACGGA
Source organism: Arthrobacter sp. EPSL27 (assembly GCF_001512305.1). Lineage (GTDB taxonomy): Bacteria > Actinomycetota > Actinomycetes > Actinomycetales > Micrococcaceae > Arthrobacter. The sequence continues at coordinate 1,123,707 of NZ_LNUT01000005.1, forward strand.
TTGCGGAAATCAAGTTCCGCGTGGGCATACGGATACTGTTCTGCAAGCGCCCTGTTGATCCGGCGGGCACGCCGTTTCAGGCCCAGCAGGGTCTCCCCCGTCGCGCGTGTGCCGGCCGTCTTGGCACGGCCGTTCTTCCGGCCGGCCTCAGGCACAGCGGCCTCAGGCACGGCGGCGCCCGCCGCGGCTGCGGCGGGCGCCGGAAGGCTGGACTCGCTGGTCACGGGTGCGGACTAACCGCGTTCGATGTTGCTGAGGTCCCGGAGCACGCCCACACGGCCGTCGGTGTGCTGGACCAGGAATTCGTGGCCCCGGTCCTCCAGGGCCAGAACCCATCCGCCGGGTTCGATCACGAAGGCCGTGGCGCCGCTGTGCTCGTCGATGGCGACCCGGGACTGGGCGACGGCGAACCAGAACGCCTCGTACACGGGCTGGACATCGTCTTCCGCGGGCCGGCTGGCCGGATCAACGGTGGCGCCGATGGGCGCCTGTTCGCGGACCTGCGGGTTCACCGTGGTCGGCGCGCTGTGGTGCGCCGCGGCGGGAGCCTCCGCGGCCCGGGTGTCCTCGGCCGCCGCGGCCGGTTCCTGACGCGTAGCTGATCCAGCGGCAGCAGGCACGACGTCGGCGGCCTGGGTCTGTTCGGCGGCCGGGGTCTGCTCGGCGGCCGCCGGTGCGGCCTGGGCGGACGCGGCCGGGACGACGCCGGAGACCTGGGTTTCCGGGGAGGCGGCCGGCGTCGCGGTTGCGGAGCCAGAGGCCGCCGGTGAGCCGGCAGCGGCTGCCGCGCCCGCCGCACCTGCTGCAGCGGCAGCGCCGGCGCCGGACTGTCCGCCCGGGGTGATCCGCTTCGCCCAGCCGGCCACCGTGCTGGTGCCGGCGGCCTTGGGTGCGTTCTGGTCCGTTGCCGCCTTCGGGGCCTTGGGGGCACGGGGCTTGCGGACCGGGACCGCCGATTCGCGGGCCACCACGTGGGCGGGCACCTCGGCGCGGTCAAGGAAGTCACCGGCAAAGACGGGAATCAGCCGGCCCAGCACGGTGGCGGCGAGGAGCCCCAGCGCGCCGACAAGGGCCAGCAGCATGCTGGGCACATACGCGCCTGCGACGGACAGGAAGAAGAACGCTACCGCGAAGGACGCCACCACGGAGCCGAACTGGTCCACGGACAGGGAGCCGATCCGGATCTTGGTGCCGGGGCTGACGCGGCGGGCCACGAACAGGGCGGCCACGATCACCGGCAGGATGATTCCGAGGCCCAGGAAGAACAGGCTGCCCAGGTTCCACAGGTTGTAGCGGACGGCGAACATCGGGATCAGCGAGGCGACAAAGAGAATCAGCGTCGAGCCGAACACGGTGAGGTCCCGGATGGTGAAGGGGCCCAGGACCGCCTCATTCTTCTTTCCGGGCGCCTTGCTGGCTTTGTCCACCGTGAAACGGGGTGCGTCCCCGAAGCCGGCCGCCCGGTCCGTTCCAGCGTTCGACTGGCTCTGGGCAGGCGGCTTCAGCTGCCCGTTTACTTGCTCGTTCAATTCGGTTCTCCTTAGCATGGCGGCGCTCTGGACAGCACCGTCTAACGGCAGGCAGGGCGGGGTCCGCTTGCGGTCCGCCCGCCTCCATCGGATGTCACAACTTCATCTCAGCCTAGTCAAGAGGCAGGCCGATCACTAGCTGACAAGCCGGGCGGGAGGGGACGGATCGGGACGGGTTTCCGGGCCCCGGGCCGGCACCCGCCGCCCGGTCAGTCCAGCACGAAGGTGTCCGCCGCCCGGCCCTGGGCGTCCGTGAGGACCACCGTCAGCGGAACCGTGCCCGCTCCGGCGGGGACGGTGAATTCGTAGCTCGTCGGCGCCAGGTCTGCGGTGCAGGCCTGCTGCCCGGCGGGCTCGAAGGTGATGGACACGCGGTCGCGGGCCTCCGCTTCCATCCGGGTGGGGACGGCCGGGCAGCTGGAACTTCCCCACAGGGTGACGCCGAACCGGCGGGGCCTGTCCACCCAGCCTGCCAGCGGGGTGCCCAGCCCCGGCGGCGCGGGGGCCGCCGTCGTGGTCGGGTCCGGTGAGGCGCCTGGGGTGACCGACGGCGGCGCCACGACGCCGCGGTAGCTGCGGTCGGCCACGCTGTTCGACCCGGCGCATCCCGCCGCCCCCAGCACCAGGCCGGCCGCGAGGGTGCAGGCCAGGGCGGCCGGAACGGGCTTTCTGCGTTGCATGCTTTTCCCACCGTCAGCTAGGAATCCTGGCATCAGTCTGGCCGAAGGACACCGGCCGCGCCAGAGCCCCGCGCCCAGTACCGCCGCCATTCGGCGCTTAACAAACACCGCTCACGGCTCCCCATGTGACGCGGCACACGTTGCCGCGGCCCCAGGCGTTAGTGTGTATTTCGGAACAGCTCTTTGCGGCACGTCCGTGACCAGCCGATGCCCGATGCCGCGCACGCGGCACGGCGCCGGGAGGATCGGACGGGCCGCGCAGCACGGATCGATGAATGATGAGGTTCACCATGTCCCAGCAGACCCCCGGCTCCACGACGACGCAGGCCCCCGAGGGCGATGCCTTCGAAAACCTGTCGCAGGAGAACCGCAAGTTCGCCCCGTCCCCCGAGTTCGCCGCCAACGCGGTGGTCACCGCCGCGGACTACGCCGAGGCCGACGCCGACAGGCCCGCCTTCTGGGCGAAGCAGGCCCGCGAACTCCTGAGCTGGAGCAAGGATTTCACCCAGACGCTGGACTGGTCCACGCCGCCCTTCGCCAAGTGGTTCGTCGGCGGCGAGATCAACGCCGCCTACAACGCCCTGGACCGGCACGTCGAGGCCGGCAACGGCGACCGGGTGGCCATCTACTTCGAGGGCGAACCGGGTGACACCCGCACCTACACCTACGCGCAGCTCACCGAAGAGGTGAAGAAGGCCGCGAACGCCTTCGAGTCCCTCGGCGTGGCCAAGGGCGACCGTGTGGCCGTGTACCTGCCGATGATTCCCGAGGCCGTCATCACGCTGCTGGCCTGCGCCCGGATCGGCGCCATCCACTCCGTGGTCTTCGGCGGGTTCTCCGCCGAGGCGCTCCGCTCCAGGATCGATGACGCCGAGGCCAAGCTCGTGGTCACCGCCGACGGCACCTACCGCCGCGGCAAGCCCAGCGCCTTGAAGCCGGCCGTCGATGAAGCGCTGTCCCATGACGGGCACTCCGTCCAGAACGTGGTGGTCGTCAAGCGCAACGGCCAGGACGTCGACTGGCACGAGGGCCGCGACCACTGGTGGGATGACACGGTGGGGGCCGCCTCGGCCGAGCACACCGCCGTCGGGTATGACTCCGAGCACCCGCTGTTCATCCTGTACACCTCCGGCACCACGGGCAAACCCAAGGGCATCCTGCACACCACCGGCGGCTACCTCACCCAGGGCGCCTACACGCACAAGGCCGTCTTCGACCTGAAGCCCGAAACCGATGTGTACTGGTGCACGGCCGACGTCGGCTGGATCACCGGGCACTCCTACGTCGCCTACGCCCCGCTCATCAACGGCGCCACCCAGGTGATGTACGAGGGCACCCCGGACTCCCCGCACCAGGGCCGCTGGTGGGAGATCGTGGAGAAGTACAAGGTCTCCATCCTCTACACCGCCCCCACCGCGATCCGGACGTTCATGAAGTGGGGCAAGGAGATCCCGGCGAAGTCCGACCTCTCCTCGATCCGCGTCCTGGGCTCGGTGGGCGAACCCATCAACCCCGAGGCGTGGATGTGGTACCGCGAGGTAATCGGCGGCAACGCCGGGAAGAACGGCGAACGGAAGGACACGCCGGCCCCCATCGTGGACACCTGGTGGCAGACCGAGACGGGCGCCCAGATGATCGCCCCGCTGCCCGGGGTCACGGCCACCAAGCCCGGCTCCGCCCAGGTGCCGCTGCCCGGCATCGCCGTGGACGTTGTGGACGAGCTCGGCGAGTCCGTGCCGAACGGCTCCGGCGGCTACCTGGTCATCCGCGAGCCGTGGCCGGCCATGCTGCGCGGCATCTGGGGCGACCCGGAACGCTTCAAGGAGACCTACTGGTCGCGGTTCGAGACCATGTACTTCGCCGGGGACGGCGCCAAGAAGGACGACGACGGCGACATCTGGCTGCTGGGCCGCGTGGATGACGTGATGAACATTTCCGGCCACCGCCTCTCCACCGCCGAGATCGAATCCGCCCTCGTCTCCCACCCGGCCGTCGCGGAGGCCGCCGTCGTGGGCGCCGCGGACGAAACCACAGGCCAGGCCGTCGTCGCGTTCGTGATCCTGCGCGGCGACGCCGTGGACACCGGGGACGCGATGGTGCAGGAACTGCGGAACCACGTCGGCAAGGAGATCGGGCCGATCGCGAAGCCCCGCACCATCCTGGTGGTCCCGGAGCTGCCCAAGACCCGCTCCGGCAAGATCATGCGGCGCCTGCTCAAGGACGTGGCGGAAGGCCGTGAGGTGGGCGACGCCACCACCCTGGCCGACAACACCGTTATGGCCCAGATCGCGCACTCGCTGCGCAAGTAGGAGGCCAGGTCCGGCCGGCCGGCGCGGGATGATGTCACCATGACGGAAACATGTGACGTTCTGGTGGTCGGCGCCGGCCTGGCCGGCCTGCAGTGCGCGCGGGACCTGGAGGCCGCCGGACGCGAGGTGCGGGTGTGGGAGGCCTCCGACGATGTCGGAGGCCGGATCCGGACCGACCGGATCGACGGCTTCCTCGTGGACCGCGGGTTCCAAGTGCTGAACCCCGCCTACCCTGCAGTGCGCGAGTGCGTCGACGTCGACGCCCTGGCGCTGCAGCCGTTCGGCGCCGGCATCCGGGTCCGCGGGGAGAACTCCCTCGAGGTCCTCGCCCACCCCGTGCGCGAGCCGGGACTGATCCTGCAGACCCTGCGCAGCGGACTGCTGGATCCCCGCTCTGTCGCCGGGCTGCTGCGCTGGGCCGCCCCGGCGTTTGCCGGCCGCCTGCGGCGGCCCGGCGCCGACCGTCCGCTGCGGGAGGCCTTGAACCGGGCCGGATGTTCCGGCGGCCTCCGCAGGGCGCTGGACCAGTTCCTCGCCGGTGTCCTGCTGGAGGACGAGGGCAGCACCTCCAACGACTTCGCCCTGGAACTGGTGCGCGTCTTTGCGACCGGGGTGCCCGGACTGCCGCGCGACGGCATGCAGGCCCTCCCCCGGCAGCTGGGAAAAGCCCTGGCCAGCCCGGTGCGCACCTCGACGCGGGTGGAGTCGGTCACTCCGCACGGGAACGGGTCACTGGTCACCGCCGCCGACGCCAGCCTCCTGGCCCGCCACGTGGTCCTCGCCACGGATCCGGCCGACGCCGCGAGGCTTGCCGGCGGCGGGGCGCCGGCCATGAAAGGCGTGCTGACGCACTGGTTCGCCGCCGCCACGGCCCCCAGCGGGTCGGACATGCTCCACGTGGACGGCCGCGCGCAGCCCCGCGGCCCGCTGGTCAACGCGGCCGTGATTTCCAACGCAGCACCCAGCTACGCGCCCGCCGGACGGCACCTGATCCAGACCTCCGCGCTGCTGGGACCGGGCCGGCCGGTTCCAACCGATGAGGAGGTCCTCCGCCATGCCGGGGACCTTTTCCGCTCCTCGACGGCCGGGTGGGAGCTGGTGGCCAGGCACGAAATCCAGCAGGCCCTGCCCGTGCAGCCTCCGCCGCTGCGGTCCCGGCCGGTGGAGGGCCCGTCCGGGCTGATCGTCTGCGGCGACCACCGGGAGACCGCCTCGATCCAGGGCGCCCTGGTCAGCGGCCACCGGGCCGCACTCGCCGTCCTCGGACGGCCCCGGTGAGATTTTGCGTTTCGCGCCAGGTCGCGGCCTCCGCGGAGGACGTCTGGGACCTGCTCACCGATACCGCTCAATGGCCGGCGTGGGGGCCGTCGATCACCGGCGTGGAACCTGCCGCGGCCCGGAGACTTGCGCCCGGAAGCCGCGGCACGGTCCGCACCGTCCTGGGCGTGAAGCTGCCGTACACCGTGACTGTGTTTAAGCCCGGACGGTTCTGGGCGTGGTCTGTTGCGGGGGTCCCGGCGACCGGCCACCGGGTCATTCCGCTGGGCAACGGGTGCCGGGTGACGTTCACGGTTCCGTGGTGGGCTCCGGCGTACCTGCCGGTGTGCGCCCTGGCGCTGCGCCGGATCGAGCGGCTCGCGGCACGGTGAGGCCCGCGTGCCGGGGGGCGGCGGCGCGCGGCACATCGCGATAGATTGGCAGGCATGAGCGAAGCCACCACCGACGGCGCCGGCCGCGGCACCATCCTGGTCCTCAACGGGCCCAACCTGAACCTGCTCGGCACCCGCGAACCCGAGAAGTACGGCACCGCCACCCTGGCCGACGTCGAACAGCTCGCCAAGGACGCCGGCGCGGCCCACGGCCTCGACGTCGAATGCTTCCAGTCGAACCACGAGGGCGCCCTTGTGGACGCCATCCACGCCGCCCGCGGCAAGGCCCTCGGCATCGTCATCAACGCCGGCGCCTACACGCACACATCGGTGGCCATCCGGGACGCCATCTCCGCGGTGCAGCTGCCCGCCGTCGAGGTCCACATCACCAACGTCCACGCCCGCGAGGAGTTCCGGCACCACTCCTACCTGTCGGACATCAGCAAGGCAGTCATCGCGGGTGCCGGGATCATGGGCTACCGGTTCGCCGTCCAGTACCTCGCCGGGCTGCAGGCCAGCAGGGACTGAACATGTCCGCCGTCGATCCCGCCGCGGCGGCAAACGCGGCTGAACCGGACACAGCGCAGTGGTACCGCCACTTCGGCACCGTCGACGCGCCCGGCAATTCAGCCTGCTACGCCGAGTGGTCGGTGGGCATCGCGGACGACCCGGAGCTGCTCCGGCGGATCGACCAGTGGCCGCACAACAAACGCCAGCCCCTGCTGATGCTGGCGGCCGCCCGCTTCCTCGGCGCGCAGGTTGGCCCCTATGCGGACTTCCGGGCGTTCCTGGATACGCACTGGGCTGACGTGTCGCGGACGGTGCTCTCCCGCGCCACCCAGACCAACGAGACGGGCCGCTGCGCCACCCTGCTGCCCTCCCTGGCGCAGATCGCGGCCGAAAGCGGGCGCCCGCTGGCCCTGATTGAGGTCGGGGCATCGGCCGGGCTGAACCTGTATCCGGACCGCTACGGCTATGAGTACGCCACCAGTGCGGGGACCACCCGGCTGGCACCGGCCGGCGCCGCCCCTGGCGGCTATCCGGTCCTGGCCTGCACCGTTACCGGCCCGGCACCGCTCCCGGACGGCCTTCCGGCGGTGGTGTGGCGGGCCGGGATCGACCTGAACCCTCTCGACGTCCGGAATCCCGACGACGTCGCCTGGCTGGAGGCGCTGATCTGGCCGGAGCAGGAATTCCGCCGCGAGCGGCTGCGCCGGGCCCTTGAGGTGGCCCGGGCCGATCCTCCCCTGCTGGTGGCCGGGGACCTCAACGACCGGCTCACGGCACTGGCCGCGCAGGCGCCGCCGGACGCCACCCTGGTGGTCTTCCACAGCGCCGTCCTGGCCTACCTCGACGCGGCGGCGCGGGCCAGGTTCCGCGGAACCATGGCGCAGCTGGCTTCCGACCGGGGCTGCCACTGGCTCTCCAATGAGGGGCACACCGTGGTCATGCAGGCGGACGGCTCCAGCGTGGTCCCGGAGATGGACGACGCACGGCTCCGCGGCCGTTTCCTGCTGCTGCACAACGGGACGCCGGTGGCGATCACGGGCCCGCACGGCCAGAGCCTGGAGTGGCTCTAGCCGCGGATGCCGGCGTGTACTGCCAGCCGCGGCGTTTCCCTCGCCTGCCGGCGGCGGTACTTGCTGCTTATTTCTGGATGCACTGGCCCGGCGAGACGGCGCGGGACAGGCCCGGAGCCTGCGCCGCGACGGGACCGAGGTCCGTCATGGTGACGGCGTAGCCGAGCGCCGACTCGCCCGTGGCCTTGGCGAAGATCACGCCTGCCACCTGGCCGTCGGTGGTCAGCAGCGGGCCGCCGGAGTTGCCGGGCTGCACGTCCCCCGCAATGCGGTAGACGTCGGCCGGCTGCGGGCTGTTGCCGTAGATGTCCGGGACCAGCACCGTCGCGATGTCCTGCACCGTGGCAGGTTTGGACTGGAACGGCCCGCCGTGCGGGTACCCGGCAAAGGCGGCCGGGGTGCCGGCGGCCAGGTCGCCGCTGAGTGCCAGCGGGGCGGTGCGCAGGCCGTCCACGGCGACGACGGCGAGGTCATGCTGGGTGTCGAAATACACCACCCGGCCGGGCAGGGCGCCGCCGCCGGGGATCTCCACAACGGGTTCCGGCACGCCGGCCACCACGTGGGCGTTGGTGACCACCCGGCCGGGCGACACCACAAACCCGGTTCCGGTCTGGTTCTGTCCGCACTGGTACGCGGTGCCGGCGATCTTCAGGACCGACGCCGCCGCCTGGTTCAGAGCCGGGGTGTCAGTGCTGGCGTTGGGGATGGCCACCGGCTGGCCCTCGCCGATGCCCTCGAACAAGGTGGGAATGCCCTCACCGATCACCGCCGACCGGAGCTGGGCCATGGAGGTCTTCACGGGCACGGGCGTCACGCCGTCGATAAAGCGGATCACCTTCGACTCGGCCAGAGGCTGAGAGACGAAGGGCACACCCAGCGCGCCGATGCTGAAGGCCAGCATCGACATCACCAGGGCGGACACCACCACGTTGACGCCTCCGCCGGCCACCCGGTCCACGGACCGCAGCGGGCTGATTTTGACGACGCTGCGGACCCTGCGGCCGATTGCGGTGCCCAGCCCGTGGCCCAGGAGCATCAGCAGCACGGCGGTGGCGATGATGGCGGTCAGGCGCCAGCCGCTGTCCTCCACCAGGCCGCTGACGACGGGGACCGACACAAAGGCGGCAACGGCACCGGCGGCGAATCCCGCGATGCCGCCAACCGTCACCAGAAAGCCGTTGCGCAGGCCGTGAAACAGGTAGGACAGCAGCGTCACAATCAACACCAGGTCCAAAAGGGTCAAGCCGAACACCAAGGCTCCTTAAAGGGGGTAAACCCCAATTCTACCGGCGCACGCTGACAGTTTGCCGTGCACCGGCGGAGGCGGGAGCGGGCCACCGCCAGCTCCCCCGCGCGGCCCCGGGAGCGACGTACAGCGCGTTTCGATGCCAAGTACGTCACAGAAGCCTGAAAATTCTGAAACAATGGCTGGAGCGCCCCAGCCGACACAGTTAGTCAGGAGATTTTATGGATATCGAGGTATTGCGCCGCGCACCCCTTTTCGCCACGCTCGACGACGAGGCGTTCCGTCTGCTGACGGACGAGCTCACCGAGGTGGACCTCTCACGCGGAGCCTCGGTATTCCGGGAAGGCGACCAGGGCGACCAGCTCTACTTCATCGTCTCCGGCAAGGTCAAGCTTGGACGCACGTCCCCGGACGGCCGCGAGTCGCTGCTTGCGATCCTCGGCCCGGGCGAGCTCTTCGGCGAAATGGCCCTGTTTGATCCGAGCCCGCGTACGGCCACGGCAACCGCCGTCTCGGAAACCCGCCTCGCCGGGCTGAAGAACGAGAGCCTCAACGCCCTGCTCCGCACCCGCCCGGAGGTATCGGCCCAGCTGCTGCAGGCCCTGGCCCGCCGACTGCGCCGAACCAACGACTCCCTGTCCGACCTGGTCTTCTCCGACGTTCCGGGCCGTGTGGCCAAGGCGCTGCTGGACCTGGCCGACCGCTTCGGCCGCCCCGCCACGGACGGCGTCCTGGTGGCCCACGAGCTCACCCAGGAGGAACTGGCCCAGCTGGTCGGCGCCTCCCGCGAAACGGTCAACAAGGCCCTCGCCGAATTCGTGCAGCGCGGCTGGCTGCGCCTGGAGGCCCGCGCCGTTGTCATCCTCGACATGCAGCGCCTCCGCCAGCGCTCCCGCTAAGCCTCACCCACAGCAAACGCCGAAGGCCGGCCCGTTCAGATGAACGGGCCGGCCTTCGGCGTTAATCCGCGCCACCCCCGCGGGACATGCCCAGCCTGAGAATCAGCGGGTGGACATAACGCCAATATGTCCAGTGGCGGCGGCCGGAGGAGCGCATGTCCAGTGGCAGGATAGTCCCCGCGGAGCGCATGTCCAGTGGCAGGATGATCCCCGCGGAGCGCATGTCCAGTGGTGGCGGCGTGCCGCTCCCGGCAGGGTCAGCGTTCGCGCTGGGGTTCCCCGGCAACGGTCTTGGCGGCCTCGACCTCCAGCATCATCTGACCGTTTTCCTCGACGAGCCGCGGCTGGTAGACGTGCGCCTTGCGTTTGTAGCTCAGGTAGGCAATGCAGCCGTTCGCGGAGGCCATCTTCTCGAGCATGATCTCCGAGCCGGGCACCATCAGCTGCCCCAGCCTGAGGCCCACGGTGTTCTCCTGGCCCACCTCGTCGCCAAGGGCGGACGTCTCCCGCTCGGCGATGACCTTCCGGGCACACACCCAACGGCCCCAGATCCCCTTGCTGGCCAGCAATGAGGGCTGCTGGTTCATCGGGACCGTGGCCGCGAAGTAGCGGGTGTTGAAGCGGCGGTGCGCGAAATCCGGGCTGAGCCAGTTCACCAGCGGTTTCAGCAGGTCCGTCCGCACCGAAAGCCCGCGCTTGGCGAGCACCTCGGTGAACGACTTCTCCTGCTCCGCCACGGCCACCCGGGCCCGCATCCACTCGGGCGTGGACGTCGCCTCCACCGTCGTGGACAGGTCCGGCCCGGCGAGAAGGACGCCGGTTTCCTCGAACAGTTCGCGGATGGCGCCCACCACGTGGCGGCGGGCCAGCCCGACGTCGGCGGTCCCCATCTGCTCGGCCCAATGCTGCGGCGAGGGGCCCAGCCAGCCGACGGCGTCGTCGTCGGACGCCTCCAGGGACCCGCCCGGGAAGGCGAGGACGCCCAGCGGCGAGGAGCCGGGCCGGTAACCCAGCCAGGTCTCCAGGCCCGTGGGCGAATCACGGAGCAGCACCACGGAGGAAGCGAACCGCGGCGCGCGGGGCGTCCGTTCGCCGTGTTCCAGCCAGCTGCGGGCTGCCCCCTCAAGATCCGGGGGGAGGTCGAACAGTCGTCGGGCTAACTGAGGCAAGGAACTGACCGGCCTTCTAGGCGAATTCGGCGATCAGTTCGACTTCAACCGGGGAGTCGAGCGGAAGGACGGCAACACCGACGGCGGACCGCGCGTGCTGGCCGGCGTCGCCCAGGACCTGGCCCAGCAGTTCGGAGGCGCCGTTGATCACACCGGGCTGGCCGGTGAAGGACGGGTCGGAGGCAACGAACCCCACAACCTTGACGATCCGCGTGATGCGGTCCAGGTCCCCGATGACGCTCTTGACGGCGGCCAGGGCGTTGACGGCGCACACGGCGGCGTAGCGCTTGGCGTCTTCCGGCGACACGGTGGCCTCGTCGGAGGCGCCTTCCGTGCCGGAGGACACCTTGCCGGTGGCCTCGAGGCTGCCGCCGATGAACGGCAGCTGGCCGGAGGTGTAGACGTGGTTGCCGGAAATCACAGCGGGAACGTAGGCGGCGACGGGCGCGGCTACCTCCGGCAGGGTCAGGCCAAGCTCGGCCAGGCGCTGTTCGACGGCGGACGGCGCGCCCGCGCCGGCGGTGCTGGAGCCCGGCGTTCCGGACGCCGTTGCGGCGCCCGGAGCGGAAGAAGCGGGGGTGCTCATGGCTACTGCTTCTCCCTCTTCAGGTAGGCAACCAGGCCGTTCCCGTCAGGCCCCGGAACCACCTGCACAAGCTCCCAGCCGTCGTCACCCCACTGGTCCAAAATCTGCTTTGTGGCGTGAATAATGAGCGGAATCGTGGCGTACTCCCATTTGGTCATGAGCTAAAGCCTAGTCCTTGCCGGTAAAGTGGAAAACATGGCGACTGGTAAGAACCCTTTATTTGACACGGCCACCACCCTCGGAAAGATCCTCCTTTTCCTGGGCGTGAGCGCCATCTGTGGCGTCCTGGTGGCGGGACTGCTGGTCCCTGCTGCTGCCGTGACCGGCAGCTCCGCCAGCGGATCGATCAAATTCTTCGAGACCCTGCCGGCCGAACTGCAGGTGGACCCGCCCAGCCAGTCGACCACCATCCTGGCCTCCGACGGCAGCGTGATCGCCAACCTCTTCGCGGAGAACCGCACCCGGGTGTCCCTTGACCAGATGTCGCCGTACGTCAAGGACGCCGTGATCGCCATCGAGGACAGCCGCTTCTACGAGCACGGCGGCGTGGACACCACCGGCATCATGCGTGCCCTGGTCAGCACCGCCCGCGGCAACCGCCAGGGCGCGTCGACCATTACCCAGCAGTACGTCAACAACGTGATCAACTCCTCCCTTGAGGCCGAGGGCAAGAGCGACCAGGTCCTCCTCAACGGTGTGAACAAGGGCGTCGGTGACAAGCTGCGGGAAATGAAGCTCGCCATCGCCCTGGAGAAGAAGTTCACCAAGGAGGAGATCCTCGAGGGCTACCTCAACATCGTCTTCTTCAACCGTGACGCCTACGGCATCGAGGCCGCGTCCAAGTTCTTCTTCAGCACCACCGCCAAGGACCTGACCCTGCCGCAGGCGGCACTGCTGGCCGGCCTGGTCAACAGCCCGTCGTTCTACGACCCCATCAACAACCCGGACAACGCGAAGGTCCGCCGCGACCTGGTGCTCCAGTCCATGCTTTCCCAGGGCAAGATCCAGCAGGCCGACTACGATGCGGCCGTCGCCACCCCGGTGGAAACCAAGGTCACCCCGGCACGCCAGGGCTGCGCGTACTCCGCAACCGCCCCCTACTTCTGCGACTACGTGCTGCACCTGCTCCTGAACAACCCGGCCTACGGCGCCGACGCGAAAGAGCGTGAGCGGAAGGTCTTCCGCGGCGGCCTGACCATCAAGACCACCCTGGATCCGAACGCCCAGGCCGTGGCCCAAGCGCAGGTGGAGGGCTCCGCCGGCGACAACCCCGACAAGTGGGGCGCCTCGCTGGTCTCCGTGCAGCCGGGCACCGGCAAGATCATCTCCATGGCCCAGAACACGCAGTTCCTTGAGGCCGAGGGCAAGTTCAACAACGTCATCAACTTCAACGTGGACATGCGGGACGCCAAGGGCAACGACCTCGGCGGCCTGGGCGGCTTCCAGCCCGGTTCCACGATGAAGCCGTTCACCTTCGCCCAGTGGCTCAACGAGGGCAAGTCCATGAACACCGTCCTCAACGGCGCCGTGCGGCGCTACCCGCTGAACTACCGGTGGAAGAACACCTGCCCCACCCCGGTGGACGGCGCGTACAACACCGCCGAGGAGCGCCTTGGCGCGGCCAAGGACCTGCAGAACGCCGAAGACGGCTACTACAAGAACATGAGCGTCGTCGACGGCCTGGCGAACTCGATCAACACCATGACCTTCGCCACGGCGGCGCAGGTGGACCTCTGCGGCATCCAGAAGATCGTGGACGCTGCCGGGATCCACGCCGGCCAGACCAACGAGCCGGTTCCCATGACGCGTCTGTCGAACCTGCTCGGCGCCACCCAGACGTCGCCGCTGACCATGGCCAGCGCGTTCGCCACGTTCGCCAACGACGGCAAGTACTGCGAGCCGATCGCCATCGAGTCCGTCACGGACGCCACCGGCGCCCAGCTGCCGGCACAGGCCACCAGCTGCCGGGACGCCATCAAGCCGGAGGTTGCCCGCGGCGTGAACTCGGCGCTGCAGGAAGTCCTCAACCGCGGTTCCGGGTCACTGATCCAGCCGCGGATCTCGACGCGCACCAGCTTCCCTATTGCTGCCAAGACCGGCACCAACGACCCCAACAACTCCACCTGGGTTGTGGGCTACACCAGCGGCCTGGCGACGGCCTCCTGGTTCGGCGACGCACTCGGCGGCCAGGACCGGCCGGGCCGCAACCTGACCCTCAACGGCAAGTTCTACAAGGCCATCGACGGTTACATGATCGCCGGCCCGCAGTTCTCGAACTACATGCTGCAGGTGGCGCCGGCGTACGGCACCGACCCGTTCCCGGCTCCGCCGTCGAACCTGGTGAACGGCCCGGCCCCCGCGCCGCGGCCTTCCACCCAGTCCACTCCTGCACCCTCCAGTTCCGCGCCGAGCGAGCCGGGCAACACTGAGCCCGCTCCCCCTGGCCAGGAAAAGAAGCAAGACGAGCCCAAGCCGTGACCGGGCTTGAGTCGCTGGCAAGCCGCGCCCGGAGCATCGGGCGCGGCTTTGCCGTCACCGCCGCCGCCGGCGCCGTGACCGGTGCCGCCATGACCGGATACGGTCTATGGGAAAAGAACCAGTTCGTCCTGCGCGAAGAGACCCTGCCGGTGCTGCCGGCCGGGTTCGGCCCGATCCGGGTCCTTCACCTCAGCGACATCCACTTTGTGCCGGGCCAGGACCGGAAGGCCGAATGGCTGTCCTCACTGGCGGACCTTAAGCCGGACCTGGTGGTGAACACCGGCGACAACCTCAGCCACACGAAGGCCGTGGATCCCCTGCTGGAGGCCCTCGGCCCGCTGATGAAGTTCCCCGGCGTCTTCGTTCCGGGCTCGAACGACTACTTCGCCCCGCGGATGAAGAACCCGGCGTCCTACTTCCTGGGCCCGTCCTCGCGTCCCAAGGAACCGGCTCAGCTGGACTGGCCAAAACTGCGCTCCGGTTTCGGCATGGGCGGCTGGGTGGACCTGACCAACCGCTGCCAGTCGCTGGTGGTCAAAGGGCTGCGCATGGACTTTTCCGGCGTCGACGATCCCCACCTGGGCCTGGAGCGCTACGCCGGCTGGCCCCGCGGCACCAAGGGCCAGGACGCCAAGCCGCACCTGCGGGTCGCCGTCATCCACGCCCCGTACCAGCGCGTTCTGGACCATTTCACCGACGACGGCGCCGACCTCCTGCTGGCCGGGCACACCCACGGCGGGCAGATCTGTGTTCCCGGCTTCGGCGCGCTTGTGGCCAACTGCGACCTCCCCACCTGGCGCGCCAAGGGCCTGCACGACTGGCAGAGCAACGGGCGCACGACGCCGGTGAACGTCTCCGGCGGCATCGGCACCTCGCGCTTCGCCCCGGTCCGGATCGCCTGCAAGCCCGAGGCCGTCCTGCTCACGCTCACCGCGCGGTCCTAGGCCACCCGCCACCACGGGACATGCCCTCCCCCGCACCCCAGGGATGGACATAGTGGGCCTATGCCCTCTTTCCGTGTCCGCGACGGGACATGTCCACCCGGCGGGGGCCCGCAGCCATTGCGGAATGTAATGACTGGGCGAGATCCTGATGCTGCCCCAATTCAAGTGAACCCGGTCACTCGATGGCCTAGGGTAGTTGCTACAGGAAACTACATCCAGTCGCGTTAGTTATTGCGCGGCCGCGTTTTAAGAAGCAGGCATGGCCAAGCAGACCCCCTTTTTCTCCTCCATCAGCCGTCTCTATCCCCACGTCAGGCCGATCATCCCGCGGCTGGTAATGGGACTGATCTGCGCCCTGCTCGCCAGCGTGGTGGCCCTGGTCATCCCCCAGGTGCTGCGTGTGCTGGTCAACGAATCCCTCCAGCCCGGCGGCAGCACGGACGCGGTCTGGATCGCCTCCCTGATCATCCTGGGCCTGGGCGTTGCGGAGGCCGGGCTGGTCGCGCTGCGCCGGCAGTTCGTAATCAACCCCGCCACCACGGTGGAGACCCGGATGCGGGTGAGCCTCTACGACCACCTGCAGGACCTGACCGTTTCCTTCCACGACCGCTGGGGCTCGGGCCAGCTGCTTTCCCGAGCCATGACGGACCTGAACTTCCTGCGCCGCTGGATGGCCTTCGGCGCGATCATGCTCGTCGTCACCACTCTGACGGTGGTGATCGGCGTCGCCGTGATGTTCTCCATGAGCTGGCAGCTGGCGCTGATCTTCCTCGCGGCCGCCGTGCCCATCATGATCTACGGCTTCCGGTTCCGCACCCGCTTCAGCCGGGTGGCCCGCCGCAGCCAGGACCAGGCCGGCGACCTCGCCACCACGGTGGAGGAGTCGGTGCACGGGATCCGCGTGCTCAAGGCCTTCGGCCGCAGCGGCGAGGCGCTGGAGAACTTCAACGAGCAGGCGGAGGAGCTCCGCCAGACGGAGATTGCCAAGGCCAAGCACCTTGCCACATTCAGCCTGGTGGTGACCCTCCTGCCCGAGCTGGCCCTCGGCGCCGGCCTGGTGGTGGGCATCCTGCTGGCCTCCACCGGCGAACTCAGCATCGGCGCCCTGGTGGCGTTCTTCGCCACCGCCGCCGTGATCGCCACACCGGTGGAGTTCTGCGGCATGCTGCTGGCCATGGCGCTCACCGCCAAGACCGCCGTCGACCGGCACTTCGAGGTGATGGACTCGGCCAACACGATCACCAGCCCCGGCCAGCCCCGCCGCCCCGCCGAGCTGAAAGGCGCCCTCAGCTTCACCAACGCCACCTTCGCCTACGAGGACGCCCCGGACAAGCCGATCCTCAAGGACATCAGCCTGGACATCAAGCCGGGCGAAACCATGGCCCTGGTGGGCGTCACCGGCAGCGGCAAGAGCGCCCTCCTGCAGCTGGTTCCCCGCCTGTACGACGTCACCGCCGGCGCCATCACCATCGACGGCGTGGACCTGCGCGAGTTCGACGTCGAGGACCTCCGCAGGGTGGTCGCCGTCGCGTTCGAGGACACCACCCTGTTCTCCAGCTCCGTCCGCGACAACGTCCTGCTCGGCGCCCCGGCGGGCCTGTCCGACGAACGCCGCGAGGCGGCCCTCGAGGAGGCGCTCGACGTCGCCCAGGCCCACTTTGCGTATTCGCTCCCCGACGGCCTGGACACCCTCATCGGCGAAGAGGGGCTCAGCCTCTCCGGCGGGCAGCGGCAGCGCATCGCCCTGGCCCGCGCCATCGCCGCCCGGCCCAGGGTGCTGGTCCTTGACGATCCCCTCTCCGCCCTCGACGTCAACACCGAGGAACTGGTCGAGGCCAGGCTGCGGGAAGTCCTCACCGACACCACCACGCTGATCGTGGCCCACCGGCCTTCCACCGTGGCGCTGGCGGACCGGGTGGCGCTGCTGGAGGACGGCCGCATCACCGCCGTCGGCACCCACGCCGAACTGCTCGCGGAAAACCGCCACTACCGCTACGTGATCGCCAGCCTCGACCCCGAACCGCGGGACCTGGACACGGGACTGCTCGACTCGGAACTGTCAGATTTCAACGCCGAGGAGGTTTCCCGATGAGCACCGCGACCTTCGGCACCGCGAACGAGGACAATGCGCACCTGTCCAAGAGCGAGAGCAAAACCGTCCGCCGCCGCTCCGTGGCCCTGCTCCGGTCCCTGATCCGCCCGGTCCGCCGGCGGTTCTGGCTGACCATCGCCGCCGTCGTCCTGTCCCAGGCGGCGCGCGTCGCCGGCCCGGCGCTGATCGCCTTCGGCATCGACCGGGCCCTCCCCGCGCTGACGGCCGGCGACAACCTGCCCCTCCTGCTCACCGGCGCCGCCTATCTGGCCGCCGCCGTCGCGACGGCGGGCCTCACCGCCCTGTACGTGACGTCGACGGCGCGCCTGAGCCAGGCGATGCTGCTGGACCTGCGGGTACGGGTGTTCCGGCACACGCAGCGGCTGAGCCTGGAATTCCACGAAAAGTACACCTCGGGCCGGATCATCGCCCGGCAGACCTCGGACCTCGAGGCGCTGCGCGAACTTCTTGACTCCGGGGTGAGCTCGCTGGCCTCCGGGATGCTGTTTATGGTGTTCACCGCCGTCACCGTGTTCGCCCTCGACTGGCGGAGCGGGCTCCTTGTCCTGGCCGCCGGCGTGCCGATGTACTTCCTGGCCCGCTGGTACCAGAAGCATTCGCAGATCGCGTTCCGCGAATCCCGCGTCGTCTCGGCCCGGCTGATCGTGCACTTCGTCGAGACCATGACCGGCATCCGCGCGGTCAAGGCCTTCCGCAAGGAACGCGAAAACGCGGCGCGCTACGCCGAACTCTCCGAGGACTACCGCAAGGTCACCGTCCGCTCCATCAACCTCAACGGCATCTTCCAGCCCGGCCTGGTGCTGATCGGCAACGTCTGCGTCGCCGTCGTCCTCCTGTTCGGCGGCTTCCGCGTGCTCAGCGGCGAGCTCGCCGTCGGCGTGCTGCTGGCCCTCATCCTGTCCACCAAACGCTTCTTCCAGCCTGTGGACCAGATGGCCATGTTCTACAACTCCTTCCAGAGCGCGCAGGCGGCACTGGAAAAGGTCTCCGGACTGCTTGAGGAGGTCCCCACCGTCCGCCCGCCCAAGAACCCGGTGGCCCTGCACGACGTCAAGGGCACCATCGATTTCGCGGGCGTGGAATTCCGCTACGGCGACGGGCCGGTCATCATCCCCGCCATGGACCTGCACGTCCCCGCCGGCCAGACCGTGGCACTGGTGGGCCAGACCGGCGCCGGCAAATCCACCCTCGCCAAGCTGATCGCCCGCTTCTACGACGTCTCCGCCGGGTCCCTCACGCTCGACGGCGTCGACCTGCGGGACCTTGCGACGGCGGACCTGCGCCGGAACGTTGTGATGGTCACCCAGGAGGCGTTCCTGTTCAGCGGCTCCGTCGCGGACAACATCGCTCTGGGCCGGCCGGGAGCCTCCCGGGAGGAGATCGAGGACGCCGCCCGGGCCGTGGGCGCGCACGATTTCATCGTGGAGCTGCCGGAGGGCTACAACACGGACGTCAACAAGCGCGGCGGCCGCGTCTCCGCCGGGCAGCGGCAGCTGATCAGCTTCGCCCGGGCGTTCCTGGCCCGGCCCGCCGTGCTGATCCTGGACGAGGCCACGTCCTCGCTGGACATCCCGTCCGAGCGGCTGGTCCAGAACGGCCTGGCACGGCTGCTGCAGGGCGCGGGCGCCGACGGCGGCCGGACCGCCCTCATCATCGCGCACCGCCTCTCCACGGTGGAGACCGCCGACCGGGTGCTTGTGGTCCATGACGGCCGCGTGGTCGAGGACGGCACCCCGGAACAGCTGATCGGCGGCGGCGGCCGGTTCGCGCAGCTGCACGGCGCCTGGCGGGATTCGCTGGTCTGAGCCTGCCGGGGCCTTCGTTACGGCGTGTTTTGAGGGACGACGCCGGCCCGATTTCACATCCGGGTCCCCATCCGATACTCTTGTGAAGTTGCTTTTGAAGCAACGGATCGGGATGTGGCGCAGCTTGGTAGCGCGCGTCGTTCGGGACGACGAGGTCGCAGGTTCAAATCCTGTCATCCCGACCAATCAAGAAGAGGGTCTTCCATTCGGAAGGCCCTCTTCTGCGTTTCCGGCCAGAACGGACGCGGCGCGGCCGGGATCAGAGCAGCCAGCGGGGTCTAAGGGCAGCCAGTGGTTTTGGGGCAACAGAAAGCCCCGGGACACGGTTCGCGCGTGCCCCGGGGCTTTCGTGGAAGCTGTGGGTTACATCGGGTCGGTTTTACATCGGGTCAGGCCAGTTGCCGATGTTCGTGGAGTAGGTCATCGGGTCCGGCCAGTTGCCGATGGCAGAAAGGCTGCCGGAGCCCATGGGATCGGGCCAGTTGCCGATTGAGAGGGTAGTGCTGCCCATGGGGTCGGGCCAGTTACCGATGGCACTTACGGACAGGACTGCGGGAGCCGTTGCGGAGAGAGCCAACGCCCCCGCCAGGGCGACAGAAGCTGCAATCTTCTTGAACATGTGGGTTCCTCAATACGAGTCGGAAACGCGATTCGGATACATTACAAAGCGAGCACTAGCCCTTGTTGACATACATTGTAAAATGGCTTGCACAGAGACTGTCAAGCATTTAGTACAAAGACTGTCCGGAATTAGGAGGAACCCGTGGGGAACGGATTCGGGGAGAAACTCCGAGCGGAACGGCTCGAACGCGGCCTGACGCAAGCGGAACTGGGCCGGGACCTGTACTCGCCCAGTTACATCTCCCTGCTGGAGACCGGACGCCGCGAACCGACCGCCGACGTCATTGAGGAACTGGCCCGCAGGCTGGAACTCGCGCCCAAAGCCCTGGAGGCATGGAGCCAGCCGGTGTCCGTCAGCGACGCCGAATACGTGCTGGCGGGCCTGTACGCACGGCAGGCCTGGGATCTGCGGGACTACGCCCTGGCCGCCACCCACGCCGCCGCCGCGGCCCAGATCGCCCTCGAAGCCAAGAACACCAGCGCCTGGTGGAACATGAGCTACATGCAGGCCGAGTGCCTCATGAAGCAGGGCCAGCTCAAAGAGTGCCAGGACCTGGTCCAGCGGCTGCTGGACCACCCCATGGCCGCCGAATCGGCCGGCCTGGGCGTCCGGGCCCGGCAGATGCTCGCCGCCGTGTGCCACGGCCAGGGCCAGCTGTCGGTTGCCGTCGGGCATGCGCAGGAAGCGGTGCGGCTCTGCGCCGAACTGCCGAAGGGCTCCACCCTGGTGATCGGCGCGCTGCGCGCCCTCATCGGCGCGCTGGCAGAGAGCGGCCGGCTGGATGAGGCGTGGGAATACTGCCAGGCCATGAACGAGCAGATGGACGAGCACTCCATGACCCAGCTCGCCGGTGAGGTGGCCTGGGTGATCGGCAACGTGGCCTTTATGCGCCACGACTACCAGGAGGGCATCAAGTACCACGAGCGGGCGGCGCAGCTGCTCTCCCCCGCGAACGACATCGATCTCTGGGCGCGGTTCAACAAGGCCTCCGCCGCCGTCCGCCTGTCCTCCGGGATCGTGGAGCCGGAGACGCTGTCGTCGATCGAGCGCGCCGAACTGGCGCTCTCCATCGTCGGGGGCAACAAAACGGACCAGCTCGAAGTGGCGTTCATCCGCGCGCGCTGGCTCTACCTGACCGGGGACATTGTGGCCGCCGTGCAGAAGCTGCGCGAGATCCACGCTGAAAAGGACGCCCTCGCCAAGCATGTCGCCGGCGAGGTGGCCCTCCTGCTCGGCAAGGCACTCAAGGCCGCGGGCGAAGCCGACGAGGCCCTGGTCTACCTCGAAGAGGCCCAGCGCGAGTTCAGCGCAGCCGGCGCCTCGGACCGGGTCCAGCAGGCGATGGACGCCGTGCTGGAAATCCGGCTGGCGCAGCGCCGGGCGCAGGCCGCCGCGTCCTCCGGAACCTAGGCGGCCTGCTCCCCGGCGGTTAGTGGAACGTCCGGCCGGTGAGCAGCTCGAACGCCTCGACGTAGCGGCCGCGGGTGCGGTCGACGACGTCGGACGGCAGTGCCGGCGGCGGCGTGTCCGAGGACTTGTCCCAGCCGGACTCGGCCGAGGTCAGCCAGTCGCGCACATACTGCTTGTCGTAGGAGGGCTGTGCTTTGCCCGGCTCGTACGTGGCGGCGTCCCAGAACCGTGAGGAGTCAGGGGTGAGCACCTCGTCGCCGAGCGTGATGACGCCGGTGGCGGCGTCGAAACCGAATTCCACCTTCGTATCCGCCAGGATGATCCCGCGGCCGCGGGCGATCTCCTCGGCCTTGGTGTAGATCAGCAGGGTGAGTTCGCGCAGGCGGGACGCGACGTCCTCGCCCACCAGCCCAACGACGGCGTCGTACGTGATGTTCTCGTCATGCTCGCCCACCTCGGCCTTCGCGGACGGCGTGAAGATGGCCTCCTCGAGCCGGGACCCGTCCACCAGGCCCGCCGGCAGCGGAATGCTGCACACCGTGCCGGACTCCCGGTATTCCAGCAGGCCGGATCCCGTGAGGTAGCCGCGGGCGATGCACTCGACCGGGAACATGTCCAGCTTCTTGCAGATCATCGCCCGGCCCTCCACGGCGGCGGGCACCCCTGCCTCCACGGTGGACGCCAGGACATGGTGCTCCACGCCGAGCTGCTCGAACCACCACAGGCTCAGCTGGGTGAGGATGCGGCCCTTGTCCGGGATTTCACTGGCAAGGACATGGTCGAAGGCGCTGATGCGGTCGCTGGCGACCACCAGGACGCACTCCTGGCCGATGCGCTCGGTGATGGACTGATCCGCCGGGACATAGAGGTCGCGGACCTTGCCGGAGTAGATGTGCGTCCAGCCGGACAGGTCCAGCGTCGCGGTATCCAGGCCGCCCTTCGCGGCGGCGGGATTGGGGGTTTCGGGCTGCGTCATGCTCAGGCCTGCGCTTTCGTCGCGGCAGGGGCTCCGGGCGCCTGCACCTTGATGTCGCCGCGGGCCGCCTTGCCGCCGATGTCGGTGCGGAACTGGCTGCCGTCCAGCTGGACCAGCTCGACGCCGTCGTACGCCCGCTCGCGGGCCTCCACCAGGTCGGTGCCCAGCGCCACCACGGCGAGGACCCGTCCGCCGGCGGACACCACTTTGCCTTCGTCGTCGAGCTTGGTGCCGGCGTGGATCACGTGGACACCTTCGATCGATTCGACCTTCTTGAGGCCGCGGATGCGGTCGCCGGTGCGCGGCGCGTCGGGGTAGTTTTCGGCGGCGACGACGACGGCGACGGCGGTTTCCTTGGACCAGCGCAGCGGCTGGACCTTGTCCAGTTCCCCCTTGGCGGCGGCCATGAGCAGCCCGCCGAGGGGGGTCTTGAGGCGGGCGAGGACTGCCTGGGTTTCCGGGTCGCCGAAGCGGACGTTGAACTCGATGACACGCGTGCCGCGGGAGGTCAGCGCCAGGCCGACGAACAGCACGCCGACGAACGGGGTGCCGCGGTGGGCCATCTGGTTGACCGTGGGCTGCGCGACGCGGTCGATGACCTCCTGGACGAGGCCTTCGGGGGCCCACTCCAGCGGGGTGTACGCGCCCATGCCTCCGGTGTTGGGGCCCTGGTCGTTGTCGTAGATGCGTTTGAAGTCCTGGGCCGGGGACAGCGCCACGGTGTTGCGGCCGTCGCAGAGGACGAAGATCGAGACCTCCGGGCCGTCGAGGAATTCCTCGATCACCACCGTGCCGCCGGCGTCGAAGCAGGTCTGGGCGTGGGCCAGTGCCTCGTCCCGGTTGCGGGTGACCACCACGCCCTTGCCGGCGGCGAGTCCGTCGTCCTTGACCACGTAGGGGGCGCCGAACGTGTCCAGCGCGTCAGCGGCTTCCTCGGCGGTGCTGGCCACCCGGGCCATCGCGGTGGGGACGCCGGCTTCGGCCATCACTTCCTTGGCGAACGCCTTGGAGGCCTCCAGCTGCGCGGCGGCCTTGCTGGGGCCGAACACGGGGATCCCGACGGCCCGGACGGCGTCGGACACGCCCGCGGCCAGCGGAGCCTCGGGGCCGACCACCACAAGATCGACGGCGAGCTTGGCTGCCAGGGCAGCGACGGCGTCGGGATTGTTCGCGTCAATGGCGTGTGTGGGGACCAGTTTGCTGATGCCGGCGTTCCCCGGGGCCGCGTGGACCTCGGACACGTTCGGGTCGGCAAGCAAGGCTCGGACAATGGCGTGTTCGCGGCCGCCGGGGCCGATGACAAGTACCTTCACAGTTCCCTAGGGTACTTTGTGGACCCGGCAGGCTCCTAAGCTGTGACCCCCGCGGGACATGCCCCGCCCTGGCCGCACCCGCTGGGCATAGTGCCCGTATGTCCACGCGCGGGCTCGAGGAATGGGCATGTCCCCCGGTGCCGGGCCCGAAGAATGGGCATGTCCCCCGGTGGCTGGCTTGAAGAATGGGCATGTCCCCCGGTACCGGACCCGAAGAATGCGCATGTCCCCCCGGTGACTGGCCTGCAGGACGGCCCATCCGCGGAGGGTCCGGCGCCGAAGACTGGGTATGGAGAAGCCCAGCACACAGACGCCCCGCGCGGACCAGCCCGGCACCGGGACGGCCCCGCGGAACCAACCCGGCCACCACGCCCCCGGCAGGCGGCTGTCCGGACCCTCGGCCCTGGCCGCACTCGCCGGGGTGGTGGCCGCCGGCGTCGTCCTGGCCGTTGCGGAACTGCTGGGCGCATTCTTTACGGCGCGGGCGACGCCGGTGATCGCCCTCGGCTCGACCTTCATCGATTTCACGCCGTCCTGGCTGAAGGATTTCGCGATCGCCACCTTCGGCACCAACGACAAGCTCGCCCTGTTTGTCGGCATGGCCGTCACCATCCTGCTGCTGGCCTGCGTCCTCGGCATCGTGGCCTACCGCAAGTGGGCCCTCGGCGTTGCGGGCGTGCTGCTCATGGGCGCCGTGATCGTCGCCAGCGTGGTGACCCGGGCCGGTGTGAAGCCCCTGGACGCCATTCCCACCCTGGTCGGCACCGCGGCCGGGCTCATTGCACTTCGTTTCCTGATCTCGCGGCTGTGGCGGATGCAGCAGTGGCCGGACCAGGATTCGGACCTGGCTGCCAAGGACCCGGACCGTCCCGCCACCAGCCGCCGCACCTTCTTCGCAGCGGCCGGCGTCACCGCCGCAGCCTCGGCCATCGCCGCCACCGGCGGACGCATGCTGAGCGCAGCCCGTAGCAACATCGCCCAGGCCCGCGAATCCCTGCAGCTCCCCGCTCCGGCGAAGCCTGCCGCCGCCGTCCCCGCGGGCGTGCAGTCCGCTGCGCCCGGGGTCACGCCGTGGCTCACGCCCAACAACGACTTCTACCGCATCGACACCGCCCTCAGCGTTCCGGAGATCAACGTCGAGGACTGGGAGCTGCGGATCCACGGCCTCGTGGAGCAGGAGGTCCGGCTGAGCTTCCAGGACCTGCTGGACGCGCAGCTGATTGAATCCCATGTCTCCCTGACCTGCGTGTCCAACCCGGTGGGCGGCAACCTGGCCGGCAACGCCAAATGGCTGGGCATGCCCATCCGTGACGTGCTCGCCATGGCTCGGCCCAAGGACGGCGCGGACATGGTGCTCTCCACCTCAATCGACGGTTTCAGCGCCTCCACCCCGCTGGAGGTCCTGCAGGACGACCGTGACGCCATGCTGGCCATCGGGATGAACGGTGAGGCCCTCCCGCTGGAGCACGGCTACCCGGTGCGGATGGTGGTTCCCGGCCTTTACGGCTTCGTGTCGGCCACCAAGTGGGTGGTGGACCTGGAAGTCACGCGGTTCGCGGACAGCAAGGCCTACTGGACGCAGCGCGGCTGGTCAGAGCGCGGCCCCATCAAGACCATGGCCCGGGTGGAAGTCCCGAAGTCCTTCGCCAAGGTCCCGGCCGGACGCGTCGCCATCGGCGGCACCGCCTGGGCCCAGACCCGCGGCATCACCAAGGTGGAGGTGCAGATCGACAACGGCCCCTGGACCGAGGCCACACTGGCCGACGAGGCGTCGGTCATCACCTGGCGCCAGTGGTCCTTCGACTGGGACGCCACCCCGGGACCGCACTACATCAAGGCCCGCGCCACCGACGGAACCGGCGAGGTCCAGACGGACCAGCGCGCGGATCCGGTCCCCGACGGCGCGTCCGGCTGGCAGTCGGTGATGGTGACCGTGGAATAACCGGCTATCACCGCCGGGCACCATAGACTTGCAGCATGCCCCTGAATGCGCACGCCACCTTCACCGTCGATTCCGCCGTCGAACTGGCAGTCGTTGAACGCAGCGGCTTTGTGGAGTCCCGGCACATCGGCTCCGCCGTCCTGATCGCCGGGGACGGCAGCGTCGTCACCGAACTGGGCGACATCACCACGCCGATCTATGCCAGGTCCACGCTCAAACCCCTCCAGGCTCTCGCCGCGATGCAGTCCGGGGTGCCCCTGCGCGGCGCCCAGGCTGCCATCGCCTGCGGCAGCCATGTCGGCTCGCTCGACCACATGGACGTCGTCGAAGGCATGCTGAAGGCCGCCGGCGTCAAGGAGGACCAACTCCAGTGCCCGGCCGCCTGGCCCGAGGACGAGACCGCGCGCACCTGGCTGATCCGCACCGAGCGCGGCCAGACCAAGCTCGCCTTCAACTGCTCCGGCAAGCACGCCGCGTTCCTCTGGGCCTGCACCGAGAATGGCTGGGACACCCGCAGCTACCTCGAACCCAACCACCCGCTGCAGCAGCGCATCCGCTCCGTCATCGAGGAATACTGCGGCGAGAGCATCGCCCACCTAGGCATCGACGGCTGCGGGGCGCCGGTGGCTGCGGTATCCCTCACCGGGCTCGCGCGGGCCTTCTCCAAGCTCGCCAAGGCTCCCGGTGACAAGAACTCCAACGCCCGCGCCGCCACCATCGCGACCTCAATGCTGGACTACCCGTGGGCCGTGCAGGGCAAGGGCGAGTCCAACACCATCGTCATGGACGACCTCGGCATCCTCGCCAAGATCGGCGCCGAAGGCGTGCTGGTAATGGCCACCCCCGCGGGCGCCTCCGTCGCGATCAAGATCCTCGACGGCAACATCCGCGCCACCACGCTCGTCGGCCTGACCCTGCTGGCAGCCGCAGGCGCGGTGGACGTGCCCGAGGTTGCCAGCGTCCTGGACAAAGTCGTGACCCCCGTACTCGGCGGCGGCCGGCCGGTGGGCAAAATCCGCCTTGGCCAGGCCGTCTCGGCACTGCTCGACTGAGCCGCCGGCTCAACACCCCAACGCGGGGTCATTTACGGTCCGTCCCGTCCGCCGGGACCGACTGTAGGTGACCCCGCGTTGCTGTTTAGGGGGGCTCGACGGCGGCGGTCAGTTTGCGTAGGCCTGGAGTTCGGCGAGGCCGACGTTCCGGGTGGTGCCGCTGACGGTGGTGACGGTGACGCGCAGGCTGGTGGTGGCGCGGTCGGAGAAGGTGATGGTGGTGCCCTTGCCGGTGTTCTCCAGCGCCGGGACCGGGACGGTCGTGCCGTCGGAGAACGTCAGGGTGGCGCCGGTGATCTGGTCGTTGGTGTTGGGCCGGTCGTAGAGCACCACCTTGTTGAGAGTGACGGGGGCGGGGAAGGCGAGGTTGAGGTAACTGCCAGCTTTCCCGCCCACGGTGGCCCATTCCTTGGTCGCGTCCACGGGGTGCCCGGCGATCACGCCGTCGACGGCTTTGGCCGCGGCCTGGCCGGTGGCAGTGTTCTCGCTGCTGGCACTCACCGCCGCGGTGGCAGCCACATTCGCAGGTGCCGGGACCGGGAAGGGGAGGGTGGCGGCGGTGCCGGGGTAGGCCTGGAGTTCGGCGAGGCCGACGTTCCGGGTGGTGCCGCTGACGGTGGTGACAGTGACGCGCAGGCTGGTGGTGGCGCGGTCGGGGAAGGTGACGGTGGTGGCCTGGCCGGTGTTCTCCAGCGCCGGGACCGGGACGGTGGTGCCGTCGGAGAACGTCAGGGTGGCGCCGGTGATCTGGTCGTTGGTGTTGGGCCGGTCGTAGAGGACCACCTTGTTGAGGGTAACGGGGGCGGGGAAGGCGAGGTTGAGGTAACTCCCGGCTTTCCCGGAGAGAGTGGCCCATTCCCGGGTGGCGTCCACGGGGTGCCCGGCGATCACGCCGTCGACGGCTTTGACCGCGGTCTGGCCCGAGGCGGTGTTCTCCGAACTCGCCGTCACCGCCGCGGTGGCCGCGACGTTCGCTGCGACCGCGGCCGGCCCCTCAACGTCGGCCACCTCTTTCGCGGCGACCGGCACGGCGGCAGGCACTGCGACCGTATAGGAACGGGATAGCCACGCCCCGATCGAGTTCGTGGAACAGTCCAGGGCGGTGGTGCAGGTCTTGGAATCGTGCTGGGCGTACACAAGAAACGCTTCGGTCTTGGCCGCCAGTTCCGGGTCGGCCACGTTAGACGGGCGCTTTTTGTTGGGATAGCCCTGGTAGCCCGTGATCGTGTGGGGCGTTGTGTACAGCTGGTGGGCAGCGTGCACGAGGTAGGCGACAGTGTGGTGATCGCTGTGGTCTCCGTCGCCGTACGTCCCGGCGAAGTCCAGCGTGGAAATCCGGTCCGGCTGGTAGCTGGTTATCAGCGCCAGGAGGGTGCCCTGGAGTCCAGCCAGCGTGTATGACGAGGAGCCGTTGACGGCCGTAATATTGCCGATGAGGCCGGTGTAAAGCTTCTGCAGGCTCTGGTTGCCGTAGTTGGAGCCGCCCCGCCCGTCGCGGTACCCGTCGGGCAGCCGCATAAACGTAAGCGACAGCCGCGGCGCCCCGTCCAGGGTGGCCACCGGAATCGGGTGCCCCGCAACCCCGGCGTCCGAGACAGACCAGGTGTCCGGAACCCCGGCGAGATGCGCGTAGGCGGCCTTTACCCCGTCCTCCCGCGCACTCCAGTAGTCCTCGGAGTCATTGGCATCGCCGGCTGTTACGTAGACGGTGCGCACGCACAACCCGTCACGGATGGCCGAAAGAAGCATGGGGTTCTGGAAAATCAGGTCATCATCCTGGTGCGCGACGACGTTCATCGCGGTTCCCGCCGCGCACCCCTCGTCCGCCGAAGCCTGCGGTGCGGTCGCCAGGCTTCCGGACAGTGCGGCAACCAACGCGGACGCCAACAGCATGAAAGTCCACCCGCGGTGCCTTGAAGACGTCATCTGGTTCCCCCAACCGATCATCACGTCACCCCGCCGTAAAAGACGCCGGGCCCCGATCCCGGGAGGGAACCTGCCATAAAACTACATCCAGTTTACTTAATATTCAAGCTAATCGTTTTTTCGTATAGTTGAAAAACTTTCTAATGAGCATCGGTCGTGGCTCCGTCTGAAGGGGCAGGGGTAGGCTGGCTCCAGAATCGGTCCGGCCAGCGGAGGGCCGGCAACTCTTTTGAAACAGCCGGGAGGCAAGTCAGTGGTGGTTCAACGACGTCGTATCGCGCTCGATGAGGGCCGCGCGGCCCTTGCTGCGTGGCAGGAGGCCAACCCCGGCCAGGCCGATGCCCCCGCCGCCGCGCCCCTCCCCCGCGCCACGCTCGCGACGGCGGTGCGCTACTCCCTGGAGGAGGTCACCGCCCGGGCACCCGGGAACTCCGTGGAGGTCCGCGTCCCGCCGTACGGCGTCACGCAGTGTGTGGAGGGCCCCCGGCATACCCGCGGCACCCCGCCGAA
Organism: Arthrobacter sp. EPSL27; assembly: GCF_001512305.1. Taxonomy (GTDB): domain Bacteria; phylum Actinomycetota; class Actinomycetes; order Actinomycetales; family Micrococcaceae; genus Arthrobacter. The sequence continues at coordinate 1,152,445 of NZ_LNUT01000005.1, forward strand.
CGTCATTGAGTGCGACGCCGGCACGTGGCTGGAAATGGTCAGCGGCCGGCTGGGCTGGGCCGAAGCCGTCGACGCCGGACGGGTGGCGGCCTCCGGGCTGCGCGCCGACCTGTCAGGGCTGCTGCCGCTTTAGGAGGCGCGGCCCGGTTTAGGAGGCGCGGCCACGCTGCTGCCGGTAAAACTAGCCGCGACCGATGAACGGCATTCCGGCGGCCGTGATCACTAGGGAGCCGACGCTCGCGGAGGACGGCATGCCGGCCATCAGCAGCACCGCCCGGGCGGCGTCCTCGACCGGGAAGGTCGGTTCCACGCGGGTGCTGCCGTCGGCCTGGACAGCCCCGGAGCCGACGCCGATGGTGTCCATCAGCTCCGTGGCCGTGTTGCCGATATCAATCTGACCGCACGTGATGCCGAAGCCGCGGCCGTCCAGGTCAATGCTCTTGGTCAGCCCGGTCATGGCATGCTTGGTCACCGCATAGGCCACCGTCCGGGGCCGCGGCGCATGCGCCGAGATGGAGCCGTTGTTGATGATCCGCCCGCCCTGCGGCGACTGGGCCTTCATGGCCCGGACGGCGGCCGCGGCACACAGCATGGACCCGGTCAGGTTGACCGCCAGGGTGGCCTCCCAGTCCGCCAGGCTGATCTCGTCCACGGAGGCGGCGGGGCCGAACACCCCGGCGTTGTTGAACAGCACGTCCACGCGGCCCCAGCGCTGGAGAGTTTCAGCGAAAAGCCGCTCGACGTCGTCGGGCGCTGTCACATCGCAGGGAACGGCGAACGCCTGGGCATGCCCGGCCCCGGTCTCCAGCAGTTGCGCTTCCCGCCGGCCGGCCAGGACCACCCGGTATCCGTCGGCGAGCATGAGCCGCGCCACCGCCCGTCCGATTCCCGATCCCGCCCCGGTGACGACGGCCACTCGGCCGGGCAGATGCTGTCGTGTCATCCGGCTAGCGTATGCCGAGTTGGCACCTCACGGCAGTGTTGCACGCGAACATTGCCGTGAAATGACATCTCGGCGGGGCCCGGCGGTCCGCGCTCCCCGGCCGCCGGAGGGGTTGCGCCGGGCAGCCCCGTGCAGCACAGTGAAGCATGGCAACCACCGCTGGAGAGGCCCTGCTCGACTACCTCGCTGAGCAGTCCGCAGAACTGCGCCAGCACGAACCCGGGGTCCGGAAAAACGACGCCGAAGCGATCCACAAGATGCGCGTCGCCGCCCGCCGGCTCCGCTCGCTGCTGGCGACCGGCCGGTCCTTGTTCGCCAAGGGCTCCGCCGATGAGCTGCGGTCCGAGCTGCGCTGGCTCTCAGGGGCACTGGGCCCGGCCCGCGACCCCGGTGTGGTGCAGGCCCGCCTCAAGGAATTGCTGGCTGAGGAACCCGACGAGCTGGTGCTCGGCCCGGCCCCCGCGCGGATCGACGAGGAGCTCGATGCCGCCGCTGCCGCCGGTTTTGAGGCCGCCCTGGAGGCGCTGAACAGCCAGCGGTACAAGCAGCTGCTGTCCGCCCTCGATACCTGGCTCGACGGCGGCAGCCTGTCCGAGAAAGCGTCCCGGCCCCCGCGGAAAACCATCCGGAAGCTGGCCGCCAAGGATGAGGGCCGCCTGAGGCGGGCCGTGGAGGCGCTGCCGGCGGAGGAGGACCGACCGACCCGGGACGAAGGGCTGCATGAAGTCCGGAAGGCGGCCAAGCGGCTGCGCTATTCCGCCGAGCTGGCCGCATCCCTGGGCGGCGGAGGCGGCGCCAAGAACGCCCGGCGGGCCGCCAAGGCGGCGCGCCGGATCCAGACGGACCTGGGCCAGTTCCAGGACAGCGTGGTGGCCCGGACCCTGCTGGTGGAGCTCGGCGCACGGTCGCTGCGCAGCGGCGAGAACGGCTTCACCTACGGCCGGCTGCACGCCAAGGAGGAAGGGATCGCTGCGCGGGCCGAGGCCGACTTCCTCAAGACGTGGCGGAAGTTCACCGCCTGACGGGGACAAAGCGGTCCGGCAGATTACTCAGCACTGCCCGGCATGTCAGTCGGCCCGGGCGGACGCCACAGCGGGGTGCTGAATCCCAGTCGAGCTAAGGGCGCAGCCTAGTTGTGGGCGCGTGCGCGTTTGCCGGCAGCCAGCGACCCGCCGGCCAGTGAGGTGGAGCGGCCTGCGCCCCCTGCGGTCCGCCGGGTGACACGTGAGGGCGGCACCACGGACTGCCCGCCCGCGCTGCGGTCGCGGATCAGTCCGGTGCCGGCGATTTCACGCGCCTGGGCGATGCCGGCCACGGCTGCCCTCTTGGTGGGAAAGGTGACGGAGACAGCCATCAGGCTTCCGCCGCCGTCAAGCATGCGGATCCGGTAGCCGCCGTCGGGCGCGTCCACGAGCTCGAAATATCCTGCCATCGCACACTCCTTTGTCCTCTCCCCCCAATGAGCGGGATATTAGTAAGTATACTTATCTAGGGTCTGGATGAACACCCGGGGCCCGCGGGCGGCCGCTCCCCCTCAGCGCCCGGAGACAGGGGAGTCGCTGCGGCGGACACCGTCGTCGTGCAGTTCCAGGGCACTCATCACCAGCGCGAAGTGGCTGAAGGCCTGCGGGGTGTTCCCCAGCTGCCGCCCGTCTTCGATGCTCCATTCCTCGCTGAGAAGCCCGACGTCGTTGCGCACCGCCAGCAGCCGGTCGAACAGTTCCTGCGCCTCATGCCGCCGGCCGGCGCCGAGGAGCGCCTCAACCAGCCAGAACGAACACGCCAGGAATACCCCTTCTTCGCCGGGGAGTCCGTCGTCGCATTCCGCCGGCTTGTAGCGGCGGAGGAACCCGTTATGGGTGAGCTCGCGCTGGACGGCGTCGATGGTGCCCACCACCCGCGGATCGTCCGGGGGCAGGAACCCGACGCGGGGAATCAGCAGGAGGCTCGCGTCGAGCTCGGGCCGGCCGTAGGACTGGACGAAGGTGTTGCGGCCGGCGTCGAACCCTTTGGCCATCACGTCGGCACGGATCGTCTCGCGGAGTTCTTCCCAGCGGTCCGCGGGGCCGGGCAGGCCGAAATCCCGGACGCCCTTGACCATCCGGTCCGCGGCCACCCAGGCCATCACCTTGGAGTGGGTGAAATGCCGCCGGGGTCCGCGCATCTCCCAGAGCCCGTTGTCCGGACGGTCCCAGGCCGACTCGAGGTGCTCCATCAGAGCCAGTTGCACGTCCCAGGACTCGTCGGTGCTGGTCAGCAGCGAGTTCCGGGTCAGCGACAGGCAGTCCAGCACCTCGCCCCAGACGTCGAGCTGCAGCTGCCCCGCCGCGCCATTCCCGGTCCGGACGGGGGCGGAATTCTCGTATCCCCGCAGCCACGGCAGCTCCACCTCGGGCAGCCGGCGTTCGCCGTGGATGCCGTACATGATCTGCAGGTCCTTGGGGTCCCCCGCCACCGCCCGCAGCAGCCAGTCACGCCACGATGCGGCCTCTTCCGTGTATCCCGCGGCGAGCAGCGCCTGGAGGGTCAGGGTGGCGTCGCGGAGCCAGCAGAAGCGGTAGTCCCAGTTCCGTTGGCCGCCCAGTTCCTCCGGCAGGGACGTCGTCACGGCCGCGACGATGCCTCCGGTGGGCGCGAACGTCAGCGCCTTCAGGGTGATCAGCGACCGCTGCACATCCGCCCGGTAGGGCCCGGTAATCGTGCACTTGGAGGACCAGTGCTGCCAGAAGGCCTCGGTGGACTCCAGGACCCGTTCCGGGTCGATCCTCCGGGGCCGGGCCAGGTGGCTTGGCGTCCACGTCAGCACGAACGGCACCCGGTCCCCCGCCCTGACGGTGAAGTCGCTGACGGTCTTGAGCCGCTCGCCGCGCAGCGGCGCCTCGGTCACCAGATACGCGGCATCCGGGCCGGCGATCGCGTGGATCCCGTAGGCGTCGTGGCGCACCCACGGGACAATGTGCCCGTAGTCGAAGCGCAGCACCAGCTCGCCGCGCATCCGGACCGTCCCGCGGACGCCCACCACAATCCGCACGAGGTCCGCCACCCCGTCGCGGGGCGGCATGAAGTCGATGACCTTGACCTTGCCCGACGGCGTCTCCCATTCGGTTTCGAGGATGAGGGTGCCCTTGCGGTAATGCCGGCGGGTGCATTCCCCGCCGCCTTCCGGGGCCAGCAACCAGCGCCCCGCCCTGGGCGTGTCCAGGAGGGCGTTGAAGCAGGCCGGGGAATCGAACCGGGGCAGGCAGAGCCAGTCGATGGAGCCTTCGGTGCTGATCAGGGCTCCCGTGTGCAGATCGCCGACCAGCGCATAATCCTCAATGCGCGCCATGGGACTTAGCGTGCCACACACGATTCCGTCCGACTAGGATCCAGAGCATGCTTCAGCGGAACATCGCCACCCCACCGGCCGGCGCCGCACGGGCGGTCTCACCCGGGCCGGGCCCGCAGCGGGGACGGCCCGCATGAACAGCGGCGTGCACATTGGCACCAGCGGCTGGAGCTACGACCACTGGGAGGACGTGCTGTACCCTCCCGGGCTGCCGGCCCGGGACCGGCTGGCGCACTACGCCGCGCGTTTCTCCACGGTGGAGCTCAATGCCAGCTTTTACCGCTGGCCCCGCGAGGCCTCCTTCGCGAGCTGGCGCCGGCGCCTTCCGCCCGGGTTCCTGCTGTCCGTCAAGGCCCCGCGCGGGCTGACCCACGGCAAGAAGCTGTACGCACCGGAAGTGTGGATCGATCGGATCACCCGGTGCTGGCATGAGCTCGGCGACAAGCGGGCGGTGCTGCTGGTGCAACTTCCGCCGGACTTCGCCCGGGACGACGCGCGGCTGGACTACTTCCTCGAGGCGCTGCCCGGCTGGGTCCGCGTCAGTGTGGAGTTCCGTCACCCGTCTTGGGACGCACCCGAGGTCTATGCCCTGCTGGAACGGCACGGCGCCGCGTACTGCGTCATGAGCGGCGCCGGACTGCCGTGCGTGCTCCGCGCCACCGCGGATTTTCTCTACGTGAGGCTGCACGGCCCGGATTGGGAGCACCTCTACGGCGGTTCCTACTCGGACGATGAGCTGCGAGGGTGGGCGGACCGGATCCGCGAGTGGCGCTGGTCCGGCCGGGAGGTCTTCGTGTATTTCAACAACGACGGCGGCGGGAACGCCGTGCGTAATGCCCAGGTGTTGGAGCACCTGGTGGGCGGCGACTGAACGGCGTCGATTCCGGACACAGTCCCCGCCGGGGCTTGCGTGTGTGGGAGAGTGGGGGCATGGAATTGGCGTCACAGCAACCACCCGGGCAGCAAGCGGTCACCGGCAACCGGGCGTTCCGCCTGGCGCACTGGGTCTCGGACACCGTCAACGGTTTCCGCCTAAAGACCGCCCGCCGCTGGAACTTCGTCCCCAAAACAGTGGCTTACCAGGGCTACGGATCCACAACCTGGGTCCGGGTGCTTGGCCGGGTGGTGCTGACCAGCAAGCCCACCCCTGGCAGCCGGGCGGAGCAGGCCGCGCAGAACGGCAACCAGAACATCCGCGGGTGGCGGGCGTTTACGTCCGTGCCCATCCAGTACGCCGAGGTGGAAATAGAGATCGGCGGGGTGATCGCCCGGGTGAAGGCGGACCGCGGCGGACTGGTGGACACCGTCGTCGAGGTGGAACTGGAACCGGGCTGGCATACCGCCATCCTGCGCGCCGAAGGCACCGAAGCCGCTAAGGCCGAGGTTTTTGTCATTTCCCCGGACACCAAGCTGGGGATCGTGTCCGACATCGATGACACGATCATGGTCACCGCACTCCCCCGGCCCTTCCTGGCGCTGTGGAACACCTTTGTGCTCAACGAGCGCGCGCGGATGGCGACGCCGGGAATGGCCGTGCTGCTGGACCGGATCAAGGTGGAGTACCCGGAAGCCCCGGTGATTTACCTGTCCACCGGGCCTTGGAACGCCGCCCCGACGCTGGCACGCTTTATCGCCCGCAACATGTACCCCAAGGGCGCACTGCTGCTCACTGACTGGGGCCTGACCCACGACCGCTGGTTCCGCAGCGGCCAGGAGCACAAACGCCGCAACCTGGAACTGCTCGCCGAGGAGTTCCCGAACATGCGCTGGCTGCTGTTCGGCGACAACGGCCAGCACGACGAGGCCATCTATTCACACTTCGCCCAGCAGCACGGCGACCGGGTCGCCGCCATCGGCATCCGGCAGCTCTCCGCCAGCGAAGCCGTTCTTGCCGGCGGCCACTCGGAGACCGGCGACCACACCGGGTCCGAGGTGCCGTGGATCTACTCCCCCGACGGTGCGGGAATGGCGAAAAGCCTGCAGGGCCTGGGAATTCTCTAGACCGCCTGAAGCTCGCTGTTCTGTCCGACGGCGGCCGGGTCGCTAAATTGTCTGAGCCTCGATTTATTGTTGGGGTATGGAAAGCAGCGCGGCTTTTAGTACGGAAACCCGGGAGGCGGCGGGAGCCGTCGCCGAGTCCGCTGCTGCGCTGAATGCTCTTGTTGGAGCGGTTTCTTCCGGCTTGCCCGACGGCGGGTCCGGCCCGCTGTCAGGTGCCCATCCGCAGCCGGAGGGCGGTGTGCCGGTGGGTGCCGATCCGTTGCGGGAACGGGCGGATGCCTGTCTGGACGGTTTCGCGGAGCTGGCGCGGCTGGAGGCGCGGAGCGCGGCGCTGCGGGCCCGGATCACCGCGGAATATTTGGACGTGACCAAGGCATTGGCGGCGCCGGAACTGCCCAGCAGCGCGCAGGAGATGGCGGAGGTCGCGGAGGTCGCGTGTGCCATGACCGTCTCCGAACGCACCGCCGGGGCGCTGATTTCCGACTGCGTGGCGCTGACGGAAAGGCTGCCGCTGACCCTGAAAGCTCTGCAGGCCGGGACCCTCTCGTGGCAGCACGCCCGGATCATGGTGGACGAGACGGCGAATCTGGATGCGGCCGAGGCGGCGGCGCTGGAAGCGCACTTCCTGGACCCGTCCGCACCGGACCCTGCCCGGGGCTGCCCGGCCGGAGAACTTGTCCCGGGCCGGTTCCGCGCCAAGGCGCGTACCTGGCGGGAACGCCACCACCCGGTCAGCATCGAAACCCGCCACAAAAAGTGCGCGGCGGACCGGCGGGTCGAGTTCGTCCCGGACCGCGACGGGATGGCCTGGTTCAACACCTACCTCCCGGCCGACACCGCGTCCGCACTCTGGGCCCGGACCACCGCGGACGCCCGCGCCCTCCAACGCCCCGAGGAGCCCCGGACCCTCGCCCAGCTCCGCGCCGACGTCGCCGCCACCCTCCTCCTCACCGGCGACATACCTGGCCTGACCCCCGCCGAGGGGACCGGGACCGGCGGCGGCATCGCCTACGGCGACGGGCGTGACTCAGACGGCGGGACCGGGATCGGCGGCAGCCGGGATAACAGCGCCGGCAGTGCCGTTGCCGGGGGTGTGCCGGTGCCGCGGGCGCAGGTTCTGGTTACTGTTCCGGTGTTCTCGCTTCTGGGGGTGACGGAGGAGCCGGCGATGCTGGGCGGGTACGGGCCGATTCCGCCGTCCATGGCCCGGCGCCTGGTGGCCGGCGGCGCGGATTCGTTCCACCGGGTCCTGGTGGATCCGCGGGACGGGGCGCCGCTGGAGATCGGCCGGACCAGTTACCGGGTCACGAAGGCCCTGCGGCAGTGGTTGGGGCTGCGCGACGGCAAATGCTCGTTCCCCAGTTGCAACAATCATTCGCTCGACAACGAAGCGGACCACTTGCTGGCGTGGGCTGATGGCGGGACCACCGGGATCAGCAACCTGGGCCAGCCGTGCCGGAAACACCACCGCCTCAAACACACCACCGCGTGGAGGCCTGCCGGGGCCACGAGGACCAGCCCGCCGGGCTGGACCTCACCCACCGGGCGGACCTACCCCAGCGAACAACAGGACTGGGAACCACCCCAGTGGCCGGAAAACATCCCGCTCCCCGAAAAAATCCCGGAATCCGGCGCGCCCGTGAATGAAGGCTGGGCTGCCGATCCCGGTACGGACTGGGAACAATTCGCGGCTAGGTTCCCTGGCTGCGACCCTGGTGACCTGATTGAACCGGGACTACCTCCCGGCCCCGGATGGGGCGCCGACATGGAACCGCCTCCGGACCCGTTCGCTGACTCGTTTCAGTTCACCGCAGACCACGAATCTGAACCGGAAACGGACCCCCAGGATCCCGGATGGGATCCCGGCATGGAACCGCCCATGGATCCGTTCCCCGACTGGTACCAGTTCACCGCCGCTTGAGCAGGCGCGACACCAGCCCCGGGCAACCGAGGGAGGCCTGCGCCAAGCAATAGACCGCTAGGGACGACCTCCCCGCTCCAGTACGTGTGCGGAGTTTTAACCTGCCGGCTGGGGGTGCCCGGCGTCGGGGACTGACACTGCGTCGGGGACTGGCAAGGCACCAGGGACCGTCCCGGCGTCGGAATTTACTCCTGCGGCGCCGGCGGCCGGGGCCTCCGGCACCGACTCCCGGTGCCGGGCGGCGAGTACTTCCTTGAGCCAGTAGAACGAGGCCTTTTTCGTGCGGTGCTGCGTCTCGCGGTCAACGTGCAGCAGGCCAAACTGCTGCTTGTAGCCGCCGGACCATTCGAAGTTGTCCATCAGCGACCACACGTAGTAGCCGCGCAGGTCGACCGCTTCGGCCGCGCCCCCGGGGGAGGTCGCTTCAATGGCGGTGGCAATGTGGTCCGCCAAATAGCGCACCCGGCGCTCGTCCGGGATGATGAGCCCGCCGTCCGGGTCCTGGATCTCAAGGTCCTCGAAGCTGGCCCCGCCCTCGGTGATGTAGACCGGGGGAAGGTTGGGGTAGCGTTCGGACATTTCTCCGAGGGCGACGGCCATGTACTCCGGTTTGATGGGCCAGCCGTACGCGGTGATCTCCGTGTCCGGGAAGGACGCAATGTGGAACGGGGCCCCGGGCGCAGTGCCGCTCAGGTCATCCCCCATGGCCTCGGCCATCCCCTTGGGCACGGCGCCGTCGCCGGGCCCGGAGGCCACTCGTGTGGGCATGTAGTAATTGAGCCCGTAGAAGTCCAGCGGCTGCGAGATCAGTTCCATGTCCTCGCTGGACGGGCTGAATGAGGAGAAGAAGGTGGCGGCCCGGATGGTGTCGGGGTACTTGCCAAGCAGGACCGGGTCCGCGTAGAGCCTGTTCTGGGCCATGTCCATGAGCCCGGCACTGAGCTTGTCCAGCGGGTTGATCGAGGCGGGCACCATCGGGGAATAGACGTTGGTGATGCCGATTTCGCCGGGCACGTTGGCGGCCCGCAGCGCCTGGAGCGACAGGCCGTGGCCCAAGAGCTGGTGGTGGACGCTGGGGAGGGCCTTCAGCATGAGCGCTTCGCCCGGCGCGTGCATGCCCAGCATGTACCCGTTGGTGCTGACGGTGGCGGGTTCGTTGACGGTCACCCAGCGCGTCACCCGGTCTCCGTAGGCGGCCGCGGCGATCGCGGCGAACTCCCCCAGCCGGTAGGCCGTGTCCCGGTTCATCCAGCCGCCGGCTTCATCGAGTTCCAGCGGCGTGTCCCAGTGGTACAGGGTGGCCATCGGTGCGATGCCGTTGGCCAGCAGGAGGTCGATCAGGCGGTCGTAGAAATCAAGACCGGCGGGGTTGACCGGGCCGCTGCCGCCGGGCTGAATCCGCGACCAGGACAGCGAGAACCGGTACGAATCGATGCCCAGTTCCTTCATCAGGGCGACGTCTTCGGGCATCCGGTGGTAGTGGTCGCACGCCACGACGGGGCTGTGGTCCTCCACGATGGCTCCGGGTTTGGCAGCAAACACATCCCAGCCCGAGGGACCGCGGCCGTCCTCGTCCAAAGCGCCTTCGATCTGGAAGGCTGCGGTAGCTACGCCGAGGGTAAAACGCGGCGGCAGGAGGGAAGCCAGGTCCTTGGCGGAAGCTTTCATCAGGAGAGTCCCTTATGTAGTTTGGCAGTTGACTGATTTTAGGCCTCCGGCAGGCCCTGCGCCACGACGGCGCGCACGCCGGTCCTTGACCGACAAGCCACCCGCCCGGGGTTTAGAACGCCGTGGCCTCCGGGCCGAACAGGAACTCCTTCGCGTGCGCCACGGCCTTTTTGAAGGCATCGTTCCGCAGGGCCTGCAGCTGTTCCGCGTCGTCCGCGGCTGGTTCCAGATAGCTCGTGTATCCCGGCCGGAGCACCCAGATGTCGCCGGCGGGCGGCAGGTAGAACACGCCGAAGGAGCGGTGCTGGTTGTCATCGACGGTCCAGATGGGAACCACCGCGAGGGCTGCGCCGGTATCGACATTGATCCACTGGGCCCGCGGAAGTGGCGCCTCGTGGGCTTCCGGGTCGAGGAATGGGGCTGTGCCCTCACCCCACCGTGCCTCGAAGCGCTCGTGGAAGACCGGCATGAGATGTGAATCGTAGCGGCGCCATGCACTCATGGCCACCCTCCTTTGGTTGTGCTTAATGGGGCCTGTTGCACTGGTCAAGTCGGTGGGGGCAGGGGTCAATTCGGTGGGGGCAGCGCGGGACCCGTGGACGCCGGCAACGGCCGGCGCCGACGGGTCCCCCGCTGTCAGCGACGGGCGGGACGGCGGGCGTCCGCCGCCGCTATTGCCCGATCTCCTGCAGCCTGTCCTGGTTGTGCGTGATTTCAATCTTCCGCGGCTTGGCGCGCTCGTGCACCGGGATGCGCAGGGTCAGTACGCCGTCGGAGTATTGCGCCCTGACCTTGTCGGTGTCCAGGGTGTCGCCGAGGATCAACTGGCGGCTGAACACGCCGCGCGGACGCTCCGAGGCAACCAGCTCTACGTTGGGCGGCGTCGGATCGCGCCTCTCAGCCCGGACCGTCAGGACGTTGCGCTCAATATCAAGGTCCACCGAGTCAACATTGACGCCGGGAAGATCGAACGCGACCACGAACTCGCCGTCCTCCTGCCACGCATCCATCGGCATCGCAGCAGGCCGTGCCGCCGTCCCCAGAACCTGCTGGGTCAGCCGGTCCAGTTCGCGGAACGGGTCCGTACGCATCAACATCATTTCCCACTCCTTCACGTGAGAGCTTTGTAGTTTTTGTGTATCCACGTCCGGTTATCTGTGGTGGTGGATATAGATTTTTTATAACACCAGTGCCAGAATGATGCAAGAGGATTTTCGGGGAATCGCCGGGGGATGCGGTCGGAAGAGTAGGAGGGAGGACCTGTGGCAGATCGTGGCCAGGAGCTGGGCGTCTACGCGATTTCCGTGGTGGCGCAGCTGGTCGGGACCGGGCAGCAGAACATCAGGCTCTATGAGCGCAAGGGTCTCCTGACGCCGGACCGCACCGCCGGGGGAACGCGTCAGTACAGCAACGCGGACCTGGCCGTGCTGCGGCGGATCAACGAGCTCCTGGCAGAGGGGCTCAATCTCGCCGGGGTGGCCAAAGTGCTGGAACTGGAAGAGGCCAACGCCGGGCTCCGGAGCGAGTTGCAGCGCCTCCGCTCGCGCCGGACCTAGCGTCCGGAGCAAGGAGGCACCCGCGGCAGGAGTCACCCCGACCCAAGAGTCACCCGGGGGCCTTGCCCCCGGCGATGCGGTGGGATTCCATCAGGAGTTCGCCCAGTTCCTCGGTGCCGATCCGGTCCAGGCGCACCAGGACCAGCCGGGGCGAGCGTTCGTGGTGCGCCGTCCAGAAGTATGTGTCCGGATCCGTTCCGGCGAGAGCCTCGCGCTCCTCGGACTTGACCGTGAGCACCCCGTCGTCCCAGATCCGGGCCATGAGCGTGGCCGCGAACCAGGCGGGGCGGCCCCAGCTGGAGCGCTCCACCACGCCCGGCAGGGCCAGAGCCATGCGGCGGACATCCTCTTCGGTAGCCATGGCCCGACTGTGGCACCCGCGCCGGCCCAAGACAAGACAGTACGAGGTCCAGGCCCGGGCCCGGGCCGGAACCTAGGTCTGGCTGGTGTCGGCTTTCGAGAGCGTCCCGGTGATCTTCTCGCCGGGGATGCGGGCAGTCCGCCAGGTGTCCAGGGCGATCACGCCGCCCAGGATGACGAAGGAGATGGACAGGGAGGCGAAGGCGTCGGTCAGCCAGTGATAGCCAAGGTAGAGCCGGCTCACAGCAGCGAAGAAGATCCCCACGCCGGCCAGCGCAAAGCCGGCGACGGCGGCCATGCGGTTGCTGTGGCGGGAGAAGACCAGGTAGGCGCTGACCAGCAGGAAGTCGCACGCGCCCAGGACGTGGCCCGACGGGAAGGAAAAGGTGAAGTCGGCGCCGAAGAGCATCAGGTCCACGGGCGGCCGCTGGCGGTCGATGGCGCGCCCGATGACCTGGGCGAGGATGACACCGGTCAGCATGGCGCCAGCCAGGAGCATCGGCCGCCAAGCGTGCTTGGCCAGCAGCCCCCAGGCAACTGTCACCACCAGGATGATGATCGGCAGCGCCACGGGCCCGAAAACGATCGCAAGGATGATCATGATGGTCGTGAGGGGTTCGGACCGGAGCGTGAGTAGCCAGGAACGGACGGGTTCGTCACCCGCCGTCAGGCCGCCCTGCTGCAGGACGCTGGCAAGGATGGAGAAGAACAGCACGGCCCCGACGATCACGAGTCCGATTGCGATCAGGTACAGGTTCTTCCGGTCCCGCGCCTCCATGTAGCGTTCCTCAACCACGAACTTGTCGTGGAAAACCCGCCACCGGCCGGGCGACTTCCCGGTACTATCTTCAGCCATTCCCGCATCCGCCTTCTCGCCGTACCAGCACACTTCCTTTGTGAAGAATATCCCGGTTCCGGTGCGGCCGCCCTCCTACGGCGCCCGGTAGCCTGAGGCAATGGGCGCCATGAATGAACTGATCAACCCGCGTGTCGTCGAATCCCTCGCGCGGATCCTCGCCAAAGCCGCACCGGAGTGCCGGTTGGACCACCTTGCCAGCACAGCCGCGCAGCTTGATGATCTGAGCCTGCGGGAACGCACCGACCTCCTGAGCCACGCCCTGCTGGCCGACCTGCCCGCGGACTACACGGAGACGGCCGGCGTCTTCCGCCGCTCGCTGGCTGATCCGGACTTCACCGGCTGGATGATCTGGCCTGTCACGGAGACCGCATCCACGCTGGCTCTTGCCTCACCGGGGCAGTACGACGTCGAAGACTGCCTGGCGCTGCTCGCCGAACTGACGCCGCGGCTCACCGCTGAATTCGCCATCCGGCGCATCCTTGCCGCCGATCTGGACCGCGCCCTGGCTGTCATCCAGGGCTGGACCAGCCACCCGGACTGGCACGTCCGCCGACTGGCCACCGAGGGCACCCGCGCGTACCTGCCGTGGGCGATCCGGGTCCCGGAGATCACCCGGCGGCCCGCCGCCACGCTGCCCATCCTCTACGCCCTGTACCGGGATCCGGTGGAAGACGTCCGCCGCTCTGTGGCCAACCACCTCAACGACCTGGCCCGCCATGCCCCTGACGAGGTGGTCGCCACCGCGGCGCGGTGGATGGCCGCTCCGGATGAGAACACCCCCAAGGTGGTCCGGCACGGGCTGCGCACGCTGCTCAAGAAGGCCCACCCCGGTGCGCTGGAACTCCTGGGGTTCCCGCCGGTCACGATCGCCGTCACGCCGCCCCGACTGGAGCGCACCGTCGTCGAACTGCCGGGGGAACTCGGCTTCGACTTTGAAATCTCCAACCTCGGGCCCGCAGAGGCCCGGCTCGCCGTCGACTACGCGGTGCATTACAGGAAGGCCAACGGCACCCTCGCGGAGAAGGTGTTCAAGCTCGGGACGCCGGTCCTCGCACCCGGCGAGTCCAGGACGTTTTCAAAGCGTCATGCTTTCCGCCAGATGACCACACGGGTGCACCATCCCGGCGGCCACGCACTGCAGCTGCAGGTTAATGGAGTTCGTTACCCGGCAGAAGAGTTCATGGTGGTGACCTAGGCCGGCCCTGGCGGCATCACTAATCCGCGCGGGGAGCCCGTCCTTGCTGTGAGCCGATTCACAATGTAGCCTTCCAATCAACTTGTGATGCTTATTAAGCAACTCACTCTGATGAGCTGGATGGAGAAGACTATGTCCGAGGCACAGCACGGCACTGCCGCCCCCGATGGACCGAAGCGAGGCAAGGTCACCGAAGTGGAGACCTATGGCATCGAGCGGATCCCGGAGAAGGACCGCAACGCAAGTCCCTTCGACCTGTTCCGGGTCTCATTCGGAGGCGCCAACACCTTCGCTACGGCCTTCCTGGGTGCTTTTCCGATCCTTTTCGGCCTTTCCTTCTGGCAAGGCCTTGCCGCGACCGTCACCGGGCTGGTGGTCGGCGCCCTCCTGCTGGCCCCGATGGCTGTTTTCGGCCCCACCAACGGGACCAACAATGCTGTATCCTCTTCCGCGCATCTGGGCGTGCACGGCCGGGTTGTCGGATCGTTCCTGTCACTCCTGACGGCCACAGCGTTTTTCTCCATTTCCGTCTGGAGTTCCGGCGACGCCTTGGTCGGCGGCCTGAACCGGCTGGTGGGCCTGCCGCAGGAAATGGCTTCGTTCGCCATCGCCTACGGGGTCTTCGGGGTTCTGGTGCTCGCGGTCTGCGTCTACGGCTTCAAGTTCATGCTGCTCGTCAACAAGATCGCTGTCACGGCGGCCACCCTGCTTTTTGTCGTTGGCTTCATAGCGTTCGCTGGCGACCTGAACGTGAACTTTGTGGGCGCCTTCGGAACCGGATTCGACGGCGTGGGCATCGCAGGGTTCGTCCCAGCCTTCATCGGGGCCGCTTTGATCGTGATGTCCAACCCGATCTCCTTTGGCGCTTTCCTGGGCGACTGGGCACGCTACATCCCCTCCAGCACCCCCAAGCGCCGGGTGATGGGCGCCGCACTCCTCGCCCAACTGGCCACCTTGGTTCCATTCGTCTTCGGACTGGCCACGGCTTCCATCATTGCCACGAAGGCGCCGGAGTTCATGGATCCCGCGGCCCCCAACTACGTCGGCGGCCTGCTGGCTGTATCTCCGGCCTGGTATTTCGTGCCGCTCTGCGCCATCGCCCTCATCGGAGGAATGTCCACGGGCGCAACTTCTCTCTACGGTACGGGGCTGGACTTCAGCAGTGTCTTCCCGCGCTTCAACCGCGTGCAGGCCACCCTGTTCATCGGCGTCCTGGCCATCGCCTTCATTTTTGTCGGCCGCTTCGCATTCAACCTGGTGCAAAGCATCTCCACCTTCGCCACTTTGATCGTCACGTGCACTGCCCCCTGGATGGTGGTTATGATCATCGGTTTCATCACCCGACGAGGCTGGTACGACGCCGATGCCCTCCAGGTCTTTAACCGCCGCCAGACCGGTGGACGGTACTGGTTCAACCACGGCTGGAACCCCCGCGGAATGGTTGCCTGGCTGGTCAGCGCCGTGACGGGCCTGAGTATGGTCAACATTCCCGGCCAGTTCCAGGGCCCGCTCGGAAATCTGGCCGGGGGCTTGGATATCAGCCTGCCGGCATCGGTAGTGCTGGCCGCCATGCTCTACCTGAGCCTCCTGTGGGCATTCCCCGAGCCGCGCGCCGTGTTCCCGGCCGCGGGCCCACGCTGGATCCCGTCGAAAAACACAGCCGTGCCGCCGGTCTGCGACGCCGCAGGCAACGTTGTGCCGACGGATGACATCGGCACGACGGACCACGGCCGAGGTGACCGCGACGCGGAAATGGCGGTCCAGCGGTGACCTGGATGGATCTCAGCTTTCCGCTGGTCACCGGCATGCCCGTCTACCCCGGGGACCCCGAGGTCCTTATCAGTTCCGCCCTGACGGTGGCCGGAGAAGGCGCCAACGTGCTCTCCCTCGCCATCGGCAGCCACTCGGGTACCCATGTCGACGCGCCCCGTCATGTCAGCGACAGCTGGGCTTCCTTGGACGAACTGCCCCTCGAGGTGTTTAGCGGAACCGTCGAAATGGTGGATGTCCGCGGCGTGAAACGCGGGCAGCCCATTACCGCGGGCCATCTCGCGGAGATTGCCCCGGCCTCTGCGCCGGGCCCCGGCATGCCCGCGCGGCTCCTCCTGCTGCGGACCGGGTTTGCCGAGGCATGGGGAACCGGCGACTACCTGCAGCATCCCTGGCTCGACGCCGGAGCCGCTCAGCTGATCGTAGACCGCGGCTACCGTGCCGTGGGCCTGGACGCCCTGAGTGTGGATCCCAGCCCCCATCCAGGTTCAGCCGCTTCCGCGGCCGCCCACGGTTTCCCTGCCCACGACATTCTGGCTGGCAACGGCTGCATCATCGTGGAAAACCTCGCGGGCCTCCAACAGGTTCAGGACGCATTGGATTCGGGATCCGAGGTCGAGATCTTCCTCTTTCCGCTGAGCATCCCTGACGCCGACGGGGCACCCATCAGGGCCGTCGCCCGGACTGTGTCGGCCGCACAGCCGAAGGCGGCCGCCGCTCCCGGGGACGTCGACCTCACCCTGCGGGAGGTCCAGGACGCGGCGGAGGCCCTGATAGCGGCTTTCGCGCTCTGCGACACTGATTCCTACTTCGACGCCTTCAGCCCGGATGCCACCTTCATCTTCCACCCGGAAACGGAGAGCCCGGCCTCCCGGTCCGCCTACCGCGGCCTCTGGGACGGGTGGCTGGCATCGGGCTGGAAGGTGCTCGCATGCAGCAGCCAGGATCAGCGCATCCAGCTCCTCGGGCCGGCCGCGGTCTTCTCCCATCGTGTGGTGACGACGGTCCAGACCGACGCGGCAGGAGGACGCCATACGAGCGACGAACGGGAGACGATCGTGTTCAGGCGCGCCGCGGATGGCAGCGTCCGGTGCGTCCACGAACATCTTTCACTGTTCCCTGCCTGATCCGGAGCGCCCACACTCACCGCGGCGATCCGGCGGGAGCGTCACCGCAGGTCAGCGCCGCGGGGCCGGTTCCGGGCGGATTGCAGGTCCGGAAAACAGCGTTCAGGTACGGCGCGGGGATTTGACGGGCCCATAAATCTGACGTTATTGTCGCTTCAATTATTGGGGGAAGACGAGTCCACCCAAGAAAGAACAGAGCCATGAACACAACAACCGAGTGCATTGATATCCAGGTCGAAAGCCGTCAGGTCCTTGACGAACGGCTCGAAGACGCCGTACGGGGGCTCCAGCAGATCGCCATGGAGACCGGGACGCAGGGCATCCTGCTCACCCGCCACAAGCCCGGCCACTACACGGCGGCACTCTCAGACCAGGTCCCGTTCGGCATGACCCGGGAGCTCATTGACTGAGCCCTGACGGAGCGCACAGCTCCTTCAATCAGCACACAAAGCCAGGTCCCGGGCGGCGGAGCATCGACTCCCGCCCGGGACCTTTTTGTCACACGCCGGTGGAGCAGCCGTAGCCCGTCACCGGTTGTGGCGGGTTACCAGTCGTGGACGGTTCCGTCGACGAGGCGGTTGTAGGGCAGGTAGGCCTGCTGGTACGGGAACGCGGCAGCGGCTTCCTCGTTGAATTCGACGCCGATGCCCGGCTTGTCACCCGGGTGCAGGTACCCGTCCACGAATGTCATGGACTGCTCGAAGACCTCGTTGGTCTTATCCGAGTGCTGCATGTACTCCTGGATCCCGTAGTTGTGGATCGCCAGGCCCACGTGCAGCTGCGCGGCGAACCCGACCGGGGAAATATCGGTGGGTCCGTGGAACCCGGACTTGATCTGGTACTGCGCGGCGAAGTCCATGACCTTCTTCAACGGGCTGATCCCGCCGAAATGCGTCGACGCGGCACGGACGTAATCGATCAGCTGTTCCTTGATGATGCTCTGGTAGTCGTACACGGTGTTGAAAATCTCCCCGATCGCCAGCGGGGTGGTGGTGTGCTGCCGGACCAGGCGCAGCGCTTCCTGGTTCTCCGCCGGCGTGCAGTCCTCCAGCCAGAACAAGTCATAAGGCTCCAGCGCCTTGCCCAGCTTCGCGGCCTGGATCGGCGTCATCCGGTGGTGCCCGTCATGCAGCAACGGGATTTCCGACCCGAACTCATTCCGCACCGCCTCAAACACCGTGGGCAGGTGCCGCAGGTACGCCCGGGTATCCCAGTCCTCCTCCAGCGGGAACGCGCCCCGCCCGGCGGGCTCATAGTCGTACCGCTCCCCCGAGGCCTGCGCCTGCGCCGCGACCCCGTACACAGCCTTGATCCCCGGCACCGCCGTCTGGATCCGGATCGATTTGTACCCCAGCTCCAGGTGCTCCCGGACCGAATCAAACAACGATGGCAGATCCGCGCCCGAGGCATGCCCGTAGGCCCGCAAACCGTTCCGCGACGCCCCGCCCAGCAACTGGTACACCGGCATCCCGGCCATCTTGCCCTTGATATCCCACAACGCCATGTCCACCGCAGCAATCGCAGCCATCGTCACCGGACCCCGCCGCCAGTACGAGGACCGGTACAGGAACTGCCACGTATCCTCGATCCGGTGCGGGTCCTTCCCGATCAGCAACTGCGCCACGTGCTCCTTCAAATACGCGGCCACGGCGAGCTCGCGCCCGTTGAGGGTCGCGTCGCCGATGCCGGTGACGCCGTCCTCAGTGGTGATCCGCAGGGTCACAAAGTTCCGGGACGGGCTGGTCACAAAGACTTCAGCAGCAATGATTTTCACGGGTGGTCCAAGTCTTTCGGTGGTGGGCTTGAGGGGAAAGCGGCCGGAGCTTCCGGCCGGTGCTTAGCGCTGGGTGGTTCCGCTGGGCGTGGCGCCGAGCAGGGCGAGCTCTCCCCGGCGGGGCAGGCCCTCCCAGTCCCCGGTGGTGCTGACGGCGAAGGCACCCGCGAGGGCACCGCGGTGCAGGCGTCCGGCCGCGTCCTCGCCGTCGAGCAGGGCGGACAGGTAGCCGGCAGTGAAGGCGTCGCCGGCTCCGACGGTGTCGATGCTGGTGACGGGCACCGCCGGTGCTTCCCAGCGGCCGGCCGCGGTGTACACGCCGGCACCGGCGGCGCCGCGTTTGACCACGACGTCGCGGACGCCGCGGCCCAGGAGCTCGGCGGCCATGGCGGCTTCGCCGCTGCACCCCGGGCCGTCGTCACTGCCGGTGACTGCACCTTCGCCGGTGGCGACCAACCCGAGTTCGTCGTCGGAGGCGATGATGATGCTGGCATGCAGAGCCAGCGGGGTGAGGATGGCACGGGCCTCGTCGCGGGACCAGAGCTTGCTGCGGTAGTTGACGTCGAGGGAGACCTCCAGCCCTTCCCCGGCAGCCCGCGCGGCGGCGTACTCCACGGCGCGCCGCGCCTCCTGGCTGAGGGCTGCGGTGATGCCCGTCAGGTGCAGCACCCGGGCGCCGCTGCGGAAGGCGGCGTCGACGTCGTCCCGGCCCAGCGTGGAACCGGCGGAACCGGCACGGTAGTAGAACGCCCGGGTGACGTCGGCGGTGCGCTGCTCCAGGAACATCACCCCCGTGCTGCGGGCGGCGTCCTCACGGTGCTGCACCCCGATGCCCTCGCCCCGGAGCTGCCGCACGATGAACTCGCCGTGCGGGTCGGACCCGACGACGCCGGCCCAGGCCACCCGGTGGCCGAGCCGTGCGAGCCCCACCGCCACGTTGGACTCCGCGCCGGCCACATGCATGTGCAGTGTTCCGCCGGCGGACAGCGGCCCGGCGGAGCGCAGGGACACCATGGATTCCCCGAGGGTGAGGACGTCGGCGCTCACTGCGGGTGCCCCGCGGCGTCCGCCTCCGCGCGGGCGAAGTCTGCTGCCAGCGCCACAAAAGCGCCGGCCCGGGCACGCATCGGGGCAAGGTCCCCGCCGGAGGCGGAGTCGCCGAACAGCGGTCCGCCCAGGCCGACGGCCACGGCCCCGGCCTGCCAGTACCCTGTTGCCTCATCGATGCCCACGCCGCCGACGGCGATGAAGGGAATCCCCGGGAAGGGATCCCGGAGCGCCTTGAGGTAGCCGGGTCCGCCGATGGACGCGGGGAAGAGCTTCACCGCGGTGGCGCCGCGGGTC
Source organism: Arthrobacter sp. EPSL27 (assembly GCF_001512305.1). Classification (GTDB taxonomy): domain Bacteria; phylum Actinomycetota; class Actinomycetes; order Actinomycetales; family Micrococcaceae; genus Arthrobacter. The sequence continues at coordinate 1,172,291 of NZ_LNUT01000005.1, forward strand.
ATCGCCTCGTACGCCTCGGTGGGTGTCAGGGCTCCGGCCAGGACCGGGATCCCCCGTGCTGCGGAGGCATCGATGGACTCGGCCAGCGCCGGAGTGACCATGAACTGGCCGCCGGCTTGGGCCACGAGGTCCACGTCCTGGGCGGTCAGCACCGTGCCCGCACCGACGAAGCAGCCCGCCGGGGCGGTGTCCCGGACGGTGCGGATCGCAGTGAGGGCGTCCGGCGTGGTGAGGGCGATTTCGACGAAGCGGAAGCCCTCCTCCATCGCCGCGAGGGCCGCTTTCGCGGCCGCGCCGCCGTCCGTGCCGCGCACGATTGCCACGAGCCGGGTCTCCCGGATTCCGGCGAGGAGAAGCTCGGGGGTCAGTTCTGTCGTCATGTCGTTCACCATTCTGCGAAAGCTCCGTCGGGGTGCCGCCAGACGGGCCCGCGCCAGGCGTGGCCCCGCTTGTCCGCGGCGCGGACCACGGCCTCGTCGATTTCGATGCCCAGGCCCGGGCCGGTCAGGCGTTCGATGTGCCCGTCCACGAACTTCAGCGGCGACTTGTCCACCACGTAGTCCAGGACTTCGGCGCCCTGGTTGTAGTGGATGCCGATGCTCTGTTCCTGGATCAGGAAGTTGGGCGTCGCGAAGCCCACCTGCAGGCAGGCGGCCAGCGCCAGCGGGCCCAGCGGGCAGTGCGGGGCGAGCTGCACCTCGTAGATTTCGGCGAGCGAGGCGATCTTGCGGACCTCCGTGATGCCGCCGGCGTGCGAAAGGTCCGGCTGCGCCACTGCAATGCCGGCCTGCAGCGCGGGAAGGAATTCCTGCCGGCTGTAGAGCCGCTCGCCGGTGGAGACCGGCGTCGTGGTGGACGAGGTGAATTCGCGCAGCAGGTGCGTGTTTTCCGGGACCACGGGCTCTTCGAGGAAGAAGGGCCGGTACGGTTCCAGCAGCGGCGCCACCCTTCGAGCGTTGGCGAGGCTGAAGCGGCCGTGGAAGTCGACGGCGACATCTCGGTGGTCCCCGAGGACCTCGCGGGCGGCGGCGACGCGGCGGACGACGCCGTCGAGCTCTGCGACGGAGGCCACCGGACTCATGCGGCCGCTGGCGTTCATCTTGACGGCGGTGAGCCCGACCTCCAGCTGGGCGCTGATCTGGTCGGCCACCTCGTTGGGCTCGTCGCCGCCCACCCAGCCGTACATCCGGATCCGGTCGCGGACATGTCCGCCCAGGAGCTGGTGGACGGGGGTGTTGAAGTGCTTGCCGGCGATGTCCCACAGGGCCTGGTCCAGCCCGGAGACGGCGCTGGCCAGGATAGGCCCGCCGCGGTAGAAGGAGCCCTTGGTCATGACCTGCCAGTGGTCCTCGATCCGCAGCGCGTCGTTGCCGATGAGGAGTTCGGAGAGCTGGTCGACGGCGGTGCGGACCGTTTCGCTGCGGCCCTCGCAGCTGGCCTCGCCCCAGCCGACGATCCCGCTGTCGGTTTCGATCCGGACGAAGAGCCAGCGCGGGGCGATGAGGAACGTTTCGATCCTGCTGATGAGTGTCATAGGAGGCCTAGCCCTTGGTTGCGCCGGCGGTCATGCCGGAGACGATGTACTTCTGCGTGAAGAGCGCAATGATCATGATCGGAACGGTGACCACCGTGGCGGCCGCCATGAGTCCGCCCCAGTCGATGCTGGCGTAGGAGACGAAGTCGAAGATCGCGACCGGGAGGGTCTTGGTCTTCGAGCCCGAGAGCACCAGGGCGAACATGAAGTTGTTCCACGAGAAGATGAAGGACAGGATGCCGGCCGTGGCCATGCCCGCCACGGACAGCGGCAGGGTGATGCGGCGGAAGGCGCCGATCGGGGTGAGCCCGTCCACCTGCGCGGATTCCTCCAGCTCCAGGGGCAGCGAGTCGAAGTAGCTCATCATGATGTAGACGATCAGCGGCAGCGCGACGAACATGTGGCTGAGGATCAGGACCTCGAAGCCGCCCACCATCTTCAGGTTGGAGAAGACGTAGTACCAGGGCACCAGCAGGGAGACGCCGGGGATGACACGGGCCATCAGGACCACCAGGGCGGAGCGGTGCATGGTGAAGCGGCTCATGGCGTAGGCCGCCGGGACGCCGAGGACCAGGGACAGCGCCGTGGAAACGAACGCCACCCAGAAACTGTTGAAGATGAACACGAAGTAGTTGTTGCGCTGCAGCACGTTCGCGTAGTTCTCCCCGGTGGGGGTGAAGAAGAACGATTTGCCGGTGTCGTAGATGTCCACGTTGGTCTTGAAGGATGCCAGGAGCATCCAGACCAGGGGCGCCACGAGGAACAGCACCACGGCCACCAGGGCGGCGACGCGGAACACCTTGTAGGCGCGGGTGCCCAGGGGCTTGCGGCGCCGCGGGTTCGGCGCCGCCGGGCCGGCCGTGCCGGTCCGGGGGCCGGTGACTTCTCGAGTTTCCGTGCTTGCGGTCAGTTCCGTCATTTGTTTGCCGCTTTCTTGCGCATGGTCAGCAGCCACATGGAGCCGATGATGATCATGAAGAACAGGATCAGCACGGCCGAGGACAGCCCGTACTGGTTGTAGTCGAAGCTCAGTCCGTAGGCGTAGACGTTCAGGGTCTCCACCTCGTGGAACGAGCCGCCGCCCTTGCCTTTGGTGGCGTAGAGGATGTCGAAGGTCTTCAGGGCGTCGATGCCCCGGAGCAGGATTGCAACGATCACGGTCGGCATCATGAGCGGCAGCGTGATGTAGAAAAAGCGCTGGAAGGAGTTGGCGCCGTCCATGCGGGCTGCCTCGTCAGGCTCCTCCGACAGCGAGGTCAGGCCGGCGAGCAGGATCAGCACCACCATGGGGGTCCACTGCCATACGTCCATGAAAATCGTGGTGCCCAGGGCGGTGTCCTGGCCGGAGAGCCACGGCTGCGGCGGGATGCCGACCATGCCGAGCAGCTGGTTGACGAACCCGATGTTGGGGTCGAAGATCAGCCGCCACATCATGCCCACTGCCACCGGGGTGGCGACGAGCGGGAGAAGGATCGCCACCCGGACCCACTTTTCCCCGCGGAACGGCCGCCACAGCAGAAGCGCGATGCACATGCCCAGGACCACTTCGCAGACCAGCGCCACCCCGGTGAAGGTCAGCGTGCGTCCTACGGCGGGCCAGAAGCGTTCGACGTCGGACAGGACCGTCACGTAGTTCTCAAAACCGACGAAGTCGGAGGCGGCCCGCACGGAGCCCTGCGAGTCCGTGAGGCTGAGGTAGAGGGTCCAGGCCAGCGGGAAGATGATCAGGACGCCGACGAAGACCATCGCGGGGGCCGCGAAAAGCCACTTGCGGTGCCGGTTGGCCCAGGCGGAGAAGTTCTCGCGGGCGCCGCGGGAGCCGGCGTTGCGGCCTGCGGGCGGCCGGGACGGCGCGCTGCGGGGAGGAGTCAAGACAGACATGGTTCACCTAAGGAGTCGGGGGTGAAGTGAAGAGCTGGCCGGGCGGGGCGGCGGCTGGTTTACCGCCCCGCCCGGGCCGGGGGCGCGGAGGGCGCGTGGTGCGCTGTCCGCGCTACTTCTTTTCGCTGTCCAGGAACTTCTGGAAAGCGTCGTGGGCGGTGTCAGCGGCGGCGGAAGCGTCGCCGCCGGTGATGGTTTCCACGATCGGGCCGCCTACGATTTCGCGGGCCTTGCCGACCGTGACAACCTGGGGACGGTCATGTCCGACGCCGTTCTTGGCGCTGGTGGCGATCGCCTCGGCCAGGTCGGCCGGGTAGGTGGACGTGCCGGCGGGGTCGGCCCAGACGGAGCTGCGGGGTCCGGGAACGCCGGCCTTCTGTGCTTCCAGGGTGCGCTCCTTGCTGGTGGCCCACTGGATGAACTTCCAGGCGTTGTCCTGGTTGCCGGAGGCTTCGTTGACGGCCAGGCCCCACGACGGGATGTTGTACGGCTTGGAGCCGGCAGGGCCGGCGGGCAGCGCGGCGAAGCCGACGGTGTCGGCCACCTTGGACTTGGCCGGGTCGGTCGCGTTCTTGTAGAGCGAGTCGGCCTCGGTGTAGAAAGCGGCCTTGCCCTGGGTGAAGATGGCCATTGCCTCGGGCCAGCTCATGTCGGTGCTGACGTTGGCCGGGCCGTAGTTCTTGATCAGGCCGCCGTAGAAAGCGTAGGCCTCCTTGGCTTCGTCCGTGTTGACTGCGGACTTGCCGCTGGCATCGGTGAAGTCGCCGCCGAAGCTGTACAGGAAGCTGGAGAACTGGGTGACGGCGGCGGACTTGCCGGTGCGGGCGACGAACCCTGCGGTGTCCGGCGAGGAAGCCTTGATGGCCTTGGCTGCCGCCTCGAGCTCTTCCATGGTCTTGGGCACTTCAAGGCCCGCCGCCTGGAGCAGGTCCTTGCGGTAGTAGAGCACTTCGCGTTCGGTGATGATGGGGACACCCACCACCTTGCCGTCAGCGGTGGTGGCCTTGACCGGGCCCTCCTGGTAGTCCTTCCAGTCCCAGGTGCTGTCCGAGGAGACCTTGGACGTCAGGTCTGCCAGGTAGCCGTTCTGTGCGAACGCCTTGCCCTCCTGCAGCGGGCGGTACATCATGACGTCGATCTCGTCGCTGCCGGCGTTGAGCTTGACGTTGTACTGGTCCGAGAGCTGGTCTTCACCGAGCTGGGTGAGTTCAACCTTGAGGCCGCTGGACTTCTCGAATTCCGGGATGGCTGCCTTGATGCCCTCGGTCCAGACGTGGTTGGCCAGGGTGACCCGGACGGTGCCGGCGGCCTTGGCATCGCTGCTGCCGCTGCCACCGCCGCAGGCGGTGAGCCCCAGAGACAGGGCTGCGGCAACGGCCGCGTACTGCATGATCGAACGTCGCTTCATTACGACTCCCTTAGGTTCTTCAGGGCCGGACGTTCCAGTCCAGCCGGCCGCAAATGCATCTTTACATCTGCTCTGGAAGCGATCTTAGAGAAATAAAGCATACTTAAACAACCCCTTGTGCACCGCCAGTATGATTTATTCATGAAAACCCCAAAGGCGGAGTCCTCGGCTGACCTGCATTCCGTGCTGGTCCAGAAGCTGGGACTCGCTATTGCCGAGGGGACCCTGGCGCCGCACTCGATCCTGCGGCTGGACGAACTCGAGGCGCAGCACGGCGTATCCCGCTCGGTGGTCCGGGAGGCCACGCGGGTGCTCTCCTCCAAGGGCATGCTGGAATCGCGCCGCCGGCTGGGCACGGTGGTGCAGCCGGAAGACTCCTGGAACGCCTACGACCCCCAGGTGATCCGCTGGCGGCTTGCCTCGTCCCGGCGGCTGGAGCAGCTGCAGGCCCTGAACGAACTCCGCGGCGCGGTGGAACCCCAGGCCGCCCGGCTGGCCGCCGAGCGGGCCTCCCTGGATGCCGGCAGCGATCTGGTGTCCCAGGCGGCACGGCTGTGGGCGGCAGGCCAGCGCGGGGACAACGACGAATTTCTCCGGCTGGACATCGAATTCCACGCCGCAGTGCTCAAGGCTTCCGGAAATGCCATGTTCTCGCAGTTGCACAGCCTGGTCACCGAGGTCCTGACCGGGCGCACCGAGCATGGCCTGATGCCGCACCTGCCGGACCATGAGGCGCTGCAGCTGCACGTTGATGTGGCCAGTGCCATCCAGCGCGGCGAGGCAGCGGCAGCCCACGCCGCGATGAGCCGGATTGTGGAGCAGTCCACCGAGGAAATGGGTGATATCTGGTCCAGCCACCACCAGCCGGCCGCACCGGAAAGCCGGCGCGGAGTCACTTCGCGCCCATCTCCGGCCGTGGGATAGGCGCGAAGTGACCCCGCCTTGCTTTCAGCGTCCGCCGCTGAGCTTCCGGCTCCGCTGCTCCCGGGCCAGGGGGCCGTACGGGTAGACGCCGACGCGCGGCCGGCTCACCTCGTCCAGCCGTATCAGTTCACCCTCCGTGAGCTGCAGTTCCGCGGCCGCCATGTTGTCGGCCAGTTGCCCGGTGCTGCGGACACCCAGAATCACCGAGGACACGGCCGGCTGTTCCGCCAGCCACGCCAGGGCCACCTGCGCCGCGGAGGCCTCGTGGTGCCGGGCGATCTCGTGCACCGCGTCCACGATGTCCCAGGTCCGCGGGTCGGCATTACGGGCTTCCCAGGCCTCCATGCCGCGCTCCGGATTTTCGCCCAGCCGGGTCGCCCCGGCCGGCGGCTGGTTCCGCTTATATTTCCCGGAAAGCCAGCCCCCGCCCAGCGGGGACCAGGGCAGCAGGCCGATTCCGGCGTCGAGCGCGGCCGGCACTATCTCGGACTCGATCTCCCGCACCAGCAGGCTGTACTGCGGCTGCAGCGTCACCGGCCCGTTCCAGCCGCGGGCTCGCGCCACGTGGACGGCTTTGGTCAGCTGCCAGCCCAGGAAGTTCGAGAAGCCGTAGTAGGCGATTTTCCCGGCCGCGACTGCGTCCTGCAGAAACCCGAGGGACTCCTCCAGCGGCGTGACGGGGTCCCAGGCGTGCAGCTGGTACAAATCGATCTGCTCGACGCCGAGGCGCCGCAGCGAATCGTCAAGGGCGCGGTTCAGGTGCCGGCGCGAGTTGCCGACGTCGTTAGGCGCCGCGCCCATCGGGAACCGGCCTTTGGTGGCCAGCAGCACACGGCCGCCGGCCTCCGGGCGTGCCGCAAGCCAGCGGCCGATGATCTCTTCCGAGGCCCCGGAGCTGTAGACGTCAGCGGTATCGATGAAGTTGCCGCCCGCCGCGACGTAGCCGTCGAGGATCGCGTGGGACTCTTCCTCAGTGGCTTCGGCGCCGAAGGTCATGGTGCCCAGCGCATAGGCGGACACCACTGCGCCGCTGGTGCCAAGGGTGCGGTACTGCATAACCGCCTCCTCAGTCTTCGGTGGGAGTGGTGCGGAGCGGGTGGTAGTTCCGCCAGCTGTGCTCCGGCGCGTAGCCAAGCAGCCGCTTGGCCTTGTCGATCGACAGCAGGGTCTCGTGCTCGCCGAGCTCCTTCGTCACCGGGACGCCGGGGAACACCTCCGCGGCGAGGCTGGCGCTGGAGCGGCTCATCACGGTGTCCGCGTTGGCGATGATGAAGGCCTCGAAGCCCGGGGTGCCGTGTTCCAGGGCGCGCGCCACCGCTTGCGCGCCGTCCCGGCCGTCAATGTAGCCCCACAGGTTCCACTTGCGCAGCCGCGCGTCGGCGTCGAAGCCGGGGAATTCCTCGTAGTCCTCCGGGTCCATGACGTTGGAGAAGCGCAGCCCGGTAATGCTCAGTTCCGGATCCCAGCGGGTGAGCTGGACCGCCATCTGTTCCTCGAGGTGCTTGACCAGGGAGTACGTGCTTTCCGGCCGGGCCGGGTATTCCTCGTCCACCGGGATGTAGGGCGGGTCGACGTCGAACGGCAGTCCCAGCACCGTCTCACTGGAGGCGTAGACAATCTTCTTGATCCCGGCCCGGCGGGCCGCCTGGAACACGTTGTACGTCGCCTGCATGTTGTTCTCGAACGTTGCGGCGTCCGGGGCAAGGCCAGGGGCCGGGATCGCGGCCAGGTGCACCACCGCATCAAGACCGGAGTGCCGGTCCTCCAGGCCCAGGAAAACATCCACCACCTGCCCGTAGTTGCGCAGGTCCACCTCGGCAAACCCGGGCTCGCGCGTGCCGGTACGGTCCAGGCTGGTCACCTCGTGGCCGTCCTGCCTGAGCCGGCGGACCACAGTGCGGCCCAGTTTTCCGTTTCCTCCGGTAACAGCGACTCTCATCAGAACTCCTTACGACGGCGGGGGTTTGTTCCACCCTAGGGGGCGGGCGGCTGCAGTGCACGGCCCGGGGCAATGGTGGCGCGGCGCCGCGTGACTTTTGGCCCTAGGCGCTGCCGGCTGTCCCGGGCAGGCTGGGGCCATGAACGCTGACCAGCGGGTAGTCGTGGGCGTGGACGGTTCGGATTTCTCGACGACGGCGCTGCGGCTCGCCGGGCGCATGGCCGGAAGCCTGGGCGCGCCGCTGGAGGTGGTGACGTGCCTGGGCACGTCGGACCACTTCCTCGCCTCCCATCTGCCCGAAGAGAGCTCACCCACCACCACGCAGCTGGAGGAGACGGCCAAACGGCTTGTCGATGAGTCCCTGGACCGCGCCTTCGGCGGCGCCGTTCCGGAGGGACTGACCCGCACCGTGAAGTTCGGGTCCCCCGCCAAGGTCCTGGTGGAGGAGAGCCGCGATGCGCAACTGCTGGTGGTGGGCCGCCGCGGCCGCGGCGGTATCCTCCCGCAGGTGATGGGCTCGGTCAGCGGCGCCTGCGTGGCCCACGCCCACTGCCCGGTGCTGGTGGTCGGAGAAGGTACGGACAATCCCCAGGCTCGCGGGTGAACCGCCGGCCGGTCCCGGAACCACCGCAGGGAACGGGCCGCACCATGGGCCGGACACGTCGGCCGTCTTCCCTCCGCGGCCCCGCGGCGGCCCTTGCCGCTGCAGCCATCGCCGCCGGCTACGTCCTGGCCGCCCGGCCCCGGCTGCTCCGCTGGGGTGCCACCGCGCAGGAGGCCGCCGGGCCGCTCCCGGGAGACGAGCTGGTCCGGGTGCCACGGATGCAGAGCACCCGCGCCGTCACCATCAACGCACCGGCCTCGGACGTGTGGCCCTGGCTGGTCCAGCTGGGTTCAGGGCGCGGGGGAATGTACAGCTACGACGTCCTGGAGAACGCGGCGGGCCTCGGCATGGTCAGTGCCGACCGGATCCTGCCTGAGTTCCAGCAGCTCGACGTCGGCGACGCCATTCCGCTGGGCCGCGGCCTCGCGATCCCGGTCCGGCGGCTGGAAGCCGGGTCCGTGCTGGGTCTTGGCGGCACCATGGATCCGCGCACCGGCGGCCCCGTCCCGGCCGGAGCCGCTGCCGGCGGACCCCGGCTGCAGTGCGGCTGGACGTTTGTCCTGCAGCCGCTCGGTGCCCGCACCACGCGGCTGCTGTCCCGGACCCGGTACGACTATGCGCCGCTGCCCCTGGGGCTGCTCCTCCGGCCGGCGCTGGAACCCCTGCAGTTCCTGATGGAACGCCGGATGCTGCTGGGCATCAAGTCCCGGGCCGAGGGGCACGGGCCGCACCAGGGCCGCGCGGGTGCGTGACCTAGTGCCCTACGTCGGCCGGCTCCTGCCGGTCTAGCGTTAATGACTGAGGGCGGTGGCCGGCCGCCCGCCGGATTCCGGGAGGTCAACGGTGAAGTCCGCCAAAACCAGCATCATTGCCGGTGTCGCCCTGATGGCAGCCGGTGTGCTCCTGCTGCTTGATCTGCTGGGGATCCTCGACAGCGCAGCCCTCGTGTGGCCGCTGATGTTCGCCGCAGCCGGGACCACCTTCCTGGTCCTGTTCTTCCGCCGCCGCGACAACTGGTGGGCAGCGATTCCCGGCTCGGTGTTCTGGGGACTGGCCGCGGTCATCCTGATCACCCAGCTCTGGCCCGGCCCTGCGGCGCACTGGGCCGGGGCCTTCCTGTTCCTGTTTATGGCCGCAGGGTTCGCCGCGGTCTACGTGCGCGAACCCGCCAACTGGTGGGCGGTGATCCCCGCCGGGGTGATGCTGACGCTGTCCTTCGTGGTGGCCCTTCCGCCGGCCTGGCAGGGCATGGCGGTGGCTGCGGTCCTGTTCCTGGGCCTGGCCGCCACGTTCGCGGTGTTGTCACTGATACCCGTCCGGCCGGAGCACCGCCCGGCCCAGCTGGGCAGCGTTCCCAGCGACCCCGGGGATGCCGTGCCGGCAAAGATGAAGTGGCCGCTGATCCCAGCCGCGGTCTTGGCCGTGTTGGGACTGATTTTCGCCCTGCAGGCCACGGCACTGCTCACCGCGAGCGAATTCTTCGTTCCGGTGCTCCTGGTGCTCGCCGGGGTGGCGCTGCTGGTCTACGCCTACCGCCACCGCACCGGCGGCCACCACAACGTGCACGGGGCCTAAGGGTCAGGCGTCACCTGCGAGGACGGCGAGGGCCGCCTGCAGCCGGGCGCCGGCGTCGTCCGCCACCTCGCGGACGGCGGGGGTGCCGCTGAGCTGCACCATGGTTTGCGGATCGATGGCCTGGACTGTTGTGGCCGTCTCCCCCGGTCCGCGGCGCACCACCACGTTGCAGGGCAGCAGCGCCCCGAGTTCCGGCTCGGCCGCGAGCGCCCGGCTGGCGAGCCCCGGGTTGCAGGCACCGAGGATGACGTAGTCCCCCAGCGTTTCCGCGGCCTCCTCGCCGAGCTTGGCGGCAAATGTGGCGCGCACATCGATTTCGGACAATATCCCGAAGCCCTGGCCGGCAAGCGCCTCGCGCGTTTTCGCGACGGCGTCCTCCCAGCTCAGCGGGACAACGGCCGTGTGGGTGTAGCTCATGCAGTTACTCCTTGGGGCCAGCGGTGGCCGGCAGAAGATAATCGACAAACCAGTCCCGGGCGAGAATGGCAGCTGCCGCCAGCGTACCCGGTTCCTCGAAGAGATGGGTGGCACCCTGCACCACGGCAAGCTGGTTGGGGCAGCGCATCATGGACTTCGCCTTGCGGTTGAGCTCCAGCACCTCGTAGTCGTAGCTGCCCACAATCAGGAGCGTGGGCGCCCGCACGGCGGACAGCCGGGGGCCGGCCAGATCGGGGCGGCCGCCGCGGGAGACCACGGCGTCGATCCGGGCGGTCGGTTCGGAGGCGGCCCAGAGCGCGGCCCCGGCGCCCGTGCTCGCCCCGAAGTAGCCAATGGTGCACGACGCCGTGTCCCGCCGGCTGGAGAGCCAGTCGGTGGCAGCGGACAGCCGGCGGGCCAGCAGTTCGATGTCGAAAACGTTGGCCCGGTTCCGCTCCTCAGCGGGGGTCAGCAGGTCAAGGAGCAGGGTTCCAAGGCCGGCCTGCTGGAGCACGCCGGCCACGTAGCGGTTCCGCGGGCTGTGCCGGCTGCTCCCGCTGCCGTGCGCGAAGACCACCACGCCACGGGCCGGGACCGGCAGGTGCAGCTGCCCCTGGAGCCGGATTCCGCGCGACGGGATCTCGACTTCCTCCTCGAACTCGGCCGCGGACTCTTCCGCCGGTTCGGTCTTTCGGGCGGCCGGCTGCGAATTCTGCAGGCGCTTGGCCGCGGCGTCGAGCAGCTGCACCACCTCGTCGTCCTCGGTGGGCGAGAAATCCCGGTAGTGGTAACCCACCGCGGAGAAATGGTGCGGGGTGGCCAGGCACACCACCTCGTCGGGCTCGGTCAGGCTGCCAAGGGTATCGGCGGGGGCCACCGGCACTGCCAGGATGACCCTCGCGGCACCAAGCTGCCGGGCCACCCGGCAGGCCACCCTGGCCGTGGAGCCGGTGGCGATGCCGTCGTCGACGATCACCGCGATGCGTCCCGTCAGATCCTGGCGGGTCCGGCCTTTCCGGAACCGTGCCACCCGGTTCTCCAGCACGGTGCGTTCGCGGTCCTCGACAGCTTTCAGCTCCGCATCGCTGATCCGGGCATGGGCGAGGACCCGTTCTTCGAGCACCCGGGCGCCGCCCTCCCCGATGGCGCCCATGGCCAGCTCGGGCTGGTAGGGAAGTCCCAGTTTCCGGACCACGATCACGTCCAGCGGCGCGTCGAGGGCTGCGGCCACTTCGAAGGCCACCGGGACGCCGCCGCGGGGAAGGCCCAGGACCACGATGTCCTGGCCCCGCAAGTCCGAGAGCCTGCGCCCCAGATGCCTCCCGGCGTCGACCCTGTCTTCGAAAATGCTCATCGGTACGGCTTTCCAATCGGAGATCTCGGCCGTGGCACCCGTCCAGGCATGCAGTCCGCAGGCTGGGAAATTGACCAGTTGGCCGCTCTCTCCCACTATCTGCCAGGAACCAGGAAGGGGTGAGGGCCTTTATGCCCGTTTTCGTTCCGCCCCCGGCCGGCCCCCGTGGCTGCTCGGTAGAGCCGCAGAGGCGGCGCAGTGGAGCCGCAGTGAAGAGGGCGCCGGGGTTGTGGCACTCTGGGTCAGAAGGACGGAACCGGCTGTATATAATTTTCCGGTACGGTTCTGCAGCGGGCCGTTGGATTGTTCTTCGATCCGGCCGGCTGCCGTCCACTATTGCCTTTCTCCGCAACGGTAGGCCTCCGGCCGGGTCGCATTGACCTGAGTGAAACGGCACGACGAGACAGTGGTTAGCGAATCAACCGCAGCCTCCACGGAGGCAACTTCAACCAACCAGCACCTGCAGGAACTGGTGCTCAGCAGCTCCGATGTTGAGGAGTTCCTGCGCGAACTGGCGCGGGTCTCCGCTCGCAGCCTGTCGGAGCCCGGCGACGAGATCCTTTGCGGGATCACGCTCTTCCGGCACCGCAAGGCCGCGACGGTGGCCAGCAGCAGCGCGGCCGCCCAGGCCATGGACGAAATCCAGTACACGTTTGGCGACGGCCCCTGTGTGACAGCGTCCCGGGAGCAGGAAACCGTCCACGTCCGGGACCTCGAGGAGTGCTCCCGCTGGCCGCAGTTCGCCGAAACGGTCCGCGGACAGGGCGTTCGCTCCATCCTGGCCCTGCCGTTCCTGCTCGACGGCGACACCCGGGCGGCCCTCAACCTGTACTCGCACCGGCCCCGCCGGTTCGATGGCCGGGCGATGGAGCTGGCCCGGGACTTCGTCAGCCAGACCTCACTGGCACTGCGCCTGGCCGTGCGGTTCGCGCACTACAGCGACAAGGCGGCGAACCTGAAGGCCACGCTGGAGAGCCGGACCAGTATCGACGTCGCGGTGGGCATCATCATGGCGCAAAACCGCTGCAGCCAGGCTGAGGCGTTCGAACTGCTCAAGGCGGCCTCCAGCGCGCGCAACATCAAACTGCACGCCGTGGCGGCCGGCGTCGTGGAATCGCTGGGCAAGGGCCCGGCCCGGACGCACTTCGACGTCTAGGCCGACGGGCTAGGGCGCGGCCGCCACATCCAGAATGGTGCGGATGGTGTCCTCCTGCGCGAGGATCCGGAAGTGGCCCGCGGTGTCCAGCTGGATGTTCCGGGCCCCCGGGAGGGAACTGCCTTCCGGGATGTGGGGATCGAAACGGCCGTAGACCGAGGTGATGTGCTCGTTGACGCGTTCCTCGCGGGCGAGCTGCCGGGTGACGGCGCTCCGGGGCGAGAAAGCCCGGAGGCTCGGCACCAGCATGAACGAGGCGTACCGCGAACCGGAGAACGGTGCGCAGACCGCCACCATGCCGGCGATGCGGTGCTCGGGGTCCAGCTGCATCATCACGAACTTTCCGATCAGGCCGCCTTTGCTGTGCGCAACGATCACGGCGTCCTTGAGGTCATGGTCCCGGATGTAGGCCGCGATCAGGTCCGCGGCCTTCGGCACCGCGCGCCGGTTCCGGCGCAGCAGCGCCACCACATGCACCGGGTGGCCGGCCCCGTGCAGGCGCTGGACCAGGGGCAGCATAAAGCGCCAGTCCTCGTAGACGCCGGGAATCACGACGACGGGCCGGCCGGGTCCGTCGAGGAACTCCTCCGGCCGGGTCCGCGAGAGTGCGCCGAGGACCTGCCGGCCGGCTGCGTAGAGATAGTCCTGGACCCACCAGCGGGCGGCCTGCAGGATCCCGCTCACGCGCCGAGGTCCTGCCGGGTTTCCGGAGCCGCCGGGTGGGCCGCGGCAAAGTCCAGGATGGCTGCGGCCACTTCAGCGGCGCGGTTGTGCTGCACCACGTGACCGGCCCCTTCAATCTCGACCGGCGTCGCCCGGACAGCCCGGGCCGCCAGCCTGCGGCACCAGTCCGCCGTGGCCACAGGGTCGCTGGCGCCGCGCAGCACGAGGACCGGCGCCGCAACGCCGGCGAGCCGGTCCTCGATGGGGTAGTCCATCATGACGCGCAGGGTCTTCAGGTACCAGCCCGGGCCGCAGCGCAGGTAGTCCGTGAAGACCAGGGCGTTGGAGGACGGGCTCTCGTGGAAGAGGCTGTCTTTGCCGAGGGCCAGGGCCTGCTGGAGGACGGTGCGTCGCCGCGGATCGGTCACCGGGCCCATGAGCACCAGCTGGGGTACCCGGCCGGGCTGCTGCAGGGCAGTCTCCACGGCAAACTGGGCGCCCATCGAGTGCCCCACCAGGACGAAGTCCAGGACCCCGAGCTGCTCGAGGGCGCCCAGGATGTACGTTGCATGGTCCGGGACCGACAGCGTGTGGTCCGGCCGCGGGGTCTCGCCGAAGCCGGGAAGGTCGATCGAGTACGTGTCACCGGTTTCCGCCAGCAGGCCGTGGAGCCTGCGGTAGTAGCGGTGCGAGACGCCGATGCCATGGACCAGGACGACGGCGGCCCGGGCGGCCTTGGGGCCGGCGGCAGCCTTGGAGACGAAAACATGGCCGATATGGCCTCCCGCCTCGATCTCGAAGCGTTCGGGCCTGGTCATGGTGGCTCTTTTCTGTTCAGCGCTTACTTTGCTCCGCCGGTCAGCGTCCAGTAAGCATACTGACAGATTCGCCTCCTCAGTCGCCGCCCTGGTCCCGTTCAGTGAACTCCTCATCGAGGTCGTAGTGCCGGAACTCGGTCTCCGGGTGGGGTCCGCCCTCGGACAGATACTCATGGTTCAGCTGGCGCTCGACCTGGCTGTCAAGGACCTGCAGGTCCTTGTCTTCGACCTTGCTGAGGTCCTCCGGGAACTCGTCCTCGGGGGTGAGACGGAGCTTCTCGCTCATTGCCTGCCTCCCCTGCAGCCTAGGACTGGCCCGGTTCGGAGCCGACGTTGACCAGCCAGTCGGTACCGAACTTGTCCGTGCACATGCCAAAGACGTCGCCCCACGGGGATTTCTCCATCGGCACTGTCACAGTGCCCCCGTCGGTGAGCTTGTCGAAGTAGCCGCGCAGTTCGGCCTCGTCCGAGCCGCTGAGGGACACGGAGATGCTGCTGCCGGGCGAGAACTCCATGCTGTTGGGTGTGTCTGCGCCCATCAGGACCATGCCCGCATCGGTCCTCAGCATGGCGTGCATAATTTTGTCCTGCTCGGCGGCATCATCGCTGGCGTTGTAATCGCCGAAAGTGCTCATGGTGAGCTCGCCGCCGAAGACCGACTGGTAAAAGGCCATGGCTTCCTTCGCGTTGTCGCGGAAGCTCAGGTATGGGTTGAGAGTGGTCATATCCGGACTCCTTGCTGCAGGGACGCCGGCGCGGATGCCATGGACGGATGACATGGTGCGGCCGCCGGCGCACGTGTACATGGCCATCCTGCCCCAAATCAGGAGTCCAGGGTAGGTGCCGGGCTGGAGCGCACGCCCCGCCCGGCCCCCTGCCCGCTCTTAGGCCGTCTGGCCTGCGTGCTCGCCTTCTGCGATTTCCTCAAGCAGCTTGTCGTTGAAGGCGGGAAGGTCGTGGGGGTTGCGGCTGGTCACCAGCCCCTGGTCCACCACCACTTCCTGGTCGCTCCAGTTGGCTCCGGCGTTCTTCAGGTCGGTCTGGAGCGTGTGGTACGAGGTGAGGCTCCGGCCGTTCAGGACCCCTGCCTCGATCAGCAGCCAGGGGCCGTGGCAGATGGACGCCACCGGCTTGTGCTGCTCGAAGAACGCGCGGGTGAACGCCTGGGCGTCCTTGTCGGCGCGGAGGTGGTCCGCGTTGACCACGCCGCCGGGGATGACCAGGGCGTGGAAATCGGCGGCATTGGCTTCGGCGGCGGTCAGGTCGACGTCGAACGTCTGGCCCTTGTCCGTGCCGTCGTAGCCCTGGACCGTCCCGCTCTTCGGGGCCACGAGGGTGGGCTCTCCACCGGCCTCCTTGACGGCGTTCCAGGGGCTGGTGAGCTCCACCTGCTCCACGCCGTCGGTGAGCAGGAACGCAACTTTCTTACCGGCAATGTTGTGCTGGGACACAGGTCCTCCTCTGACGAGTTTGATGCTGTACACGACCAACTCTAGGAAGCCGGAAAATAATAAGCAAGCTGATCATATTGGCTCTGGCCAGGGCATGGCGGCCTCGCTAGGCTGGCGGGAGGACTGCTCCCGCGAAAGACTGCTACCGAAGAAGAAGGCCGTCATGGACGAACAACGCATCCTGGATCAAATCTCGGCCCTGGTCGAGGAGGAACAAAATCTCCGCGAGAAGGCACCGTCCTCGTCGCCGGACTATGAGCACGGACCCGACCACGCCCGGCTGCAGCGGATCCAAGAGGACCTGGACCAGTGCTGGGACCTCCTGCGGCAGCGCCGGGCCAAGGCGCAGTACGGCGAGAACCCGGATGAGGCCCAGCCCCGCCCCGTGGAGCAGGTGGAAAACTACGAGTCCTGACCCGGCCTGCTGTTCAAAAGCGCCGGCGGGCGGACTGCCATGCTGATTGCGTTGCTGGGCGACGTCATGCTGGGGCGGCTGGTGAACCAGCGGCTGAGGCGCGCCCCGGCCGGCTACGTCTGGGGCGATACGGTGTCCGTACTGGGCCAGGCGGATCTCACAATCGCCAACCTCGAATGCGTCCTGGCCGACGGCGGCGAGCCGGCACCCGGGAAGGTGTTCCATTTCCGTTCCGACCCGAAGAACGTCAAGAGCCTCTGCGCCGCAGGCATCGGGATGGTGTCCCTGGCCAACAACCACGTCCTGGACTACGGGCCGGACGCCTTCCGGGAGATGATTCCCGTGCTCGACGCGGCGGGCATCCTGCACGCCGGTGCCGGGCTGGACGGGGACGCCGCGCGCCGGCCCGCGGTGCGCCGGGTGTGCGGGACCGCCGTCGGGCTCATTGCGTTCACCGACAACCAGCCGGACTGGGAAGCGGACGGCGGGCCCGGCGTCTATTACATTCCGGTGGAGGATCCCGACCGCAGGGTGGCGGACCTGCTGGACCTGGTGCGGCGGACCAAAACCCGGGTCCAGATCCTGGTCGTGTCGGCGCATTGGGGCCCCAACTGGGGCTCGGGCGCGCCCGGTGAACACCGCTCGCTGGCAAGGGCCCTCGTGGAGGCAGGGGCCGACGTCATCTACGGGCATTCCCCGCACATCTTCCGCGGCATCGAGGTCTTCCGGAACAGGCCCATCATCTACAGCGCCGGCGACTTCGTGGACGACTACGCAGTGGACCCGGTGGAACGCAATGACCAGTCGTTCATCTTCCTGCTCGAAGCGGACGGCGGCACGCCCCGGACCCTGCGGCTGCACCCCACCTTGATCACCGACTTCCAGGTCCGGCTGGCGGGCAAGGGCTCCCGGCAGGCCGTGGACCGGATGCAGCGGCTCAGCCGGCACCTCGGGACCGCGAGCGCATGGAACGCCGACGGCGGGTTCCTGGAAGTACCGTTGTCCACTGAGGCTGAGACAGGGATCTAACGGGACGGTAACCCGCAGTTAACGCAGCGGTGTGAGACTGGCTCTTCGGACCCATCGGGACTGACCCCTCCCTGCACGGCAACCCTCTCAAGGAGCAGCAGACATGACCAGTCCAGACCACAACCTCTCCACCGGCCCGCAGATCCACGAGGACTCCCAGAACAGGCCGGACCTGAGCAGCACCCACGTCCGCGAGGACGTCGCCATCACCGGCCGGTGCGGCAACGTCCACCTCCCGACGGGCCGGACCTGCGACCTGCCGGAACGGCACGAAGGGTCCTGCCATTTTGTGGATCCGAAGGAGGCGGAAAACCTGGCAGCGCGGTAGGCGCACGTCTCTCCCGCCGGGCAGCGCTGGTTGCCGGGCAGCGCTGGTTGACGGGCAGTGACCGCGCGTATCCTCGCGGTGTGGACATCGTGGATTTCCTGTCCGCGCGGATCGGCGAGGACGAAGCCGCGGCACGGGCCCTCCTTGGCGACCGGAGCCTCTCAAAATCCGGCGTCTGGTATGAACAGCGCCTGCTGCTCGAATGCGAGGCCAAACGGCACCTGATCCGCATCGTGGAATCCGCCAGGCAGTCGGCCCTGGCGGCGATGGTCAGCGGCTCCGGCCAGGACGCGGGCTGGATTCCGCAGTCACTGGAGTGGATGGAGCAGTCGCTGGCCGCGCTCGCCCTGCCCTATTACGACCACCCCGATTTCGACCAGGCCTGGTTCCGCACCTAGGGACGGTTTCTTCCTCCAAGAATTTTCCAAGGTCCGTGTGAATTATCCATTCGCGGGCCTAAGCTAAGAGCGGGGGGCGCTCATTAGCGAAGTCGCTTAAGGGAGGCCAGTATGTTCAGCCACGTCCGCCGTACGGGATCGTCACGCAAAGCGGCCGCAGCCGCGGGCCAGGGCCGGGATCCCGCCAAGGCAGCCCCTCCGCCCCCCTCGAAACACCGCTGGCGCGGCTTCATCGGCGGCCTCGCGGCGTTGGGCCTGGTGGTGGGCGGCAGCCTCGCTGCAGCCCTTCCCTCTGCAGGCGCGGAGAAGGAACAGCGCTACATCGTGGTGCTGAAGGACGGCGTTGCTGACGCCGGCACCGCCGCCGCAACGCAACAGGGCAGCTATGGCCTCACCGTATCCACGGTGTACCGGAGCGCCGTGACCGGATACGCCGCCACCATGACACCATCCGTTGCCGCCCGGCTCGCCGCAGATCCGGGCGTTGATTTCGTCAGCGTGGCCCGGGAGTTCGAGAAGCCTGCGGACCCCGGACCGGACTCCCAGGTCGCCCCGCTCTGGTGGCTGAGGATGGGCGGGGGCCTTCCCGACGGCAAGAAGCAGTGGAAGCAGGACTCCATCGACGTCAACGTGGCCGTGATCGACAGCGGCATCGATGCCAGCCATCCGGACCTTAATGTCCGTGGCGGCGTCGACTGCTCCTCGGGTTCACCGTCCGAGGTGACGCCGACGGACGACGTCGGGCACGGCACCCTGGTGGCGGGTGTGATCGGCGCCAGGGACAACGATCTGGGTGTGATCGGCGCAGCCCCGGGCGCCCCGCTGTGGTCCATCCGCGTGGTGAATGACGCCGGCGTGATCACGGAGGACATGCTCATTTGCGCCATTGACTGGGTGACGGCGACGCGCACCGACGACGACCCGGACAACGACATCCAGGTGGCCAACATCAGCATCGGCGGGCCGGGGACGGAAACCGCCAACTGCGGCAAGGGCACGGATCCGATGCACTACGCCTTGTGCCGCTCCGTCAAAGCCGGTGTCGCCTACGCGGTGGCTGCCGGTAACTCCGGCCAGGACATCGCGGGGTTCGTTCCCGCCACGTACGACGAGGTGCTGACCGCGACGGCGATCGCGGACTTCGACGGCAAGCCCGAAGGTCTCGCTGAGCCGCTCTGCGGATCAGAGGACTGGTCGGTGCGGGGCCAGAAGGATGACCAGCCGGCGTACTTCTCCAACTTCGCCAGCGAATCCGAGGACCAGGACCACACCATCGCGGCCCCGGGCGTCTGTGTGACCTCCACGACGCCGGGCGGATACGGGGTGGCCCATGGCACCAGTTTCGCCAGCCCCGCCGTGGCCGGCTCGCTGGCCCTGTGCATCAGCAAGGGGGCCTGCGAGGGCTCGGGCAAGGAAGTGATGGCCCAGTTCCTGGAGCTGACGGCCGAATACAACCAGAAGCACGAGGACTTCGGCTTCGACGGTGACCCGTCCCGCCCCATCGAGGGGCAGTACTACGGCAATCTGGCCCAGATCGCCGACTACTGACGCGCAGCTATTGACGCGCTGCAGGGGCGCAGCAGGCTAGGAACCGGACCAGATCCGCCGCCACCAGCGGCGGCGGGTTTCCGGTTTCTGGCGCGCCTCCTGCTCCGCCGCGACGGCCGCGAGCGCGGAACGGCGCTCCGCCCAGGCCCGCACCTCCGCCTCGACATCACGGGTTTTGGTGATCACGGGTGGTCCGCCTTGAAGCTGCCGGCGGGCGTTCACCACCCGCGTATTGAAATCTTCCAGCAGTTCGCGCACCTGCTTCTCGGAGTGCAGTTCACTGATCCGGCTGTCCAGCCCGGCGTCCTCGGTGCGGAGCATGATCGCTGCCGGTCCCATGCCGGTGATGTTTTCGCGCTGGATCAGGCCCTTGACCCACCAGTCGGGGTCGTACTTCTCCCCCAGCCCGGGGATGGGCTTGCCGGCGTACTTCAGGTGGTCGAACTTCCCCTGGGCCATGGCGTCGCGGATCAGGTACTCGGCCCGCTGCGCGTCGTCGAACCTGGCGCGCAGTTCCCGTTCCTTCTCCTCGGCCGCGGCCAGCTCTTCTTCCTCCTGGACCGTCATCCCGCTCATCCTCAGCGCCCGGAGTTCGGCTGCGCGCTCCACCCGGCGCCGGAACGCCCCGCCCGATTCGGTGCCCATTGTGTCCCTCCCCCTGGCTGGCCGTACGGATCCTCCTTCCAGTATGCAAAGCGAACTCCGGGGCGGCCAAGGGACGGCGCCCGCAGCGGGGCCTCCCCCTCCCGCCGGGGACCGCCGTCGGGGTGCATGTCCCGGCAGGTATATTGGCTGGCCGGGCCGGTGCAAACAGGGCCGATCGGCCCCCGGCTGTCCACAGGTCCGGTCCAGTACACTTCTGCAATGAGGCTTCTGTATATTGCAGAAAGTGTGCCGAACCGGGACCCCGTGCACGGCGACGGCAGCTCGATGATTTCCTACGAGGTGCTGCGGAACCTGCCTGCCGACGTCGACGTCACCCTCCTCACGTACTCCGGACCGGCGGGGCTCCCGGAAGACATCCGCAGCCGCTGCGCAGCTGTGCACATCCTGGCGCCCCGGAGCCGCAATGCGGCGCTGGTACGGTCCATCGGCGGGCTGCTGGGGCTCGGAAAACATGAACGTGCCACTGCCGAAGCTGTCTCAACCGTGGCCAGGCTGTCGGCGGACAGCGATGCCACCCTGATCCATGGCCCGCACGCACTCTTCCTCGCCCGCCACGTCCACGGCCCGGTGGTGCTGCAGACGGTGGACCCGTGGTCGATCAGGGCCGGGATGGACACCGCCATCGCGGGCCGCCTGCGGCCGGCGTACCGGGCGCGGGAGCGCCTGGCCCTGCGGGCCGAACGGCGGCTGCCGGCACGGGCCCGCCTTCTCACCGTGGGGGCGCAGGACGCGCTGGAATGGTCCCAGCGCCTGGGCCGCCCGGTGCGGAGCATCCCCAACGGGGCCGAGGCGGCCCGCCGCCCGGCCGCCCGCCAGGCCCGCCCCGTGGCCTGCTTCGTCGGCAGCCTGAACTACGGGCCGAACATCGACGCCGCGAAGGTCCTGGTCGGCACCATCGCCCCCTTCGTCTGGAAGCAGGTGCCCGAAGCCCGTTTTGTCCTCGCCGGCCGCCGTCCCGGACCTGAGGTCCTGGCCCTGGCCGGCCCGCGGGTGGAGGTCCTGGCAAACGTCCCTTCGGTCTTGGACGTCTTCGAGTCCGCCAACGTTGCCGCTTTCCCCGACGAGCATGGCGTGGGGATCAGGAACTCGGTCCGTGAAGCGCTGGCGGCCGGCCTTCCCGTCGTGGCGACGCCGGTGGCCGCCCGGGAGCAGGACCCGCACCCTCTGCTGACGGTAGAAGGGGACACAGGACGTTTCGTGCAGCACCTCGTGGACCGGTTGACGGCGCCGCGGCCGGAGCAGGGACAGCAGGAAGCCACCGCCGTCCGGACTTGGAAGGCGGTGGCCGAGGAATACGTGGAGGAACTCCGCAGCGCGATCCGGCCGGGCAGCGCCGGAGTGGCGCTGGGAAGCTCACCGGCATGACGTACGCTCCCGGGGAACTCGCCCGCACCGGAGTCCGGGGCGCCATCTGGCAGGGACTGGCTTTCGCGAGCGGGAGAATCATTGTCCTGGTCACCACCATCGTGCTCGCGCGCCTGCTGTCGCCCGAGGAATACGGCCTGGTGGCCCTGGCCCTGGTCCTCATGGCCTACGCGGACACCATTGCGGACGCCGGCGTGGCACAGGCACTGGTCTACCTGCCGCGCACGGGAGTGATCGCGAGGTCCGCGCTGCTGATCTCCGCCGCCCTTGGCACCCTCCTGGGCCTGGCCGCCTACCTTGCCGCCCCGTGGATCGCGGACCTCTTCAACCTCCCCGACGTGACGCCCCTGGTCCAGGTCCTGGGCATCTCGGTGCTGGCCACCTCGCTGGGTGCAGTCCCCGAGGCCCTGCTGCGGCGTGACCTGCAGTTCAAGAAACTCACCGCAGCCCCCGTGATCCGCGCCGCCACCATGGGCACAGTCACCCTCTCCCTCGCCTTTACCGGCCACGGCGCCTGGTCGCTGGCCGTGGGAACCGCGGCAGGGTCCGTGGCCTACGCCGTTACGTGCTGGGTCCTGGTGGGCAGGAATGCGCCGTGGCAGATCTGGCGGGTGGGCACGGAGGCCCTGCAGGCGAACCTGAAATACGGCGCACCGGTCGCCGGCAGCAGCCTGCTGGCCCGGCTGATCTTCGACATCGACTACCTCATCATCGGCCTGTTCCTGGGTGCGCAGGCGCTGGGCTACTACACGCTGGCCTTCCGCCTCCCCGAGGTGCTGATCATCAATGTCTTCTTCGTGCTGTCCACGGTCCTGTTCCCGCTGTACGCGCAGGTGCGCAACGAGCCGGAAAGGCTCCGCTCCGGCTACCTGACCAGCGTCCGGATCCAGTCCCTGTACGGGGTCACCACGGGGGTGGGGCTAGCGGTGGTGGCGCCTGTCCTGGTGCCCCTGGTCTTCGGCGAGAAGTGGATGGACGCCGTGCTGCCGCTCGTCTTCCTCTCCCTCTACGCAGCGGCCCGGTCCCTGGGGGCCGGCGCCAACGATGTCTACAAGGCCATCGGCCGGCCCGGCCTGTCGATCGGTGTGTCGCTGGTCCGGCTGGCCGTCCTGCTGCCGGTCCTGCTGTTCGCCACCCAGTGGGGAATCGTGGGCATCGCCTGCGCACAGTTCCTCGCGGCCGTGGTGTTCGCCTGCGGCATGCAGCTCGTGGCTGCCCGGGTCATCCAGCTCCGGGCACGCGCACTGCTCCGCGCGGTGGCGCCCGGCCTGGTGTGCGGGGCTGCGGTGGCGGTGGTGGGCCTGGGCATCCTGGCGGCTCCGGCCCTGGGCGGGGTGACCACGCTGCTCCTGGTGGTCCCCACGGCCGTGGCAGTGGTCTACGCGATTGTCCGGTTCGGATTCAGGCCCCTGCACGATGAGCTGATGCAGCTCTTCCGCCGCCACTGAGACCGCCTGCGGGCCGGGGTACCGGGTGCCGGGGTGTCGAGGTGCCCGGGTGCCGGGTGCTCCGGACCCCGGCGGTGCTCAGCTCTCGGGCCGGCGTCCCGTGACGGACCCTGCCGGGACAGCCACAGCGAACATCCGGAGCGTCAGCGCCGCACGCGCAAGGACTGCCTTGGCCAGGCCGAAGCGGACTCCCTCGTGCTGGGACAGCGTGTCCCGGACCGCCGCGGGGGACGCCACGGGCACGAGGCGGGCCGGGCTGTCCAGTGTGGTGGCGTGCCAGTAGACGTTGACGTCCTCGAAGCCGCGCCGCTCGAACGTGCGCTTCCAGCCCGCCAGCGTCCGCGGACCCTGCCGCCGCAGCAGCGACCGTTCCACCTGGACGCACATCCAGCCGCCGGGCTGCACCGCAGCCGCCGCGTCCTCGAAGAGCGGCAGATCCGGCTCCCTGAGCAGCACCACCTCGAACGAGGTCTCCGGTCCGTCGGGGCGGCCCGCCTGCACGCGCGTGGCGTCAGGGTCCAGGAGGCGGAGCGCCGCGGCCGTTTTCGGGTCAACCGCTCCGCCATAGCCCACGCGGCGGGGCTGCACGGGCAGCAGGAAACGCCAGTCCAGCAGCCGCCACGTGTGGAGGGCGAGCGCCGCGGCGTCCTCCGTTCCGGCGTCGGCGGTTTCCGCGTCGTCCGTTCCGGCGTCGGGGCAGATCCGGTGCCACACCGCCTGGGTGGCCAGCCGCCGGACCACCTCCGGTGACTGGCCGGCGTCGAGGACCAGGGCGCCGGGCAGTGTCCCGGCCAGGCGCAGGTATGCCTGCCGCCACTTTTCCAGGATCTCCGCCGAGTGCTCGCCCTTCCGCGCGAACATCACCTCCCCCGGCACGTCCAGGACCAGCAGGAGGTCCGGGGCCGCCCCGAGCCGCACGGCCAGCGCGTCGGACAGCCCCACCCTGGGCTTGCCGGCGGCGCTGTGGGCGGGCCTCCCCGCCGCGGCATCATCGACGGCGGCGGGCAGCAGGGCGTCGTACGCCACCCGGTCCATCAGCACCACCCGTCCGCGGGCGCGGTGGTACCGGGCGGCCGCCCCGCCTTTGAGGACCCGGAACATCTTCTTGGCAGTCCGTCCGCCCGGGACCCGGTGCAGCCACCCGTCCCAGGGACCGGCACCCCACATTCCCATGTAGACGTAGGCCGTGGGGAGGGGGAAGTCCGCGCGCAGGCCGTGGAGGAGTGTGGTCTTGCCGGCACCGTCCGGGGCCATCACGCCCACCACGAGGCCGCGGCCGGGGAGCCTCGGGCTGAGCTGGCGGGCCGCCCGGTGGGACACCGCGCGCAGCGGCGTGCGCACCCGGGCCGCGGCGGTCCAGCCGGACCGCAGCCGGGCCGCCAGGGCGGGGACGTCGTCGAACCGGTTGGACCGGACCAGGTCCAGCAGCTCCGCGGCCGCGCCGGCTCCGGAGCGCTGGTCCAGGTACGCGGCGAGCCGGTCCCCGGCGGACGCGACGGCGGCGGCCGTCCGGGCCGCGTCCTGCCGCTGCGACCGGATCTCCCCTTTGTCCAGCGCGAGATGGAGCAGCTGCAGCCAGGCCTGGTCGGCCGGGGCGGGCATCCACCAGCCGCCGTCCCGGACCCGGCGCTCCAGGCATTCGGCAGCCAGCGGGGTCCGCCACTGCTGGTACGGCCCGAAGGAGATGTCCGAGACGACGTCCAGCTTCAGCCACAGCCCGCCGCCGTCGTCGTCATAGCCAAAATAGAAACGGTGGCTTCCGTGCCCGGTGGCGCGCACGCGGCACAGACCGATTCCTGCCATCAGCCCGTCGAGTCCGGGCAGCAGGGCACCGGCCACCAGAATGTCCACATCGCCGGACGGCCGGGCAAGATCATCCGCGCCGCGCAGCAGCACCCAGGGCAGCCCCGAGTCATCGAGCGCCCGGAACGCCCTGGCCACGGCCGGGTGCACGGCAGATCGGCCGGTTTGAACCATGTGCGTGAGCCTCCTTGACCGGTGACCAGGCAGCCGCTGCCGGAACCTTGAGCTGAAGCCTACGATCCGGGACAGGGTGTGTCACCAGTAGCGGGCTCTGGCCCCGGCGCCGGAGGCCTACTCGCGCCGCAGGACCAGCCCACGTGGTGCTACTCGCCGCGGCGGGTCAGAGCGCCGGGAGGACCTGTTCGCGGACCTGCTTGCGGAGGACCTTGCCAAGCATCGAGCGGGGCATGTCCGGTATGGCGACGATCCGCTTGGGGACTTTGTAGCCGGCCAGGTGCTCGCGGCAGTGCGCGCGGAGGGCGTCCTCGTCCAAGGTGGTGCCGGGTTCCAGCTCGACGGCGGCGACCACCATCTCGCCGCCGCGTTCCAGGGTTTTGCCCACGACGGCGGCGTCCTTGACGTCCGCGTGCAGCCGCAGCACCGACTCCACCTCGGTGGGCGAGACGTTGAACCCGCCCGTGATGATGAGCTCTTTGGCCCGATCCACGATGGTGGTGAACCCGTCGTCGTCCACGGTGACGACGTCCCCGGTGCGAAGCCAGCCGTCGGGGGTGAGGGTCTTCGCTGTTTCCTCGGGATTGTTCCAGTACCCCTGGAACACCTGCGGGCCCTTCAGCAGCAGCTCCCCCGGCTGGCCCGGGGCGGCCTCGGCGGAGGGGTCGTCCAGGTCGGCGAGCTTCATGCGGGTCGAGGGGAACGGCACACCGATGGTGCCGTTCCGCCGGGTGGGGTGGAAGGGGTTGCCCAGTGCCACCGGCGAGGACTCGGTCATGCCGTAGCCCTCCACGAGAAGGCCGCCGGAGACCGACTCCCAGAGTTCCACCACGTGGTCCGGCAGGTTCATGGCGCCGGAAATGCAGTATTTGCTGGACCGCAGCGAGATGCCTTTCTCCTTCGCGGCCATGGCGGTGCGCTCGTAGATGGGCGGGACCGCGCAGTAGACGGTTGCCGGCGACTTCTTCATGGCGCCCAGCACCAGGTCCGGATCAAACTTCGGGAAGAGCACCAGCAGGCCCTGTTTGCGGATGCCGTAGGTGAGGTAGAGGGTCATGCCGAACGCATGGAACATCGGCAGGATCGCGTAGAAAATCTCCTTGCGGTACTCCGCCCCCTGCATCCACGCCTCGCCCTGCAGGGCGTTGGAATACAGGTTGAAGTGGGTGAGCATGGCACCTTTGGGACGGCCGGTGGTTCCCGAAGTGTACTGGATGGCGGCAAGATCATTGACCGAGGGCCGGGGGTGGCCGGGGTCGATGCGGCCGTGGCCCAGAAGGTCCTTCCACGGCATGGTGCCCGGCGCCGGGGCGGTGAGGGCGTCGCGGGACTCCCGCACTTTCTTCAGCGGCAGGCGCAGGGCGAGGCGTTTGGCGGCGGGGAACGCCTCGAGGAGGTTCACGGAGACAACGTGGTCAATCTCAATGTCGGACGGGAAGTTCCGGATGGCCGCCGCGGCCTTGTCCCAGGTGATGACAACGCGGGCCTGGTGGTCCTCGAACTGGTGGCGGAGTTCCCGGGACGTGTACAGCGGGTTGTGTTCGACGACGACGGCGCCAAGGCGCAGCACCGCGTAGAAGGCCACGACGTGCTGCGGGCAGTTCGGCAGGAGGAGGGCCACCCGGTCACCGGCGCGGACGCCCAGGCGGCGCAGGCCCTCCGCGGCCCGGTCGACCTGTTCGCCGAGTTCGGTGTAGCTGGTGCGGCGGCCGAAGAACTCCAGCGCCGGAGCCTTGCCGGCCTCGTCCACGGAGTGCTCCAGCATCGCGACCAGCGACTCCGTGGGCAGCTCAATCTCGGCCGGGACGCCCGGCTGGTAGTTCTTCACCCATGGCTGCTGGTCCGTGTTCTCCATGGACACATCATTTCGTGAAGTGCCCGGCGGGGCGAATTGCGGGAACTGCCTGCCCTCGACGGTGCCTGCGGCGCGGATAGGATGTGGACAATTCTGTTCTAGGTTTGGGGGAACCGCAGTGGCGCCAGGGAAGTTCCGTCGAAGTGCTGTCGCTGCGGCCTTGGCATTCGCCTTAGCCTCGGGCCCGCTCACAGCCTGCACGCCGCTGGCCCCCGGGTCCGCCGCGCCGCCGGCGTCGCCGGCGGACAGCGAGGAAACCGGATCCGCAAGCGATTCCGGTGCGTCCGGTGCCGCCGGTGCCGCCGGTCCGGGCAAGAGCGCTCCGCCCGCGCCCGCTGCGCGCCTCTTCTCCCAGGAGGAAGTGGAAGCTCTGGCCGGTTCCGTGGCCGGGCCGGGTGGGGAGATCGGAGATGTCCTCACCGGCGGTGACCTGTGGGACGTTTCCCAGTCCTTTCACTTTGGAGCAGGCGCCGCCGAGGTGTCGCCGTCCGGCTGCGCCGACGTCCTGGCGTGGGCGATGCTGATGTCAGACGGTTTGCCGGCGGCCGGGACGTTCAGCGGCACCCGCGCGGAACCCGTCCATCTCGTGGTCAGCGCCGACCGAGGCGACGTGCTGGCGCTTGCTTTCCCCACCATCTTCAAACTCCCGGATTGTTCCCCTGTCAGCCTGACCGTTGTGGACGGGACCGCGACGGCGAACTACAGGCGTGCCTCGGCGTTCACGGACGCGGACGGCACCTACGCCGTGCTGGCCAGCATCGGGGCGGACGGCGCAGACCCTGGACACTTCCTCCGGGTCGCTGCGAAGACCGGGACGCTGTTTGTCCAAGCCATCGTCAGGGTGGCCGATCCCGACGATTACCGGGCCGCGGCGGACCGGCTCACAGGGTACGTCAACCAGGTCGTGGCGGCCCAGAAGCGGGTGGAGCAGGGCCTTGATCCGCTGCCGCCGGCTGGCGCCGAATTCGACGCGTAGGCAAGGCCATCTGCCGGTTCCCTCCGGTCGGCCCGCTCAGTTCAGCCCGGCGGCGACCACGTGGCGCCACAGCCAGAAGTCCCGGTCCTCCAGCACGGCCGTGCGCAGCTGGGCGGACCCCGGTTCCGGGCTGTCTTCGCTGGCCAGGCGGTAGGCCAGGGTGGAGGCGGACCGCGCCCACGTCGCGATGACCAGCAGCGGGAGCAGGTCGGGGTCAACTTCCCTGAGCAGCAGGTGTGCGCGGAGCGGCTCCAGCGCCCACCCGCCGGGGCCGAAGGCCTTGTCGAACGCCGCCAGCTGCGCGACCCGGGAGAACGCCATGTCAGCCGACTCGCTGAGGTACTGGAGGTAGAAGACGAGGTCGTGCCCCGGCACTCCGTACAGCGACGCCCTTTCCCAGTCCATGACCTGGAGCCGTCCGTCCGGGCACACCAGCAGATTGGGGTGGCTGAGGTCGGCATGTTCAAAGACGGCCGGCAGCGGGCTGCGCTTGAGGGGGCTCAACAGGTGGTGGGTGCGCTGGACCAGCGCCGGCACCTCGGTGTCCCGGGGCAGCAGCGAGGCGAGGGCCTCCAGCGGGCGTTCGACCGTCCGCTCGTACCAGTCCCGGTTGTCCGGTCCCGTCCGGGTGCAGGGCAGCGCGTCCACGAAGTCCACACCGAGGGCGACGGCGCCGGGCAGGTCGGCGGCGACCCGGTGCGGATCCAGCGGTGCCCCGGTGAGCGCGGTCTCCACCAGGGCGGTGCGCTCCCCCACATCCAGGGTTGCCACGACGCGGGGAATCCCCGTCACCTGCCCGCCGCTGCGCGCGCTGAGCTGGCGGAGCATGTCCGCCTCGCGTTGGACTCCCTCGTTGTCGCCGGGGCAGCGCGGCACTTTGACCACCAGGCTGGGACGGCGGGCACCGGCGGCGAAGACCAGTCCGACGACGTGCCGGGAGGTGGTGAACTGCGGCGTGATCAGGACGGTGGCCCACTCCGGGACCAGCCCCGTTTCCGCCAGGCGCCACTCCTCGTAGTGCCCGCGCAGCAGGGAATCGATGAAATTCATCCGTGCCCTCCTGTTTCCGGCGGCGGGGAGCCGGCCAGCTGCCCCCAGACGATCTCGGTGGCCCCGCTCCGGATGGCCGCGGGGGGCTGTGCGGCGTCGAGGACCCGCGTTCGGGCAGCGCCCGCGCCGGGCGGCCGGTCCGCCGGGGCATGCAGGACCAACAGCAGGTCCGGTTCCGGGGTGAGCGCGGACGCCAGGGCGGTTCCGATCCGTCCGCCGGCGCTGCCCGGGCGCCGCGGCGTGGCGCCGTCGGGTCTGTCCAGAAGAACCACCCGGCCCCGCAGGCAGTGGTACCGGGCGGCCAGCGCCCTGCCAATCCGGCCCGTGCCCAGCATCAGGTACCGGCTGGGAACGGGAAAGTTCTGTCCCAGCCCCTGCAGCAGGACCGTCCGGGCCGCGGCGTCGGGGCCGGCGGCGGCCACCACAATCCCCCGGCCGGCGCGCCCCTGGACGGTGGGGCTGATGAGGCGCAGCACCCTGTTCCGTACCGCCGTCACACGCGTGCGCAGGGGTGCGTTCCGGGTCAGCGCCGCCGCCATGCGGAGCGCCGGGCCCGGAAAGTCCTCAAAGCTGCCGGACCGGGCCAGCTTCAGGAGCTCCGCAGCGGTGCCGGGCCCCACCTGCCGGTCAACGAAGGCGGCGATCACATCGTCGGTGGACGCCAGCGCCCCGGCCACCCGGACTGTTTCCCTTCGCTCCGGCCGGACGACGCCGCCTTTGTCCAACATGATGTGGAGGAGCTGGAGCCACGCCTGCTCGGTGGTCGCCGGGAGCCAGACCAGGCCGTTGCGGATCCGCCGCTGCAGGCAGCCCCGGGCCAGGGGGGTGTGCCACTGCTGGAACGGGCCAAAGGAAATCTCCGAGACGATATCCAGTTTGAGCCACAGGTGCTCCGCGGCGTCGTAGCTGAAGTAGAACCGGTGGCTGCCGTGTCCCCGCGCCACCACACGCCGGAAACCGGCGCCTGCCAGGAGCGCGTCCAGCCGCTCGGCGCTCCCGTCCGCGACCAGGAGGTCCACGTCGCCGTCGGGGCGGGCAAGGTCGTCTTCCCCGCGCAGCAACACCCAGGGCAGTCCCGCCCCGTCAAGGGCCCGGAACGCCTGCGCGATCGAGGGGTGCACGGCCGGTTGCTCCCCGCCCCATTCCCCGGGGTCGGGCTGGCCGCTGCTGGTGCCGTCCATCTGGTCCTCCCTTCTGTCGCAGGCAGTCATGGGCTAAGGCGCGTAGGCATATTGCACGATCCAGTCGACTTCCAGGTGTCCCGAAGTTTCCGGTTTGGGCGGGTCCTGGTCAGCCCCGTCCTTCGTCTCGGCCTGCAGTGTCCACCGCATGCCGGTGGTGGGGACACCTTCCGGCATGGTGGTCTCGCCGACGAGTGCCCCGTCCCAGAACCACTTGACCTTGCCGGGGGTCCATTCCGTCGTGGCGACGTGCCAGTCGGTGGCGTCAGTCGGGGCGTAGTACTTCGTCGGCGGATCGAACCGGGCCGGACCCTTGAGGGTGGAGTCTTTGATGGCTGAAACGCCGTACATCTTTCCGTTCAGTTCCCCCTCCGGCCAGTCAATCTCGCCGTCGATCCAGTCATCGCTGGTGGGCCAGAGCAGGAACGCGATTTTGTAGCCCGGGAGGGTGTCGGACCGGAACCGGATGGAGTACCGGCCGTAGGTCTGGCCGCGGTAGCCGAAGGGGATGGGGGCCGCCACCCGCGGAATCCCGTCCGCCGTGTGCAGGAAGTAGTCGAGCTTGCCGTTTCTGACGGACAGCACGGAGTCCGGTGTGTAGATGCCCGCACCTGAGGTGTCCTCCAGATCGTGGTAGCCACGCATGTCAGCGCCGTACACGTCGCCGACCTCGCCCGCACGGGCCGGCTCGGTGAAGTCCTGCGCGCCGGTCTGCTTCCAGCCCGGAAGGTCACCCACCGGCATCTGGGCGGGATCAGGCTCCCGCGCAAGGTACACGCCCACCGCGATCACCAGGGCGGCTGCGACGGCCAGTACGGCAACTTTGGCCAGAACTGCGGCCCCGCCGGCCAAGCTAGCCGGTCTTTCTGATCTCGTAGATCCGAACGGCTCCGTTGTCGAATACATGGTCGGCCTTATCCCCTGCGCTGACCTCCCGCTCCAGCGCGGTGAGAATCTCTGGATCGAACAGGTTGTCCTTGATCGCCTGCGCCCGCTGGGAGTCCGAGAAGACGACAAAGATGCGCTCCGGCTTCCAGTTCTTGGTGGCGTAGGCCTCCACGCTCGTCATGTTCACGTTTCCGTCGGATGCCTGGATGAACTTGGTCAGCGAAGTGACCGAGCCCCATTCCAGGAAACTGGGGTAGTTCGGCCCGATCAGGAGCGGGAAGAACGCATTGGTCTCAAGAATGACGTCCTTCTCCTGCACCCGGGCATCCAGCCATTGCGCGGCGACCACGTCTTCCTTGGGGACACGGAACTTCGATTCCGCCTGGAAATACACGATCGTGAACAGGACGGCCAGAATCGTCAGCGACGCCGTGGCCCCCAATGCCGCATTGCGGGTCAGGACGGGACCTGCCCAGAACAGCCAGGCCGCCCCGATCGCCAGCCACGGCAGGGCGAAGAGGAACACCCGGAACTTCGCTTCCCCGCCGTAAGACTGGCCCACCAGCCAGAACAACGGCGCGACGGCCAGCCAGCTGACCACCAGGGTTTGCCGGACGTTGCCGCGGAGGAAGTTCCGGACGAACCCGGCCACCCCGAGCAGGCCGACGATGATGGAGAGGGCATCCGGAGCGCGGGACAGCCAGCGGGACGAATCCTCCATTTCGCCGGCTCGCGGCAGGTCGTAACTCGCGTTCTTGAAGATATCGAACCCGGTGAAGAGCCCGTATTTGTTGTCGACATAGTCGAGGTTCGGCAGCAGGTAGGCGACGGCCAGGACAACCAGCACCGCTCCGACCCATCGGGGCCTGAAGTAGCCGAGGAAAAAGAGCGGAAACAGCGCCAGGATGGCCATGTACGGGGTGAGTTGGTGGCTGGGAACCGTCACGGCCTGCAGGAAGATGATCGCGGCCGCCGCTGGCAGGACCAGCGCGCGGGAGGAGTGGACAGCCATGGGCTCCGGGGCCGTGGGCCCCCGGCTGAAACGCCGCTGCAGTCCCTGCAGCTTTCCCTCCAGCATGGTGGCCAGCCGGATGGGCGTGCCGCGGAGGAACGTCAGCGCGATCAGGCACATCGTCAGATAGAAGGTGTAGGCGAACGCCTGCGGTGAGTAGTAGTTCTGGTTCACCCAGTTGCCGAAGGCGAACACCAGGGTGGCGGTCCAGTAGATCCGCGGGTTGGCTGTGATGGTGCGGGCGATGGCCAGAAGGATGACCACGTCCAGCAGGGCGAAGCCGAACTCTGCCCAGGAGGCATAGTCCACGGCATCGCGGTAGCCGATGACTTCGCCCATAAAGGCGCTGACCGAGAAGAACCCCGGCCACCGGTTGTAGATGTCGATCAGCGGGTCCACCTGGCCGTGGGCGCCGACGTAGTTCGTGACGGCGATGTGTTTGTAGGACCAGGGCAGGCGCGGGACGCTGACCACCATGGCAGCGGAGGCGTAGAGCACGGCCACCAGGCTGGTGGTGGCGGCCGCCAGGAAGATGTTGGACGCCATCTTCCGCGCCGCGACCGCCCAGATGCACAGCCCCACGACGGCGGCAGCGGCCAGGTACCAGAGCGGGGGGAACGTGGTCAGCAGCCCCTTGTCTCCGATGAGGTTCTCCCCCGTTACGGACAGCGCCACACCCCAGGCCAGCATGGCCAGCGCAAGAACGGCCCAGGGCACGTAAGTGGAGCGGCTCCGGCCCCGGAATACCTCCAGGGTCCGTACCGACTGCCAGTCCAGCCGGCGCCTGACCGGCTGCCCGAAGATGGCATGCCGCCCGGTACCGATCCCGGGCGGGAAGAACGCGATCAGGATTGACGCCGCGACCAGGATGGCAGCCGCCGCGGGCCGGGGATGCCAGAACCGGGTCCACGCCATGATGAGGGCCACGCCGGTGTAGAGGGCTGCGCTCATCACGACGGTCCAGACAAGGCGTGCGGCGGGATCGGCGTCGGGAAGACGTCTCACCAGGACCCAGCCTGGCAGCACCAGGCACCCGGTGAGGGTTACGGGTGCGAGCACCGGGCCGCCCAGGTCGAACAGAATGAGGACAGCCAGCACGACGCCGGCTACCGCCAGACCAAAATCCCAGGGCCTGTCTGCCCGAAGCGCCAAGGCCGGCGACTTCCGGGATTTGGGAGTGGGTGTTTCGTCTTGCAGTAAGAGACTCATAGGACTGGTACTTCCTTGATCCATCATCGGCAGAAACCGGAGAGTGAAAAGCGCTTCTACGTCTTGCCTGCCCTCCCGGACCGGCGCTCGAGAAGGTAGTTCAGCGGTCCGCGCGCCACGGAGAAGAGCTCAGCCCGCAGGGCCTTAGCAATCCGCGGGTCCCGGGGAACCGTCTCCTCCGGGGCGGGACCCTGCCCCACGGAATGCCCGCGGGCGTTCCTCAGGAAGTGCAGCGCGCCCTGGGGGCCGCGGGCGATGGCCAGGCGTGCCGTACGCGGGTTCAGGAGAATTTTCGTCAGCCACGATCCCAGTCCTTTGCCGTATCCGCTGACCTGCACAATCAGGTCTTCCAGTTCGGCCCGGTGGCGGTGCCAGACGATCGCGGAAGGCTGGACCACCAGCGCGTGCCCCTCCATCAGGACCCGGGTGAACATGTCGATGTCCTCGCCGCCGCCCGTCCGCGTTCCGACCCCCAGTGCCGGGTCGAACGACCCCAGCGCCAGGGCCGTCCGGCGATCGAGTGCGAAGTTCGCCCCTGTGCCGAAGGCACCGACGCAAAAAGGGAACGTCGGAAGGTCCGCCGGAGGATGCTCCATGGTGAAGACCTTCGGGGCCACAATCTTGGACCAGCTCACACGCTCGTCGAAGTATCCCTGGGCGGCGGAACGCAGCTCCCCCGCCGGCACCAGGCCGGTCACACAGGCAACATTGGGGGCCTGTTCGAAGCCGGCGGCGATCCCCCGCAGCCAGAACTCGTCCACGACGACATCGTCGTCCGTGAACGCAACAATGTCGCCTTGCGCATGGCGCAGGCCGGCGTTCCGGGCGTTGGACAAACCGGGCCGGGGCTCGGAGATCAGGGTCAGCCGGGGGTCGTTGAACTCGTTCCGGACCATGTCCCGGGTCTCGGCGGTGCTGGCGCCGTTGTCCACCACGATCACGTCGAAATTCGGGTAGTCGAGGCGCAGAATGGCGGCCAGGGACCCGCGCAGCAGGGCCGGGCGGTCCCGGGTGCACACGATCACGGTGATGGACGGCGTCGACGACGTCTGGGCGGCAACCGCCGGCGGCAGTGCCTCCACCGCCGTTTCGAGGACGCTGCGGTCCAGGACTCCATGCGGGGCATCGACGTCGATGAAACCGCGGACTGACGATCCGCTGCGCACCAGCAGGCGGGCACGGTGGTAGCCGGCCGAGTCCTGGAGCCTCAGGTGGGTGTAACCCGCGAGGGACTCAAGATCGACGGCACCCACCCACAGGGCGCCGGGCCAGTCGGGGACGGCCTCCGTTCCCATGGATGGTGCTATATCCAGTCCTGCGCCTTCGGTTGCCACTGAAATCTCGCTTCCGGCTTCAATCACGTGGCTTCCCTCCAGGGAAGGCGGCGGTGAGGGACAGGGGTTGAGCCGGTCAGGAGCGATCCGGACCCTTGCGCCAGGCGGCGGCCGCGGACGTAGCCTGCGGCGGTGACGGCCAGAACAGCCACGTAGGCACCGGCCCGCTGCAATCCCTGCGGGTCTGCCCCGCGGCTCCAGCTGGCAATCGCTGAGAAGAATGCCCGCGGCAGGACGCTGCGCACGTAGCGCCGCTCCGGCCCCAAGGCGCGTTTGTGGCCCACCACGTGGCTGACCTGGGCTTTGGAGATTCCCTCCGACCAGGAGCGTTCGAGCATGTAGCGGAACGTCCCCCGCTGGACAGGAACATGGTGGCCCACCAGGGCTGCCGGTTCGTAGACGATCCGCGAACCCGGGGAGCCGATGGCCGCCCGGATGCAGATCTCGGTCTCTTCACACCCGAGCGGTTTCGTGCCTTGCCGGCCGAGGGAAAGGTTGAAGCCGCCCACTTGCTGGAGCACCTGGAGCCGGAACGACATGTTGGCGCCGACCACGTTGCGCACTTCCGAGGCGACTTTCGGCAGGCCCCGGTGGCTGCAGCCAACAATCCAGTCCAGTTCCGGGCCGAAGTGGCCGGGCCGGCCGCCCTCCCAGATGGGCTCAACCTTGCCGCCGACACCCAGGACGTCGGAATCGTCGTAGAGCGCCGTCAGCTTCTCGAGCCAGTCCGGGGCAGCCACGGCGTCGTCGTCCAGGAACGCCACGATCTCCGAGGTGGCCAGGCCCACGCCGGTGTTGCGGGCCCCCGACAGCCCCGGCAGGCCGGTGCTTTCGACCAGGGTGACGTCCTGGACGGCAGCCACCAGCCGCTTGTACAGGTCCTCGTTGTGGTCCACCACAACGATCACCTGCCGGGGCTGCAGCGTCTGGGCGTGGACGGAGTCGATGACGTCCATCAGCAGGTCCCACCGTTGCTCCGTGTAGGAACAAATGACGACGGAAGCGGACGGCCGGAAATTGAAGTCGAGCACCTTAGGCTCCTTCCGCCAAGGTCAGTACGCTGTACGGATCGGTGGGTGTGCGGGCAACCCGGACGTTGGGATACGTGTACTTCACCCGCCGGAGGGACTCGGGCCTGGCGCCCGCGGTGGGCGCTTCCCAGGTGGTGCATTCCCGTGCCAGTGTGCGGAGCACCCGCCAGCCGTCTCGGAACGTCTGCAGGTTTGAGGCTCCAGAGATGCGGTCGAGCTCGAAGCTCGGCACTTCAGCGATGCGGAGGCCGGCGCGGGCGGCGCGGACTATCAGCTCGGTTTCAATCTCGAAGCCGTCGGATTCGAGTTCGAGGACCTCGAGACATTCCCGGCGGAGCGCGATGTATCCGTAGCAAAGGTCAGAGTAGTTGCTCCTCAGCACGGTGTTCGCCAGCCCCGTCAGGACCCGGTTGCCGGTGTTCCGCAGCCAGGTGAGGTCCTCTGACCCGCCTCCGGTGACGTAGCGCGATCCCTTGACGAAGTCGTAGTCGTGCTGGAGGGGAGAAACGAACCAGCCGATTTCCTGCGGATCCATGCTCCCGTCCGCATCCAGCATGACGATGATGTCCCCCGATGCGGCGGCGAAGCCGGCACGGACGGCGATTCCCTTGCCTTTCCTCGGCTCGGCCACGACCACGACGTCGACCCTCAGTGCCCGCGCGACGTCGATGGTGTGGTCGTGGGAACGTCCGTCGACGATCACCACCTCATCAACGTACGAGGGCATCCGCCGCAAAACCCAGGGCAGGTTCATTTCCTCGTTCAGTGTGGGAATTACTACGCTGACCGATGCCCGCGGAGAGGGATCACTAATCGCGGGAAGCGAATTTGGGCCTAGATTAGGAATAGACAAATGCCTCACCACTTCATGACAAATTCGGACGCCGACATTTCTTACCATCAGCGAATGAGAACCAAAGGACGAGGCGGAACGCCGTCGTCGGAATTATGCGAAACCCCACACCCCAGCTGCCATTCGATGGTGGCCTTGTCTAGAGCCTAAAGTTCACCCAATGTTGTGTCACGAGTGGCTATTACTTGGTTGCGGGTTCACTTCAGCACGTCGCCCGGACAGCCCTACTTGGGTCTTTGCGGCGGCCTACTCGGTCAGCCTCAGCCAGCGGGGAACGGTGTACTCGGTCGGCGGCACAATGCCTGAGATCCCGGGATTTTCAGGGCTTTCGTTCCGACACCTGAAGCCTACGCTCCTGATGCCGGGCGATCCAGACCTTCCCGCCGGCCCCGCCTTCCGGTCCGGCGGCGGAGGCTGCACGCCCCGGGGACGGGATTATGGGCGCGCCCTGGACTGCGACCCCGGGCCATTCGGGAAATCTTCAAACTGTACTTCATGGACCAAAATTCCCGGAAATATATTTGCAAATAGCGGACATTGGACTTCCCGAGTAAAGGGTTAGTGGCTAACATGTGTCTCGTCGGGAGCGATCTGCAACCTCCGCGTGAAAAAGCACCGCACCAAAGTCCCGCTGGAAAAACGGCAATCAACGGCAAAAGAAACGGCGTCCAAGATGAAACGTACCGTCCGCTGGCTTAGCCAGGCCCTGGTAATGGCAGTAGTGGTGACGGGAAGCATCCTGGGTATCACCAGCACCGCGTCAGCTGCCGCGAACTACGGCTATCCCAGCGTGAGCTACACGGGGGTGAGCAACGCGCCGACGTCGGACAAGCCGCAGAGCAAGCTCTGGTGGCACGACGGCTCCTGGTGGGCGGACATGTGGACCACCGGCACCGGCTGGCAGATCTACCGGCTCGATGTTGCCACCAAGACCTGGGTCAGCACCGGCATCACCAATGACACCCGGGCCAGCACGCTCGCGGACACGCTCTGGGACGGCACGCATCTGTACATCGCTTCCCACGTTGTGGCCGTGTCTTCCGACGCCGCACCCCGGGCCTCCGTCTCCGGGCAGCCGGCCAGGCTTTACCGCTACAGCTACTCCGGCGGAACGTTCAAGCTGGACAGCGGTTTTCCGACCACCATCATGAACAACAGCAGCGAGTCCATGACCATCGACCAGGACAGCACCGGCGCCATCTGGGCCACCTGGACGCAGGTCGCCGGCAACTCCACCAGCGGCTTCACCAACACCGTCTACGTCAACCGCTCCGCATCCGGCGGAACCAGCTGGGACACGCCCTTCGTGATTCCTGTGACCAACCCGAATCCGGCCCCGGACGACATCTCGGCAGTGGTGGCCTACGGCGGCAACAAGATCGGGGTGATGTGGAGCGACCAGCGCCTGGGTGCCATCCGCTGGGCCACCCGCACGGACGGCACCAGCTCCACCGCCACGTCGTCGTGGCGGGTGCAGGACGCAGTCCGTGGCAATGGCCTGGCCGATGACCACCTGAACGTCAAAACACTCCAGTCCGACACCGCCGGCCGGGTCTTCGCCGCGATCAAGACAGGGCTCAACGACACCGCCGGCAATCAAAGC
The DNA here is from genome assembly GCF_001512305.1 of Arthrobacter sp. EPSL27. Classification (GTDB taxonomy): domain Bacteria; phylum Actinomycetota; class Actinomycetes; order Actinomycetales; family Micrococcaceae; genus Arthrobacter. The sequence goes on from NZ_LNUT01000005.1 coordinate 1,210,181, forward strand.
CTGGCGCAGCTCTCGCTCCTGGTCTTCCGGCCAGGCACGGGCGCCTTCACCACGTCCACCATCGCCACGGTGGCCGATTGTGTTTCCCGCCCGCAGATCGTCCTGGACACCCAGAACAACATGGTGCACGCCTTCCACACGGCACCCGGGACCGATGTCAGCGGCTGCGCCTTCTCCGGCACACCGGGCGCGATCTACGAAAAGACCGCATCCATGGACAACCCTGTCTTCCCCTCCGGACGCGGCACCCCGGTGATCCAGGACGGCGCATCCGCCAACATGAACGACGTGACCACCAGCAAGCAGAGCGTAAACAGCACCACCGGCCTGGTGGTGCTGGCCAGCAACAATGTCACCAAGCGCTACTGGTTCGCTTACCGCTCCCTGGGCACCGCTCCCCCGCCTCCTCCGGCGGCGCCGGTGGCGTCGTTCACCGCGTCCCCGCTCTCGGGCACGGCCCCGCTGACCACAAACTTCACTGACACCTCCACCGGCACCCCGACCTCCTGGGCGTGGAACTTCGGCGACGGCGGAACCTCCACCGCCCAGAACCCCTCCCACACCTACACCGCCGCCGGAACCTACACCGCCACCCTCACCGCCACCAACGCCGGCGGCTCCACATCAGCCAACCGCACCATCACGGTCACCACAGGCACCACTCCGCCGCCCACCACCGCGGCCATCACCACCGTCGCCTCGACCACCACCAACAACACGGCGACCACCACCTCCGTGACCCTGAACAAACCCGCCGGCACCGCAGCCGGCGACGTCCTGGTGGCCTCCTTCACAGCAGACAAGAACCCCACCGCCACCACCGCCTCGGGCTGGACCCCCATCGTGAACAACCTGTCCATCAGCAGCGGCGCACGCGTCTTCGCCTACTACCGCGTGGTCGGCGCCTCCGACCCCGCCAGCTACACCTGGACCCTGAACACCGCCGTCAAATGGGGCGGCGGCATCACCGCCTACCGCGGCGTGAACAACACCACCCCGCTCGACAGCACCGTCGCCACCGCCACCAACACCACCTACACAGCCAGCAGCATCGCAGCCCCCAGCATCACCACCGCCAGCAACAACGCACTCCTCATCGGCGGCGTCGGCTTCGACAGCTCAACATCAGGAGCCAACGCCCCCACCGGCTGGACCGAACGCTGGGAAGCCACCGACGGACAAATCGCCCAACAAGCCGACACCACCCAAGCCACCGCAGGCGCCACCGGCACCGCCACCTGGACCTTCAACACCGCCAAAGCCGTCGCCGTCTGGCGCACCGCCCTCAAACCGGGCGCCGGCACCGGAGGCACCACTCCGGCGGCGCCGGTGGCGTCGTTCACCGCGTCCCCGCTCTCGGGCACGGCCCCGCTGACCACAAACTTCACTGACACCTCCACCGGCACCCCGACCTCCTGGGCGTGGAACTTCGGCGACGGCGGAACCTCCACCGCCCAGAACCCCTCCCACACCTACACCGCCGCCGGAACCTACACCGCCACCCTCACCGCCACCAACGCCGGCGGCTCCACATCAGCCAACCGCACCATCACGGTCACCACAGGCACCACTCCGCCGCCCACCACCGCGGCCATCACCACCGTCGCCTCGACCACCACCAACAACACGGCGACCACCACCTCCGTGACCCTGAACAAACCCGCCGGCACCGCAGCCGGCGACGTCCTGGTGGCCTCCTTCACAGCAGACAAGAACCCCACCGCCACCACCGCCTCGGGCTGGACCCCCATCGTGAACAACCTGTCCATCAGCAGCGGCGCACGCGTCTTCGCCTACTACCGCGTGGTCGGCGCCTCCGACCCCGCCAGCTACACCTGGACCCTGAACACCGCCGTCAAATGGGGCGGCGGCATCACCGCCTACCGCGGCGTGAACAACACCACCCCGCTCGACAGCACCGTCGCCACCGCCACCAACACCACCTACACAGCCAGCAGCATCGCAGCCCCCAGCATCACCACCGCCAGCAACAACGCACTCCTCATCGGCGGCGTCGGCTTCGACAGCTCAACATCAGGAGCCAACGCCCCCACCGGCTGGACCGAACGCTGGGAAGCCACCGACGGACAAATCGCCCAACAAGCCGACACCACCCAAGCCACCGCAGGCGCCACCGGCACCGCCACCTGGACCTTCAACACCGCCAAAGCCGTCGCCGTCTGGCGCACCGCCCTCAAACCGGCCAGCTGACACCCTGGCACCAAACGAGCGGACGACGGCGGGAACCTTCCCGCCGTCGTCCGCTCCTTCTGCTTTCCGCGCCGTTGTCCTCCGCTGCGGCGCCTCCGGCTAGAGAGCCGACCAGCCGCCGTCGGACGCGAGGACCGCACCGTTGACGTTGGTGCCGTCGTCACTGAGCAGGAAGGTGATGGAGGCTGCCAGCTGCGCCGCGGTGGCGGGGGCCGGGATGTTCGCGCCCATCAGCGGGCCGAGGCGTTCGGCGGCGAGCTGGGAGCCCCAGGTGGCCTCAATATTGGTGATGGTGGCACCGGGGGCGACGGCGTTGAAGCGCAACCCCTTCGGCCCGTACATCACGGCGGAGTTCCTGGTCAGGCCGACGACGGCGTGCTTGGACGCGGTGTACGCGGCGCCGGCGGCCGACCCCCGCAGGCCTGCTTCGGAGGCAACGTTCACCACCGAGCCCGCACCGGCGTCCAGCATCAACGGGACCACCGCGCGGGTCAGCCGCATCAGGGCGGTCACGTTGATCCGGAAGACCCGATCCCACGTGTCGTCGTCGACTTCGTGGACGGGAGCGAAGTGGTCCATGATGCCGGCGACGTTCGCGAGGGCGTCCACCCGGCCGCCAGCGGCAGCAACGACGGCGGCGACGGTCTCTTCGGTGGAGATGTCACCGGCCACGGGGACGAGGTCCAGTCCCTGGTTCCCGGAAACCAGGGCGTCCAGCCGCTCGGAACTGATGTCGGCGGCGATCACCCTGCCGCCTTCCTTGGCCACGCGCAGGGCCGTTGCCAGGCCGATGCCCGATCCGGCGCCCGTGACGATGACCGTCTGGCCGGCGAAGCGGTTCGGGGTGATGGATTCCTGCCATGCAGCGTCGTTGCCCATGATGTCCTTCCAGACTGTTCGGATCTACGTCGCCCCAGCTTATGACACGCTGTGTCATAATAAAAGGGTGAATACTGGGGTGATGTCTCCGCAAGACCCCAAGCCTGCCGGCACCCGTACCGCCGGCCGCCCGGCCACCATCGACCCCGATGCCATTGCGGGGATCGCCCTGCGGCTTTTCGCGGAGAACGGCTACGAGCAGACGTCGATGGAGGACATCGCCAGCGCCGCCGGGATCGGGCGCAAGAGCCTGTACCGGTATTTCGCCAGCAAAGCCGATCTCATCTGGGGCGGCATGGAGCCGGCGGTCCGGGCCTCCGGGCTGGTGCTGGAGGCTGCCGGCGGTCAGTACGCCCCCGATGGCGACGCCCTGGCGGGGCTGCGGGCCGCCGCCGTTGCGGGGGTGGCCGGAATCCCCGATCTTGCCGTGTCCCGGGGGCGGCTGCGCCTGATCGCCCACCATCCCGAGCTTGCGAGCCGCAGCTATGCCTCGCTGGCGCCGCAGCAAGGGCTGGCGCGCCGCTTCCTGGTGGACCACGGGGTGCCCGAGGACACCGCCGGCTACTTGTGCGCCGCCTATCTGGCGGCGACTTTTGAGGCCTGGCTGCGCTGGGCTGCGGGCACCGATCCCGACCCGGTGCCGTACCTGCTGGCCTCCGTCGAAGTGCTGCGGGTGCCCGGGACCTGACCCCCGGCACCGGCGTTGGTGCAGTTGGCACTGCGCAAGGTGCCGGGCGCTGCGCGGGGCGCCCGGCGCTGCGTGGGGAGCCTGGCGCTGCGCGGCGTGGCTAGCGCTGCGCGGGGTGTTTGGCGCTGCGCAAAAGTCTCCACGCCGCGGTACTCGGGCAGCGCCGGCGCTTTGGCGCAGCGCAGGCCACTTGGCGCAGCGCCGGCGGTTTTCGGAACGCGCCAGCGGTGGCGACCACCCCGATGATGTGCGGTATTTTTCCCCGGAGTGGCATCCTGAGAACATCATGACTGCACACGACGAGACACCTGATGCCCCGCACCGCGGCGGGCCTCCCGCCGGGCTCCCGCAGGCCGCGGACGGCTCCGGGCCGGAGGCCGCCGCGGCAGAACCGGCAGTAACGGAACCGGCAGCGACAGAACCGGCAGCGACAGAACCGGGCACGGAGGAACCGGCACCGGACCGCCGCCACCGGGGGTTCTCGGCCTGGGTGCTGGACGGCGGGACCGAACCGGATCCCCGGTTCACACTGGCCAACGAGCGCACGTTTTTGGCCTGGATCCGGACGTCGCTGGCCATGGTGGCGGGCGGCATCGCCGTCGAGGCCTTCACAACAGACCTGTTCACGCCGGACGTCCGCAAGACCGTCGCCGTGCTGCTGCTCCTGCTGGGGATGGTGACGGGCGGAGGGTCCTTCTTCCGTTGGGTGAACGTGGAACGTGCCATGCGGCACCAGACGTCGCTTCCGGTGCCGGTAATCGCCCCCATCCTGGCGGTGGGCGGGGCCCTCGTCGCCGCCGTTCTGGTTGGTTTTGTGATCTGGCGGCCGGCGTAGCCGTGGCGAGGAGCAGGCAGCCTGCGATGCACAACGATCCCGGGCTCCAGCCCGAACGGACGGACCTCGCCTGGCGGCGGACCGCCCTCACGCTGGTTACGGCGGCCTGCATCTTCCTGCGCTGGATGCCCCTCCACGGATGGTTCACCGGCACCCTGATGGCGGCGTCGCTGCTGGCCGCCCTCGGCATCGCACTCACGCAGCGGCGCCGCTACCACCATCACGCCAGCGGCATCGGCGGCGCGGCAATGACCGCGAACGTCAAGGGGACGGCGGCCATCGCCGGCAGCGTGGTGGTCCTTGCCGGGGTGGGAATCTATACGGTCCTGTTCCTGCCGCTGCAGCCCTAGCGGCACCGGCTGGAGCGCCGCCGCGGGGTGTGGATCAGCTCAGGAACGACAAATGGATGTCGCTGCCAAACCGGCGGATGATGTCCTGCTTGGCCCGGTGGAACGCCGCGAGGTCCCCGGCGTTCCCGTGCTGTTCGAGGCGGCGCCGCGCCAGCTCGTCGGAAATCACGTCCATGAACAGTTCGGCGAGCAGCAGCCGCGCGGAATCACGGAAGCGGCCGCGCCCGTCGACGTAGAGCCGCACGGTGGGCGCGCCGGTGTTGATGATGACCTTGCGCTCCGCAGCGCTGTACACGGCCCGGTCTGCGGCGTTGTGCAGGTTCCGGAATTCGTAGCCGACGAACAGGTCCATGCCATGGTCCCGGGGAACCCGGTGGGCCGCCGGATGGCCGGCCGGATGGGCGGCGGGCTGGATAACGGCAGCATGCGGGGGCTGGGCATCGCTGCGCGCGGAGGCTTGTTCGGCCACCACCATCTCGCACCAGGCCCAGTACGCGCCGGCCCGGACGGTCATTTCGCCCCGCTCCCCCGCGGCGTCCCCCGTCACCGTCCACTCGATCCGGCGGGTGCCGTCAAGGGAGTCGACGGATATGGCAACGGGCTCCGGCTCGATCCGCATGGATTCCGGCAGGTCGAGCGCGAAGGTGAGCTGCGCGCCGTCGGGCAGTTGTTCCGGATCGACCAGCAGGGCGACGTGGAACGGGCGGCCCGGCTTCCGGTAATAGAAGGGGGTGGTGAAGCGCAGCGCGGCCTGCGGTTCTTCCGCGGCAGGGGCTTCCCCGGCGGCTTCCGGGGACGATTCGATACCCAGGTCCACCACGGCCGCCTCACTCATGCGCTGCAGAAGCCGCTCGATCATCTCGGCGGTGCGCCCGGAGGTGGTGGCCCGTTCCAGATGCGCGAGTTTCTCCTTCTCCGCCTGCACGGCCCCGCCAATCATGGTGCTGACGGCCCGGGAGAACGCCGCCACGAAGGGGTCTTTGAAGTTCAGGCCCTCCCGTTCGTCGCTGATGACGGCCTTGCCGCGGCCCAGCATCTCGGTCAGCGCCGCGCAGCGCACGGTGCCGAAGAGGTATTCGGTCCCCACCTGGTTCTCGTACTCGAACAGTGTGCAGTCGAGCACCGCCATTCCGGAGAGGACCACCAGGCCGTTGGTGCGTTCGTCGCCCTTGAGCGTGAGCTCCACGTCCTTGGCCCGTTTCAGGGTGAGGGTGAAGGGAAACTCCTGCCCCTCGTGGCTGAAGCTTCCCGGCTGTTCCGGGCCGAGCAGGAGGATGGCCGGGGGTTCGTGGAAGCGGATGGTCTCGCTGCTGCGGCCCGCCGCCAGCTCCACGGCCCGGCGCTCCAGCACGTCCCGCAGATAGATGTTGTTGGACAGTGACTCCAGGAGGGTGGCGTGCTGGGTGATGGTGACATGGGGATTGTCGACGACGATCGTCACCCGGGTGCCGTCCCCGGCGCCGCCGGGGATGCCGAGCCGGGCATAGTCGGCGGGAAACGCGCGGCGGTCCTCCTCGCCGTCGTCGTAAAGGTAGCCGCCGTTCTCCCCGCGGAAGACGTCGATCCGGGTGAAACGGCCGTCCTTGACGGTCTCGATCCAACCGTGGCCCAGGCCGAAGATGGCCTGCTTCAGCCCGCGGCCGAAGTACCCGCGGCCGTTGCCTTCGCCACGGGAGAGGGGGCTGTGCGCGCCGCCGTAGGTGAGGATGCGGGCAGCGGCTTCAAAGGACATGCCCTCCGCCTGGTCCGTCACCATCAGGACGGCGCCGGTGTGGTGCCGTTCGTAGCCGACACTGATGGCGCCGGTCACGGGGTCCCCGGTCTTCTCCAGCCGGGCGTAGCTGTCATCGCTGTTGGTGATCAGCTCCACCAGCGCCTTCTCCACCGAAGCGAACCGGCGCGAATCAATCCCGATCACCCGCTGGTCCACCTGGATTTCGGCAACCGTCATGGCGTCTCCTCAGTCGCAGCCCCGCTGCTGCTCCACCTACCGGCGCCGGACGGTGCTGGTAGGCGGCAGGGCCGATAGCTGGAGCGTAGCAGTTTGGCGATGATCGGGACGGCCGCGAACCAAGTAATCCGGGCGGCCGATCCGAGGGGTGAAATCCAAGAGACAGGTAGCGGTTACTGCTGACCTGGCGCCGCCCCCGCTTATAGCCTGAGCCAACAGACGGGTCTCAGGCCGCTTGTCGAGTCGTAGACGGAAGGGCCAACGTGCAACCAGACACCACGGGGTGGGCGCCGGCCGGCGGGGGGCCACAGCACCGGCAGCCCGCACCGACACGGGGGGTGCTTTTCACCGCGACAGGCCGCTCCAAGGCCTGGCTCTGCTCCCTTCTCATCCTGGCGGGGCTGTCGGGCAGCGCAGCGCAGACCGTCCTCCCCCTTCCGCTGGCATCTTCCGACCCGGGCACCACCGCATCGGAATCCGTGCCACCTAAACCAGTCGCCCTGGAAGCGGACGTGCCGGTGGCCGCTCCCGCTCCGGAGAGCGCGGCCGGCGCCCCGGCGGACCTGCCCGCCCCCGATGCGGCCGCGGCACCGCCCGCCGAAGCTCCTCCCGCTGAGGCCTCTCCCGCTGACGCTGATCTGCTGGACGTCACCCCGGTCCTGGGCACCAAGCAGCGGAGTGGCCCGCCCGGCGATCCCGGCTCCTGGAATCTGGTCTTCGACGAGAACTTCGACGTCCTGAACAAAAAAGTCTGGACCCCGTACTGGTTCAACGACTGCAGCCCCAAATCCATGATGAACAACGTCAAGACCTGTTCAAAGAACATCAGGGTTGCCAACGGCGAAGCAGTCCTCCAGCTCAGCGATGCAGAGTCCGGCGCCCTGCTTTCCACCAATCCCAAGGACGGCGTCCGCGGCCACGTCGGCTTCACGTTCACCAGCGGCTACGCCGAAGCGCGGATCGCTTTCCCGGGAAACTGCAGGACCGGGATCCCCAACTGGCCGGCGTGGTGGACTGTGGGGCAGAAGTTCCCCCACACCGGCGAGATCGACATCGCAGAAGGCCTCGCCGGCGAAGTGTGGAGCGTCTACCACTCGGCGGCGTGGTCGAAGAGCCAGAAGCTGTCCGCCTGCCGGGCCGGGACGTACCACACGTACGGTGTGCACCGGAAAGACGGGGCCAACGACGTTTACTACGACGGCCGGCTGGTCCACTCATACGTCACGAGTGACGGCAACAGCCCCCACTACCTGCTTCTGAACGTGGGCGCTGCGGCCGGTCTCCAGGCGTTCGGCGAGGCGAGCAGCGTGAAGGTGGACTACGTGCGGGTGTGGCAGTAGCCGGTCAGGACACCCGCGCAGCGGCTGCCGCGCCGGCCACTTCCCGAAGCCGGGTGGCCACGGATTCCGGGGTGGTGTCGCTGATGAAGGCGCCCATGGCGGCTTCGGACCCGGCCAGGTATTTGAGCTTGTCCGCGGCGCGGCGGGGCGAGGTCAGCTGCAGGTGCAGGTGGCCGTCCCGGCGCAGTGCCGGCGCCAGCGGGGCCTGGTGCCAGGCCGCAATGTACGGGGTGGTCGTCGGGTAGAGCGCGTCGAAGCGCCTCAGCAGCTCCGGGTACAGCTCCGCGAGCTCATCGCGCTCCGCCCCGTCCAGGGCGGCGAGGTCCGGAACCTGGCGGTGCGGGACGAGGTGGACTTCCAACGGCCAGCGGGCCGCGAAGGGGACGTAGGCGCTGAAGTGTTCGCCTTCCAGCACCATCCGGCTGCCGTCGTGCCGTTCGGCCCGCAGCAGGGAGGACGTGAGGGTCGCCCCGCCGTCGGACGTCGCGGCGAATTCTGCGGCGGCGGCCGCCAGGACCGCGCCGCGGGGCGTGACGTACGGGTAGGCGTAGATCTGCCCGTGCGGGTGGTGCAGGGTGACTCCGATGTCTGCGCCCCGGTTCTCGAAGGGAAAGACCTGCTGGATGCCGGGCAGCGCGCTGAGCGCCTCCGTGCGGTGGGCCCAGGCGTCCACCACCGTGCGGACGCGCTGCCAGCCTAGGTCGGCGAAGGTTCCGGTGTGCTGCGGGGTGAAGGCCACCACCTCGCAGCGGCCGACGGCGGGTGCGCTCGCTCCCCAGCCTGGGGCCGGCGGGAGTTCGCTGACGTCGGGGCCGAGGGAGGGGAACCGGTTTTCGAAGACGGCGACGTCGTAGTCCGGCGCCGGAATCTCGGTCTGGTTGGCCGGCGTCGTGGGGCAGATGGGGCACTGGTCCGCCGGCGGAAGGTGCGTGCGGGACTGCCGGTGTGCGGCGATGGCCACCCATTCGCGGCTGAGCGCGTCGAAGCGCAGCTGGCCCGGGTCGGGGCGGGCGGGCAGATCCCGGTGGTCCACGAGGGAAGCGGCGGGCCGCTCGGCGGAGCCGGCGTCGTCGAAGTAGAGGATCTCTCGGCCGTCCGCCAGCCTGGTCATCGTGGTTCGGGTCATGGTTTCAGTTCTACACGAGCGGATCGGCCCCGATCGTGCAACGCTAGTAGTTATGGATCTGGAGGTGTCACCCGCGCTCACGATACCTTCGTCGGAACTGGGGTGGCGGTTCTCGCGGTCGTCCGGGCCGGGCGGCCAGCACGTCAACACCTCGGACAGCCGGGTTGAGCTCTCATGGAGCGTGGCGGACTCGGCGGTGCTGTCGGATGCCCAGCGGCTGCTGCTGGCCACACGGCTCGAGGGCCGCCTGGTAGCCGGGGTGATCACCGTGACGGCGTCCGAGCGGCGCTCCCAGCTCCGCAACCGGGAGTTGGCCCTGGCCAAGCTCGCCGGCCTGGTGGCTAAGGGCCTTGCCCCTGGTCCCGCCCGCCGCCGGGCCACCAAACCCACCGCGGGGTCCACCCGCCGCCGGCTCGCCGCCAAGGAACGTCGCTCCGCAACCAAGCGGCAGCGGCAGCGCCCGACCGCCGAATAAGAACCGGGCTACCGCCCGCGTCTACCGCTAGTGCCTACCGCTTCGCGGGCTCCCCGGCGGCTTCGCCAGGAACGTCAGTGGGCAGGTCCGGAGACCAGCCCGGATCGTAGTCCGGGTGCTCCCGGTACGATCCGGCGAGAATGGTCAGCATGGCCCGGCGCGCAATGGCGACAGTCCCCTGGGCCTCGCCCGGATCCTCTATCCCCTCCAGGTCGGCGGCTTCCTGCCAGCTGGCGATGATGGCCCGTTTCTGTGCGCACTCTTCCTGCATCCGCTCCCCCAGGGAACCCTTGGCTTCGCCGCCGTCCTCCGGGATTTCGGTGGTGCCTACAACGAACGACCCGGCCCGGATGCCGGCTTCCTCCTCGGCGATGCGCGCTTCCAGAAACTCGACGATATTCATGGCGCCCATCATTGCATCCCCGGAACCCTGCTACGTTTTCTCCACCCACTGGGCGCGCCAGGCGGGCGCCTCGAAGGCCTCGCTCCAGTACGCCGTCTCCTTCGCGATTTTGCCGTCCCGGAATTCGAAGATGAAGACGGTTTCGTACTTCGGGCCGTCGTAGTCCAGGGTCGCCTCGAGGACCACCAGGTCCCCGCCGCTGACCAGCCTGCGGGGCGTGATGGTGGGCAACTGCGGGAACGCGCCGTAGATCGCCCTCCGGTTCTCCGCGCCGCGCACCACTTCCCCGGATTGCGGCCAGTGCATCACCGCGTCGTCATGGAACAGGTCGTCCATCAGTTCAACCCGCCGGTCGTTGAGGCAGCCGACCAGCCGGTGGACCACGTCTTCGTTGGTATGGGAGTCATCCACGGCCTACACACCTCTTTCTGTTGATGTTTCGCATTGTGCTCCCACCCACTGGATTGCGCCACAGCCGGTGCTGACCGCGGCGGGGCTCAGCCGGCCGATCTCAGAAACGCAGCCGCATCCTCAGCCACCTGGTCGGGGCACTCCCACAGGACCAGGTGCCCGACGGCGGGATAGACCTTCAGCTCGGCGCCGGGGATCCGCGCGGCAAGGGCTTCCTGGTGCCGCCGCGGCAGCACGCCGTCGTGCGCTCCCCACAGGATCAGGGCGGGGGCGCGGATGCTGCCCGATTCGGTGGGCGGTGTGGCGGCACACAGGCCTGCCAGAATGCCTTTCCAGGCGTGCGCGGGCATTTTGACGCCGTCCTGCACCCGGTCCTCGATGAACCACCGCGGCACGGCATGCAGCAAAGGAAACCAGGACAGCGAGTCGCGCACCCAGTCCTCGCTGACGGGATCGGTGAGGCGGCCGACGTCGTCGATAAAGGACCACCGTCCCCGCAGGCTCAGGGGAGAGCCCACCAGGACCAGCGCCGCGACGCGCTCCGGGTGCGTGACCGCGAGCTGCTGTGCCACGTAGCCGCCGCTGGAGGAGCCGAGGACGGCTGCCCGGGGCACGTCGAGGGCATCGAGGATCGCGGCGGCATCCCCGGCCTGTTCGGTGAGCGAATAGCCGTCCGCCGGTTTGTCGGCGTCGCCCTGGCCCCGGAGGTCGGGAGCGTAGACCCGGAAGCCGGTCAGCCGGGGCACAAGGCGGTCGAAGCTGCGGCGGGATTCGCCCCAGGCGTGCAGCAGCAGCAGCGGCTGCGCGTCTTCCCGTCCGCGGACCAGGCAGGGCACCGTGATGCCGGTGGTGAGACGCAGGGTCCGGACCTCGGAGTCCATAGCCTCAGGTTACGCTCACCGCCCGGCTGCGCCGCCTGCTCCGGGGAGGATAGTTTGGGGGCATGACGGCAAACTACCGGTACGACGTCGAGATCCTGCACCTGCTCGTCTCGCCCGCCCATGCTTACTTCGGGCGTGCCCGCGACGGCGCGGCGGACGTCCCGACGGCGGACGCGGAGCGGGTGGACGTGGTGGCCGGCAAGGGCATCGTGGGTGACCGGTTCTTCGGCAAGGCCGCGCACATGGACGCCGCGGTCACGTTGCTCGCCGTCGAGGCGCTCGAGGCGATGTCCGCGGAACTGGGCGCAGGGCCGTTTGACCCGCTCCTCGCCCGCCGCAACGTGGTCCTCCGGGGCGCCCATCTGGCTCCGCTGCTGGGCGGCGACTTCGCCCTCGAATCGGGCGGCGCTCTGGTCCGGTTCCATGCCGGGAGGCCCGCGCACCCGTGCGCGTGGATGGACCGGATGCTCGCGCCGGGGGCGCATGCCGCCATGCGCGGGCGGGGCGGGGTGCGCTGCCAGCCGCTCTCCGACGGCGTGCTGCACCGGGGGCCGGCTGTCCTGGTCAGTCCCGTTCCCCTGGAGCCGGCACTCGCCGGCACGCCCAGCCTGCTGCGGCCGTCCCGCCTGCCGTAACGGTTTCCGGCGGCTTCACCGGGACTTTGGGCCGGGGCCCCGGCTGGCCTGCCGCGCCTAAAATTGAGCATGGCCGAGGCCAGCACACCTGACGCGGAAATAACGGGCACGGACGTAACGGGCAGCGATATAAAGGGCAGGGATCCGCGATGGACCTGATTGTCCTAGTCCTGGTCACCGCCGCCCTGTTCGCGTGGGCGCTGGTGTCAGTGCGGCTGGAGAAGGCGGATCTGACCGCACCCATTGTGTTCACCGGCGTCGGCGCAGCCCTGGCGTGGGCGGGACTGGTAGACAGCTCCGCTCCGCCGCCCGTCATCACTCCCGTTGTTGAGATCACCCTGGTGTGGGTGCTCTTCTCCGACGCCGCCCGCCTGCCCCTGCAGCAGCTGCGCCGGGACGTGGGCCGCTATGTGCGGCTGCTGGGCATCGGCCTGCCGCTGACGATTGTGTTCGGGTGGGGCCTGGCGGCCTGGTTCTTCCCCCAGTTCGGGCTGTGGCTGGCGCTCCTCGTGGGTGCGGCACTGGCCCCGACCGACGCCGCGCTGGGGATCCCTGTGGTGACTAATCCGGCCGTGCCCTCGCGGATCCGGCAGCTGATCACCGTGGAGAGCGGCCTCAACGACGGGATCGCCACGCCGGTGGTCATGCTGGCGATCACCGGTGCTGCCGCCGCCGCAGGGCTGGAAAGCGCTGCCGGCCCCGGGAGCGCGGCGGTTGAACTGCTGATCGGCGCCGGGGTGGGCGCAGCGGCGGGCGCAGCCGGCGGGTGGCTGCTGCGGGTGGCCCGTCGGCGCGGGACGGGCGCCGAGGATTTCGCCGGGATCGGCGTCCTTGCCCTGAGCCTGCTGGCCTACAGCGCCGCCCTTGCCGTGGGCGGCAACGGATTCGTCGCCGCGTTCTGCGGCGGCCTGGCGTTCGGAACGTGCGCCGGGCGGCGGGCGCCGGCCGAACTGGTCTTCGTCGAGCAGGTCGGCGGGCTGGTGTCGTTGCTGGTCTGGATGGTTTTCGGGGCCATCGCGGTTCCGACGATGCTGGGCCACTTCGTTCCGCTCACCCTGGTGTACGCCGTGCTCAGCCTCACGGTGGTGCGCATGCTGCCGGTGGCCCTGGCTTCGATGGGCGCCGGCCTGGACCGGCGCACCATCCTGTTCGTGGGGTGGTTCGGACCGCGCGGACTGGCGTCGCTGGTCTTCGCGCTGCTGGCGCTGGAAGCGCTGGGGTCCCTCTCCGACCAGGCGGTGGCGGTCATTACGGCCACCGTCCTGCTCAGCGTCCTGGCCCACGGTTTCAGCGCCGCGCCGCTGGCCGGGCAGTACGGGCGTGCCGCTGCCGCCGCGGGGCCGGAGCCCGGCGGCCCGGTGCCGGTGGCGCCCGCTCCGGCACGCGGCCTGAGCCGCAAGCACTCTGCCGCGGCACGTTTCCGGCGGCCCGGGACATAGGCGCCAGTCCGGGGTGCGCCGCCGGCCCCAAAGGCGCTCCTGTGATGAGACTCACGCGCAATTTTTGACATCTGGCTTGAGCCGCCCACACCGCGCTGTGCACTATGGAAAGGCACGGCAGGGACAACGTCTCCGCCGCGCAGCCCCGATGAATCCGCTGGCGCGGCGCGCCACGGCACATCAGGGGCACCCATCCTGGTGGACGCAATGAGGCCAAACCGGTGAGCTCGCAGAGCTGCCCAAGGTCTCAGGCGTTCCTGGTTTGGCCCTCGGCGGCTCCGCATCGGTGCGGCAGCCGGACCTCCGGATCTAGAAATGGAAGCACTGAACAATGACGTTTGAATCTCCCAACTCCGTTACCCACAAGCTCTGGGACCGCGCCACCATGCACCACGAGCTGGACGCCCTGATCCACGATCTGTCGGAGCGCCACAACACCGCCAAGAGCAACATCGCCGTCCACGCCAGCGGCCCGAACACCTTTACGCTCAGCCTGAACCAGTAGGTCCCGGGCCCAGCCAGCCAGAAAACGCCGGAGGACGACGGCGGGAGTCAGCTCCCGCCGTCGTCCTCCTTTCGTTTAACTCCGGATCAAGCGGCCAGCTCACCCTTTCGCACGCCGTGCGCGGTAGGTAGACTGGCCTACCTACTTACCGTCAAGAGTCAGGACCGCCGTGACACCGCGCCAGGATGCACCCGCGAACCCGCGCCGGAGGCCCGCCCGCGAGGCACTGCTCGCGGCGGCGGCTCGGCGCTTCTACGCCGACGGCCTGGCGGGAACGGGCATCGACTCCATCACCGCCGAGGCGGGCGTGGCCAAGAAGAGCCTCTACAACAACTTCTCATCGAAGGCCGACCTGGTGACCGCGTACCTGCACGCCCGCCACGAGGAGTGGCTGGAACTGTACCGGGCACGGGAGGAGGGCGCTTCCGCCCCCGCGGACCGCGTCCTGGCCGTGTTCGACGCCTACGCGGACCACGCCGGCTTCGCCTACGAGCGGGGCTTCCGCGGCTGCGGCCTCCTGAATGCGGCAGCCGAGCTCCCCGCCGGCGATCCCGGACGGGAAGCGGTCCGGCGGCACAAGGAAGAGGTGGAAGCGCTGCTGGCCGGCCATGTGACAGGGCTTCTGCCGCAGTCCCCCGAGCGGGCGGCGTCCCTGGCCCGGCACCTGGCTTTCCTCCTGGAAGGGTCCATGGCCCGGGCCGGCCTGGAGGGAGACGACGCCTGCCTCCGGGAGGCCCGCCGGATCGCGGCCGGCCTGATCGGCGACCTGTGAGGCCGGCGGGATTCCAGGGCGCCGCGTGGGGCGCGGTGTTCGTCCTCGCCGCCTCTGTCCTCTGGGGCACCACCGGCACGGCAGCCACCTTCGCCCCGGACGTGAGCCCGCTCGCGATCGGAGCAGTGGCCATGGGCTTCGGCGGGCTGCTGCAGGCCGCGATCGCCACCCGGTCCCTGGCCGACCATCGGTCGTTCCTGCGGGGGCGGTGGCGCATGGTGGGACTGGGCGCCGTGTCCGTCGCCCTGTATCCGCTGGCCTTCTACTCCTCCATGCAGCTGGCCGGTGTGGCGGTGGGGACCGTGGTGTCCATCGGTTCGGCGCCCCTTGCCTCCGCCGTGATCGAACGCGTCGCGGACAAGCGGCCCTTTACGGGCCGGTGGGCGGCGGGGGCAACCCTCGGCGTCACCGGCGCCGCGCTGCTGTGCATCGCCGACGCCGGCCACCCCGGCGCCGCGGCGGGCAGCGAATGGTCCACCCCGGCGGGCATCGCCTTGGGGCTGATGGCCGGGCTGAGCTACGCCGTCTACTCCTGGGCCGCGCACCGCCTGATCAACGAAGGCCTGCCCTCGCGGGCCGTGATGGGCGCCGTCTTCGGAACCGGCGGCCTGCTGCTCATGCCGGTACTCGCCGCCACCGGCGCACCCCTCGTCGGGTCCTGGCAGAACGCCGCAGTGGGTGCGTACATGGCGCTCGTGCCGATGTTCGCGGGCTACGTGCTGTTCGGCTGGGGCCTGGCCCGGGTGCGCGCCAGCACGGCCACCACCTTGTCCCTCGCCGAGACGGTGGTGGCGGCCGTCCTCGCCGTGCTGGTGGTGGGCGAACGCCTTCCCCTTCTCGGCTGGGCCGGCGCCGCCCTGATTGCCGGCAGCCTGTTCGTCCTGACCCTCCCGGCCGCGGCGCCCGGGAGACGCCTGCGCACCGGGGATCCTGCGGGCCGGCGTGAAGCGGCAGTTGCGCCGCGCGGCAGCTGAGACCCGGGGCCGTTCCACCGGCGGGGCACGGTTCGGCCGGGGCGGGGCGCCGTCGGTAAAATCCGGAATCATGAGCGCAACGCCAAGCACCGCAGGAACTGTCCGGGCCGTCTTCCTTGATGTGGACGGCACTTATGCAGACTATGGCGTGGTTCCCGAGGGCCATGTGCGGGCCGTCCGCGCGGCGCGGGATGCCGGCCACCGGGTGCTGCTGTGCACCGGGCGGCCGGTGTCAATGCTGCCGGACAGCATCCTCGCCGCAGGGTTCGACGGCCTGGTGGCCAGCGCCGGCGCGTACGTAGAAGTGGCAGGAACGGTGCTGGTGGACCGGCGCTTCCCGGCCGACCTGGCCGCGCGGACGGTCCGGGCGCTGGACGTCAACGACGCCGTGTACGTCCTGGAGGCCCAGGAATCGCTGCACGTTCCCCCGGCCGCGGCGGGCCGCTTGCGGGAAATCCTCGATGCCCACTTCCGGCAGTCGCCCGAGGGCGCCGTCGGTTCGTCCGCCATCCTTGACGCCCTGCGGGCCACTGAGGACCGCGCATCCGTGCCGTTCGCCAAGGTCTCGGTCTTCGAGTCCCCCGTCTCCATGGAACACCTCGTGAGGGAAATCGGCGGCGAGATCGCCGTCGTCGCCAATTCGGTGGCCGAAGAGGGCCGGCACGCCGGGGAGCTTTACCAGCGCGGCATCAGCAAGGCCGACGGCGTCGCGGCCGTCATCGCCCACCTGGGCATCGCCCGCGAGGACACGGTTGCGATCGGCGACGGCGCCAACGACCTTGACATGATCGCGTTCGCCGGGGTCGGCATCGCGATCGAGGGGTCCCACCCCGATCTGGTGGCCATCGCGGACCACCTCGCGGCGCGGCCGCGGGACGAAGGCCTGGTGGCGGCCTTCACCAAGCTCGGCCTGCTCTGACCGGAACCGTCACAAGGTGGCGGCTTCTTCCTGCGCCAGCCGGGTCAGACGAAGTTCGTCGTCCACCGCACGCGACGGCCAATGGCCCGTCGACAGCGCCATGACGCGGGCCGGATCCGCTCCCGGGAACAGCCCGCCGAGCCGCCCGGCCGCCTGAAGCAGGGCGATCAGCGCCGTGGTCCTGGCATCCGGCGCGTTGTTGGTGGCGGCCTTGGCATCGGGAGCGCCGGCACCCGGACCCTCCCCCGGCTTCACCTCATCGGGCGCTGCGTCGGACGCGGTGGCGTCAGCCGCCGTTGTGGGGGCCGCCGCTTCGGGCGTTGCGTCGACGACGGGCGCTTCCTCGGGCGGAGCCGTTTCCGGCTCCCCGGGCCCGGGTTTTGCCGCAGTCCACGCCGTTCCGCTGAGGGCCGCTTCGATCTTTTGCAGGAGCGCTGCTTCCGGGCCGTGGTTCTTCTCCGGATACCGCGTGGACCTGAACAGGCCGAGGTGTTTGTCCCCGATATGTTCCACGATCCCCAGGGACACCATCCCCTCGTAGATGCGCTGCACTTCAGCGCGGCCTTCCAGGATGGAGACCCACTGCTTGGGAGTGTGCGGCCGGGACTTGCCGCGGATGAGCTCCAGCTCCTGGTGGAAGTCCGTAGCAGGGGTGGCGCCGGTCGCTTTGACGTGTTTTCCCTGCAGCTCAATCGCGCCGAGCAGGTCCAGTTCGGCCAGTACCGCTCCTGCCACAGCGCTCCTGAGCGCGAAGACCGGCACTTCAGGCTTGCCGTCCTTGTCGCTTGTTGCCAAAAGGAGGAAGGCCTGGGGAAGGCTCAGCTCCACTGTCTGGGGTGATTCAGCATCCATAGGTTCATGGTGGACCAGGTGCACCGGCACCACAACGGGGATTTGGCCCCCGATTGCGCCCCGACCGGACCGGCCGCCATCGTCCGCCTGCGGACAGCGCAGCACTTCGCAGGAGCGAAATACACGGCGTGCCCGGACGCCGGCGTAATTGCCGCCTCCGCGAATAGGGCCGGCCGGATCTGAGGTGGCTGCATCCGCCGGAATTAGTTCGGCCTGCGACCGAACGGCGTGCCGCGGGTGGCTATTACTTGGATGGTCCGCACCCCGCTACTTGGACCTGAAGAGCAGCCTACTTATGCACCACGTGCCATCCGAAATTGGTTTACGCGGACACCAATTTGTGGGAAAAATTTCGTTGAGTTTCATCACTTTTGTACTGATACTGGTCAGGTACCCCGACGGGTTGTCAAGGTCTTAGTTTTGGGGTGCACCGCAGCCATATCAGAGGGTGCCACGGCGGTTGCGGGTTCAGGGCGGGCGGACTTTCGGGCCTCGTTCAGCCGGGCGCCCAGGGGGAATATCGCGGATTCCATGGCAGTTCTTTCTTCGCCAAGAAAGAACGCAGAAAATTCCAAGAACGGAAGAATATCTTTTCACTGCCGACGAAAGTGGCCAGTAGCACCCAATCAGCAGAATAACCATGGAAAAGGCGATCAACGCGTGAAGGAAACGGCGATTAATATGAAACGTACCGTCCGCTGGTTCAGCCAGACCTTGGTACTGGCACTAGTAGTGACCGCAAGCGTCCTGGGGGTCACCAGCCCCGCATCGGCTGCTCAGGACTACGGCTATGCCGGCAACAGCTTTACCGGGGTGAGCAACCCGCCGACGTCGGACAAACCGCAGAGCAAACTGTGGTGGCATGACGGTTCCTGGTGGGCGGACATGTGGACCACCGGCACCGGCTGGCAGATCTACCGGCTGGATGTTGCCACGAAGAAGTGGGTCAGCACCGGCATCACGAACGACACCCGTGCCAGCACCCTCTCGGACACGCTGTGGGACGGCACGCACCTCTACATCGCGTCGCACGTCACCGCGGTTTCCGGTGACACCACCCCGGTGCCGTCGGTTTCGGGCCAGCAGGCCAGGCTTTACCGCTACAGCTACTCCGGCGGAACGTTCAAGCTGGACAGCGGCTTTCCGACCGCCATCATGAACAACAGCAGCGAGTCGATGACCATCGACCAGGACAGCACCGGCGCCATCTGGGCCACCTGGACGCAGGTCGCCGGCAACGCGACCGACGGTTACACCAACACCGTCTACGTCAACCGCTCCGGAGCCGGCGGAACCGGCTGGAACACGCCGTTCGTGCTTCCCGTGAGCAACCCGAACCTCGCACCGGACGACATCTCGGCAGTGGTGGCCTACGGCGGCGACAAGATCGGCATCATGTGGAGTGACCAGCTCACCGGTGCTGTCCGCTGGGCCACCCGCACGGACGGGACCAACGCTACGGCCGCATCGTCGTGGAAGGTGCAGGACGCCGTCAAGGGCAACCAGCTCGCCGACGACCACATCAACGTCAAGACGCTCCAGTCGGATAACGCCGGCCGGGTCTTCGCCGCCATCAAGACTGGTTTTAACGACGCCCCCGGCAACGACAACCAGGCAGAGATCATGCTGCTGGTGTTCCGGCCCGGCACGGGGAATTTCACCACCTCAACGATCGCCAAGGTGGCTGACTGTGTTTCCCGCCCGCAGATCGTCCTGGACACCGAGAACAACGAGATCCATGCCTTCCACACCGGGCCCAGCAGCGACGTCAGCGGCTGCGCCTTCTCCGGCACACCGGGCGCGATCTACGAAAAGACCGCATCCATGGACAACCCCGTCTTCCCTGAGGGCCGGGGCACGCCGATCATCCAGGACGGCGCATCCGCCAACATCAACGACGTGACCACCAGCAAGCAGAGCGTGAACAACAGGACCGGCCTGGTGGTGCTGGCCAGCAACAACGTCACCAAGCGCTACTGGTTCTCCTACCGCACCCTCGGCGGCGATCCGCCCGCGGACGGCGGATCGATGCGGCTGAACGACTTCAACAATGACGGCAACACCGATGTGATCGCCCGGGACGGGTCCGGCCAGCTGTGGCTGTACCCGGGCACGGGGACGGGTGACTGGTTCACCCGGATCAACCTCGGCGGCGGCTGGAACGTGATGACCTCGATCGTCAGCGCCGGCGATTTCAATGGCGACGGCGATGCGGACGTGATAGCCCGGGACACCAACGGGCAGCTGTGGCTCTACCGGGGCACCGGGACCGGCGACTGGCTGCAGCGGCAGAGCCTGGGCGGCGGCTGGAACGTGATGACCTCCATCGTTGCACCGGGTGACTTCAACGGGGACGACCGGCCGGACCTCATCGCCCGGGACAGCAGCGGACGCCTCTGGCTCTACCCGAACAACGGTGCCGGTGACTGGTTCACCCGCGTCGACCTGGGCGCCGGCTGGAACATCATGAGCTCCATCGTGGCCCCCGGCGACTTCGACGCCGACGGCAACGTGGACCTGATCGCCCGCGACTCCAGCGGCGAACTGTGGCACTACCCGGGCAACGGCCAGAATGAATGGTTCACCCGGGAAAGCCTCGGCGGCGGCTGGAACGCGCTGAACGCCATCACCGCTCCGGGCGACATGAACGGCGACGACCGGCCGGACGTCATCGCCCGGGACACCACCGGGGAGCTCTGGCTCTACCCGAACAACGGTGCCGGTGACTGGTTCAAGCGGATCGACCTCGGCGGCGGCTGGAGCCAGATGACCGCCATCCTCTAACGGCAGGCCCTCCGCAGGAGGGACCGCTGAACAGGTCAACACCAAGGAAGGTCCCCCGCATCCCTCACGGGAAGCGGGGGACCTTCCCTCTGGGCGGGCGGTTCAATTTGGTGGCACGGGATCCAGCCGCCGGATCACCGATAATCAGCGGACGACATCGAGGCTCACCAGGGTGGCCGGACCGCCCTCGGCGAAGACAGCCAGCGAGGTGCTGGCTTCCTCGGGGAAGACCTGGTCCGTGATGGTGGCCAGCCCGTCCTGCGCGAAAACCTCCACCGAGCAGCGGTCCAGGAAGATCCGCAGCCGCAGGCGGCCGTCCTCCAGCGGCACGGCCACGCTTTCCACCGACGCGAACGTCTCGTGGAAGCCGGTGTTGCCGGACGCTGTCCGGTCCAGGCTCAGCACACCTGTGCCGGGCTCGTAGGAAAGGACCGTCTGTTCGGCGCCGCCGGCCCGGAGCAGCAGCCCGACCGTTCTGGCTTCGCGGGGTTCGATTTCGGCGTCGATGCGCAGCACGTCGCCGGAGGCCTCGGCCGGCAGCCAGTGCGTTCCTGGCTCGAGGGTTGTGCCGGCGTCGCTGTACACCGGGGCTCCGCCGTCGAAGGGATCCACGGCGGCCTGCACCAGCACCACGCGGTTGCCGCGAGTCGCCAGGCTGACGTCCCGCACCAGGGACATCGCGCTCCGCCAGCCGCTGGTGGGCGTGCCGGCGCCGTACTGCCAGTTGTTCATCCAGCCGATCATCCGCCGGCGCCCGTCCGGGGCGTTGCTGAAGGAAACCGCCGCGTAGTAGTCCCGCCCCCAGTCCAGCCACCCGTATTCGGGCATGCGGCTGTCATCCTCCTGGAGCCCCTCAGTGACCGTGGTCTCGGACGTGAAAGCGACGCCGTCGAACGTTCCCAGGAAGTACTGGCCGCCGGAGCCCCCGGCGATGCCGCCGGGGTTGAGGTTCACCACCAGCACCCACTGGGTGTTGCCGGCGTCGCCGTCCACCGGCAGGTCGAACAGGTCCGGGCATTCCCAGACTCCCCCGGTGGCGTTCGCCGGTCCGAAGGTGCTGAGGTACTCCCACGCCTTGAGGTCGGCGGATTTGTAGAGCACAACTTCGCGGTCCACCGCCTCCACGGCCACCATCACCCAGTAGCTGCCGGCGGCGCCGTCGTACCAGAAGACCTTGGGGTCGCGGAAGTCTGCGGACCCGCGGTCCGCCACGGGGTTCCCGACGTACTTGGTCCACGTGGTGCCGCCGTCGGTGCTGTAGGCCAGGGACTGCGCCTGCCGGCCGGCCAGCGGGGACGCCAGCGAGTAGGCACTGGTGTAGATGGCCACCAGGGGCGGGTTATCCGGCGTGCCGAAGCCGCTGGTGTTGTCCCGGTCCAGCACGGCGGAGCCGGAGAAGATGGCCTCCTGCTCGTCGCAGGCGATGGCCACGGGCTGTTCGTCCCAGTGCAGCAGGTCCGGGGAGGTGGCGTGCCCCCAGGACATGTTGCCCCACACGGTTCCGGACGGGTTGTGCTGGTAGAAGAGGTGGTAGGTGCCGTTGGCGTAGAGGAGTCCGTTGGGATCGTTCAGCCAGTTGCGGTCGGCCGTGTAGTGGTGCTGCGGCCGGTACTGGCAGCCCAGCGCGGTGGTGGTTGTCATGGGGATGCTGTCTGCTTTCAAGGGGGCCTGGGCGGCGGGCGTCAGCCCTTGACGCCGCTGGAGGCGATGCTGTTGATGAAGGAGCGCTGGAAGGCGATAAAGAGGACCACCACGGGAACGGTGATGAGGGACGCGTAGGCCATCACTTCGCCCCAGGAGACGTTGAGCTGGAAGAAGTACTGGATGCCGATCATCACCGGGCGGAGTTCCTCGGACTGGACCACCATGAGCGGCCACAGGTAGGAGTTCCAGGCCGGCAGGAACGTCAGGATGGCCACCGTGGCGGTGGCCGGGCCGGCCAGCGGCATGACCACCTGGCGGTAGATCTTGAACCAGCCGGCACCGTCGATGCGGGCGGCCTCATCCAGTTCCTTGGGGATGGATTCGAAGTACTGGTGGTACAGGTAGATGGAGAACGCGTTGGCGATGAACGGGATGATCTGCACCTGATAGGTATCCAGCCAGCCCTTGGAGATCTCCAGGCTGAAGCCGTTGAGTTCGAAGTAAGGCAGCTGGTTGACCCACCAGACAAGGGGCAGGGCCAGGGTCTGGAACGGCACGATCAGCGTGGCCAGGATGACGGTGAAGACCACCCGCTTGCCGCGCACTTCCATGCGGGACAGGGCAAAGGCGCAGAGGCTGTTGATGAAGATGCCCAGCACCACCGTGACGGCGGAGATGCCGATGGAGTTGACCAGGAACCGGGCCGCCGGGACCCGGTCGAACACGGCCGCGTAGTTGTCGAACGAGATGTTGCCAACCGGCAGGAACGCCGCCACGGAGGACATGTCGCCGAAGATCTGGGTGTCCGGCTTGAGCGAGGACACCAGCATGAACACGATCGGGAAAGCGGCGACGGCGGCGAACAGGATCCGCACCAGCATGGCGGCCGCTGAGTTGAGGCGCACGGAGTTTTTCACATCAGTCCTTCTCTCGGGTCAGGTAGCGCTGCACCGCTGAGATGAGCAGCACCAGGACGAAGAAAACCAGGGAGATCGCGGACGCGTAGGAGGTTTCCTGCTGTTTGAAGCCGGAGCGGACGGCCTCGTAGATGATGGTGGTAGTGGAATCCAGCGGCCCGCCCTGGGTCATCACGCTGACCTGGTCAAAGAGGCCCAAGGCCTGGATAGTGATGGTCACCAGGACCAAGCTGCGGGTGTGCTTCAGGCCCGGCCACGTGACGTACCGGAACTGGTGCCAGCGGCTGGCGCCGTCCAGCTGGGCGGCCTCGTACAGTTCGCCGGAGATGCTCTGCAGGCCGGCGAGCCAGATGATCATGTGGAATCCGGCGGCCTGCCAGATGGACAGCGCAATGATGGCCGGCATGGCCGTGGCGGGGTCGTTGAGCCAGTCGGCGCCCTGGATGAGGCCGAAGCTGAACGTGGACAGCAGCTCGTTGATCAGGCCGTCCTTGCGGTACATAAACAGCCACAGCAGGGAGACCACCACCATGGACGTGACCACGGGCAGGAAGTAGACGGTGCGGAAGAAGTTCACGCCGCGGAATTTCTTGTTGATCAGCAGCGCCATGGCCAGGGCCAGCGCGGACTGCACCGGGACCACCACCACGGCGAAGTAGGTGACGTTCAGCAGGGCCCGCCAGAAGGTGGGATCAGCGAACAGCCGGGCGAAGTTGTCCGTGCCGACGAATTCCACCGGGCGGGGCGAGATCAGCCGGGCGTTGGTGAAGGCCAGGCCGAAGCCCAGGATGGCCGGCAGGAACACAAAGAGCAGCAGCAGCACCGCGGCGGGGGCGATCATGCCCCAGCCGCTGATCTGTTCGCGCAGGAAACCGGCCCGGCGGCGGCGCGGGGCGGACGGCAGCGGCGCGGGTGCCGCTGCGGCGGGGCGGGGACGGGCGGCGAGAGGGCTGGTTGTCATGGGATTCTCCGTTGACCTGCAGCACCGGGGGGACGACGACGGCGGGTGGGTTCCGCCGTCGCCGTCCTCCGCGGAGGGCTGCTAGTTCTTGTAGCCGCCGTTGGACTTGATATTGGCGTCGATGGCCTTGACGGCCTTGTCCAGGGCCGACTGGGGGTCGGCGCCGGCCAGGACGTCCTGGACAGCCTTGCCGTATTCGGTGGCGATGAAGGGGTAGGCGGGCGTCTCGGGACGCATCACGGCGTAGTTCCGGGAGAAGTCCATGAAGATCCGGTTGGCGCCGCCCTCGGCGAACGCGGGGACCAGTGCGGCGGCCGCATCCGTGGCCGGGATGGTGCCGGTGGCCTTGGCCACCGCGGCCAGGTTCTCCGGCTGCAGCGAGTAGGAGAGGTAGTCCATGGCGGCGTCGGTGTTGGCGCAGCCTTCGGTGACGCCCCACTGCCAGGAGGCCCCGCCGATCTTGGGTCCGTTGCCGAGGTCCACGGTGGGCATGACCACCAGGTCGTCGCCCAGGGCCGCGCGGGCCTTGTCCGCCGCCCAGGACCCGGTGTAGAGCAGGCCGCTCTTGTTGTTCAGGAAGTCCTGGGTGGAGTCCTTGCCGCTCTTGGTGGCCATAAAGCCCTGGTCCGCGAGTCCGCGGAACCATTCGGCCCACGCCACGGCCTTGTCCCCGTTGAGGACGCCGTCCGCCGTCTGGAAGCCGTCGCGGTTGATGAGGTCGGCGCCGAAGGACTGCAGGAACGGCGAGTAGGCGTACGGCAGCCATTCGCCGCTGCCGGCGGTGCCCATGTCCAGCGGGTAGTCCCACTTGCCGAGGGCCTTGAGCTTGGTCAGCGCGTCCTGGAACTCGTCCTTGGTCCAGGGCTGTTCCACCGTGGCCACCCGGATGCCGGCGGCCTCAAGGTCGGAGGCCCGGGCCAGCATGGCCAGCGCGACGTCGTAGTAGCCCACCGCGTAGGTCTCGCCCTCCCACGTGGCCACGGTGCTGGGCAGCTGGGCGGAGAGGTCGGTGGAGAGCTTGAGCGGCGTCAGGTATTTGGCCCACGCCCAGTTGGGGACGTTGGGGCCGTCGATGTCCACGATGCAGGGCAGTTTGCCGGCTGCGGCGGCGGAGACCACGGAGTCGTTGTAGGAGTCCTGCGGGAAGGCCTGCACCTTGATCTTGGCCTTGGCGCCGGTGCTGCTGTTGTAGGAGTCCACAACGCCCTGGATCGCAGCCAGCTCCTCCGGGTTGCCGGCGTTGTGCGTCCACATGGTGATTTCGTTGGAGCCTTCGGTCGTGGCGGAGGCGCTGCCTTTGCCGCAGGCGCCGAGGCTGCCGATCAGGGCGGCCGCCGTTATGCTGGTGGCCAGGATCCGGGTGAATCGCTTGTTCATGGGTGGGTCTTTCTGCTTGGTTTTGTACGCGGATGATCAGCCCGGGTCCGTGGGGACGCGGCCGGTGCAACGGCTGCGTCCCTTTTTTGCGGGATCCGGGATGGGTCTGTGCTGGTGATGGGTCTGCGCTGGAGGTGGGTGTGCCGGGCTGGCGCGGCTAGCCCGGCGGCGGGCCGACGGACCCCCGCTCAATGAGCGGGCAGGACAGCACCGCCTGGACGGGCGCCGCCGCGGGGCCTTCAATATCGTCGAGGAGCCGGGTGACGGCCCAGCGCCCCATTTCATAGTGCGGAAGCGCCACGGTGGTGAGCCCCGGCCAGAGCGCCGCGGCGATCAGTTCGAGGTTGTCCGTTCCCACGATGGAGACGTCCTCGGGGATGCGGAGCCCCAGCGCGGCAGCGGCCTGGTAGGCGCCCATGGCCACCCGGTCGCTGAAACAGAACAGCCCGGTTGGCCGGTCCGGCCGCCGGAGCAGCTCCAGTCCGGCTTCCCGCCCGGCGGGGGTTTCGGCCACCCCCGTGGTCACCAGGTCCGGGTCGAACCCGATGCCGTGCCGTTCCAGGGCGTTCCGGTAGCCTTGCAGCCGCCCATGGGTGGCCGGGATGTCGTCGGTGTTGTTCAGCATCCCGATCCGGGTGTGGCCGGCCGCAATGAGGGTTCCCACGGCTGTTTCCGCCGCCGCCACCTCGTCCGGGACCACCGACGAGATGGACCGGTCGGCCGTGACGGCGTCGAGCAGGACGGTGGGGAGGGTGCCCAGTTCCTCCGGGAGGCTGACTCCCTGGTGGTACATCCGGGCGTAGACGATCCCGTCCACCTGGTGCTGCTGCAGGGTCCGGATTTCGCGGTTTTCGAGTTCCGGGTCCAGGCCCGAGTTGACCACCATCAGCACGTAGCCGCGCTCGTAGGCGGCATCCTGGGCGCCGCGGATCATGGCCCCGGCGAAGGGTGTGGTGGTGATTTCGTCGCTGACCAGGCCCAGGATCTGCGAGCGCTGGTTGCGGAGCCCGCTGGCCATCCGGTTGGGGGCGTACCCCAGGTCCCTGGCCACAGCCCGCACATGCTCCTGGGTCTGGGCATTGACGCGGGAACTGGTGGCGTCATTGAGGGCGTGGGACACCGTGGTGACGGATACCCCTGCGGCCTTGGCCACTTCCCTGATGCCGATCTTCGTCGCCATTGACTGTCCTTTGCAAAACGTTTTGCTTGTTGTGTGGATCACAGTATCCAAAACGTTTTGCAACTGTCAAGTGCCCTTCCGCACGCCGGTTCTACAACGTCCTAGTCCGGGGACCGGTGAAGGACAAAGATGCCGCCGTAGGCGGGCTGGTCCCGCCGCTGCCGGTCGCTGCCGGTGTAGTCGTCCAGAACCGCACCGATGCGCCGGATAAGGTCTTCGGCGTCCCGGTCGGAAAGATGCAGGACAAAGCGGGAGAGGCTGGTGAGCGCATCCGGCCCTGCTTCCGCGAGCTCTTCCCGGAACGCCTCGACCGGCGCCAGCGGTCCGCCGGGACCCGCCTCGCCCAGGGCGGTGTCCAGATTCCAGGACCGCCCCGTGGACCGGTAGGGCTTCTCCAGCGCGCCGCTTTCCCCAGCGCGAACCTCAGCGGCTTCGAGGAATCCAGCCGAGAGCAGTTGCCGCACGTGATACAGCACCGTGCCCGGGTCCTGGCCCAGCCGGTCGGCGAGTTGCTTGTTGGTCAGTTCGTGGAGCCCGCACAGGCGCAGGATCCTCAAGCGCAGCGGATGCGCCAGCGCCTTGATTTCCCGGGCGCTGGCGGCGGATTTTTTCTCGTCCGCGCCCGTCGGCGCTGCGTCCGTCATGCATCCACCCTACGAGCTGATGTACTTAATTCAACCCCCTTGAATTTTCTCAATCAATAGGAAATGGTTCACCTATGACCAGTTCCGCCGCGCAGGTGAAAGAACAAAGTGGTGCCCCGCTGGGTGCGTCCTACTGGAAGCTGTGGACCTCATCCGGGCTGTCCAACCTCGCGGACGGCGTCTTCAAGATCGCGCTGCCGCTGCTGGCCATCCAGTTCACGCAGTCGCCCACGCTGATCGCCGGACTGAGTGTCGCAGCGACGCTTCCGTGGCTTCTCTTCGCCCTCACCGCCGGGGCGCTGGCCGACCGGCTGGACCGGCGCAAGCTGATGATGTGGGCGAACCTCGGCCGCGCCGTGCTGCCGGCTTTGCTGGTGGCCGGCATCCTGCTGGATTTGGGCTCCATCTGGGCCCTGTACGTTGTCGCACTGATGGTGGGTGTGGCTGAAACGCTGTACGACACCTCCGCGCAGTCGATCCTGCCCCAGCTGGTTCGCAGGGACCAACTGTCACGCGCCAACGGCCGGCTCTACGCCGTAGAGCTCACGGCAAACCAGTTCGTCGGCCCCCCGCTGGGCGGGCTGCTGGTGGCCATCGGCGTCGTCGCGGGCTTTGCCGCGCCGGCCGCACTGTGGCTGGCCGCCGTCGGTGCCCTGTTCCTGGTCCCGGGGGCCTTCCGGACCGAGCGGGAGGTGAAGACCACCCTGCGGTTCGACATCGGTGAAGGATTGCGGTTCCTCTGGAACCAAAAGATTCTTCGGACGCTCGCGGTGATGACAGGGGTGTTCAACTTCGCGTCCAACGCGGCGTTCGCGGTCTTCGTGCTGTTCGCTGTGGGCCCGGCATCGGCGATGAAACTGTCCGAGGTGGGGTTCGGCGTTCTCTTGACGACCTCCGCCCTCGGCGCCTTCGCCGGCTCGTTCCTCGCCGAACGGGTCGAAGCCAGGCTGGACCGATCCAGGTCCCTGGCCCTCACGATCCTCGGCGGCGCACTATTCGTGGGCGCACCGGCCCTCACGAACAACCCCTACATTCTTGGCCCACTCTTCTTCGTTGGCGGGGCGCTGATCGTGCTGTGGAACGTCATCACCGTATCCCTGCGCCAGCGCATTGCCCCCAACCGTCTTCTGGGCCGGGTCAACAGTGCCTACCGCCTGCTGGCGTGGGGCACCATGCCGCTCGGCGCGGCAGCGGGCGGCCTGCTGGCCCAGTGGCTGGGCCTGCAGGTCATGTTCGGCATCATGGGAGTGCTGACCCTCGCGCTGCTCGGGCTGATGCCGATCCTCACCGACAGGGCGATTGCCGCGGCCGACGTCGAATCCTGAGTTGTTCCGTACGCATCGGCGAAGCGCCGCGGCGCGCTACCTGCCGGTACAGCTGCCCCTCCTCACCGACATGAGCGGCAATCACCACGCCCCGCAGGCTCTGCTCGATTTAGCACGGCAAACAAGAGAAAAGTCGTCAAGCCAGAACAAAAGGGTGGTGCGTCGCGAAGTCCGCGACGCGGTGAACCTGGACTAGCGCTCAATCCTGGATGAGTCTGGCTCCTCATCTCCCGGCCGAAGGAAGTGCCAGGCCGCCACCCCCGCGGTCACTGCGACTGCGACCGCCGCGGCAATCAACCAGGCTTTCCCGGAAGCCGTCCGCCTCGACTTCGCTTTGGCGGGCGCCGGGACAACTTTGGGTGCCACCCGGTGCAGCCCCTCATGGACACGGGGAGTCAGAGTTTCGACGCCGCCGGCGAGCTCGTCAGCGAGCCGCCGCAGACCGGCCTGGATCCTCGGGGAAGCAGCTTCAACCCCGGTATCGAGCCCTGCGATCGCTTTTTGCAGTGCCGCCTCGACCCCGGGGGTGGCCCACTCCCTCCCTTTCGTGAGCTGGGACATGAGATTCTCGGAAAGATGCCGTACCTGAACGGCCTGCACTGTGGGTGTTGCCGTGCGCATGGGTGCCTCCTCGGTGCGTGATGGATGCCCATAGCCTACGGCGCCCGGCGCCGTCGAAACAGGCGCTTCCGTGTGCTGCCGGGCTAAACCCGGCGCCTCAGGCGCTGATCTGCGCCACCACAATCTGGGCCACCACAATCTGCACGGCGCAGGGCCGCGGACTGAGGTACTGCCGGACAGCGCCCGCCGCGGCCCGGACCACCTCCGGCGCGGGCCGCGTGGCGTCCACGCCGATCCGCGCCCTGACCGTGAGGCCGGCGCCGGAGTCTGCGAGCGCCACGAGGGCCGGCTGCTCCCCCGTCACGGCGGAGACCACGGCCCCGGCGATGCTCTGCCACAGCGGCTGGGCCGGATAGAGGGCCGTCACGCCGTCGACCGCCCGGATGACCTCCTGCAGTTCAGCCGCCAGCTGCTCGCCAGACTCTGCACCGGAGGGCACGGCGGCCACGGCATCGCCGGGTACTGAAGGCTGGGTCATGGCTTCTCCTCTGGGGTCTGGGGGTCCTCCGCCTGCGCGGTGCCGGAGGCGGGCCGGGGGCCGGGAGGCTCCAGGACATCGGTGATGGTGACGTCAATGGCCGTGATGTTCAGTTCCGTGTGCCGGGCCAGGGCATCGGCCAGCTGCCACCGCAGGGCGGCGGCGCGGTCCTCCATGGGGTGCCCGTACACGACGGCGAGTTCGACGCTGACAGTGACCGGCGCGCCGGGCTCCGTGACGTCCCCATAGAGCCGGCACTTGCCCGCGGCGGTGCCGGGCAGCCCGTCCGCGATGGACCGGATGAGCGCCGCGACGGAGCCTTCCGTTTCGGAGAGGACATCCGCCGGGTCATCGGCTCGGACCGGGATGCTCCGGCCGGGACGGAGCTCCAGTCGCAGGTTGCCCAGGATGGCCTGCATCCAGTCGTCGGTGCCGCTGCCTGCCTCGGTGAGGTCGGCGTCGAGCAGTTCATGCCCCAGGGCAGAGAGCCTGCGCAAGGAGGCCAGGCCGGCCTGGCACTCCGGACACTGCTCCAGATGCTCGGGATCGGAGGTCCGTCCGGTGTCCAGGTATTCGCTCAGGTCCGCCAGGCTGCGCCCGCAGCCGAGGGTGTCGCCGGGTGTGCTCATCGCCATGCCTCCATTTCGCGCGCCAGGGTGATCCGCGCCCGTGCCAGCCGTCCTCGGACGCTTGCGGTGCTGATGTTCAGGGTCCGCGCAATGTCCTCATAGCTCTGGTCGTTGAATTCCTTCAGCACCCAACATCGCCGCTGCTCCTCAGGGAGGGCAGCCAGTGCCGCCTTCAGGGCCTCGACCCGTGAGCCGCTGACGGCGGCCGACTCGGGGTCGGCGCTGCCGGGCCGCCCCGCTCCGGCATCCACCGTATCCTCCACCTCGGTGACGTCGGCGTGCAGCCGACGCCTGCGGAGGTGGTCGACGCTGCGGCTTCCGGTGATGCGCAGCAGCCACCCCTTCACCGCTGCCGGGTCGCGGAGGGTGTCCAGCTGCCGCCAGGCCTGCATCAGCGATTCCTGCACGACGTCGTCGGCGTCGGCCAGGGATCCGGTGAGCCGGCGGGCGCTGGCCCGCATCAATGGTCCGTGGCGCCGGGCGAGGGCCTCAAAGGCCGCTGTGTCGCCGTCGGCCGCCCTTCCCGCCAACAGCGCATCCGGAACCAGGTCAAGCTGGTGCGGTGCCGGGGGTGGATTCACGTCTCTGTCGCTTTCATCGCGGGGTTCAGGGGCCGGTGGCGGCGGGCCGGGCGGCGCCGCCACCGGATCAGGCCGGGGGTGCGGCGCGCGCCCTGGCTCCTTCGCGCGTCCTAGTCCTTGCTGAGGCCGTCCTTGAGCTTCCGGGCGGCGTCTTTGAGGTTGTCGCCGATGCCGGCGGCCGCGTCCTTGACCTTCTCGCCGGCTTCCTGCACCTTTGCCTGGGCCTGGTCGCGCTGGCCCTGGCGTTCGAGGTCCTCGTTGCCGGTCACCTTGCCGGCCGCCTCCTTGGCCGCGCCGAGGTGGTTGATGACGGTGGGGTTGCCCTTGTTCTCGAGTCCCATGACGTTCGTTTCCTTTTCTGCTTGTTGTGCGTGTTGTGACTGTTGATAATGCAGGCGGCTTACCGGGCGCGGTCCGGTCCGGCCACCGCGGATTTGGCTCCGCCGGTGATTCGTACCAGCACCGGCACCGGATGGCCCAGGAGGGCGTCGATGCCGCGCACCAGATCCTCGGCCGTGTCGGCCAGCTCCCGCGGAGAGGCTCCTTTGCGCGCCTGCAGCCGCAGCCGCAGCCGGAGCCCGGTGCCGCGCCGGCTCCCCCAGGCCGAGACCGTGGAGCCCAGCACCAGGCGGTTGCCCTCCAGCGACTGGCTCACCGCCGCCCCGATGAGTCCGGCGTCCACGACGGTGGTGCCGCGGTCCCCGTCAGATTCGCGGGCAAGCCGCGGGGTCCTGCCGCCGCCCTGCGAGGCGAGCCATGCGATGCACAGCCCGGCGGCCAGGACCAGCCCGGCGACGCCGGCCACGGCCCACCAGCTGCGGGCCGGCCCGGGAAGCGGTGCTGCGGCGAGGGCATCCCCGAGGTGGCCCGTAAGACTGTTGCCGGCGTCCGTCCAGGCTGCCGCGGCGACCGGGACGAGCCCGGTGGCGGCGAGCGCCGCCCCGCCCGCCAGCAGCGCCAGCCCGGCAAGGGCCAGCAGGATGCGGTTGAGTGCCCTGTTGGTGTTGCTCACTGTCCCAGTGCTCCTTCCCTCATGATCTGGACCGTCGGCGAGACCGGGCGGTCCAGCTGGTAGGCGCGCAGTTCGCCGTCGACCGCTGCCTGGACCGCTTCCCGGTCCACCGGCAGGCCCGACGTCGGGCGCACCCGGACCCGGACAGACCGTCCGGAGACCGTGGTGGTCACCTGCCCGGGGCTGAGCCCGGCGGCGAGTCCCGCCCGCCGCGACACCGCGGCGGCGATGACCTCGTCATCCGCCACAACGGCGCTGCGGTCGCTGTGCAGGGCGCGCCGGTGCCGGCGGCCGCCCGCCAGGGCGGCGCCGAGCAGGACCAGTCCCAGGATGGCCAGGCCTGCACCGGCGGCGGCCAGTCCGGCCGGGATGGTGTTGGCCGGCAGCCCTGCCAGCCACTGGCCCAGCTGCCCGGGGCTGGCGAGCACCGGGTTCTGCCCCAGCAGCGCCAGCAAGGATTCGAGGGCCAGCCAGAGGAACACCACGGCAATGACCGCCGCCGTCAGCGCGGACGCCGCGGCCCGGGATGAGTGGGTTTCCCGCCGGACCAGGCGCCGGACCGATCGCTCCTGTGTCATGCCGCCCTCCTTTGCCGGTGCGTGGATTCCTGGTTGATGGGTGCCGCCGGGGACGGCACGGTTGTCCCGTCCACCCGGCCGGCGGGTGCCGGTTTCGACCCGCTGAGCCGGATGTCGATCCGGCCGAGGGTCCGGCCGGTGAGCTCCTGGCCACGGGCGGCGATGGCTGCCCGGGCGGCCCGCGACCGGTCGAAGAGGCTGCCGTGGCCGGACTCCGGGCTGGTGCCCAGCAGCGCCGGGAGCGCCAGCCGGACGGTGACGGCGGCGGCGAGCCGGCCGGCGTCGTCCTCCAGGTCCGCCGTGACGTTCCGGCGCGGCACACGAAAGGCGTGCGCGGCGACGGCTTCGATGGTGTGCCGCAGGGCCGCCCGGGTGATGCGGGTGTGGCCGGGGCGGGTCATGAGGACGAGCGCTTGCCGCGCAGGGCGTCCATCACTCCCGCGATGTCCAGCCGGCCTTCGGCGGCCCGTCCCAGCGCAGCCCCGGCGCCCATGAACAGGCCGGTCAGCAGCAGTCCCCAGAACCCGAAGGCCAGCGCCGCCAGGGCGAGGACCGCCCCGGCGGCCATGCCGGTTACCGCGGGGCTCATGCGACCCTCGGCTCGCGCTCGGCGTCGTCGGCGTCCTCGTCATCGGAGGGGACGTGGATGTCGGTGATGCTGATGTTGACCTCGGTGACCTCCATGCCCACGAGGTCCTCGACGGCGGAGTAGACCGCGTCGCGGGCGTTGTCCGCGACCTGCTGGAGCGGGTGCGGGTACTCGACCACCAGGGTCACGTCGACGGCCACCTGGGTCTGGCCGACCTCGACGCTGACGCCCTGGGTGAGGTCCTTCTGGCCAACCTTTTCGCGCAGGGTGCCCAGGGCACGGGCGGCACCGCCGCCGAGGGCGTGGACACCGTCGATCTCCTGGATGGCGATGCCGGCGATCTTGGCCACGACGCCGTCGACCACCGTGGTGGCGCCGCGTCCGTCCTTGCCGGCGGGCTGAGTGGGCTTCGCCGTTGCGGTCTTGCCGTCGGTCTTGGCCTGAACGTCGGCGGGGGTGTGCGTCTGCGTGGTCATGGCATTCACTCCTGTTCGTTGTGCGAAAGGCGCCTTGAAGCGCCGTCATAGGTAAGACGGCGCCCGGCGCGCATTCCTCACGGTCGAATTTGAGTGATCTGCATCACATTGCGGAGTCGGCAGGACCTCGCACACCACCCCGGATACAAGCCGACCCTGAGACGTCCGCCCGGGGATGATCCCTGCTATATTCTGGTGCCGTAAGGCCCTGGCAGGGGGTAGCCGGGGCAGCAGCACGTCGAACGGCCCCTTGAATGGCATCTCAGAGCAGGCAACCCGGTTCCGTGGCGGGCAGTGTTCCCCCGGAAGAATTTCTCGACTGCCCCACGGGGCTGGTTGAGTACTACTTCGCCGACGGTGAATTCCGCTGGTCGGACGGCCTGTACCGCATGTACGGGTTTGAACCGGGCGAAATCGTCCCGTCCATGGAATCGGTCCTCCCCCACGTCGAGCCGGAGGACCGGCCCAAGGTCCAGGCCTACTGGGACCGGGTGGCCGAAACGGGCGGCCCGTCGTCCATCTACGTCTCCATCCGCGACCGCAAGGACCACCAGCACAAACTGCTGTTTTCCGCGGACTACATCCTCGACGGGACCACGCCCATCGGCGTCTGGGGCGTGGTGGTTGACCTGACGCAGTCCATCCACACCGACCGCCACCAGCTCGCCACCGAGGCGGTGGCCGCTTCGGCCCTCAACCGGGCGGCCATCGAACAGGCCAAGGGAATCCTCATGGGACGGACCGGAGTGGACGCCGACCAGGCCTACGAGCTCATGAGCCAGCTGAGCCAGGACACCAACCGCAAGGTCTACGCCATTGCCCACGAGATCATCGAGCGCGCCACCACCGCAGCCCGGGACCCGAAAGGCCAGCGCCACCCCCTGCTGTAGCGGCGGGAAATGCGCGCGCAAGGGTGCCCGCGTCGTCGATCATTAGTCAGCATGCTTACTATAGGGACTCGACCACCCTGTAAAGAAACGAGCATCGCATGACTCCGGCTCCTGCCACGCGTTCCCTTCCGTACCCGCTGGGCGTCACGCTGCGCGAAGGCGGCGCCAACGTCGCCATCTACTCGCAGACCGCCGACGCGGTTGAATTCTGCGCCTTCGACGGCGAGGGCAACGAGACCCGCACGTCACTCCCGGAGCGCACCGGGCACGTCTTCCACGGTGTGGTGCCCGGCGTCGAAGTCGGCACCCGCTACGGGATCCGGGTCGACGGCGCCTGGGACCCCGAATCCGGGCTCCGCCACAATGTGAACAAGCTGCTGCTGGACCCGCACGCCACTGCCGTGGAGGGCGGCTATGACTGGGGCCAGGCCGTGTTTTCGCATGACCTGAATGACCCCGCCGCGTTCGACGCCACGGACTCGGCCCCCGCGACGCCCCGCTGCGTGGTCACGGACCCGTCCTTCGACTGGGACGCCGGCTCCCCCGACGTCGCGCCCCGCACCCCGCTGGCGGAAACCGTGGTCTACGAGGTCCACGTCAAGGGCTTCACCGAGCAGCACCCGGACGTCCCCGAGGACATCCGCGGCACCTACGCCGGCATGGCTCACCCGGCCGCCATCAAGCACCTCACGGATCTTGGCGTGACCGCCGTCGAACTTCTTCCGGTGCAGCAGTTCGTCCAGGACAGCCACCTGGAGGAGAAGGGCCTGCGCAACTACTGGGGGTACAACAGCATCGGCTTCTTCGCCCCGCACGGCGACTACAGCTCCGCGGGCGACGGCGGCGGCCAGGTCGCCGAGTTCAAGGCCATGGTCAAGGCGCTGCACGCGGCCGGGCTTGAGGTCATCCTCGACGTCGTCTACAACCACACGGCCGAGGGCAACCACATGGGCCCCACCCTGTCATTCAAGGGCATCGACAACGCCGCCTACTACCGGCTGGTGGAAGGCGAGGAGTCGGCGTACTTCGACACGACGGGCACGGGCAACAGCCTCAACGTTGGCCACCCGGCCGCCCTCGGACTGATCATGGACTCGCTGCGGTACTGGGTGACGGAAATGCACGTCGACGGCTTCCGCTTCGACCTGGCCACCACCCTGACCAGGCAGGACGGCGACGCCGAGCTGCACAGCGCCTTCCTCACCCTCATCCAGCAGGACCCGGTACTGGCGCCGGTCAAGATGATCGCGGAGCCCTGGGACACCGCCGGCTACCAGGTGGGCGGATTCCCGGCCGACTGGTCCGAATGGAACGGCAAGTTCCGCGACGACGCCCGCGATTTCTGGCACGGCGGCGAGAACGTCCTGGGCGACTTCGCCCAGCGCTTCCTCGGCAGCCCGGACGTCTACGAGGGCAGCCGCCGCGCGCCCGTCTCCAGCGTCAACTTCATCACCGCCCATGACGGCTTCACCCTGGCGGACCTGACGGCCTACGACGAGAAGCACAACGAGGCCAACGGCGAGGACAACAACGACGGCGAAAGCGACAACCGTTCGGCCAACCACGGCATCGAGGGCCCCACCGATGACCCCGGCGTCAACGAACTCCGCGACCGCCAGCGCCGGAACTTCCTCACCACCTTGTTGCTGTCCGCCGGCGTGCCCATGATCCTCGGCGGCGACGAGATGGGCCGCAGCCAGGGCGGCAACAACAACGCCTACTGCCAGGACGACGAGATCTCCTGGTTCGACTGGAACAAGACCGACGGCGGGCTGCTGGACTTCACGAAGGACCTGATCGCGCTCCGGCGGGACAACCCGGCGCTGCGCCCGGACTGGTTCCGCCACGCCCCGGAGGCCGGCAGCGCCGACACCGTCGGGGTCCTCCGGGCGGACGCTGAAGGGTTCACCGAGGAGGACTGGGCGGCGGACCACCGCGCCATCACGTTCGTGCTTGAGCACGACGGCGCCGATGCCTTCGCCGTGCTGTTCAACGCAGCGGAGAACGGCGTGGAGTTCACCGTTCCGGGGGCGCCGCAGCAGGACTGGGAGCTGGCCCTGTCCACCGATCCGGAGCAGCAGGTGGCCGCTGAGTCGGACACGCTGATTGTCCGCGACCGCTCGGTCACCGTGCTGCGGTCCCGGGCCTGACACCACCTCCGGGGCGCGGCGGCGGTGCCGCGCCCCGGAACCCGGCCAGGCTCCGGCGGCCACGCCCGCGATGCGCGCCCTGCCCGCCAAGCGGGCCACACTTTCGTAGACTCGTGTGAGATTCGGCGCGCCTCTACCGAGACGTGCCCGCCACAGGAAGAGCCATCAATGAAGATTGTTGTCCTAGTCAAGGAAGTCCCGGACACCTACGGGGACCGGAAACTGAACCTCGAAACCGGCCTCGCAGACCGCGCAGCCAGCGACGCGGTCATCGATGAGATCGGCGAACGGGCCCTGGAACTGGCCCTGACCTATGCCGACGCGCACGAGGGCACCGACGTCGCCGTTCTTTCGGTCGCGCCCGAGGGTGCGACGGCCACCATCCGCAAGGCGCTGGCGATGGGCGCGGGAAGCGCCACCCACATCTCTGACGAGGCACTCCGGGGCGCCGATCTGGGGCTGACCGCCGACACGCTCGCCGCAGCAGTCCGCCGCATGGGGTTCGACCTGGTGATCACCGGCAACGTCTCCACCGATGGATCCGGCGGCATGATTCCCGCGATGCTCGCGGAACTGCTGGACGTGCCGCACGCCACGGGCCTCAGCGCCGTGGACATCAGCGACGGCGCAGTGTCCGGCACCAGGGCCGTCGAATCCGGCGTGCAGCAGGTGTCCGCGGACCTGCCCGCCGTCATCTCCATCACCGAAGCGCTCCCCGGGCCCCGCTTCCCCAACTTCAAAGGCATCATGGCCGCCAAGAAGAAGCCGCTCGAGGTGCTCACCCTGGCGAACCTCGGGATCACTGCCGACGATCCGGACGCTGCGCGTTCCATCATGCTGACCATCGCCGAGAAGCCTCCGCGGGCCGCGGGCATCAAGATCCTCGACGAGGGTGACGCCGGCGAGAAACTCGCCGACTTCCTCATCGAAAACCGACTGGCGTAAGGAACACCGATCATGACTGACTATCCTCGTGACGCAATCCTCGTCGTCGTCGAAGCCCAGGGGTCCGGCGAACTTGAGAAGGCTGCTGCCGGCCTCTTCGGCGCTGCCGCCGCAGCCGGCACGCCGGTGGCCCTGGTCCTGGCTGCGCCCGGCGCAGGGAGTGCCGCCGCCGCGGAGGCCGCGGCCCTGGGTGCCGCGCGCGTCCTGATCGCTGAAACCTCGGATCCGTCCGTGCTGGGAGTGCCGGGCGTGGACGCACTGTCCGCCGCGGCGGAGCAGGTGCGGCCGGACGCAATCCTGCTGTCGCATTCGCTGAACGGCCGCGACCTCGCCGGCCGGTACGCGGCCCGGGCACGCGCAGCGGTATGCGTGGACGCGGTGGGCGTCTCCCGCGATGAAGAGGGCGTGGTTGCGCACCACTCCGTCTACGGCGGCGCGTACAACGTGACCGCAACGGCCACCTTCGGGGCGCCGGTCATCACAATCCGCCAGGGCTCCATCGAGGCGCGCGCCACGGCCCAGCCGGAGGCATCCGAGACCCTGGCCGTGACGCCCTCCGGGAAACCGGCGGCCCGGATCGACTCGTTCGAGGAAGTGGTGGCGGCCTCCTCGCGGCCGGAGCTGCGCGGTGCCGCCAAGGTGGTCGCGGGCGGCCGCGGCCTGGGCTCGGAGGAGCAGTTTGCCCTCGTGGGCCAGCTCGCCGACACCCTCGGGGCGGCCGTGGGAGCCTCGCGCGCCGCGGTGGACGCCGGCTACATCCCGTCGGCGCACCAGGTGGGCCAGACCGGGGTATCCGTGTCCTCCCAGCTGTATGTCGCGCTCGGCATTTCCGGTGCGATCCAGCACCGGGCCGGCATGCAGACCTCGAAGACCATCGTCGCCATCAACAAGGACGGGGACGCACCCATCTTCGAGATCGCCGACTTCGGTGTGGTGGGCGACGTGTTCAAAGTGGTCCCCCAGCTGATCAGCGCCCTTGAGGCCCGGAAGAAGTAAGGATGGCTACTCTGTCTCGGGCCATCCGGCGGGGCCTGCCGCGCGTCCCGGGCGGCGAGCCCTGGCCGCCCGCGGGTGAGGCCCCCGCACACCTCGTTCCGGAAACAGCAGGACCGGCCACCCCGACGGCGCCTCTTGCCAAGGAAGGGCCGGTCACCGCCGCGCCGCGACAGCTCCGCCGCGGCCTGCCGCGCGTCCCCGGCGGCGAGCCGTGGCCGCCCGCGGGCGCGGCCC
The DNA here is from genome assembly GCF_001512305.1 of Arthrobacter sp. EPSL27. Taxonomy (GTDB): domain Bacteria; phylum Actinomycetota; class Actinomycetes; order Actinomycetales; family Micrococcaceae; genus Arthrobacter. The sequence continues at coordinate 1,248,838 of NZ_LNUT01000005.1, forward strand.
CGGTATCGGCAGCACCCCTGTCCGGAGCTTCCGCTGTTGCGGCAGCGCCCGCGCCAGCAGCCGCCGCACCACCGGCGCCGAGCGCAACTCCCGCCGAAACTCCGGAAGCAACGGCAGCGATGGCGCCTGCAGTTGCACCCTCTGCCGCGCCCGCCATCTCGACGGCGACGGCGGGAACGACTCCGCTGCGCCGCGGGCTTCCCCGCGTCCCCGGCGGCGAACCATGGCCGCCCGCCGGGCTCGCCCCAGCGGCAGCTTTTGCTCCGGCCGCCGCTGCCGTCCCGGCGGCTCCCGAAGCGACTGCCCCGGCCGCCACCCCGGCGGAGGCTGTTCCCAAGGAGGAGGCTGTTCCCGAGGCGGAGCCGGCCGCCGCGAGCGCGCCCGCAGCATCACCCGCGCCGGCAGCAACCATCACCCCGGCACCTGCGGAGCAGCCGGCCGCCCCCGCGCCTGCGAAGGAGCCGGCCGCCCCGGCACCGCCGGCAGCACCCGCCGCCCGGCCCGCCGCCGTCGTACCGCCCGCAAAACCCAAAGCGGAACCCAGGCTCTACGGCAACCGAACCCTGGGCCAGTGGATCAAGCGCGTGGTGCTCCTCGCACTCGGCGCCGTGGCCGCCGCAGCGATCCTGGTCCTTGCCGCGCGCGGCGTGACCACACTGCCGGGTGTGCCGGAGTTCCTTGAGCGGTACCCTGGCGAATACCACCTCCCCGAGACCGCGGAGCCGGGCTTCCCGTGGTGGGCACAGTGGACGCACTTCCTGAACTTCTTCCTGATGGTGCTGATCATCCGCTCCGGCTACCAGGTGCGCACGCAGCAGAAGCCGCCCGCGTACTGGACGCCGAAGGGCGGCGGCAAGAAGATCAGCATCACCCTGTGGCTGCACCAGTCGCTCGATGTTCTGTGGCTGGCCAACGGCCTCATTTTCGCGGTGCTGCTGTTTGCCTCCGGCCACTGGATGCGGATTGTGCCCACGAGCTGGGAGGTGTTCCCGAACGCGCTCTCCGCGCTCCTGCAGTACATGACGCTGGACTGGCCGGTGGAGAACGGCTGGGTGAACTACAACAGCCTCCAGCAGCTCATGTACTTCGTGGTGGTGTTCATCGCTGCCCCGCTGGCGGCGGTCACGGGCGCGCGCATGAGCGAGTTCTGGCCGAAGGACGCGAAGACGTTGAACCGGATCTACCCCGTGGAGGCGGCGCGGGCGCTGCACTTCCCCACCATGCTGTTCTTTGTGCTGTTCATCATCATCCACGTGTTTCTGGTGTTTGCCACCGGCGCGCTGCGCAACCTGAACCACATGTTCGCCGGCACCGACGAGGTGAATTGGGTGGGGTTCTGGCTCTTCGCCGCCGCCATCGCCGTCACCGCAGCCGCGTGGTACGCCGCCCGGCCGCTGGTGCTGGCACCCATCGCCAAGCGGTTCGGGCAGGTGAGCAGCCGTTAGGCGGCGGCCCCACCGTATAATTCCGAACATGCCATTCACGCGCCTTGACCGAGGCCACCGCGCCCAGCCGTCCGCCCTCACGCACTGCGGGAGCGACCTGTGAGCGGCGGTCTTGTAGCCCTGCTGGACGACGTCGCGGCGCTGGCCAGGATCGCCGCCGCCTCGGTGGACGACGTCGCGGCCGGAGCGGCGAAGGCGGGAGCCAAGGCCGCTGGCGTGGTCATTGACGACGCCGCCGTCACCCCGCAGTACGTCTCCGGGGCGGACCCGTCCCGCGAACTGCCGATGATCAAGAAGATCTTCTGGGGCTCGCTCCGGAACAAGCTGCTGATCATCCTGCCGGCACTGCTGCTCATCAGCGCGTTCCTCCCGGGGGCCATCCCGTTCATTCTCATGGCGGGCGGCACGTACCTCTGCTACGAGGGCGCCGAGAAGGTCTGGCACAAGCTCCGCGGCCACCACGAGGCCGAGGAGGATTCGCCGGCGGTGGACCGGGGCCCGGAGGCCGAGGCCAGGGTCACCAAGGGCGCCATCACCACCGACTTCATCCTGTCCTGCGAGATCATGGTCATCTCGATGAACGAGGTGGCAAACGAGTCCCTGTGGGTCCGGGCGTTCATCCTCGTCGCCGTGGCGATCGCCATCACTGTGCTGGTGTACGGCGCCGTTGCCCTCATCGTCAAGATGGACGACATTGGCATTCACCTCACCACCAAGGACTCCGCGGGCTCCAAGCGCTTCGGCGAAATGCTGGTCCGGGGGATGCCCAAGGTTCTGGCCGCCATCACCTTCGTCGGAACGATCGCCATGCTGTGGGTGGGCGGCCACATCATGCTGCAGGGCGCCTACGACCTCGGCTGGCACGCACCCTACGACCTGGTCCACCTCCTGGAGCACCCCGTCGCCGGGATCCCGGTGGTCGGCGGCTCGCTGGCCTGGCTTGTGAACACCCTGTGCTCGGCCGTCCTCGGGCTCGCCTGGGGCCTTGTGGTCATGGCCATCGTGCAGCCGCTGATGAAGGTGCTGCCGTTCGGCAAGAAGAAGGCCGGCCACGACGCCGGCGATGCCCGCGCCACGGTGACCGGCGATGCGCCGGAGAAACACAAAGCCGACCCCTCCCCCTAGCCCCTGCCCCCGGGGAAGGGTTCAGGCCTCGTGCCGGCTCCCTCCGGCAGGCTGGTGTCGACGGGAAAGGTCATGAACGCCGGCGTCTCGTAGGGGTGCGCTGCCAGGGCGGCGGCGACGACGGCGTTGCGCCCGGAGCGCGGGTAGATGGCCTCGATCCGGGTCTCCGGAACTTCCTCGGGGGACCCGACGGCGCCGATGGCCGGCGTCGCGCCCGCCAGCGGCGTAAACCGCCCGGTGCCCTCGGCGCTGAACGAACAGTGCGAGTAGTTGCCCAGCCGGCCCGCGCCGGCGTCGCCGATCGCCTGCCGCACGGCGGGCGCAGCGTCAGTGGGCACGTACATGATGAGGCAATCCATGGGCTCCATTGCTGAAGTCTGGCACCCGGCCTGCTGCTGCGCCATCAGCCGGAATGTGTTGGCCCGGCAAGCAGCTTTCTGATTTCGGCAAGCTTGGCCTCAGACTCTTCGAGGCTCAGGCGAAGCCCTTCAACCGTGGAGGCGCTCGTGTCCGTGGCAGAGACGGGCGGTGCGGAGTCTTTCTTCCTGGGAGACAGGAAGAAGTTGGCCAGGTAGCCGGTGAAGGTGCCGAAGATCCCGACACCGACGACGATGACGGCTGTCCCGACCAGACGGCCAGCTTCGGTGACCGGGTATTGGTCCCCGTATCCCACCGTGGAGATCGTGACGACCGTGTACCAAATGGCGTCCGAGGCGGTGGTGATGTTCGCTCCCGGAGCGTTCTGCTCGACGCGGAGGATGATGAGGCTTCCGAATTCCAGCACGAAAATTCCCATGAGCAGCAGCACATACAGGGAGCTACCGGCCCGGTCTCTGATGAGCGCACGGCGGACGCTGCGGGTACCGACACCGCGGAGCAGCCGGTAGACCCGGACCATCCGGAAGAGGCGCAGGATCTTGAACTGCGCCAAAGGCACGCTGGCCACCAGGTCGGCCCAGCCAAAGTGCCTGAAGAAATATGCGCCCGCCGAGGGCGCGGTGATGATCCGGTAGAGGAAGTCGGCAACGAATATCACGCTGAAAATGCCATTCATCACCGTGAGCACCGTATCGAGCGACCTGTCCTGCACAACATACAAGAGCACGAGATTTACGATCGACAGGATCGAAAGGATGCCGATGAAGATCTCGTAACCGATGCTCTTCAGTTCACTGCGTTCCTTATTCATGTGAGGATTCTGGCACGCAGGCAGCTCCGTAGCCGACACCTTTTTCGACCACCCCGGCTCGGTCAGCCGGTGGTTTAGTGCCGTTCGACAGCCGTGGCCCCGCTGGCGGCCCAGCTCGCCAGGAGGCGGAGCCGCTCCGCCGAGGGCGAGCCGGGCTCGGCGGTGTAGACCAGCATCACCAGGCCGGGCTCCGCGGTGATGGCGAGTTCCTCGTAGGCCAGCGTGAGTTCGCCGGCCACGGGGTGGTTGAAACGTTTGGTTCCGGTGCCGTGGGTGCGCACATTGTGCGCTCCCCACAGGGCGCGGAATGTCTCGCTGCGTGTCGAGAGCTCTCCGACCAGGTCCTGCATGGTGCGGTCGTGCGGGTCCCGGCCCGCTTCGGCGCGCATGACGCCGACGCACATCTCGCCGAACAGCTCCCAGTCGGGGTAGAAGTCGCGGGAGGCCGGGTCCAGGAACTGGAACCGGGCCAGGTTGGGGGTGCGGCCGCCGTCGCCGATCACCGGCGAGTAGAAGGCTCGGCCCAGGGCGTTTGTCGCGAGGACGTTCTGGTACGGGTCGCGGACGAAGGCGACGCCCTCGGTGAAAGCGTCCAGCGCCCAGTGCAGGCTGGGCCGCGCCGCTCCGGACTGGGCGGTGGCGCGCCGGCGCGGCCGGCCGGAGGTGGGGATGCCGTCGGCTGTGCGGGCAAGGTCGAAGAGGTGCGCCCGTTCGGTGTCGTCGAGCCGGAGGGCGCGGGCGAGGGATTCGAGCACGGACGCGGACGCCCCGGCGATGGCGCCGCGCTCCAGCTTGGCGTAATACTCCACGCTGACGTCGGCCAGCAGCGCGACTTCGCTGCGCCGCAGCCCCGCCACCCGACGGTTCGGGCCCGCCGCGAGGCCCGCTTCCTCCGGCGTGAGCCGTGCACGGCGGGACATCAGGAACTCACGCACTTCAGCCCGGTTATCCATCGTTCAAGGGTAGACCGCCGCGCGGGATCAAAGGGTCCCCTCCCGGTATACCCCTGAAGGGAGGCTCGCTGGCGCCGCCGAGGCGGGGAGGGATCCTGCCCGTCCCTAAGGCAGGCCGGACCGGAGAAGCCGGCCCCGCCGGTTGTGCTACATTTCGGCGCATGATCTCGCACCCGACACGCCACGCCGCCGACGGGCCCGCTGCCGCCGCTATCGGGCTGCTGGCCGAACAGGGCTATGACGCAACGTCGGTTGACGACCTCGCAGATGCCGCGGGCATGAGCCGCAGCACCTTCTTCCGGAAGTTCGGGTCCAAGGAGGACGTGGTTTTCGCGGACCACGAGCGGATCCTGCGGCAGGTGACCGACCGCCTGGCGGAAACGATGCTGGAGCCGCCCGCAGCGATCGAGGACGCCGCGCTGCTGGTGTTCAACCACCACCTGCGGAACCCGGAAACATCCCGCGCCCGCTACGAGCTGATGCAGGCTGTGCCGGCGCTCCGGGACCGGGAGCTGGTCACCTCCCACCGGTACGAGCGGGCGTTTGTGCTGCACCTGCTGGATCGACTGCCCGACGCCGGGACGCGGGAATACACGGCCGTCGCCTTCGCCGCCGCCGCGGTTGCCGTGCACAACGCGCTCCTCCGGCGGTGGCTGCGCACGGCACCCGCCCAGCTCGCAGAGACGGCGGACCGGGACACGTCAGCCGAGCTCGCGAACGAACTCCGCGCCCTCTCTGGGATCTTCCGGCCGGCACTGCTCGGCACCGGCCCCTCGGCGCCCGCCTCCCCGGCCGTGGTGGTGACGGTCCTGGCCGGCGGCGCCGACAAGGACGCCATCCTGCGCGCGGTCGGCGACGCCCTGGACTGACACCAACCATTTGAAACTGAGTTTCTTGACGTGAAACGCAGTTTCAGTGCATCCTTGATCGATGTGGCGTGAGCCACAGCACGCGGACGAACCGGTCCCGGCGCCGAGACAGAGGACAGAACATGACGACGACGTCGCCCGCTACCGGGGTCACCGCTGACGGAGCAGCAGGCCACTTTCCCGCCGGCACCGTGGAACCCGCCTACGTCCTGACCGATGCCCTGGGCACGGACCCCGCCGCCGTGTTCGCCGGCATCGACGACGACGACCGCGCCTACTGGGACCGGGCCCGCGGCTTTGTGCAGGATGAAGTCCTTCCGGTCATCAACGGCTACTGGGAGCGCGGCGACTACCCGGTCCACCTGCTCCGGCGCCTCGGCGAGCTGGATTTGCTGCGGGACGGTGTCGCCGTCGACGGTTTCCCCCCGATGAGCCGAATGGCTGCCGGCCTGGTGAACATGGAAATCAGCCGCGGCGACGGCTCAGTGGCAACCATGATCGCCGTCCAGGGCGGCCTGGCCCTGCGCTCCATCGCGGAGTGCGGATCTGCCGGGCAGAAGGAGCGCTGGCTCCCGGCGGTCGCCGCCGGCAAGGAATTCGCCGCCTTCGCACTGACGGAGCCCACCCATGGCTCGGACGCGGTGGCGCTGGAATCCACCGCCACCGGCACAGCCGGCGGCTTCCTGCTCAACGGAGAAAAGAAGTGGATCGGCAACGGCTCTGTCGGCGGGGTAAGCGTGGTGTGGGCCAGGGGCGAGGACGGCCAGGTTCACGGCTACCTGGTCCCGCAGGACTCACCCGGCTACTCGGCCACCAAAATAGAGGGAAAGCTGGCCCTGCGGGCCATCTGGCAGGCCCACATCCGGCTGGAGAACGTTTTCGTCCCGCAGGAGAACGTCCTGCCGGGGGCCAGGACCTTCAAGGACACCGCACGGGTGCTGCTGGCCACCCGGCTGGGAGTGGCCTGGTCCGCCGTCGGGCATGCCACCGCCTGCTACGAAACCGCGGTCCAGTATGCCAAGCAGCGGGTCCAGTTCGGCCGGCCGCTGGCTGCCTCCCAGATCGTGCAGGAGCGGCTGGCCCGGATGCTCAGCGAGCTGGCAACCATGCAGCTGATGGTGGTCCAGATGACCCGCCTGGACGAAGCAGGCGCTCTCACTCCCGAACAGGCCTCGCTCGCGAAGTACACCTGTACCCGCATTGCCCGCGGCATTGCCTCCAATGCCCGTGACCTCCTCGGCGGCAACGGCATCCTGCTGGAAAACCGCGTCGCCCGGCACCTGGCCGACATCGAGGCCATCCACACCTACGAAGGCACCGAGACCATGCAGGCGCTCATTATCGGGCGCGGCATCACCGGCATCTCCGCCTTCGCGTGATCCACCCCGTCCCCCCGCCGGCCACCCCGAAAGGACCTCTCTTGAACCAGAACGCCAACGTCCCCGTCATCCTCAGCGGCGCCCGGACCCCCTTCGGCCGCTTCCGTGGCGGCCTCACGCCCTTCTCCTCCAGCGAACTCGGCGCGCACGCCATCCGCTCAGCGCTGGAGCGGGCCGGCGTCGCCCCGCAACAGATCGACGCGGTCATTGTCGGGCAGGTCATCCAGGCCGGCGCCGGGCAGGGCCCGGCACGGCAGGCAAGCCTGGCCGCGGGCATCGGCTGGGACGTGCCCACCGTGACCATCAACAAGCTCTGCCTCTCCGGGCTCACCGCCGTGATTGACGCTGCCCGGATGATCCGCGCGGGGGAAGCGGACTTCATCGTTGCGGCCGGCCAGGAATCGATGACCAACGCCCCGCACCTGGTCCCCGGGCTCCGCGCCGGCGTCGTCATCGGGGAGGCTCCGATGCTCGACTCGCTGAACCACGACGGGCTGCAGGATCCGGTCAGCGGCAAATTGATGGGCGAAGCCACCGACGCCGGGAACGCCGAGCGCGGCATCACCCGCGAAGCGCAGGACGCCGTGGCCGCCCGCTCCCACCAGCGGGCCGAAGCGGCCCGCGCCGCCGGGGTCTACGCCGAGGAAATCGCCCCGATCGAGGTGCCGCAACGCAAGGGGCCCGCACTGGCCCTTGAACACGACGAAGGTATCCGGCCGGACACCACGGCCGAATCCCTGGCGCAGCTCCGTCCCGCGTTCTCCAAAGCGGACACGGCCACCATCACCGCAGGGTCCTCCTCCCCGCTCTCTGACGGCGCCGCCGCCCTGGTGATCGCCAGCAAAGCAGCCGCCGAGGCGGCAGGGCTCGAGTGGATTGCCGAAATCGGCGCCCACGGCCAGACAGCGGGACCGGACGGATCCCTGCATTCCCAGCCGGCCCGCGCCATTGAACTCGCCCTCAAACGTGAAGGCCTCTCCGCGAAGGAACTCGACCTCGTCGAGATCAACGAAGCCTTCGCGTCCGTGCTCCTCCAGTCCGCCCAGGACCTGGGCCTCGACCCGGAGGACATCAACGCCGAGGGCGGCGCCATCGCCCTCGGCCATCCGGTCGGGGCCTCGGGCGCCCGCCTGGTGCTGCATCAGGCGCTGGCGCTGAAGCGCCGCGGCGGGGGCACCGGCGTCGTCGCGCTCTGCGGCGGCGGCGGCCAGGGCGACGCCCTGATCCTGAAGGCATAACCATCCCTACGAAGAAGCAGGCCATGAACACCACCACCCCCGCAGAGGGCTTCGGCACCATCTCCGTCGCCGCCATCCTGGCCGAGTCCGCGCGCCGGACGCCGGACCGCACCGCCCTGATCGTCGGGGACGAGGAAACCAGTTACGCCGAGCTCTGGCGTGGGACCTGCGCCTACGCCGGGGCCCTGCGGGCACGCGGCATCGGGCCAGGGGACGCCGTCGCCGTGCTGATCCCCAACGTTCCGGACTTCGCCCGGGTCTACTACGCCATCCTGTCGCTGGGCGCCATCGTGGTGCCGGTGCACGCCCTGCTCAAGGCACGAGAGATCGACTACGTGCTCCGGGACAGCGGCGCCGGGATGCTGATCTGCGCCGCGCCGCTCCTGACGGAAGGCGCCGCCGGCGCCGCCAGTGCCGGCGTCGAACTCCTGACCGTGATGGCACCGGACGACGGCGGCCCGCTGCCGCGGCTGGAAGCCGAAGCCGCCGCGGCCGAGCCGATCACCACCTATGTCCCGTGCCGGCCCTCGGACACCGCCACCATCCTGTACACATCCGGAACCACCGGCAAACCCAAGGGCGCCCTCGGCACGCACTTCGCTCTGGTGGAACAGACGTCCGTGATCCTGACGTCCGTCATGGACTTCAAACCGGGCGACGTCCTCTTCGGCGGGCTCCCGCTCTTCCACACCTTCGGCCAGACAGTGGTCCTCAACGCCGGGCTGCGGGCGGGCGTCACCATCGTGCTGATGCCCCGCTTCAGCGGCGAGGGAGCCCTCCAGCTGTTGGCCAGGCACCACGTGAACGTCTTCCTCGGGGTGCCCACCATGTACGTGGCGCTGCTGGAAGCGGCCAAGACCGTGGACGTCCAGCCGGACGCCCTCCGCTACGGCATTTCCGGCGGGGCGTCCCTCCCGCTGGCCGTCATGGACAAGTTCCGGGACGTATTCGGCGTCGACATCCACGAAGGATACGGGCTGACCGAAACTTCCCCCGTCGCTGCGTTCAATCACGTCGGCACCCCGCCCCGGCCCGGCACCATCGGCACGGCCATCTGGGGTGTCGACATTGAGATCGCCCGCGCCGAAACGGCCGAAAGCGTCGAGCTGCTGCCCGCGGGCGAACTGGGCGAGCTGGTCATCCGCGGGCACCTGCTGATGAAGGGCTACCTGAACCGGCCGGAAGCCACCGCCGAGGCAATCGTCGACGGATGGTTCCGCACCGGGGACCTGGGGACGAAGGACGACGACGGGTACCTCACCATCGTTGACCGCAAAAAGGACATGATCATCCGCAACGGCTACAACGTCTACCCGCGCGAGGTGGAGGAAATCCTGCTGACCCACCCGGAGGTGGTCAGCGCCGCCGTCTACGGGATCCCGCACGAGGTCCACGGCCAGGAAGTCGCGGCCGCGATCGTGCTGGATGCGGGAGCCTCCGCCACCGAGGCCGGGCTGATCGAGTTCGCCAGCTCACAGCTCGCCGCGTACAAGTATCCGCGCGTCATCCGGCTGCTCGAGGAGCTCCCCCTCGGGCCGAGCGGAAAGATCCTCAAGCGGAGCCTGGCCACGGGCTGACAACCCCCTGGGAAGGTGGGGGCGGGCGCCCGCGGATCGTTGCGCCAGCCCTCAGCGATGCCCGGCACCGTCAGATGCCGGGTTCCTCTTCCTCCGCCAGCCGGATCATGCGCAGCTCGTCCTCCACCGCACGGGCAGGCCAGTAGTCCTTCGCCAGCTCGCTGGCCCGGACCTTGTCCGCCTGCGGTACCAGCCTGCCGAGCAGCCCGGCTGCCTGGAGCAGGGCGATCAGCGCGGTGGTCCTGGCATCCGGGGCCTCCGCAGCCGGCGCCCCGGCCGCAGCCTCGGCAGGGGGAACCGCCCCGGCGTCGGGTGTTGTGGCGTCCGGCGCACCGGCGGCGGCCGCCGTGGCGTCGGCTGCCGCAGGTTCCGACGGCGCAGGTTTCGAGGGCGCCGGGTTCGAAAGTGTTGGGCCCAGTGCCGCTTCAATCTTCTGCAGCAGCGCCGCCTCCGGGGCGTGGTCCTTCTCCGGGTAGCGCACGCTCCGGAACACGCCCAGGTGCTTCTCGCCGACGTGTTCCACGATGCCCCGCGCCGCCATCCCCTCGTAGACCCGCTGCATCTCAGCGCGGCCCTCCAGCATGGAGACCCACCGCTTGGGCGTGTGCGGCCGGGATTTCCCGCGGATAAGCTCCAGCTCGTGCTGCAGCTCGGTCTGCGGCTCCTCGCCGGTGGCCCTGACGTGCTTCCCCTGCAGCCCGATGGCGCCGATCAGCTCCAGCTCGGCCAGGATCGCGCCGGCCAGAGTGGTCCGGAGGGCGAACATGGGCACCTCAGGGGTGCCGTCGTCGTCGTTCGTGGCAAGAAGGAGGAAAGCCTGGGGAAGGTTCAGCTCCGCCGTCGTCGGCGTTTCAGTGTCCATACGAACATCGTGGCGCAGCCGGGCAGCCACCACAATGGAAAACAGGCGGAGGATACGCAATAAAGATCATCATGCTTACTATTGAGGCTCCGGAGGCCGTCCATGCGCGGACTGCCGGGGCCGGCTATCCAAGGAGCACCGATGTCACTGAGCAAGTCATTGAGCAAGGGCACACCCGTGGAATGGAACACGCCACAGGGCACCACCCACGGCAAGATCGTGGAGAAGAAGGTCAAGGACTTCGAGCTGGACGGCAACACCCACCGCGCCAGTGAGGACGAGCCGCAGTACGTTGTGGAGTCCGACAAGACCGGCGCCCGGGCCGCGCATAAGGCCTCCGCCCTGACTGAGAAGAAGTAACTCCGTGGCCGGGCAGCACTATGAAGTCCTCATTGTCGGCGGCGGCAACGCCGGGATCTCCTTGGCTGCGCGTCTCCGCCGCTATGGGGTGAAGAATGTGGCCGTCGTGGAGCCCGGGGACACCCATTATTACCAGCCGCTGTTCTCCCACATCGCCGGCGGGAGGGCTACGGCGTCGGAAGCCGTCCGGCCCCAGAACGCCGTCATGCCGGAGGGCGTGAACTGGATCCGGGACACCGCGGCGGGCATCGACCCGGCAAACAATTCGGTGTCGCTGGCCTCGGGCGGCCAGCTGCGGTACGGCCATCTGGTGGTCTGCCCCGGCCTGCAGCTGGACTGGGACAAGATCCCGGGCCTGGAGGACGCTGTCCACTCCCCCGCCGGTGCGTCCCACTACGAGTTCGCCCTGGCGGCCAAGGCATGGGGGTTGCTCAGCGGGCTGAAGGCCGGGACAGCCGTCTTCACCATGCCCTCCGGCCCCATCAAGTGCGGCGGGGCCGCGCAGAAACCGATGTACCTTGCGTGCGACTACTGGCGGGAGCAGGGCGTCCTCCAGGACATCCGGGTGGTGATGGTGCAGCCCTACCCCACCGTATTCGGGGTGCCCGGCGTGGACGAGGAGCTGAACCGCAAGATCGCGGAGTACGGCATAGAGCTGCGGCTGAACAGTGAACTGGTGTCGGTGGATGCGCCCGCGCAGAACGCGCTGATCCGGACGGCCACAGGGGTGGCCGAGGAGCTGCACTACGACGTGCTCAATGCGGTGCCGCCGCAGTCCGCCCCGGACTGGCTCAAGGACACGGACCTGCCCGCGCCAGGCGACCCGGGCGGATTTGTGGACGTGGATCCGCAGACCCTCCGGCACGTCCGATTTCCGAACATCTGGTCCCTGGGAGATGCCGCGGCCACCACCAACTCCAAGTCCGGCGGTGCGCTGCGGAAGCAGACCAAGGTCCTGGCCAAGAACCTGGTGGCCGCCCGGGACGGAAAGCCGCTGACGCAGAAGTACGACGGGTACTCCGTGTGCCCCTTCACAGTGTCCCGCTCGTCGGTGGTTTTCGCCGAGTTCGATGACCAGTACCGGCCCCAGCCGACTATTCCGAAAGTGCCGACGTGGAAGGAGAGCCGGGCCTCATGGGTCGTGGACCGCGACATCTTCCCCAAGGTCTACTGGAACCTGATCCTCAAGGGCCGCGCCTAGGCGCCTGCTCCGGGGAGACGGCACGGCCCAACAGGCATAAGCTAAGCGGACTACGCCTCTTCCAGCACCGGGGAGCCTTTCATGGACACTGAAACCGCCGACGTCGTCGACCATGACGTCACCACCATCACCTGCGTGTGCGGCAACACCGTCAGCAAAGACGGTCTGATCCAGTGCAACTCAGAGGGCATCCCTGTGCACAACGGAGAGGACACCCCCGTCCCGGCCGGACTGGCCCCCTGGCCGGCCGATGAGGACCTGCATACCCTGTGCCCCGCGTGCGGCCGCGTGTACCGGGACGCGGTCATCGAGGAAACAGGGACCGCGCCGGTCGCGTTCCGGGTGGACGTCGCCGAGGCCCGGATCGCCGAGGCCATCCGCGTTCATTGGAGCCTCAGCACGTAGGGCCCGGGCACTGACGGGACGGCCTGCAGTCATTACACTGGGACGCATGACCGAGCAGGAACCGGGCCGGTCCGGGACCGCCGTCGACACCTCGCGGCGCAGTCCGGAACAGCGGTCCCGCACTTTCGCCGGGATTCTGGTGAACACGGCCCTTGCCAACATCACCACCAGCTACCTCTGGTTCGCGCTGACCTTCTGGGTCTATCTGGAGACGCGGAACGTGATCGCTACCGGGGTGGTGGGCGGTGTCTACATGCTCCTGATCGCGCTGTCCAGCATCAGCTTCGGCACCTTTGTGGACCGCTACCGCAAGCTGGCGGTGATGCGCTTCGCTGCCGCCTTTACCCTGATGATGTTCGTGCTGTCCGGGGTTATGTTCCTTCTGACGCCGTCTGCACTGCTGCTGGACCTTGCCCGGCCCTGGTTCTGGATCTTCACCCTGATCATCCTGGTTGGCGCGGTGGTGGAAAACATGCGCAACATTGCCCTTTCCACCACGGTCACCATCCTTATCGAACCGGACCGGCGGGCCAACGCCAACGGGCTGGTGGGAATGGTGCAGGGCCTGATGTTTATTGTCACCTCGCTGCTCTCGGGGCTCTCGGTCGGGGTGCTCGGCATGGGCTGGACGATCGCGGTGGCCCTGGCGCTCACGGCGCTGGCCTTCGCGCACCTGCTGACGCTGCGCATGCCCGAGGAGGTGCGCGCGGCAGCGACGGACGCGCACGGCGGCTTCGACCTGCGCGGTTCGATCGCCGCGGTGCTGGCCATTTCCGGGCTGTTCGCGCTGATCCTGTTCTCCACGTTCAACAACTTCATCGGCGGCGTCTACATGGCGCTGATGGACCCCTACGGCCTGGAAATGTTCCCCGTGGAACTGTGGGGAGCGTACTTCGCCCTGGGCGCCACCGGATTCATCGTGGGAGGTGCATTGATCGGCAAGTTCGGGCTCGGCTCCAATCCGCTGCGCACCATGCTCATCGCGGTAATCCTGATGGGCGCCCTGGGTGCGGTGTTCACGCTGCGCGAGTGGGCATGGCTGTACATCGCCGGGATCTGGCTCTACCTGGTCCTGGTGCCTTTTGTCGAGGCCGCCGAGCAGACGGTCATCCAGCAGGTGGTGCCCCTGAACCGGCAGGGCCGCGTGTTCGGATTCGCCATGGCCTTCGAGTCGGCGGCGGCGCCGGTCACCGCGTTCCTCATCGCGCCGATCGCCCAGTTCTGGATCATCCCGTACGCCCGGTCTCCAGAGGGCGCCTCCCAACTGGCCCCGCTACTGGGCGAGGGCACCTCCCGCGGCATCGCCTTGGTATTCCTGGCCGCCGGGATCATCATGTTCGCCGCCGCCCTGCTGGCCTTCCTGACCCCGGTCTACCGCCGCGTCTCGGCGACGTACGCGCGGACAACTGCCGAGGATCCGGGGAAGGCGCCCGCGGCCTGAGCCGGAACGGGTGGGCCCTCAGCCGGCGCCCGCGGTTTCAACCAGGTCAGCTTCATCGAGTCTCCGAGTGCAGCCTCTCCGCCTCCTGCCAGAACTGGTCCACGCGCGCATTCCACTCGTCCGGGACCTCCTGGAAGGGCTGGTGGGATTCCTCCGGCATCACCTCGAACTGTGCACCCGGGATGCGGCGCGCCACGTCCTCGCCGAGTTCCGGCCGGCTCATCGGGTCCACCCCGCCGGCCAGGACAAGGGTGGGCGCGGTGATCTGGCCCAGTCGGCTTGCCGTCGAGTGGACCATGAACGCGTCCAGGAACCTCAGAAAATCCCCGGTGGACTGCTGATACGGGAAGGCAAGAGCGCCCTCGATGATCTGGCCCACCATTCCGTTGTTGTGTGCCCGCGGGGTGTAGACGAGCAGGAAAAAGAACTCCAGGAATGCGCGCTCGTCCGGTGCCAGCTCGGCCTGCCAGTGGATGGACCGGGCCAGCGTCTTCAGGTACTGGTCCATCGCGGACCACGTGCTCTGCAGCACCAGGCTCCGCACCAGCTCCGGGTGCCGGAGCGCGAGTTCCTGCGCGATGATGCTGCCGCCGGAGAACCCCGCAACGTGTGCCGAGGAGATATCGAGTCCGCGCAGCACCCCGGCCGCGTCGTCCGCCATCGCTTCGACGGTGGGCTGGCCTTCCGGCATGGCCGTGCGCCCGGCACCCCGGTTATCAAACGCCGTCATCCGGTAGCGCTCCGCCAGCCCGTCCAGCTGGAACTGCCAGGACTCCACGGTGTCCCCCAGCCCGCCGATCAACAGCACATCCGGCCCCTCGCCGGCCTGTTCCGTCCAGATTTCCAGTTCGCCGGCTTTTACATGCCGCCCCATGTCGACCCTCCTGTCTCGTTGGCCGCCGGCTGAACGGTCCCGCAACGCCGGCGGCGGACCGCGACCGGCAACCCCGCCGGGCAGCCCACTCGCAATCTACTCGCCTGGGTGCGGGGTGCCTAGGGCGGGCTGAAAGGACCGGCGGCCCAGCGGTGGGGACAAGCACCGGCAGTGTCCGCGGACCATTGTCCGGTGCCGCGGGCGAATCTATACTTTGGTCACCGCGAACCGTTCCAGTGCCCTGCCGGCTGGAAGTATCACCCTGCAGCGCCGACTCCGGCGAGATCAATTCCACTATTGGACCCCCAGTATCCAACCAGGGGCGCGAACCCCGTGGCACGGAAGCAGCAGATCAATGAGCACCATGCACCAGGAAGATCAGGGCAGCGACGTCGGCCGCGCCCTTGAAGAGTTGCGCGGGCGCCTGGCAGGGGCGGTGATCGAACCCGACGACCCGGCGTACGACGCGGCCCGGACCGTATGGAACGGCATGATCGATCTGCGCCCTCGGGCCGTCATCCGGGCCGGCGCCGTAGGGGACATCGATCCGGTCCTGCACACCGCCCGGCACACCGGCCTGCCGCTCGCCGTCCGCGGTGGCGGGCACAACATTGCCGGCCACGGCACGGTCGACGGCGGCCTCGTGCTGGACCTGGGCCAGCTGCGCGGCGTGGAGGTCGACGTCGAGCAGCGGCTCGTCACGGTCGGGCCCGGGGCCACCCTGGCCGACGTCGACCGGGCCACCGCCGCGCACGGCCTCGCCGTGCCGCTGGGCGTGATCAGTGCCACCGGCGTCGCGGGACTGACCCTCGGCGGAGGGGTGGGCTGGCTGACCCGGTCCAACGGGCTGAGCCTGGACAACCTTGCCTCCGCCGACGTCGTCACCGCCACCGGAGAGCACCTGCACGCCAGCGAACAGGAGAACCCCGAGCTTTTCTGGGGGCTGCGCGGCGGGGGTGGGAACTTCGGGGTGGTGTCGTCCTTCACGTTCCGCGCCCGGCCGCTGCCGGCAGCCGTGCTGGGCGGGAACTTCTTTTACCGCCCGCCCCGCTGGAAGAGTGCGCTGGGCGCGTTCGGCCGGTGGACGCAGGACCTGCCCGAGGAGATGAACCCGATCAGCTCCTTCCTGGTGCTCCCGCCCGAGTTCGGGATGGGGGACGAACCGTGGATGATCATCGGCTTCGCCTGGGCTTCGGAGGGCCACCAGCCCGGGCTTGAGCTGATCGGGCAGCTTCGCACCGCCGCGCCCCCGGACGAGGAGGAAGTCGCGCCCGCCGCCTGGCCGGAGTGGCAGTCCGCCATGGACAGCCTGTTTCCCAAAGGCTCGCGGGGGTACTGGAAGAACCTGTCGTTCTCCCGGCTGGACGACGCCGCCGTCGACGTCCTGGTCGGATTCGCCTCTGAGGTGACCTGGATGGGGACCGGGATCGACGTCCACCACATGGAAGGGGCCTTCGGGCGGGTACCGGAGCGGGCCACAGCGTTTCCCAACCGCTCGGCCAAGTACTGGCTGAACATCTACGGCTTCTGGCAGGACCCCGCGGAGGACGAACGGCTGAGCGCCTTCGCCCGGAAAGCCCACGCCCTCATGCAGCCGTTCGGCGAGCACGGCGAATACGTCAACTTCCTCGGCGCGGAAACCGGCCAGGACGCCGTCGAGGCCGCACGCCGGGCCTACGGGCCGGAGACCTATGACCGGCTGGTGGCGCTGAAGAACCGCTTCGACCCGGACAACCTGTTCCGCCTCAACCACAACATCGTGCCCGTCTCCACCTGAGACAACTAAAGCTGGCGGTGCCGGCCACTGGGGCCTGGAATTATCGCTCCTACCGCCGCATCCGGGGCCGTGGTACCTTCAGCGAGATCAGGATGTCCCACGCGGCTCCTATCCAGCCCGGCTCCTGGCGCAACCCCAGAAAGCAGAGGCAACGATGCCAACCTTATTGATCTTTCACGAAGTCGACGATGTTGAGCACTGGCTCAGCTCACCCAAACGGGAACAAATACTGGGGCCGCTGGGCATGACGGTCCGGACGTTCGTCGACCCGGCCAAGAGCAACCGTGTGGGGCTGATAGCCGAGGTCCCCGACATGGAAACGTTCCAGCGGATGATGGAGTCCGAGGAGGCCGCCGAAGCGATGAAGTACGACGGCGTCCGTCCGGACACCGTTCTGGTCCTCGTGGAGCCCTAATCCCGTAGCGCTACTGGCTGAAGGGGACCTTCTCCCAAGACAGAACGTCCGCGCCGTCGGCGCTGTTGCCGGCGACGGTGAACCTGACGTAGTTGGTGGCATTGGCTGATCCGTCGACGGTGATGCGCTGCAGGTCGTCGGCGGCGCCCCCGCCGTAGATGTCCAGCCAGGGTGATCCCTCCGCGAGCGGCTGGTTCTCGGCGAAGACGTGGCTGTCGCCGTTGATGAGGTAAACCGGGGCATCGAAGCTGTTGGTTTCCTCGACGATGGCCTGCACGATGTCGCGGAAGCCGGACACGGTGCCCGGGTTGGCGGCCGCGGCGGCGAGCAGGGACGGGTCGAACATGTCGGCCTGGGTCATCAGGACCACGGCGCGGTTGTTGCGGCGTTTGGCGTCGGCGAAGGTGTCGCGGATCTGGGCCAGGACTGCGTCCGTCCGGTGTTCCACTTCGGCTGCCTGCTCGGGCGTGGCTGAGGTTTCGCCCAGGCCGGCCCAGGGCTGCAGCGAGTTGTTGCTGCCCTGGATGTTCAGCACGGAGAACGCCACCCGGCTCTGGGTGAAGCGGGCGTTTTCGGGCAGGCCGAGGTCCGCCTGGGTCTTGACCGGCATGGTGGCGCCCAAGGTCTTTCCGGGGTCGTCGAAGAAGACTTCCCGCAGTTTGGCGAGCCGTTCCAGCGGGTTGTAGGCGCCGTTATTGGCGCGGTGGCAGTCCACCCATTCGTTGTCGCCCGGGGTGTAGACCAGCGGGTGCTCGAGGGTGTCGAACTGTGCGCGGATGTTCTCGAAGTACTCGTCCGAGCACACCGTCGATCCGTTCTTGATGTCTCCCACGTGGGTGACGAACTTCAGTGAGCTGTCGGCGTTGATGTCCTGGACGCGGGCGGGGAACTTCGCGATTTCGGCCTCGCCGTACGGGATGTCGCCGATCACACCGAACGTGAACGCTTTGTTGCCGGCGGCACCGCCGGCGGTGCCGCCCGTGGTGCCGCCCGTGGTGTTGTCGGCGGCGGTGGCGGGCTGGGCTGCCAGGAGGCCGAGCGCCAGGACGGCTGCCGCCGTCGTCGTTTTGATGGTCTTTGAAGGCATGCCGGTATTCCTAGTCTTAGCGGGCCGGGACTTGAGGTGCACGGTTAGGCGCCGCGGGCGGTCAGGAACTGCTGCAGCGCGGCGAGGTGGTCGGTGTTGATGTGGTCCACGCCGGCGTCGAAGAGTTCTTTCCAGACGGCTTCGCGCGCGATGCCGGGCATGTCCGGGGTGGCCCAGAAGCGGACCCGGTGGCCGTTGGCGTGCGCCTCGGCCACGTAGTTGCGCAGTTTGGCGCGCTCGGCCTCCGGCATGGGGCCCGCGCCCTGCCAGGTGAAGAGCTTGGTCCAGTTGTCGCTGACCAGCGGCATCAGGCCGGCAGGCTTTCCGGAGGTGAGGTCTGCGGAGCGGCCATCGTAGAAGCTGAAGCGTTTCTCCTGTGCCTGCATGGTGGCGAGCGGGCGGTTCCCGCTGATGACCGCGGTGACCGGGCCGGTCTTGGTGGTGCCGTGGCTGTAGCGGCTCATGATGTCGCGGTGCTCGGCCAGCTCCTGCTCGATGGCGGCGTAGGTGGAATCGCCGTCGCTCTTGATGTCGATGAGCAGTTGCAGGCTGCCGTCCCATTTCGGGTAGACGCTGTGGCCTTGGCCGCGGACCAGGTCCTGGAGCGGGTCGAGGTAGAGGCTCTCGAGCGTGACGCCCGGCCGGGCATCCTCCCGGTCGTGGGCCACCAGCAGCTCGCCGTCCACCAGCCACACGTCCGCTTCCACACTGGTGAAGCCATGCTCCAGCGCATCGAACAGGGGGCGGTCATGCTCATAGTCGTTGTGCGCATGCGCCTGGGCGAGCGGCTGGCCGACGACGACGGGAGTCAGCTTGGTTGCCTCCGCCGGGGCAGAGGCTGCTGCTGTCCCGGCCAGGGAGGCCAAGACGGTGAAGGCGGCTAGCGTGCTTTTCACGAACACGGAGTACTCCTTGAGTGCAGGGGATTCTCCGCCCGGCACATGGAAGGCGCCGGGCAAAAGGGGGCGTGAAAAGACTGCTGGTCGCGGGAGAACGGTGGAGGGCGTGGTGGTGGCCGGCGGGTGAACCGGGGAGGACCATTGGCATTGGCATCGTGGTTTACCCGCAAGCCACAGAAAAAGGCCCGCGGGCCCAGACACCTCTTCCTCCAGCTGAGACAATGTCCCAATGGACATCGCGCTGGGAATCCTTGTTTTCGTCGCGGTGGTCTGCGCCGGCAGCGCGCTGGGCCGGAAACTCAACATATCCGTTCCGTTGCTGCTGGTATTGGCCGGCGTCGCCGGCTCCTTCCTCCCCTTCGTCCCGGTGATTGAGCTGAACCCCGAGGTGGTCCTCGTGGGACTCCTGCCGCCTCTGCTGTACGCCGCGGCACTGCGGACATCGCTCTTCGATTTCAGCTCCAACCTCCGCGCCATCGGACTGCTGTCGGTGGGCTATGTCATCTTCGGGACACTCGCCGTGGGCTTTGTGGTCTGGTGGTTGTTCCCGGAAATCCCCCTGGCTGCCTGTATTGCCCTCGGTGCGGTTGTGGCGCCGCCGGATGCCGTCGCGGCGACCGCCATCGCGAGGAAAGTGGGGATGCCGCGCAGGATCGTCACCATTCTGGAGGGCGAATCCTTGGTCAACGACGCCACCGCCCTGATCTGCCTCCGGGCCTCCATCGCCGCCATCTCGGGGTCGGTGTCCGTGATGGGGATCGCCACGGACTTCCTGCTCGCGGCCGGGGGCGGGGTGGTGGTGGGCATGGCAGCCGCGTACGTGCTGACCGAGCTCCGGAAGCGGACCCGGAACGTCGCCATCAACACCTCGACGTCGTTGGTCGCGCCGCTCGTTGCCTACCTTCCCGCGGAGGCGATTCACGCGTCCGGCGTCCTCGCCGTCGTCGTTACCGGATTGGTGATGGGCACCAAGGCGCCGTCCATGCCCAACGGCGCCGCCCGGCTGAGCCAGCGCAGCAACTGGAACACGGTGCAGTTCCTACTGGAAAACTCGGTCTTCCTGCTGATCGGGCTGCAGGTGCGGACCATCATCGAAGGCGTCCAGGACGATTCCCTGGGTGCCGGGCGGATTTGGACCGGCTGCGCTCTGATCCTGCTGGCGGTGCTGGTGTTCCGGCCGGTGTGGGTTTTCCCGGCAACGTACCTGCCCCGCCTGATTCCCTCCGTGCAGCGGAAGGACCCGGCGCCTCCGTGGCAGTACGCGGCGATTGTCTCCTGGGCAGGGATGCGGGGAGTGGTCACCTTGGCGGCCGTGCTGGTGCTGCCCGCGGATCTGGAGCACCGTTCGGTCCTGATTCTCGCCGCCCTGGTAGTGGTCGGTGGCACGCTGACGCTGCAGGGGTTCACTCTTCCGGCGCTGGTCCGGTTCCTGAAAGTCCAGGGCCCGGACCCGCGCGAAGACGCGCTGAACCAGGCCTCGCTCGTGCAGCTGGCCACCGCCGCGGGTGTAGCCCGCCTGCAGGAACTGCAGACAGAGAACGATCCACCGGAGGTGGTGGCCATGCTGAAACGGCGCACCCAGGAGCGCGGTCTCGCTGCCTGGGAACGGCTCGGCCGCCCGTCGGCGGAAACAGCGACTCCCAGCGCGCGTTACGCCCGGCTCCGGCTGGCCATGCTGGAAGCGGAACGGGCCAAGGTGCTGGAAATGAGGCGCGGCGGCGAGTACCCGCACGAGGTCCTCAGCGAAGTACTGGACCAGCTGGATATTGAGGAATCCATGCTGGACCTGGCGCTGGACGAAGTGGACACCTCCGGCGAGGGCGGCGGGGAAGGGATCGCGCGGCCGGGCGGGGTATGCGCCCACCTCGAGTCGGCCCGGTCTCCGGAGGTCCCCGTGGACCCCTTCTGCGCGGGCTGCCGGACGGAAGGCACCACGACGGTGCACCTGCGGATGTGCGTGGCGTGCGGCAAAGTGGGGTGCTGCGATTCCTCAACCGGAACCCATGCCTCCAGGCACTTCGAAACGACCGGGCACCCGGTCATGCGGAGTATCGAGCCGGGCGAGGACTGGCGCTGGTGCTACCAGGACGACCTGCTGGGCTGAGGCCCGTAGCTCCCTCAGCCAGCCTTCCAGGACCTGCCTCTCAAAGCTCGCGATAGTAGTAAAGCATCGGATCCGTCTGGTTGGGTTCGGTGTTGGTGAAGCCGCGTGCTTCGTAGAAACGGCGCGCGTCGGTGTCCTCGCCGTCCACGTTGATCTCCATGAGCTCACCGCCCCGGCCGCGCACCAGGTCGAGGGCCGCGTCCAGGAGTGCACTGCCGAGGCGGCGGCCGCGGAGCTCCGGGCGGACGTAAAGCTCGTCGAGGATCGCGACCGGCCCCTGGTACCAGACGTTGGGCCGGAAACTCAGCACCGCAAGCCCGCTCGCCGGCTCGCCGGTCAGCAGGACCACTACGTCGTCCCCCGCCAGGAGCTGGGTCAACCGTGCTTGAAGCTCCCCAACGCCGGGAGTCGGCGTCGAGAACTCAGTGTTGAAATCATGAAGCAACCGGGCGACGACGGCGGCGTCGTCCGCCGTCGCCCGCCGCGGCCCGTGGCCCGCAGGATCGCCGGAAGTCATGGCTTCATCATGAGGAGTCGGCAACGCGGCGTCCACCCCTTACCTACGGCCAGGGTCATTCGGGGTGTTATGCCGCGCGGACGGCGCCCACGACGAAAACTGCGCCGGCGCCTACCCCGTTCTGGATACGGATGCTCTTAAGCGAACTTCCGCAGCGGTGGAACTGACTATCCCACGTCGAGTCTGCCGTTGATTCGATGGGGAACGCCCAGCAAGTTCTTGTCTTGGATGGCCTCCGGCAGCAGGTTCTGGGGGAACCCCTGGTATGCCACCGGGCGGAGGAAACGCGTGATGGCGGCGGTCCCCACGGACGTACTGTGGGAAGCCGAGGTCGCCGGGTACGGGCCGCCATGCTGCTGAGCGTAGGTGACGGATACGCCGGTAGGCCACTGGTTCCACAGCAGGCGTCCAGCGCGTTTGGCCAGGTGCTGCACTAGGTCCTGCACGTCGTCGTCCGCCTCGCCGTGAACAGTCGCCGTCAGCTGCCCTTCCAGGACACGGGCCACAGCGGTGAGCTGAGCCTCATCCTGGTAGGTGACCACGAGGGATGCGGGGCCAAAGCACTCGGCCAGCAGCGTGTCAGGGTCCTGGAGGAGATCCTCGACAGTTGTAGCGAGAATTGCGGACGTGGGCAGTTGGTCGGCTGTACCGGCCGCTTCAGTGAGGACTTTCACGCCTGGGTGGTTCGTCATTTGCTTGAGGGACTCCATGAAGCCCGTCAAGATGCGTTCATTGAGGAGCGGGCCCGGAGCCGGCAAGGACTGCGAGCTGAGGTGAGCCAAAATTCCGGAGTCCTCGGGCACCAGCAACACGCCTGGCTTCGTGCAGAGCTGGCCGGCACTGGACGCGACCGAGCCGATGAACCCCTGGGCTATCTCCTCCCCTCGGTTCGCCGCAGCGGAGCGCGTGACGAAGACGGGGTTGACGCTGCCCATCTCGGCGAAAAACGGGATGGGCTCCGGACGGGAGTTGGCCAGGTCCAGCAGCGCCCGGCCGGCGGAAATCGACCCGGTGAATGACCCTGCCTTCACGCGCGCATCGGTGAGGGCGCTCCTGCCGGCGTCCGTTCCGAAAACCAGGGAAAAGAGGCCGGAGGGTGCACCGGCCGCTGCTAGGGCGCCGGTGATGACCCGGCCGGTGGCTTCCGACAGGTCAGGGTGACCGGAATGAACCTTGAGGACCACTGAGCACCCGGCTGCCAGGGCCGATGCGGTGTCTCCGCCCGCGGTGCTGAAAGCGAAGGGAAAATTGCTCGCTGCGAAGACAACCACGGGGCCCAGCGGTATGAAAACGCGCCGCAGATCGGGGCGCGGGGCGCCCATGGGCCACTGCGCGTCGGCAGGGTCGATCCGCGCGTCGAGGTAGGAACCCTCGTCGAGGACTTCTGCGAAGAGCCTCAACTGGAACGTGGTCCGCTTCAACTCGGACTGGAGCCGTACTTCTGCCAGGTGGGTCTCGCGCTGAGCGATCGGGATCAGGTCCGGGGCGGCCTCGTCCAAGGCATCGGCGACTGCCGACAGTGCCTTCGCGCGGCCAGAGGGCGACGTCGCGGCCCATTCATCCGAGGCCGCGGCCGATGAGGCCAGGATCTTTTCGAGTTCTTCCGGTCTAGTTTGCGGGAAGGTCATGGGTATGGCTCCAATTCAGGATCTTGATTCAGCAGGTCATCTGGTTGCGTGGCCACGCAGGGCCCGGTTCGTGCGTGGTGGCGTTCTTCCGGTGGGCGGTTAGGCCTTCGCCTCGGCCAGCTGGCTGGCGGCGGCGTTTTCCAGTTCCACGAGGTCGGTGGCGACGGTGACGAAGGTGAAGCCCTGCTGCGCACGACTCCGGGCGGTGGCCGCATCCAGGGTGTGGATTCCGGCGATTTTCCCGGCAGCCTCGGCGGCAGTGAGAGCGCGCTTCAGCCGGTCCTCCAGCGAGTCCTGGACGTCGGGGTCGAGTGGGTACTTTCCGCCGAGTCCCAGCGAAAGATCGTAGGGTCCCACGTAAATGCCGTCCAGGTCTTCCACTGCGCAGATGTCGTCGAGGTTGGCGAGTGCCTCTGCCGTTTCCACCATCACGAGCACGAGCACGGCCTCGTCCGCCTCGGCTGGCGTCGGACCAATCCGAAGCCCGGACCGCATCGGGCCGTAGGAGCGCTGCCCGGTTCCGGCCGCACGGGGGTAGCGGGCTGCCGCGACGGCGGCCCTGGCCTCCGCTGCATTGTTGACCAGCGGGACGATAATTCCACGGGCGCCGGCATCCAGTGCCCGGCCAATGGCGGCTGCGTCGTTCGCCCCCACCCGAACGACCCCGGCAGCCCCGTGGCCGGCGTCGATGGCCATCAGATTCTGCAGAATGCCTGCATATCCAAGCAGGCCGTGCTGGGCGTCCAGGCACACGTAGTCGTATCCGAGCCGAGCGATCCGTTCGTTGGACGCCGGCGCATCCAGGACGGACCAGAATCCGAAGGTCGGCTGTTTGTCCTTGGCACGCCTGATTACCTCGGCTGCTGGGTGGGTGGTTGCTGTCACAGGATCTGCTCTTCTCCGGGCGCCGGTGCTGGTGTCGCCAGTTGCCGATTGGGTGGGTAGTGGTGCGGATCCGGGGCGGAGCCCTCAACGGCTCCGCCCCGGAAGGGGCTAGTCCAGTTCCTGGTTGTGCCGGTCCTTTGAGAACGAAACTGCCACAAGCGAGACGCAGCCGCAGACGATCACGAAGATTCCCACCGGAACAAAACTCCCGCTGTAGGCGGCCATGAGGGCAGTGGCGATCAGAGGGGCCGGGCCACCGGCGATGGTTGCGCCGAACTGGTAGCCGAGGGAGGCTCCGGTGTACCGCACGTCCGGCGTGAAGCTCTCAGCGATCAGCGTCCCGAGAAGTGCACCATAGGTGGGCCAAATAATCGTGAACCCGAAGAAGCATGCGATGGCCAAGTGCAGGACTGACTGCTGATTGATCAGCCAGAGGTAGGGCAGGATGAACACCATTACGGCCACGGTCCCCGCGAGGAACACCTTCTTGCGGCCTATCCGGTCGGACAGTGCACCAGCGGCCAGCATCGACGGAACTCCGAGCACCGCCGTGACGAGGAGTGTGGTGAGGACTTGGCTGCGCTCATATCCGAGCGACACGGCGTAGGAAACCGTGAAGGTGGCGAAGATGAAGAATGTGGAGGTCTCGACAACCTTGGCCCCCATGGCAATTAGAACTGCCCGCCAGTGGTGCCGGAGCGTCTCGATGAGGGGGACGCGCTTCTCGCTGCCCTCTGCCTTGACCTTGCGGAACGACGGCGTCTCGTCGACGCGGTGGCGGATCCAAAGGCCGACACCGAGCAGGACAGCGGACAGAAGGAACGGGATGCGCCAGCCGAAAGTCAGGAACTGCTCTTGCGGGAAGATGCTGTCTGCAAAAACGGTCGCGATGTTGCCCAATGCCAGGCCAAGGAGAGCGCCAGTCTGGGGAACGGCGCCGTAGAATCCGCGCCTTTCCTTGGGAGAGTATTCAACCGCCAGAAGCAGGCCCCCGCCCCATTCACCGCCCAGTGCGAGCCCCTGCATCAGGCGCAGGACAGTCAGAAGGATGGGCGCCCACACTCCGATGGCAGCGTATGTCGGCAGCAGACCCATGGCAACCGTGGCAACGCCCATGAGGGTAAGCGTGACGACGAGCGTCTGCTTGCGCCCGATGCGGTCACCGATGTGGCTGAAGATCACCCCGCCGAGCGGGCGGACCAGGAAGGCGAGGGCGAAGGTTGCGAGCGAGAGAAGCTGGCTGACCGTGCCGTCTTCTGACGGAAAGAACAGCGGGCCGAAGACTATGCCGGACATGGTTCCGTACAGGAAATAGTCGTACCATTCGATCGTGCTGCCGACCGCACTGCCCCACAGGGCCCTGCTCCTGTCCTTCTTCGTTACGGTTAGGGCAGGTGCTAGTTTTGTTTGAGTTTCCAAGATGATTTCCTATTCCAACGCCACTGTTGAATATCAAAAAGAGAGCCGCCAGTTGAAGACACCGGCTAGTTCGGAACGATGACAGAGCGGCCGACGGACCCCGAAGTGAGGTCAGCGAGGGCTTCCTGTACTTGATCCAGCCGGTAGGTGTCGCCAAGGAGCTTGTCCAGCGGGAGTCTTCCTGAGCGGTATAGCTCTAGAATTTGCGGAACCTGCACCCCGGTGTTGGACGAGCCGTACAGGCTGCCCTGCAACGACTTTTCGGACTGCACCAGGTTGTTGAGCGGGACGTTGACCACATCGTTGGGATTACCCAGCCCGACGGCGAATGTGGTTCCCCCGGTGCGCAAACTGGCCATGGCCTGCTGGATGGTGGCCTGTTTCCCGATGGCTTCGATGACCCACTGGACGCCGTCGCCGGTAATCGCCTTCACCGCTGCTACGAGATCTTCCGTGCTGGAATTGATCACGTGAGTAGCGCCGAGTTCCAAGGCTTTATCGAGCTTGTCGTCCGCGATATCGGCCACGATGATGGGCGAGGCGCCCACGAGTTCCGCGCCGATCACGGCAGAAAGCCCGACTCCCCCGGCACCGATGACCAGCACTCCCTGGCCCGCGGCGCCCGTCATCCGGTTCAGGACAACACCCATGCCCGTGATGACCGCGCAGCCGACGATGGCCGCTATCTCCGAGGGGATGTCATTGGGAATCTTGATTATTGATTCCTGCGATACCACGCATGCCTCGGCGAAGCAGGAGACACCCATCAGATGGTGCACCGGCTCATCGTCGAGCGAGAGCCGGGTGCCTCCTCGAAGTAGCCCATTGGACTCCCCGTGCACCCGGCCTTGAACGCAGAGCGCCGGTTTGCCGCTGGAACAAAACTCGCACTGCCCACAACGCGGGCGCCAAGTCAGAACCACTTTGTCCCCCGGCCGGACGGAACTGACGCCCGGGCCAATTTCTTCGACGATGCCGGCGCCTTCGTGGCCAAGTACGATCGGCGTCCGGCAGCCGAGGTCTCCGTTCGTGTAATGCACATCGCTGTGGCACACACCGGCCGCCTCGATCCTCACCCGGACCTCGCCGGGACCCGGGGCGTCGAGGGCAAGATCCACCACGTTCAGCGGCTCATTGGGCGCATGCATGACGGCAGCTTTCACCGTTACTCCTTCATAGTCTGAACCCGTCAGGACGAAGGTTGTGATCCGCGTCATTCCGGGCTGTCCCCGAAACTATGGGCGGCCCGACCCCGGAGCGTCAAAAGACCGTCTCGCTCACAGAGACGCCCCATCAGGCTCCCGCACGCCCGCGGGACGGCCTTCCTTCCGTCAGAGCTGGCCGAGGAAAGTGCTGGCTCGCAGCTGCCGGTTCAAACCCAGCGTGGCCGCCTGGACGGCGGGGCCAACCAACCTCATGTCGATCGTCCCCACGGGTGCAGTGATGGAAATTGCGGCGATGGGTGATGAGTCTGCCCGCAGCAACGGGCTCGCGGCGCAAGCCAGCCCGGCGCTGGACTCTTCGTGCTCATAGGCGATTCCTTGGTCACGCACCGTTGCCAGTTCGGCGCGCAGCGCATCTTCTGTTGCTACCGTGTTGGGGCCGATCTTCCGCACGCCACCAGCGAGGGCCCGCTCAAGGACCGTGTCGCCAGAGAATGCCAGGAGAGCCTTGCCTCCAGCCGTGGCATATGAAGCTACCCTTCCTCCGACCCTTGAGGGAATCACCAGATCGGCATGCTTTCCGCGGAGGATTTCGATGTACACGACGTCCGACCCGTCGAGGACCCCCAATTGGACGGTCAGCCCGGTGGCCTGGCGTAGATCGGCCATGGTAGCCAGCGCCATCCGGCGAAGGTCCTTGGGCTTTTGCGCCAACTGGCCGAGTTCGAAGCACTTGATGCCGACCCGGTATCCGCCCGGGGTCCGCTCTAGAAAATCGAAGTCCGCCAGATCCCGGACGATGCGCGCGATGGACGCCTTCGGCAGGCCCACCCGCCGGGCTATTTCGGAAGCGGAAAGCTCTGGTTCCTCGGGCCGAAAGGCGCCAACGACGGCCGAAATCCGGGCGATCATTGAAGATTGGTTGTCTCGCTCAGTAAGACGCATCCCTGAAGTATGGGAGAACCGCCTCTCAGTTTCAACTCCAGGTCCGCCTGGATTACGGAACTCACAGGGTCGCAGACCGCCTATCCGGCCCAGTCGTCGTCGAACGGCCGGCCGCGGAAGTGCGCCCGGAGGTACTCCCCGACGACGGCGGCGCCCAGGTCCCCGGTGTCCGGCGCCACCACGCGGCCGTCGATCCGGCGGGCCAGCTTCTGGATGAAGCGCTCCAGGCCGGGATCGTTGCCCAGGCGGAAGAAGGTGGCCTGCACCCCGGCCCGCCCCAGCCGGTCCAGCTCGGCCACCGTGATGCGGATGGTCTCCGCATCAGGCGGATAGTTGAACCACGAGTCGCCGTCGGCCAGCAGGTGTGCGGTCGGTTCGCCGTCGGTCACCACCAGCAGCACCGGCTGCATGGACGGGTGCTGCCGGAAGAACCGGCCGGCCAGCAGCAGACCGTGGTGCAGGTTGGTGCCCTGCTCCCGGAAGGGCGGCAGGGCCGTGAGCTCGCCGATGTCCATCGACTGCCCATACCGGCCGAAGCTGATCAGCTGCAGCCGGTCACCGCGGAACTTGGTGGACACCAGGTGGTGCAGGGCGAGGGCGGTGCGTTTCATCGGCACCCAGCGCCCCTCCGCGGCCATCGAAAACGACACGTCCACCAAGAGCGCGACGGCGGCCTGGGTGCGGGCCTCCGTTTCGGTCACCTCGATGTCGTCCACGGCCAGGCGCAGGCCGCGGCGCGGGTCGCCGCCGTCGGCAATGGTGCGGCGGATCGCGTTGGTGATGGTGCGGGTGACGTCCCACGGCTCGGCGTCGCCAAACTCCCACGGCCGGCTGGAGCCGGTCTGCTCCCCCGCCGCCCCCGCCACCCGGGTGTCCCGTCGGCCCTGCCGGCCGGAGAGCTGCTTCGCGGTGTCCCGCAGCAGCGACCGGCCCAGCCGGCGCATGGCCTGCGGCGAGAGCTTCAAGTCCCCGTCGGCGTTCCGCTGGAGGAAGCCGCCGTCGTGCATGGCCTTTTCAATCTCCGCCAGCGTTCGGGCGGAGACGGCCGCGTCCTGCCCCAGCTGGCGGGCCAGCGCCTCCAGATCCAGGTCGTCCAGGCGGGAGCCGTTGTAGGACTGGGACAGCTGCTCGGCGAGCTCGTCCAGTTCGGCGAGGTCCTGCAGCACCCCGGTGCCGTCGCCGAGCCCCAGCCCCTCCTCGCCCTCGAAACGTTCGGAGCCGGACCAGTCCTCGCCGGGGCGCAGTGCCTGCAGGTTTGCGTCGAGTTGGCCCAGCTGTGCCATCAGCTCCGGCGAGCCGAATGCCTGGGCGGAGAGCTGCATCAGTTCCTCGCGCTGCTCGGCGGACATGGAACGCAGCATCCGCTGTGCGGCGGCCGCGCGCTGGGCGAGCGCGTCGATCAGCTCCTCGACCGACTGCGGGTTCTCCGGGAAGAACTGGCCGTGCTTGGCCATGAACTCCTGGAAGTCTGCATCCGTGTCCTCGCCGCGGCGGTGCTTGTCGAGGAGGTCGTTGAGGTCGCCCAGCATCTGCGCGACGGCGGCACGGTCCTCGTCCGTGGCACCCTCCAGCGCCTGCTTCATGCCGGCGAACCGCTGGTCCAGGACTTCGCGGCCCAGCAGGTCCTTGATCTGTTCGTAGGCCTCCCGGGCGGTGCTGGACTGCCAGTCATAGGACGCGAGCTCGTTGACGGCCGCGGCCGTGGACCTGGGCAGGTTCTGCAGCTGCATCTCCCGGAACGCGCGGTCCGTGTCGTCCATCCGGACATCACGGGCCAGCTGTTTCCGCTCCTCCAGCACCGCGGTCTCCAGCAGTTTCTGGACCTCGTTGAGGGTGCCGTCCAGCTTGTGCTTGCCCAGCAGGTCCTTGCGCCGCTGCTGCACCCGGCGGGCCAGCTGGTCCAGGCCGTCCCGGTCGCGGCCGCCGCGGCGCAGGTATTCCTGCAGGGCGTGCCGGGGCGAGTAGCCAGCCATCACGTCCTCGGCGACGGCGTCGAGCGCCTCGGCCAGGTCCACCGGCGGCGCCAGCGGGTCTGGACCGCCCGCATACCGCCCGTACCGGGAC
This sequence comes from Arthrobacter sp. EPSL27, assembly GCF_001512305.1. Taxonomy (GTDB): domain Bacteria; phylum Actinomycetota; class Actinomycetes; order Actinomycetales; family Micrococcaceae; genus Arthrobacter. The sequence goes on from NZ_LNUT01000005.1 coordinate 1,278,659, forward strand.
CGGTGGTGAACGCTCATGGCAGCCTCCCGTGCTGTCGGCCGACGTCAGCCGTAGACCGTGGCCTCGTCGTCGGAATCCTTGGAGATCCGCCGCGCGAGGTAGAGCCCTTCCAGGGCCAGCTCGACGGCGGCGGCGCGCTGCCCGTCGTTCTCCGCGCCGAGGCGCTCACTGATGTCGTCATAAAGCCGGGAGCCGTTGAGCGGCGGCAGCCCCTCCAGGAATTCCCGCGCGGTGACCAGCTCCCCAGTGGTGACGGTGGTGTGGCCATCCAGCGCGGCGACGAGGTCGCCCATGTCGAGGCCGTGGAAGTGCGCCCGGACGGCCTCGGCGGTAGCCATCCGCAGCAGGTGGTCCAGGATGTCCTGCTCCCGGCCTTCCTCGCCGGACTCGAACTCGATCTTTCCGGCGAGGACCTCCACGGCGGCGTCGAGGTCGATGAGCCGGGCCACGGCCTCGTCCTCGCCGCGTACGCTGGCCCGGCGCAGGGCCGCGGCGGCGACGGTTTCGGCGCCGGCGATCGCGAACCGGGCGGACACCCCGGAGGTCTGGTTGATCGCCGGGGACTGCCGCAGCGCCCGGGTGTAGCGGGCCAGGATCTCGAGGATGACGGGCGGGACGCCGGCCACCAGGTGGCCTTCCTGCCGGATGACGGCCACCTCGTCCTCAAGCTCGATCGGGTAGTGCGTGCGGATCTCGGCGCCGAAGCGGTCCCGCAGCGGCGTGATGATCCGGCCGCGGTTGGTGTAGTCCTCCGGATTGGCGGACGCGACCACCAGGACGTCCAGCGGCAGCCGCAGCACGTAGCCGCGGATCTGGATGTCGCGTTCCTCCATCACGTTGAGCATGGAGACCTGGATCCGCTCGGCGAGGTCGGGGAGTTCGTTGATGGCGATGATGCCGCGGTTGGAGCGCGGCACCAGGCCGTAGTGGATGGTTTCCGGGTCGCCCAGGCGGCGGCCCTCGGCCACCCGCATCGGGTCGACGTCGCCGATCAGGTCCGCGACGGAGGTGTCCGGCGTCGCGAGCTTTTCGACGTACCGTTCGGACCGGTGCCGCCACGCCACCCGGAGCCGGTCCCCCTCGGTGAGGGCCAGTGCGCGGGAGTGCTCGGTGATGGGCTCGTAGGGGTGTTCGTTCAGTTCGGAGTCCTCGATCACCGGCGACCACTCGTCCAGCAGCCCGGCCAGGGTGCGCAGCAGCCGGGTCTTGCCCTGCCCGCGTTCGCCGAGGAGGACGACGTCGTGCCCGGCCAGCAGGGCGCGTTCCAGCTGCGGCAGGACGGTGCCGCTGAAGCCGTACATCCCGGGCCAGGGGTCGCGGCCGGCGGCGAGCGCGGCCAGCAGGTTGTCGCGGATTTCGCGGCGCAGGTCCTTGTGGACGTGGCCGGAGGCACGCAGTTCACCAACGGTGAAGATTTCGGGGCGATCATTCACCCCTCCACCGTAGACCTGTACCCGGCGGCGAATCGAGGGATTTTGTGAGATTCCTGCGCACTGCGCGTTGGTGCGGACGTAGGCTGGATGCTGATGGCTACCGCAACCGCAGACGAATCCACTCCTCCCCCGGCGCCCGCGCGCCACGGCACGCTCCTGCTCCTGGTGCGCCACGGCCAGACGCCGACCACGGGCTCCGTCCTGCCGGGCCGGGCGCCGGGGCTGCACCTCTCCGACCGCGGCCGCGAGCAGGCCGAACGGGTCGCTGACCGGCTCGCCGGCCTGCCGGTGGACGCCCTGTATTCCTCCCCGCTGGAGCGCGCCTGCGAGACGGCGGAGCCGACGGCGGCCCGCACCGGCTTGCCGGTGAAGCACGACGACGGGCTGCTGGAGTGTGATTTCGGCGGCTGGACCGGCTCCGCGATCGCGGACCTGGCGGCCCTGCCGGAGTGGCAGACCGTGCAGCACAGCCCATCCCGGTTCCGCTTCCCGGACGGAGAGAGCTTCCCGGAGATGCAGGCCCGGATTGTCGGAGCGATGGAGGCCCTGTGCACGGCCCACGCCGGCGGTGTGGTGGTGTGCTTCTCGCACGCCGATCCCATCAAGGCCGCCGTCGCCCACGCCCTGGGCACGCCGCTGGATCTGTTCCAGCGGATCATGATCAGCCCGGGCTCGGTCTCCGCCATCACGTTCATCGAGGGCCAGGATCCCGCGGTGCACATGGTGAACTCGACGGCGGAACCCCTCAGCGGGCTGCGGGCGTCATGACCACGCTCGTGAAGCGGGAGGGCCCGTGCCCGGCCGCGAACTGACCCTGCTGACCGAGGGCAGCATCGAGCCCCTGGGCCTCTTCCCGCGCAGCAGCAACCAGACGTTCCTGGTCCAGGTTTCCTGCGGGGAGGACGAGGGGTACGCGGTGTACAAGCCGGAGGCCGGCGAACGCCCGCTCTCCGATTTCGAGCCCGGGCTCTACAAACGCGAACGCGCCGCCTACCTGCTGAGCGAGGCGCTGGGCTGGGGGTTCGTCCCGCCGACGGTGCTCCGCGAGGACGCTCCGATGGGCCCGGGGTCGCTGCAGTGGTTCATCGCGTGCGACTTTCAGGAGCATTACTTCACCCTGTTTGAGGACGCCCCGGAGACCCACGCCGAGCTGGCCCGGATCGCCCTGTTCGACTTCGTCGCCAACAACACCGACCGCAAGAGCGGCCACGTGCTGCGCGGTGACGGCGGCCGGATCTGGGGCATCGACCACGGGCTGTGCTTCTCGGCGGCCTTCAAGCTCCGCACCGTGATCTGGGACTTCGCCGGCGAGCCCATCCCGGAAGACCTGCTGGCGGACATCGCCCCGCTCGCCGAAGCCGTCCCCGCTGAGCTGGCGGAACTGCTCGACGACGACGAAGTCACCGCCTTACAGCGCCGCGTGCAGCGGATGCTGGTTGCGGGAGCGCTGCCGGTTGACCGCACTGGCATGCGCTACCCGTGGCCGCTGGTTTAGGTGCCCGTTCCAACGAGAGTGGCCCCCTGGCGACGCCCGGCTGCTCCTGAACGCGCATTTATGGAGAGCCATCGACGTTGGTGTCTTTGTTACGGGGCAGAAATGAAATGGGCGCGTTTTCCATACCGGATGGCGGGCCTTAACCGCGCCCTGCAAGCTGAAGGTTGCCAGCGCACCCCGCCGGGGCGGGCTAAGGTAACGGCCGACTGGATTACCCGCGCAACCCAGTAGCTACACACCAACACGGCACACGCATAGACCTATGTCGTTTTACGCCCGACTATGGACAAATGGACGGACCTTCGGCGGCTTTCGGACGAATCAATTAGGACGCCCCTGCCGAAATTGATGGCCCGTTTCCGCTCACCTCTGGTGACTTGCCTGGATTCAGAGGAGTCAGGGCGGCGAATGCAGCTGTCAGCCCTGCCGGTCTGGGAAACACCGCAATTAAAGGTTGAGCTCCCAGTGCAGGAGCAGGTGAAAAGGTTTGACCTGGCGCAATGCCTACGGCGAAGTCGAACGAAGAGCTTTGATGCGTCGTCACGATTAATCGGACGAGTCGGAACCGAACTCAAGGCATGCTCACTTCCCGCGCATTCGATGAGGATCGTGTCCTCATCATGCTCCATAGGGGACGCGCTGCCATAGAGGAGTTCTCCGGCACCTTCGCTGCCGACCGGATGCCAGCGCCGGGAGTGGGCTCCCGGACATCTCTAATTTCGGCCTCAAAGGCAAATGTGGAAGCAGCCGACTGGGAAATGTGAGCGACCGCGAGTAGGAACCCAACTGAGCATCGCTTTCCAGCATACGAAGGCCTCCTGGGTGTCGACCGTCCTTGGACGGCTCCGCTCCACACCAGGAGGCCTTCGTCATGCCGGAAAAACGAGTTCTCGCACCACCTCAGCTAATGCTGTGCGGCCTCTGCAGCTCCTATCCTCGGCGGATCATCTTTTTGGAGTCCACCAACATCAGGGCTGCGGCGGCGGCGAGGGGCACTACTGACAATTGCCAGATGCCGGCTCCGGCCCAGTCAGCGACAGCGACCAAGCGGGCGAACAATAGCCCGGAGAACGCTGCTGCGACGTAGTAAGTCAGCATGAACAGACCCTGTCCTCGGCCCACATGCTCGGGCCGTACGCTGCGTTGCATGGCGGTGGAGCAGTTGGTAAAGAGAAAGCCGCTGGCAAGTGTTCCCATCAGGAAGGCCAAGATGTACTGGCCAAGGGCGTCCGTTACGACCACATACATCAGGAACGCAACCACAGAGGTTCCGGCAAATGATCCGACGAGCAGCCATTTCTGGCTGTATTTGTCGCCCATCCAACCGGCCAGCAGAGCCAGCATGGCTCCAATGCCGGACATAGAGACGGCCAGTGCAGCCTGCCCGGCATCGAAGCCGAGTTCTTCCCTGAGGAACGTCGGGTAAAGACCCAGGAAACCGTAGAAGACGATTCCGCTGGCAACGCATGCGATCCCGAAGCCGAGAGTGTTGCGGTTGTAGGGGCTGGCCGGCATGTAGCTGAAGTCCGATTGCTCGGACGCGGATCCCCCGCCGGCCTTCGTTTCCGACATCCGGCGAGAAACTGTCACCAGGATGAGCACCGCCATCAGGACGCCGAGTCCACCGAAGAGGAAGAACGGAGCCCGCCAGTTACCAAAAGCGGCGGCGAACGGCACACCCACCATGGGACCAAGGAAGATGCCGGCGCCGAAGGCAACCCCAATGAAACCGGCAGCAAAAGCCCGCCGATGGAAGAAGAACGACCCGACCAGGGCGTACAGCGCCGTTGCCTGCACCCCTTCGCCGACTCCAGAGATGATGCGGTATCCAGCCATGTCAAAGAATCCAGCCGCCAGAGGAACAGCCAAGGTCCCCAGGGAGTAGAGCAGGACACTGCCGACAATGACGGTTTTCCTGGCGAACCGGTCGACGACAAAGCCGGCGAGGAAGCCTGCGACGGCCAAACCGATGGTGAATCCGGTGGCCAGGAGCCCGGACTGCTCCAGCGTGAAGCCGAAGTCCTCCCGGATCTCCGGCAGGAGCGGATAGAAGACCTGCCGGTCCATGGCGTTGAGCATCCACGAAAGGCAGAGCACAGTGAAGCCCACGGCTATGGCCGCAGGCGCCAGCGGGCGTTGTGCGCTCTTAGTGTCCGGGGCCGGTGAGCCGGTCGCAAGGTCGGAAGGCATAGTTCTCCTTAAAGAGGGTGCGAATGGAATGGATAGACGGTGCGGAACTGCTGGGTTTTTACGGTTGCTGGCTGTGCGTCGTTGCGCTGCGGTAGTCCGTGTACATGTAGGGGTTGTCGAGGATCTTTGTTTCCGGAACATCCGGATTCATACCCTGTTCCCAGGCGTCCTTCCCGAGCATGGACTGCAGATGCTCCACGGTGGAGGCCATCTTCGCGCGCAGCGCGACCAGATCGACTCCAACAAGCCGATGATGGTTCTTCACTACCCGTCCGTTGACCAGGACCGTGTGAACATCGCCCCGGCCGGCCTGGAGAGCAACGTGGCCGTAGGGATTGATCAGAGGAAAGGATGTCGGCGAGAAGTCGTTCTTCAGGAGAACAAGGTCAGCTTTCTTTCCCGGTTCAATACTCCCGACGGCGTGATCCAGGCCCAGGGCGGCCGCCCCGCCTCGGGTCGCCCAGTCCACAACGTGCTCGGCGCGCAAGGCAGAGTGCGTGACGGTGTTGCCAGCTTCGTGTGCACGCATGTGCTCGTAGGAGCGGTCGGCGCCAAGCGTTGTGCGCATAGCCGTGAAGAGGTCACTGCTGAACCAGACGCTTGTGTCGATCGACAATGAGACCGGGATGTTGTGCTGTCTCAGCACCCAGGAGGGCGGATAACCCTGTCCGCAGCTTTGCTCGCTTTCGGTGGACAGCGACACAGATCCTCCTGTTGCTGCGATCCGCTGGTAGGAGTCATCGCTCAGGGTCGCGGCGTGGACGTAGACGTTATCCGGAGCCATGAAGCCGTGCTCGTACATAAGGCGGATGCCGTCGTCGTTGCTGGCTCCCCAGACGCCTGCATGCGTAGTCACGGACAGGCCCAGCTCCCTCGCTGCCTCGAAGGCGGCCTTTTCGGGAAAGGCTGGGTCACCCGTGACATCGAAGGCCAGTTGGAACTTCAGCATGTCGCTTCGCCGGTTGCGACGGTTGACGAAATCCTTGAAGTCTGCGGAGGTGGACCATTCCCAGGGTCCGGCGAAAATGTTCCCCGGGGCGAAAACGAAGCGCCCGCCGGAGCTCTCGAGGGCGTCAAGGGCGGCTTCGGCATGGTCAAGGGTGCTCAGGCCGTGAGACCAGTCCACACTAGTGGTCACACCTGCGTCGAGAGCGTCCCAGGCCGAGAGAAGATTGCCCGTTGCAATGTCCTCGGGCCGGAAAGATCGGCCATGTTCAAGGTAATACCAAACAAAATATTGAGTCAGCGTCCAGTCGGCGCCATATCCGCGCATGGCCGTTTGCCACATGTGCCGATGTGTGTCGACCATGCCGGGCATGATGATACCGCCGCCCGCGTCGATTTCGAAGGTCCCTTCGGGAACCTCTAGGCGCTCGCCGAGTCCTGCGATGTCCTCACCGATGACGAGCACGTCGGCGCCGTTGAGGACCTTTCTGGAGCCGTCCATCGTCAACACGGTGCCGTTGCGGAAGACGATTGGCTGTCCCGGAGCCGGGAGAGCAGTAGGTGTATTCATGTCACTCCTTTGTGCCATTACCCGCGTTCGTGCGGGTGGGAATTGTTGGGAGGGGGCTAGTGCCGTCCGCGTCGTAACAGCGCCACGAACGGCAGGGCCGACACCAGCGCAAGAATGGGTATGGCCAGGGCATGGATCCATGAAGGCTCCAGCCATGGCGTCAGTGGCGGCCAGCTTGAAGCAAGGATCCTGTCGAGCGAATACTGACCGGAGCCGCCGATGCCTATGGTCGCCGCCGCCGCGGCGAGGACGTAGGGGTATTCACCTCCTCCGGCCGAGTTCCAAAACCGGCCGGAGTTCAGGTGCATAGTGAGGCCGGCTACCAGCATGGTGCCTGCGCCGATGAGTGCGGCCAACGGAGTGGCCAGGCCGCCGGCCAGCAGCGCTGCGGCAAGCAACTCCAAGGTGCCGGCCATCGCGACCATCGGAATGCCCGGCTTGAGTCCACGGGATTCGAAAAGCGTGGCCTGGCGCCGCAGCCCGTTGCCGCCGAACCAGCCGAACAACTTCTGCGCCGCGTGGGCAAACAGTATGGCGCCGAGAATGAAACGGAATATGAGCACGGCCGTGTCCAGCATCGTTATCTTCCTTCCTGTTCGGGTGGCTCGTTTGGCGGCGTGGATTAGAGGGCTACGGAGGGGTAATCCTTATGGGTCCACGGCTCCAGCCGCCGGGCCCATTCGCGCTGGTAGGACAAAGGCCCCTGCTCGCGGGCCCAGTCCTCATCAAACAAGCCGATGAAGAGCGTGAGATAGAGAAAGAAGTGGGCCCCGTAGGCGAAGAGCCACTCGTAGTCGTAGGTTTCCAGGGCATGGCGCTCTTCGGCGGTGAAGGAGAGCCATGTCGTCTTCTCGGCGCTGTTGAGCCAAGTGCCGCATTCCTTCTCCCAGGCGTCAATGGTGCCGGCCGGATCGTCCTTGTACCTGGCTACCCATTCAGGGTCCCGGTCGATGGAGTAGAGGAACTTGTTGACGTAGTACTTGCTCATGCCGACACACCATCCTTGGCGGCGTAGACCGGACCGAGGCTGGCACCGGAGGACTCGGCCGCGCTCGCGGCAGCTGCCGCCAGCGCTTCAGTTTTGTTGGGGTACCAGGTCATGAACATCTCCCGGGTGTGGAAGAGATCCAGCTGGTCGACGTAGTCAGCCTCCCTGGGGCCGGCGATGCCCATCATGAGAATCAGGTCCATGAACCCGTGTGTGGCGTTGCCGGCCGAGGCCATTGATTCGTGGGTGACGTTCTCGAGGACCGAGTCGATGTTGCCAGTGGAGAGCCATTCGATGGCCCGGGCGTCGAACTCCGGATCAGGGCCATGGTCACCGAACATCCTAGGGCCGCCGAGTTCGAGCGACAGGTGGCCAGTGCCAATGGCCGCGATCTTTTTGTCGGAAGGGTAGGCATCGATGATCCCGCGAATGGCCCTGCCAAGGTCCCAGAAGCGCTTCGGAGACGGCATCGGGGGAGCGAAGATGTTCGTGTAAATCGGCACGATGGGCAGGTCCGCGTCGGGTCGTACCGTGATGATTGGGCAGATGATGGAGTGATCGATTTTGAGTTCGTGGCTGAAGGAGAAATCGAAGCCGGCGTCCAGCAGTCCCTGGTGCATGTAGTTCGACAGTTCCATGTCTCCGTCGAGCACGTACTTCGGAATGCCGAACTCGCGTTCCTCGTTGTAGAAGGTCGCGTCGTATTTTTCCTGCTTCCCGATGAGAAAGGTCGGGTAGTTGTCCAGGAAGAACTGGTGGAAGTGGTCTGCGCCGACCATAATCAGCACATCGGGCCGGGCCGCGGTGAGCGTCTCGCGGTAGGCCTCGACTTTTCGTTGCCATTCGTCGGCGTGAGGCATCCGCTGCTCGGAATGGTCGGTTGTTGCTTTGAGGTAGAACGGATGATGAGTGCTGGCCAGCACGGCCGTCAGATCAGCCATGGTCTTCTCTCCTTGTCGGTGCTCAGGCAGGCTGGGTGTCGGGGGAAACGTAGACGGCGTTGCGGTCCACCGTCATGTAGATGTCGTTTGCGATGGGGTTGCGCCGTTCCTCGGCGATTTGTCCCAGCAGCCCGGCAGCACGGGCAAGAAGCGCGAATCCGCGAAGCAATTCCGGCGGCAGGCCGAGATCCGCGAGGGCTGCGCCGCACACGCCGGCACCGTTGAGCGGAAGACGGCGCCCCAGGGCGGCCTCGCTCATCCGGCCGATGGCTTCAAACAGACGCAGGTGCGGTCCGCGGAGGCCTTCTTCTGTAGCGATGCCAATCAGGACCGGGGTTCTGGGATCCCCGTTCTTGTGGTTCGGGTGGCCGAGACCCGGTACGAACTTACCCGCCGCCCGCTGCGCCCGAATGGCTTCCAAGGCCATCTGGTCCCAGCCACCGTCGGTGTCCGGGAGGTCGCCGGGATGTCCTGCGAGGGTCCAGGCGAGAAATTGGGCGCAATCCTCGGTCACGCCCAGGAAGCGGGAGCCGCCGCCAAGCAGGCCTGCGGCCATTGCCCCCTGGATTGAATCCGGGGCGCTGAGGTAGGTGAGGCGGGCGGCGATGGCGGTGGGGGTGAACCCATGGTCCGCGAGGGCGACGAGCACCGACTCGAAGACGCGCAGTTCGCCGGGGCTGGGCTGGCGCATGGCGACAAGCCAGAATGCCAGTTCTCCAAAGCTGACCTTGCCCATCAGGTCCTGGGCCAGGTCCTGGCCCAGGAGCCGGATTTCGGTGGCGGTCGAGGTTCCCAGCGAAGTTGGAAACTGCGTGTTGTCGGGGCTTGCTGAGGCGGTCATGCGTGTTCCTTATTCATCTGGGTTCCGCCGTTCACAGCGCTAGCGAGCCATGCACGCACTTCGTCGCTGTGTTCGCCCAGGGCGGGCGGGGCAAGGTCGTATCGCGGTGGTGTTGCCGAGAAATTGATTGGATTGCGAACCCCGGGCACTGATGCCGATGCCGGTCCAACTTGGACCACCGGGTTGAGGCCGAGCTTGCGGGCGTATTCGACGCCCTGTCCGATTGAGTTGATGGGGCCGTTCGGGACACCCGCCTCGTTCAGCTTTTCGAACCAGTAGCTAGCCGGACGTGTTTTGAGGCGTTCGACCAGAAGGGGACGCAGTTCCTCTCTCAGCGCTGTTCTGCCGGCGTTCTCGGCAAACCGGGGATCCTCGGCTACCTGCGGTATGCCCAGTACGGCGCAGAGTTTGCGGAACTGGGTGTTGTTGCCAGCTGTGATGATCAGCTCGTCGTCAGCGGTGGGCAGCGGTTCGTACGGGAAGAGACTCGGGTGCGCATTGCCCATCCGGTGCGGGGTCACGCCACCGGCCACGTATGCCGAGGTTTGGTTGACCAGCCCACTCATGGCGGAGGCCATGAGGGAGGTCTCGATGCTCTGGCCTTCGCCGGTGCTGTCTCGGTGCCTCAGGGCCGCGAGGATGCCGATGACTGAATGCAGTCCGGCCATCACGTCGAAGACACTGATCCCAGCACGGTATGCGGGTCCGCCCGGATCACCCGTCAGGCTCATCAGGCCGGACATGGCCTGAACGATCAGATCATAGCCGGGTAGCGATGCCCCCTCGGCCGTTCCGAAGCCACTGATGGAGCAGTAGACCACCGTAGCGTTTCGCTCCCGCACCGAGTCGTAGTCCAGCCCGAAGCGCTTGAGCCCGCCTGGTTTGAAGTTTTCGATGACGACGTCGGCACGGGCGGTCAGCGCTTGGGCGGCGGCCAGGTCATCCTCGTCCTTGAAGTCGAGCACGATGGATTTTTTGTTGCGGTTGATGGCCGCGTAGTAGGTCGAGACGCCGTCGGCGCGGACCGGCGGAACCCAGGAGCGCGTGTCATCTCCGGCCGGGCTTTCAACTTTGATGACTTCCGCACCCAGGTCGGCAAGCAGCATCGTTGCGTAGGGGCCGGCCAGAATCCGGGAGAAGTCTGCGACGATGACCCCGTCGAGCGGACGAGCGGGAGGCGATGCGCCGGGATCTGCTGGGGGGCTTATCACGGTGGGTCCTTTCGGCTGGCGGGTAAATCGATATGTCCGCTAGGCGGACACTTGTCCGCCGCTTGGGAATGTTTATAGAATGGCCGCAAGAAGAAAACGTGTCAAGCATCACAGCTGGGCGTGGATCGAGAGGACAACATGTCACAGCGCGGCCAAGGGCCCGATTTCATTGAGGCGCTGGCTCGAGGGCTCGACGTTCTACGCTGCTTCTCAGCGGAACTGCCGCAAATGACCCTGACGCAGGTGGCGCAGGCTGCCGGCCTGGCGCGGCCAACCGCGCGCCGGATCTTGCTGACACTCGAGGAGATCGGCTACGTGCGGGCGAGCGACGGCGTACACGCGCTGACACCCAAGGTACTGGAGCTCGGCATGGCATATGTCGGGTCCCTTGGGTTGTGGGATATGGCGCGGCCGCACCTGGAGCGGCTCGTGCAGCAGACGGGGGAATCATCCTCCATGGCGCAGCTCGACGGCTCAGACATCGTCTACGTTGCCCGTGTCGCCGTCCCGAAGCTCATCACGCTAAATGTCGACATCGGGACCCGCTTTCCGGCCATGGTGACATCACAGGGCAAGGTCCTGCTGGCGGCGCTTCCACCTGAGGTTGCTCTGCACGTACTAAAAGAACCGTCGCGGTCCGGACTGCCGGAGAGGAAAAAGATTCCCGACAGCCGGGTTCTGGAAATCCTCGCCGAAGTGCGGGAACAGGGCTGGGCTCTGGCAGACGAGGAGCTGGCACCCGGCGTACGCTCCGTCTCAGTTGGAGTGACTGACCTGGCAGGCACAGTGCGCGCCTCCATGAACGTGACCGTCAACGCACAGGAAACCAGCATCGACAAGCTGGTCAAAGAGCATCTTCCCCAGCTGCGGGCCGCCGCGGAAGCGACCAGCGAGGACTGGTCCCGCTGGCAGTCCCGTCCAGTGAAAGTTGAGCACGGGCAGTAGCCTGCTGGGCCGGCGTCTCGACCTGCCGGCCCCGTCCTCGTGCCTGAAATAGGCGTCAGGCGTCGCCTTGCGTCTGGCCTGAGCCACCCGCTCCGGTTTCGAAGGGCACACCGGCTGCCGGCGGCTCGCCCGCTGCACGTCGGTCCCACTCTCGCGCGCCGACCACGGACTGAGCGCCGCCGGATCCGGCTTCGGCCGGTGACGGCCCCGGCCCTGTGCCGGTCGTTGTTGCAGCACCGGTAGCGACTCGCTGCTCCCCCGTCATTGCCGGGTCGTTGTAAACCTGCTCGACGGGCGCCTCACCGCTCTTGGCTTGTTCCGGATGCGCGTGGTCCCCTTCCGCCCTGGTGCCCGCCTCCGCGACGTTGACCGCTTCCAGCACGTCGGCCGCGCTGCGGGAGCTTACGGTCTGGGCTTCGAAGCCGGACGAGGCGCGTTGGTCTGGCGACGCAACGTCTGGTTTCATCTCCGCGGGAGGCTCTACCGGTGATTCTGAGTCGCTGCGGTCTGTCATGATCCTTCCCCTCCGAGTCGAATGCATGCGTCTGCTCCGGCGCAACTCAAGTGTAGACAGAGCCGGGCACTCCAACAGGGCCGCATGTATCGCTGTGTCCTCCGCGGCACGGCACGGGCCACCTGGACCACCGGTATGACTCCTACAGAGCCCTGCGCCCAACACGGCCAGCGCACTGGTCCAGGTTGTTACCCGCCGTTTCCGGCCCGCACCGTGCACTCCAAGTGCAGGAGCACAATTGGGCGCCCGTCAGAGGCTTCACTAGCCGAAGATTCCATCACACCTCCGCGGCGAGAGCCGCGAACTGCACCTCGTACAACCGCGGGGTGTCCTGCAGCACCATGCCCATCCGGGAGCGCAGCTCGTGCCGGGACATCAGCGCCTCAGCGTTGAACGGGGTCGCCGGCTCCCAACAGCCGGGCGATCGCGGCACGGTCGGGCGCCGCTTCCCAGTCGCCCGGCGCGGTGCATGCGACTGCGCCGCAGGCAGCGGCGGTGCGGAGACGCCCGCTGAGCGGCGCGCCGGCGAGGAGTTCGGCCAGGTAGCCAGCAACGAATGCATCCCCGGCGCCGACCGTGTCGACGGCGTGTACGGGGAACGCGGGCTGTTCCGCGGCGCAGCCATCGGCAAAAGCGTACGCACCCTCGGCTCCGAGCTTCACAACCGCCTGCGTTGGGCCCAGCTCGATGATTGCCGCTGCCTGCGCTTCCGGCTCGCGTTCGCCGGTGAGTAGTTCCGCCTCATTATCGCCTGCGAAGACGACGTCGGCCCGGGCCGCAATTTCGCGGTACGCGGAGGCTGCCGCTGCCTGGTCCCAGAGCCGCGAGCGGTGGTTCACGTCGAACGACACGATGGTGCCGCCGTCGACCGCGGCGTCGATCGCGGCGTCCAGCGCAGCGCGAGGACCTGCACCCAGCGCGGCCGTGATGCCGGTGACGTGCAGGATACGAGCCTCCCGGATGCGGGCGAAGTCGAGGTGCTCGGGCCCCAGCCGGGAGCCTGCGCTGCCCGCACGGTAGTACGAAACAGCGCTGGAACCTTCCGCCGGGCGCTCCTTCAGCATGAGGGCGGTGGGTGCCGTCGGATCGTGGGTCGCCGCGGAGGTGACGCCCTCGGCGCGCAGTTCCCGCTCGATGAGGCGGCCAAGCGCGTCGTCGCCCAGCCGGCCCATCCACGTCACTGGGACGCCCAGGCGTGCGAGGCCGATTGCAACATTGCTCTCCGCTCCGCCAAAACCCAGATCCATCGTCGGCACGAGCTCAAGCCGCCCGATCCGGGAGGCCACAAGCAACCCCAAAGATTCACCGAGTGTGACAACGCTCATCGCTTGGCCCCCAGGTCGGTCTCGGCCTGAAGCGCGACTGCTTCCCGTGCAGCCTGGGCGACGGCCTCGGCCCCCGCTGAGATGCGGGCGGGTGCAGCAATCCACGAGCCGCTGGCCGCGAACACAGCTGGGTGCGCCAGATATTCGCCCAGATTCGCGGCGCTTACCCCTCCGCTGGGCATGAAGCTCACACCGGGGAAGACCGGTGCCAGCGCGTTGAGCAGTGCGAGCCCGCCCGCGACGCCGACGGGGAAGAGCTTGAGTTGGTCAAGGCCGAGGCGGATGCCGCGTTGGATATCGCTCGGCGTCATCACCCCCGGCAGCACCGGAACGCCCGCGGCCAGGGCGGCTTCGACAATCTCCTCGTCAAGGCCAGGCGCGACGACGAACGCGGCACCGGCGTCGAGCGCGCGCTGCAGCTGCTCGCGGTCAAGCACAGTTCCGGCTCCGACAAGCACGTCGCCGCGTGCGGCAATGCGCTCGATCGCGGCCATTCCAAACTGGTTACGCAACGCCACCTCGAGCACCGGCAGGCCACCGGCGACAAGGCCGTCGGCGAGCACATCGGCAGCCCGGGCGTCGTCGATGGTCGCTAGCGGGACAACCCCGCTCAACTCGAGCGTCATCGTGCCATCCATCCGCCGTCAACCGGCAGGGTAACGCCCGTGACATAGGCGGCCGACGGGCTCGCAAGGAACACCGTTGCGCCCTTGAGGTCCTCGGCGCTACCCCACCGGCCTGTCGGGATGCGGTCGAGAATGGCCTGCGAGCGCTCCTCGTCCGCGCGCAGCGCCGCGGTGTTGTCGGTGGCAATGTAGCCGGGGGCGATCGCGTTCACCGTGACACCGCGTGCTGACCACTCGTTACTCAAGGCCTTCACGAGACCGGCAATGCCCGACTTCGCTGCGGTGTACCCCGGCACGTTGATGCCGCCCTGGAAGCTGAGAAGGCTTGCCGTGAATACGATGCGGCCGTAGCCGCGCTCAAGCATGCCGGCTGCAACGGCCTGCGTGAGTACGAACTGGTTGCGCAGGTTCACATCCAGCACTTCATCCCACCACTCAAGGGGATGCTCGGCGGCCGGCGATCGGCGGATGGTCCCTGCGTTGTTCACCAGGATGTCGGCGCGATCCCGTACTGCCGCGCCGAAAGCGGTGATGGCATCGCGGTCACGGAAGTCAACAGCGTGGCCTTCGAAGGATCGTCCCAGCTCGCGCACGCGGGCCCCGATTGCGCCACCGTCCGCCTCCTGACTGGCCGACACTGCGATGATGTCAGCCCCCGCCTGCGCGAGTCCCTCCGCCATCGCGAAGCCGATGCCGCGGCGGGCGCCGGTGACGACGGCGGTGGTGCCTGTGAGATCGAATGAGACCGTCATGCCCTGGCCCCCTGAACGTCTACGAGAATCTTCATTGCGGACGCTGAGAGCAGCGCATCGAACGCTTCCGCAGTGCTATCGAGGGGCACGATGCGGGTGATCAGGGCGTCTGCCGGAACGGTTCCGGAGGCGAGAAGCGCGATGGCGCGCTCGAAATCCTCGCGCTCGTAAACACGGGCCCCAAGCACCTCCAGCTCGCGCCAGAAGATGCGATGGAGATCCACGGGCACCGGCTCGGGGTGGATCGCGACGAATACCACGCGGCCGCGGGTGCGGGCGTGCCGGGTGGCGTCGAGCGCGGTCCCGCGAGTGCCGGCGACTTCAAAGACGACGTCGGCTCCGGCGCCGCCGGTGTGCTCTTCGACGAGGGCGGCGAGGTCGCCCTCGACGGGATCCACGACGATCGCGCCCTGTTTTGCGGCGAATGCGCGGCGGTCGCCGTCGGGCTCCGCCAGGATGACCTCGGCGCCTGCAGCGCGGGCCACGATCGCGATGAGCTGGCCGATAGGCCCGCCGCCAATGACGACGGCGGTCTCGCCTTGAACGAGCCGCGAGCGCCGCACATCGTGCACTGCGACGGCCAGCGGCTCGACGAGTGCGGCGTGTTCGAGCGAGACGCCGTCAGGCAGCGGAACCACGAGGGAAGCCGGCACAGTCCACTGCTCCTGAAGGGCGCCGGGCGAGTCGATGCCCACGAAGTCGAGGTGCTGGCAGATGTGCTGATGGCCGGCAAGGCAGGAAGCGCACTTTCCGCACCAGCGCAGCGGCATGACCGTGACCGGCTGCTCCAGCTTGAGCGTGTCCACGTCCGGACCGACCGCACTGATGACCCCGCTCATCTCGTGGCCGATCACCGCCGGCATGGCCACCCGGGCATCCATATGACCCTGCACAATATGCAGGTCCGTGCCGCAAATTCCGTTGTACGCGACCCGGATCGTCACTTCGCCGGCCGCAGGGGGCCTGGCCTCAACGCCGGCCACCTCGATCTTTTGACCGCCGATGTATCTAGCTGCTCGCACTTGCGTCTCCTTCGTCGCGCCGAAAAAAATGATTATGGAACTATGTTCCACTTAAAGTTCCATCTGGTGCAACTAAGTTCTATTTGGTTATAGTAGTCTTCGATCACCCCGGTGGCGCAAGTCACACACCACTCACAGTTACTCAACGAGGAGAAAACCATGCAGGGAAGAAGGATGCTCGCCGTTCTGGGCGCAGCCGCGATGACGGCATTGTCACTGGCTTCATGCTCGAGTGCCTCAGGACAAGGCGGCGGTACCGTCCTCCGCGTTGCCTTCAACCAGGACGCCAACCACCCTCAGGCGAAGGCGCTGCAGGAGATGTCGGATGAACTCAAGGCCCAGACTGACGGCCGGTATTCGCTTCAGCTGTACACGGACGCGACGCTTGGCGACCAGGCCGCCACGATTGAACAGGTGCAGTCCGGCACCATCGACTTCGCCGTCGTCGCCGGCAGCCTGCTTGAAAACTTCGAATCAGACTTCTCCGTGGTCAACCTGCCGTACCTGTATGAATCGCCTGAGCACCAGATGAAGGTCCTTAACGACCCGGCGGTCACGGGGCCGCTCTACGACACGCTGAAGGATGACAACCTCCAGGTGCTCACCGCCTACCACGGCGGCGTCCGCAACGTTTATTCAACCGCCGGCCCGGTCACCAAGCCTGCTGACCTTAATGGCCAGAAAGTCCGCGTCATTGGTTCGGACACCAACGTCCGCATGATGGAGCGGATGGGCGGCGTCGGAACGCCGATGGCGCAGGGCGAGGTTTACACCGCAATCCAGTCCGGCGTGCTTGACGGGGCGGAGAACAACGAGCTCATCTACTCGTCGCTCTCGCACGATGAAATCGCACCCTTTTACTCACGCACTGAGCACCTGATGATGCCCGACTACCTGGTGACAAGCCCGTCCGTGTGGGACCGCATCTCTGAAGAGGACCGCAAGATCTTCGAGAAGCTGTTCTCCACCTCGGTCGACACCGAGCTCAAGCTGTTCGGCACCGCCGTCGACGAAGCGGTCACCGCCGCCGAGAAGGCCGGCGCGAAGTTCAGCGACGCCGATGTCACGGCTTTCCGTGAGGCCGCGCTCCCGCTGCATAAAGACCTGGTCAAGTCCGATCTCGCAAAGAAGGTTTACGACGCGATCGAGGCGGCTCGCGGCTGATGACCCGAATGAACATGACTACGGCCCGGGCGCGCCTGGACGGCACGCTCCGCGCGATCTGCGTCGCCCTGTCTGCGCTGCTGGTGCTGCTGGTTACCTGGCAGGTCTTTACCCGGCTGGTCCTAGGGGCGCCCAGCGCATGGTCCGAGGAGGCCGCCCGGCAAACCTTCGTGTGGGTAAGCCTGATCGGAATCGCCATCGCCGTCGGCGAGAAGGCCGACGTCATCATGGACTTCCTGGTGGCGAAGCTGCCCGTGCCGCTTCAGCGCATCACCGACATCATCGCGTACCTCACGACGCTCGCGTTCGTGCTGTACGTCATGGTGTACGGCGGGATCCAGCAGTCCATGCTTGCGTGGGGGCAGCGGAATCCGCTGCTGCCCCTCACGCAGGGTCAGCTTTACCTGGCCCTGCCCATTTCGGGTGTGCTGCTGACCATTTACCTGATCATCCACATCGTCGGTACCTTCTCGAGCCGCTACGCCGGCCACGTGGAAAACGACGAGGACCTTGAGGCGGCAGCACTGTGATTGATCCCGGCACCATCAGCTTTATCCTCATCGGCGGCCTCGCGCTGCTGCTCGCAGTCGGCGCTCCCGTTTCCATCGCCATCGGGCTTCCGTCCGCCCTGTGCATGCTGCTCATCGTGGACTTCCAGCGCGGCGCCATCACCGCCGCACAGCAGATGATCGGCGGCACCAACTCGTTCGCCCTGCTCGCCATCCCGTTCTTCGTTCTCGCCGGCGTCATCATGAACAACGGCGGCATTGCCGAGCGGCTGATCAACCTCGCGCGGGTGCTCGTGGGCCGCACGCCGGCGCCGCTGGTGCAAACGAACGTGATAGCGAACGCGATCTTCGGCTCTGTGTCCGGTTCCGCCGTCGCCAGCGCCGCCGCGGTTGGTTCCACCATGGCTCCGATGCAGCGCCGGGCGGGCTATGACCGCGCCTTCAGCGCAGCGGCAAACATCGCCTCGGCCCCGGCCGGCATGCTGATCCCACCGAGCAATACGCTGATCGTCTACTCGCTCGCCGCCGGCGGCACGTCGCTTGGCGCGTTGTTCGTCGCCGGGTACGTCCCGGGCATCCTGTGGGCCCTGGCCTGTGCCGCCGTCGGCTTCGGCTACGCTCGGCGGCACCCCGAACTGCGGGGCGAGCCCTGGCCCAAGTTCTCGGTCTTTCTGGTCACACTCGGCCGAGCGGTACCATCGCTGGGCCTCATTATTGTGGCGATCGGCGGTATTGTCGCCGGTTTCTTCACGCCGACGGAGGGTTCCGCCGTCGCCGTCATCTATTCACTGCTCCTCTCTTTCTTCTACCGCACCATTTCGTTCAAAGACCTACCGAAGGTCCTGTTCGACGCCACACGCACCAGCGCGATCGTCATCTTCCTGATTGCGGTGTCGACGATCATGTCCTACGTCATGACCTATGCACGCCTGCCGCAGCTGATCGCCGATTCACTGTTTGGGTGGACCGATTCGAAGGTTGTTGTGCTGCTGATCATGATGCTGGTGCTGCTCTTGATCGGCATTCCGCTCGACCCCACGCCGGCGATCCTGATTTTCACGCCAATCTTCCTGCCCATCGCAGTCTCCTACGGCATCGACCCGGTGCACTTCGGCATCGTGATGGTCTTCAACCTCTCGATTGCGGTGATCTCCCCGCCGTCCGCGCCCGTATTGTTCGTCGGAACCCAGGTCGCGAAGGTCAAACTGGAACCCGTGATCGTCAAACTGGTGCCGTTCCTTGTGGTGCTCATCGCGCTGCTGTTCGTCATCGTTTTCGTCCCCCAGCTTTCCCTGTGGCTACCCGGCCTCATGGGTCTGCTCTAACCCCTTCTGAAGGAACACCATGACCGCCGTCTACGGCCCCACATCCCCCGAGCAGATCCCAGGCGCCACCCAGCAACAGTTGCGCGACCGCTACCTCATCGAGGATCTATTCGTTCCCGGCAGCGTACGAACCGTTGTTACTCACTACGATCGGGTGGTGGCGGTTGGCGCCGTGCCGACCCATGCTCCCCTCGGGCTCGAGACCGTGCCGGAAATTCGCAGTGAGCAGTTCCTCGATCATCGCGAGATCGGGATTGTCAACATAGGAGCGGCGGGTGCCGTCCACGCAGACGGTGAGCGCCATGCCATGCCCACCGGCGCGTGCCTGTACCTGGGCCGCGGGGTGAAGGACGTGGTGTTCGAGTCGGACGACGCCGGGACCCCCGCCCGCTTCTACGGCTTCTCGGCCCCGGCGCACGCCACCTACCCGACGGCGCTGGTCGCACCCGGGCAGGGCACCGTCCGCGAGCTCGGGGATCCGCTGACCTCTAATCGCAGGACCATTAACCAGTACATTCACGAAGACGGCGTGCGCAGCTGCCAGGTGGTCATGGGCGTCACGCAGCTCCACCCCGGCAGCATGTGGAACACGATGCCGGCGCACACTCACGACCGCCGGACAGAGTTCTACGTCTACTTCGATGTACCCGAGGAGGCCCGCGTCGTTCACCTCATGGGGGAGCCGTCCGAAACCCGTCATATGCTTGTTGGCGACGGGGGTCTGGTGCTCTCACCGTCTTGGTCGATCCATTCCGGCGTTGGGACCTCTAACTACTCGTTCGTGTGGGCGATGGCCGGGGAGAACCAGGCCTTCGACGACATGGATGGCGTCGCGATTGCTGAAGTGAGATGAGATGATGCGGGTCATGACCAGGGAACCCACGGAGCTCGATACGAGCCCGGCGCCGTCGATGGGCGCGAGTGAGAAGACATTGCGGGTGCTGGAAGCCGCAATCCTCTACGACCGCTTCACCGACATCGTCGAGGAGACCCGGCTGCCGAAGGCGACGGTGCACCGCATTCTCGCGACGCTGGCCGAGTTGAAGTTCCTGGCCGGCGATAGCGATCGCGGCTACCACCCCGGCTCCCGTCTTCTCGGCATTGCCGGCAAGGCCATCTCCCGGCTCGACATCTCCTTCATCGCCGAACCCATCGTCGAGAAGCTCGTCCGCGAAGTAAACTGCACGGTTCACGTCGGCGTCGCCAACGATTTCGAGATGGTCTACGTCATCCGCAAAGACTCATCAAAGCCCTACAGGATGGCTTCGCGCGTAGGGCTGGCCATGCCGATGCACTGCTCGGGCATGGGCAAGGCGGTCATCGCGAGCTGGACGCCCGAGCAGGTGGACCGGCTGATATCCGAGGTCGGTCTGCCGGCCCGCACCGATAAGACCATCACGGATCCTGAACAGCTGCGCACAGAGCTGGCCACCGTGCGTCAACGCGGTTACGCGCTCGATCTCGGCGAGAACGAGCGCGGTACGGTGTGCGTCTCAACTCCGATCCGGGACCACCTCGGCCGGGTAATGTATGGCCTGTCGATCTCATCGCTTGAGCTTGAGTACCCCGGCTCCACGATTGAGCAGTTTGCGCCGCAGGCAATCGCCGCCGCGGAGGAGATCTCTCGAGCCCTGGGGTCCCCGGTGGGCCGCGCCGGCGCCTAGTGCCGTAGGGGCAAATGCGTTAACAACGGTCCTAGCGGACTGGCGGCGGCCGGTCACCGGCAGTGATGCCCGGTGACCGGCTGCTTCGATTTCGCGGCCGTGGCGGGCCACGTGACCTCACGTCATACAACGCGACGGCCGCCGGATACGGGCAGGCCACGTCCTACCCTTGACTGGTGACTTTGACTCAGATCCGCACCGCCGCCGCAGGCTCCCTCGCCGCCGCCGGTCTCCTGTTCGCCCTCGCCGCCTGTTCCGCACCGGCCGCAACCCAGCCCACCGCCTCCGCGCCGGCTTCATCGAGTGCCGCCACCGAGTCCAGCGCCGCCGCCGGCCCCTGCGCCGGGGTGAAGGTCATCGTCGACTCGGGCGCCCTGAAGCAGGCCGCCGCCGACACATCCGTCTGCGTGGACGTGGACGGGCCCACCCCCGCCGCCAAGGTGCTGGACGAGGCCAAAGTGAAAACCGACGGCACAGCCGAATACCCCACCGAACTGGTGTGCCGGGTGAACGGTGTGCCCGCCGCGGACCTCGACATCACCCACCAGGGCGGCACGTACCGGGAAGACTGCAGCAAGATGCCGGCCGCTTTCGCTTACTGGTCGCTCTGGGTCAAGCCGGCCGCCGGCGACTGGGCCTACGCGCAGGAGGGCCTGGCCACCCTGCAGGTGGGCCCGGGCGAGAGCCTTGAACTGCTCTACACCGTCGACGGCGCTCCGGCTGCGCCCGCAGCGTGACCTTCCGGCCCGCGCCGTTACGCGCCGCGGCGGCCCTCGCCGCCGTGTTCATCGCTGCGCGGGTCATGTACCGCATCCTCTTCAATGGGGCCGCCACCGGCGCCCCGGTTTTGCTCGACCTGCCGGCGTTCCGGCTGCCCGCCCCATACGCCCATGTGGTCCTCCTCGGCCCGGTCACGGCGCCCGGACTGTGGGCTGCGGTGCTGTCCGCCCTGCCCATCGCCGGGATGTTCCTGGCGTTCGGGCTGCTCAACGCATGGGTGGACGTGTCCCGTGGCTTCGTTTATCTGGCCCGCCGCGGCCCCGCGCAGGGCATCGCCCGGATGCTCGTGGTGGCCTGGGCCGCGCTTCCCGCGCTGTCCGACGCCGTCACCTCCGTCCGGCTGGCGTTCCGGCTGCGGGGCGAACGCTTCGGACCCCGCGTCCTGGTGCCCGTGCTGGAGCGCACCCTTGAGCACGCCGGCCGGGTGGCCGCGGCCCTGGAGCTGCGCGGCTTCGGCAGCCGGGCGGCGCACCAACCCGGCCAGGGTATCGGCGCCCCGGTCCTCATCCGCGACGCCCAGTTCCGCATCGGCGGCACCCGGATCCGCGTCCCCGGGTTCACACCGCCCCGCGGGTCACTCACAGTCATCACCGGGCCCACCGGCTCCGGCAAGTCCACCATCCTGCGGGGCATCGCGGGCCTCCTCTCGCACGTGGACGGCGGCGATATCTCCGGCACGGTGCTCGTCGCCGGGACGGACCGCGTCGCCACGCCGCCGCGCGACACCGCCGGCCTCATCGGCGTCGTCCTGCAGAACCCCCGCGCCGCCTTCGCCACCACCCGGGTCCGGGACGAAATCGGGCTTGCCCTGGAGCTGCGCGGTACGGCGCCCGCTGCTGCCAGGGCCCGGGTGCTCGACGTCGCCGAGCGGGTCGGGGTGTCCGCCCTGCTGGACCGGAACATCAGCACCCTCTCCGCAGGTGAGGCGACGCTCGTGGCCATTGCCGCCGCGGTGGTGGAGCACCCGGCCCTGCTCCTGGTGGACGAGCCTCTGGCCGACCTGGACACCGCCGCCCGGACCCGCGTCATCGGCGTGCTCACCGCCCTCGCCCGCGACGCGGATGTCTGCGTCGTCGTGGCGGAGCACCGGGCGGACCCGCTGGTCCCCGTTGCCGGCGCCTGGTGGACGCTCGACGGCGGCGCCCTGGTCCCGGGGGCCGCACCGTCCGCGCCGGTCCCTGCTTTTGCGCACTCGACGCCGGCTCCAGATCCTGACCTCGCGCCTGTACTGGCGGCGACGAACCTCGCGGTGCACCGCAAGGGCCGGCCGCTAGTGCGTGACGCCTCACTGACCCTGCAGCGCGGTGAAGTCGTGGCCCTGGTGGGGCCGAACGGCGCCGGGAAGTCGTCCCTCCTGGTGGCGCTCGCGCTCGGTGAAGGAACACACGCAGAAGGAACCCGCGGTAAAGGAACGGAGAACGGCGGAACGGTCGACGGCGGCCGGGTGGCCCTCGTGCCGGACGCGTCGGACGACCTCTTCACCCGGGACACCATTGCGGCGGAGCTCCGCGCGGCAGACCGGCGTCGGGTACGGGGCAAGGACGGCGGCCAGCCAGCGCCCGGGTCGGCAGCGGCGCGCCTGGCGCGGCTGCGCGGGGACGTCCGGATGCCCATGGGGCACGAGCATCCCCGGGACCTCTCGGCCGGGGAACGCCGGATCCTGGCCATCGCCCTGCAGACCGCGGATGACCCGCAGGTGCTCCTGATCGACGAGCCCACCCGCGGTCTCGATCCGGCGGCGCGCGCAGCGGTCGCGGCGGCGCTGCGGGCCGCTGCGGAGGACGGCGCGGCGGTGCTGATCGCCACCCACGACCTCGATTTTGCCCGCAGCCTGGGTGCCCGGATCCTCCCGATGCGCGACGGCGTCGCCCCCGCCTCCGGGCCGGACGCCGCCCCGGCGGAAGCCAGCGCTGCTGTCCCCGCCGCACCGCCGTTCACACCACTTTCGGTTCGGGCCTCTGCACTCGCCGAGCGCCACCCGTCGGTTCCGGCCGCCACAGGAATCCCCCGCCTCCGGATGCCGCGGGGCGCCGAGCTCGTGGTCCTCGCAGCCGCAAACGTCCTGGCCTTTGCCGCCTTCTGCTGGCCGCTGCTCGCCGCGGCGCTCCCCACGGATGCCGCGGCGGCGCTCCCCTACGCGGCGCTGGCCATGGCGCCCGTGGCCGCGGTTGCCGTCGTGCTGTCCATGGACGGCTCGGTCCGTTCGGCGCACACGGTGGCGCTGCTCGGCGTCCTGGCAGCCGTCGGGTCGGCGGTGCGGGTGGCGAGCACCGGCGTCGGGGGCGTGGAGGCGGTTTTTATCCTGCTGATCCTGGCCGGGCGCGCCTTCGGTGCGCGCTTCGGTCTGCTCCTGGGCGCCGCCACGATTGCCCTCTCCAGCGCCGTGTGGGGCGGGATCGGGCCGTGGACGCCGTTCCAGATTTTCGCCTGCGCGTGGGTGGGCGCCGGGGCCGGGCTGCTCCCCCGCCGGGTGCGAGGCAAGGCCGAGCTGTGGATGCTGTGCGGCTACGGCGCCGTGGCGTCCTACCTGTTCGGCCTGCTGACCAACCTGTGGTTCTGGCCCTTCGCGGTGGGGACGGGCACCGGCATCTCCTACGTGCCCGGCGCGCCGCTGGCCACCAATCTCAGCAGCTTCCTGCTCTACTCGCTTCTGACGTCGACGGCGGGCTGGGACACCCTGCGTGCCGTCACCACCATCATCGGCATCGCTGTGGTGGGACGGGCCATTCTCGCCGCCCTCCGGCGGGTCAAGCCGGTCTCCGCCGTCGGAAGCTCCGGCGGCTCCGGCGGGCAGGCCGCGGAGGCCCACCCCGTCCCCGACCCATCAGTTCAGGACCGGGACCGGCAGCTGCTCACACCTTGAAGTACTTCGCTTCCGGGTGGTGGAACACGAACGCATCGGTGGACTGCTCGGGGTGCAGCATCAGCTCGTCGCTCAGGACCACGCCAATCCGCTCGGGCTTCAGCAGTTCCGTCACCTTGCGGCGGTCCTCCATGTCCGGGCACGCGGGGTAGCCCAGCGAGAACCGCGCACCGCGGTAGTCCAGCTTGAAGTACCCTGCCGTGTCCTTCGGCTCCTCGGCCCCGAAGCCCAGCTCCTTGCGGATCCGCGCATGCCAGAACTCGGCGAGGGCCTCGGTCAGCTGCATCACCAGGCCGTTGAGCTCGTAGTAGTCGCGGTACTGGTTGGCGGCGAACATCTTGGACGTGAACTCCTCGATCTTCGAGCCGGCGGTGACCAGCTGCACCGGTAGGACGTCCACCTGCCCCGACTCGCGGGACTTCACGAAGTCGGCCAGGCACAGGTGCCGGTCGCGGCGCTGCCGCGGGAAGTCGAACCGCAGCCGGTCGGTGCCGACCGGGCCGCCGGATCCGCCGTCGGGGGCCAGCAGGCCTGCGGTGCCCAGGACGCCGTCGTGGTCCTCCCCGTGGTGCAGCACCACCACCTGTTCCCCTTCGGAGACCACCGGGAAGTAGCCGTACGCCACGGAGGCGTCCAGCATGCCCTCGGCCAGGATGCGGTCCAGCCAGTACCGCAGCCGCGGCCGGCCCTCGCGTTCCACCAGTTCCTCGTAGGAGGCGCCGTCCTCGCCGCGCCCCGGCTTGAGCCCCCACTGGCCCATGAACGTGGCGCGCTCGTCGAGGAAGGCGGCGTAGTCGTGGAGCGAGACGCCGCGCACAATGCGCGTGCCCCAGAACGGCGGGGCGGGCACGGGATTGTCGGCGGCGACGTCGGACCGGCCGGGCATGGCCTCCGGCTCGGTGACCGTGAACTTCGCGCCGCCCTTGTGGAGGCGCTTCTTCAGGGCCGGCAGGCCGACGTCGTCCGGGGACGCACCGCGGGCAACGCGGACCAGCGGTTCCATGAGGGCCAGGCCCTCGAAGGCGTCTTTGGCGTACCGGACCACGCCGTCAAACTGCTCTGCCAGGTCCTGCTCCACGTAGGCACGGGTCAGGGCCGCGCCGCCGAGGATGACAGGCCATTTCTTCGCCAGGCCGCGGGACTGCAGCTCGGCCAGGTTTTCCTTCATCACCACCGTGGATTTCACCAGCAGCCCGGACATGCCGATCACGTCCGCGTTGTGTTCCTCCGCGGCGGCCATGATCTCGGCGATGCCCTGCTTGATGCCGATATTGACCACTTTGTAGCCGTTGTTGGTGAGGATGATGTCCACCAGGTTCTTGCCGATGTCATGCACGTCCCCGCGCACCGTGGCGATCACCATGGTGCCCTTGCCGGAGGAGTCGGATTTCTCCATGTGCGGCTCCAGCAGGGCGACGGCGTTCTTCATCACCTCGGCGGACTGCAGCACGAACGGCAGCTGCATCTCGCCGGCGCCGAAGCGCTCGCCCACCACCTTCATGCCCTCGAGCAGGTGGTCGTTGATGATGCCGAGCGGGGTCATGCCCTCGCTGCGCGCCAGGTCCAGGTCCTCTTCCAGGCCCTTGCCCTCGCCGTCGATGATCCGCCGCTCCAGGCGGGCGCCCGTGGGCAGCGCCGCGAGTTCGGCGGCGCGCTGGTCCTTCAGCGCGGCGGTGTCGACGCCGGCGAACATGTCCAGCATGATGGCCAGCGGATCGTACGTGGTGTTGCCGTCGGCGTCGTAGTCGCGGCGGTCCCAGACGAGGTCCAGGGCGACCTTGCGCTGCTCCTCCGGCAGGGACGCGAGCGGCACGATCTTCGCGGCGTCGATGATGCCGCTGGAGAGGCCCGCCTCCACGGCCTCGTGCAGGAACACCGAGTTCAGGACGATGCGCGCGGCCGGGTTCAGGCCGAAGGACACGTTGGAGACGCCGAGCGTGGTGTGGATGCCGGGATACTTCGCGGTGATCTGGCGGATGGCCTCGATGGTCTCGATGCCGTCGCGGCGGGTCTCCTCCTGGCCGGTGGCGATGGGGAAGGTGAGGGCGTCCACAATGATGTCCTCGACGCGCATGCCCCATTCGCCCACCAGGGCATCGATGAGGCGGGAGGCGATGTCCACCTTGCCCTCGGTGGTGCGGGCCTGGCCCTGCTCGTCGATGGTCAGCGCGATCACGGCGGTGCCGTGCTCCTTCACCAGCGGCATGATGCGCGCGAAGCGGCTGTCCGGGCCGTCGCCGTCCTCGTAGTTGACGGAGTTGACCACCGGGCGGCCGCCGATGAGCTCGAGCCCGGCCTGCAGCACGGGAGGCTCGGTGGAGTCGATCACCAGCGGGAGGGTGGAGGCCGACGCGAACCGCGAGACCACTTCCTTGATGTCCGCGACGCCGTCGCGCCCCACGTAGTCGATGCAGACGTCCAGCAGGTGCGCTCCGACGCGGATCTGCTCGCGGGCGATGTCCACGCAGTCGTCCCAGCGCTCCTCGAGCATGGCCTGGCGGAACGCCTTGGACCCGTTCGCGTTGGTGCGCTCACCGATCGCCAGGTACGCGGACTCCTGGTCGAAATTCACGTGCTGGTAGAGGGAGGCGATACCGGCCTCGCGTTCGGTGGGGACGCGGGCCGGCGTTCCCACGTCGGTGACCACAGCTTTGGCACGGAAGGGCGCAAGGCGCTCGACGACGGCGGCCAGGTGCGCCGGCGTCGTACCGCAGCAGCCGCCCACCAGGCCGATGCCGAATTCGCGGACGAACTGTTCGTGCGCGGTGGCGAGTTCCGTGGGGGTCAGCGGGTAGTGCGCTCCGTTGGCGCCGAGGATGGGCAGGCCGGCGTTGGGCATGCAGGCGATGGCAACGGAGGACTGTTTCGAGAGGTGGCGGAGGTGCTCGCTCATCTCGTCCGGGCCGGTGGCGCAGTTCAGGCCGATGGCGTCGACGCCGAGTGGCTCCAGCGCGGTGAGTGCGGCGCCGATTTCGGAGCCCATGAGCATGGTGCCGGTGGTCTCGACGGTCACCTCGACGAAGATGGGCAGGCGGACGCCGCGGGTCACGATGGCCTGCTTGCAGCCGTTGACCGCGGCTTTGGTCTGCAGGAGATCCTGGCTGGTCTCGATGAGGAAGGCGTCCGCTCCCCCGTCGATGAGGCCCCCGGCCTGCAGGGCGAAGGTCTGCTTGAGGTAGTCGTAGCTGGTGTGGCCCAGGCTGGGGAGCTTGGTGCCCGGGCCCATGGAGCCGAGGACCCAGCGTAGGCGGCCGTCTGTTGTTTCGGCCGCCTCGGCGCGGTCGCGGGCGATCCGGGCACCCTTGCGGGCAAGCTCCTCGATCCGGTCATCGATGCCGTAGTCGGACAGGTTGGACCAGTTGGCGCCGAAGGTGTTGGTTTCCACGGCGTCGATGCCCACGGCAAAGTAGGCATCGTGGATGTCCCCGATGACGTCCGGGCGGGTGTCGTTGAGGATCTCGTTGCAGCCCTCCAGGTTCTGGAAGTCGGCCTCGAGCGACAGTTCCCGGTCCTGCAGCATGGTCCCCATGGCCCCGTCGGCAATGACCACCCGCTGGTTCACCGCATCCAGGAGGGCCTGGGCGCGGGCGGGGCGGGGAACGGAGTCAATATCAAGCGCAAAACGAGGCATTTGACCAGCCTACGGGCGGGGGCCTCTGCGGTGCGCTGTGTTTCGTCTGTACTACGGCGGGCGGATTCTGAAAGCGGCGTTCGAAGCTCCAGGGCTGCGGCTCGCTGACTAACTGGTTCTACGGGGTGGCTCTTCTGCCGATTCGGTAGCCGGCCCAGAACGCCAAAACGAGCAGCCCGGCGATGGCCACTGCCAGGCCGATCTGCGTCCCTTGACTTACAAAAGCGATGCCGGTGCCGGTAAAGACCTCATTGCTCAGTGGGGCGTAGGCAAACCAGCCCATCGTCTCAGTGTTCGCGTTGCTCCACGCGACGAAGCACCCCACAAACACCGCGACAAGTCCCACCACAGGCAGGATGGCAGCAGAGAGCCGTGCCCGCCTTGGTCTTTTGCGTTCCCCGGATGTGTCGTCGTCCCCCATGCCGGGGAGTCTAGCGGGGTTTCCTGAACCCGGCTGCCGAGGCCCCGGAACAGGTTTTACATTCCGGAAACGCAGAAGTCTTTCCGCAAGCGAAATTGCAGAGTATGTTTAACGCAATCCTACTTGCAGAGTGATCTGCGTTACAGAAATGGTTCCCCGTGAACAGCAATGCCGCCCCCGACGATGTCCGTACCGGAGACTTCAGCGAGCGACCGGTCGGATCCCACGCCTGGGTCGGAGACGCCCTGCCGGACCTTCCGCTGACCAAAGCCCAGAGCCGGGTGGTGGAGGTCATCACCCGCAACCCGCAGCTCTCTTCCTACGCGGACATCGCCGAGATCGCCCAGCGCGCCGACGTGAACAGTTCCTCCGTGGTCCGCACAGCGCAGCACCTCGGGTACAGAGGCTGGCCGGATCTGCAGCGCGAACTGCGTTCCCGGTACCTGGTGATGATCTCCACCGAGGACACCCTCACGGTGCACGGTGAAACGCGCAGCCCGCTCCACGAGGCCATCACCCACGACATCGACAACCTCCGCCTGACACTGGATTCCAACACCCCTGAGGAAGCCGAGGCGGCGATCTCCGCACTGGCAGCAGCCAAGTCCATCACTGTCGTCGGCATCGGCTCCTTCGCCGGTCCTGCCGGCGTCATGGCGCATCTGGGCTCCACCATGGGCTATCCCATCACCTTGGAGAACCGCGCCGGCCCCCATCTTGCGTCGAGCACCAACAGCCTGGGACCCGGAGACGTCATGGTGGTCATCAACATGTGGCGCTCGGTGAAGCAGATCATCGTCGCGGCCGAGGCCGCCAAGCAAGCGGGCGCCACCGTAATCGCCATCAGCGACCTGCGCCGCGGCCGCCTGGCCACCGCAGCAGACCACCTCCTGGTGGTGGCGTCCGAAGGCATCTCCTTCTTCCAGTCCGTCACCGCCGCGAACTCCCTCGTCTACGGTCTGCTGGCCGGCATGGAAGCCGCCCACCCGGAGCGAAGCCGGGCCACCATCCGCCGCACCCAGCAGCTCTGGAAAGACCTCGACATCTACCTCGACTAACTGCCGCAGAACTCCCACAACACCCACACAGCACCACCACCTAGGCCCCAGGAGTACGACTATGAACGAGCCAAAAAACCGCCGCGTTGCCGTGATCGGCCTCGGCGCCATGGGCGGCGCAATGGCCGCCACCCTGCACAGGGCGGGCTGGAGCGTCACAGGATTCGACCCGTCCGAAGCCGCGAGAAAAGCTGCCGAGAAAACCGGCATCACCACCACCGGCAGCCTGGCCGCCGTCGCCGGCACCCCCTATGCGGTCCTGTCCCTGCCCGCTGCCAGCATCGTCGAAACCACAGTGCCGCAGCTGCTGGCGGACCCCGGAACCGTGGCCATCATTGACACCACCACCTCCGAACCGGCCACCAGCCAGCACATGGCCCGGCTCGCGGAAAGCAACGGCGCCGCCTTCGTCGACGCCCCCGTCTCCGGCGGCCGGGACGGCGCCGCCACGGGCACGCTCAGCGCCTTTGTCGGCGCCACGGATGCCGCCCTGAAAGCCGCCAAACCCGTGCTGCTCGCGCTTACCTCCGGGAACTACAGCCATATCGGCGGTCCGGGCAGCGGCAACGTGGTCAAGCTCCTCAACAACGTCCTGGCCGCGGCCAACCTCGCTTCCGTGGGCGAGGCCCTCGGCGTAGCGAAGGCGTACGGCATCGACCCCGCCACCGCAGCGGCGAGCATCAGCGGCGCCTCCGGCGGCAGCAAGGTCTCAGCCAACATGTACCCCAACTGGGTGCTGAGCGGCACCCACGATTCCGGCTTCTCCATGGGCCTGATGGCCCGCGATGCCGCCCTCGCCGTGGACGTCGCAGAACAGATCGGGGAAAAGCCTGAACTCCTGGCCGCCGTCGCCAGCCAGTGGCAGGATGCCTTGGCAGCGCTCGGGCCGACCGCCGATTTCACCGAGATCGCCCGCACCGTGGCCCCCGCCATCACCCCCGCCGGCGCCCCCGCCTCCAATCCCGCAGCCTGAACGTCCGGCCGCCTGACGCCCCAAAGGAACCAATATCTTGAGTATCACCACAGCACCAACATCGTCCTCCGCAGCCACCGCCAAGTCAGTCCTGGACGCCGCCTTCCCGGCCGGTCTCGGCGCCTTCGTCGACGGCCGCGTCGCTACCGGCGGCGGTGACAGCATCACCCTCACTGCCGCCGCAACCGGCGAACCTTTCGCCACCTACGCGGACCCCGGCGCTGAGGGCGCCGACGCCATCCTGCAAAGCGCGACGGCGGGAGCCGCCGCCTGGGGACGGCTGAACGGCTTCGAGCGGGCCGCCATCCTCCGCAATGTCAGCCGCGCCGTGGAGCGGCACGCCGAGGAACTCGCCATCCTCGAATCAGCCACCACCGGCAAGCCCATCCGGGACGCGCGGGCGGAAGCCGCCAAGGTAGCGGAAATGTTCGGCTACTACGCCGGCTGGGCGGACAAGCTCACGGGCCAGACCATCCCCGTGCCCGGCAACTGGCACACCTACACCGAACGCGTGCCGTGGGGCGTCGTCGTCGCCATCACCCCGTGGAACGCGCCCCTGTTCACGGCCGGCTGGAACTCCGCCGCCCCGATTGCCGCTGGCAACGCCGTGATCATCAAGCCGAGCGAGTTCACTCCGGCCTCCTCGGTCCGGCTTGCGCAGATCGCCCATGAGGCGGGCCTGCCGGCAGGCGTGTTCAATGTGGCCGCAGGCCTGGGCCAGACGGTCGGCGCGGCGCTGACCACGGACCGCCGCGTGGGGAAGGTCAGCTTCATCGGCTCCGTCCCCACCGGCCGCCGGGTCGCGGTCGCTGCGGCCCAGACCGGCATCCCGGCCCTGCTGGAACTCGGCGGCAAAAGCGCCAACATCGTGTTCGCTGACGCGGATCTGGAGCGTGCCGCAGAAGGCGCCATCTCCGCCATCTTCTCGGGCGCCGGACAGTCCTGCGTGGCCGGCTCCAGGCTCCTGGTGGAGCGCAGCGTGCACGCGGAATTCGTGCAGATGGTGGCCGCCAAGGCTGCCCGGCTGCGGGTGGGCGATCCGCTGGACACAGACACCGAGGTGGGCCCGATCATCACGCCGCAGCAGTTCGCCACGGTCAGCGGCCTGATCGAAGCAGGCATGTCCGACGGCGGCCGCCGCCTCACGGAAGCCGCGTTGCCGGAAGCCCTGAGCGGCTCAGCCTTGAAAGGCGGGCACTGGGTGATGCCCACCCTCCTGGACGGCGTCACCCCGGAGAACCGCCTGGAAACCACAGAGGTCTTCGGCCCGGTGGTGGGTGCGGACGCGTTCGATTCCGAGGCGGAGGCAATCGCCCGGGCCAACAACACCA
Source organism: Arthrobacter sp. EPSL27 (assembly GCF_001512305.1). Taxonomy (GTDB): domain Bacteria; phylum Actinomycetota; class Actinomycetes; order Actinomycetales; family Micrococcaceae; genus Arthrobacter. Next base: position 1,310,177 of record NZ_LNUT01000005.1, read on the forward strand.
GCTTCGGCCTGGCCGGGGCAGTGTGGACCTCGGATGTGTCCCGCGCCCATCACGTGGCCCGCGAGGTCAAGGCCGGCACGTTCTGGATCAATGCGTACAAGACCATCCACGTGGCGGTCCCGTTCGGAGGTTTCGGGGATTCCGGCCACGGCCGCTCCTCCGGCCCCGGCGTCCTGGACGAGTACACGCAAACCAAGGCCGTGTGGGTGCCCACTCGCTCCGCCGGCTCCCCCTTCCCCTCGCTGTCCTACTAGGAGATTCATGCATACGACTAACACAACCACAGCGGCAGATCAGCTGCGCGCTGCCCTGGCGGACGGCGTCGAGCGCTGGAAGCCCCGGGTGGAGGCACTGGCGAAGGACATCCACGGGTTCAAGGAGGTCTCCTTCGAGGAGGTCCGCTCCGCGGAGGCCATCACCGCCCTGCTGGCGGAGGCCGGCTTCGAGGTGGAGCGCGGCACCGGCGGCCTGCCTACCGCTTTCACCGCCTCGGCAGGAAACGGCGATCTGACGGTCGCATTGTGCGTGGAGTACGACGCGCTGCCGGGGATCGGGCACGCCTGCGGGCACAACCTGATCGCCGGCGCGTCCGTCGCCGCCGCCCTGGCCCTGCTGCCGCACGTGGACCAGCTGGGCATCACCCTCAAGGCCATCGGCACCCCCGCGGAGGAGCACGGCGGCGGCAAGGCCCTGATGCTGGAGCGGGGCGCGTTCGACGGCGTGGGCCTGGCTCTGATGGTCCACCCGGTGCAGGACGGGGTCACCTACAACCCGGCCGGCACCAGCGCGCAGGCCGTGGGCCGGTACAAGGCCACCTTCACCGGGAAGGCAGCCCATGCCGCGGCGGCACCGCACTTGGGCGTGAACGCCGCGGACGCCGCCGTCCTCAGCCAGGTGGCGATCGGCCTGCTGCGCCAGCAGATCCCCTCCGACCACCGGATCGCCAGCTACGTGGCCGAGGCCGGGCACGTCACCAACATCATCCCGGAGAAGGCAGTGGTGGAGTTCGAATGCCGGGCCTTCACAATGCCTGAGTTCGAGGCACTGCTGGAACGGGTGCGGCGCTGCTTCGAAGGCGCGGCGACCGCCACCGGAACCACGCTGGCGTTCGAGGACACCGAGCCGCTGTACGAGCCGCTGATCCAGGACGACGACCTGGCCGCGCACTGGACCGCGGCCATGGACGTGTTTGGCAAGGACACGTCCCCGGCGGCCGGCCTCAGCGGCGGGTCCACGGACATGGGCAATATTTCCCAGGTCATCCCGTCGCTGCATCCGTGGCTGAGCATCCCCGGCGCGGACGTGCCCATTCATTCGCACGCGTTCGCGGCCCTGGCGGACACTCCCCCGGCGTACGGGGTGATGTTCGAGGCAGGCACCGCGCTGGCCTGGACCGTCGCCGCGGCCGCCACAAGCCCCACCCAACGTCAACGCTTCACCCACGCGGCGTACCGCCGTCGTACTCTCACCCAGGAAGGCGCATCATGAGCACTGTCACCACAGCCCGGACCGACACGGCCGGCACCCGGCTGACCATCCCCATTGCCGCTTTGGCGTTCGTGATCGCCCTCGCCGTGCAGTTCATCGGCCAGGCCAAAATTGACCTGGGCATCGGCGCCATCATCATCTTCCCCATGGTGTGGGGCCTGATCCTGGGCCTGCTGGTGTCAGTCCAGAAATTCAAGCCGCTCGGCATCGACCTGCAGCGTGTTGCCGCCGCTTTGGTGGGCGTGGCCGTGCTGCTGCTTGTGGCGCGGCTGGCGTTCAACATCGGCCCCAGCCTCCCGACCCTGCTGAAGGCCGGCCCCGCGCTGCTGCTGCAGGAGGTGGGCCATCTGCTGGGCACCATCATGCTGGCGTTGCCCCTGGCTGTTCTTCTGCGGATGGGCAAGGCCACCGTGGGCGCCACGTTCTCGCTGGACCGTGAACCGTCCTTTGCCATGGTGTCCGAGAAGTACGGGCCGGACTCAGACCAGTACCGCGGTGTGCTGGCCATGTACGTGTTCGGCACACTGTTTGGCGCCGTGTTCATCACGCTGCTGACATCGCTGGTGGCCAACTGGAAGATCTTCGACCCGCTAGCGCTGGCCATGGGCGCCGGCGTGGGGTCAGGGTCCATGATGGCCGCGTCCGCCGCCAGCATCACCGCCGCCTACCCGGAGGACCAGGAAGCGATCCTGGGCATGGCCGCCGTATCCAACCTCATCACCACCGTCCTGGGCGTCTATGTTGGCATTTACCTCGCGCTGCCGCTGGCAGACAAGTTCTACAAGTTCCTGACCCGCAAGCAGGAGAGCCGCGAGCTGGTTGCAGCCGGAGCCGCCGGGTCAACCCGCAGTGCCGCGGACGTGGAGCGCGAGGCGGCGCAGGAGGAGGAAAACCGGCGGTTCCGTGAGCGGGTGGCCGAGTCCTCCGCCGAGATCAAGCTGCCGCTGTGGCTGTCCCTCTCCGTCCTGACCGTTCTGGGGATCGGCACCGCTGCGGTGGCAGCCAAGGGGCTCAGCCTGTCCATCGTGGTGGGCTACGTCATCCTGCTGGCGCTGGTCCTGGTCAGCATCGGCCTGGCCAGGGTCACCAGGAAGATCTCCGCCATCGTGTTCATCACCACCATCGGCGCGTACATCTCCAGCCCGTGGTTCTTCGGCGCCGGGGCACTGACCGCCGCGGTCAAGACCGTGGACTTCCTCTCGATCGCCACGGTGATGCTGACCCTGGCCGGCCTGTCCCTGGGCAAGGACATCCCGCTGCTGAAGAACATCGGCTGGAAGATCATCCCGGTGGGACTGGTGGCCATCACGGCCTCGTTCCTGCTCTCCACGGTGATCGCGGAGTTCGCGCTGGGATTCTGGAACTGAGGTAGGTTGCGGGCCGCCGTGGTAGCGGCCTGGGCGGAGCGGACGACGGCGGGTGGGAACCTGCCGTCGTCCGCTCCCCTTCGCGTCGGGTCGCTGCCGGTGGACCGGCTGGCGAGCGTTTCCGTGGTCGCTGATACAGCGACGGCAAGCCCGCTGCTTCTTCACCGGTTTGCCGATCGTGGACCTTTCGTCAAGCGGTACTCTGCGTACGTCATCAGATGCAGCAATAAGGGCCTAGCCTGCGCCACGAAACCTTCCGGATCAACCTTGACCATCTGCTTAAATAGTGGCGACGGCTGACAACAGCCTTAGGGCAGGATAGTAGCCATGACTTCCCAGATAGCATCCGAACACCCGAAGTGCCGCCTCCTCAGGGACGAGGAAATGGCTCAGGGACTAAATGTCGGACTGCCACTTGTCAGAACGCCACTCCGCACCGGAGAGCTGCGCAGGTTTGACGATGGCGGACGCGGAATGTGGCGAACCGTTTCCCAATCTCTGGCGGCCGACAAAAGCCCGGCTCACGAGACCACCGCGGAGCGGATAGCCACCGGCGACATCGCTGATGAGAATGGGTTCGAGTAGAGCATGGTCAGATCCGCCTCGAACGCAGAGGGCATAGCCGCGCCAGTCGGCAATCTATTCGGTTCCCTGACAGCCGCTATCGCCGGCCAGGCGATCGCTGGCCCCGAGGGGGCAATGACAGGCGCGATCATCGGGCCCATCCTCGAAGAAACAGGCCGCACGGTACTGTCTCGAGTCTTAGGTGCCCGTGACAGGCGCCGCGTCGAATCGGCCGTAGTCTTCGCTACCTCCGCTGTGAAGCGCAACCTCAGTAATGGAATGAGCATCCGGCAGGACTCATTCTGGGAGGCCCGCGGTGGTTTCCCTCCACCAGCGCAAGAGACCTTTGAAGCCGTTCTCATGGCAGCCCAACGAGATCCTGAGGAGCGCAAATTGCGCTATTTGGGAAATGCCTATGCATACATTGCTTGCGATCCGGCCATGACGCCCTCGGCCTCCCATTGGCTCATCAAAACGGCCGAAGCTCTAACTTGGACGCAGCTCCAGCTTCTTTCGATGGTGGCCAGCCTCGAGGAGCTGAACACTTCCGGGATCATACTTGGAAAAGGTGCCAATAACTGGGACAGCGTGTCACTGCATAAGGAGCTCTTAGACCTCGGGTCCAGATACTTTATTCACGGGGGCTACGAAACCCTAGAAAATGGCATCGAAGTACCCTCATCCGCTCTGCCGACTCAGCGGCTACTAAACCCTGGAACGCTAATTTTCGGAGCTTTACGTTTAGCGGATGTTCCTCACTCCGACCTTGAGGACATCGTGGCTCGACTTCGCCGCCCGATCTCACAGGCAGCCGAAGAGACCCCACCGGATAAATCTCGGTAGACCTCAAGGTCGCGTGCAGGAGATCTGACTTGAGGTCGGATGGGCACCAGGCGCTGACCACTAAAGTCTCATAACCGGCGTTGGTCGCGTTGAAAACAGAATCTGACGCTACTAACTGCATTGCCAGTCCTTGAACCTCCCCCGCCGCGAAGCCTTATGGCGCGCTCCATCGAAGCGTGCCGGGTGTCTCCTCTGAGAGCCTCCGAATCTGCTGCCAAGCCAAAGTCATTTATCTAGCTACAAACCCCACAGCGGCTAATTAGCTTGGAAGCTACGAAGCCCCCTCCCTCGGCCGAGAAGAACCACGAAGAGGTCGGCCCTGCCAGCCCAGCCAAAGGGGGTACTTCGGAGGTAACCAGCACAAGAAGATTCCGGGTGGCCAAATCGCGACGTTGTGCTTCCAAAATATCCCGTGGCGACATCGAAGGACGTTCCTCCATCTACTACTCGGTCCGTCAGGAGCCCGCCGTAGTCCTCAAAGTCGACCATCCAGACGCAAAGGACGTCATTAGGATAAGTTCAGGCTTCGCGAGTGTCGTCCCAAGCGGATCATGCCGTACTTCACTCCTTCATCGGGTCCCCCGCCTGTTCGTCCGGGCGTTGGCGGTGCAAACGTGGTCGTGATCTGCATTGCGTCGTGAGGGTGTCGTTCACTATGCGTAGGGCCTTGCGGGCTGAAATCCTCGCTCAACTTTGGGCTAAAATTCGTCAGTGCTGATTTCGGAATCCTTTGCTGGCCTTGTAGCTCAAGTCTTTCCCACGCTCATGATCGCCATGATTTTGGAAGGTAGAGTCATGCCCAGGACCAGAAAGATAAACAAACCCGTCTTTTAGGCGGTGACAAAGCTGGCCTTCCAGAGCGTCAGATATGCAGCAGTCTTCGGGGCGACTCTTTCGACGTTCATGTGCCTGACGGTGGCTTCAGGTGCGATATCGACGCCGATCATAGAGATAACCGTTTGGATTTCCGTGTTCCTGCTGGGGGTCTCTTTCGCTTTGACCGTGGGCACCATGGCCTATGACCACTGTCACATTGCTTTGGAAGAGCTGCAAACAGCTCGAGCCAACAAGAGTTCAGAGAAAGTCGAAAAAGCTCTGACAACGATGTCAGGTGTCAGCTGAGTGCTTCGTCCTGCTCGTTTTCACCTGCGACGCCCTCAGCGCTTACAGAGGACAAAAGAAGGCCTTCACGCCGAAATGCGCCGCCGCGCTGGTCCAGCGCGACAAGAGGTGTGACCCAAAATCGCACTTGCCCCGTGGCCACGGCGGATAAAAGCAAAGGTGCTGCGTTCAATGTCGAGCAGCTTACTCGGGAGCTGTGCTCCCTGCAGCCGCACAGCGGGAGCCACGCTGTTGTCCCTGCTGGTCATGACCGCCCCCGCATCAGCCTCGCTGCGGTGGCCTCCTAAACGTCGACGCTGGGTGCCGGCTTGCTTACTTCCCCGCGTGTAGGCGCGGGAATTGCTGCTTGAAACCGAGAGGCATGGTTGGCCGCAGTGCCGCTCTGTGTCGTGTCGCATCGATAACGTGGTCAGAGAACTAAGCGATTGCCATCTGGCAGAAAACCGATGAGACACAAGCCTCGGAAGTTTGTCGTTACGGGACTCCGTGACTCACTTACTGCGTGCCGATAGCGGGTATTTTTCAAACTAGCCACAGGGTGCGACTGACCCATGGAATTGGGTCAACAAAGGCGGCCTGGATTCAACTCCCAACGCCGGGTATGGATGGGTCGGTTGCGAAATACCCCAGTCCCCGTCAGCTTCCGGATGCCACCGCCAGCACGGCGTCTCGCAGACGGTGATCGTTCTGAGACAGCCCGTTGATGACCTCACCGAGGCTGACGCCTGTCTGCACGATCCGCACGAAGCCCTGCTGACCCGCGGTCCTAAGCGTCACGAACACTCGCGAGTAGTCAGGGTCGGACACCACCACTGGCGTCCGCTCGTTTTCCACGACGGCAGTGGGCCCGAACACGAGGAGGATCGTCGGCTGCGTATCAGCGCGGCGCATAGCGACGCACCACTCCCATTTTCCGGCGAGCCTCGCCTCGACCTTCGTCACCGGCCCGCTCTCTACCGTCTCGTTCACCTGCTCCGTCAGCGTCGTCTGTGCAAAGCTGCGCAGCCCGGCCTTAACAGCGGCTAGGGTCCTGCGGCTGTCCTCCAGCTGCCGCCGCGCATGCTCGGCGATGAGATCGGCGAACTCCTGGGCGGCACGATCCTGCGGCCGATATCCGTAACGTGCAGACTCTCCGGTCTCGCACATGGCCTTGATGAAGGAGATCTGGTCGTCGAGGTTCACTGCCGCCGGTCCTTCCACGAAGTGGTCAATCATCTGCTGGATAAAGAAAAGCTGCTCACGATGTCGCTGACGCCACGACGGATCGCGATTAACGTATGCGTGGAGGTCCCCTAGAACCTCGGCATAGGTGACGACAACAGCCTGTTCCCATCCATATTGCTGGCGGTGGGTCTCGCGGCGGTGGCAGAGGAGAACGACTGCGGCCGCTCTCCCGGGCCCAACAGCGTGGGCGAGGTACCGGTTGTAGTCGTGACCGTGCCCATCGGTCGTCGCGTAGTTCTCGACGACGACGGCGGCATCCTCTCGCGAGAGGAGGAGGTCGGCGATGTCCATGCCGGCCTGACCGCCAGCGGCTTCCTCGTCTCCTCTGGTGTCGACTTCCTGGGCCACGCGGTAGCCGGTGGAGGGCAACTGCTTGTCAGCCGGCAGCTCAGCGTTGATTCTCTCGAGGAAGATGCGCTGGAAGGCATCGCCGAGTGCGTGAGTCGCATCGGTGGCAAGCAGCCAGGCGAAGACGTTGGACAGTTGCTTCTCGTGGGTGCCGTGGTGCATCACCCGGAAGACATTGAACTCCTCGGCTAGGCTCCGGGAGAGCGTGGGCACGAGCGCCGTGACGAAGCCACTCATGTCCGTCGATAGTTGCGCCATAGCCTGATGCTAGATGAATGGTCGCCAAATAGAGCGGCCGGCGCGGATAGCGCCAGGGTCCGGCATAAGGTCTCTCCAACGTGATCGCGCGGGTGGAAAGCCGATGACACCTTCCTCGGCGTGCGGCGACATGTAAGGCGGCCCTCTCGATAGTGGACTCGTTGATCCTTTAGCTGCGTGTCCTAAACTTCCGCCACCGGGGCCGCGAACTGGGCCTCGTACAGCCGCGCATACGCCCCGCCGGCCTCCAGCAGTGACGCGTGCGTCCCCTGCTCCACGATGCGGCCGGCCTCCATCACCAGGATGAGGTCGGCGTCGCGGATGGTGGAGAGGCGGTGCGCAATGACGAACGAGGTCCGGTCGGACCGCAACGCGCTCATCGCTTTCTGCACCAGCACCTCGGTCCGGGTGTCCACAGACGACGTGGCCTCGTCCAGGATCAGCACGGACGGGCGGGCCAGGAACGCCCGGGCGATGGTCAGCAGCTGCTTCTCGCCCGCCGAGACGTTACCGCCCTCGTCGTCGAGCACCGTGTCGTAGCCCTGCGGCAGCGACTTCACGAACCGGTCCACGTACGTCGCCCTCGCCGCCTCCAGGATCTCCGCCTCCGACGCATCCGGCCGGCCGTAGGCGATGTTGTCCCGGATGGTCCCGCCGAACAGCCAGGTGTCCTGCAGCACCATGCCCATCCGCGAGCGCAGCTCGTGCCGGGACATCAGGGCCACGTCCACGCCGTCGAGCGTGATCCGCCCGGCGTCGAGCTCGTAGAAGCGCATCATCAGGTTCACCAGGGTGGTCTTGCCCGCCCCGGTGGGCCCCACAATCGCCACGGTCTGCCCCGGCTCCGCCACCAAAGAAAGCGAGGAGATCAGCGGCTTGTCCGGCGAGTACGCGAAGGACACGTCCTCGAACACCAGCCGCCCGCGCGTCGTCTCAGGCTTCAGCGGCACATCCGGGTCGGTGAGCTGCTCCTCGGTGTCCAGCAGCTCGAACACCCGCTCGGCCGACGCCACCCCGGACTGCAGCAGGTTCGCCATCGAGCCCAGCTGGGCCAGCGGCTGGGTGAACTGCCGCGAGTACTGGATGAACGCCTGCACATCGCCCAGCTGCATCGCCCCGGACGCCACCTGCAGGCCGCCCACCACGGCGATCCCCACATAGACCAGGTTCCCGATGAACGTCATGGCCGGCATGATCAGCCCGGAAATGAACTGCGCGCCGAAGCTCGCCCGGTACAGCTCCGCGTTCTTCTGCCGGAACGTCTCCTCCACCTCGGCCTGCCGGCCGAACACCTTCACCAGCGCGTGCCCGGTGTACGTCTCCTCGATCTGGCCGTTCAGCTCGCCGGTGTTCTTCCACTGCGCCACGAACAGCTTCTGCGAGCGCTTGGCAATCAGCGCCGTCGTCACCAGGGTCAGCGGAATGGTCACCAGCGCGATGATCGCCAGCGTCGGCGAGAGGATCACCATCATCACCAGCACCCCGGCCACGGTCAGCAGCGAGGTGACCGCCTGGCTGATGGACTGCTGCAGGCTCTGGGAAATATTGTCGACGTCGTTGGTCACCCGGCTGAGCAGCTCGCCGCGCTGCACGGTGTCGAAATAGCGCAGCGGCAGCCGGTTGATCTTCGCCTCGATCCGCTCGCGCAGCCGGTACACGGTGCGCTGCACCACGCCGTTGAGGATGTACGCCTGCATCCACATGAACGCCGACGCCAGCACGTACAGCGCCAGCGCCCACAGCAGCACCGAGGCCAGCGCCGCGAAGTCGATCCCGGCGCCGGGCGTCAGCGTCATGGCGCTGAGCATGTCCGCCTTCTGGGTTTCCCCCGCCGCCCGCAGCTGCGCGATCAGCTGCTCCTGGCTCACCCCGGCGGGCAGGTCCCGGGACACGACGCCGGCGAAGATCAGGTTGGTGCCCTCCCCCAGCAGCCGCGGCCCGATCACGGAGAACGTCACGCTCACGACGGCGAGGAGCAGCACCAGCGTCAGCCAGAGCCGCTCGGGGCGGAGTTCGCCCAGCAGCCGTTTCGCGGACGGGACGAAGTTCAGCGCCTTCTCGGCCGGGACGTTCATCCCGGCGAACGGACCGCCGTGGCCGGGGCCGCCGCGCGGCCGCGGAATCCGCAGCGGGGCGTCCCTGCCGGCGCCCGGGGCGGCCAGGCCGGAGGCCGAAGGACCGGAGGTGGCGCCGCCGGTACCGCCGGCACCCGGGCCGCCGCCCGCCGTCGGCCGCTGGGATTCGACCTTGCTCATGCCGCCTCCTCCGCCGCCAGCTGGGAGTTCACAATCTCCCGGTACGTCTCCGAGGTCTCCAGCAGCTCCCGGTGCGTGCCGTGCGCCACGATCCTGCCGTCGTCGAGCACCAGGATCTGGTCCGCGTCCACAATGCTGGAGACCCGCTGCGCGATGATCACCAGGGTGGCCCCGGCGGTGTGCTGCTTGAGCGCCTGCCGCAGCCGGGCGTCCGTGGCGGTGTCCAGCGAGGAAAACGAGTCGTCAAAGATGTACAGCTCGGGCCGTTTCACCAGCGCCCGGGCAATGGCGATCCGCTGCCGCTGTCCGCCGGAGACGTTGGTGCCGCCCTGCGAGATGGGCGCGTCCAGCCCGCCCTCCATGGCGCGGACAAAGTCCTCGGCCTGCGCGATGGCCAGCGCCCGCCAGAGTTCGTCCTCGGTGGCGTCGGGTTTGCCGTAGAGCAGGTTGCTGCGGACCGTGCCGGAGAACAGGTAGGGCTTCTGCGGGACCAGGCCGATGTGCCCCCAGAGCAGGTCCGGGTGCAGCTGGCGGACGTCCACACCGTCGATCAGCACCGTGCCGGAAGTGGCGTCGAACAGCCGCGGCATGAGGTTCACCAGGGTGGTCTTGCCCGACCCGGTGGAGCCGATGATCGCCGTCGTCTGCCCGGCGCGGGCGGTGAAGCTGACATCGGAGAGGACCGGCGCCTCAGCACCCGGGTAGGCGAACCCGACGTCGCGCATTTCCAGTTCGCCGCGGGCGGCGCCGGCGAGGCTGACCGGCTGCGCGGGCGGCCGGACGCTGGACTCGGTGCCCAGCACCGCGCCGATCCGGTCCGCGGAGACGGCGGCGCGCGGGATCATGATGGCCATGAACGTGGCCATCATGACGGACATCAGGATCTGCATGAGGTAACTCAGGAACGCGATCATGGTGCCCACCTGCATGGACCCGTCCTCGATCCGGAACGCGCCGAACCAGATCACCGCCACGGAGGAGACGTTCAGCACCAGCATCACGGTGGGGAACGCGAGCGCCATCAGCCGGCCGGCGCGCAGCGCGGTGTCCGTGACGTCCTCGTTGGCGCGGCCGAACCGGGCGGTTTCGATGTCCTCGCGGACGAACGCGCGGACCACGCGGATGCCGGTGAGCTGTTCGCGGAGCACCCGGTTGACCGTGTCGATCCGGGTCTGCATCAGCCGGAACAGCGGCACCATCCGGGAGATGATGAGCCATACCGCCAGCATCAGCACGGGGACGCTGACGGCGATCAGCCAGGACAGCTGCAGGTCCTGCCGGACGGCCATGATGACGCCGCCGATGCTCAGCATGGGCGCGGTGACCATGAGCGTGGCGGACATGAGCACCAGCTGCTGGACCTGCTGGACGTCGTTGGTGGAGCGGGTGATCAGGCTGGGCGCGCCGAACCGGGACACTTCCTGCTCGGAGAATTCCGCCACCCGGGTGAACACCGCCCCGCGCACGTCCCGGCCCATCGCCATCGCGGCGTTCGCACCGAAGTACACGGCGGCGATGGTGCAGACGATCTGCAGCAGCGTGACCAGCAGCATCACCCCGCCGGTGCGCAGGATGTAGTCCGTGTCCCCGCGCGCCACGCCCTGGTCGATGATGTCCGCATTCAGGGTGGGCAGGTACAGCGAGGCGATGGAGGCGGCCAGCTGGAAGACGACGACGGCGAGCAGCAGCCCGCGCTGCGGCCGCAGGTATTCGACGAGCAGTTTCCAGAGCATCCGTACTCCCAGCCACGGGTTCCGCCGAGTAATCCGAAGGTCAGTTTACGTCCGGGGGCCGGGTTGGGAACGGGTTCCTCTCAGGGCGGACCCGTGGCGGGCGCCGAGCGGGGCCCGGTTTGGCAGCGTCGCTCTATGAAAACCACTGTCGATCGGGCGCACCAGGGTGAACAATGACGGGATGAAGACAATCGAGTGGTGGCCGAATCTAGACTCCGAGGCACAGGCGTGGCTGATTGCGAACAATGGCGACGTCATTCCCCCGGACGTGGTGGACAAGATCGCGGCCGCCGGCGGCGTTGCGACACCTGGCGCCTGGTGGCTCGGTGAGCAAGGACCCGAGGGTATTTACCTTTCCGACGAGGCAGTCGATTGGATCGAGACGACAGCCAACGGCGAATGAACTCAGGAGCGCGGGGCCCATGAGTGAAGCATCTAGGTCGGGTTGATGATCACGGAGTCTGCGCCACACGTGAGCCGGAGGCGCCCGTCCAGATCGACAAGGTGGCAGTCCCGGTCCTTGACTCGCGGGAAACCAGCCAGATCGTCAGCTTGACGGTTCATGACGTAGTGAAACCGGTCGTACTTGGTATAGATCACCACGACGTCGCCATCGAAGCCGTCCTGGGTCACGAGTACGGATTGGCCGGTGGCGGCTGTCAGTTCGACGTCGTCACCGATACCCATAGCGGCTAGAAAGGCGAAAAAAACGACCACTGCCGAATACGGCGCCGCGAGGATGGCGACAGCGCAGGCTGCCCAGCCCACGCTTCGCCTCAGCCGTCGTCTGCGGATGCGGCCGATCAGCGCGGAGGCAAGCAGGATCGAGCCCACGGCGCCTCCCAGCAGACTCACCAGCTGAATCCATCCAGTTATCGCGGAGCCGGAAACACCTTGGTAGAAGAACACGACCTGCCGGCCAGCGGAGTCCTGGGCGGGAACGGCCCAAATTGCCGTTGCCCACCAGAAGGCGAGAACGCCCAGGGCAATAAGCGCCGCGCCCCAGGCTTCACGCCGCGTCATTCGTCGTCCGCCTGGGACGGAATCGGAACAAAGATCAGTTTCGTGCTCCCCCAAGTCAGCAGTTTCTTCTTCGCCGATCTTAGCCATGAGTTGGCCAAGCCCCGGTTCAGAGGTTGTCAGCCCACAAGTGCTCCGAGGTCTCACACAGCGCTGACGAATGCCAACCTCCAGCCTGTGCCAGTGTTCGACTTGAGGCGTGACCGTGGATGATCAGCCCAGGCCCTGCAGCGAGATGGGAGACTACGTGGATGATTCGTGCTCTGAACTTACCCGTTCCCCTCCAAGTAAAAGCCCGGGAGTTCACCCTGCGCAGAGCCATCGACGACGACCTTAGCGCGCTGATGCGCCTGCTTGCGGACGACCCCATTAGCGCAGCGAGGGGAGATCAGGCCGACAACTCTGACACCGCCGCCTACCAGTCCGCGTTGACGGAGATAGTCGCAGATCCAGCCAACGAGCTCCTCGTCGTCGTCAACGAAGCAAACGAATCCATAGCGACCATGCAGCTCACCCGCATCCCTGGCATGGCCCGGCGGGGGTCTACCCGGCTTCTGGTTGAAGCCGTCCGGGTTCGCAGTGACACCAGGTCAGCAGGTGTCGGATCTGCCATGATGCGCTGGGTCACCGACAGTGCAGCCCCCGCGATGGCAGCGTCGCTGGTCCAACTCACTTCCGACGAGGCACGTCAGGACGCCCACCGGTTTTACGAGCGACTGGGATTCGTTGGATCGCACCGCGGTTTTAAGTACACGGTGGGATAGATCCGCCACCCACTTCACCCGTCATCTATGCTCGCGTGGGCAGGGATCCTCCGCATGGCTACAGGCGCTGGTTGCCCTTGAAGACGGGTTCGGTATCGGTTTTACTGTTGGCAGTAGCGGCTGGAGTTCGTGGCTGGTGGTTTCCGGCGCTGAGACTGAACCACAAGTGGAGGGCCCGAACATGGACATGCTGAACAACGAAGAGATCGCCAAGGCCGGCCTGGCCGACTGGCGCAAGTTGGCCCAAGGACTACACGCGCGCTATCTAGTCGATGACTTCGGCGTCGGTGCCCGATTCATCACGGCGGTAGGCGAGGCGGGAGATGCGCTTGGACATTTCCCGACCGTGTCGATCGGGAAAGGCTACGTTGACCTCAAGATTGTCAGCGCCGACGCCGTCTACCGCGACGGCGAGGGCACGGAACACATCGTCGAATGGGTGACCCGGCAGGACGTCGACCTCGCGCACCGGATCAGTAAGATCGCCGTCGAGCACGAAATCGGCGCCAACCCTGCCGCGGTCAGTGTTGTCGAACTTGGTCTCGATACGTCCCGCTCTGCGACCATCGCGCCGGTGTGGGCTGCCCTGCTGACCGGGGACGCCGAGGCCCAAGGACACGGATCGCCCAGTGACGAAATCAGGGACGCCACCGGGCGTGTACCGAACCTGTGGTTTGGGAATGCCGGGGGCAAGAGCGGCCGAGCCAGCGGTTCCACGTCGAGGTCTACGTGGCGGCCGAAGTCGTCCAGCAGCGAATCGCCGCTGCCGTCGCCGCGGGCGGGACCGTAGTCGATGACAGCGGCTCACCATCGCTCACCGTGATCGCCGACCAAGACGGCAACACCGGAGTTCTGTGCGTCGCCTAGTCCCCCCGCTACATCCTGTCTTGACGTCTATTCGACGCGTCCTTAAGACGACCCTGCGGAGAGCGGGCTAACCACCTCCCGTTGACGTACCCCGCCGGGACCATCCGGCCGTGTCTGAGGGGGCTGTTAGACCAAAGCTCCGGCGATCACCGAGCCGGCCGCGAGCAAACCAACTATGATCACAGGCGCGTTCCACCTAGAGACAACGGCCTCATGGGTGGAGCTGAATCCGGCGGCGCGGGCTTCCTGCCAGGCGGCGACGATGGCATCACATCCGGTCTTCGTCTCCGGCTGGCTGATCCGTTCGTTACTCGGAAGTGCGGCGAACGGACGGCTCTTAAGGTCCACTTGGTGCTGGAATCCGGAGCCGAATGCCGACGGCGGTGTCGGCGCGCCCCAGCTCACGTACTTTTTGCCGGCCGCCCAGATAAGCGCGGTGAACCGGACCTCGATGTCCGTGGCGGCACCAAACGGTATCCGGTGGTCGCTCCAACCATTGACCACCTCAAATCCGGAGCTGTCGACACGTAGGCAGGGCCGCCACTGTGACACGTAGGCAACCCAGGACAGAAGAGCCAGCCAAGGTGCAGCGCGCGCCGCGGAATCGAGATCTCCGGCAGCCAACAACCACGTCAGAGTCCCGGCGGCGCACATCCACACGCCCGCAGCAACCGGTCGGGCCGATGCAGGCCGGTGGGTTACGGTCGGAGGCGCCGTCGCAGGACCCGAGCTGCCAGGTGCCTGTCCCCTGATCGGGCCCCTATTCGATGTCTGCAATGGTCCCCCTCCATGCCCGGGCGTCCTCCCGATGAGAGAAACCTACCCCAGCGAATCATGGTGTGCCCGGAAGTGTCCCGCCGAAGGGTCCTTTAGCGGCCGCGCCAAGAACCGGGCAAACGAGCCCACGCCGCGTGCTAAATGGTGGGTCGAGTCCGGTAAGACGTCTACCGGCCCAAGACGCCCGGTGAACAACCGGCTTACGGGCGGTCTGCAGTTGAGCCGCCATCAAGTGCGGTCACCATATGATCCATTGGTGACCGCCCGAATCCGCTTCGCGACACCGGCCGACTACGCCGCAGTCGAGACGATCGAAAACGCTGCCGATCGGCTTCTCATTGATTGGCTGCTTCCTGAGAAGTGGCCGCCGGCCCCGTCCGGCGCTTCGAGAGCGTCAGAGCCCGGATACATCCTGGTCGCTGAAGCGACCGACACAGGCGCTGTCGTGGGTTTCGTGCACGTCATTGAATCAGACAAGATTGCCCATCTAGAGCAACTTTCGGTCTTACCCGAATATGGTCGTCGCGGATATGGGCGCATGCTGGTTGACGCCGCGAAGGAAGAGGCCCGCGGACGGGGGCATACCCGGTTGACCCTGCGTACGTATGCCGATGTCCCCTGGAATGCGCCTTTCTACTCGAGAGCCGGTTTTGCGGAAGAGGCCCCTTCGACTGACTTCCACCGCAAACTGGTCCATGTTGAAGACGGCCTCGAGCTTGCCAGGTACGGGCGTCGCGTACAGATGGTCGCAGTGCTGGAGTAGTTCCGGCCCATCCGTCCAGAGCCCGCTGAACGATCCCCTACGGCCGCCGTCGTCACGCGACGCGCCGCTTCAAGGCGTGAGGAACAGTCTCAGCCGTGATGGCCCACACTGTCCTAGAGGAACGGATGGATACTCTGGGGGCGAATATCACGTGACGACCATTGGCGCCGACCGACGGGGCACTGGCAATTGGGCCGGCGTCGGCCGCCCGTACTCACAGAGCTTTGCGCACTTATGCGCCGGGGCAATTGTGCCGTTGCTGGACGCGGCAGAAGCGGTCTTAGGCAGACTCGCAGGTTGCCGTTTGGCGGACGTGGGGTGCGGAACCGGGAACCTCACGGCCCTCGCCATTGGGCGGGGTGCTGAGGTGACCGGCGTCGATCCCGACGTCGGGATGCTCGCCTTGGCCCGTGAAATGGCGCCGCAGGCAGACCTGCTCGTGGGGGCTGTCCCGGCCCTGCCTCTTGCCCCGGCTACTTTTGACGCGGTGATGGCAAATTTCGTCGTCAATCACGTGGGCGACCCCCGAGCTGCCGTGACTGACCTCAAGCGGGTCTGCCGGCCGGGTGGCGTCGTCGCTGTGACGATCTGGCCCTCCGAACTCTCGGCCATAAACGAGCTGTGGTCGGACGTGGTGGAAGCCAGCGGGGCAGTTGCCGTGGCGCAGCAGCGACTGCCCGCGGATAAGGACTTTGGCCGCACCGAGCAGGGATTGCGTGAACTGCTTGTGGGTGCCGGGCTGGACGAGGTGCAGACGGAGACACTCGCTTGGGACTTCGCCATCGCTGCTGAGGATCTGTGGGCCGGCCCGGCGGGCGGCGTCGGTGGAATCGGCAAGATCGTCACCAGCCAGTCGCCGTCGATGCAGTCCGCAATGCGGCAGGAATACTTGCGCCTTGTCGCGCCGATGACCAGCGGCGGAGAAGTGGTGTTCCCTGCCGTTGCCCTGCTCGGCCTTGGGCGGGCCCCTCAGCCGGAGCCGCGTGGGTGACGGCATCAGCATGACCAGCCTCATTGACCGTATGATCCCGGCAGGGCAGGCTGTGAGGACATCGACGACGGGGACACGATGACATACCGCCACATGTGGGCCGCCATAGCGCTGGTGCTTGGGTTCGCTCTTTCCGGGTGTCAGCCTGCTGCCCGTTCAGAGACGGTCGAATCCTCCGCAGCAAGTGAGCCCAGCCCCTCATCCTCTGAACTCACGGCGATCATCCAGGCTGCTGTTGAGGACCGCAACGGCACCGTCCTGGACACTCCCCCGGCTCCACGGCTCGCCGAGACGCAGGCGACGGCGGCGTACCTGGCCAAGCTTGCGCGCGACCTTCCAGTGGTGGCCCGGTCAAAGGCCGGATTCAAATCAAAGGGTTTTTGGTACACGGACTTTTCGACGGAAATCACGGTGGAATCCGTGGAGGTGGCCGGGTCGACGGCGAGCGTCCATTTCAACGAAGTGACCGAGGAGCACCAAGCCTCGGCGGCGAACGGGCCCAGCAGCGTCCCCTCGGTCTACGCGGTTCCGCAGCTCGCCACGTTCCGGGCGTCCGCGGATGGGTGGCAGCTGGACAGCATCGTCCCCTCCTTTGAAGGGGGCGGCTTGCCGATGTCCATGGTTGGAGGATGAGGTCTGAAGATCCTCAGCAGGGCACAGGGCGCCGGCTGGTACTGTCTTTCGCCGAAGCCCTGCTTCGCCAGGAGGTCAGAAATTGAGCAACTGGGTTTCGCTGGAACCATCGCTGTAGGTCACGTGCACGGGCACGCCCTGGTCAACCGCGTTCTGCAGCTCGTTCCCCGGAAGCCAAAAAGCGAATTGGCCCTTCGACACGGTTGCGACCACGCTCACCTTGTCAGCGGTGGTGTAGGAAAGGCCAGTGACATCGGTTCCCACGCGCCCTGATGCAATAGAGATGGGCTCGTCCGCGATGGTCCCAGTTCCGAGTTGAGTAGCAGCGATACCTCGGGCTGGAAGGGCCGTGGCGTTAGTTGGTTTACCGATTGAGCCAATCATCCCTTTGCGGAACCAGGCTGCCGACGCATCGGTGGTGCACGTCGCTTCAAAACCGTC
This sequence comes from Arthrobacter sp. EPSL27, assembly GCF_001512305.1. GTDB lineage: Bacteria > Actinomycetota > Actinomycetes > Actinomycetales > Micrococcaceae > Arthrobacter. Next base: position 1,327,635 of record NZ_LNUT01000005.1, read on the forward strand.
ACGTCCGCTGAGGACGACCGTAACCCAGACGCCCCGCCGCTCGGCAATGGCCACTTCCGCCGCGGAAAGGTCGGCGGAATACATGCCTCCACCTACGTTTTGTTTCGAGTTACGGCAGTCTGAGACAGCGTCGTCGCGTTCCGAGCCAGTGAGTGTCCCGGGTGCTGCCGTCCACGTCGCGAAGGCAGGGTCACCACCCGAGAGTGCCGGCATGATGACAAATCCAGCTGTGACTGCCGCTGTTAGGCCTGCAAGAGCTATGGCGCGTCGACGGCGGTGAGTCCTGGGTTTTCTGGGGTCATGGCTGATTTGCATGGTGCTGTTGGAGCCAATGACCTGGTGAGCACTGAGTATGCGGTCCAGGTCCGCTTTTGCCCGCACAGGGTCCGGCCTTGAGCCTTGTTCTGCGGCGTCCATGGAGCGCAGAAGTGTGTCGATTCGCTGATCACTTTTCATAGCGTTGCCGCCTTTTCAGGTGATGCCGCCGAAGTCTCGGAAGCATGAGGGGGGAGGTGGTCAAGGAGGAGCCGCAACGCCCGTCTGGCGCGACTCAATCTCAGGCGGAAAGCCACCGGGGAGATTCCCAGAACCTTGGCTGCCTGCGGCGCGGCTAGGTTCTCAAACACAGCGAGTCCCATGGCCTCCTGGTGAACTTCCGAAAGAAGCTGCCACGCGCGGTTCAGATCTACCCGATTACCAACCAGATCGGCATGCGAGTCGCTGAAGAATTCAGTTGTTGTTGCAGCCAGCCGAACGCCGAGCGCCTGACGCCGTTGTTCTCCACGGCGGGCATTCAAAAGGAGATTCCGCGCGATCCCAAAAACCCAGGCTCGGGCATCACTTTCATTCCCTGGTGCTTCGGAGAAGCGTTTCCAAACGACGAGAAAAGCCTCTGCAACAACGTCCTCCGCACCTGTCGGTTCCGTACGCCGCTGAACAAACCTCAAAAGGTCGGGGTATGCGGATTCGTAAAGCGACCGGAAGGCGTCCGCCCTATCAGGGGCCCTCGTTAGATGACTCATACTCTGTACCTGTCCGCTGCCTGCCGAAGTGTGTCGCTGAAGACCGAACAATTTTGGCAGGCTCTTATTAGCCGGGACCCGAGCCGCGATTCTCGCACCACGAACATAAAGCTATGAAGTCCGGGCACCAGATCCTCAATCAACCTGCGTCTTAACGCGATGGGGATTAGCCTGCCACGGGGCGTTTCTAGCTGTTGCCTCTTTCCAGTATTCGGCCGATAACGCGGGCTGCTTCCGGGTATGCGCCAGGGTTGGGGCCGGAGTAGTTGAGGCGTACAAAAGGTCCTGTTGGCTCTGCGGGGAACCATTCGTTTCCGGGTGCAACCAGGACGTTATTTGCCTCGCACTCTTGAGTGAAGGAGGGCAGGTCTGTGGTGTCGGGGAGCCGGACCCAGAGGTTCAACCCCCCGGGTGGGACCGCCGCGAATTGAGCGAGCGGCGCGTGCTGGCTAAGGCTGTCGACGAGCAGATCTCGGCGGGATCGGAGTTGATGACGGAGCCCGCGGAGGTGGGTCTGCCAACCGGGGTGAGTGACGATGTCCAGGGCAGCGGCCTGCAGGACGCCGCTGACGTACATGGACGTTGCGGCCCTGTCCGCGATGATCCGTTCCCGTGCCGGTCCGCGCGCGATGATCGCGGCTACTCTGAGGGCTGGCGACACGCTCTTAGTCAATGACCGGATATAGACGACGTGCCCGTTGTCATCCTGGGCCGCTACCGGTGCCGGGCCGGTGGTGATCCCGAAGTCGTGGGCCCAGTCATCCTCAATGAGGAACGCCCCGTAGGTCCTGGCCACGTCGAGTATCTGACCTCCGGTCTCAGACGACCACTGGGTTCCGGTGGGATTGGCGTAGTTCGGTTGAACATAGAACGCTCGGGCACCGGTTTCTTCGAAAGCCTGGGCGACGTCCTCCGGGTCAGGGCCCGTAGGGCCGGAGGCGATCGGGACCAGGCGTACACCTGCCTGTGCGGCGGCGAGGATCGCGCCCCAGTACGAAGGGGACTCGATCAGCAGGGGCCGGCCATCGGTGACCAAGGCACGGAAGATCGAGCTGAGCCCGCTTTGACTGCCAGGCAGCACGATCACGTCACCGGCCAGGGGCGGAGTCACTCCAACGGGGGTGGCTGTAGCCAGTTCGGAGGCAAACCACGACTGCAACTCCGGCAGACCGGCCACAGGGGAACGCGTGAGCGCGGCGTCACTGCGTCCTGCCCGCGCAAGTGCAGCACGGACGAGGCGTTCAGGCAGGAGCTCCCGGTCGGGGTATCCGCCATGGAGAGAGATCGCGTCTACGGGTGTGGGCCGCATCGTGGCCGGCGACGTGGAGAATCGGTTGCGTGGGGATCCGAGTGCGGCGGTCTGCCAGCCGAAATCAGAGGGCTTGGCGGTGCGGACGGCCCGAATGAAGGTACCCACTCCGGGCCTGCTCTCAATCAGTCCCAACCCGGTCAGGGTGCGCAGCGCTTTCTGTACGGTGACGGGGCTGGCCTGGTACCGGGACACCAACGAGCGGGTGGACGGCAGTTTCGCGCCGGCAGGAGCACCCGCGATCCACTCCCGCAGGGCTGTCACGATCCTCGTACTGCTATCGTTGGTCATGAACCCTAATAATAGCGCTATCATCAAGAAGCTGTCCGTGCTACTGACTTCGCGGGCCGGACTCGCCTGGGGTTTGCTCGGCGTTCTCGCGTTCTCCTTCACCGTCCCCTTCACCCGTGTAGCAGTCGGCGGCCTCTCACCTCTGTTCATCGGATCGGGGCGGGCAGTGATCGCCGCTGCCCTCGCTATCGCAGCACTGGCTCTGACTCGGCAACGGTTCCCTATCGGCGGCCAGTGGATCCGGCTGGCCGTCGTCGCCGGCGGTATCGTCATCGGGTTCCCGCTCCTGACCTCCTTCGCCCTTACGACAGCGCCTGCCAGTCACGGCGCGGTGGTGATCGCGCTCCTGCCCGCTGCTACTGCCGTCATGGCGGCAGTCCGTGGCAAGGAACGACCCCCCATCTCGTTCTGGATTGTGGCGGCTGGCGGCACCGCCGTGGCGATCGGGTTCGCCGCGCTGCAGGGCGGTGGCCTCGCCCACCCCACCTCATCCGACCTGTTGCTCTTCGCGGCCGTCCTGGCTGCTGCCATCGGATACGCGGAAGGCGGCCTGCTCGCCCGCGAACTCGGGGCATGGCAAACCGTCTCATGGGCACTCGCGATCGCGTCCCCGCTGATGCTCGGCCTGACGGTCACGGCCGTTGCGCAGCAGCCACCCAATGGGACCCCGAGCGAGTGGGCCGCGTTCGTCTATCTGGCTGTGGTGAGCATGTTCCTCGGCTTTTTCGCGTGGTACCGCGGGCTCGCCATCGGCCCTATGGCACAGGTCAGCCAGGTACAACTCAGCCAACCTGTCCTCAGCATTCTCTGGGCCGTTCTCCTTCTCCACGAACAACTCACCTGGGCCACAGTCCTGGGAGGCGCCGCCGTCATCCTCTGCGCCGGCGTCGCCGTTCGAGTCCGGCGCACCGGCCCTAAGCCGACGTGGTCCGACTTGGCATTCACCCGAACTTCGTCCATTGCCCTTCGGAGACCACCTCGACGGAGCCGTCAACGACCTTGATCGCTGTCTGCTCGTCGATGGCATAGGAAGGAACTCCGATATCAGCGGCCCACCGCTCTGCGTGGGCCGGCGTGTTGGTCGGGAAGGCGTCCAGGTGCGGGAAGATCGAGAAGTCCACCACCCCGAGGGTCCGGTCATCCGGCGCGGACGGCCACTCGACGAAGTACTTCCCGATCCGGGGCGTCATCACCATGCTTCCGGCACTCACTCCTACCCACACCTTGTCGGGGAGCGACGGCAAAAGCTCGGCCAGCCCGGACTTCCGCATCCAGTGGCACAGGTACGTCGCGTCGCCGCCGTCGACCAGGAGCACGTCGGCTTCCCGGACCCACGGGACCCACCGATCCGCGCCGATGGTGGGCAGCGCGGTGAGCTCGAGGACGCCCAGGGATGCCCAGCCGAGGCCGGACAAATGTCGGGAGCCGGGCCCGGCGGCCAGGAGGCCGCGCACCGACGTCGGCCCGCACATCGGGTGGCCCCACTGGGCTGTCGGGATCACCAGGGCGTGGCACTGGTCGACCGGCTTGTCGAGAAGCTGCACCAGCGCGGCATGGATGCTCAGGTTCGTCACGCCGCCTGATGTAAGTAAGAGCTTCACAAATACCCCCAAATGTTCGCGCGCCGGCCCGTCCGGCTGGCGCCAAGCCCTTCAATAAGGACACACCCAGAGAGAGCTTGTCCACAGTGTGGCATGGACAGACTTATGCTCTCTCACATGCTTCCACTTGGATTCTTGGATATCGCAGCCCTGGACCCCGCCCGCTCGGCCGCTTTTTATGAGGGGGTGCTCGGCTTCGAAACGAGCGCCGGGGGCCACACACGCTTCCGGACGGAAAACGTCGAAGGAGGATTCCCGGACCTTGAAAACGGTTTCGCACCGGTGGTGGGGGTGCTCAAAGCAGGCGACATCGTCCCTTATTTCGAGCCGGAGGATCTCGACGCCGCCCTTGAAAAAGTGGTCGATCTGGGCGGAAAGGTCCTTCTTCCGCCCGTCGAAAGTGCGCCCGGACACTACGTCGCCATCGTCACTGACCCTTCAGGGGCGAAGATCGCATTGACCCGTATTCAGCGCTGAATCGGCCCAGCCGATCCCGCCGCACCAGCGGGAGCCACCAGGGCGAAGTAGCCCGGCACCCGTTGCGGGTGACCGGCGGGGTTCATGGCGACAACCTCGATGTTGACCGGCCCGTCGGCGAGGATGCACCAGTCCGTTTCGGGGAAGACTGCCAGCCGTTCACGGGCGCCGAAGCGTCCCGGGCGGGGCAGGTTTTCCAGCGCCCGCTGCAGCTGGCCGGGCACATGCTCACTGGTCGCACCAAGTTCCGCCAGGTACTCCAGGCTGTTTCCGGGGAAGTTGGTTTCCGCCAGAAACACCCGCCCCGTCGTTCCGGCTACCGTCTTGAGGTTTTCCACCATCGCGGCCTGTTTGTTGGGTTTCAGGACGTGAAACACCCCGCGGACAAAGACGTTCGCGGGTCCCCACTTATTCAGGAGGACGTCCCCGGCACCCTCCTGTGTGGCGTCCAGTACGGTGAAGGAGCAATTGGGGGTGTTCCGGGCTTCCCGTGTGGCCCTGGCAATGGCGCCGGCGGAGACGTCGACGCCGATCACCTTGGGAAAGAGCGTGGCCAGCCACCGGGTGTACGTACCGTTGCCGCAACCGACGTCGATGACGGGAAGTGCCGGGTCAAAGTGCGCAAGGACCAGGTCCGTGTACTGCCGGCGTTCGGCCGGGGAGTCTGAGTCCCAGAGGACGTCGCCGTCGTGACCGGTGTTTTGGATGCCGGTCCAGTACTGTTCCCAGGCGATATGCGGGTTTCGGGGGGCGCGGGAGGCCAAGCGCACAACCGTAGGGACGAGCAGCATCCGGTCCCAGAGTTTCGACATGAAACCACCTTACATTTGGGGCTCCGAATGGCTGATTCGAGCAAGTATCTCCGCGGCGGGAACGGGGCGTCCGTAGTAATAGCCCTGCCCGTACAGGCAGCCCATTGCCTGCAGTGAGGCGGCCTGCCCGGCGGTTTCGATGCCTTCGACGATCGCCTCGAGTTCCGCTGCTGAAATGAGCTGCAGGATGGCGGCGACGAATTTCTGCTGGCGGGAGTCCGTTTCGAGGTTGTTGATCAGGGAACGGTCGACCTTGACGGTGTCCGCCGGGAGGTCCCGGAGATAACTGATGGAGGAGTAGCCGGTGCCGAAGTCGTCAATCTGCAGTCCGACCCCGACGGCGCGGAGCTTCTCCAGCACCTGCTGTTCCACCGTCCTCCGGGACATCAGGACACTCTCGGTGATCTCCAGGACCAGGCGGGAGGGTTCGATCTCATTCCTGGTCAGCGTCCCGGTGACGTCTCCGACCAGATCGCTGCGGAGGAGCTCGGCAGCCGAAAGGTTGATGTGCAGGCGGAAGTCCGTCAGCTGAGGAGCCTGTTGTTTCCACCGGCCCAGTTGGGCTATCCCTTCGTGCAGGACCCACCGCCCCAGCTCCAGGATCAGGCCTGTCTCTTCGGCGATGCTGATGAAGTTGTCCGGCATGATGGTTCCGTGAACGGGGTGGTGCCACCGGATCAGGGCTTCGACGCCGGTGACCTTGCCCGAGGCCAGTTCAATCACGGGCTGGTAGAGCAACGCCAGCTGGCCGCTCTCGGCTGCCGTCCGCAGTTCAGCGGTGATCCGGGACCGTTCCTGAACGGCGTTGAGCATGTCAGGGTGGAAAAGCTGTACCTTGTTCCGGCCTTGGGCTTTGGCCTGGTACATGGCAATATCGGCATCCCGCATCATTTCCTCTGCCGAGTAGCCGCCGTCGCGCAGGCAAATTCCGATGCTGGCGGTGGTCCACACCGTTTCAGTTCCGATGTCGATGCTCTCCTGCAGGGCTTCCCACACCCGGTGAGCAATGAGCATGACTTCGTCCGCGCCCGCTCCGGTAATGAGCGCTGCGAATTCGTCGCCTCCGAGCCTGGCGACCGTGTCCGAAGCCCGGACGACGGAGCGAAGGCGGCGGGAAACCTCGATCAGAACGGCATCGCCGGCACTGTGGCCCAGGGTGTCGTTGATGGCTTTGAAGGAATCGAGGTCCAGGACAAGGACTGCCGGTGCGCCACCGCTCTCGGTGCCGGTCCGGATGGCCTCCTGAATCCGCTCGTTGAGCAGGGTCCTGTTGGCCAAGCCGGTAAGAGCGTCGGTCTTTGCCATGTGCTCCAGCTCCACCTGCGTCCGGCGCAGCATGGCCGTCCGGGCGGCCACGCGTTCCTCCAGCTCCGTATAGATGTGCCCGAGCTCCTCTGCCAAGAGGTTGACTCCGGTAATGACCGCGTCAATGGCGTCTCCTCGTTCCGAGGGCTCGATGCGCGCGTCCAGCTCTCCGGCGGCAAGCCGGACAATGCCGTCAACCAAGTGCTCCAGGCGGGGATCCTCAGAGCCTTCCACTGGATTCATGCGTCCCGCGACGCGGGCTGGCGCCGGAGGACCCGGCCTGTCGCCGACTGCGGCCCACCGGAAGGAATAACGGGATTACCGGACGGCATTGAGCCAGTCCGTTGCCTCGCTGCGGGAATTGAAGAACCGGGTGGGGCAGGGAGGTACATGGACGCCGAGGAAGAAGTTCGCCAGTACCCGGTCTACGGGTGATCGCCCCAGCAGGGCGATGCGGGAGGCGTCGCAGGGAATAGACCAGATGCCCCTGGCTTCCCGGCTGACCGAGGCAACGGCTGCCATGTCCACCAGCATCGGGTGTGGCACGCCCTGGCATACCTCGTTGACTTTCGCCATCGCGGCTTTGGCGTCCTCAACCTCAATGCTGATCCCGGACAGCCACCGCAAGTGCACGACGCCGTCGTCGCGCAGTTCGACGCTGCCTTTTCCGCCGTCCACGGTCTCCGGTGCTACGACCACGTCGCCTCCTGAATGGGCTGCCGACCTGTTCGGCAACGTCTCAACGGTACCCCTCCTGCGGGTGGGGTTAGGGTGCGCCCGAGTGTTCGGTGTTGGCCCAGTATCGCCGCTTGCCGTTGCGGGAGTCCTCGTAGACGCCGCCGTTCTTTTCAATCGTCGCCCGGGAGCCGAGGTTATCCTCATCGCAGGTGATCAAAACGCGGGAGATACCAAGTTCCCTGGCCAGCGGCAGGGCATCGGCCAGGGCAGTTGACGCGTGTCCGCGGCGCCGGGCCGACGGTCTCACGCTGTAGCCGATGTGCCCGCCCTCGTTGAGAAGGAAGTCGGTCAATTCGTGTCTGATGGCCAGCGAGCCTAGGAATGTGTCGCCGTCAACGATCCACAGGTACGTGCAAGGGACGTACCCCGGTTTCCGTGGGGTCCCAGGCCACGCATCCTCGAGAAGGAAAGCGACGAAGCGGCGGAATGACTGAAAGTCCCTGAGTTCCTCCAGGGGCCAGTCATCAGCGCCCCCACCATCCCGGCGGGCGCCGTCGAACTCTTCAGACCCCTCCAGCCAGGATGAGTGGAATTTTGCGTCCGGAGCGATAAGTCGAGCCATCACATGATCGTAGCGTTGCTGGTCGCTGGGTTGCGGTTGTCAGCTGCCCTGTTTCTCAGATGAACCTCGGTGCACCTCTGGCAGGGTCGCCACGAGGACGTCGGCAGCGTCGGTCTCATCCAGCGCTTCTTTTCGCGTCGCATCGAGATAGCCGACGTGTCGCTGGAAGGCCGCCTGCGCGCCCTGCGCGTCGCCCGCGGCGATTGCCAGGTAAATGGCCTCGTGCTGGTCGGTCACGGCTTTGCGGTCCAGGAACGAGACGAACACCGAGTTCGTGGCCGGCCGGGCCAGATGCACGGCGGTCATGGCGAGCTCCAGGATCTTATTTTTCGCGGCTTTCGTGATGGCCGTGTGGAACAAGAGGTCGAGGTCCAGCCAGCTGGCCATGTCGATACTGAGGTCCCTCGATGCCTCCACCGGGCGGCGGATAGCCTCTAGGTCATCTTCGGTGCGGCGCCGGGCCGCCAGGTCCACGCAGTGCATTTCAAGAACCCAACGGGCTTCATCGACGTCCTGGACAGTGACGTTTCCGGCGCGATACCAGAGTTGAATCGCGTCGCTGAGCTGTTCGGCGACTTCCTCGGCGTCCGGCACGGCGACAAACGTTCCGCCGTTGCTGCCTCGCGCCGACACCACGAGGCCTGTCGCGGACAGGAGCTTCAGCCCTTCGCGGGCCGTTGCGCGGGCAACGTCGAAAGTGTCGGCAAGTTCCTGTTCGGTCGGCAGGCGTTCACCGGGCTGCCAGACTCCTTGCGAAATCGCGTTCCTCAACTGCCGGGCGATTTGCCCGGATGCATCTTTACGCCCGAGCTGCACGGGCTCGAATCCGGACATGTAGCCCCCTTCTTCCCATCAATGGAAACACAGCCTTTACAAGCGTCAAACCCGAAGGTAATAATTCGTATGTTGAATGTTAGACAATGGAATTCTTCAACGGAGATTACCCCCACCACGGGCGCCGCAGCCCGCCGAACCCGGGCTGAAGCCCACGCCCCCTTCCCTGCGCACCACCAGTAAGGAACAGTGAAACCATGGCCATTGAACGCCCCATCGAAGAGCTGACCGTCGCCCAGGCCCACGCGGCTTTCCTCAGTGGTGAATTCACCTCCGAGGACCTCGTGAAGGCCTACCTGGACCGCATCGAACGAATCGACCGATCCGGCCCGGAACTCAACTCGCTGATTTCCGTCTCGCAAACAGCAGTTGACGAAGCCCGCCGGCTCGACAAGGAACTCGCCGAAACCGGCCGGCTCACGGGACCGCTGCACGGTGTCCCGGTGGTGGTCAAGGACCAGATCGAAACCGCCGGCCTGCCCACGACGTTCGGCAGCATCGCCTCCGGCGACTACCAGCCGGAGCAGGACGCGACCGCCATCGCCAAGCTCCGTGACGCCGGTGCCATCATTCTGGGAAAGACCACGCTCCCGGACTTCGCGACGTCCTGGTTCTCGACCTCCTCGCGCAGTGGGGTAACGAAGAACCCCTACGACCTCTCCCGCGATCCCGGAGGATCGTCCTCCGGAACCGCCGCGGCCGTAGCGGCGAATCTCTCCCTCGTGGGGATCGGCGAGGACACCGGAGGATCGATCCGCCTGCCCGCGTCCTTCTGCGGCCTCGTGGGGCTCCGCGTCACCCCCGGACTGATCAGCCGTGCCGGAATGTCTTCCCTGGTCAAACCCCAGGACACCGCGGGGCCGATGACCCGGACCGTCGAAGACGCCGCGCGGATCCTCGACGTTATGGTCGGCTTCGACGAAGCCGATGATTACACCGCTGCTGCAGTCATTGCAGGTCAAGGCGGTCCTTACGCGGACGCACTCCACGACGCGACTCTGACCGGCAAGCGGTTTGGGGTCCTTCGCCAGGCGTTTGGGGACAACTCCGACCCTGACGGAGCCGCCGTCAACAGCACCATCGAACACGCGCTGGCGTCCCTGGGCGCCGCCGGCGCCGAACTCGTCGACATCACAATCGACAACCTCGAGGACCAGGTGGGCTTCACTTCGCTCTACACCACGCGGTCGCAGTCCGACATGAACGACTTCGTCAGCGCCCGCCCCTCGGTGGGGATTCCCTCCATGCGGCACCTGATCGAGACAAAGCAATACCACGAGAAGCTGGATCTCCTTGAGGCAATCGTGGCTGGCCCGGAACAGCCCACCGATGATTCCCATTACGTGGAACGCCTTCTCGCCCAGACCGCGTTCCAGCGACAAGTCATCGGCATCATGGCGAAGAACAAGCTGGACGCCATCGCCTTCCCGGACGCCAAACTTCCTGCACCCACACGCGAGGACATCTTTGCGGACCGCTGGACCTGCCTGACGTACCCCACCAACACCGTCATCGCATCCCAGCTCCTGTTCCCCGCGATCACCATCCCGGCCGGGCAGACTACTGAGGGGCTGCCCGTCGGCCTGGAGTTCATGGCCGTCCCCTATGGGGAGCGGGAACTTCTGGCACTCGCCGCGGCCTCCGAGGCGGCCCTGCAGGGACGTACGGCGCCGGAGGTCTAGGACATGACTACCACCATCACCATCAACTCGGACCTGGGTGAAGACATCGGGATCCACTCATTCGGCAACGATGAGGAAATACTAAAAATCGTCGACACAGTAAATGTCGCCTGCGGCATGCACGCTGGCGATCCCGGCACTATGGACCGCACCGTGCAGGCGGCGGCGGCGGCCGGTGTCACGGTCGGCGCCCACCCCGGGTTGCCGGACATCACCGGCTTCGGACGCAGGAAGATGGCGATCACCGCCGAGGAAGCCCGCGATCTGGTGCGTTATCAGGTCGGCGCACTTGTGGGCTTCCTGGCGGCCCACGGAACGCCTCTGGACCACATCAAACCCCACGGGGCACTCTTCGGTATGGCCGCCACCGACGAGGACCTTATGCGGGCAATCTGTGAAGTCGCCGGGCAGTATGGTGTCCCCGTCTACGGGCTCGCAGGAACGGCGCACGAGACGGCCGCCGCTGCCTGCGGGGTAGCGTTCGTTCCCGAGTTCTACGTCGACCTCGACTACAGCAAAGACGGGAACCTCATCGTGCAACGGAAACCCAAGGAACGACCGTTGGAGTCTGTGCGTTCCCGGACACTCCAGGCCTTGATGGAAGGGACCGTCACGACTGTGGACGGCACACTCCTGCCGGTCACCGCGCAGTCCATCTGCGTGCACTCCGACCTCGCGCAAGCACCGGCCGTGGCCAGGACTGTACGAGAAGCCCTCGAGGTCGCCCGACTGGGCAACCATTAGGGAGGTGAGGCCAGCCCCCTTGCGTGTGCGGGCTGGCCTCACCCGGCTATTCCGGCCTACCGCCGGCGAGGTGCCGCCCCCGCGCCTCGATCAGGTTTTTTAGGTACCGGGCCAGCACGAGTTTTTCCGCCAAACGCCCTAACGGGCCGAACGGTGCCGTGAACTCGATTCGGTCAATCATCGTGGAGCCCGCCCCATTGTCCGTGAATTCGTGCCTGTGCCGGAACCGCCGAAATGGTCCTTTGACCTGCTCATCCACGAAATAGTATGGCGCTTGCATTTCCGTGACGCGGCTGGTCATTTGAAGCGGAAGGCCAAAGTGCCAGGCCCGCCATGTGACCTCCTCGCCAAGGGAGATCAGGCCAGCTGTCACGCCGGCTATCGCTTCCTCACGGGACTTCGCCATGGAGTCTTTATGGGCATCGATGCTGCGGGCGCGGTCGAACAACTCTGATTTGGGGAGACTTGTGTGCGTTGTGCACTCAAAGGAGACGGCCATCGTCTGAGTATTACAGGTCCAATTGGCGGCTTTGGACCTCGGCATTGGGTCCCCTGTCTCGGTAGCCTGTAGCGCATGGGCATCAAACTGGAGAACGTGGGCATCGCCGTGCGCGACCTCGAAGCCGCGATCGCTTTCTTCACCGACCTTGGACTGACCGTGATAGGCCGGGACACGGTCAGCGGCGATTGGACGGACATCGCCGTCGGCGTCGATGGCAACCACGCCAAGATCGCCATGCTGCAAACGCCGGACGGCCAGGGCCGGCTCGAGCTGTTCGAGTACCTCCACCCCGAGGCAATCGAGACGGAGCCCACCCGCCCCAACGAAATCGGCATGCACCGGGTGGCGTTCTCCGTCGACAGCATCGACAACGCCATAGACATCGCCGCGCGGCACGGCTGCTATCCACTGCGCGGCGTCGCGACCTACAAGGACATCTACAAGCTCTCCTACGTCCGCGGTCCCAGCGGGATCATCGTGATGCTTGCCGAGGAGCTCAAGAAAACCTGATCCCACAGGATGTTGACCACAGGCTCGATCGTCGTCCGGGTGGACGACCTCGAACGCCGGAGGAGTCTGCGCGCAACGGCACTCGGCCGCGATCCGTGCGGCCCACTCCAGCGCCGCCTCATACGAGGTTCCAGGACCGAGAAGCAGCTCAGGCATTTCTTAAGTCGGCATCCTCCGGGGCGCTTCTGGGGCGCCGGCTCGATTCCCGCGGAATGAGGGTGGGCATGAACTTTTGGACTCGAGGCTCCTTGTCCGGCTCGGTGATAAGGCTGATGGCAGCCCTGGCGATCTGGTCCAGAGGGACCCGGACGGACGTGAGGGGCGTCGGCAACATCGCCGAGAGCGGGGTGTCGTTGTAGCCGACCAGCGCCAGATCGGAACCGACCGTGAGTCCGCGCCGGTGTGCCGCTGCGATGACGCCCAAGGCAATATTGTCGTTGGCGGCGAATATTGCCTGCGGCCGGCGGCTCGCGCCGAGCAGGCGCTCCCCGGTCAGGAGACCGTTTTCGATGCCGTAGCCGCCGGCCTGCACCCATTCCGCCGGCAGCCCGAGACCTGCCTCGTCCAGCGCCCGCCGGGCTCCGGCCAGGCGGCCGACGGCTGTGGACGTGAACGACGGTCCCGTCACGACTGCGATGTCCCTATGCCCCAGGTCGATCAGATGCCGGACGGCCAGATAGCCGCCCACCTCGTCGTCTCCCAGCGCGGACGGGCTGTTCCCGTCGGTGCGCAGAACGAGCGCGTGCGTGACCCGGCGTTCCCGCAGGAGGCGGGGAAGCTCGTCGTCCAGGCGGGCTGTCGCGAGGATGAGTCCGTCAACATTACGGTCAAGCAGAGTCTCGGCCGCCCGGCGTTCATCGTCCGGCTCGTCCCCGCTGGTAGCGACCATCGCGAAATAGCCGCGGTCGGCGGCTGCCCGTTCGAGTTCTTCAAACATCAGGGCCATCACGGTATCGCTGAGCCGCGGCACAAGGACTCCCAGGGTCCGGGTTTCACCGCGGCGGAGACTGGAAGCGAAGGAGTTCCTGCGGTAACCGAGTTCCTCGGCCACTTTGCGGACATGGACCGCGGCGGCGGACCTGGAAGCTGTGCCGCGTTCGTCGAGGGCACGGCTGGCCGTGGAAACACTCACTCCGCTGGCGGCAGCGACGTCTCTCAGCGTGACATTGGCGGCTGCGGGTTCCATCGGGGCTCCTCTGCGAGTGGTACTTGGAACCACTCTATTCCCTTCGAATGAAAACGTTCTCTTGACAGTGAGCTGCACCACGTTGCAGAATGAAAACGTTCCCGCAAACGTTCTCATGCTAGCGGGACTACCGACCATCAAAGAAGACAAGAAGGTAGCTGTTATGACACTCGATCTCCGCGGCCTCAGCCCCGCACCTGTCACCCCGTTCACCGAAGATGGCGCTGTCGACTACGCTGCAATCCAGCGTCTGGGTTCATGGCTCGGATCGATTGAGGGCGTGAAGAGCCTCGTCGTCCTGGGGCACGCCGGCGAAGGCACGTTCCTCACCGAAGAGGAGCAGCTGGACGTGATCCGCGCGTTCGTGGCATCGACCGACGGCCGTGTACCGGTGGTGGCCGGCATCACCAAGGAGGGCAACAAGACCGCCGCCCTCGAGGCCAAGAAGGCCGTCGAAGCCGGCGCGGCAGCCGGTCTCGTCTACCCCTCCCACGGGTGGCTGCGCTTCGGATACCAGGACGGCGCACCCCAGTCGCGCTACAAGGAGATCTACGAAGAGTCCGGCCTGCCGCTGATCCTCTTCCAGTACCCTGACAACACCAAGGCGAGCTACAACCTCGACACTCAGCTGGAGATCGCCGGCCAGGAGGGCGTCTTCGCCACGAAGAACGGTGTCCGGAACATGCGCCGGTGGTACACGGAGATCCCTGCGCTGCGCGCCGCGTACCCGGAGCTGCAGATCCTGTCCTGCCACGACGAGTACCTGCTGCCGACAATGTTCGATGTCGACGGTCTCCTCGTCGGCTACGGCAACATCGCCCCCGAGCTGCTCGTCGAACTCATCGAAGCCGGCAAAGCACAGGACTACCCCCGCGCCCACGCAATCCATGAGCGCCTGCTCCCGGTCACCAAGAACGTGTACCACCGCGGCTCCCACATGGAAGGCACCGTCGCCCTGAAGTGGGGCCTCGTGAACCGGGGCATCCTGGACCACGCCACAGTGCGCACCCCGCTCCTGCCCCTGACCGAGGGCGCCGATACCGAAATCGCGGAAGCCTTCGCCGCCGCAAACATCGGCAAGGTCACCACCACCGCCGCCGTCTGACCCCACCCATCACGGGTCCTCACGGGCGGCGGGCCCCCTGGCCCGCCGCCTGTGCCCCAGCTTTTTACTCTCCACCCCGGGCCAACGACGCCCCCAGCAATGTCGCTGTAGAAGGAGGACTCGCCGATGCGCGAGCAGAATAAGACCATCAGCCGCTCAGGTCACAGGGAAGAACAGATGGCAACCCAGCAAGGACACCAGGCCGAAGACGCCACGAAAAAACAACGCACTTTCCTGGGTTACCTGGCCCTGATGGGCCCCGCCTTCGTCGTGGGCGCCTGGCAGTTCGGCCCCGGCAACCTCACCACCGCTGTGCAGGCCGGCAGCCGCTACGACTACACCCTGGTCTGGGTCATCGCAGTCTCCACCATCCTCATGATCTTCTTCACCGACATGAGCGTCCGGCTCGGCATCGCCACACCCACGTCCCTGATCACTTCCATCAAGGAACACCTTGGCAGGCCGCTTGGCGTCTTGGCCGGCCTCGGCGTCTTTGGCATCACCTTGATGTTCTCGGTCGGCAACGCCGTAGGTTCCGGGCTCGGCCTGTCCTTGGTGTTCGGGGGATCCCCTGTCCTGTGGACCGTCGTTTGCACAGCAGCGGTCGCTCTCGTCCTTGCCTTCCGCAACGTCTACGGAATCGTCGAAAAAGCCCTGCTGGTCATCGTCGCCCTCATGGCCGTTGCGTTCGTGGCCAGCGCCGTCGTCGCCCAGCCCGACTGGTACCGGGCCCTTGAAGGCGCCATTCCCTCGCTGCCCGCAGGGAGCGAGATCCTGGTGGTCGCGCTGGTCGGCACAAACTTCTCGATCAACGCCGCGTTCTACACCTCCTACGGCGTCAAAGAACACAAGCGGACCCGCGCCGACTACCGGGACATCACCCTTGTCGACACCATTCCCGGGATCGTCGCCCCCGGCATCATGACCGCCCTGGTCATCCTCGTGGCAGCCTCCGTGCTGGGCCAGACCGGCGGCGAAGCGACGTCCATCGGCGCCCTGGCCTCCATCTTCGAACCCCTCGCCGGGCCGGTGGGCTCGATGCTCTTTGCGCTGGGCCTGTCCGGCGCCGCGTTCTCCTCGATGATCGCCAACGCCACAGCAGGCGGCACCATGCTCTCCGACGCCATGGGCCGTGGAGCGAAGGCGGGCTCACCCGCCGCCCGGATCGTCACGGGTGTGATCCTTGCCTTCGGACTGATCATCACCCTCTCATTCCAGTCCTCACCCGTGGGTCTGATTGTCATCGCCCAGTCCCTCACCGTGCTGATCGCGCCTCTGCTCGGCGTCCTGCTGATCGTCATGAGCAACAAGACGGCAGTCATGGGCGAACTCCGCAACAAGTGGTGGCAGAACTTCTTTGCAGTCGTCGGCCTGATCACCATCGTGGCTTCGTCCCTGCGACTTATCACCCTCCTCATCGGGTAAACGGCCAAGGCAAACGGCAGAAAAGGCGATGCCCTCCCTGGGCATCGCCTTTTCTGTGTTGTCGGCGCGCAGCTGTCTCAGCCCATCCCGCGGTTCGGGCGCTTACCCGCCCAGGACCACGTTCACCGGCGGTTCGCCGGCCAGCATCAGGTCGATCTGGCGCTGCAGCAGCTTCCCCATCCGCGGGCGCATGGCCGAGCTGGCGCCGCCCACGTGCGGGCTGATGATGACGCCGGGGGTCCGCCACAGCGGGTGGTCCTGCGGCAGTGGCTCGGGGTCGGTGACGTCCAGGGCGGCGCGGATCCGGCCCGCCCCGGTGTGCTTGACCAGGGCGTCGGTGTCCGCCACCGGCCCGCGGGCCACATTGACCAGCAGCGCGCCGTCGGGCATGGCCGCAAGGAAGGCGTCGTCGATCAGGTGGCGGGTGGCATCGCTCAGCGGCACGCCCACCACCACAATGTCGTGTTCCGGGAGCAGGCTGTGCAGCTCGCCGATGCCGTGGACGTGGCCGCGGGCATCCTCCCGCGCGCGGCTGGCCACCCGGGTCACGGTGGTCTCGAACGGCAGCAGCCGGTCCTCGATCGCCTTGCCCACGCCGCCGTAGCCCACAATCAGCACCCGCCGGTCCGCCAGGCTGGCCGTGGGCCGGGTCTCCCAGCGCCCCTCCTGCTGGTTCGCCAGCAGCCGCGGGAACTCGCGCTGGCTGGCCAGGATCAGGGCAAGGGTGAGCTCCGCCGTGGAGGTCTCGTGCACACCGGCCGCGTTGGCGAACACCCGCCCGTCCGGCAGCTGCTCGGCGACGCCGTCGTAGCCGATCGACTGGCTCTGCACCAGCCCGGTCTCCACCTGTTCCAGCCCGCGCAGGACCTCCGTGCCGCCCATGTACGGCTGGACCACAATGTCGATCCGTGGCGCCGGCGGCTCGCCGGCCAGGTCCCATTCGAGCACGGTCACTTCCGGGCGGGGCGTCAGGTACTCGCGCAGGGTGGGGTCCGGCAGGCTCACGGTGATATTCGTCGGCATAGCTGCCAGCCTAACGGTGCCGGCGGGGGCGGCGCGCCCGACGGCGGCGCAAGCCCAGCTGGGAGTTTGCCCTCACCTTCGCGGCGCACCGCGCGGCCTTTGGACATGTCCCCCGGGCGGGCATAAATTGCAGGAAACCCCCTAGTTTCATCCGGAAGGCCCTGCTTCATGAACCCCTCGGGACCCCCCCGTCCTGCCGCCCAGCCCGTCACCGCCCAGGGCAAACTGCTCCTGGTCTGGGCGGCCGCCGTCCTTGTGGTGCTGGGCGTGGTCACCGCCGCCGCGATCCGCACGGGACCGGACCCGCGGACCGGATTCCTGGCCGCCGTCGAAAGCCAATGGGAGGAACCGCCCGCGGCGGCGGCCCCGCCGGCGGAACCCCCGCGGCCCGCCGTCGACCTTGACACCGTTGACGCCGGGATTGCCCGGATCCTGGCCGAAAACGCCACCTACCGTATCGGCGTCGTCCTCGCCGACACCCACGGCGGCGAACCGCGCAGCTACGGCGACGGCACCGAATTCGTCGCGGCCAGCACCGCCAAAATCATCACCGCGGCGGCTTACTACCACCTGGTGGAGACCGGCGAGAAAGAGCTGGACGTGCCGCTGGGCAGCTACACCGCGCAGTTCCAGCTCCAGGCGATGGTCAACGCGAGCAGCAACGACGCCTGGCTGCTGCTGATGCAGGACATCGGCTACCCGCAGCTGATTGAGTACGCCGCCTCGATCGGGATCAGCTACGACCCGGAAGAGAACCTGCTGACCGCCGCCGAGATGGCGTCAGTGCTCACGCAACTGTCCGCCGGCACCCTGCTAAACGCGGAGCACACCCAGGAACTGCTCGGCTACATGCAGCAGACCAACAACGAACGGCTCATTCCGGCCGCCGTCGGGCCGGACATCACCGTGCAGCACAAATACGGCGAGCTGGAGGGCTACGTACACGACGCCGCGCTCCTCACCCGCGGCGAGCACTCGTACGCGCTCACCATCTACACCTGGGGTGAGGACGGCGAGAGCGAGGAACGCCTGGCCGCGATCCACCAGCTGACCGACGTGGTGGCGACGGCGCTGCGGGGCTAAGCGGCCCGCGGGTTAACGCGCAGAACCCCGCCGCACGGTGTGCGACGGGGTTCCGCGGTCCAGCAGGGAGTACCGGGTTAGCGGCCGAAAAGCTTGGCGAAGAAGCCGGTCTTGGTGCTGGCTTCACCCTCGTGGCCCTTGCAGCGGTCGGCGCTCTTGACGCCGCGCATGACCTGGTCAACGTGCTGGCCGCAGCCGGCCCAAGTGGTCTTACCGCACTTCTTGCATGCAACCTGTCGGCACATCTGGTTCTCCTTGTTGGTAGGTCCGTCCTTCCTACTATACCCCCTGGGGTATGCGCGGCAAAATGCGGACCTGCGGGAACACCCTGTTCCCTGCCGGCGTTGGTTCCGTACAGTGGCACCAGCGCCGCGCACGCACTGACTTCCGCACCGTACCGAGAGGACCGCTGACATGGCTTACATCAAGGTTGGAACCGAAAACAGCACCGACGTCGAGCTCTACTACGAAGACCACGGCACCGGGCAGCCGGTGGTGCTGATCCACGGCTACCCGCTGGACGGATCCTCCTGGGAGAAGCAGACCACGGCCCTGCTGGGCGCCGGCTACCGCGTCATCACGTACGACCGCCGCGGGTTCGGCAAGTCCAGCAAGCCCACCGACGGCTATGACTACGACACCTTCGCCGCGGACCTCAACACCCTGCTCACCACCCTGGACCTGAACGACGCCGTCCTGGTGGGCTTCTCGATGGGCACCGGCGAGGTGGGCCGCTACCTGGGCACCTACGGCTCGGCCCGGGTGGCGAAGGCCGCGTTCCTCGGCTCACTGGAGCCCTACGTCCTGCAGACGGAGGACAACCCCGACGGCGTCCCGCAGTCCGTGTTCGACGGCCTGCTGGAGGCCGTCACCGCGGACCGGTATGCGTTCTTCACCGACTTCTTCAAGAACTTCTACAACAGCGACACGTTCCTGGGCACGCCGCGGCTGTCCGAGGAAGTGATGCGCGCCGGCTGGAACCTCGCCACCTCGGGCGGCCCCACCGCGTCCGCGGCCGCGCAGCCCACCTGGCTCACCGACTTCCGGGCCGACATCCCCAAGATCGACGTCCCCGCGCTGATTGTCCACGGCACCGCGGACAACATCCTGCCCATCGACGTCACGGGCCGCCGGTTCGCCAAGGCCCTGCCCAGTGCCGAGTACGTGGAGATCGACGGCGCCCCGCACGGCATGCTGTGGACCCACGCCGCCGAGGTCAACGAGGCGCTGCTGGGGTTCCTGGGCAAGTAGCGGCCCGGGGCTGCTTTCGCGGCACCCTCCGGCCGCCCGGGGGCACATCGACACGGGACACGCCGCCGCCGTCCTACATTACGACGGCGGCGGACACCAAAGTGCCCCCGGACCGCCAGCCCGGCTACCCCGGACACCCGGGGACCTATTGCCCGGGAGCCGCAACAGTCCGACGATTAAGGGACCGGGTCCCTCAACCGATATGAGTTGACGCCGGCTTCGAGCCTCCCACCGTACGGGCGGGCTACTTCACATTGGACTGGCACGCCGCCTTCGATCGCGGCGCCACCGCGGTGCGGTCAGGCGGCCGCCGTCCGGAGCTATACATTGCGTTTCCAGGCAGAAGAACGAAGACAATGTCCATCACCAAGCCACCAAGAAAGACCCGCTCCCGGGCGGCCAGGATCGCGCTGATTCCCGCCGTCGCCCTGGGGCTCATCGGAGGACCTGTCGCAGCGGCCGGGCCAGCCTTTGCCTCAACCTCCGAGCGCGGCTGCACAGTCGATCCGCTCAAGCCCATCAAGCACGACAACAAGGACAGAAGCAAAGTCAGAGTGGATTTCCGGATCTATGTGGACTGCAATGGCAACAAGACTGTGGAGATCCGCCAGCTGCGCTTCGAAGACGACCGCGGCCGGAATGACGACTTCCTGGGGAAGTCCACGTTCTGGAGGTCCTTCGATCCCCGTGACGACTCCGTGACGATTCACAGCTACGACCGCGTGCCGAACCTGGACCGCCGGGGCAGCGAGGAGGTTTACCAGCTGGTTTCCTTCCGCGTCCGCAGCGGCAACAGCGACCATTGGTCCGATTGGACCCGCTGGGAAAAGAGTGACGTGGCCAGGCTCCACCGCTGATCACGCATCGGCGCACCACGAGCCAGGGGACATGTCCCCTGGCTCGCTTGCTGCTGCAGGCTCCCGACGGCGGCTGGCGGCGGTGCCGGCCCCGGTACCGGCCGTCCGGGGGCACATTGACACGGGACACGCCGCCGCCATCGTGGATCGCGACGCCGGAGGGCACCAAAGTGCCCCCGGACCGCCGGGCGGCGCAGCCTGACTAAAACAATGCGCCCGTGACGGCGGACGTCAGGTCGTGGATGACTTCAGTCCGCGCGGGGACGCTCTCCATGCCGGCGCCCTTGGTGTAGATCACCACGGCGTAGGCCTTGCCGTCCTTGGCGAGGATTCCGGCGTCGTGCAGCGCCCCGTTCAGCAGCCCGTACTTATGGAACACGGTGATGCCGTCCGGGACTGCGGCGGGGATGAGCGACTCGTTGTTGGTGTCCTGCATGTAGGAGAGCAGCTGGGCGGTGTCCGCGGGCTCCAGCAGCGTCCCGGAGTACAGGCCGCCCAGGATGCGGGCCATCTCCGCGGGGGTGAGCGTGTTGCTGGTGGCGGCGTAGTCCACGCCGATCGACGCCGCGTACTCCGCCAGCTCCTCATGCCCCACGGCGTCCATGATCAGCGACCAAGAGTCGTTGTCGCTCTGCTGGATCATGGCCCGCAGCTGGAACTCCGCGGTGTACGCCCCCAGCGGGTCGTCCAGCGAAGCCTCCCCCGTTTCGACCTGGTGGTAGTAGGCCTCGGCAGCCAGGACTTTGGCGGTGCTGGCCGCAACAAAAGGCGCCTGCACCCCGTATTCGTGGACGTCGGCTGGGTCGGCGCCGTCCGACACGTCAACGACGGCGACGCCCACTTGGTAGTCGCTGTTGGCGTCGATCACGGCATTGATCTCGGCCTCGAGTTCCGCGTCAATGGCGGAGGGTGCGGGCGCCGCGGCGGACGCCGGTGGTGTGGTGGCCGGCGCCTGGCCTGCCGGCTGGCCGGCCGCCGTCGTATGCGCGTGCGCGACGGCGTTGACGCCAGCCCCCAGCCCTACTGCGCACAGCGCCACCGCTGCCGTTATCGCCAACCTGCCGCGTATCCGGCGGGGAGGCCGGGCGCCGGGGGCGCCGGGGGCGCGCAAATCGGAGGGCGGTGTGGTCTGTTCCATGGCAGTCCACACTAGCCAGGCCAGCTATGCGGAAGCTGTGAGCCGGCTGCCGCCGCGGACAGCCGGCTCAGCTGGGCCTAGATTTCGTCGTCCCACGTGCCCGCGTCGGCGGCGTCCTCGGGCTTGTCCTCCGCGTCCGGATCCCCGGACCCCACGTAGGCGGCCGGCACCGTTCCCCCGGCCTGGGTCAGCTGTTCCTCGCGGATGTTGCCTGCCTGGTGCGGTTCGGCGTGCGGCTGGCGGGCCTCGACGGCGTCCGGGTCGCCGGGCCCGCGAAGGCCGGCCGGGTCGACACCTGGTTCGTTCGGATCTCTCATGACACTGCCTTTCATCCATGGACAGGGAGGCTTCCCACACTAACGTGGTGCGCGGAGGGCCACGCCGCCAACGGGCCCGCGGGTACGTCATCAAGCGGGCCAGGGAGTTGACACCGGCAGGCCGGTACGGTTCACTTTTTGCATATGCTGAAATAACAGTTCCATGATGCGGAATGCATTGTCCGCATAGCCCTACACCGTGGATGCCAGCATCAAACACGAGGATCCGCCTCATGCACCTTAAAGAGTTCAATGCGGCCGGCCGGGACGAGGCCGCCGCCGCACTCCGGCCCTGCCTGGACATTCAGCGCTGGATTGACGGCCTGGCCGACGCCCGCCCCTACCCCAGCCTCGACGCGCTCCTCGACGCCGGACGCCGCACGGCCAACCCGTTCGCCCCGGCCGAAATCGACGCCGCCCTGGCGCACCACCCGCGGATCGGCGAGCGGGCCCAGGGAAACAGTACGGAGGCCAAGCTGTCCCAGGCGGAACAGGCCGGACTCGGCGAGGCCGATGCCGCCGTCGCGCAGGCCCTGGCGGACGGCAACCGGGCCTACGAGGAGAAGTTCGGGCAAGTGTTCCTGATCCGCGCCGCCGGACGCAGCCGCGAAGAGATCCTGGCGGCCCTCAACACGAGGCTCAGCCACACTCCGGAGAAAGAACAGGAAATTATCGGGCAGCAGCTGCGGGAAATCGCGGTGCTCCGACTCGAAGGGCTGATTGAACAATGAGCATGTCCCACGTCACCACCCATATCCTCGACACCGGCTCCGGCAAGCCCGCGGCGGACGTCCCGGTCACCCTGCACATGCTCGACGGCGAGCGCTGGGTCCAGATCGCCGAGGGCACCACGGACGGGGACGGCCGCATCAAGCAGCTGGGCCCGGATCGGCTGCCCACGGGCACCTACCGTCTGGCCTTCGACACGGGCAAGTACTTCGCCGACAGCGGGACCGAAACGTTCTTCCCCGAGGTCATCCTCACCTTCGGCATCCTGGAGTCGGAGGCCCACTACCACGTGCCGCTGCTGCTGAGCCCGTTCGCGTACTCCACGTACCGGGGCAGCTGAACCTCCGTACATCGCGCCACCACATGAAGGGCCCGGGGCACCGGGCCCTTTTTGCGTGCCCGCAGCCCATAGCGGGCAGCTATCGCCCATCCGGGGCGGCTCCATGGGCCGCGCCTGACCCCGCGCTGCTTTGTCACAATCGGTGATTTGGCGCAGGTGGGTCAAATCCGCCGCAATCCCTTGACAGTGGCGCGGGTCACTCCTACTCTGATTTTGGGATCCCAAATTGGGATCCCAAAAGATCGCGAGATGATCCCCGCGCCGCACCCCCATTCGAGCGGCGCTTCGGGACCGGACCGGGGACCCCCACCAACTGGCCCCGCCCCCGCGAAACCCAAGTCTTTTCCCCGCCTGCAGTTCTTCCTCTCTGTAAAGGAGAAGTTGTGTCACTTCCTAACACCGAAACCGCGGTACCGCTGCCGCAGGACAAAACCGGCAAGGACGGCGTGCAACGTCGCACCAACGTCCGCTGGAAAATGTTCCTGCTCCTGCTGGTCCTGGTCGCCGTCAACTACATCGACAGGGGCTCCATCTCGGTAGCCCTCCCCATCATCCAGAAGGAATTCAACCTGGCGCCCGAGCTGGTGGGCCTCCTGCTCTCCGCCTTCTTCTGGACCTACGCCCTGATGCAGGTCCCGGTGGGCCTGCTCATTGACAAGTTCGGCCCCCGCAAAGTCATGACGGCGTCCTGCGTCGGCTGGGGCGCGGCCACCGCGGCCTCCGGCATGGCCGGCGGCTTCCTCAGCATGTTCATTGCCCGCCTGGGCATCGGCGTCACCGAAGCCGGCGTTATGCCGGCCGGCGGCAAGCTCAACGCCATCTGGATGCACAAGTCGGAGCGCGGACGCGGTGCCACCATCCTCGACGCCGGCGCTCCGCTGGGCGCGGGCCTCGGCGGCATCATCATCGCCGGCCTCATCGCCTCCACCGGCAGCTGGCGCATCGCGTTCATCATCGCCGGCGCCGCCACGGTCCTCATGGGCCTGGCCGTCTGGTGGTACGTCCGCGACAACCCCCGCCAGCACCGCGGGGTCAATGACGCCGAGGCCGAGTACATCGAGGCCTCCCACGCGGCCGAAGACGCCGCCGCCGAGCTCGATGGCAGCAAGGGCAAGCGTGCCCTCCTGCCCTACCTGAAATTCCGCTCCTTCTGGGCCATGTGCTTCGGCTGGCTCGGCTTCAACGGCGTCTTCTACGGCCTGCTGACCTGGGGCCCGCTCTACCTGGCGCAGGACAAGGGCTTCGACCTCAAGACCATCGGCTGGTCCACCTTCGTGATCTTCGGCGCCGGCTTCGTCGGCGAGATCCTGGGCGGCACCATCGCGGACAAGTGGCAGTCCACCGGCGCCTCCGCCAACCGCGTGATGCGCACCCTCCTGGGCATCTCCAGCGTGGTGGTGATCGGCGGCCTGATCGGCGTCACGGTGGTGGCGGACCCGACGACGGCGGTAGTGCTCCTGTCCGTGGTGATGTTCTTCCTCCGCTGGGTGGGCCTGTTCTGGAGCATCCCGTCCATCCTGGGCGGCCGCACCAACGCCGGCGTCCTGGGCGGCGCGATGAACTTCAGCGGCAACATCTCCGGCTTCGTGACCCCGATCGCGGTGGGCCTCATTGTGGGCGCCACCGGCTCCTACACCTGGGCGCTGCTGTACTTCGTGGGATCCGCGATTGTTATGGGAGCCTCCGTCCTGACCCTGAACTACAACAAACGGCTACCTGTCTAAGCTAGCCACACGCGCCTGTTCCTGATGCCGGGAACGCAATGCCAGACAAGAACCGAAAGTGGAGAACCATGCACACCGCAGAAGACACCCAGGACAAAGAACGCCCCCTCCGCGAGGCCGTCCGGGACACCCTCCGCAACAGGATCTTCGAAGGGCACTACGTTCCCGGCACCAGGCTGGTGGAACGCGACCTCGCCGCCGAATTCAACGTCTCACGCCTCCCCGTCCGCGAAGCGCTGCGCATGCTGCGCCAGGAAGGGCTCATCAGTGACCGCGGTGCCCGCGGCGCCGAGGTCAGCACCCTGAGCCCCAAGGACGTCGAGGACCTGTTCGACGTCCGGCAGTCCCTCGAGGTGCTGGCCTGCCGGCTGGCCGCCACCCGCGCCACCGCCGAGGACCTCCGCGGCCTCCAGGCCATGCTGGACGAGGCCGACCGCTGCCTGGCCAAGGGCGCCGTCATGGAGGCCCACCGGGCCAACAGCGAATTCCACGACGCCATCACCCGGATCGCGGACAACGGCTTCCTCAAGTCCGCGCTGGAACCGCTCCAGGGCCGCATGCACTGGCTCTTCCGCCACGTCAGCGACCTGCCCGAACTCATCGAGGAACACCGCGCCCTCTACGCCGCCATCGCCAGCGGCGACCCGGAGCGCGCCGCCGCCCAGTCGGCGTCGCACATCGGCAAATACCGTGAACAGTTTCCGGAGGATTTCAGCCGGACCGAACCCGCCTTGCATCGGAAGAACTTATGAAACTCCTAGTCATCAACCCCAACATCAGCGACGACGTCACCGCGCTGATCGAGGCGGAGGCACTGCGCTCCGCCTCCCCCGGCACCGAACTCGTGGTCCGGACCGCCGCGTACGGCGTCGAGTACATCGAAACCCGCTTCGAATCCCTGATCGCGGCGGGGGCCGTCGCCGAGATCGTCGCCGAGCACGCGGGGCCTGAACACGGGATCGACGCCGTCGTTGTGGCCGCCTTCGGGGACCCCGGGATGCCGGCGCTGAAGGAACTCACTGACGTCCCCGTCATCGGGATCACCGAGGCCGCCCTCTGCGCCGCCGCCCTGCAGGGCCACCGGTTCTCCATCATCGCCATCTCGGACCGGATCCGGCCCTGGTACCGCGACTGCGTGGAACGCTTCGGCCTCGGCGGGCGGCTCGCCTCCATCCGCTCCATCAACGAGGCGCTTCACGGCATCGCCTCCGTGCAGCAGGATTTCAAGGCCACCCTGCTGGCCCTCAGCCACCAGGCCGTCGCCGAGGACGGGGCCGACGTCGTGATCCTCGCCGGGGCGCCGCTCGCCGGCCTGGCCCGGGAGCTCCGCGGGCAGATCGGCGTCCCGGTGGTGGACGGCATCTCCGCCGGCATCCGGATGGCGGAAGCCGTGGCGGCCCTCGACTCCGGCCCGCACCGCGCCGGCGCCTTCGCGGCGCCCCCGGCCAAGGCCCGCCGCGGCCTCTCCGCCCACCTGGACGCGGCCCTCACCGCGGCGCAGAACGCCACGCAAAACACAGCACACACCACGGCCCACGCCGGCCAACCAGCTACTTCTCTCTAGGAGGACACCGATGTCCGACACCCCAGAACTCGTCATCGCCAATGGCACCGTGGTCAACAGCTTCGGCCGCCAGCACGCCCACATCGTGGTCCGGGACGGCCGCATCGAACGGCTCGCCAACGCCGCCGGGCCCGTCCCCGCCGCCACCCGCACCATCGACGCCGCCGGCATGCTGATCATCCCCGGCGGGGTCGACGGGCACTGCCACGTCGCCCAGGTCACCGGCCGGTTCCGCACCCTCGACGACTACAAGACCACCTCCACCGCAGCGCTGTGGGGCGGCACCACCACCATCATCGACTTCGGCATCCCCCGCGACGCCCGGGAAACCCCGCTCGCGGCCGTCCTGCACAAGAAGGAACTGGCCCGGGACGCCCGCTGCGACGTCGCCCTGCACGGCTCCGTCATCACCTGGGACGAAACCGTGCCCTGGCAGCTGGAACAGCTCGCCGCCGAGGGCGTCCGGTCCGTCAAGATGTACACCACCAACCGCGGCACCACCATGGCGGACGGGGACACCATCCTGAAGGTCATGCGCGAGATGGTCCGCCTCGACGGCCTCACGTACATCCATGCCGAGCACGACCCCATCATCACGGACTGCACCACGCAGCACGCGGACGACGGCCGGATCGGCGTCGAACACCTGCACCGCACCCGCCCCGAACTGGCCGAGGAAGTCTCCGTCAAGGAAACCCTGGCCATGGCCGAGTACACCGGCGCTCCCGTCTACTTTGTGCACCAGTCCACGCCCGGCGCCGTCGACCTGGTCAGCGGGGCCCGCAGCCGCGGCCAGGAGGCCTACTCCGAAACCTGCCCGCACTACCTGACCCTGGACGACACCGTCTACGGATCGCGGGTGCCGGAGTGGTACGCCTGCTGCCCGCCCATGCGCAGCCCGGAGACGGTGGCCGCGCTCCGGGAACGGCTGGCCGACGGGGCCATCCACACCGTCGCGTCCGACCACTCCTGCTACGACCTCACGCAGAAGCGGGAGCGCACGGACGACATCCGCGAGATGCCGCACGGGCTCCCGGGCGTGGAAACCCGGATGCCCGTCACGTTCTCGGCCCTGATGGGCGCCTCCGCCGAGGCGCGCGTGGAGGACTTCGTGGAAGTCTTCTCCGCCGGCCCGGCCCGCATCAACGCCCTGCCCGGCAAGGGCACCATCGCGCCCGGGTTCGATGCCGACCTGGTCGTCTTCGACCCGGCCGAGGAACGCACGGTCGACGGCGGCGCCCTCCACATGGGCACCGATTTCTCCCCGTTCGACGGCCGGAACCTCACCGGGTGGCCCGCCGTCGTCGTCTCCGCCGGACGCGTGGTGCTGGACCAGGGCGGGTTCCACGATCCCGGCCCCGTGGGCCGGTTCGTGCCCCGCCTCGGGTTCCGCGAACACCAGGAGTCCACCGCGTCCGCCCTCATTCCCGCCGCCCAGGCCAGCGCCTCCCCGGCCGCCCGCTAGGAGTACCCATGCCTTCCGCAACCCGTCCCACCCGCATCGGCATGATTGTGCCGTCCTCCAACACCTGCCTCGAACCGCAGAGCTACCGGATCCTCGGCAGCCGCGACGACGTCACCATCCACTCCACCCGGATCCCGGTCACCCGGATCGCCCTGGACCAGTCCTCGGACAAGCAGTTCGACGCCGCCGTCATGCGTCAGGCCGCCGAACTGCTCGCCACGGCCGACGTGGACGTCATCGCCTGGAACGGCACCTCCGGATCCTGGCTCGGCGCCGACCACGACCGCCGGCTGGTCGCGGAGATCACGGACGCCACCGGCATCCCGGCCACCACCTCCACGCTGGCGTACCTGGAGGCGTTCCGGGCCTTCGGCACCGACCGCATCGGGCTCTTCACCCCCTACACCGGCGACGTCAACGAACAGATCATGGCGTCCTACCTCCGGGAGGGCATCAAGACCGTGGACCACCGGTTCCTGGGCCTCAGCGACAACGAATCCTTTGCCCGGGTCTCCGACGCCGAGATGCGGCCCGGGTCTTTGGAGCTTGCCGGGTCCGGCCCGGACGCCATCATTTACCTCTGCACCAACCTCTACGGTGCCAACATCACCGCCGAGGTCGAGGCGGCAACGGGCGTGCCCGTGCTGGACTCCGTGGCGGTGACGCTGTGGCACTGCCTCAGCATGGCGGGCGCGCCGCTGCTGGACCCGCGCTGGGGCCGGCTGCTCGCCTGAGCGGTGCGCCTGGCTGCCGGGCTCGTTCTGTGGTCCGGGTGGTCAGCCGTCCACCGTGTCAGCGTGGCGGTGGGCCACCTTCCACGCGCCGTCTTCCCGCCGGTACACCTGGGTGGCGCGCAGAGTGTAGGTGCGCGGCGTTCCATCGACGGAGGCGGCCGTGTGCTCCAGGCCTACGGTGTACGCCATGCCCCCCACGACGTCGTACGCCTGGAGCTCGAACGCGTAAGAGGTGCAGTCGGAGAAACTCTCGGCAAGGTAGCTGAAGAGTTCTTCCAGTTCCGCTTGCCCGAAGGAATTGCGCCATGCGCCGAGGACGCTGACGGGCTCGTTTCGTGACCAGATCGCCCGGCGCGGTGCCGCGTCGCCGTTGTGGAGGGCGAGTTCGGCCCCATACAGGGTGGTCTTGACCCACAGAAGAAAATCGTCTCGGTCAGTCATCCTGTCAAGCTACCCGCGGCCACGCCGGCAGACAACGGTGCCCCGGGGAGGCCGGACAAGCGTAGGCACCGATTGTGACTGCGCGGCCGACGGGGATGCGTCATCCTGCCTTGACGGGCTTTCGCCGGCCTCGATAATCTCGAATTATAGAAAAGTTTTCTCACATAATGAAAAACGCTACCTGCCATTCAACGACGAAAGAGAGGTTGGACGTGGCTGCAGGAGAAGAGACCTCCCATATCCTCAGCGGGTTGACTAACCAGCTGCCTGATCGTGATCCGGAAGAGACCGCCGAGTGGCTGGAGTCCCTGGATGCTTTGATTCAGGATCAGGGCACGGAGCGTGCCCAGTACATTATGCGGAGCCTGCTTCAGCGGGCGGGTGCGCAGAGTGTGGGTGTTCCGATGGTGACCACCACGGATTACGTGAACACGATTCCGGTGGACCAGGAAGCGCCGTTCCCCGGGGACGAGGAGATTGAGCGGAAGTACCGGGCGTGGCTGCGGTGGAACGCGGCGGTCATGGTGCACCGGGCGCAGCGCTCGGATATCGGCGTCGGCGGGCACATCTCGACCTATGCCGGTGCTGCGACCCTGTATGAGGTCGGGTTCAACCACTTCTTCCGCGGCAAGGACGCTCCCGGCGGCGGGGACCAGGTCTTTTTCCAGGGCCACGCCTCCCCCGGCATGTACGCCCGGGCGTTTATGGAAGGCCGGTTGACCGAGGAGGACCTGGACGGGTTCCGGCAGGAGAAGTCCAAGGAAGGCCACGCGCTGTCCTCGTACCCGCACCCGCGGCTGATGCCGGAGTTCTGGGAGTTCCCGACCGTGTCGATGGGCATCGGTCCGATGAACGCGATCTACCAGGCCCAGTCCAACCGGTACCTGCACAACCGGGGCCTGAAGGACACCTCGGACCAGCAGGTCTGGGCGTTCCTTGGTGACGGGGAAATGGACGAGCCCGAGTCCCGCGGCCTGCTCCAGCTGGCCGCGAACGACAAGCTCGACAACCTGAACTTCGTGATCAACTGCAACCTCCAGCGCCTGGACGGACCGGTCCGGGGCAACGGGAAGATCATGCAGGAACTCGAGGCGTTCTTCCGCGGCGCGGGCTGGAACGTGATCAAGGTCGTCTGGGGCCGGGAGTGGGATGACCTGCTCGCCAAGGACGAGGACGGCTCGCTCGTGAAGATCATGAACGAAACCGTCGACGGGGACTACCAGACCTACAAGGCCGAGTCCGGCGCGTTCGTCCGCGAGCACTTCTTCGGGCAGACCCCGCAGACCAAGGAACTGGTCCAGGACCTCACCGATGACCAGATCTGGAACCTCAAGCGCGGCGGCCACGACTACAACAAGGTCTATGCCGCGTACAAGGCCGCGACCGAGTTCAAGGGCAAACCCACCGTCATCCTGGCCCACACGGTCAAGGGCTACGGCCTGGGCACCCACTTCGAGGGCCGCAACGCGACCCACCAGATGAAGAAACTCACCCTCGCGGACCTCAAAGCCTTCCGTGACCACCTCCGCATCCCCATCACCGATGACCAGCTCGAAGCGGACCCCTACCGGCCCCCGTACTACCACCCCGGCCCGGACGCCCCCGAAATCCAGTACCTCATGGAACGCCGTAAAGCCCTCGGCGGCTTCGTCCCCGAACGCCGGGCGGCCCACGCCCCCGTGGAGCTGCCTGAGCCGAAAACCTTTGAGGTGGCCCGCCGCGGCTCCGGGAAGCAGAAGGCCGCCACCACCATGGCGTTTGTGCGCCTGCTCAAGGACCTGCTGCGGGACAAGAAGTTCGGCCACCGCATTGTCCCGATCGTGCCGGATGAATCGCGCACGTTCGGCATGGACGCGTTCTTCCCCTCCGCGAAGATCTACAACCCCGACGGCCAGGCCTATCTCTCGGTGGACCGGGACCTGGTGCTCGCCTACAAGGAATCCGCCCAGGGCCAGCTGATCCACCCGGGCATCAACGAGGCCGGCGCGGTGGCAGCGTTCACCGCGGCGGGCACGTCCTACGCCACGCACGGCGAACCGCTGATCCCGATCTACGTCTTCTACTCGATGTTCGGCTTCCAGCGCACGGGCGATTCCTTCTGGGCCGCCGCGGACCAGATGACCCGCGGGTTCATCATCGGCGCCACCGCGGGCCGCACCACCCTCACCGGTGAAGGCCTGCAGCACGCCGACGGCCACTCCCCCATCCTGGCCGCCACCAACCCCGCCGTCGTCACCTACGACCCCGCCTACGGCTACGAAATGGGCCACATCATCCGGGACGGGCTGGAGCGGATGTACGGTCCGGGTCCGGCCGACAACGACCCGGGCCGGAACCTGATGTACTACCTCACGGTCTACAACGAGCCCATCCTCCAGCCCGCCGAACCTGAGAACCTCGACGTCAACGGTGTGCTGAAGGGCATCTACCGGGTGTCGGCGTCGGACCTGGAAGGCCCCAAGAGCCAGATCCTGGCCTCCGGCGTCTCCGTCCCCTGGGCCCTCGAGGCCCAGCGCGTCCTCGCCGAGGACTGGGGCGTCTCCGCCGACGTCTGGTCCGTCACGTCCTGGAACGAGCTCCGCCGGGACGGGCTGGCCGCCGAAGAGGAAGCCTTCCTCAACCCCGGCCAGCCCGCCCGCGTCCCGTTCGTCGCCCAGCAGCTGGCCGGGGCCACGGGCCCGATCGTGGCCGTGAGCGACTACATGAAGGCGGTGCCGGACCAGATCCGCCAGTTCCTGCCGCACCAGTTTGCCTCGCTCGGTGCGGACGGGTTCGGGTTCTCCGACACCCGCGCCGCCGCCCGCCGCTTCTTCAAGAACGACACCCACTCGATTGTGGTGAAGACCCTGCAGCTGCTCGCGGCGAGGGGCGAGGTGGAGGAGGGCGCGCCGTCGTACGCCATGGACCGCTACAAGCTCCTGGACGTCACGGCCGGCACCACCGGGGGCGCGGGCGGCGACGCCTGACCCCGCCGAGTGCGCACTTCGCGGCAGTGTTCCCGCCCGGGACTGCCGTGAAGTGCCAACCCGGTGCATAGGCTGGGTCCATGACGGACTCACAACCAACGACGGCGGTGCTGCTCGCCGCGGGCGCGGGGACGCGGCTGGGGCTCGGGCCCAAGGCGCTGCTGCCGTTCCGCGGCCGCACCCTCGTTGAGGTACTGGCCGACGTGCTGCTCGACGGCGGCTGCCGCGAGGTGGTGGCGGTGCTCGGCGCCGGCGCGGCTGAGGTCCGCGGCACCGCCGACCTCAGCCGGTGCCGCGTGATCGAGAACCCGGACTGGGCCGGCGGCATGGGCGGCTCGTTCCGGGCGGGGCTCGCCGCGGCCGCCCCGGGGGACCACGTGCTCATGGCCCTGGTGGACCAGCCCGGCCTGGCCCCGGAAACGGTGGCCCGGCTGATCGCGGCCCACCGGCCCGGCCGGGTGACCGCTGCGGCTTACCGCGGCCCGGACGGTATCCTCCGGCGGGGCCACCCGCTGCTCCTGGACGCCGGCCTCCGCGCCGGCGCTGCGGAGACGGCAACGGGCGACGCCGGCGCCCGGCACTTCCTGCAGGCCCACCCGGACCTCATCGACCTGGTGGACTGCAGCGACCTCTCCGGCGGCGAGGACCTGGACACCAAGGACCAGCTGCACCTGCTCGACTGAAGCCACCCCTCAACCAAACTTGCTGGGTGTGCACCTTTCCCGGCCCGGATGGATCAGCTCACAGTTACTCCCGAGTCTGCGGCTCCACGGGGTCAGAGCCCCCTTCCGGAGTGCCCATGTCCGGGTCAATCGAGTTGGCTATGTCCGCAAGGTAAGAGTCCCTGGCCGAGACGTCGTCGGTCTGTCCCTTGATGTGTTGGCCGCCGTGAACAAACTGCTCGTCTGGGACCGGCTTCCCTGCTTTTTCTCCGTCACCCATATTGACCTTCCTTGAAAGAATCTTGAATCCCTGATCGGTGGAACCCGTTCCGGCACTTCAGCCATGAGCCTAGCGTGATTTCGGGGCGACGACTGGGGTAGTGGCTTCCTGGGAGGGTGCATGACGACCTGCCGCGTCGTCCGCCGCCGCAGTTTAGGTCTCCTCGGGGTTCCGGTCCCATGCCTCCGCCCAATAACATGCGAATCCGTGCGCGGGGCTCTCAACCCTGCGCGGCGTTCAGAGCGAGCGAGACGGGCAAGCATGCCGCAGACAAACGTCATCCAAAGCACCGCAGTAAGAAGGACGACACCAATCAGGGTCAGAGAATCCATCTGAGACCTCCCGGGATAGGCCGGCTGGAACGCCGCTGGCCCGTTCATTTCCATCACTCATTCAAGGAGACCTCCTTGAATGATGGCAGGTTTACCCTTCCTCGGGAAGCATCTCAACCCGGAATGGGTGCCCGAAGACCGTGCCAGTGCCATCGGGCGGCGGGGTGTCGAGTTGGCAGTTCGCGGCGGTGCCCTAAAAACCCCGCCGCGATCTGCTGTTTCTATGGCGTTCCGACGCCTAGAGTGAGCGGCATGGCTATCGCACGCTTCCCGGCCGTCGTTCTCGACTGCCCGGACCCCAAGACCCTGGCGGAGTTCTACGGCGCCCTCCTCGACTGGAATATCGAGCAGGGCGACGACGGCTGGAGCTCCGTTCGCGCCGAGTACGGCGATTCAATCAACTTCCAGAAGGTGGAGTCGTTCACGCCGCCGCAATGGCCCGGCCAAGACGTGCCGCAGCAGATGCACCTCGACCTCGTCGTCGATGACCTCGACGAGGCTGAGGCGGCAGTGCTCGAGCTCGGCGCGACCAAGCACGAGCACCAGCCGGGAACGACCTTCCGGGTCTTCCTGGACCCAGCCGGCCATCCCTTCTGCCTCTGCCTCAGCTAGCCTAGGAGCGCCCGCTTCAGCGTGTCGAGACCGACCGACCCGATGCGGGAAGGGGAAACGCAACGCGGCGTCAGCGGGCGGGGAGCAGCAGCCCCGCCAGGCCCTGCTTGAAGCCGGACCTGCCTCCGTGCGCGGGGTGCCGGATTTTCGGTGCGTCCACGCCGCTGCGCTGCAGGCTGCGGTGCGCCACATTCCCTACCGCCACCACCGTCTCGATGGGGAACATGCCCGCGAGCGCCTGCCAGAACGGCGTACCCAGAGCGGCTTCGGCGGCGTTGGGCGTGCGGTTGGACAGCGGCCGCCCGGGCTGGTGGGTGTGCCACGGGCAGGCGCTCCAGAGCAGGGGCAGGACGCCCAGTTCGGCCAGAACCTGCCACATCACCGTCGCGGTGGGCTCGGCCGCCACCCCGGCGGCATCCGCCGGCAGCACGTAGCCCTTGCCGGGCCCGAACAGGCCCAGCGCGTTCGCCGGGCCCTCGAACATGGTCCGGTTGGTGAAGGGAACCCCAGTGATCCGCATGCCCCGGAACCCCGGCGCCTCCCCCACCAGCAGGACCGTCGGGGCGCGCTCCTGCATCTCGCCCAGGTAGATGCCCAGATTCCGCCGCCGCAGCGCGTTCTCCGGCACGGAGTGGTCGAAGAAGTTGTTGCACGCAGGCCCCGTGTCCACGGCAGCCAGCCGGTCCACAAACGCGTCAATGGATGACGTCACCGCATTCCTTTCCCCTTCTCCGCCCGCCGGTGCACCAGACTACCGGCACCGGACGACCCGGCCCCCGGCGGCGGCGCAGGCCCCCGCCCCGGCCTAGCATGGGGGCATGACGGACATGACCATCTTCACGGTGGGCCACTCCACTCACCCCATCGACGAGTTCATCGGCATCCTGGAGGCCCACGGCATCAAACGGCTGATTGACGTGCGCACGGTGCCGAAGTCGCGGCACAATCCCCAGTTCAACACGGACGCCCTGGCGGCGAGCGTGCGCGCCCGCGGCATCACCTACCGGCGGATGGCGGCCCTCGGCGGGCTGCGGCATGCCCGGAAGGACAGCCCCAACGGCGCCTGGCGGAACGCGTCCTTCCGGGGATACGCGGACTACATGCAGACCGAAGACTTCACGGCCGCCGTCGAGCAGCTGATGGACCACGGACGGACCGCCAACGCGGCCATCATGTGCGCCGAAGCCGTCCCCTGGCGCTGCCACCGCTCGCTGATCGGCGACGCGCTCCTGGTCCGGAACGTGGAGGTCCTGGACATCATGACCGCCACGTCCGCCAAACCCCATTCCCTGACCAAGTTCGCCCGCGTGGAGGGCACCCGGGTCTGGTATCCGCCGGAGTGACCGCCGCGTTGGAGTGTAGAAGCGGCTACCAGCGCGGGTGGATGGACGCGCGGAAGTACTTGTCGTAAATTTCCCGGACCCCGACGTCGAACGTCGCGTCGATCCCGCGGACCCCGGCGGCCTCGGCGTTGGCCCGGGCCTGGTCCACGCTGCGCGCACCCGGGATCACCGTGCTGACGCCGTCCTGCGCCGCGATCCAGCGGCCGTCGCCGTACACGTCCGCGGTGTCGAAGAACGTGACGCCGGCGTCCACGCAGGCGGCCAGGACCGCGCGGGCCTGCGCCGGGTCCACCTTTCCCCAGTCCGC
Source organism: Arthrobacter sp. EPSL27 (assembly GCF_001512305.1). Lineage (GTDB taxonomy): Bacteria > Actinomycetota > Actinomycetes > Actinomycetales > Micrococcaceae > Arthrobacter. The sequence continues at coordinate 1,362,908 of NZ_LNUT01000005.1, forward strand.
GCCAAGCTGCCAGGTCCCCAGTCCGACGACGGAGACGGACCGGCCGGTTTTGCCCAAGATTCGCTGTTCCATCATCCGACTATAGGCCGGTAGCACCAACGCGGGGTCAGACGCGGTCCATGAGGGCGCCTTCCTTGGGCCGTAGCTGACCCCGCGTTGGTTTCAGCGGGCCGCGGCCAGGCCCGCTTCTTTCAGGCCCAGGTAGATCTTGTCCCGGGCGATGGGCAGGTCCGCGAACCGGATTCCCGTGGCGTTGCGGATGGCGTTGGCCAGCGCCGGCGCCACCGGGTTGAACGGGCTCTCGCTCATGGATTTCGCGCCCAGCGGGCCCAGCTTGTCGTTGGTGTCGGCGAAGTACACCTCGCTGCGGGGCACGTCCGCGAAGGACGGGATGTGGTACTGCCGGAGGATGTCGGTGGTGACCCGGCCGGCGTCGTCCACCTTGACCTCCTCATAGAGCGCGGCGCCGAGCGCCTGCGCAATGCCGCCCTCGATCTGCCCGCGGCACTGCCGCGGGTTCACCACCACGCCGGCGTCGGCGGCCTGGACGCTTTGCAGGATCCGCAGCTCCCCGGTCCCGGTGTTCACCGCCACCCGGAACCCGTGCACGTTGAACGCCACAGACCGCGGCGTGCCGCCCCAGTGCCCCTCGGCGGAAAGGTCGACGCCGGCCGCCTCGGCGGCGCTGTGGAGTTCCGCCAGCGGCACCCGGGTCCCCTCGCAGATGACCGCGTCATCCTCCAGCACGCACCCGGAAGCCTGGACCTGCCGGAGCCCGGCGGCGAACGCGCGGATCCGCACCGCCAGGTCCTCGGCAGCGGCCAGCGTGGCCTTCCCGGCCACCACCGTCCCGGCCGAGCCGAACGCCCCGGAATCGTGGTCCACCAGGTCCGTGTCCGACTGCCGCACCGTGATCCGGCCCGCGGTGGTGGACAGGGCGGTAGCGGCCAGCTGCGCGTGCACCGTGGTGGTGCCGTTGCCGAACTCCGCGGTGCCCACATCCACCCGGTAGGTCCCGTCCGGCTGGAGCCGGAGCCTGGAATGCGCGAAGTGGCCGCGCGGCGGGACGGTGTCGATCATGGACAGCGCCGAGCCTTCCCCGGTGACCCAGTCCGGGCCGAGATCAGCCAGCCCGGCGTTCCGATAGCGTTCCGCGCCGCGTGCCAGCGCGTCCTGCACCAGCCGGGTGCACTGGTCCAGCCCGTAGCTGCCGTAGAGGACGTCCTCCTCCGGGTCGGGGTGGGTGGAGAGCATGTCGTCGCCCTCGCGGACCATGTTGCGGCGGCGGAACTCCATCGGGTCCATGCCGATCCCGGCGGCGAGCTCGTCCACCGCGGACTCGATCGCGAAGATCATCTGGCTGAGCCCGTACCCGCGGAACGCGCCGGACGGCACCGTGTTGGTGTACACGGCGTGCGCGTCCACTTTTTTGTTGGCGCAGTTGTAGATGGCCAGGGATTCGCCGCAGCCGTGGAACATCACCCCCACGGAGTGGTTGCCGTAGGCGCCGGCGTTGGTCAGCACCTCCAGCTGCAGCGCGGTCAGCTTTCCGGCGCTGCTGGCGGCGGCCTTGAGCTGGATGGTGAACGGGTGCCGGGTGGTGGAGGCCGTGAGCTGCTCGGTCCGGGTGAACTCGAGCTGCACGGGCCGCCGCAGTTTCAGCGCGGCCAGGGCCACGATGTCCTCGGTGAGGACTTCCTGCTTGCCGCCGAAGCCGCCGCCCACCCGACCGGCGACCACCCTGATGCGGTCCTCCGGCAGGTCGAAGAGCCGGCCAAGGGTGCGCCGGACCAGGAAGGGCACCTGGCTGGACGTGCGGACCTGGAGCCGGCCGTCGTCGTCGATCGTGGCGATCGCGGCGTGCGTCTCCAGCGCCGTGTGCTGCACCCGCTGGGTGCGGTAGGTCTGTTCGTGGATGAAGTCGGCTGCCGCGAAGGCCGCGGCGACGTCGCCCAGTTCGGAGTGCAGCTCGGCCACGACGTTCTGCTCCGGCCGGCCGATGCGGGCTGTGGCGGCGTCCTTGTCGCCGTGGAGAGCGGGGGCGCCGGGCAGCATGGCCTCCTGCGGGGTGAAGACGGCGTCCAGCACCTGGTACTCCACCTTCAGGGCCCGTGCCCCGGCTTCCGCGGCGGCCACGGAATCGGCGACGACGGCGGCCACCCGCTGCCCGATGAACCGGACCACGTCATCGAGCACCCGGGTGTCGTCCGGATCGTCGGTGTAGAGCTCGTGCTGTGCCGTGGAGAACAGCTGCGCGGGGGCGTCCCGGTGCGTGAAGACCGCCTCGACGCCGGGAATCCGAAGGGCGTCCGCGGTGTCGATGGACAGGACGCGGGCGTGGGCGTGCGGGGAGCGCAGGAGCTTCATGTGCAGCAGCCCCGGATACTCCGACGCCGGGACGTCCAGAGTGTAGCGCGCCGTGCCGGTGACCACTGCCCGGCTGGCGGGCGCGGGGACGTCGTCGCCCAGCTGGCCGGGGCGGGGGCCGGGCTGGCCCTCCCCCGCGATCCCGGACCCGTGCCCGGCGGGGTCCGGGTGCCCGTGCGCGGCGTCCCCGCAGACCGCGTCCGCGATGGCCCGATAGCCGGTGCAGCGGCACAGGTTCCCCTTGAGGTTCCGCGGCAGGTTGGCCTTCTGTTCGTCGTCGAACGTGGCCGCCGTCATCACCATGCCGGCGGTGCAGAACCCGCACTGGAAGCCCTGGCGCTCCATGAACTGCTGCTGCATCGGGTGCAGGTCCGTGCCGGGTGTTGTCCCGGCCAGTCCTTCCACGGTGGTGACGGACCGGCCCTCCGCACGGACGGCGGGGTAGATGCAGCTGTGCACCGGCGTGCCGTCCACGTGCACGGTGCACGCGCCGCAGTCGCCGCCGTCGCACCCTTTTTTGACGCCCATGTTCCCCTGCTCGCGCAGGAACGTCCGCAGGCACTGCCCGGGCCGGGGCTCGGCCTGCGCCGGAACGCCGTTGATTTCCATCTGGTTGGCCATGGTCAGGCCCCTTCCTGCTGTGGTGAAGCCTGTGGTGCTGCCGGCGCCGGGGGCCAGAAATCGCCCGAGACGCGGGCCGGCGGGGTGTCTGCCGGGGCTGCCAGTTCGGCGCGGATCTCCTCCGCGAGCCGGTAGGTCATGTCCTTGCGCCAGGCGGGCAGGCCGTGGATGTCGTCGTGATAGAGCCCGTCCGGGATGGCTGCGTCGAGTGCCGCGGCCAGGTCGGCCGCCGTCGGCATCCCGGTGCCGCTAATGCCGCCGGTGCCGGCGAGGCGCAGCTGCACGGGCCGCTTGGTGGCGGCGGTGACGGTGAGCACCAGGGTGCCGTCGGCACCGTCTTCCGCACGCTCGTGCCGTCCGATCAGCAGCGCTCCGGAGCGGCCCAGGTTGCTCAGCGACAGGCGGCGGAACGCCACCCGGGAGGCCAGGGCCCGCGCGGGCAGGTGGATACTGCGGAGCAGCTCGCCGGGGGCCAGGGCGTTCCGGGCGTCGCCGGTGACGAACTCCGCCACCGGGACGGTGCGGCTGGCGCCGCCCGGTCCGAGGAGTGTGGCCACGCCGTCGAGGGCCGCGCAGAGGGAAATCATGGGTCCGGCCGGCAGGGACGTGCAGAGGTTGCCGCCAACGGTGGACATGTTCCAGATCTTGAAGGACGCCACGAACGAATCGCAGCAAGGCCGGACCAGTTGCAGCGCGGGCCAGTCCAGGCCGGCCACGGAGCCGCTGTCCGGCAGCGCATAAAGTTCGGCGATGGTGCAGGTAGCGGCGAGGTCGATGCCGGATCCGGACACGGTGATGGCCGGCCAGCCGGTGGCGCCGAGGTCCAGCAGCCGCCGCAGCGGTTCCTGGCCGAACGCGAAGCTGCCGTAGGAAAAGAGCACGGTGCCGCCGGCCAGCCAGGCGTCCCCGGGCTGCCAGTCAGCCGGGTCCGCGGTGCGGACCACCGCCTCGATGGTGTTCATGTCCATGGCATCTCCTGGTGTTGCGGGGTCAGGGCCGGCGGGGCGGGGCGCCCCGCGGCGGCGTGGTGAAAGCTGCGGTGGTGCGGGGCCGCAGCCGGCGGCGCGGCCGGTACCGGTACCGCGGTTCTGGGCCCGCCGGCCGGGTGGGGGCGGCCCGCGCGCTGGTGGATGGGCCCGCTCCCGTGTTTCAGGGGCTGGCCGCTGGCGGTACGGTTCCGGCTGGCCACCAGCTCTGCGGTGATGGAGACCGCCACCTCGGCCGGGGTGACGGCGCCCAGGTCCAGGCCGATGGGTGAATGCAGCCGGCCGGTGTCCGCCGGGGTGACTCCCGCGGCGTGCAGGGACTCCAGCCGCTGGGCGTGGCTGCGGCGCGATCCCATCGCCCCGACGTACGCCAGGTCCAGGCCCAGCGCTGCCTGCAGGAGCGGGATGTCGAACTTGGGGTCGTGGGTGAGCACACACACGACGGTGCGGGGATCGAGCCGTCCGGCGGCGGCCTCGGCGGCCAGGTACTGGTGCGGCCACGCGGTGACCACCTGGTCCGCGGCGGCGAACCGCTCCTGGCTGGTGAAGGCCGGCCGCGCGTCGCACAGGGTCACGTGGTACCCCAGCAGCCGGGCGGCCGGCACCAGGGCCGCGCCGAAGTCGTTGGCGCCGAACACCAGCATCCGGGGCGCGGGAAGCCGGCTCTCCACCAGCAAGGTGATGGGCTCCGGGCCTGGGTGTGGTGGCACGCCTGTGCCGGAAAGGCAGCCCTCCGGCGGGGCAAACCGGACCAGCCCGTTCCGGCCGCCGCGCAGCAGCGGTTCCAGCTGGGCGGCGGCCTGGACGAGTGCCCCGGCACCGGCGGCGGCCGGACCCAGCAGTGCCGCCAGGTCCGCCGACGCCTCCGCCCGCCAGTGCGCCGGATCCTGGACCACCACGGCGCCCGCGCCGCCGGCGTCCACCCTGCGGATCAGCGCGAGCGCGGTGCCGGCGCCGGAACCCGCCGGGACCTCCAGGCGTCCAAGCCCGGAGCCCCCGGCGGCGCCCATTGGTTCAGCGGCGCCCATCCACACAGCAGAGCCCAGCGGTTCGATGTGGACTTCCAGCTCCCCGCCGCAGGTGAGCCCGACGGCGAACGCGTCCGCGTCGCTGTAACCGAAGAACTCGCGGCGGGTGCCGCCGTCGGCCATCACGTCCAGGGCCGCCGCAACCACGGCCCCTTCGACGCAGCCGCCGGAGAGGCTGCCCAACACCTCGCCGGTTTCGGCGACCACCATGGACGTGCCCAGCGGCCGCGGGACGGACCCTGCGGCGCCGACCACCGTGGCGACGGCGCAGCGCACGCCGTCAACGACGGGCTGCCAGTCCTTGAGCGACGGCATCAGATCCAGCATTGCTGCACCCCCTTTTCCTGCGCGGCGATGGTGTCCATATTCTTGTTCCTCTCCAGCCCCCCGGGGAAGCACCGGGGACGCTGGGTTTCCTAGGCGCCCAGCAGCGCGTTGATGGAGCCGCGGGCGAAGTACACCAGGAAGCCGGCGGTGACCACCCACATCAGCGGGTGCACCTTGCGGGCTTTCCCGGAGCAGGCGCTGATCACGGCCCAGGAGATGAACCCGACGCCGATGCCGTTGGCGATGGAGTAGGTCAGCGGCATGGTGACGATGGTGAGGAAGGCCGGCAGCGCCACGGAGAACTTGCTGAACTTGATCTCGCGGATCTGGGCCATCATCATGGCGCCCACCACCACCAGGGCGGCTGCGGCAACTTCCAGCGGCACCACGGAGGTGAGCGGGGTCAGGAACATCGAGCCCAGGAACAGCAGGCCGGTGATCACGGAGGCCAGTCCGGTGCGGGCGCCTTCGCCGATGCCGGCCGCGGAGTCGATGTACACCGTGTTGGACGATCCTGAGGTGGCGCCGCCGGCCACCGCCCCCAGGCCCTCGACCACGAAGGCGGACTTCAGCCGCGGGAACGTGCCGTCCTTGTGCGCCACGCCGGCGCTTTTCGCCAGGCCGGTCATGGTGCCCATGGCATCAAAGAAGTTGGTGAACACCAGGGTGAAGACCAGCATGGTCGCTGCCAGCCCGCCGATCCGGCCGAAGGCGCCGAACATGTCGAACTGTCCCACCAGGGACAGGTCCGGGGCGGACACCAGCTGCCCGGAGAGGACCGGGGTGTTGAGGTGCCAGCCGCCGGGGTTGCTCGCGCTGCCGGGGCCGATCTTCAGGAACGCCTCGACCACTCCGGCCAGCACCGTGGTGGCCACGATGCCGATCAGCAGCCCGCCCTGGACCTTGCGGGCCACCAGCACGCCCATGACCAGCAGGCCGACGATGAACACCATGGTGGGCACCGAGGTGATGGACCCGTTGTCGCCCAGCTGGACCGGGGGCCCGGCCGTGGTGGCCCGGACGAAGCCGGAGTCCACAAAGCCGATGAAGGCGATGAACAGGCCGATGCCCACGGTGATGGCGGCTTTCAGTTCCTTCGGCACCGCGCGGAAGATCGCGGTGCGGGCGCCGGTGACGCCGAAGAGGACGATCAGGATGCCGTTGATCACCACCAGTCCCATGGCCTCGGCCCACGTGACCTCCTGGATCACGGCCACCGCCAGGAAGGAGTTGATGCCGAGCCCTGCGGCGAGCCCGAACGGGAGGTTGGCCACCAGGCCGAAGAGGATGGTCATGACGCCGGCGGTGAGGCCGGTGACGGCGCCCACCTGCGCGGCGGACAGCCAGCCCCCGGCGACGTCGGTGGGGGCGTTGTCCGCGCTGAAACCGCCAAGGATCAGGGGGTTCAGGATGACGATGTAGGCCATGGTGAAGAACGTGACCAGGCCGCCGCGGACCTCGCGGGCCACGGTGGAGCCGCGCTTGGTGATCTCGAAGAAGCGGTCCAGGAAGGAGTTGGGCGCCTGCGGCGGCTCGGGCGTTGCCGGGTGCTGCGGGGTGCCGGAAGTGGTGTCCAGGATTGTCATGTCAGCCTCCGGACCTAGTAGTCAATCCTGGATTCGAGCGTGTTCCAGGTGGTGAACGGCTCGAGGATGGGCGGGGCCTGGGGGTCCTCGAGTTCCAGTTTCGCCACCGGCATCAGCGCATCGCGCTCGCCATTTTCGAAGTACTCGTAGAACACGGCGTCGTCGAAGCCCACGGACGCGGCGTCGTGCCGGTCCGCGGCGAACACCACCCGCTCCACGCGTGCCCACAGCGCAGAGGCCAGGCACATGGGGCACGGCTCGCAGCTGGTGTAGAGGGTGGCGCCGGAAAGATCGAAGGTGCCCAGTTCGCTGCACGCGCGGCGGATGGCCGTGACTTCCGCGTGGGCGGTGGGATCGTTGGTGGCGGTGACGCGGTTGACGCCGTCGAACGTCTGCCCGTCTGCGGTGACAACGACGGCGCCGAACGGGCCCCCGCTGTTGAGGACGTTGGCCGTGGCCAACTCGATGGACCTGGCCAAAAGTTCCTGGGCCGTGACAGTGGTGCTCATGATGCGACTCCCTTTTGCGGTGGAAGCCGGTACGCCGGGGTGGAAAGACAGGACCAGTTGCGACGGTTACCAGGCTTCAGCATGTGCTTTTGAAGGTTAAGTTGCGCCTGGTAGATAGCTTCCCCGAAGTCCGGGGGCCCGCCTTTGGCAAGATCGAGAGTAGCACCGCACTGTGGCCCGCGCCACACTTTTTGGAAAGTTAATTTCGTGATGTGAAATTCATGTTTCCGGGTCCTCACCCCCGGCGCGCCCATTGACGCGGAAGCCGCGGCCTGCCTAGGCTGGCCCGACCGGCCGCGGCGCCGGCACCCTGGATCAGCAGACAGGGCATCACTGAGCTGGCATTCCATTCCGCTCCCAGACAGGACACCATGATGCCCGCACCCACGCCCGAATCCCGGCTTTGGATCAAAAATCCCCTCGGCGCCTTTACCGCCAACACCCTCGACGCCTCCGGCGGAGTGGTGGTGAGCGGCGGCGTCATCGTCGAAGTGCTGGCGGCCGGGCAACTGCCCGCGGCGCCCTGCCAGGAGACCTTCGACGCCGGCCGCCACGTGATGCTGCCGGGGCTCATCAACACCCACCACCACTTCTACCAGACCCTCACCCGGGCCTGGGGGCCGGTGGCCAACGCTCCGCTCTTCCCGTGGCTGCAGAACCTTTACCCGGTCTGGGCCCGGCTCACGCCCCGGGACCTGGAGCTGGCCGCCACCGTGGCGCTCGCGGAGCTCCTCCTCTCCGGCTGCACCACAGCGGCGGACCACCACTACCTCTTCCCGGACGGCATGGAGGACGCCATCGACATCGAGGTCCAGGCGGTGCGGGCGCTCGGCATGCGCGCCACCCTCACCCGGGGCTCCATGAGCCTGGGCCAGGACGACGGCGGCCTGCCGCCGCAGTCCACGGTGCAGCCGCCGGAGGTGATCCTGGCGGACAGCGAGCGCCTCATCCGGGACTACCACCAGCGCGGCGACGGCGCCACGGTCCAGATTGCGCTGGCCCCGTGCTCACCGTTTTCGGTGACGCGGGAGATCATGGCGGAAACCGCCACACTGGCGGAACGGCATGACGTCCGGCTGCACACGCATCTCGCCGAAACTTTGGACGAGGAGGACTTTTGCCGGGAGATGTTCGGCCTGCGGACCGTGGACTACCTCGACAGCGTGGGGTGGCTGGGCAGCCGGACCTGGCTGGGCCACGGAATCCACTTCACCGATGCCGAGATCGCTGCGCTGGGGGCCGCCGGCACCGCCGTCGCGCACTGCCCCACCTCCAACATGCGGCTGGCCTCAGGGACGGCGCGGGTGCTGGAACTGGAGGACGCGGGGGTCCCTGTGGGGCTGGGCGTGGACGGCTCGGCGTCGAACGATGCCTCCAACATGATTCTGGAGGCGCGGCAGGCACTGTACCTGCAGCGGCTGCGCTACGGCGCGCAGGTTCCGGTGGAGCGCGCCCTGGGCTGGGCCACGCGGGGCTCCGCCGCGGTGCTGGGCCGGCCGGACCTGGGCCAGCTGGCCCCCGGCACGCAGGCCGACCTGGCCTTCTTCACCCTGGACGACCTGCGCTTCTCCGGCAGCCACGACCCCGTCGCGGCCCTGCTGCTGTGCGCGGCGGACCGGGCGGACCGGGTCATGGTGGGCGGGCAGTGGCGCGTGGTGGACGGCCAGATCCCGGGGCTGGACGTGGCCGGGCTTATTGCCGAGCACTCGGCCGCGGCGCGGAGGCTCGTGGCCGGTTAGACCGGGCCGCCACCAGCCGGCCCATCCAGCGCGAGACGGGACCGGGCCGGCGCCCGCGGTCGGCCGGGAAGTAGAAGTCCGGATCCGTGCCGCCGCGCGGATGGTAGGGCTCGGCTGGGACCTGCGCGGGCTCCCCGCCCTGGACACCTGGGGTTTGCTGATGCATGACACTCCTCGACTTCCGTAATTTGAAAATTATTTTCTGCTGTATGGAAACGCTAGAGCCGCGGCGCCGGGCGGTCAAGAGCCTGCGCCGCGGCCGCGCCCGGCCGCCGGTCACAATCGGAATTTTCAGATTGTGATGTACACCACCGCTTGACTGGGCTAGCCTTGAAGCTAACTCGTGGCGCAGGTCACGTAACCTGGGAGCAGCAGGCAGGGTTGTAATGAGCTGGCGTCAACTGACGTCGGCTCTTTTTTGTGGGCCGGCGGGAAAAGAAACGAACGCGAAACGCGTACGAAATTTCTATGTGGGAATTTGATTCCACATACCGGAAGTTGGGAACCCCACCATGAACAACAAGATCATCCTCGGACAGAACCAGTACGGTAAGGCCGAAGTCCGCGTCGTCAAGATCACCCGCGACACGGCACGCCACGAGATCGAAGACCTGAACGTCACGTCGCAGCTGCGCGGCGACTTCGCCGCAGCCCACCTCAACGGCGACAACAGCCACGTCGTGGCAACGGACACGCAGAAGAACACCATCTACGCGTTCGCCAGGGAGGGCATCGGCTCCCCCGAGGCCTTCCTGCTCCGGCTCGGCGACCACTTCACTTCCAGCTTTGACTGGGTGACCGGCGGCCGGTGGGAGGCGGAGTCCTACAGCTGGGACCGCATCCAGGCCCACGGCGCGGCGCACGACCACTCCTTCGTCCGCAACGGCCAGGAGGTCCGGACCGCGGTGCTGGTCCGCGACGGCGCCGACCGGCACCTCATCTCCGGGCTGAAGGACCTGACCGTCCTCAAGTCCACCCAGTCAGGCTTCGTCGGCTATCCGCGGGACAAGTACACCACCCTGCCGGAAACCACGGACCGGATCCTGGCCACCGACGTGTCCGCCCGCTGGCGCTACAGCACCGGCACGGACTTCGACTCCCTGGACTTCAACAAGAGCTACGACGACGTCAAGGCACTCCTGCTGGAGGGCTTTACCGAGAAGTACTCCCACGCACTGCAGCAGACCCTGTTCGACATGGGCACCAAGGTCCTGGAGGCGCACAGCGACATCGAGGAAATCAAGTTCTCGATGCCCAACAAGCACCACTTCCTGGTGGACCTCTCGCCGTTCGGCCTCGACAACCCGAACGAGGTCTTCTTCGCCGCCGACCGCCCGTACGGCCTGATCGAGGCCACGGTCCAGCGCGAGAACGCGGCACCGGCCGAGATCGCCTGGTCCGGCATCGCCGGTTTCTGCTAGAAAACCCTCCCGGCTCCGCCGTTGCGGAGCCGCGACTGTAAGAACCGCCGCCTGTTCCGGGGCCCCGCACCAGCCCGGCTGCGGAACAGGCGGCGGCTGCCCCACCAACCACATCTGTTAGCCAGACACCGTTAGCCAGACAAAGACGTCTGCCATGAACCAAGAAAGTCTGCCATGAACATGAAAAAGAAGCAGTCGGCGGTCAAGTCCCGCTCCGGCAGCACCACCACCGGCCGGCCCGAGGACGAGCGGCTTCCGATCGGGAGCACCTTCGCCTACGGCCTGCAGCACGTCCTGACGATGTACGGCGGCATCATCGCACCCCCGCTGATCATCGGCGCGGCTGCCGGAATGCCGTCGGAGGAAATCGGGCTCCTGATTGCGGCCTGCCTCTTTGTGGGCGGCCTCGCCACCATTCTCCAGACCATCGGCATCCCGTTCTTCGGCTCCCGGCTGCCGCTGGTCCAGGGCGTGTCCTTCGCCGGCGTCTCCACCATGGTGGCGATCGTGGACGAGGGCGGCGGCATCCAGTCCGTCTTCGGCTCGGTGATCGCGGCCTCCGTGATCGGCCTGCTGATCACGCCCCTGTTCTCCAAGATCATCCGCTTCTTCCCGCCGGTGGTCACCGGAACGGTCATCACCGTGATCGGCCTGACCCTGATGCCGGTGGCCGCCAACTGGGCCATGGGCGGCAACAAGGCGGCACCGAACTACGGCTCGGTGGCCAACATCGGCCTCGCGGCCGTGACCATGGCGATTGTGCTGCTCCTGAGCAAGGTGGGCAGCGCCACCATCTCCCGGCTGTCCATCCTGCTGGCCATGGTGCTGGGCACCGTCATCGCCTTCTTCGCCGGCATGACCGACTTCTCCAAGGTGACCCAGGGCGACATCGTGGCCTTCCCCACCCCGTTCGCCTTCGGCCCGCCCACGTTCCACGTGGCGGCGATCATCTCGATGCTGATCGTGATCCTGGTGACCCTGACGGAGACGTCCGCGGACATCATCGCCGTCGGCGAGATAGTCGGGACCAAGGTGGACTCCAAGCGCATCGGCGACGGCCTGCGGGCCGACATGCTCTCCAGCGCCATCTCCCCGCTCTTCAACTCCTTCACCCAGAGCGCTTTCGCCCAGAACGTGGGGCTGGTGGCCATCACGGGCGTCAAGAGCCGCTTTGTGGTCAGCGCCGGCGGCCTCATCCTGGTCATCCTGGGCCTCCTGCCGGTCCTCGGCCGGGTGGTCGCCGCGGTGCCCACCCCGGTCCTCGGCGGCGCCGGCGTGGTCCTGTTCGGCACGGTCGCCGCCAGCGGCATCCGGACCCTGGCGAAGGTGGAGTACAAGAACAACATGAACCTAATCGTGGTGGCCGCGTCCATCGGCTTCGGCATGATCCCGATTGCTGCCCCGGCGTTCTACGACCAGTTCCCGTCCTGGTTTGCCACCATCTTCCACTCCGGCATCAGCTCCGCCGCGCTGATGGCCATCGTGCTGAACCTGCTGTTCAACCACCTCAAGGCCGGCAACTCGGACAACCAGTCGGTGTTTGTGGCCGGCACTGAACGGATCGTCAAGGAACAGGACCTCAAGTGCCTGGCCGACGGCGACCGCTTCGAAAACGGCAAGCTGATCGACTGCGACGGCAATGAAGTCCCCGTGGAGTCGGCGTCGAAATCCGACCACTGACAGAGCGCGGCCCCGCCGCAGTAAGGGCAGCGGCCCCTTCCCCGGTCGGGGAAGGGGCCGCTGTTGTGGCTTGCGGACCGCAGAACGGCCGGGCGTCAGCCCTTGTTGAGGTCCTGGGAAATGGCCAGCGCAGCCTCGCGCAGCAGCGGCACCGCACGGTCCGCGAAGCCCTCGTCCACGCGGGACACCGGGCCGGATACGGAGATCGCCGCCGGGGTGGGCGCGTTGGGGATGGCGATCGCGAAGCAGCGCACACCCAGCTCCTGCTCCTCCTCGTCGATGGAGTAGCCCCGGTCCCGGATCAGCTTCAGGTCCGCAAAGAGCGCCTCGACGTCACCGATGCTCTTCGGCGTGGGGGTGGGCATACCCTTCCGGGTGACAATGCCGCGCACGGTCTCGTCGTCCAGCTCGGCCAGGATGGCCTTGCCCATCCCGGTGGCGTGCATGTAGCCGCGGCGGCCCACCTCGGTGATCATCCGCATCGAATGCAGGGACGGGACCTGCGCCACGTACATCACCATGTCCGAGTCCAGCACCGCCATGTTGGCGGTTTCCCCGAGCCGTTCCACGAGGGACTGCAGCTGCGGCCGGGCGAGCGCCCCCAGCTGCTTGTTGGCGGCCTCGCCCAGCCGGATCAGGCGCGGGCCCAGCGCGTAGCGGCGGTTCGGCAGCTGCCGGATGTAGCCCAGGGTCACCAGCGTGCGCAGCAGCCGGTGGATGGTGGGCAGCGGCAGGTCCGTGGAGGACGACAGTTCACTGAGGGTGACGTCGCCGCCGGCATCGGTGATCAGTTCCAGAAGTTCGAAAACGCGTTCAACGGACTGCACGCCTCCGGTGGCTTTTTCCGCCATGGCTTGGGTCTCCTGAGAGTTCGTTTGCGACAACTTTTATCCACATGGTGAAAAAAGTGCTTAGAAGACCCAAGATACAGCACCACCCGGCCGCCGTCGATGCAGTGTTCACATTGGTGGTAGGTGCTTGTATTTCCACAAAGTAGATAATAATATCCATAATACGAAATAAGTTAGAGAGCGAACGCCCGCCAGCGGGCCGACCAGGAGGAACATTCAATGGCGAATCCCAGCCCCGGAAATTCGATCACCCTGCGCGTGGAGGCACCGTCCAGCTTCACCGCCACCAGCGAACTGGCCGCCGCCGTCGGCGCCGCCGGAGCGGCCATCACGGCCCTGGACGTCACCGAGTCCCACCACGAGACCCTGGTTGTCGACGTCACCTGCAACACCACGGACGATGACCACGCCGCCCGCGTCAAGGACGCACTGAACGCGCTCGACGGCGTCACGGTCCGCAACGTCTCCGACCGCACCTTCCTGATGCACCTCGGCGGCAAGCTCGAGGTGGTCCCGAAGGTGGCCCTGCGCAACCGCGACGACCTCTCCCGCGCCTACACGCCCGGTGTGGCGCGCGTCTGCCTGGCCATCGCCGAGGACCCCGCCGCCGCCCGGAACCTGACCGTCAAGCGCAACACGATCGCCGTCGTCACCGACGGCTCCGCCGTGCTGGGCCTCGGCAACATCGGCCCGGCCGCCGCGCTGCCGGTCATGGAAGGCAAGGCGGCGCTTTTCAAGCAGTTCGCCAACGTCGATGCCTGGCCGGTCTGCCTGGACACCCAGGACACCGAGGAGATCATCCGGATCGTCAAAGCCCTCGCCCCTGTCTACGGCGGCGTCAACCTCGAGGACATCGCCGCCCCGCGCTGCTTCGAGATCGAAAACCGGCTCCGCGAGGAACTCGACATCCCGGTGTTCCACGACGACCAGCACGGAACCGCCATCGTCACCCTGGCCGCCCTGGTCAACGCCCTGCGCGTTGTGGGCAAGAACCTCTCCGAGGTCAGGATCGTCGTCTCGGGCGTCGGCGCGGCCGGGTCCGCCATCATCCAGCTGCTCAAGGCCCAGGGCGCCCGGAACATCATCGCCGCCGGCCGCTCGGGCGCCATCCACTTCGGCGAACAGTACGACGACGAGCACCGCACCTGGATCGCCGAGAACACCAACGAACAGGGCTTCTCCGGCACCCTGCACGAGGCGCTCAAGGGAGCCGACGTGTTCATCGGCGTCAGCGCGCCGCACGTGATCGGCGAGGAGCAGGTGGCATCGATGGCCAAGGACGCTATTGTGTTCGCCATGGCCAACCCCACGCCGGAAATCGACCCGGTGGTCGCGTCCCGGCACGCCGCTGTCGTGGCAACCGGCCGCAGCGACTTCCCCAACCAGATCAACAACGTGCTGGCCTTCCCAGGGTTCTTCCGCGGACTGCTGGACGCGGGCGCCTCGGACATCACGCCCGGGATGCTGGTGGCCGCCGCCGAGGCGATCGCCAACCGCGTGGCCGACGACGAGCTGAACGCCAGCTACATCATCCCCAGCGTCTTCGACCCGCACGTCGCCGCCGACGTCGCCGCTGCCGTAGCCGCGGCCGCCCAGGCGCCGGCCCCCGCGCTCGCCCACGCCTGATTCACCGCCTGCTGTACAGACCAGGAAAGGACCACCATGGCTCTCACCATTTCAGCCCACCGCCCCGTCGACCGTGCGGAGGAGATCCTCACCCCGGAGGCGCTGGCCTTCATTGAGGAACTGCACCAGCGGTTCGCCGCCACCCGCGGGGAGCTGCTCAAGGCCCGCGCGGTCAAGCGCGAGGAGGTGGCCCGCACCGGCCGGCTCGACTTCCTGCCGGAAACCCGCGACGTCCGCGAGGGCGACTGGACCGTGGCGCCGGCCCCGGCGGCCCTGCAGGACCGCCGGGTGGAGATGACGGGACCGGCCGCGCCGGCCAAGATGGCCATCAACGCCCTGAACTCCGGGGCCAAGGTGTGGCTTGCGGACCTTGAGGACGCCAGCACCCCCACCTGGTCCAACGTGATCGAATCGATCCTGAACCTCCGGGACGCCGCGGCCGGGACCCTGGCCTACACGGCCCCGGACGGCAAGGAGTACAGGCTGCGAACCGACGCCCCGCTGGCCGTCGTGGTGGCCCGCCCGCGCGGCTGGCACATGAGCGAACGGCACCTGCTGATCGGCGAGGAGCACACCGTGGGCGCCCTGGTGGACTTCGGCCTGCACTTCTTCCACACCGCCAAGCAGCTGCTGGAGAACGGCCACGGGCCGTACTACTACCTGCCCAAGATGGAGAGTCACCTCGAGGCCCGGCTCTGGAACGACGTCTTCGTCTTCGCCCAGGACTACCTCGGGATCCCGCAGGGCACCATCCGCGCCACGGTGCTCATCGAAACCATCCCGGCAGCCTTCGAAATGGACGAGATCCTTTACGAACTCCGCGACCACGCCTCCGGGCTGAACGCCGGCCGCTGGGACTACCTGTTCAGCATCATCAAGTACTTCCGCGACGCCGGCGCGCGCTTTGTGCTGCCGGACCGCGCCACCGTGGCCATGACGGCGCCGTTTATGCGCGCCTACACCGAGCTGCTGGTCAAGACCTGCCACCACCGCGGCGCCTTCGCCATGGGCGGCATGGCCGCCGTCATCCCCAACCGCCGCGAACCCGAGGTCACCGCCCAGGCGTTCGAGAAGGTGCGGGCGGACAAGACCCGCGAGGCGAACGACGGCTTCGACGGCTCCTGGGTGGCCCACCCGGACCTGGTGCCGGTGTGCCGCGAAGTGTTCGACGGCGTCCTCGGCGAGCGCCCGAACCAGGTGGACCGGCAGCGCCCGGAGGTCTCCGTCACCGCGGACCAGCTCCTGGACATTGCCTCCGCCGGCGGCACGGTCACCGAGGCGGGCCTCCGCCAGAACCTGTACGTGGCCACCGCCTACACCGCGGTCTGGATCTCCGGCAACGGCGCCGTCGCCATCCACAACCTGATGGAGGACGCGGCGACGGCGGAGATCTCCCGCTCGCAGGTCTGGCAGCAGATCCGCAACCAGGTGGTCCTCGCGGACACCGGGCGGACCGTGACCCGGGACCTGGTGGCCGGCATCCTCGCAGAGGAAACCGAGAAGCTCCGCGGCGAGGTGGGAGAGGACGCGTTCGCGAAGTACTACCTGCCCGCCAGCAAGCTCATTGCAGACATCTGCCTCACCGAGGACTACACGGACTTCCTCACCACGCCGGCCTACGAACTGGTGGGCTGAGCCGTGGCTGCACCCCCCTCCCTCTCCGCCGCGGACCTGGCGCACATCGATGACCGGCTGGCGGCCACGGACCTCCTGCTGGAGCGGAACTACCCGGGAGACGACGGCACGCGCCAGCCGGTGCACACCGTCTACGTCCCGGCGGACCGCTTCACGCCCGGCTTCGCCGCCGGCTGGGGCGCCGAGGCGCTGGCCGCGGCCGACGCCCACGGCGGCCTGGAACAGCTGGGCATGCTCCTTGGCCAGGACGCTGACCTGGCCGCCGCCGTCGCGCCCCGCGTGGCCGCAAAGCTCGGCAACGAGCCCATCGAGGACCTGCGGCTGGACTTCGAGGACGGCTACGGCGACCGGGGCGACGAGGCGGAGGACGCGGACGCTTCCGCCGCAGCGGCCGCCGTCGCCGCGGCGGTGGCCGACGGCAGCGCACCGCCGTTCATCGGGATCCGGTTCAAGTGCTTCGAGGCGCCCACCCGCGCCCGCGGCCTGCGCACCCTGGACCTGTTCGTCTCCGGCCTGGCCGCGGCCGGCGAGCTGCCGGAGGGGCTGGTGCTCACCCTGCCCAAGGTCACCACGGTGGCCCAGGTGCAGGCGATGGACTACGCAGTGTCCCGGCTGGAGGAAATCCACTCCCTGCCAGCCGGGCGCCTGCGGTTCGAGGTGCAGGTGGAAACCCCGCAGCTGATCCTGGGCCCGGACGGCACGTCCCCGGTGGCGCAGCTGCCACACGCCGTCCCCGGCCGGATCAGCGCGCTGCACTACGGCACGTACGACTATTCGGCGTCGCTGCAGATCTCGGCGGAATACCAGTCCATGGAACACCCGGTGGCGGACTACGCCAAAGAGGTCATGCAGCTGGCCGTCGCGGGCACCGGCATCCGCCTCTCCGACGGGTCCACCAACGTCATGCCCGTCGGCGACGGCGTGCAGGACGCCTGGCGGCTCCACGGCCGGCTGGTCCGCCGCTCGCTGGAGCGCGGCTACTACCAGGGCTGGGACCTGCACCCCGCCCAGCTGCCAAGCCGCTTCGCCGCCACCTACGCCTTCTACCGGCAGGGCCTGCCCGCCGCCGCGGCCCGGCTCCGCAACTACGTGGAACAGACCCCGGGGGGCGTCATGGACGAGCCGGCCACGGCCCGCGCCCTGGCAGCCTTCGTGCTGCGCGGCGTCCAGTGCGGCGCCGTCGGCGCGGATGAAGTAATGGCGATGGCCGGCGTCGGACTCCCCCAACTTGCTGCGCTGGCCCACCCCCGGCTGGCCCACTCCACTTCGAAGTAAGGACCAATGATGGGCAAGTACTACTACCCCCAGGGCGGACTGCCGCCGCAGACTCACCTCACCACGGAACGGGCCATCGTCACGGAGGCCTACACGGTCATCCCCAAGGGCGTCATGACCGACATCGTGACCAGCACCCTGCCGGGTTTCTCCAACACCCGCTCCTGGATCCTGGCCCGCCCGATCTCCGGGTTTGCAACCACGTTCTCGCAGCTGATCGTTGAGATCGGTCCCGGCGGCGGCGCCCCCAAGGCCGAGTTCGAGGCAGGTGTTGAAGGAGTTGTCTTCGTCACCAAGGGCAAGGTCAACCTGACCCTCGACGGCGAACTGCACCAGCTTGAGGAAGGCGGCTACGCCTACCTGGCCGCCGGTGCCACATGGGGTCTGGAGAACGTCTCGGATGACATTGTCTCCTTCCAATGGATCCGCAAGGCCTACGAGCGGCTTGAGGGTTACGAGGCAAAGTCCTTCGTTACCAGTGATGCCGAGGTGGAACCCACCGCGATGCCGGATACCGACGGCGCCTGGAAAACCACCCGCTTCACTGATTCCAGCGATCTGGCCCATGACATGCAGGTGAACATTGTGACGTTCCAGCCGGGCGGGGTCATTCCGTTCCCGGAGACCCACGTCATGGAGCACGGCCTGTACGTCCTGGAGGGCAAGGCTATGTACCTGCTCAACAACGACTGGGTTGAGGTGGAGGCCGGCGACTTCATGTGGCTGCGCGCTTTCTGCCCGCAGGCCTGCTATGCCGGTGGTCCCGGCCAGTTCCGCTACCTGCTGTACAAGGACATGAACCGCCAGATCCGCCTCACCTAAGAGCCGGCCGCACCACGGGGTCCGTTCCGCACTGCGGGGCGGACCCTTTGTGCACGCCCTCTTGTGCGCTGGCCCCCTTGTGCCCTGACCCCTTGTGCCTTGCGCAGCGGTTGCTAGCCTGAGGCTGTGAAATACGAACGCCTGTGGATCGGCATGCTCGTGGGCGCGGCCCTGGGCCTCGTGATCGGCGTGGTCAGCGCCGACAAGCCCTTCACCGGCCTGCTGGTTGGCCTTGCCGTCGGCGCCCTCGTGGGCCTGGCCGCCAGGAAGGACCCCTCCAAGGGCTAGGGATATCCCCTGTCATAGACACACCCCGCCCGTCACCCCCTTGACTCACCTGCCCTACCTTCCCTAGACTTTTCATAAAGCAGAATTAAGATTCCACAAAGCGGAAATAAGTTGAATGACTTGAAATAGCTGGAAACCGCACAGGGCAACGCCGCCCGGGTTCCAGTTCCCGCCTTCACCGGAAAGACACCGCCATGACCTACACCGTGAACTGCTCCATCCTCCTGACCGAACTGCCCCTCCTCGAGCGTCCCGCCGCGGCAAAGGCCGCCGGTTTCGACGCCGTCGAGTTCTGGTGGCCGTTCGCCGAGTCCGTCCCCGGCGACGCCGAGGTCACCCGCTTCGAGCAGGCCATCACCGACGCCGGCGTCCAGCTCACCGGCCTCAACTTCAACGCCGGCGACATGCCGGGCGGGGACCGGGGCCTGGTGTCCTGGAAGGGCCGCTGCTCCGAGTTCAAGGACAACATCGACGTCGTCGCCGGCATCGGCGGGCGCCTGGGCTGCAAGGCCTTCAACGCCCTCTACGGCAACCGGCAGGACGGGCAGACCCCGGAGGCCCAGGACGAACTGGCCGTCCGCAACCTCGCAGCCGCCGCCGCAGGCGTCGCCGGCATCGGCGGGACCGTGCTGCTCGAACCCGTCAGCGGCGCCCCGCGCTACCCGCTCCTCACCGCGGACGACGCCCTGCAGGTCATCGCCCGGGTGAAGGAGGAAACCGGCGCGGAGAACATCAAACTCCTCGCCGACTTCTACCACCTCGCCGTCAACGGCGACGACGTGGCCGCCGTGATCGAGAACCACGCCAAAGACTTCGGCCACATCCAGATCGCCGACAACCCCGGCCGCGGGGCTCCCGGAACCGGTGAGCTTCCCCTCGGCGAGTGGATCGCCCGCAGCCGCGAACTGGGCTACGAGGGCTACATCGGCCTCGAATACAAGGAACCGGCGGAAACCGCCTTCGCCTGGGCCATCCGCGAAAAAGCACACACGCGCTAGAACATCCCCCAGACTTCAGGAAAGAGAACCCTCATGAGCAACGTTGCAGTCATCGGACTCGGAATCATGGGCCTGCCCATGGCCATCAACCTCGTCAACGCCAGCCACACCGTCACCGGCTTCAACCGCAGCCAGGACAAGATCGACAAGCTCGTCTCCGAAGGCGGCAAGGGTGCCGCCAGCATCGCCGAGGCCGTCAAGGACGCCGACGTCGTCATCACCATGGTGCCGGACTCCCCCGATGTCGAAGGCGTGGTGAGCGGCCCCGACGGCGTCTTCGCCAACGCCAAGCGGGGCGCCCTGTGGATCGACGCGTCCAGCATCCGGCCCGACGTCGCCAAGCGCCTCGCCGGCGACGCCACCGCCGCCGGTATCCGCCCCCTCGATGCCCCGGTCTCCGGAGGCGAACAGGGCGCCATCGACGCCGCCCTGTCCATCATGGTCGGCGGCGACGCGGCGGACTTCGAAGCCGCCCAGGATGTCCTCACCGCCGTGGGCAAAACCATCGTCCACGTCGGCCCGTCCGGCTCCGGCCAGACCGTCAAGGCAGCCAACCAGCTGATTGTCGCCGTCAACATCGAGGTCCTGGCCGAGGCCATCGCCTTCCTCGAGGCCTACGAGGTGGACACGGACGCGGCCCTCAAGGTCCTCGGCGGCGGCCTGGCCGGCTCCAAGGTCCTGGACCAGAAGGGACAGAAGATGCTGGACCGCAACTTCGACCCCGGCTTCCGCCTGGCCCTGCACCACAAGGACCTGGGCATCGTCACCTCCGCCGCCCGCGAGGCGAACGTCGCCGTCCCCCTCGGCGCCCTCGCCGCCCAGCTTGTCGCCGCCACCGTCAACCAGGGCGACGGCGCACTGGACCACTCCGGACTCTTCAAGCAGGTCCTGCAGCTCTCCGGCCGGAAGTAGCCCCTCCCCACCCGAGGCCCCGCCCCCAACTCCCTCCGGGGAGGGGCACATTGACACGAAACGCCGGCCAGCCGCCGTCGTTCCCGCCGAAAAGCACGCCAAAGTGCCCCCGGACCGCCGGGCCTTCCTTCAGCACACCCAAAATCAGACTTTCAAGGAGCACCCCATGACAAAGATGCGCACCGTAGACGCTGCCATCGCCATCCTGGAAAAGGAGGGCGCCACCGAGGCGTTCGGCCTGCCAGGCGCGGCCATCAACCCCTTCTACTCCGCCATGCGGAACCACGGCGGCATCCGCCACACCCTGGCCCGCCACGTTGAAGGCGCCAGCCACATGGCGGACGGCTACAGCCGGGCCCAGGACGGGAACATCGGCATCTGCATCGGCACCTCCGGGCCCGCCGGCACGGACATGATCACCGGCCTCTACGCCGCCTGGGCCGATTCCATCCCCATGCTGTGCATCACCGGCCAGGCCCCCGTGGCCAAGCTGCACAAGGAAGACTTCCAGGCCGTGGACATCGAATCCATAGCCAAGCCCGTCACCAAAATGGCCATGACCATCCTGGAGCCCGGCCAGGTCCCCGGCGCGTTCCAGAAGGCGTTCCAGCTGATGCGCTCCGGCCGCCCGGGCCCGGTGCTGCTGGATCTGCCCATCGACGTGCAGCTGGCCGAGATCGAATTCGACATCGACACCTACGAGCCCCTGCCCGTCGAGAAGCCCGCGGCCAGCCGCCGGCAGCTGGAGAAGGCACTGGACATGCTCACCGCAGCCAAGCACCCGCTGATCGTGGCCGGCGGCGGCGTCATCAACGCCGGCGCGTCCGCGCAGCTGGTGGAGCTCGCCGAGCTGCTGGGCGTTCCGGTCATCCCCACCCTGATGGGCTGGGGCGCGATCGCGGACGACCACCCGCTCATGGCCGGCATGGTGGGCCTGCAGACCAGCCACCGCTACGGCAACGAGACCATGCTGGCGTCCGACTTCGTCATCGGGATCGGCAACCGCTGGGCCAACCGCCACACCGGCGGCCTGGACACGTACACCGCCGGCCGGAAGTTCGTGCACATCGACATCGAGCCCACCCAGATCGGCCGCGTCTTCTCCCCGGACCTGGGCATCGCCTCCGACGCCGGTGCCGCCCTCACGGGGCTGGTGGACCTGGCCCGGGAGCGCCAGGCCGCCGGAACCCTGCCGGACTACTCCGGCTGGGCCGCCGAATGCGCGCAGCGCAAGGCCACGATGCACCGCAAGACCCACTTCGAGAACATCCCCATCAAGCCGCAGCGCGTGTACGAGGAGATGAACAAGGCGTTCGGCAAGGACACCACGTACGTGTCCACGATCGGCCTGTCCCAGATCGCCGGCGCGCAGATGCTGCACGTCTTCGGACCGCGGCAGTGGATCAACGCCGGCCAGGCCGGCCCGCTGGGCTGGACCGCCCCGGCCGCCCTCGGCGTCGTGCGCGGCAAGCCGGACCAGACCGTCGTCGCCCTGTCCGGTGACTACGACTTCCAGTTCATGATCGAGGAGCTGGCCGTCGGCGCGCAGTTCAACCTGCCGTACATCCACGTGGTGGTCAACAACTCGTACCTGGGCCTGATCCGCCAGTCCCAGCGCGGCTTCAACATGGAGCAGAACGTCTCCCTGGCCTTCGAGAACATCAACTCCACGGACCTCTCCGCGAACGCCAGCGGCTACGGCGTGGACCACGTCAAGGTGGCCGAGGGACTGGGCTGCAAGGCCCTCCGGGTGGAGGACCCCAAGGACCTGGCGTCCGCGTTCGGCAAGGCCAAGGCGCTTGCCGGCGAGTTCCAGGTTCCCGTGGTGGTCGAGGTGATCCTGGAGAAGGTCACCAACATCTCGATGGGTGTGGAAATCAACGCCGTCAACGAGTTCGAGGCGCTGGCCGAAACCCGCGAGGACGCCCCTACCGCCATCCTGGCACTGCAGGCCTGAGATGCGGGTGGTCATCGCTCCGGACAAGTTCAAGGGCTCGCTGTCCGCCCCGGAGGTGGCCCTGCGCCTCGAAGCAGGACTCCAAGCGGCCACCGGCTCCAACCTGGAGGTGCTCCGGATTCCCGTGGCCGACGGCGGCGAGGGAACCCTCGACGCCGCCGTCGGCTCCGGCTTCGCCCGGCGCAGCGCCCTGGTCAGCGGGCCCACCGGGCAGCGGATCCGGGCGGAGTTCGCGGTCCGCGGGCGGGAGGCTGTCATCGAGATGGCTGCGGCCTCCGGGCTGGCGGCACTCCCGGGCGGCACGGGTAGTTCCGGCGGCGCTGGTAGTTCCGGCGGCGCTGGCGGCCGGCCGGATTCCGCCAGCGCCAAGAGTGCCACCAGCCTCGGCACCGGCGAGCTGATCCGGGCGGCACTGGACGCCGGCTGCCGGCAGATCATCCTCGGCGTCGGCGGCAGCGCCAACACCGACGGCGGCGCCGGTGTCCTGCAGGGGCTAGGCGCCCGGCTGCTGGACGCCGCCGGCCGCGAACTCCCGCCGGGCGGCGCCGCCCTCGCGGACCTGGACCGGATCGACTTCTCGGGCTTTGATTCCCGGCTGGACGAGGCCCGCTTCGTCCTGGCCAGCGACGTGGACAACCCGCTGCTCGGAGCAGGCGGCGCCCCCGCGGTCTTCGGCCCGCAGAAGGGCGCCACCCCGGCGGACGTGGCCATCCTCGACGCCGCCCTGACCCGCTTTGTGGACGTCCTCGCCGCCGAGATCGGCCCCCGCGCGCTGAAGGCGGCCGAGGCTCCCGGCGCCGGCGCGGCAGGCGGCGTGGGCTATGCGGCCATCGCGGTCCTGGCCGCGACGCGCAGGCCGGGCATCGACGTCGTGCTGGAATTCACCGGGCTCGCCGACCGGCTGGCCGGCGCGGACCTGGTGATCACCGGAGAAGGCAGCCTGGACGAACAAAGCCTGCTCGGCAAAACACCGGTTGGCGTGGCGCGGGCTGCAGCGCGCGCCGGGGTGCCGGCGGTGGCCGTCTGCGGCCGCACCACGCTCACTCCGGAGCAACAGAACAATTCCGGTTTCCGGCAGGTCTACCCGCTGACCGCGCTGGAGGCCAAGGTAGAACTATGTATAGCCCAGGCAGGGCCGCTGCTCGAACAGCTGGGAAAGCTGATCGGCGCGGACCTGGCCGGCCTCACCCTGGCTGGCAACCACCCGGCAAACACTGCTGGCACAAAGGAGCCCCTGAATGTCTGACGAAAGCTTTGACCTGGTCATCCGGGGCCGGCGCGTCCTCACCACCGCCGGCATCGCGGCCCGTGAGGTGGGCGTGCGCGGCGGCAAAATCGTGGCCCTCGAGCCGCTCGGCAACGGGCTTGCCGGCCGCGAGGTGATCGAGCTCGCGGACGACGAGACTCTCATCCCCGGCCTGGTGGACACCCATGTCCACGTCAACGAGCCCGGCCGCACCGAGTGGGAGGGCTTCGCGTCCGCCACCCGGGCCGCCGCGGCCGGCGGTGTGACCACCATCATCGACATGCCGCTGAACTCCATCCCGCCCACCACCACCGTGGAAGGGCTCAAGCTCAAGCGCGAGGTGGCCGAGGACCAGGCGTTCGTGGACGTCGGGTTCTGGGGCGGCGCCGTGCCGGGCAACAAGGCGGAGCTGCGCGCCCTGCACGACGAGGGTGTGTTCGGGTTCAAATGCTTCCTGCTGCACTCCGGCGTGGACGAGTTCCCGCACCTGGACGCGGACGAGATGGAGGAGGACATGGCCGAGCTCAAGTCCTTCGACTCCCTCATGATCGTGCACGCCGAGGACTCCCACGCGATCGACCGTGCGCCCCACCCCGGCGGCGACCACTACGCCACCTTCCTGGCGTCCCGGCCCCGCGGCGCCGAGAACAAAGCCATCGCGGAGGTCATCGAGCGCGCCCGCTGGACCGGTGCCCGCGCCCACATCCTGCACCTGTCCTCCTCCGACGCCCTCCCCATGATCGCGACGGCCAAGCGCGACGGCGTCCGCCTCACCGTGGAGACCTGCCCGCACTACCTCACGCTGATGGCCGAGGAAATCCCCGACGGCGCCACCGCCTACAAGTGCTGCCCGCCCATCCGTGAGGCCTCCAACCGCGAGCTGCTGTGGAAGGGGCTGGAGGACGGAACCATCGACTGCATCGTCTCCGACCACTCCCCGTCCACCCTTGACCTCAAGGACCTGGACAACGGCGACTTCGCCGTGGCGTGGGGCGGGGTCTCCTCGCTGCAGCTGGGCCTGTCCCTGATCTGGACCGAGGCCCGGCACCGCGGCATCCCGCTGGAGCAGGTGGTCTCCTGGATGGCCGAGAAGCCCGCCGCCCTGGCCCGGCTCACCACCAAGGGCCAGCTGGCCGTCGGGTACGACGCCGACTTCGCGGTCTTCGCGCCGGACGAAGCCTTTGTGGTGGACGTGTCCAAGCTCAAGCACAAGAACCCCATCACCCCGTACGACGGCAAGGCGCTCTCCGGCGTGGTCCGCAAGACATACCTGCGCGGGCATGAGATCGACGGCCGGACCCCGGGCGGAAAGCTCATCCGCCGCGGCGGCGTCTAGGGGAACGCCATGGCTGTCCAGGTACATTCCCCGCGCGGCATGTGTTTGCCGGGTCCCGGGGCACGCACCAACGCGGCCCCGGCGCTGAAGGCCCACGGCCTGGCGGTTTGGGTTGCACCGGGCCACGGGCCGGACATTGACGAAGCCGTGATGGCGCGCGCCGCGGAACTGCTGCTGGCACGCGCCCTGAAGATTGCCCCGGAGGCGGAAGTCCACGCTTGGCCCGCCGCCGGGGCTGCAACCTCCGCTGCCCCGGCCCTCCCCCAAGGAGGGGCGGAAGCCACACCCGGCAGCGGAACCCGGGAGCCGACTGTGGCTTCCGGTGCCGCGGACTTTCCGGAGGACTCCCCGGAAGCTGGCGGCGGAACCCTGCTCCCGCCGGCGGCAGGTCCCGACACCCTGGTGTGCGTGGACCTGGCCGCCGGCGAGGTGCAGCTGGACGGCCGGCCGGTGGCGCTGACCGGCGTCGAATTCAGGCTGCTGCGCTATCTCGTGGAGAACTGCTCGCGCACGGTCAGCCGGGAGGAGCTGCGGCTGTTCCTCGAATCATTCGACTCCTCCGCGGCGGCCTCCCGTTCCATCGACGTGTACGTGGGGCGGGTGCGGCGCAAACTGCGGCGCGGCCGGCATGCGATCGCCACGGTCCGCGGCGGCGGCTACCAGTTCATGCCCGGGCCCCGGACCAAAGTGCGCGGTCCGGCGGAATACAGCATCTGAACCCGTGGTTGTGCCTCAGCAGACCCCCAGCGCCACAAAACCGACCCCAACAGACCCCCGGAGGATCCCCATGAGCACGAACCTGACCGTCAAGCTGCAGCCCGGCACCCCTGCCCCGGAGTTCACACTCCCGGATGCCACCGGCCAGAAGGTTTCCCTGGCCGATTACCGCGGCAAGAACGTCATTGTGTACTTCTACCCGAAGGCCGCCACCCCCGGCTGCACCACCGAGGCCTGCGACTTCCGTGACAGCCTGGCCTCGCTGCAGGGGTCCGGCTACGAGGTGCTGGGCATCTCGCCCGACGGCCCCGAGGCCCTGGCCGAGTTCACGGGAGACTTCGCACTCACGTTCCCGCTTCTGTCCGACGAGGACCACGCCGTGGCGCTGGCGTACGGCGCCTGGGGCGAAAAGCTGGTCAACGGCGAGGTCACCGAAGGCATTGTCCGCTCCACCGTGGTCCTGGACCCCGAGGGCAACGTCCGCCTGGCGCAGTACCAGGTCACGGCGCAGGGCCACGTCGCGGCGCTGAAGGAAGCCCTCGGCATCTGACGCCTCCGGCTACGGCTTGGTGCCCGCCACGATGGTGGCCGTGGACCGCAGCCGGATGGCGCCGTCGTGCTCGTAACGGCTCAGCATCTGGAAGACGTCCGAGCGGATCAGCTCCCGGGATTCCTGGTCCGCCCGCGCCAGGCCCACCGCGGCGGTGGTGGCGATGTCGGTCATGAACTCCCAGTACAGCTCCGGCGACGCCTTGACCAGGTCCGTGCTGACCTTCCGCTCCCGCACATCCACCAGCCCGGCGTCCCGGAAAATGCGGGTCATGAACCCCTGGGCGGCGCAGCGGAACAGCCCGGGGGTGCCCGACGGCGGCACCTGCAGCTCGGTGTGTCGGGCGATGGTGCCGAGGATCAGGCTGGCCCATGGGTTCTCGGCGGCACGGCCCCAGACGGCGGCACTGATCCGGGCGCCGGGCCTGGCCACCCGCGCCATCTCTCCCACCGCGGCGGACATCCGGGGAAAGAACATAAACCCGAACCGGCACAGGACGGCGTCGAACGATCCGTCGACAAACGGCAGCGCGGCGGCGTCCCCGACGGCGGGATGCACGTTCGACAGCCCGCGTGCGGCAGCTTTCTCCACGGCAACCCGCAGCATCCCCGCGGACAGGTCCAGCAGGGCCACGCTTCCGTGCGGCACAAGCACGGCAGCGGTGAGGCCCGGCTCTCCGGTTCCGGCGGCAACGTCGAGGACCACGTAGTCCGGGCCGAGCCGGGCTTCCTCGATGACGGCGTCGCCGAAGGGGGCGTGCCAGCCGAGAAGTTCAGCGTCCCATTTCCGCCAGCCGGCGGAGAACTCGTCCCAAGTGCTGCGCTGGACGTTTCTGACTTGTTCGGCGATCTGCTCGGCTGAGGCTGACATGGCGCTCCTTGGCTGGTCCGTGCCCTCCCCCACCCCTAGTGTGCTCCCGCCGCATCGGCCGTAGCAATGCCTCCAGGGGCAGTAGGCTTAACGGCATGTCTACCCCCGAAATCTCCGGCACCCCAGACGAGCAGCACGTCCCCGAACGGCGCGAGATCACTGTGCGCCGGGCGCCGAAATACGTGCCGTTCCTGGTGCTGGGCGGGCTGGTCGGCTTTGGAGTCGCCGCCTTCCTCGCGTACGGACTTCCGGGCGATGAGAGCTTCGACTCCGGCGCGGTGTTCGGCTTCTTCATGATCCTCTGCGGCGCCGGCGGCGTGATCCTGGGCGGCATCGTCGCGCTGGTCCTGGACCGGATGAGCGTGCGCCGGGCCAAGCGCGCCGTCGTCGAGTCGGTTCCGGATTCCGAGCCGGACGCCGAGGACCGGCCGGGGGCCTGAACGGCCGCAGTCCGGAACCCCCTGAGGTCATAAACCGGGCGCCGGGAAAGTCCTAGCGCACAACGTGAGATAATCGACCAGTGGCACGCGGCGATGGAAAACTTTCTCATGACCTTCTCTCTGGCGAAAAAGGCCCGCAGGACGCATGTGGCGTCTTCGGAGTCTGGGCTCCCGGCGAAGAGGTGGCAAAACTCACCTACTACGGGCTGTACGCGCTGCAGCACCGCGGTCAGGAGTCGGCTGGCATAGCCACCAGCGACGGCAAGCGGATCAACGTCTACAAGGACATGGGGCTTGTCTCCCAGGTCTTCGACGAGACCACGCTGAACACCCTGACCGGGCACCTGGCCGTGGGCCACTGCCGGTACTCCACCACGGGCGCCAGCCACTGGGCCAACGCGCAGCCCACCCTGGGCGCCACTGCGACCGGCACCGTGGCGCTGGCGCACAACGGCAACCTGACCAACACCGCCGAGCTCAAAGCCATGATCGTGGACCGCAACGACGGCCAGCTCACCGGCGAAATGAAGCAGGGCAACACCTCGGACACCGCCCTGGTCACCGCCCTCCTGGAGGGCGAAGAGGGCAAGTCGCTCGAAGAGACCGCGATGGACCTGCTGCCCAAGATCAAGGGCGGCTTCTGCTTCGTCTTTATGGATGAGGGCACCCTCTACGCCGCCCGCGACACCTACGGGATCCGCCCGCTCTGCCTGGGCCGGCTGGAACGCGGCTGGGTGGTGGCCTCCGAGCAGTCAGCCCTCGCCACCGTCGGCGCCAGCTTCATCCGGGAAATCGAACCCGGCGAGTTCATCGCGATCGACGAGGACGGGGTCCGGTCCCAGCGCTTCGCCGAGGCGACGCCGGCCGGCTGCGTCTTCGAATACGTCTACCTCGCCCGCCCGGACGCCTCCATCGCAGGCCGCTCCGTGTACGAGTCCCGGGTGGAAATGGGCCGCCAGCTGGCCCGCGAGAACACCCAGGAAGCGGACCTCGTCATTCCGGTCCCCGAATCCGGCACCCCCGCCGCCGTCGGCTACGCCGAGGAATCCGGCATCCCCTTCGCGCACGGCTTCGTCAAGAACGCCTACGTCGGCCGGACATTCATCCAGCCGTCGCAGACCCTGCGCCAGCTGGGCATCCGGCTCAAGCTCAACGCCCTGGAATCCGTGATCCGCGGCAAGCGCGTGGTGGTGGTGGATGACTCGATCGTCCGCGGCAACACCCAGCGCGCGATCGTCCGGATGCTCCGCGAAGCCGGCGCCGCGTCCGTGCACGTGAAAATCTCCTCGCCGCCCGTGCAGTGGCCGTGCTTCTACGGCATCGACTTCGCGTCCCGGGCCGAACTGATCGCCAACGGCGCCACCATCGAGGAAATCTCCCAGGCGATCGGCGCCGACTCGCTGGCCTACATCTCCGAAGACGGCATGATCGACGCCACCCGCCAGCCGCGCGAACGCCTCTGCACCGCCTGCTTCACGGGCAAGTACCCGATCGAGCTCCCGGGCGCCGACAAGCTGGGCAAGAACCTGCTCGAACGTTCCGACCCTGTCGGACAGCTCGGCGGACTTCCCGCCGCCGGCACGGCAGGCGCCAAACCTGCCGCCGCCCCCGCTGCGGACGCCTCCGACGACGTTCCCGCCCCCGACGCCGACCCCGCCGCGAAGGCCGGGGCGACGGGCTGCGATCCGGGACCCGACGCCGAATTCGAAGAACTGCTCACCGATGCCGACCGCGTCACCACAGCCGACAAGAAAGAGCCAGTATGACTTCCGCCTCCCCGGCCGCTGACATGAACGCCGCCCAGAACGCCGTTGGCATCACCTACGCCTCCGCCGGCGTCGACGTCGAAGCGGGCGACCGCGCCGTCGAACTCATGAAGGACGCCGTCAAGGCGACCCACAACTCGTCGGTGATCGGCGGCGTCGGCGGCTTTGCCGGCCTGTACGACGTCTCCAAGCTGCTCACCTACAAACGGCCGCTGCTGGCCACCTCCACCGACGGCGTCGGCACCAAGGTCGCCATTGCGCAGGCCATGGACATCCACGACACCATCGGCTTCGACCTCGTCGGCATGGTGGTCGACGACATCGTGGTGGTGGGCGCCGAGCCGCTGTACATGACCGACTACATTGCCTGCGGCAAGGTTGTCCCGGAGCGCATCGCGGACATCGTCCGCGGCATCGCAGCAGCCTGCTCCGTTGCCGGCACCGCCCTGGTGGGCGGCGAAACCGCCGAGCACCCGGGTCTCCTGGGCGAGCACGAGTACGACGTCGCCGGTGCCGCCACCGGTGTTGTCGAAGCCTCCGACCTGCTGGGCCCGGACCGCGTCCGCGCCGGCGACGTGGTGATCGGTATGGCCTCCTCCGGGCTGCACTCCAACGGCTACTCGCTGGTGCGCCGCGTCATCAACCACGCCGGCTGGGCCCTGGACCGCCACGTGTCCGAATTCAGCCGAACCCTCGGCGAGGAACTCCTGGAACCGACCCGCGTCTACGCTGCCGACTGCCTGGACCTGGCCCGCACCTTCCCGGTGGACGGATCCGCGGCCGGCCGCGCCGTGCACGGCTTCAGCCACGTCACCGGCGGAGGCCTCGCCGCCAACCTGGCCCGCGTCCTGCCGCAGGGTTTGGTGGCCACCGTGGACCGCGCCACCTGGCAGCTCCCCGCCATTTTCCGCCTGGTCGCCGAGCTGGGCAACGTCCCGCTGGCCGACCTGGAGCGCACGCTGAACCTCGGTGTGGGCATGGTGGCGATCGTTTCCCCCGAGGCGGCCGACGCCGCGGTGAACCGCCTGAACGAGCGCGGCCTGCCGGCCTGGGTGATGGGCACCGTGGAGAACGACTCGGACGCGATCATCAAGACCGGCCCGGACTACGTCCAAGGCGCCAAGGGCGTCGACGGCGGCGCCGTCCGGATGGTCAACGCCTACGCCTAGTCCCCACCGGCTCCCAGCCTTCGCAAGCTCAGGCAGGGGCCCTCGCCGGCGTGGGCCCAACCGGCTCCCAGCCTTCGCAAGCTCAGGCAGGGGCCCTCGCCGTTAGACCTCCAGGACGCTGAACACTCCGCCCTGGGGGTCCGCGAGGGTGGCGATGGTGCCTGCTTCCTCGGCGTCGTCCGCCTCGATGAGGACGGTGCCGCCGGCCGCCACCGCCGCTGCGACCGCAACGGCGGCGCTGGGCACCCCGAAGTACACCTGCCACCCCGGTTTCAGTGTGTCTTCGGCATCGGCCGGGACCGCGGCAATCCCGGCCACCTCCACCCCGTCCACCATCAGCGTGGAGTACTTGCCGCCGTCGTCCTGCGGGTATTCAGTCACACCGTGTCCGAACACGTGCTGGAAGAATCCGACGGCGGACTGCGGCTCCGGCGTCAGCAGTTCGGCCCAGGTGAGGGCACCGGCTTCCCCGCCGCGCGCGGTGCCGAAGTGGCTGCCGGCCTGCCAGGCGCCCGTGGTGCCGCCGCCGGGCGGGGCGAAGAAGACCATCACCCCGGTGTCGGCCACGGCCTCGGGGCCGAACTCCAGGGTCCCGCCGGCGTGGACCAGATTCTCGGCCAGCTCCCCGGCGTCGGGCGCGGCGAAGTAGACGTTCCACTGCGGCTGGGCCCCGGCCGCCAGCTGGTGCGGGTTCTGGGGCGCGATCACGGTGACCAGGTCATCGCCCAGGAACGCCTGCGCGTAGCTGCGCCCGTCCGGCGTGGGACGGTCCTCGAACCGCCAGCCGAAGACCGCGGCGTAGAAGGCTTTCGCCGCCTCGACGTCGCTGGTCTGGAGGTCCGTCCAGCAGACCTCGCCTTCAGTGAACCCCGTGCGCAGTGTCATGGCAGATCCTTCCGGGAAGTGGGGGCGGTGCCGGATAGTGGGGGCGGTGCCGGATAGTGGAGCGGAGCCCGGACGCGGGCAGCAGAAAACCCGCCGGTCACGCCCGTTCCGGGGAGTGGCCGACGGGCCTGAAATCATGTGGTCGGCAATCCGCTGACGGAAGTGCATGCCGGAAAGAAGTGTCGACTAACCTATGCGACGGGTGTGGACCTCGTCGTCGTCCTCTTCCACATCGTCCGCGTACTTGTCCACGTAGGCCGAATAGTCCGGCTCAACCGGCTCATTCGAGAAACGGCTCGGCGCACGCTCTGAGCTCTTGAGCTCACGCTGAAGCGCAGAGTAGTCAGTGTTCGGGGAATAGTACTTAATATCCCGAGCCTGCTTGGTAGCTTTTGCCTTTTGACGGCCGCGCCCCATGGCGTGACCCCCTTTTGTACTCGGACCGGAGGTGGTCACCATTGGCGTTAGTGAGGCCCCGGAATGTTTGGTCAATTTGTCGTACACCTAGATTACATGCTTTCTGCTGCAACTGCTCCCCGGGGCGGCCGCCGTGGACAGTGTGGCGCGCACCGCGGCCCGCGACGGCGTCCCGGCGGCATGCAGCCCGCCCGGCAACTTAGATAGAGTTCCTAAGTGGACTTCCGGATACGGGTCCTGCCGCCGCGCGTCCAGCCGCGGCCAAGACGCACGAAAGTGGTGAGTTCCCAGTGACCGAAGAGAACGAAAGGCACGGCGACGCCGGCAAGCCTGCGGTTCCTCCTGCCGGCGGACCCGGCGAACGGTCCGCCCCCTCTGCCATTCCGCCGCGACCGTCGACGCCGCCTACATCCGCGACGCCGATCGTGCCGGCCGCCGCGCCCGTGACACCGCCGCCAGCGGCCGAACCGGCTGCCGCACCCCGCACGCCCCCGGAAGCGGCCCAGCCCGCCGAGCCAGCCACTGAACCAACCGCCGAGCCGGCAGCCCGGCCCGCCGCGGGAACCGCCGGCGCCCTCGCCGGAGCCGGCAAGGCAGCCTCGGACAAGACGGCGCAGCTGGGCGGCTGGGTGCGCAGCCAGAGCCTGGCGAAGCTGGGCGCCGCGGCGGCCGGCGTCGTCGTCATGGGTGTCCTTATCTGGTGGCTGACCTCCCTGGGCGGCAGCAGCAACCGGCCCGTCGCGGAGGCATCCCCCGCCGCGGCCGCCACGTCGTCCGCGCCCGCACCCCGGGCCGCTCTCCCGCTGGAGGGCGTGGGCGCGCTGGACTTCCAGCCGGGCGACTGCTTCAAGGACTTCGACCCGGAGGCCCCGCAGTCCACCATCGTGGACTGCTCCTCGGGGCACTCGGCCCAGCTGATCGCGGTGCACCACTACCAGGAATCGGACAGCTACCCCGGGTTGAATGCGTTGAAGGACAAAGGCCGCGAGACCTGCCGCAGCGCGCAGCTGACCGCCGCCGCCACCAACTACGAGCTGAAACAGCGCAACGCCTACCCCAGCTCCTCCAGCTGGGACAACGGCGACCGCCGGGTGGACTGCTACGTCACCGCGGACTCCGGGAACGTCATTATGGAATCGCTGATCCCCTAGGGACACCCGGGCCAAGTAAGCCCCAAACAGGAACTGCCAGCCGGACCACGTCCGGCTGGCAGTTCCTTTTTCATCGCACGGGAGGCTCCCCGGCTGCGGGCCTACACCTTGCGGCGGACGGAGAGCCCGCCGCCCGTGGGGGCGCCGTCGGGCCGCTCCCCGGCGTGCACACCATCCATTGTGAGCTCCGTGAGATCGGGCGCGGTATCCACCAGCACGGTGTCGCCGTCGGCGATCTCGCCGGCCAGGATGGCCTTGGCCAGCCGGTCGCCGATTTCGCGCTGCACCAGGCGGCGCAGCGGCCGGGCGCCGTACGCCGGGTCGAAGCCGGTGACGGCGAGCCAGGCGCGGGCACCCTCGGTGACCTCGAGGTTGAGCCGGCGTCCCTTGAGGCGCTCCCCGAGTTCCTTGACCTGCAGCTCCACGATCCGAGACAGTTCCTCGACGCTCAGCGGGTCGAACAGCACCACCTCGTCCAGCCGGTTCAGGAACTCCGGCTTGAAGGAGGCATGGACCGTGGCCATGACGGCCTTCTTCTTGGCCTCGGCATCCAGGCCTGGGTCCACCAGGAACTGGCTGCCCAGGTTCGAGGTGAGCACCAGGATCACGTTGCGGAAGTCCACGGTGCGGCCCTGGCCGTCGGTGAGGCGGCCGTCGTCGAGCACCTGCAGGAGGATGTCGAAGACCTCGGGGTGGGCCTTCTCCACCTCATCCAGCAGCAGCACGGAGTACGGGCGGCGGCGGACGGCCTCGGTGAGCTGGCCGCCCTCCTCGTAGCCGACGTAGCCGGGAGGGGCGCCCACCAGCCGGGCCACGGAGTGCTTCTCCGAGTATTCGGACATGTCGATGCGCACCATGGCGCGCTCGTCGTCGAACAGGAAGTCGGCGAGGGACTTGGCAAGCTCGGTCTTGCCGACGCCGGTGGGGCCGAGGAACAGGAAGGAGCCGGTGGGCCGGTTGGGGTCGCTGACCCCGGCGCGGGCGCGGCGGACGGCGTCGGAGACCGCGGTGACGGCTTTGGACTGGCCGATCAGCCGTTCGCCCAGGACGTGTTCCATGTCCAGCAGCTTCTGGCTCTCGCCCTGCAGCATCCGGCCGGCGGGGATGCCGGTCCAGGCCGAGATCACCTCGGCGATGTCGTCCGCGGTGACCTCCTCGGCGACCATCAGGTCCTGCTTGGCGCCGCCGCCGGCCACCCGGGCCGATTCCGCTTCGGCGGCCGCGGTGAGCTCCCGCTCCAGGGCGGGAAGTTCGCCGTAGAGGATCCGTGAGGCGGCCTCGAGGTCGCCCTCGCGCTGGAACTTCTCGGCGGAGGAGCGCAGCTCGTCGATGCGGGCCTTGAGGTCACCCACCCGGTTCAGGCCGGCCTTCTCGGCCTCCCAGCGGGCGTTGAGCGCCGCCAGTTCCTCCTTCTTGTCCGCCATGTCCGCGCGGATCGCGGCGAGCCGTTCCACCGACGCGGGGTCGGTCTCGTTGGCGAGGGCCAGCTCCTCCATGGTGAGGCGGTCCACGGAACGGCGCAGCTGGTCGATCTCCTCCGGGGCGGAATCGATTTCCATGCGCAGCCGTGACGCGGCCTCGTCCACCAGGTCGATCGCCTTGTCCGGCAGCTGCCGGCCGGAGATGTAGCGGTTGGAGAGGGTGGCGGCGGCGACCAGCGCGGAGTCGGCGATGGCCACCTTGTGGTGGGCCTCGTAGCGTTCCTTGAGGCCGCGCAGGATGCCGATGGTGTCCTCCACGCTCGGTTCCCCGACAAAGACCTGCTGGAAGCGGCGCTCCAGGGCGGGGTCCTTCTCGATGTTTTCGCGGTATTCGTCCAGCGTGGTGGCGCCGATCAGCCGGAGCTCGCCGCGGGCCAGCATGGGCTTGAGCATGTTGCCGGCGTCCATGGAGCTGTCCCCGGACGCGCCGGCGCCCACCACGGTGTGGATCTCGTCGATGAAGGTGACGATCTGGCCCTCGGAGCCCTTGATTTCCTCCAGAACAGCCTTGAGCCGCTCCTCGAATTCGCCGCGGTACTTGGCGCCGGCCACCATCGAGGCGAGGTCCAGCGCGATCAAAGTCTTGCCGCGCAGGCTTTCCGGGACGTCGCCGGCGACGATCCGCTGGGCCAGCCCTTCGACGACGGCGGTCTTGCCGACGCCGGGCTCGCCGATGATGACGGGGTTGTTCTTGGTGCGGCGGCTGAGCACCTGCACGATGCGGCGGATCTCGGCGTCGCGGCCGATCACGGGGTCCAGTTTCCCGGAGCGGGCAATGGCAGTGAGGTCGGTGCCGTACTTCTCCAGCGCCTGGAAGGAGTTTTCGGGGTCCGCGTTGTCCACCTTGCGGTCGCCGCGGACGCCGGGCAGGGCGGCGACCAGGGCCTCGTGGGAGGCGCCGGCGTCGCGCATCAGCTTGCCGACGGCGTCGCTGCCGGATGCGAGCCCCAGCAGGAGGTGCTCGGTGGAGACAAAGCTGTCGCCGAGCCGCTCGGCCTCGGTCTGGGCGGTCTTGATGGCCTGCAGGGCGGTGCGGGACAGCTGGGGCTGCTGCACGGAACTGCCGGAGGTGGCCGGAAGTGCTTTGATGGCGGTGCTGGCCTGGACGCTCACCGAATCGGGGTCCGCCCCGGTGGCGCGCAGGAGCGCGACGGCGACGCCCTCGCGCTGGTCCATCAGCGCCTTGAGCAGGTGGGCGGGTTCAAGCTGGGGGTTCCCCGCCGTCGAGGCGTTCATGGCGGCAGCCGCGAGAGCCTCCTGGCTCTTGGTGGTGAATTTGGCGTCCAAAGAGAGCTCCTTCCGGGAACATGCTGATC
Source organism: Arthrobacter sp. EPSL27 (assembly GCF_001512305.1). Lineage (GTDB taxonomy): Bacteria > Actinomycetota > Actinomycetes > Actinomycetales > Micrococcaceae > Arthrobacter. The sequence continues at coordinate 1,398,880 of NZ_LNUT01000005.1, forward strand.
TTAAAGTTGAGTGTACTCCACTCAACTTTCCGGCGGGGGTGTTCGGATCCATGTTTGCCCACGGCGAAACAGCTGTCTAGGGCCGGAGTCCCTGCGGCGCCTGCCGCATCGGACGGTTCGTGGGCAGGCGGGAAATCACTTAACGTTGCTTAACGCGAACGGGCCTCCCTACTGTAACTGAGGTCACAGCGACCAACAACGAAGCGGAGGAGGGCCAGTATGCGCGCAGATGCCAGGAGTGTTGCCGCCGAACGCCCGGCTGCGCAGGTATCGGCCGCCGCCGTTGCCCGGGCCGCGGGGGTCTCCCCCGCCGCGGTGTCCTACGTGCTCAACGGCAAGGGCGGCGTCTCGCCGGAAACCCGACGCCACATCATCCACGTGGCGAACGAACTGGGCTTCAGGCCCCGTAAGTCCTCACAGTCCACCGACGTGCAGCGGACCCGGGTGATCGGCCTGATCCTGCCCAACATCATCAACCCGATGTTTCCGCGGTGGGCCCAGGGAGTCATCTCCGCAGCAGCTGAGTCCGGCTACGAAGTCTTTGTTGCCACCACCCAGGACGACCCGGATGTGCTCGCCCAGGTCACCACCACCCTGGCGCACCGCAACGTGGACGGCGTCATCCTGGCCGCATCGCTCCGGGACGACGCCACCGCGCTCCGCACCCTGCGGGCCGCCCGGATCCCGTACGTATGCCTCTCCCGCCGGGCCGACTTCCTCGATTCAGACTTCGTGGGGATCGACGACGACGCCGCGGCGACCACGCTGATGCAGCACATGCTGGGGCACGGATTCACTGAGATCGCCACCGTGATCGGTCCGCGGTTCTCCACCGCGTCGCTGGCACGGGAGCAGGCATTTGTCCGCACCGCCGCCGCAGCTGGGATCACCATCAGCGGTGACCGCAAAATCAGCACCCGGGTCAACAACGAAGGCGGCCGGCTGGCTGCGGAGCGGCTGTTCTCCGCCGCAGTCCCGCCCCAGGCCGTGGTCTGCGGCAGCGACGAACTGGCCATCGGCGTCATGGAGTACGCCCTCGCCCAGGGGCTGAAGATCCCGGAGGACGTCGCCGTCGCCGGCTGCGACGGGCTCCCGCACAGCCGCTCCGGGCTGATCAACCTGACCAGCATCGTCCAGCCGCAGCAGGAAATGGCCCACGAGGCCTTCGCGCTGCTGCTCAAACGCATTGAAGCCCCCTCCGGCAGTTACAGCTCCAAAGTGTGCCGACACCGCCTCCATATCGGCCGGACCTGCGGCTGCACGCCGCCTTCCCGCTAACCCCGCATACCGTCCCATTCCACCCGGCCAGCCACCCTGGCCCCTGCCCTGCTGCCCGGACTCCGGGCTGCCCACCACCCTCCTGACCACCAATTCAAGGACGAAGACCATGTCAGTTGTATCCGCACCAACGAAGATGCGCACACCCAGGGAAATTAACGGTGTGATCCTGCGCAAAGTCATGCCGCTGCTCATCGGCGCCTACATTATGGCGTTCCTGGACCGCACCAACATCGGCATGGCCAAGGACCGGCTGGAGATCGACCTCGGCATCTCCGCCACGGCCTACGGCATCGGCGCCGGGCTGTTCTTCCTGACCTACGCGCTCTCCGAGATTCCGTCCAACCTGATCATGCACAAGGTGGGCGCCCGCTTCTGGATCATGCGGATCATGATCACGTGGGGCCTTATTTCCGCCGGCATGGCCTTCGTGCAGGGCGAGTGGTCCTTCTACATCATGCGGATGCTGCTCGGCATCGCCGAGGCCGGGCTCTTTCCGGGTGTGATGTACTTCCTGACCCAGTGGTTCGTGGTGAAGGACCGGGCCAAGGCCAACGGCATGTTCCTGCTGGGTGTCTCTATCGCCAACATCGTCGGCGCGCCCCTCGGCGGGCTGCTGCTGACCATGGACGGCCTGGGCGGCCTGCACGGCTGGCAGTGGATGTTCATCGTCGAGGGCCTGCCCGCGTGCCTCCTCGCCTACGTCGTCTGGAAGAAGCTCCCGGACCGGCCGACGCAGGCCTCGTTCCTCACCCCCGAAGAAGCCGCCGATCTGGAAGCCCGCATCGCCGCCGAGGAAAAGGCGGGCGCCGAGGCGTCCGGCAACCACCGCCTCCGCGACATCCTCCGGGACAAGCAGATCCTCCTCGTCGTCGGCATTTACTTCACCCACCAGATCGCCGTCTACGCCCTGTCCTACTTCCTGCCGTCCATCATCGGCACCTACGGCAAGCTCAACCCGTTGCAGATCGGCCTGCTGACGGCCATTCCGTGGATCTTCTCCGCCGCCGGCGCGCTGCTGATCCCCCGGTTCGCCACCGACGGCCGGCGCTCCCGCTTGCTGGTCACCGGGACCATGATCGGCATCGTCTCCGGCTTCGCCCTCGGCGCCGTCGGAGGCCCGGTCCTCGGCATGATCGGCTTCTGCCTCGCCGCGTTCAACTTCTTTGCGCTGCAGCCGATCCTCTTCACCTACCCTGCCACCCGCCTGACCGGCGCCGCCCTCGCCGGCGGGATCGCGTTCGTCAACACCATCGGTCTCTGCGGCGGCTTCCTCGGTCCGTACGTGATGGGCATGATGCAGGACGCCACCGGCTCCAAGCTCTCCGGGCTCTGGTTCATCGTCGGCATGTGCATTGTCGGCGCCCTGCTCTCCCTCATGCTCAAGCGCGGCGCGGAAAAGCCCGAGCTTGCCCCGGCCGCACACTAAGCGCCAACACCGTCCGGCGTTCCTGCCGGCGCCCCGCCTCAGGCCGGCGCCGGCAGGAACGGCCCCCTAAACGCAAGGAAACTCTCATGGACTTCAGCTCAAAAAGGGTGCTGGTCACCGCCGGCGCCAACGGCATCGGCCTGGCCATCGCCACCAAGTTCCAGACCCTCGGCGCCACCGTCTTCGTGACGGACATCGACCCGGACGCCGTCGAAAAGGCCCGGGTCAACGGCTTCGCGGCCGTCCTCAGCGACGTCTCCGACGAGGAACAGGTCCGCGACGTCATGGCGTCGGTGCAGGCGGAACTCGGCGGACTGGACATCCTGGTCAACAACGCCGGCATCGCCGGCCCCACCGGGCCCCTCGAATCGCTGGACGCCGCCGCGTGGAAGACCACCTTCGACGTCAATATCCACGGGCAGTTCTTCTGCATCAAGCACGCCCTGCCCATGCTGCGCCAGGGCCGGGACGCGTCGATCGTCAACCTGTCCTCCGCTGCCGGGCGGCTGGGCATGGCGGGCCGCAGCGCCTATTCGGCGTCGAAGTGGGCAGTGATCGGGCTGACCAAGACCCTCGCAATCGAACTCGGACCGGACCGGATCCGGGTGAACGCGATCTGCCCGGGCGCGGTCAACGGCCCCCGGATCGACGCCGTCATAGCCGCCAAGGCGCAGATGCTGGACCTTCCCGAAGACCGGGTGTCCGAGCTGTACCACAACCAGTCCTCGCTGGGACGGTTGATCGAGGCCGAGGACATCGCCAACATGGCCGCCTTCGCCGCGAGCGACATGGCCCGCAATGTCAACGGCCAGGCCCTGGCCGTCGACGGAAACACCGAAAAACTTTACTGAGTCCCGAAGGAGCGACCCCATGGCTGCTGCACGCAAAGTCATCATCACCAGCGCCGTCACCGGCGCCATCCACACACCGTCCATGTCCCCGTACCTTCCGGTCTCCCCGGACGAGATCGCCGACGCCGCGATCGGCGCCGCCGAGGCGGGCGCCGCGATTGTGCACATGCACGCCCGCGACCCCAAGGACGGCCGGCCGTCGCAGGACCCGGAGCATTTCGCCCCGATCCTGGACAAGCTCAAGCGCAACACCGACGCGGTCATCAACATCACTACCGGCGGCTCGCCGCACATGAGCGTCGAAGAACGCATGCAACCCGCGGCCCTGTTCAAGCCGGAACTCGCGTCCCTCAACATGGGGTCGATGAACTTCGGTCTCTACCCGATGCTGGACCGCTTCACCGAGTTCGGCCACGAGTGGGAACGGGAAGGCCTGGAAAAGAGCCGCGACCTGGTCTTCAAGAACACTTTCCAAGACATCGAGACCATCCTGGGGATCGGCAGCGCGAACGGCACCCGCTTCGAGTTCGAGTGCTACGACATCTCGCACCTGAACAACCTGGCGCATTTCCACTCCCGCGGCCTGGCCCGGGGCCCGCTGTTCGTCCAGTCCGTCTTCGGCCTGCTCGGCGGGATCGGCGCGCACCCGGAGGACCTGCTGCACATGCGCCGCACGGCCGACAGGCTCTTCGGTGACGACTACGAATGGTCCATCCTGGGCGCCGGCAAGAACCAGATGCCGCTGGCCACCATCGGCGCGGCCATGGGCTCGCACGTCAGGGTCGGCCTGGAGGACTCGCTGTGGATCGGCCCCGGGCAGCTGGCCAAGTCCAACGCCGAACAGGTCTCCCGGATCCGGACCATCCTCGAGGCCCTCAACTTCGAGGTTGCCACCCCGGATGAGGCCCGCGCTATGCTGCAGCTCAAGGGCCGCGATCAGGTCGGTTTCTGAGCCGTGAGCATCCTGGTGGCCCCGGACAGCTTCAAGGGGACGTACACCGCCGTCGAGGTATCCCGCCATATCGGCGCCGGTATCCGCGCCGCCGGGGGTGCGTTCACGGAGCTGCCCGTGGCCGACGGCGGCGAGGGGACCTTTGAGGTGCTGGTCCGGGGACTCGGCGCCCGGCGCGTCGGCTTGGACACTGTAGGGCCATGGGGCGACGGTGTCGCGGCGGAGATCGGCCTGACGGCGGACGGCACCGCCGTCGTCGAGCTGGCCGCCGCGAGCGGGCTGAACCTGCCCACTGCCCAGCGGCGGGATCCGGTCATGGCCAGCACCCGCGGCACCGGTGTGCTGATGGCGGAGGCCGCCCGGCTGGGCGCCCGCCGGATCCTGGTGGCGTGCGGCGGGTCCGCAACCACCGACGGCGGTTCAGGCGCTATCGCCGCGATCGATGAACTTGGCGGGCTGCGGGGCGCCGACGTTGTGGTGCTGAGCGACGTCACCACCCGCTTCGGCGACGCCGCGCGGGTGTTCGGCCTGCAAAAGGGCGCCGGGCCAGCCGCCGTCGAACAGCTGACATGCCGGCTGGAGCAGCAGGCCCGGGACTTCCTGCGCGACCACGGCCGGGACCCCCGCGCCGTGGACCGCACCGGGGCCGCCGGAGGATTCTCCGGCGGCATGTGGGCGCGTTACGGGGCGGAACTGGTCTCCGGCGCCGACTACGTGCTGGACCTGCTGGACTTTGACGCCCACGTCGCAGGCTGCAGCGCGGTGGTGGTCGGCGAGGGCCGCCTGGACTCCCAGACCGGGCAGGGCAAGATCATCGACGCCATCCTGGCCAGGTCCGGCACCCGGCCTGTGTACGCCGTCGTCGGCTCCGTCCATGAGGACCTGGGCGACTACGCCGGGAACTTCGCCGGCGTGATCGTGGCCGGGGACCCGGACGCAATGTCGCGCGCCGGTGCAGCGATCGCCGGAGCGTGCCACACCACCACGGGACATGCCCTCCGCTAGCCGTCAGCGCCGGACATGCCACCCGGGACATGCTCTCCGGCAGCCGCCGCCACTGGACATGCCCTCCCCTCGTGCAGCCCCACCGCGGGACATGCCCTCCGCTGGCCCCAGCCACCGGACATAATGCCAATATGTCCGGTGGCCGCGGGCAAAGCTGGGCATGTCCGCGCGGGTTAGGCCCCGCGGGCCTCCCGGACCAGCTCGGCGCACCGCTCGCCGATCATCATGGTGGTGATGTTCGGGTTGACGGTGGTCAGCTCCGGCATGACCGAGGCGTCGGCCACCCGCAGTCCGCTGACGCCCTTGACCCGCAGTTCGGGGTCCAGCGGCGACATCCGGTCCTCGGCGGAGCCCATCCGCACCGTGCCGGCCGGGTGGTACACCGTGTTGTGGGTCTTGCGGATGTAGTCGGCGATCTGCTCGTCGGCCTGGATGGCCCGCCGGGGTCCGCCCGCATTAAACCCGTCCGGCGGTCGGCTCCCCCAAGGAGCCGACCGCCGGATGTGGGGTGCCGGTCCGGTGTCTGCGGACCAGCTCCGTTGAGCGGCCGGGGGACCGCTCCTGCAGGGAATTTCGCTGTTCATGCATCTTGTCACACGTGTGACAGATTTGTCACGCAGGGTTTCCGGCGTTTCCGTGGGTAGGCTGTGGAGCATGGATGAGACGACGGCAGCGCAGCCCCACACCACCCGGTCCGTGTTCCTTGACAAGGCCCATCCGGCCGCCTGGCGCGCCCTCAACGGGCTCGGCCTGAAAGCCAAGGAGGCCGCGGATGAAGCAGGCCTGGACCAGACCCTGATCGAGCTGCTGAACGTCCGCATCTCGCAGATCAACGGCTGCGCCTACTGCCTGGACCTCCACGTGGGCGACGCCGTGAAAAACGGCGAGACCGCCCAGCGCCTGGCCGTCCTTCCCGCCTGGCGGGACACCGGACTCTTCACCGAAAAGGAAGCCGCCGCCCTGACCCTGGCCGAAGCGATCACCAACATCTCCGACGCCGCCGCCCGGGAACACGAAGGCCGCCTGGCCCGCAAGCACCTCAACGACGCCGAGTTCGCCGCGGTCAGCTGGCTCGCCATCGCCATGAACGCCTTCAACCGGGTGTCAATCGTCAGCCAGCACCCGGTGCGCCGGAAGGCCGCCGCCACCGGGCAGGCAGACCCCGCCGGCGCCGGCAAAGACTAGCCCCGGGCTACGGGATCAGCCGGCGCTAGGGGATCAGCCGGTCGGCCCGGAAGCGGTCGAAGAGCTCCGTGAAGGAGTCCAGCGTCCGGCGGTACCCGGTGAACCCGGCCAGCCGGCTCTTGGACATGTCGGCCAGCACCTCGATGTTGCGCCCCAGGTCGCCGTCGGTGTGCCACCACGAGGAGACGCGGGACAGATCCGGCTCGGCCAGCCCGTGCCGGCCGGCCAGCCCGGCCCACGTTGCTTCCATGTCCTTCATCTGCTCTTCCAGCGGCTGGGGCGCGCCCTCGAAACCGACCGGCTCGACGCCGAAGTAGGCCGCCAGCCGCGGCCACATCCAGCGCCAGCGGAACACATCCCCGTTGACAATGTTGTAGGCCTGGTTGCCCGCACCCTCCGCGGTGGCCGCCCAGAGCATGTGTTCCGCCAGCAGCCCGCTGTCCGTCATGTCGGTGAGGGAGTTCCACTGCGTCTCCGAGCCGGGGAAGATAAACGGCCGGTCCAGTTCCTTGCAGAGTGAGGCCTGGACGGCGAGCGTGAGGCCCATGTTCATGGCGTTGCCCACCGCATGGCCGATCACCGTGTGGGCGCGGTGCACCGACCAGGTGAAGCCCTGCCGCTCCGCCGCGGCCCACAGTTCGTCTTCCTGCGCATAGTAGAAGTTCGGCGCGGGCAGCCGCGGCTCCTCCTCGTGGAAAGGGGTGTCCGGCATTTCCCCGGCGGCATAGGCCTCGAACGGGCCCAAATAGTGCTTCAGCCCGGTCATCAGCGCGACGTGTTCCACCGGGCTGCCGCGCAGCGCGCCGAGCAGGTTCCGCAGCATTGCCGCGTTGACCTCGATGTTGTCCCGCTCCGTCGCCTGCCGTGACCAGGCAGTGAAGAACACGTGTGTGGGGTTCTCCCCCGCCAGCGCAGCCGCCAGGCTCTCCGGCGAGCCAAGGTCCGCGCTGAGCGGCCGCACCCCGGGACGGGCGGCGCCGCCGCCGCGGGACATGGCCAGCACGTCCCATCCGGCGCCGGAGAGGAGGTCCACCAGGGCGGAACCGGCGATGCCGCTTGCTCCCACCACCAAGGCGGTGCGTCGCTGGACGTGGGCTGACTGGAACTGCACGGAAGATCCTCCTGGCTGGGGGGGGCGGGTTCCCTTCCACCCTACGGCCCCGGCCGCATCCGCCCCTACGCGGGATAGATGGATACCGCTGCGGCCTTGACCACGAAGTAGACCTCAAGGCCGGGAGCCAGGCCAAGGTCCGCGGAGGCTGCCGGGGTGACATCGGCGGACAGCTCGCCGGCTCGGACGCGGATCTGGTCGCCGTGCGGCTCCAGGTCCGTGACCGTGACACGGAACGAGTTCCGCGGGCTGCCGTGCGCCTCGTCCAGGAACACGGACACGGCCGACGGCGGGAATGCGGCCACCCCGGCCTGCCCGGGCGCCAGGGGGTCGTCGTGCTGGCCGGCGAAATCGAGCCCGTCGCCGGACCGGAGGCCGCCTGCCGTGACAGTGCCCGGCACCAGGTTCAGCCCGGCCAGGCCTGCGGCGAAGCGGCTTCGCGGCCGCCGGAGAACGTCCCGGGTGGGCCCGTCCTCGGTGATCCGGCCCTCCTCCAGCACAATCACCCGGTCCGCCAGCATGTACGCGTCCAGGACGTCGTGGGTGACAATCACGGCCCGCCGCCCGGCCAGCACCCTCTTGAGCAGGCGCCGCAGCAGCGGCGCCGCGTGGATGTCCAGCGCGGACAACGGCTCGTCCAGCAGCAGCACGTCCGGATCCACCGCCAGCGCCCGGGCGGCCGCCACACGCTGCGCCTGCCCGCCGGAGAGCTCCCCGGGCCTGCGTCCGGCGAGCTCTCCGGCGTCGACCTCCGCCAGCCAGTGCCGGGCCCGGTCCCGGGCTTCCTTCCGGGGCACGCCTGCACTCCGGGGCCCGAAGGCGACATTTTCCAGGACGCTCAGGTGCGGGAACAGCAGCGGATCCTGGGCCAGCAGGGCGGTACCGCGGCGGTGCGGTGCGGTCCACGTGTGCATGCCGGCGCCAAGCTCGAACAGTACGCGGCCGTCCACCTCGGCACGGCCGCTGTCCGGCCGGACCAGCCCGGCGATCACCGAAAGCAGGGTGGATTTGCCCGCCCCGTTGGGTCCCAGCACCGCAACTGTCTCGCCCGGCTCGAGGCTGAGCGAGACCTCGAAGCGGCGGGCGGCCAGGACGGCGTCGAGAGTGAACGTCATGCGGTCCCCTGTCCCCCGGCGCTGCGGGCCGGCCGGCTCCCGGTCCCGGCGGGTGCCGGTCCGCGGTAGGAGAGCCCGACGACGACGACCGCCACCACCACCAGCAGCAGGGACAGCGCGACGGCGGCATCGGCGTCGGCCTCGCGCTGCAGGTAGATTTCCAGCGGCAGGGTGCGGGTGACCCCCTGCAGGCTGCCGGCGAAGGTGAGCGTGGCACCGAACTCGCCCAGGCACCGGGCGAAGGAGAGCACGGCTCCCGAGGCGAGGCCGGGCAGGACCAGCGGGAGCGTGACCCGGCGGAGCACGGTGGTGGGGCGCGCCCCGAGGGTCGCGGCGACGGCCTCGTACCGGCTGCCTGCCGAGCGGAGCGCCCCCTCGAGGCTGACCACCAGGAACGGCAGGGCCACAAACGTCTGGGCCAGCACCACCGCCGTCGTCGAAAATGCGATCTGGAGGCCGGCGATTTCCAAACTCCGGCCCAGCAGGCCCTGGCGGCCGAACGCGTAGAGCAGCGCGAGGCCGCCCACCACCGGCGGCAGCACCAGCGGCAGCAGGACGAAGGCCCGCAGCAGCCGCTGGCCGGGGAAGTCGCCGCGGGCCAGCACCAGGGCCAGCGGCACACCGAACAGCACACACAAGGCGGTGCTCGCGGTGGCGGTGCGCAGGCTCAGCCCCAGCGCCGTGAGGGAGGACTCGGACGTGACCAGCGGAATGAACTGCGGCCAGTTGACCCGGGCCACCATGGCAGCGAGCGGCAGCAGCACCAGCAGCGCCCCGACGGCGGCAACCGCCACCACCCAGCGCGGAATCCCGCTGTAGGCATTTCCTCTCGGGCGTCCCACGCGGCCCTAGGGGGTTCCGAAGCCGGCGCCGCGGAGGACCTGCTGGCCCTCGGATCCCGTGACGGCCGCAATGAACGCGGCCGCGGCGTCCTTGTTCTTGCTGGTCCGAACCGCGGCGATGGGATAGGTGTTGACGGCCTCTGCGGCTTCGGGGAAGCGGATCTCCCGCACCTTGTCCCCTGCGGCTTTGGCGTCGGTGACGTAGACCAGACCGGCGTCGGCCTCCCCGGAGACCACCTTGCCGAGGACGTCGGTGACGGACGATTCCTCACTCACGGGCTGCAGCGTGGTGCCGGTGCCCTGTTCCAGGGTCTTGGCGGCGGCACCGCACGGGACCTGCGCCGCGCAGATGACGGTCTTGACCCCCGGGTTGGCCAGATCCGCGAAGGACCCGATCGATGCGGGGTTGGCCGGGGGCACAACGATGGTGAGGACGTTGGTGGCGAAGGCCCGGGGTGATCCTTCCACCAGACCGGCATCGCCCAGCTTGGCCATGTTCTTTGTGTCCGCGGAGGCGAACACGTCCGCGGGGGCACCTTGGCTGATCTGGGTGGCCAGGTCGGAGGAGCCGGCGAAGCTGAGCGTCACGGTGGTGCCCGGGTTGTCCGCCTCGAACTGCTCGGCGAGCTGCGTGAACGGGGCCTTCAGGGACGCCGCGGCGAACACGGAGACTGTGGTGCCGCCGCCCGCAGCTCCCCCGCCGGAAGCCCCGCCGCAGCCGGCGAGCGCCAGGGGCAGGGCGGCCGCCAGCAGCAGCGCGGAGGCCTTCCGCACCGGGCTCATATGGTCCCCTTGCCTTTCGGCGTTTCGATGATCACCGTAGTGGCCTTGACGACGGCGGTCGCCACCGAGCCGAGCTCCAGGCCCAGCTCCCGCACGGCCTCGCTGCTCATCAGGGACACCACCCGGAACGGCCCGCACTGCAGCTCCACCTGCGCCATCACGGTGTCCGCGGTGATGCCGGTGACCAGGCCGACGAAGCGGTTGCGGGCCGAGCTGCCTGCCTTGGCCGGATCGTCCGGAAGATGGGCCTGGCCGCGGGCAAGCCGCGCGAGTTCCAGCCCGTCGACGGCCAGCCGTCCGGCGTCGTCGCGGTGCGGGGTGAGGCTCCCGTTCTCGGTCCAGCGCCGGATGGTGTCGTCACTGACGCCCAGGAACCGGGCGGCCTCGGAGACGCGGATATGTGGCATGCAGCCACTCTAGCCCGCATCTGCGGATCATCAAGCAGCTTGTTCCCTCATTTTCGGAAAGCCTGATGATCCGCCGGCGGCTTCCGCGACCGTACTGCCCTATCCCCGGTGCCCTGCCGGTCTTAAAATTTCCCCGAGGGGTGGAGCCGCGGTCGCCGAGGAGCACCGCCGTGAAGTGGATCAAACCTGAGGACCCGGGCTACGACGAATCCCGGACACTGTTCAACGCCATGATCGACCGCCGCCCGGCGGTGATCGCCCCCTGCAGCGACGCGGCCGGCGTCGCCGAGGCCCTGAAGTATGCCCGGGAGCACGGCCTGGACGTCGCCGTCCGCGCCGGCGGGCACTCGGTGGCCGGCATGTCCCTGAACGACGGCGGCCTGGTGGTCGATGTGCGGCCGATGAAATCCGTCACCGTGGACCCGGACGCCCGCACGGTCACCGCAGGGGCGGGCCTGACCTGCGGCGAGTTCGACCTGGCCACCCAGCAGCACGGCCTCGCGCTCACGGGCGGCCGCGTGTCCACCACGGGCCTGGCCGGCTTCACGCTGGGCGGCGGCTCCGGCTGGCTGGAGCGCGCCTTCGGGTTCGCCTGTGACCACCTCATCTCCGTGGACCTGGTGACGGCGTCCGGGGAGCAGGTGACCGCGCGCGCCACGGAGAACCCCGAGCTGTTCTGGGCGCTGCACGGCGGCGGCGGGAACTTCGGCGTCGCCACATCCTTCACTTTCGGCCTCCACCCCCTGGGGCCCAAGGTCCACGCGGGGCTGATGCTGTGGCCGGGCGACGCCGCATCCGAGATCAGCCGCGCCTACCGTGACGTGGCGCTCGCGGCGCCCAACGAGGAAACCGGGGCCATCATCTACCTGACCGTCCCGCCCGAGCCCGGCATGCCGGCGGCGATGGTCGGCAAGATGGCTGTCGCCGTCGTCTACCTCTACGCCGGCGACGCCGCGGAAGGCGCCGAACACGCCGGCCCGTACCGTGCGCTCAAGCCGGCCCTGGACCTGCTGGAGGACATCGACTACGCCGATTTCCAGTGCTCGCTTGATGATCCGCCGGGCAAGTACAACTACTGGAGCGCGGACTACCATGATGAGCTCTCCGACAACGCCCTCGACGTGATCGTCGATTCCGCCCGGAGCCTGCCCGGGCCGAGTTCGCAGCAGCTGATTGCCCACTGGGGCGGCGCCGTGGGCGGTCCGGCCGCGGCGGCCACACCGCTGCAGCACCGGAACGCCAGCTGGGTGACCCACCCCTTCGGCCTCGGCGAAACACCCCAGGGCGGCCAGGAGGCCAAGGCCTGGGTGAAACGGTTCCGCCAGGACATCGCGCCGTACGCGAACGGCGATGTGTGGCTGAACTTCATCGGCGACGAGGGCCAGGACCGGGTGCGGGCGGCCTTCGGGGAGGAGAACTATGCCCGGCTGGCCCGGGTGAAGAAGGAGTTCGATCCGGAGAACACCTTCCGCGGCAACCAGAACATCCAGCCCGCGTCCTGACCCGCGGGCACGTCCCGCAGGCTAACGGCCCCTGCTGTGAGACGGTTGGTCAGTAAGGTGACCAATTGAAAAGTGGGAGAAGCATCAGCATGGGCAGTCCGGAGAAGACATCCCCCTGGGGCGACAGCCTGGGCCGAGCCAGCATCAGGACCGCGCAGGTGCTCCTGCTGCTGGTGCTGACAGTGGTGGTGGTCTATGGCCTGATCCAGGTCCGGCTGGTGGTGATCCCGGCGCTGCTGGCGCTGATCCTCGCCGCCGCGATTGCGCCTTTTGTCCACTGGCTGCGCCGCAAGGGCTGGCCCAGCACGGCGGCCACCACCCTCTCGTTTGTGGTGCTCCTGGTCGCGTTCGGGGCCGTGATCACCGGGATCGTCCTCGCCGTCATGAGCCAGTCCGACGAGCTGGCCAGCAAGGCCACGCAGGGCTTCGACCGGGTCTACGACTTCATCCGCACCGGCCCCTTCCCCATCGATGACCAGCAGATCCAGCAGGCCCGTGACGCCGCCATCGACTTCGCCACCAGCAGCACGGTGGGCGCGGGCGCCATCTCCGGGCTCAGCGCGGCCGGCAACTTCATCACCGGCGCCCTGCTGATGGCCGTGATCCTGTTCTTCTTCCTCAAGGACGGCGAGCGCATCTGGGCGTTTGTGCTGCGGGCCTTCAAGGGCGAAAAGCTGGTGAAGGCCCGCCTGGCCGGCGAGCGGAGCCTCAACGTGCTGGGCGGCTACGTGCGCGGAACCTCGATCGTGGCCTTCGTGGACGCGTTCTTCATCGGACTGGCGCTCGTGATCATGGGGGTGCCGCTGGCGCTTCCGCTGGCCGCGCTGACGTTCATCGGCGCCTTCATCCCGCTGATCGGCGCCACCCTGGCCGGCGCCCTCGCCGCGCTGGTTGCGCTGGTGGCCAACGGTCCGGTCGCGGCCCTGGTCGTCATCATCGTGGTGATCGTGGTGAACCAGCTCGAGGGCAACTTCCTCCAGCCCGTGGTGATGGGCCAGGCGCTCAACGTGCACGCCCTCGTCATCCTGCTCGCCCTCACGGCCGGCACCATCCTCGCCGGGATCATCGGTGCGATCCTGGCCGTCCCGCTCGTCGCGGTGGGCTGGGCCGCGATCAAGGCATGGAACTCGGCGGAGCCCGTCACCGCCGCGGCCATCGCCGAGGCCGAACATGAGACCGAACTGAACGAAAAGGGCGAAGGCGTGCGCTCCAAGCCGCGCGGCGAGCGGACGCCGGCGGAGGAGCAGTCCGAGACCGCGGCCGCCGACGCCAGCCAGGACTGATCCGGCGCCGGTTTAGACTTCCCCATGGCCCTCTACCTGGATCCTCCGCTCTGGCCGGCGCACGGAACGCATTTCTCGCACCTGATCTCGGACACCTCACTGGCGGAACTGCATGCCTTCGCGGCGGCGGCCGGCATCCCGGAGCGGGCGTTCGACGGCGACCATTACGACGTCGCCGAAGCCCGGTACGGCGCGCTGGTGGCGGCCGGGGCAGTTCCGGTTGAGGGGCGGGTCCTGGTCCGCAAACTGATCGCCAGCGGCCTGCGGATCCCGGCCCGGCGGCGCAGCAGTTCCCTGAAGCTTCCGCTGCTGACCCGCTGGAACGCCGCACTGCCCGGCCATGATGCGCTGTTCCTGGACCTGCTGGACCGCTGGGGCGAGGAACACCGGCACTACCACGGCCGCACCCACCTGCTTGCGGTGCTGGAGGCCCTGGACCTGCTGACGGAGCCTGCCGGCCTCCCCCGCACGGTGCTGCTCGCGGCCTGGTTCCACGACGCCGTCTACCGCGGGATCGCGGGCCAGGACGAGGAGGAGTCGGCCCGGCTCGCCGAGGACCGGCTGGCCCGTGCCGGCCTCCCCGCGGCCGAGGTGGACGAGGTGGCCCGCCTGGTGCGGATGACGGCCGACCACCGGCCGGATCCCGGCGACGAAGCCGCGGCCCTGCTCAGCGACGCCGACCTCTCCGTGCTCGGCGAAACCCCGGACGCCTACGCCCGGTACCTGGCCGCAGTCCGGCAGGACTTCGCGCACATCGGCGACGACGACTTCGCCGCCGGACGCGCCGCCGTCGTCCGCCAACTGCTCCAGCTCAAGCCCCTCTTCCACACCCCGCGCGGCCGGGAACTGTGGCTCGACGCGGCGAGGCGGAACCTGCAGGACGAACTCGAATAGGCGTGTCCCACCCCTATCCAGACTGACACTAGATTGCTAGCATTCTAGCCATGGTCGAGAAATCGCAGTTTAACGTGTACCTGCCGGCGCCGCTGGTAAAGCGGGTCAAGCATGCCGCCATCGAAGAAGGCATGTCCCTGTCGGCCTATGTGGAACAAGTTCTGACGCAAGTCCTCAACAGCAAGGAAGGCCCGGAAAAATGAGAATCACGCCCATCCGCTACGTGCGGGATATCGAGACATCCAACAGGTTTTACGCCATGCTCGGCCTCACAGAGCAGGCTGCGGCCACCAGCGGCACCTGGGCCGAGATGCGCGGCGACGGCGGCGGCCTGGGGCTGCATATCGCCGCAGCCCCCAGCACCCACCGCGACGCCGGCGCGGTGTCGCTGCAGTTCACCAGCGACGAAAAGCTGGAGACCGTTGCGGCGCGCCTGGCCTCGGCCGGCTTCGCCCCGTCCGTCATCATCGACGAAACGTTCGGCCGATTCTTCACCGTCGCGGACCCCGACGGCTACGTCCTGCAGGTTAATGAGGCGGACGAGGACCTGCAGAACATCAGCTACGAGACGCGGGAATCCGCGGCACTGAAACGCTAACGGGATAACCGCGGCGCGGAGCCCATCAGCTGCGGCGGAGGTGCTCGGCGAGGCGGTCGAAGGACTCGCGCCAGCCGACGCCGTGGGCGTCGCGGCTGTCGATCGTGTCGAAGGGACCCTGGGTAAACGTCACCCGGGTGCCGCCGTCGATCTCGTCCAGCCGGAGGGTCACCTCGGTCTCGAAGCCTCTTGTCCCGTCGCGCTTGTCCCAGGCGTGGGTGAAGACGAGGAGGCCCGGCGGTTCGACGTCCGTGTGGACGCCGCTCCACCAGCGCTCCTCCCCCGTGCTGTCCTGGACCATGCAGGCCCGGTATAGCCCGCCGATCTCCAGATCGGCGTCGATGCTCTCGCGCGGAACGTGGAAGCCCCGCGGCCCCCACCATGCCGGAGCCTGGTCCGGGTCGGTGAGGGCGGACCACACCCGGGTTATGGGGGCCTGGAATTCGCGGGTGATGACCAGCATGAGCTCGTCGTCCGGTGGGGCGCCGCCGGGGCCGGACGTTGGGGCGCTGGCATGCTCGGACATGGCGGTCCTCCTCTGATGCGGTCTAGCGGTAGGCCTTGTAGGTGGTTACGAACGGCCGGTCGCTCGGCACGATCTGCTTGCCCAGCGGCATCAGCGAGACCGGGATGAGCTTGAGGTTGGCGATGGCCAGGGGGATGCCGATGACGGTGATAGCCATGGCAAAGGCGGTCACCACATGGCCGATCGCGATCCAGATGCCAGCGACAAGCAGCCAGATGACGTTCCCCAGCAGAGAAAACACGCCGGTGCCGCCGGGCCGGTCCACCACGGTGCGCCCGAACGGCCACAGCGCGTAGTTCGCGATCCGGAAGGATGCCAGGCCCCAGGGGATGGTGATGACCAGCAGGCAGCAGATGATCCCGGCTACAAAGTATCCGAGCGCGAGCCAGAGCCCGCCGAAGAGCAGCCAGATGAGGTTGAGCAGTGTCTTCATGGCTCCATTGTCCCCCGCCGGGGCCCGATCCGGCCTAGGGGTTCACCCTGAACATTTCCTGAAGTAAGTCCCGTGACGGTGGCGCGGGCAGGGAGCTTTGAGAACGCCGGAAAGGGCCTAATACTGGGTACATGCCTGCACTCCTGAAGATTGCCCTGATCGTCGCCGTTGTCCTGCTGGTTCTCGGCGTTGCGGTGAAGGCCCTGCAGTTCCTGCTCTACGTGGGCCTCCTGGTCCTGGTGGGGGCGGGCGTTCTCTTCTTCCTGCGCCGCTCGCGCATCTCCCGCTGACGGTCCGCGGGACGTCCGGGTGACAAGCGTCGTGGACCTGCTGGGGCCCATTCTCGAAGTGATGACGTGGGTGGGCTTTATCCTGGGGGTGCCGCTGCTGGCCTGGGGCTGGATGGTCCGGCGCCGCCACTGCGAGTGGACCGGGACCACCGCCAAGGTGATCAGCGCCGGCGGGTTCACCGGGTACAGCTGGACGGACCACCACGACGCCGACCACCGCTCGCTGCTGCCGGCGGCCGAGTCGCAGGGCCTGGTGGTGGGGTCCGACGTCGACCTCTACTACGACGTGTGCCACCCGTCCCGCTGGGGACTGACGCCGCCGAAGCACGACAACGCCGCCTGGACCCTGGGCTGGATCCTCACCGGGGTGGGGCTACTTTCCACCGTGGGCGGCTTTGTCCTGCTGCTCTTCTAAATGGTCAGCTGCCAGTTGGCCGACTCTGGGTCCGCCCACACGGAGAAAGGTCACGGCAGATGAGTACAGGCACGTTGGACCCCGAGGACGGGCCCGGGACCGGGAAGGGGACCCCGTCCAGAATGGCGTTAGGCCATTATGGTTTAAGGCTCTCCTACATCGCCGCTGTCATGGTGGGCGGAGGAGCGGGCGCGCTTTCTCGGTACGTTGTGGAGCAGGCGCTGCATGTCCCGTCCGGCTGGCCGGTCGCCACACTGGCCGTCAACCTGTCGGGGGCCTGGGCACTCGGGGTGCTGCTGGAGGCACTGCATCGGGGCGGACCGGACACCGGGACGCGGCGCGTCGTCCGGCTGGTGGCGGGGACGGGTTTCCTTGGTGCTTTCACCACGTACAGCACGCTGGCTCTCGACATGACCCGGCTGATGGCACTCGGGAACGGCGCTGGCGTCGCTGTTTATTTGGCGGCAAGTCTATTCGGCGGCACCCTTGCCAGCTGGTCCGGAATCTGGTGCGGTGCAGCCTTCCATCAGCGGGCTCTCCAGCGCCGCTCCGTGACGGAGGCGCCGAACCCGGCAAGACGGCCCGATTTTGACGAGGAGGAACTGTGACCGTACTCCTGATGATTCTTGCCGGGGCCGCCGGCGCCGCCGCAAGGTTCATTCTTGACAGTCTGGTGCGGCCAAAGTTCCTCACTCCCCTGCCCGTGTCCACCATGATCATCAATGTCAGCGGCTCGTTCCTGCTCGGCCTGCTAACAGGCGGGGTGCTGATGGACCGGGTGCCGGCTGAACTGCAGACGATTCTCGGCACGGGCTTCCTCGGCGCGTACACCACCTTCAGCACCGCCAACGTCGAAACCGTCCGTCTCATCCAAGCGAAGCAGGGCGGACTCGCCCTTATCAATGCACTTGGCACGCTGGTGTTGTCCGTGGCGGCTGCCTTGGCGGGCCTGATGACGGGCAGGATCCTTTGAGGACCTGAGCTTGCACGGGCAGGCCTGGGGGCTTTCCCCGGGCGGCAAACTAGGTCCAAAGTCCTTAGTCCATTGATAGGGCGCCAACTAGCCTAGGGGTGTCTTTCATCCTAGAATTCCGCGTTTTTCCCGCCCGCAGTTGGACGGGAAATTTCCTAATGCACGAGTTACTCATACGGCGATGGAGCTTACATGGGCAGCGTGGGTTTGCTTTACGTAGGGGCAGTCTTATTTATCAACGGCCTTATGTTGCTGGGCATTATCCCGGGCAAATCGGCCGCAATCCTGAATTTCCTGGTGGGCACCATGCAAGTGGTATTCCCCACCCTCATCATCCTGCAGTCCAATGGCGACCCTGCTGTCATCTTCGGCGCCGCCGGACTTTACCTCTTCGGTTTCACCTATCTGTATGTGGGCATACTGCAGATGACAGGGATCAGCGGTGAAGGCCTTGGATGGTTTTCACTGTTCGTCGCCGTCTGCGCAGTTGTCATCGGGTACCTCCAGTTCACCCTTACCGCCGACCCCGTTTTTGGCGTCATCTGGTGGGTGTGGGCTGTCCTCTGGACCCTGTTCTTCCTGCTCCTGGGGCTGAACAAGTCCTCCCTTACCAGGATGACGGGGTGGTTCACGGTGTTCATTAGCCACCTCACCGGCACGATTCCCGCGTTCCTCCTTCTCCTGGGCCGCTACGAAACCAACAACACGCTCGCGGCTTGGGTCGCGGCCCTTGCCGTCGCCTCCCTGGTGGGCGCCTACTTCCTGGGCCGCAAGTCGATGCGGAGCAGCGCAGAGCCCGGGCAGGCGGCGAGCGTCGCACCGGCCGCTTAATCTCGCCGTCCGAACAAAGTCAGGAGCTTCATGGCCATCTACGAGTACCGATGCCCCGAAAATTCACGCTTCGAAGCATCGCACCCGATCGGGGACGCCCCGGCCACCATGCCCTGCCCCTCCTGCGGGGAACCGTCGCGCCGACTGTTCACCGCACCGCACCTGTCCAAGACCGGATCGTCAGCCTTCCGGCTTATTGACTCCACCCATCGCAGTGCCGATCAGCCTGAGGTGGTGACCTCGCAGATCCCAGGCACCCCCAGGCGCGTCCAACAGTATTCATCCAACCCGCTACACCAGAAGCTGCCGCGTCCTTAACCGACCAGGAAACGGCGCCAGTAACAAGGAGATGAAATGCCAGCGAAGATATTCAGCCTCGACTCGAGCAAGAAATTTGAGGACCAGGAAAAGATCGGGCACAACCGGTGGCATCCTGAGATTCCGCCCGTCGCGACAATTAAACCCGGAGATACCTTCCGGGTGGATTGCCGGGAATGGTTCGACGGGGCCATCGTTAACGACGATTCCGCCGAGGACATCCTCAACGCGCCGCTTTTGACCGTGCACAAACTGAGCGGACCCTTCGCCGTCGAAGGAGCCAAACCCGGGGACCTGCTGGTAGTCGACATTCTGGACGTCGGCCCGATTCCCCAGGAAGACTCCGGTCCTCTCGCTGGGCAAGGCTGGGGATATACCGGCATTTTCGCCACGAACAACGGTGGAGGCTTCCTCACCGAGCAGTTCCCTGACGCCTACAAAGCCATCTGGGATTTCACGGGGCAGACCGCAACATCCCGCCACGTACCCGGTGTCTCTTTCACGGGCCTGATCCACCCCGGGCTGATGGGCACGGCCCCCTCCGCTCAGCTCCTCGCCAAATGGAACAAACGCGAAGGAGACCTGATCGCGACGAATCCGAACAGGGTACCCCCGCTGGCGCTGCCTCCCGAGGCCGCGCATGCAGTCCTCGGCCACCTTCCCTCCTCGGACTTTGACCGGGTGGCGGCGGAAGCGGCCAGGACCGCACCTCCGCGTGAGAACGGCGGTAACCAGGACATCAAGAACATGTCCAAGGGCACCCGCATTTTCTATCCCGTGTTCGTGGACGGAGCCAATCTCTCCATGGGAGACCTCCACTTCTCGCAGGGCGATGGAGAGATCACGTTCTGCGGTGCCATCGAGATGGGCGGATTCATCGACCTCAGGGTGGAGATCATTAAGGGCGGCATGGAAACCTACGGGGTCAGTGAGAACGCCATCTTCATGCCCGGTAACGTCGACCCTCAGTTCAGTGAGTGGCTGGCATTCTCCGGCACGTCCGTAACCCTTGACGGCGAGCAGCGCTACCTCGACTCGCATCTTTCCTACCAGCGGGCCTGCCTCCACGCCATCGATTACCTCAGCAAGTTCGGCTACAGCAAGGAGCAGGCCTACATCATCCTGGGTGCAGTCCCCATCGAAGGACGCCTGTCCGGCGTGGTGGACATCCCGAATTCCTGTTCCACGGTCTACATTCCGACGGCTGTCTTCGACTTCGACGTCCGGCCGTCCGCGGCGGGCCCCCATCAGATAGATCCAGGCATCGGGGTGCCCATGGCAAGAAACAGGTAGGCCAACCTGTCACCGCAGGCAGCGGCCCGTCCAGCCCAAGGCTGGACGGGCCGCTGCCTGCTCTTTTAGCTACGCCTGCTTCACCATGGCGGCGTCGACGTTGATCTTGACCTTGTCGCTGACCAGCAGCCCGCCGGCTTCGAGGGCGGCGTTCCATGTCAGGCCAAATTCCTTGCGGCTGATCTCGGCCTCCGCGCTGAACCCGGCGCGGGTGGCACCGAACGGGTCCACCGCGACGCCGGTGAACTCGACCTCGAGGTCCACCGGCTTGGTGACTCCGCGGATGGTGAGGTCGCCCGCAAGCACGTAGTCCTCGCCGTCTCCCCGGATGCCCGTGGCACGGAAGGTCATCTCCGGAAACTTCTCGACGTCGAAGAAGTCCGCCCCGCGGACGTGGGCGTCGCGGTTGGCGTCGCCGGAGTCAAAGCTGGCAGTCTTGACGCTGGCATGCAGGCTGGACTCGGCCAGGGAATTGCCGACGTGGGCCTCCGCCGTGGCCTCGTTGAAGCGGCCGCGGACCTTGCTGATGCCTGCATGGCGGACGCTGAAGCCGATCTCGCTGTGGGACATGTCCAGCGTCCAGACGCCTGGGGTCAAACCTTCGGGCAGAGTCACAACGGTCTCCTTCGCGTGGATGGCGGACCGGGCCCGCCGGGTCTTTCGGGGCACTCCCCCAAGGAGCCATGCTAGCCACGCCCGCCCGGTCCGGCTAGGGTTCCCGGCGTCCGGCGGCGGCAGCACCCCGCCGTCGGGAGGAACCGCCGGCCGGGTTACGGCCGCGCCGCCGGCGCCCAGCCGATGGCCGGGGCGATGTGCCGGACCACGGTGCCCAGCAGCTTGGCGTTGAAGTCGACCCCCAGCTGGTTGGGGACGGTGAGCAGCAGGGTGTCGGCGGCCTGGACGGCCGCGTCCGCGGCGAGGTCCGCGGCGATGGCGTCCGGTGCGCCGACGTAGCTGCGGCCGAAGCGCGCCACCAGCCCGTCGATCACCCCCACCTGGTCGCGTTTTTCCCGCAACGCGCTGAGGCCGAAGAACCGCCGGTCCTCGTCGTCCACGATCGGCAGGACGCTGCGGCTGACCGAGACGCGCGGCTGGTGCTGGTGACCGGCGTCGGCCCACGCCTGCCGGAACATGCTGATCTGCTCGGCCTGGAGCTGGTCGAAGGGCACGCCGGTGTCTTCGGTGAGCAGCGTGGAACTCATCAGGTTCATGCCCTGTTCCGCGGTCCAGACGGCGGTGGCCCGGGATCCGGCGCCCCACCAGATCCGCTCGCCAAGGCCCGGTGAATGCGGCTGGACGGGCAGCAGCCCGGACCCGCCGCCCGCGTAGCGCGGCTCCGCCTCCGCCATTCCGGCGCCCGAGATGGCGCGGCGGAACACGGCGGTGTGCCGCCGGGCCATGTCCGCGGCGGTTTCCCCGTCGGCCGGCACGTGGCCGAACGCGGCGGCGCCGTCGCGGGCGGGTTCGGGTGAACCCCGGCTGATCCCGAGCTGCAGCCGCCCGCCGCTGATCAGGTCCGTCGCGGCGGCTTCCTCGGCCATGTAGAGAGGGTTTTCGTAGCGCATGTCGATCACGCCGGTTCCCATTTCGATCCGGCTGGTCCGGGCGGCAACGGCGGCCAGCAGCGGGAACGGGGAGGCCTGCTGCCGGGCGAAGTGGTGCACGCGGAAGAACGCGCCGTCCACGCCCAGCTCCTCGGCGGCGACGGCCAGTTCGATGCCCTGCAGCAGGGCGTCGCGGGCAGTCCGGGTGCGGGAGCCCTCCCCGGGGCCCCAGTGCCCGAAGGACAAAAATCCGATGCGCTTCATGTCAGGGCCAACACCCTAAGCCGCGGCGGCATTCCGGCGGTCAGGAAGCAGAAGCGCTCAGCGCGTCGCAGGTCAGCCTTCCGCCGCCGGGTTCTTGGCCGCCGCCACGAAGTCCCGGATCTTGGCCAGGTCCTTCACCCCGCGGGAGGACTCGACGCCGGAGGAGACGTCCACGCCCCAGGCGCCGGCCTGCGCGGCGGCGCCCGCGACGTTGGCCGGATCGAGGCCCCCGGCCAGGAGCCAGGTGCGCCCAACCAGCCCCTTGGCACGGACCGAGGCGTAGTCCCAGGCCTCGCCGGAGCCGGGAACGGCGGCGTCGATCAGGAGCAGGTCCTCACCCCAGTCCGCGAACGCCTCCGGCGCGGCGGACATGGTGACGGCCCGGATCAGCCGCAGCCCGGCGTCGTGCACAGTGCGCACATCCGCCGGCGTCCGGTCGCCGTGGAGCTGCACCCAACCCAGCCCGGCCTCGCGGGTCAGTTCGACGGCGTCCGCCGCGGCCTCGTGCCGGAAGACGCCGACGGCGGGAAGACCGGCCGGGACGTACGCCAGGAGTTCCCGTGCCTGCGCCGCCGTCACCTCGCGAGGGCTGCTGGTCAGGACGAACCCGACGGCGTCCGCCCCGGCGTCCGCCGCGGCCCGGACCGACTCCGGGGTGCTGAGCCCGCATACCTTGACGAACATCCCGCTCCTTCTGCTGTGGTGGCTGTTGGTGTCTCCGTCGTTTCTGCCTTCGACGGTAGCAAGGAGTCCGGCGTGCCGGCGCCCTGCCGGCCCGCCGGGGTGACATATGACGCCCATGTTCGCGCGGGACATGGGCGCAACGTCGCACCTCGGCGCCGCCGGGCCCGGCGGATAGGGTGGGGGCATGGAGATCATCCGCTTTGCCGACCTGAAGGCCCAACCCTGGCGCAACGGCGGCGGGGTGACCCGCGAGGTGGCCGTGCACCCCGGCTCCGCCTCCCCGCAGGCCGGGACGGACGGCGGCTGGGACTGGCGGGTGAGCATCGCCGAGGTGTCCAAGGCCGGCGACTTCTCGGCGTACCCCGGAATGGACCGCGTCCTCACCGTGGTGGAGGGCGAGCTGCTGCTGCTGACCGTCGACGGCGTCGAGCACCCGCTCGAAAAGTACCGCCCCTACCGGTTCTCCGGCGACGCCGCTGCCGCCGGAGCGCTGCCCACCGGCAACATCCGGGACCTCAACGTCATCACCCGCACCGGCGTGTTCAAGGGGTACACCTCCATCATCGAACTCTCCAAGAAGCGGGCGCACCCGGTGTTCGAGGGACAGCTGGGGATCCTGCTGCAGGGCCAGGCAACCGCGGGCACCGGCGGCGACGAGCAGCCGACGGCACTGGAGCGCTATGACGCCGTCGTAGGTTCCGACGCCGGCACCCCGGAGATCCTGGGCCGCGGCTTCCTGGCCGTCGTGTCGATCGACCCCGTCGGGGACTAGCCTTCAGTCGCCTTCACCCGGGTGGCGCCGATGCCCACCGAATCCTGGGACAGGCGCTGGGCCAGCCAGATCGGCACAATGGACACCACGATCAGGACGACGGCGACCACGTTGACCACCGGCGCCTGGTTGGGCCGGAAGAGGTTCTGCAGGATCCAGATCGGCAGGGTGGTGTCCCCGGCGCCGATGGTGAAAGTGGTCACGATGATCTCGTCGAAGCTCAGCGCGAAGGCCAGCAGGCCGCCGGCCAGGAGTGCTGAGCGCAGCTGCGGGAACGTGACCAGCCGGAACGTGGTGAACACGCCGGCGCCCAGGTCCGCCGAGGCCTCCTCCAGCCCGCCGTGCATCCGGCGCAGCCGCGCAATGACGTTGTTGAACACGGTGACCATGCAGAACGTGGCATGGGCGATCACCACGGTCCACATGCTCAGCGAGACCCCAAGGATGGTGGTGAACATGTTGTTCAGCGCGATGCCGGTCACGATGCCGGGCAGTGCGATGGGCAGGATCACCAGCAGGCTGATGACGTCCCGGCCGAAGAACTTGTAGCGCAGCAGGGCGAGCGCCAGGAGTGTCCCCAGCACCAGGGAGATGAGGGTCGAGACCGCCGCCACCCAGAGCGAGGACACCACGGCCTCGCGGACGCCGGGTGAATCGAAGGCCCGCCCCCACCATTCCAGGGTGAACCCCTTCGGCGGCCAGCCGAAGGTCCGGTCCGCGTTGAAGGAGTTCACCACCACCAGCAGCAGCGGCAGGTAGATGAACAGGAACACCAGTGCGGTGATGACGCCGAGAACCACTTTGGCGCTGCGGGAAAGTCTCATGGTGCTCCTGCCGCCTGATCGGTGCTGACAGTCTTCACAGGCTGTTGAGGGCGCCGGAGCGCCGGACGATGAATAGGTAGAGCATGATGATCACGATCGGGACCAGCGAGACGGCCGCCGCGAAGGGCAGGTTGTTCGCGGCCCCGACGTTCGCGTAGACCACTGTGCCGAGCATCTGCGTGGTGCCGCCGACGATCTGGGCCGTGATGTAGTCGCCCAGCGAGAGCGAGAACGTGAAGATGGTTCCGGCAATGATGGAAGGGACCAGCAGCGGGAACATCACCAGGCGCATGGTGGCCAGCGGCTTCGCGCCCAGGTCCCCGGAGGCCTCCAGCAGCGAATCGGGAACCCGCTCGAACCCCGCGTAGATCGGCAGGATCATAAACGGCAGCCAGATGTAGGCCAGCGTCAGGATCACGGCGGTTTCGCCGTACCCCGGCGACTCCAGCCCCACCGGTGTCCCCAGCCACTCCAGCAGGCCGCCGTCGGCGAGCACGTTCCGCCAGGCGTAGGCCTTCACCAGGTAGCTGGCCCACAGCGGCATCAGCACGGCCACCACCAGCAGCTTCTGCCAGCGGGGGCTGGCCACCTTGGCGATGAAGAACGCCATGGGCAGCGCCAGGACCAGGTCGATCAGGGTCACGGCGATCGCGATCCACAGCGTGCGCAGGGTGATCCGCTGGTAGACCGGGTCGGTCAGGACCGTCACCACGTTCTCGGTGGTCCATTCCGTGGACACCTTGCCGGTGAAGGTGTCCACGGTCCAGAACGCGGTGACCAGCAGGGCCGCCAGGGCGGCGATGTAGACGAGCACCAGCCAGCCGGCGGGGGCGGTGACCAGCCCCGCCAGCCGCAGGTTCGGCGAGCGGTGCAGCAGCGCCGAGAACCTGCGGGCCTTGGGCCGGGGCACGGCGGCAGCCGCCGGGGCCGGGCCGGGGGCCGGGTGCCGCGTCTGGAGGGTCATGTCAGCCCTTGATCTCGGTCCAGGCCTTCGTCCACTCCGCGTAGTCCGTGCACTTGACGTCCGTCCGGCCGTCCAGGCATTTCTCCACCGGGGTGGTCCAGTACCAGATCTGCTGCGCGTAGGCCTCGTCACCGGAGTGGAAGGTCTCGCAGTGCGCCTTGTCCTTGGTCAGGTCGCAGGCCTTGGGGTTGGCCGGGGATTCACCAAAGTACTCCGCCACCGCCGCGTTGGCCTCGGGGCTGGCGATGTAGTCCAGCCAGAGGTAGGCGCAGTTCTTGTTCTTGGACTGCGAGCTGATCATCCACGTGTCCGACCAGCCGGTGGCGCCCTCTTCGGGGAGGAGCGTCTGCACGTTGGCGCCGTCCGCGGTGGCGATGTTGGCGCCCACCTGCCACGTGGTGCCGACCACCGTGCTGCCGCTGGCAAACGCCTGGACTTCCTTGACCACGTCGCTCCAGTACTCGCCGATGTGCTGGCGCTGCTGCTTCAGCAGGTCAACCGCGGCCGCGAGCTGGTCCTTGTCCAGCGCGTAGGGGTTCTTGATGTTGAGCTCCGGCTTGTGGGCCATCAGGTACACGGCGGCGTCGGCGATGTAGATCGGCGAGTCGTACGCGGTGACCTTGCCGCTGTGCTGCGCGGCGTCGTCGAACACGGCACGCCAGGACGTGGGCGCCGGGGTGACGGCATCCACGGAGTACATCAGGAGGTTGGCGCCCCAGCCGTGCGGCATGCCGTAATTCTTGCCGTCCACGGTGTTCCAGGCCTTGTCCTTGAGGAACGGGTACACGTCGGCGTAGTTCTTCAGCAGGTCCATGTTGACGGGCTCCACATTGTTGCCGGCAATCAGGCGCAGGGACGCGTCGCCCGAGGCGGAGACGACGTCGTACTGGCCGGTGCGCATCAGCGTCACCGCTTCGTCCGAGGTGCCGAAGGGCTTGAAGCTGACCTTGCACCCGGTCTGGGCCTCGAAGGGCGCCACCCAGTTGACAGCGGGATCGTTGCTGCCGTCCTCGACGTAGCCGGGCCACGCGAGGATGGAGAGCTGCCCCTCCCCCTGGCCTATTTCCGTCTTGACCGGCTGCGCGGACGGCGAGGCCGATCCCCCGCCGGTGGTGCCGCAGCCCGCCAGTGCGAGGACTGCCGCCGCGGCCACCCCGACAACGCGGGCGGCCCTGTTCCTTGATGCCATGATCCTTACCTTTCGTTGGAGGGGTGAATCAGACTCCGCTGGGCGCTGCGCCGGCGTCAGGAACCGCCGGACGGCAGCCAGACGGCGGCCGCGTCGTCCCAGCTCACGGTGACGCGGCGGTCCAGCAGGTCCGCGTCGCCGCCCGTCAGCAACTCCGGGGTGAGGACCACGACGGCGGGACCGTCGTCGAGCTGCACCCGCACCTGGGTGGCGTGCCCCACATAGACGAGCGAGGTGACGGTTCCGGGGCGGGAGGTGACGCCCGCCCGGGGTTCCGGGGCCGCGTCCGTCCAGGACAGGCGCAGCCGTTCCGGCCGGACGCAGACCTGCTCCGCGCGGCCGTAGAGTTTCTGGGCGTGGGCGGCGTCGAAGATGTTAGATGTGCCGACGAAGTTGGCCACAAACGCGCCGGCGGGGCGTTCGTAGATCTCGTGCGCGGTGCCGATCTGTTCCAGGCTGCCGTTGTTGAAGACACCGATCCGGTCACTCATGGTCAGTGCCTCCTCCTGGTCGTGGGTGACGAAGATGAAGGTAATGCCGAGCGAGCGCTGCAGTTCCTTGAGTTCCACCTGCATCTGCTGCCGGAGTTTCAGGTCCAGGGCACCCAGCGGCTCGTCCAGCAGCAGGACTTTCGGCTGCACCACCAGCGCCCTGGCCAAGGCCACGCGCTGGCGCTGGCCACCGGAGAGCTGCGCGGGCCGGCGCCCGACGAACTTCCCCAGCTGCACACGCTCCAGGGCCTCCCGGGCCCGTTCCTGGCGTTCTTTCTTCGGCACCCCGCGCACGCGCAGGCCGTAGGCCACGTTGTCGATAAGGGACATGTGCGGGAACAGGGCATAGTCCTGGAAGACGGTGTTGAGGTCCCGCTCGAAGGGGGCCATGCCGGTGACGTCCTTGCCCTCGAGCTCGATGCTCCCGGAGGTGGGCAGCTCGAAGCCTGCGATCAGACGCAGCACCGTGGTTTTGCCGGACCCCGACGGCCCCAGCATGGAGAAGAATTCGCCCTGGCGGATGTCCAGGTCCACGTTGTTGACCGCGACGGTGTCCCCGAACTCCTTGGTCAATTTCCGCAGGCGGATCGCCGGAACCGCGTCCGTTTCCGTCTGCCGGCCGGCGGCGAGCGTTTCGGTCATGGGGTGCGCCTCACTCCGTTGCCGGATGGTTGTAGCTGCGACACAGCGGGGTGTGATCCAGGCCACAACAGGCTGCTGGGCCAAATACTATTACTCCATAGGTTTTGTGTATAGACCCCCGGAAATGCCGGGAATAGGATGGCAGGGACCGGACGACGGCGGCCGCTCCCGCCGCCCGAACACCAGATCACAGACCGCCAGGGAGGCCCGGATGCTGCTGACCCCGCAGGGCGCTTCCCGGAGCCTGGCGGCCGTGTTCACCCCGATCAAATCCCGGGGCCTGGTGGACGAGGTCTGCGGCCGGATCGAGCAGGCGGTGGAAACCGGGCTGCTCACCAGCGGCCAGCGGCTGCCGAACGAAACGGAACTCGCCGCCGCCCTGGGCGTCTCCGCGGTGACCGCCCGCGAAGCCCTGTCCCAGCTGCGGAGCTCGGGCATCATCCGCACGGTCCGGGGCCGCAGCGGCGGCAGCTTCATCGCGGACGACGTCCTGCCGTCCCGGGACCGCGCCCTGGACCAGCTGCGGGCACTGACCCGGCTGCAGATCAGCGACCTGGGGCTGCACTACCAGGCCATCGCGGCCGCCTGCGCCAGCGTCGCGGCCCGGCGCTCCGATGCCGCGGACGTGGCCACGCTGCGGTCCTTCATCCCGACGTCGGACCAGGATCCGCTGCACTGGCGGCTTGCCCTCTCCGAGTTCCTCCTGGAGGTGGCCGCCATCGCCCGTTCGGCCCGGCTGGCCCGGGAGCTGATCCGGCTGCAGGCGGACCTCGGCACCCTCACCCTCCTGCCCTGCGCCGACCCCGGGTACCGTACGGCCACCACCGGGCTCCTCGAGGAGGTGGCGGCCGCCGTCGAATCCCACCAGCCGGCCGCCGCGGAAACCGCGGTGAAAGCCCTGGTGGCCGCCACCACCGACTGGCTGCTGCACGAGCAGTCCAAACGCTACTGACCCCTCCCTGCGAGCAAAGGACCTCCGATGCCTGAAACAGCCCCGGACACGCTCACCGCCCACGCCGCGGAGCAGATCGACGCCGCCATCACCGGGATCGAGGACCGGCTGGCCGCGTGGGCGGCGGACGCGGGAGAGGCCCTGGCCGCGCTGTCCGGCAAGGTCACCGGCACCGCCGTCGACAGCTCATACGGCCGGTGGTCGAGGACCTGGTGCGCGCTCCCGACGGCTACGCCGCCGGCGCGGGCTTCCTCGCCAATGCCGGGCTGCTGGGCCCGGAGCGCAGCTACATCGCCTGGTGGCAGGGCGAGGAGATGGAGCACGTGGACGCCCTCGCCAACTTCAGCCCCAACTCCATCAGCCGCTACGTGAAATCCGAGTGGTTCCGCATCCCCGTGGAAACCGGGCGCGCCCACGTGACCGGGCCGTACGTGGACTTCCTGTGCACGGACGAGTACGTCCTCACCTTCACGCACCCGGTCTTCTGCCGGCCGGACGGCCCGGTGGCGGGCATCGTGGGGATGGACGTCACCGTGCAGCGGCTGGAGCGCGGCGCCGTGCCGGGCCTGCGCCGGATCGGGGACCGCGCCACCCTGGTGAACGCCGACGGCCGGGCCATCGCCTCGGCCGCCCCGGAGATCGCCGCGGGCGACCTCGCCGTGCCTGGGGAGGGCTGCAGCTCCTACCCCGTGGGCCGCGCGCTCCGGATCTGGAGCAGCGCCGTTCCCTCACCGACTGCTCCGTAACGGCCCTTCTGACCCCTCAAAACGGCAGTTACGGAACAGTGGATGGTTGTTTGCGGGTTCGACCCTCCGACGGGGCGTTGCTAAGCTGGAATGAAGGCCCCTTCTGGCGGGCCTCCGGACGACGGTTCAGTACCCGGCACGCGACAAGACTGGCCACAGGAGCTGTCATGTCGTGGTTAATTCTCATTCTTTCCGGCTCGTTGGAAGCCGTCTGGGCCGCAGCCCTGCACCGGACCGCGCAGGCTTCGGGCCGCCGCCGGATCGCCCCGGCCGCCGTCTTCCTCATCTCCGTGCTGGCCAGCACCGGCGGACTCGCCATCGCCATGCAGTCGATCCCCACGGGAACCGCCTACGCCGTCTGGGTGGGCGTCGGTGTGGTGCTCACCTCCGCCTATGCCATGACCACCAAAGTGGAGCCTCCGACGGCGGCGCGGATCCTGCTGCTCGGCGGCATCGTGGTGTGCGTGGCCGGCCTGAAGCTGGTGGCATAGCCATGGCAACGACCCGCACCCCCAAGGCACCGGCCGCCACCCTGGCGTGGACCATCCTCCTCGCCTCCGCCGTGCTGGAAGCGGTCTGGGCCACGGCCCTGGGCCTCTCCGACGGCTTCACCCGCCCCCTGCCCACCCTCGTCTTCGCGGTCACCGCCACCCTGAGCATGGTGGGGCTGGGACTTGCCGTCAAAACCATCCCCCTCGGCACCGCCTACGCCGTCTGGGTGGGGATCGGCGCGGCGCTGACGGTGGGCTGGGCGATGGCGACCGGCGTCGAACCCGCCAGCCCGCTCAAACTACTGTTCATCGCCGGGATCGTGGGCTGCGCGGCCGGCCTGAAACTGCTCCCGGCGGGGAAGTCCTAGGCAGCGCCGGCGCTCCTGCCCAGTTACTCCACCCCGGGGGTCAATCCCCCAGCGACACGCCGTGGTTGCTGCAGGCTCGCGGGCGGCAACTGGGCAGGAGCGTCGGAATACCCCGGAGCGGACCGGGGTTGGGGCTAAAACGGCGAATGGAGACCCCCATGAATGCAGCGACAGTCCGGCTCGGCGACGGCCTGGAAGTCAGTCCCCTGGGTTTTGGGGGCATGGCCCTCACCCCGGTGTACGGCGACGTTGACCCGGCTGAGGCCCTGCGGACCCTGCACCACGCTGTGGATTCCGGCGTCAGCTTCATCGACACGGCGGACATCTACGGCGGCGGCAGCAACGAAGAACTGATCGCCCGGCTCCTCAAGGACCGCCGCGGCGAGGTCCAGCTGGCCACCAAGTTCGGCCTGGTGGGCACCCCGGCCACCGGCTACTCGGACATCCGCGGCGACGCCGACTATGTGCGGCAGGCCGTGGACCGGAGCCTGCAGCGGCTGGGCACCGACACCATCGACCTGTACTACATGCACCGCCGTGACCTCCGCGTTCCGATAGTGGAAACCGTGGAGGCCATGGCGGGGCTGGTGCAGGCCGGCAAGGTGCGGCACCTCGGCCTGTCTGAAGTGACGGCCGAGGAGCTGCAGGAAGCCAGCAGTGTCCACCCGATCGCGGCAGTCCAGAGCGAATGGTCCATCTGGAGCCGCGACGTGGAACGCAACGTGGTTCCTGCCGCGGCCGATCTGGGCGTGGGGTTTGTGCCCTATTCGCCGCTGGGCCGGGGATTCCTCACCGGCACCGTGGACGCGTCGAAGCTGGGAAGCAACGACTTCCGCCGCAACATCCCGCGTTTCGCCGAGGCGGCGCTGGACGCCAACCAGGCAGTGGTGGCGGCCGTGCAGGCCGTCGCGGCTGAACTCTCCGTGTCCGGGCAGGCTGCAACTCCTGCCCAGGTAGCCCTGGCCTGGCTGCTGGCGCAGGGCCGGAAGCTGGGACTGCCCGTGGTCCCCATCCCCGGCACCCGCAGGGCCGAACGGATCGACGAGAACCTTGGTGCTTTGGCCCTCGACTTCACCGCAGCGCAGCTGGAGCGGCTCGACGCCGCGGCGGACGCCGTCGTCGGCTCCCGGGCTGCGGACCCGCGGTGGGTGTCCCAGGGCCGTGAATAGCCCGTCCGTAGACTGAAGCCCATGGACTCGCTCATTCACTCGTTACGTGACATCACCATCCGCCGGATTTCGGTCAGCGAGATGGACAACAACGTGTATCTGCTCACCAGCAAAGCCTCCGGTGCGCAGCTCCTGATTGATGCGGCCGATGATCTGGCCGCCATCCAGGGGCTGCTGGCCGACGCCGCCGTGGATACGTCCGCGACGCCGAACCTGGCGCTGATTGCCACCACCCACCAGCACTGGGACCACGTCCGCGCGCTGCCGGCCCTGGTGGAGGCGACCGGGGTGAAGACGGCAGCCGGGACGGATGATGCCCCGGACCTGCCGGTGCCGGTGGATGTGCTGCTGGATCACGGGGACGTCGGCAACTTCGACGGCTTCGACGTGACGGCAGTGCACCTGCGCGGCCACACCCCGGGGTCGATCGCGCTGGTGTACCAGGACCCGGAGGGCCCGGCGCATATCTTTTCCGGCGACTCGCTGTTCCCGGGCGGGGTGGGCAACACGCAGAAGGACCCGGACCGGTTCGCCCAGCTGCTAAGCGACGTGACCGAGCGGCTGTTCGACGTCTATCCGGATGACACTGTGGTGCATCCGGGACACGGCAAGCCCACCACCCTGGGCGCGGAGCGGCCGCACCTGGAGGAGTGGCGCGCCCGCGGCTGGTAGCTTTTGCGCTGCGCTTCGTGATTTGCGCTGCGCGAAATGCCGGTCGCCGCGGTATTCCCGTAGCGTCCGGCATTTCGCGTAGCGCGAGCTACTTTGTGTAGCGGAAAACCGTGGGCTTAGCGGCCGCGGCGTTCGTTCGACGCCGGAGCGGACGCGCGGCGGGGTCCGCTGCCGCGTGCCGGACGGCCGCTGCCGCCACCTGCGTAGGATCCGCCCGAGGTGCCCCCGGTGTTGGAGGACCAGACCGGTGCGCTGCCGCCGGACTTGGCACCGCCGCGCTGGCCGCCCGTGGCGCCGGCAGCTGCACGCTGGCCCGTCGCCGGGCGCCCGCTGCGCTGGCCGCCGGTGGCGCCGCCCGTACGGGGAGCACCGCCGCGGGGTGCGCCGCTGCGGGGAGCCGAAGCGCCCCGGGCGTCTGCTGCGCGGCCGTCGGAGCCGCGTCCTGCCGAGGCGCGGCCGCCGGCGGAGGGGACATCGTTGTGGTGCGCGTAGGCGGTGGAACGGCCGCGGCCCCGGGCGTTGCGGCGCTCAGCGCGCTCGGCGTCGGCCCGGTCCTGGTTCTGCTCCGCGGCACGGTCGGCTGCGTTGCGGGCAGCGGCCTGGCCTTCGTAAGCGGCAGCGCGGCGTTCAGCGCGGGGGAGGTCCGTGCGGGGAGCCTCAGCGGAGACCCGTCCGCGTCCGCCGCGTCCGCCACGGCCACCCGCGGTGGGTGCAGCCTGGCGGCGGGCGCGCTTGCGCTCGGCGTTGGCACCGGTGGAGGTGCCGCCGCCCTGGTTGAACTTGGCGGCCAGCAGTGCGGCGCGGGTGCGCGGATCGATCTTGTCGGCCATTTCGCCTACCAGTTCGGCGACCAGCGGCGAGTTGGCGGTGACGCGCTCGAAGTTCACGTCAACGCCGGCAGCCTTCATGAGCTTCTTGACGTCGGACTGCTGCTCCGGGAGGGTCAGCGTCACCACGGTGCCGTCCGAACCGGCGCGGGCGGTGCGGCCCGAGCGGTGCAGGTAGGCCTTGTGCTCCGTGGGCGGATCCACGTGGATGACCAGCTCGACGTCGTCGACGTGGACACCGCGGGCGGCCACGTCGGTGGCGACCAGGACCCGGACGTCGCCGGAGGAGAACTCGGCGAGGTTCCGGTCACGGGCGTTCTGCGACAGGTTGCCGTGCAGGTCGACGGCGGGGATGCCGGCGTCGGTGAGGGTCTTGGCCAGCTTGCGGGCGTGGTGCTTGGTGCGCATAAAGAGCACGCGGCGGCCGGCGCCCGAGGCGAGCTCGACGATCAGCTGCTTCTTGACGGTCTGGTCGTTGACCACCAGGACGTGGTGTTCCATGGTGGTCACCGCGGCCTGCGGATCGTCCACGGAGTGGGTCAGCGGGTTGGACAGGTAGCGCTGGACGATCTTGTCCACGCCGTTGTCCAGGGTGGCGGAGAACAGGAGGCGCTGGCCCTGGCTGGGGGTCATGTCCATGAGCTTCTTGACTACCGGCAGGAAGCCGAGGTCGGCCATGTGGTCGGCCTCGTCCAGGACGGTGATCTCGACGGCCTCAAGGGTCAGGATGCGCTGGCGGATCAGGTCCTCCAGGCGGCCGGGGCAGGCGATGACGATGTCGACGCCGGCGCGCAGGGCCTTCTCCTGGCGTGCCTGGGAGGTGCCGCCGTAAATCACCGTGGTGGTCAGGCCGGCGGCCTTGGCCAGCGGCTCAATGGTGGCGTTGATCTGGGTGGCGAGCTCGCGGGTCGGTGCGAGGACCAGGCCCAGGGGGCGGCCCGGCTTGCGGAAATAGCCGGCTTCGCGCTCGGCCAGGCGTGCCACGAGCGGGATGGCGAAGGCGATGGTCTTGCCCGAGCCGGTGCGGCCGCGGCCCAGGACGTCGCGTCCGGCCAGGGTGTCCGGGAGGGTCTTGACCTGAATGGGGAACGGTTCAACAATTCCCTGGGCGGTGAGGGTGTCGGCGAGAGCCTTGGGCGTGCCGAGGGCAGCAAAAGTAGTCATAAGTTTTATAGGTCTTTCAGGCGGTGTCCGTGCAGACATCGGCCCCCGTACCGGTTGGCGCAGGGGTTCGCCGAAGAAAAGTCAGGTGATCAACCACGCCGCTGCCGGGTGGGCGGCGGCCGGGACCAAATAGAACGCGTTCATCGACGCAGGATGTGCCCTTCACATGAAAAATCCCACTTCCTGGCGGATTCCGGGGGAACCTGCCAGGCGGTCCGGCTGGTGAACCGGGCCGGTCTCTGAAGGAGACCAAAGTGGGCATCACTGCACATCAAGTCTGTCCAGTCTATCATCCCGGCGGCCCCGGGCCGGTTTCCTCCCGGTCCAGTGCGCCTAGGGAGCCAGGGTGGGGGCGTGGAACAGCGGGACGTGCGGGCCCGCCGCTGCGGGCTTCCGTGCCTCCTGCGCGGGCAGTCCGGCCGCCCGCTTGACGTCCGCGCCGGATGCCCCCAGCCCGGCCGCTGCGGCAGGCACCGGGACCCGCCGGACAACCAGCACCTCGGCGTCGATCAGCCGCCTGGTGCCGGTCCGCTCGTCCAGGATCCAGAAGAGGTCAGTGTCCGCCACCGTGCGGATGACCTTGCCCCGGTGGAAGAGTTTCCCGTTGTGCCACGCCTCGATCTGGTCCCCCACCAACAGCTCCTCACACGATTGCACCTGCTGCCCAACGTCTACGGTCATGGCCTGCTCCTTCCGTGGACCCGGATCCACCCCAGTGTCATTCCGGCTTCCGGCCCCAGCCTCCCCTACCGAGGTTTCAAGGGCGTTTCGGCAGAGTGATCTTCGTGTGTCAGTTTCGGGCGCCGCCGGGCGCCTGGTGCCGCGCGCCTGTTGCAGAGTGCCGGGCCCTGCAATGATGAGGGAACCCAACCCCACCACCGGCGAGGACTTTTATGACTGAGCAGACACACCCCGGGCCCGGCAGCGACGACGGCGCAGCCCAGATGTGGGACGAGATGTACCGAAGCCGGGAGCGGGTCTGGAGCGGCGAGCCGAATCCGCAACTGATCGCCGAGGCCGCGCCCCTGCCGCCCGGGACGGCCCTCGACCTGGGCTGCGGCGAGGGTGCGGACGCCATCTGGCTCGCCAGCCGCGGCTGGACCGTCACCGCCGTCGATGTCTCCGGCGTCGCTTTGGAGCGGGCCAAGGCGCATGCCGAGGAGCGCGGGCAGGGCGGGAAGATCACGTGGGTGCAGCAGGATCTGGCCACGTGGGTGCCTGGCGAGCTCTTCGATCTGGTCACGGCGCAGTTCCTGCATTCCACCGCGATGCCGTGGCAGCAGGCGCTGCAGGTGGCCGCCGCCGCGGTGCGGACCGGCGGCACACTGCTGATCGTGGGCCACCACCCCGAGGGGCTGCCGCCATGGGGGAAGCACCACGAGCACGGGACTGAGCGGTTCTACACGGCGGAACAGCTGGCCGCCGAGCTGGGGATTGAAGCGCCCGAGTGGCGGCTCGACGTCGTCGACACCCGGTACCGCAGCGCCACCGGGCCCGACGGCGAGGCCGCCGCCCTGGCGGACGCCGTGCTGCGCGCCACCCGCCTCGCCGCCCACTGAGCGCGGCACCTGCCGCACCCCGTCCGGCTTCGAACGCGACGGAAGCGTGCGGGGTCGACGGAACGTTCCGGCGACCCCGCGCGCTTCGGTCGACCTCGCGAACGGCCCCGCGGGTTTTTACGTATGACATGGGACACAGGGCGACAAATGGGCCGCGGATGCTCGACAGGTGTCGAACCGGAAACTTCGCAGCGGGCCGGCCAGTGAGGGGCCGCCTCCCGCGTCACGGCAAGGCCGCGCCCGCCGCAGGGGCGCCGGACGCCACCAGCCGGCCGGAAGCCGCCGCCGCGGATCTGCCCCGATCCCGCCCCTACGCTTAAACCACCCCACCAAGTGTTAGCTCCGTCACACCTGCGACGGATCCGTGCGGGCCGCGGGAATGTCCTCCGGCGGCCTGCCCGCAACAAGGAAGAAGCCTCATGTCTGAACGCTCCACCACGGCTGTCCCGAACACTGCACCAGAATCCACCGCCAGCAGCCACGGCCAGGAACCACACCTCGCCCGGGCCCTGGGCAACCGGCACATCCAGCTGCTGGCGATCGGCGGCGCCATCGGCACCGGCCTGTTCATGGGCTCCGGCAAAACCATCTCCCTGGCCGGCCCGTCCGTCATTTTCGTCTACATGATCATCGGCTTCATGCTGTTCTTCGTTATGCGGGCCATGGGCGAACTCCTGCTCTCGAACCTCAGCTACAAGTCCTTCAGCGACTTCGCCGGCGATCTGCTGGGCCCCTGGGCGGGCTTCTTCACGGGCTGGTCCTACTGGTTCTTCTGGGTGGTCACGGGCGTGGCCGACATCGTCGCGATCGCCGGGTACGTGGACAAACTGGCCCCCGGCACGCCGCTGTGGATCCCGGCCCTCATCACCCCGGTGGTGCTGATCCTGCTGAACCTCCCCACGGTCAAGGCCTTTGGCGAGGCGGAATTCTGGTTCGCCATCATCAAGGTGGTGGCCATCCTCGCCCTGATCGCCACAGGCATCGTTATGATCGCCACGCACTTCACCTCCCCCAGCGGCGCGGTGGCCAGCCTCTCCAACATCTGGAACGACGGCGGCATGTTCCCGCACGGCATGTTCGGCTTCATCCTCGGATTCCAGATCGCCATCTTCGCGTTCGCCGGCATCGAACTGGTGGGCACGGCGGCCGCTGAAACCAAGAACCCGGAAAAGAACCTGCCGCGGGCCATCAACTCCATCCCCATCCGGGTGCTGCTGTTCTACGTGGGCGCCCTGGTGGTCATCATGGCGGTCAACCCGTGGCGCAGCATCGATCCCGGCAGCAGCCCGTTCATCGGCATGTTCACCCTCGCCGGCCTCGGCATCGCCGCGGTGGTCATCAACCTGGTGGTGCTGACGTCCGCGGCCTCCAGCGCCAACTCCGGCATCTACTCCACCTCCCGCATGGTCTACGGCCTGGCCCAGGACGGCAACGCCCCGAAGGCCTTCGGCAAGCTGAGCATCCGCAAGGTGCCGCAGAACGCCCTGCTGTTCTCCTGCATCTTCCTGCTGGCCGGGCTGGTGCTGCTCTACTCCGGCGATTCCGTGATCGGCGCGTTCACCATCGTCACGTCGGTGGCCTCGGTGCTGACCATGTTCGTGTGGTCCATGATCCTGGTCAGCTACATCGTGTTCCGCCGCCGCCGGCCCGAGCTGCACGCGGCGTCGAAGTTCAAGATGCCGGGTTCGGGCTTTATGCCCTACGTGGTGCTCGCGTTCTTCGGTTTTATGCTGGTGGCGCTGGGCCAGGCCGACGATACCCGGCTGGCGCTACTGGTGGCGCCGCTCTGGTTCCTGCTGCTCGGCGGCGCCTGGTATTTCAACCGCCAGACGCCGCTGCAGCAGGCGCGGATCGCGGAGTGGAAGGCAGTGCGCGACGCCGGGACGGTCACCGCAGCTCGCTGACCAACGCGCCGGGCGCCGGTCCTTACCGGCGCCCGGCCACCCGCGGGGCCACCGCCACGGCGGCGGCCCCGATCAGCGCCGTCAGGGCGAAGACACCGGCGAAGGATGCCGCCGCCGTCGTGAACGCCGCAAAGATGATTCCCGTGGTGGCGAGCGACAGCGCCCCGCCCAGGGAATCCGAGATGGACATCGCCGAGCTGTTGAAACCCTCGTTGTCCCTGGTGGACAGGGCCAGGGTCATGACGCTCAGGCGCGCATACATCAGGCCCATGCCGGCTCCGGCGAGGATCCACGCGGCAATCGCGACGGCGGCGGGCCAGCCCAGGAGCGTGGTCACGAGCACCAGGACGACGGCGGCCAGGACCAGGGCCGCTCCGGTCCGGACCGCGCGGCGGTGATCCAGCCGCGGCCCCAGCCGGCCCTGGACCGCGGACCCAGCGGCCCAGGCCACCGCGCCGCCCGTGAGCGCCAGCCCGGCGAAGGTGGGCGAGAAGGAGTACCGCTCCACCAGGAGGTACGGCAGGTACACCTCGGCGCCGAAGAACGCCGCAGCGGCCAGGCCGCGCGTAAGAATGACGCTGGGGAGGCCCCGGCGGGCCGTTAGGGTCCCCCTCGGCACCAGTGGCCGGACGGCGATGAGGGCCACCACGACGGCGGCCACGGCTACGAACCCGCCGGCCACCGGGAGCCGGGCGGACAGGTTCAGGCCAAGCACCGCGAGCGCCGCAAGCGCAGCCCAGGCCAGCCGGCCGGAGGCCGAGGTTTTCCGCGGTACAGGGGCGGACATGTCCCCCGGCGCGGCAGTGTATCTTTCGGCGTTGTTTCCGCCATCGCTCGTTTTGCCGTCGCCTGTTCCGCCGTCGCGGGTGCCGTGCAGCCCGCGCAGGGCCGGCACGATCATCAGCAGGGCCGGCACCACCAGGCCCACGACCCCCAGGAACACCCAGTGCCAGCTGAGCAGCTGCGCCACGATGCCGGCGGCAAAAGGTCCCACCAGCGAGGGGATCACCCAGGCCGCGGAAAACGCGGCGAAGATCTTCGGATGCAGCACGGCCGGATAGACCCGGGCGATCACCACATACAGCGCCACCGTCATGGCCCCGCCGCCCAGGCCCTGCACCAGCCGGCCCGCCACGAGGGCCGGCATGGTCTCCGCCGTCCCCGCGACCAGCAGGCCCACCACGAACATGGCCACGGACGCGTACAGCGGCCCCACCGGGCCGCGCCGGTCGGACCAGCTGCCGGCGGCCACCATCCCGATAACGCCGGTGGCCAGCGGGCCGGCAAACGCCAGGGCGTACAAGGCGGCGCCATCCAGCTCACGGCTGACCACCGGCATGATGGTGGTGACGGCCAGCGATTCGAACGCGGCCAGGAACACCAGGGCGCAGGCGCCCAGCGTCACCAGGACGTAGTCGCGGTGGAAGATGCCGGCTGATTCGAGGGTCGCGGCGGGGGCGGTACGGGGCAAGGGCCTGGCCTGATCGATAGTTCTGGAGGGGTGGTGGCTTTAGGGGAAGCATGCCACAGGCGGCGGCCGGGCGCACCCGCACCGTGCGGTTCTATACTTCCCGGAAGACCGCGGCGGCATAGACGGCGAGAGGACACAAGGACGTGACTGAACGGATCGGCATCATTGGCGGCGGGATTGTGGGAATCGCACTGGCGCGGGCGCTGGCCCAGGCCGGGATCGGCGAGGTCACCGTCTTCGAGAAGGAGCACCGGCTGGCCGCCCACCAGACCGGCCACAACTCCGGCGTCGTGCATGCGGGTCTGTACTACGCGGAAGGGTCACTGAAGGCGCGCCTGTGCGTTGCCGGCCGGTCAGCCCTGCGGGAGTTCTGCCAGGAAAAGAACCTGCCCTACCGGGAAGCCGGGAAGCTGGTGGTCGCCGTCGACGAGTCCGAGCTCCCGGCCCTCGCGGAGATCGAACGCCGGTCCCGGGCGAACGGGGTGCCCGGCCTGGCCCGGCTTGACGGCGCCGCGCGGCTGCGCGAGATCGAGCCGCACGTGGCGGGTGTGGCAGCGGTCCATTCGCCGCACACCGCCGTCGTCGATTTCGCGGCGATCACCGAAGCGCTGGCCCAAGACGTCCGGGCCGCGGGCGGGACCATCCTGCTGGGGCAGGAGGTGGTGTCGATGGCCGTGGCGGGGAGCACTGTGCTGGTGGTGGCGGCGGGGTCGGAGCACGTCTTCGACCGGGTGATCGCCTGCGCCGGCCTGCAGTCCGACGTCGTGGCGCGCCTGGTGGGTGCTGACCCCTCGCCGAAGATCCTGCCGTTTCGGGGCGAATACTGGTCGCTCAGCCCGGAACGGACAGACCTGGTGCGGGGCATGATCTACCCGGTCCCGGACCCGCGGTTCCCGTTCCTGGGCGTGCACTTCACCCGCGGAGTGTACGGCGACGTGCACGTGGGCCCCAATGCCGTTCCGGCGCTGGCCCGCGAGGGCTACGGGTGGCGGGCGGTGTCGGCGAAGGACACCTGGGAGTCGCTGCGCTGGCCCGGGGCCTGGCCGCTGGCGAAGAAACACTGGCGGATGGGGGTGGAGGAGATCAGCGCGTCGTTGGTCAAAACCCTGTACTACCGCAAGGCCAGGCGCTTCATCCCGGAACTCGCCATGGCGGACCTCACGGCGAAGACGGCGGCGGGCGTCCGGGCGCAGGCCTGGGACCGGGACGGGTCGCTGCTGGACGATTTCGCCGTGGACCAGATAGGACCCGTGACGCTGCTGCGGAACGCGCCCTCACCGGCGGCGACGTCGTGCCTGGCCATTGCGGACCATCTGGTGGACCGGTACCTGAACGTCCGGCGGCCGTAGGGCACTGGAGTGCCGCGTGCCCGGGGTCAGCCGCCGACGTAGCGGTCGCGCCCGGCGCGGTACCCGAACACCGCGGCCAGGGACCCGACGGCGAGGAAAAGCACCCCGGCGGCCGCGAAGGACCCCGTGGCCTGGTGCAGCTGCCCCACCATCAGGGTGCCGGTGGAGCCCACCCCGTAGCCCACGCCCTGCATCATGCCGGACAGGTGCGCGGCGGTGTGCCCGTCGCGGGTGCGGACCATGATCATGGTCAGCGCGACGGCGGTCAGGCTGCCCTGGCCCAGGCCCAGCAGCCCGGTCCACAGCCAGATGAGCTGCAGCGGGCCGAAGATGCTCAGCGCGAAGCCGGCGCCGGTCATCAGCGCCACCACGGTGTTGATGCCGCGCTGGTCCCGGAACCGGGTGGCGAGCGCCGGGGCAAACAAGGAGCCCAGCATCTGCAGCACGATCGAGACGGAGACGATCAGCCCGGCCGTGCCGCCGTCCACGCCGCGTTCGCGCAGGATCGGCGCCAGCCAGGCGAAGACGCTGAAGGACATCATGGCCTGCAGCACCATAAAGATGGTCACCTGCCAGGCGATGGCCGAGCGCCACACGTTCACGCCGCCGTGCAGCGCGTGCTGGCGGCCGTGGCGCTGCCGGACGGCCACCGGCAGGAACAGCAGGAGGACCACGCCGGCGGGCAGCGCCCAGAACCGCAGCGCCGCGGTCCAGTCGCCCGTCGCGGCAAAAACGGGATACGTGAATCCGGCGCCGAGGGCCGCGGAGGCGCAGATCGCCGTGGTGTAGAGGCCGCCCATGAGTCCCAGCCGGTGCGGGAAGTCGCGTTTCACCAGGCCGGGCAGCAGCACGTTGCAGAGCGAGATCGCGGCGCCGCATGCTGCTGTCCCGGCCAGCAGCGCGGGGAGGTGCCCGGCGTCCCCCGCTTCGAGGGGGCGCAGCAGCAGCCCCGCGGTCAGGACCGCCATGGCGCCCAGCAGCACCCGCTCGGCGCCGAACCGGCGGGCCAGTACGGGTGCCAGCGGCGCGAAGACTCCCAGCAGCGTCACCGGCACGGTGGTGAGGACCACCACCGCCCAGCCGGGCAGCCCGGCGTCGGCCGTCACCTCGGGAAGCACCGCGGAGAAACTGGAGAACACGGTGCGGAGGTTCAGTCCGATCAGGACCAGGCAGACGCCCAGGTAGGCCAGGGCGCGGCGGCCGGCCACGCGGGTGGGTTCCGCCGCGGGGACGTCGTCGATTTCGGCGTCCACCAGCAGGCCCCGGCCGTCCTCGATCTTGAGGCCGCCGACGGTGGAGTCCTGGGAGCTCTTCGGTACAGTCACGGACCCATTCTGGCAGGCCGGGCGCCGCGGGAGTTGTCAACAGCCCCCGCCGCCGCCCTGGGCGTCCGCTCAGCTCCGGCTGAGGATCAGGTACCGTTCGTCGCTGATCTCCTTTCCCCACAGTGCCGGGTCCGTCAACGGCACGACGTCGGCATGGCGGCGGTGCCGGAGCACCAGGTCCCGGCACTCCTGGGCGGGTATCCCGGCGCCGGTACCCCACAGCCCCTCGACCAGGACCATGGTTCCCGTTCCGCGCAGGAGCCGGGCCCAGCGGCCCAGCGCCGCGTCCTGATCCGGCAGCGCCCACACCACGTGCCGGGCCAGCACCACGTCACAGCTTGCCGGCGGGTACGGCGGTTCCGAGGCGTCACCCTGCAGGAAGTCCACCGCCGCCTGGGGCGGAAACCCGCCGGCAGCGGCAGCCCGGGCAGCTTTGGCCTGCGCCGCTTCCACCATCCGGGCGGAGAGGTCCAGGCCCCGGACGCGGTGGCCGGCCTCCGCCAGCAGGAGGGACAGGCTGCCGGTCCCGCAGCCCAGATCCGCCACGTCGCTGCCGGGCCCGGGAATGAGCGGCAGGATCAGGTCCGCCCATGCCCGCCGGACGGCCGGATCCCGCAGACCGTGGTCGGCTTCCTGGTCAAAATCCTTCGCCTGCGTGTCCCAGTATTCGCGTATTGCGTCGGTCATGCGGACAGTCTGCCACGGCCCCCGGACAGGAACGGCTGACCCGGTCCCGCCCGGCCGGACGGCGGAACTCCACTATTCTGGAAGGGATGAGCGAAACCCCAGAATCCCCCGAAACGCCACAGCCGCCGCGCCCGGTGACCCCCGGCAGCCAGGCCTCCTTCGGCACCTACGGCGGCCGCCCGGTCAGCTTTGTGCGCCGCGGCACCCGGCTGCAGGGCCGCCGGCAGGCTGCGTGGGAGGAGCACTCCGACCGGTGGGCCGTGGAGGTCCCCCGGCACGTCGCCAACACGTCCGTGCACCCGGACTACGTCTTCGACGCCGAAGCCGAGTTCGGCCGCAAGGCTCCGCTGATCGTGGAAATCGGTTCCGGCCTGGGCGACGCCGTCTGCCACGCCGCCGAGGAGAACCCGGACACGGACTTCCTCGCCGTGGAGGTCTACACCCCGGGGCTGGCCAACACCCTGATCAAGATCAACAGCCGAGGCCTGACCAACGTCCGGGTGGTGGAGGCGAATGCCCCCGAGGTGCTGGCCACCATGCTGCCGGCCGGATCCGTGACAGAGCTTTGGGTCTTCTTCCCCGACCCCTGGCACAAGTCCCGGCACCACAAACGCCGCCTCATCCAGCCGGCCTTCGCCGAGCTGGCATCGCGGGCCCTCAAGCCCGGGGGCATCTGGCGCATCGCGACGGACTGGTCCAACTACGCCGTCCACGTCCGGGACGTCCTGTCCGGGTCCACCGACTTTGAGAACCTGCACGACGGCGAGCGCAGCGGCCCGGACAGCCCCCTCACCCAGGTGTGGGAATCCGGCGTCGAATCCCTGGTGGGCGGCGCCCCGGTCAAGGAAGGCCGCGCGCCGGTGAGCACGG
The DNA here is from genome assembly GCF_001512305.1 of Arthrobacter sp. EPSL27. Classification (GTDB taxonomy): domain Bacteria; phylum Actinomycetota; class Actinomycetes; order Actinomycetales; family Micrococcaceae; genus Arthrobacter. The sequence continues at coordinate 1,442,122 of NZ_LNUT01000005.1, forward strand.
AACACACCGGCCCCAACGAGGGCATCGACCAGACCGGGGGCTGGGCGCCGCGGTTCGACGGCCGGATCCTGACGAGCTTCGAGGGCAAAGCGCACGAGGCGGGCCGGCTCATTTTCGACCTGGTCTACCGCCGCCGGTAGCGCGGTTCCGGCTCCGGCGGGACCTTGTCCGGCCGCCTTTCCAGGTCCGGCGCAGCGGGTGCTTTTCCCGCGCGGCTCCGCGTGGCACGATTGCGGAAGATGCACCAACCGGGCGGAACGGAAGCCCGGGCGAACCACCGAGCCAGCTGAGGAATCCCGCCATCAAAAAAGAACTGAGATCCGCCACGGACGCCGCGGAAAACATCACCAACTCCCGCGCCCTGGAGATCGTGGCCCGTGCCGGTTTCGCCGTGAGCGGGATCCTGCACCTCCTCATCGGCGTCGTTGCCATCCGGCTCGCCATGGGCGGGGAAGGGAAGGCCGACGTCAGCGGGGCGGTGCAGCAGCTCGCCACCCAGCCGGCCGGCCCGCTGCTGCTGTGGGCCTCGTTCGCGGCGTGCGTGGCCCTCGCCATCTGGCAGACCAGCGACGCCATTTTCGATTTCGAGCACCTGCCTGCCAAAAAGAAGCTGGCCAAAAAGCTCAAGGCCGCACTCCAGGCCGTCGTGTACGCCGGGCTCGCCATCACCTTCTTCAGTTTCGCCAGCGGTGCCGGTTCGGACCAGGGCAGCGCCACGAGCAACCTCACGGCGTCGATGATGAAGGCCCCCGGCGGCGTCGCCCTCCTGATTGCCATCGGCGCGGCCATCGCGATCACCGGGGTTGTGTATGCCATCCGGGGCTTCCGCCAGTCGTTCGCCAAATACCTCCGCCTCCCGGCGTCGCCCAAGGCACGGACGGCGGTGACGGTCCTGGGCGTGGTGGGCTACGCGGCCAAAGGCGTTGCCCTGCTGCTGGTGGGGCTGCTGGTCATCATCGCCACCGTCAAAGCGCACCCCGAGGAATCGACGGGGATCGACGGCGGCCTGAAGGCCCTCCGCGACCAGCCGTTCGGTATGTACATGCTGGCCGCCGTCGGCATCGGCCTGATCTGCTACGGCATTTTCATGATGGTGCGGGCAAAACTCGCCAAAATGTAGGGCCCGCACCTCAGGCGCTCCGGCACCGTCATCCGGACCCTGCCGTCAGCTGCGGGGGACGGTGATGACGGCCATGGCCTGCTGCTGCCCGTCCCGCATCTCGATGCTGGCGATGTTGGTCAGCTGCACGGGCGTGGCCCCGGTGATCCGTACCCTGCCGCTGGGCGTGGCCGTCCAGGCGCAGGCGCGTTCCTCGCCGCCGTCGCTGTCCTTCACCCAGAGGGAGAGGGTGCCGTCCGCCGGGAGGCTCCGCCCGTCGACGGCGAGCTCGGTGCCCCAGGTCTTCTTCACCATGCCCACCGTGAACTGCAGCCCGTTGCTGGCCTGGACGGAGTAGCTGGCATCCGGCTTGGGCGGCTGATTCACCAACGGCGCGGCCAGGATCCCCAGGGCGAGGCACGCCGCGGCACCCGCGGCCAGCGCCGCGGTCCACCGGAGCCGGATCTTCCGGCGCCGCGCGGAGAGCTCATCGAGCAGCCGCCGCGGCACGGCAGCCGGCGCGGGAACCGACGCCGCCGGTTCCCGCCCGGCCGCCGTGGCGAGGGCAACGGCGTCGGGCACTGGGAGCGCGTCCAGCAGTGCCGGCAGGCTGGCAAGCTCGTCCAGCTCCCGCCGGCAGTTAGCGCAGCGGCCCAGGTGATCCTCAAAGGCGGCGGCCTCGGCCGGTTCCAGGCCGCCCAGCAGGTAGGCGCCGAGGAGCTGGTGCGGGTCCGTGGCGCTCATCGCTGCACCCCCATCTCGTCGAGGATGGTCCGCAGGGCCCGTACGGCGTAGAACGCCCGGGACTTCACTGTTCCGTTCGGGATGTTCAAGCTGACCGATGCCTCCTGCACGGTGTAGCGGCGGTAGTGGAGGGCCACCAGGACATCCCGGTGCTCGGCGCTGAGCCGCAGCAGCGCTTCTTCCATCAGGACGCGGTTGAGGAGTTCGTCGACGCGTTCGGCGCCGCCTGCCGGATCGGCCAAATCCCGGTCCGTTGTTTCCTGGGGCCGCCGCTGGGCCTTGCGGTAGTTGTCGATCATGATGTTGCGGGCGGTCCGGAACAGATAGCTCCGCAGGCTTCCGGTGATGTGCGGCGCCTGCTGCCAGACCTTCAGCACGGTCTCCTGCACAATGTCCTCCGTCAGTTGCGGATCCCGGCAGGCGCTCAGGACGAAGCGCCTGAGGGCTGCCCCGTGGTCGCGGTAGATCGCGGCCACCACGTCTTCGTCCAGCGGCATTGCCGTCCTCCCTGGCGTCGTCCCTGGCGCTGCGCTTTCCGCGCCGGTCGGTTCCGGCGCTTCTGCCCCTACGACGTGCAGATCGCCGGAACAGTTCATCCGGGCCGGCGCCGGGGCGCGACCCGGCCCGCTGTGAACCATTCTGGCCCCGACGGCGTCGTAACGGTTAGCGCCGGCCGGAGCCGATTGGCCGGTCCGCTTAAGGATCCGAGTCAAGGAGCAGCAGATGAAAAAGCACCTCCGCGTCGGCCTGTCCGCTATGGCCCTCGCCGCCCTTCTCTCCGGCTGTGCCGGCACGGGCGGAACCACCGCTTACTCGACCACGGCGGCCCCAACCAGCGCAGCGGCTTCCCCGCCGACGTCGGCTCCGGGTTCGGCCCCGGCCGCGGCCACCGCGGACCTCAAGGTCGCCGAGTCCTCCGCCGGCCAGATCGTGGTGGACGGCAAGGGCATGAGCGTTTACTACTACACGAAGGACGTCAAGGATTCCGGGACCAGCGCCTGCACCGGCGGCTGCCTCGACGCGTGGCCGCCGGTCCTCGCCGCAGCTGACACCCCGACGGTCGACGGCGTCACCGGCACCGTGGGCACCATCGCCACCCCCGACGGCAAGAAACAGCTGACCATCAACGGCATGCCGGTGTACTACTACGCCAAGGACCTCGCGGCCGGGGACATCACGGGCCAGGGCGTCGGCGGCGTCTGGTATCTCGTGGCACCGTCCGGCGAGATGATCACCGCCGCCGGCTAGAAGGGGAGACCGGCGACGCCGGGTCCTCGGCTCAGTCGGTCAGGTCCTCAAATCCGACGGCTGCCAGAACCTCCTCGTCTGCCTCGGCCTGGCGTTCGGCCAGGTTGGGGATCCGGGCCACCCGCTCGGCGATGTGGCGGTCCAGTTCCTCCTCGCCCAGGACGAGGAGGTCGCTCTGGCTCCGGAGCCAGGCGGCGTTGAGCGCGACGATGTCTTCGGTGCCCATCAGGGCTTCGAACTCGCCGTCGAGCTCGTCCAGGAGCCGGACGGCGTCCGCGGCGGTGCTGCCGCCACCGCCGCCATTGGGGGCGCCGTCCAGCTCCGCGTCCCCGTCAAGGTACGCGTCCGCCTCTTCCTCGGAGAGCGAGTCGAAGGCCGCCGCGGAGCGGTTGAAGAGATCCAGGTGCGCGGCGGCCCCCATCCCCTCCAGCCCGGCCCGGACGTACTCGTCGATCTCCTCGCGCTCGGGGGCGCTGAACACGTACTGGGCGAACCCGCCGCTCAGTGCCTGCGTCAGGTAGAAGTCGACGTAGTAGCTGCGCAGCGCGTTCGGGGCGATCTCCCCGACATCCAACAGCTCCGCGTACATCGTGTTGACCACGTCCACGTTCGCGTCCACGACGTCGGCGTCGGTGCCGTTGATGCACTCCAGCGGCAGGACCGCCGCGTAGCCGGCGGCGGGAAGGCTGGCGGAAAGGCCGTTGCTCATAGAAGATCCTTACTGCTGAAGGCGGGTGCCGCTCCGAACCCTTTCAACGTACGTTGCGCCGCCCGGGCTGCGGCCGAGCCCGAGCTGAACGTCCGGCGAAGTTTGGGTGTCCCGCGTCCCCACCCCTGAACGGAGACCGGCAATAAAATTCATGGACTGGCTTTAAAAATATAAGTGGGTATGGTGATGGGTAGATAGCGTTTAGAAAGGCGTGATTCCATTGTCCGGAAAGTCTCCCCGAAACAGCAATGTCAAGAAAACGGGAAAGTCGATTCTCGAAAAGAGAGCCGACAAAAAGGCAAAAAGCGAATCCAGCGACATTCTGTTCGTGAAGCCGCGTAAAAACCAGCGGTGACCCACGGCCCCTGCGGGGAAAGATCCGCGGGCGGCCGGACGCTCCACTCCTAGCTGCGGCCGTCCGCCCGCGCCATTCAGGCTTCTGCCTAAATTCCCGCCACCTAGCGCAATGCAGAGCAGTGAACGCCGGGCCGCCACATAACTCCTTTTTCGGGTGCCGGGTATTTCCCGTGCGACCGATTTTTCCAGCCTGCAGAAATTGCTGGTTGGTCAGACACAGAAAGACCCAGTCATGCGCCAGAGACGTTATGCACTGATTATTCCGCCCCGCCTTAGCCACCCCATTCGGGTTGAGGAGATCGACACATCCCTGCCCGCACGGCAGACCCTGGTGGAAGGAAACGTCGGGGCCATCACCGGCCCGGGCTGGCATGCCTTCCTGAACGACGAGGCGGACTTCATTCCCCTGCCCCTGAATGCCCGGGCCGAGGTGCTGATCCGCGAGGCAGGCGTCCCGCTGGAGGACACCGTCAGCGGGACGGTGGTGTTCCTCGGCCACGGGCACGACGGCGACGACGCTGACGTACCGGCACCCCTGCTGCAGCTGGCCGGGCGCCTCTTCAACACAGCATTGGCAGCCTGACCGGAAGGCAGAGAGCCCGCAGCCACCAGCCGGGATCCCCTCTCTCGCGTGGGTTCAGCGGACGGAGAACGCGCTGCGGCCCTGGTCCCGTCGTCGCAGGTTCGGGGTGGCCGCCCCGGCTCGCTAAGATGGATCAGATGACCAACTGCTGAAAGTAGTGCGCACATGCCATCCCATCCGGACGAGAGTGCGGCACTGGCAATACAGACTCCCGCGATCAACGACCGCTCCCTCGCGGCCGGACTGGCGTACGCCATGGGAAGCCGCGTGTCCGGGATGTCCTTTGACGCCGCCACCGGGCTCATGCTCGGCAAGGTGCGCGGCGGGGCGCCCGCGCCGTACTCCACGACGGCGAAGCTGGTCCGGAAGGCGGGCGGCTGGAGCTGCACGGTCGGCGTCTGCAGCTGCCCGGTCCGGAAGGACTGCAAGCACGTGGCCGCGCTGCTGTTTGCCGCCGAGGACAACCCGGCGATCCGGGTCCAGCTGCTGGCCCCGGCCGACGTCAGCCGGCTCTCCCGGCAGGCCGCGGCGCCGGAGGTCCCGGACTGGGAACAGGCCCTCAGCCCGCTCATCGCCCAGCCCGGCATCACCCCGTCCACCAACGGCACCCCGCTGGCTCTCCAGTTCGAGATCGAAGAACCCGCCCCGCACTTCTCCTACACCGGCCGCCGGGATCCGCTGCGCAGCGTCCGCCAGCTGAAGGCCCGGCCCGTCATCATGGGCGCCAAGGGCAAATGGATCCGCGGCGACGTCTCATGGAACACCCTGAGCTACCTCAGCTACCGGCGCGAGTGCAACCAGGCCCACGTCGAGTGGATGCAGGAGTTCCTCGGCTCGCACACCGCCCAGGCCAACCGCCAGCACGCCGGGACCGGCCTGTGGCTGGGCCTGAACACCTACGCCGGCAAGAACCTGTGGAGCCTGCTGGCAGAGGCGCGGAAGGTCGGCGTCGCCCTGGTCCACAGCCGTGGCTCCGAGCCCGTGCGGCTCGTGGAGCAGCCGGCCGCCGTCGGACTCAACCTGACCCGGTACCGGACCACACCCGTCCCGGCCGAGGGCGACGGCGACGGCGGGCTGTCGCTCGCCCCCACCATCACGGTCGAGGGGGAAGTGGTGGACCCGGCCGCCGTCGGGACCATCGGCCGCCCGGCCCACGGCATCTTCCTGACGTCCGGATCGGACACCCTGCCCGGTGTGGCACCGGGAGACTCCGTCATCACGCTGGCCCCGCTGGAGGGCGGCCTCAGCGAAGAGCTCCTGAGTTTTGTGACGGCGGGGACCACGCTGCACATTCCGGCCCGCGACGAGAGCCGCTTCCTGACCGGTTTCTACCCAAAACTCAAGCAGAGCGCCCGCGTCACGGCCTCCGACGAGTCCGTGGAACTGCCCCAGCTGGCTGTGCCCACCCTGTCCCTGCTGGCGAATTACGGCGCCGGGCACCGGGTCCGGCTGCACTGGGAGTGGCATTACACCTCCGGCACACACGTCACCGCCCAGCCGCTGTGGCGCCACCCCGGCGACCACGGCTACCGGGACGACCCTGCCGAGGCCCGGATCCTGGACGCCGTGGGGCAGCCGTGGGACGTGGTGCCGGCGCTGGGCGAATCCGCCACGGGCGGCTGGGGAACCCCGCGGCTGGCGGCGACGGCGGAACTCAGCGGCCTCGATACTTTGGCCTTCACCGAGGAGCTGCTCCCCCACCTCCGCAAGGTCCCCGGCGTCTCGGTGGACACCTCCGGCGAGATTGCCGACTACCGGGAGGCCGAGGAGGCCCCGGTGGTGTCCATCTCCACCAAGGCCACCGAACAGCGGGACTGGTTCGACCTGGGGATCCAGATTTCCCTGGAAGGCCAGCCGGTGTCCTTCGCGGCCGTGTTCTCGGCCCTGGCGGCCGGCCAGACCAAGATGCTGCTCCCCAGCGGCGCCTACTTTTCCCTTGACCTGCCCGAACTGCACCAGCTCCGCGCCCTGATCGAGGAGGCCCGGGAGCTGCAGGACAACAAGGACGCCCCGCTGCAGATCAGCCGCTTCCAGGCCGGCCTCTGGGACGAACTGGCCCAGCTCGGCATCGTCGACCAGCAGGCCGCGGCCTGGCGCGAGGCTGTGGGCGGGCTGCTGGAAGGCGGCGTGAAGGGCCTTCCGCTGCCGGCAACGCTCAACGCCGAGCTGCGCCCTTACCAGCTGGAGGGCTTCAACTGGCTCAGCTTCCTCTACCGCCACGGGCTCGGCGGGGTGCTGGCCGACGACATGGGCCTGGGCAAGACGGTGCAGGCCCTCGCGCTGATCTGCGCCGCCAAGGAAGCGGCACGGAACCCGGCCGCAGCGCCCGACGGCGGTGCTCCCGCCGGCACCACCCCGGACGGCGCTGCTTTGGACGGCGCGGTGCCCGGGACTGCGCCCCATGCGCCGTTCCTGGTGGTGGCCCCCACGAGTGTGGTGGGCAACTGGGATGCCGAGACCGCCCGGTTCGCCCCCGGCCTCACGGTGCGGGCCATCGGCGAGACCTTTGCCAAGAGCGGTTCGGACCCGGCCGAGGCGATGGCCGGCGCGGACATCGTCATCACCTCGTACGCCTTGTTCCGGATCGACTACGATGCCTACGCATCCAAGGAATGGGCAGGCCTGGTCCTGGACGAGGCCCAGTTCGTCAAGAACCACCAGTCCAAGGCCTACCAGTGCGCGCGGAAGCTTCCGGCGGCGTTCAAACTGGCCATCACCGGCACCCCGCTGGAGAACAACCTCATGGAGTTCTGGGCCCTGACCTCGATTGTGGCGCCCGGCCTCTTCTCCAGCCCCAAACGGTTCGCCGAGTACTACCAGAAACCGGTGGAGAAGAACGGTGACAAGGCGCAGCTGGACAAGCTCCGGCGCCGGGTCCGTCCGCTGATGATGCGGCGCACCAAGGAGCAGGTCATCCACGACCTGCCGCCGAAGCAGGAACAGATCCTCGAAGTGGTGCTGAACCCGCGGCACCAGAAGGTCTACCAGACGCACCTGCAGCGGGAGCGCCAGAAGATCCTGGGCCTGATCGATGATGTCAACAAGAACCGCTTCACCATCTTCCAGTCACTCACCCTGCTGCGGCAGCTCAGCCTGGACCCGTCACTGATCGACCCCTCGCTGTCCGGCGTCCGGTCCAGCAAGCTCGATGTCCTCTTCGAGCAACTGGAGGACCTCGTGGCGGAAGGCCACCGCGCCCTGATCTTCAGCCAGTTCACCGGCTTCCTGGGCAAGGTCCGCGAGCGGCTTGTCGAGGAGAACATCGAGTTCTGCTACCTCGACGGCGGCACCCGGAACCGCTCCGACGTCGTCAATGAGTTCAAGAACGGCGCCGCCCCGGTTTTCCTGATCAGCCTCAAGGCCGGCGGGTTCGGCCTGAACCTGACCGAGGCGGACTACGTGTTCCTGCTGGACCCGTGGTGGAACCCGGCCTCGGAGGCGCAGGCGGTGGACCGCACGCACCGGATCGGGCAGGCCCGGAACGTGATGGTCTACCGGCTGGTGGCGAAGGACACCATCGAGGAGAAGGTCATGGCGCTCAAGGCCCGGAAGTCCCAGCTGTTCGCCGACGTCATGTCGGGCGACGCGCTGTCCGGCGGAGCGCTCACGGCCGAGGACCTGGCCGGCCTGTTCACCAACTGAGGCAGCCCAGGGGGCGCTCAGACCGCGGGGACGCTCCTGGCCCGGAGCCGGGCCAGGAGCGTCGCGGCGAGCATCGCCGTCGCAAGTTCAACCGCAATGACTGCCAGCATCGCTCCGGCACCCGAGGGCGCGGCCCCGGCTGATGCGGGAGCAGCAGCGTGGCCCATGTGACCCTGCGCCCCGGCGCCGAGCAGCAGAACCGTATGTACCCCGGTCATCGCCAGCGCCGAGGCCATTACCCGGCGCAAGGCGGCGGCACGTCCGTGCTGCCAGATATGCACGGCGCACGGGAGGCACACCGCAACCATGGCCAGCATGAGCAGGTTCAGCCAGATCCCGTGCTGGTTCCCGGTGACCAGCCACAGGTGTGCCAGACACGACGCTGCCGTGACCGCTGCGCAGATCCGGGAATGGACGGCGGGTGCGGCCCCGCCGCGCACGCTGACCGCGGCACTCACGGCATCGGCCTAGCTGTGGCAGTGTCCGCCGCCGGCCGGCTGTGCACTCGCGGGCACATCCAGCACGGGGCTGCGGTCGAAGAACCCCTCGGGCCGGAGCTTGAAGCCCACCGTGTCCACGGGCATGATGGGCCAGTCCTCGACCCGGGGGAAGTGCGTCAGCCCGAAGGTGTGCCACACCACGATGTCCTGTCCGTCGATGTCGCGGTCCTGGGCGGTGTAGGCCGGCAGTCCGGCCCCGCCGGTGTGCTGGTTGACGAAGTCCCCGGTGGGGTACCGCTCATCCTCCGCGAACCGGGTGACCCACAGGTCCTTGGTGGCAAAAGCGGCACGCCGGGCGATGGAGGACTCCGGGTCGGCGAGCAGGGTGGGCTGGCCCTGGGCGTGCAGCTTGTAGCCCACTGGTTCACCCAGGCGGTTGCGTGATTCCGGGTTGGAGATGATCCAGGTCCTGCCGCTGCGCGCGTCGGCTTCCCGGACGGCTTCCGATTCGCGCGCCAGGACTGTCCGCTTCCGGGAGAACGCGTTGCCGCGCTCGTTGCCCGCACCCATCGCTTGGCGGACCACGTCCTCCTCCTCGACGCGGTTGGTGAAGCCGTCGACCGCCATGTCCAGCCGCGCGCTGAAGAGGTGCTGGTGGAACGGCGCGCCCAGACCCGGGGCCAGCTGGGAGATGTTGTCCGAGCCGCCCTCCGGGAAGGCGGAGGTGAAGACCACTCCGGTGGCCTTGGCCTCGAATTCGATAGTGCCGTCGAGGTAGAGGTACCAGTAGAAGCCGTAGTCGTAGTTGCCGATGGTGGTGAAAAAGGAGATCACCAGGCGGCGGTTGCGGCGGGTGTAGTTGATGCCCGTCCACAGGTCGCTGTGCTTGGCCAGGATGCCCCAGTCCTCCTCGTGCATGCAGATGCCGTTGCGGATTTCCCGGGGGTTGCCGAAGGCGTCACTGATGACGGGGCTGAGGTAGGTAATCTCGCCGAGGCAGTCGCAGCCCAGCTCCAGGGAGTTGGCGTACTGGCCCACCAGGTATTCGCCGGTGTCGAAGTAGTTCTGCCATGACCGGACCGGCGACGGGTCCCCGTACGGGACCACCATCTCGGCGATGGAGGCGCGGTTGATGATGGGACGCACGCGGTCTCCGTCCCGGAAGGCCAGGTTGTGCAGCACCACGCCTTCGCGGACATCGAAGCCGACGTCCACGCTCCACTTCTCCCATTCAACGTGGTTGCCGCCGGTGACTGTGAAGCTGGGCCCGTCGGGCTGGGTGATGTTGATGGGCTTCTGCGTGGTGCGCAGCGGGCCGGTCAGTTCCGGATCGGTGTAGTTGCCGTGCTCGGCCGGAATCGGGAAGACGCCGGTGTCCAGCACTTGTGTGACTTCCCTGCTGACGACGTCGACGTACGCCACAAGGCCGTCCACGGGGTGAGCCCAGGCGCTGTCCTCGGGGAAGTCCTGCACGAAGGCCAGGCCGCGGAGGATCCGGCGTCCCCTCTCCTCCGGGTATTCGAAGACACCGGCGGACAGCGGGGCAACCCGGACCTTGCCGACGTCCAGGCCGCGGCTGGCCAGGGCCTTGAGCCACCGTTCGTCCGTGGCAAGAAGCGCCTCGACCACCTCGAACTCCTCCTCCAGGACAGGGAGCTCCCCGGTCGCCGCCGTGTCGAGTTCGACGGCGGAAATCACCGTGCCGCTGGACACCGAGACGGTCACGTCAGCCGGCCGCCCTCCCGCGATGTCATGGACGAAGACCCGGAACCGGCGTTCGTCTGCGCCTGCCGGCGCATTCCTGGCGGGATCCACCAGGCCCAGGTAGGCGATTCGCTTGGTCTCGCCGAGGAGTCCCGCTGTGCGCAGGATGGCCTGGACTGCGGAGATTTCGGTGCCCGCGGCGAGGCTGTACGCGCTGGAAGGACTAGATTCCGTGCGGATGTCGGTTGGTGCGGTCATGATGACGGCCTTCGTTCGGGGACCCGGCGGGTCGGAACTTTATTTTCTATAGTTGTAGAGAATACGGAAATGTAAGCTGTGCCACAAGAGTCCGGCGCAAATGATTTGGAGAGCAGTACCGTGCCAAAGATCGTCGACCACGACCAGCGGCGGCTCGAGCTCGTCGACGCCACCTGGCGGACCATCGCCAGGCTGGGGATCGAAAGCGCCACCATGCGGGAAATCGCCCTCGAGGCCGGCTTTGCAAACGGCGCCCTCAAGCCATACTTCCCCACCAAGGACGACCTGCTGACCTTTGCGTTCGGGCACGTCTTCAACCGCACCAACGAGCGCATCCGGGAGGTCACCGCCGGACAGGCCGGACTCGCGGCGCTGCGGGTGTTTTGTCTCGAGGTGCTGCCGCTCGACGAGGAGCGGATCAACGAAGCCCGGATTGTCATCCCGTTCTGGCAGAAGGCCATCAACGACCCCCACAAGGCCCGGATCCACCGGGACTCAATGGAGCAGTGGCTGGCCGCGATGCGGCAGTTCCTTGCCGAGGCACGCCAGGCCGGCGCTGTCACCACCACTGTCGGCGACGCCACCCTGGCCGGGCAGTTGCTCAACCTGCTCCTCGGCGCGCAGGTCGCGGCGGCGCTCGCCCCGGAAGGGCAGGTGGAGCTGGGGCTGACCGACCAGCTAGAGGGTTTCCTCACCCTGCTGGCCCGCTAGGCCCAGCGCCCACTTCTCGGCCTTTATTCGCCGAGTGTTGAAAAAAGATGACATGCGCCGGGTGCGGCGCTACCCTGAAAGGACTGTGTCCCACGACACAGCCCTTTCGAATTACGACGGCGTCAGGATTCTCTATGACCGCAGTTGCAGCCCACCCCTCGCCCCGCCCGGCCGGACAGGACGTCCGCAGCAGCACGGCAACATCTTTCGACCACTGGAAGCACCTCGTCGCGGAGTCGTTCGTTCCGCTGGCAGCCTCGAGCGACGACACGGACAACTTCCGCGGCCGCATGCGGGCCCGGCGGCTGGACCGCGTGGCCGTCGTCGAGGTCTCCTCCACCAGCCATGAGGTCCACCGCACGCCGGCGCTGATTGCGCAGTCGAACCAGCGCTATTTCAAGCTCAACCTGCAGCTGCAGGGCACCGGGCTCCTCATCCAGGACAACCGCGAGGCCGTCCTGCAGCCGGGAGATCTCTCCATCTACGACACCAGCCGCCCCTACACGCTCGCCTTCGAGGGCGACGCCCGGCTCATGGTGGTCATGTTTCCCTGGGACGCCTTGTCCCTGCCACCCGACTGCATCGCACAACTTTCGGCCGTACGGATGGCGTCCGACGGCGGCCTCGCCGCGATCGTGGGGCCGTTCATTGCCCACCTCGCGGAGAACCTGGATGCGCTGAGCGGCCCCAGCGGGTCCCGCCTGGCCGCCAATGCCCTCGATCTGGTCTCCACCATGCTCCACTCGGAGCTGGACATGTCCGCCGACCGCATGCGGCCACAATCCCTGCTGGCGGCCTCGGTCCGCGAATATATCGACGCCCACCTGGCCGATCCGCTGCTCTCGCCCGCTTCGATCGCGGCCGCCCATTTCATCTCCACACGTCACCTGCACAACGTCTTCCATGAATCCGGCTCCACGGTGGCGAGCTGGATCAGGACGCAGCGGCTGGAAGGGGCGCGCCGCGAACTGCGGGACCCGCTTCACGCCGGGAAGTCCGTAGGTGCTGTGGCCGCCCGGTGGGGCTTCCTGGACGCCGCACACTTTAGCCGCTCCTTCCGCGATGCCTTCGACGTTTCCCCCAGCGACTGGCGGCGCGGCGCCTGAACCCGGCCCGGAGCCCTCAGGCGCCGGCAGAATGCAGAAGGGGCGGTGCCGGACAGATCCGGCACCGCCCCTTCTGGCTGCGGCCGTAAACTACACGGCGGCGCCCGTGCGCACGGCCCTGCGCTCCACGGCAACTTCCACGAGCACACCGGCAACAAACACCACGGGGACTGCCAGCAGGAGGGCAACCGCTGTTTCGGTGCTGCCGCCAATCAGTGCGGTGAAGTTGCTGACCACCAGAGACAGGACCCAGCCCAGCAGCACCGCGGCGAGCGCCGGCGCCACCGCCGTCTGCCAGAGCTGGCCCGGCACCCTCTCGCGCCGGAAGTATGCGACGACGGCCAGGGAGCAGAGCATGTACAGCACCAGGAGTGCCGCGACGGCCAGCCCGCTGAACCAGGAAAAGAGGGTCAGGACAGGGTCCAGGGACAGCACAGCGAAGGGCGCCACCAGCAGGAACGCAATGCCGGTCTGGATCCGTGCGGCCACTTCCGGGGCCTTGTGCCGGTTGGTCCGGGCCACGCTGCGGGGCATCGAGCCGCGCAGTGCCAGCGAATGGAGGTAGCGGTTGATGCCGTTGTGGAAGGCGATGATGCCCGCCAGCAGGGAGGTCACCAGCAGGACCCCGGTGACCGTTCCAGCCCACGGCCCGAACAGCTCCACCATCGGCGTCAGCACAAATGAGGTCGAATCGCCCGATTCGAGGGCCGCGCCGGCGGCGTCAATGACCTGGGACGGGCCGTAGTAGCTGACCAGCATCCACGAAATGAAGGAGAAGAACACGGCGATCACACCCACGGACAGGTACGTGGCACGGGCAACCGTGCGGTGGGCGTCCTTCGCTTCGGCAGAATAGATCGCCGTGGATTCGAAGCCGAACATGGAGGCGACGGCGAACATGATGGCCACGCCGGGCGCCCCTGCCCCGATAGCCGCGGGAGAGAACGACGCCGCCAGGCTGATGCCCTCCGGGCCGCCGCCGCGCAACAGCACGGTGAAGCCGAACATCAGCAGGATGGCGACCTCCAGCCCCACGAGCACCGCGAGGACCCTTGCCCCGAGTTCGATGTTGAGGGATCCCAGTACCTGCACGCCCGCCATGGTGACCACAGCCAGCAGCCACCAGGGAACCATGACCCCGGCGGATCCGAGGAGCCCCGAGAACGCCGCGCCATACAGCCCGTACATGGCGGCCTGGACCGTGCTGTACGCGAGGAGCGCGAGCCATGCGGCTCCCGCTCCGGTCTTCCGCCCGAAGGCGGCCGTCACATAGGCGTAGAAGGCGCCGTTGGCCTGGATCTTCCGGCTCATCGCGACGAACCCGACGGCAAAGACCACAATGACAATCCCCACCACCAGATACGCCCCGGGGGCGCCGGCGCCGTTGCCCAGGGCCGTGGCCAGCGGTGTTGCGCCGACCATTCCGGTCAGCGGCGCCTGGGCTGACAGGACAAAGAACAGAATGCCCATCACGCCAACGCTGCCGGCGCGCAGCGCAGTGGAGTGCTCCGTGCGGGGACTGGACACTGCGGTCCGGGACGTGGAATTTGAAATACTCATCGGATCCTTCTTAACGGTCATGAGTCTGGGATAGGGCGGCGCCTGGCACCGTGGCATTCAGCTTTGCAGGTGACACCCGTCACCTCTTTGTCGATCAGTGACCGGTTGTTGTTCCCCAGCGCAACGGATCCGGCGCAGGGGTAATCCTTCGCAGTGGGTCAACGGCACTTCGCGCAAAGACAAGACCGCGGGTCCGGTCCCGGGGCACACTCGGAGATGCCCCAGTGCCTCAACTACTCGATGTGGAGTACCCATGGAAACCTACGATGCCCTCCTGGCCGCGATCGCCCCGGCGTCCGGCGAAACGCGGACCATCCTCGACCCCGCGACCGGCACCGCCGTCGGCGAAGCGCCGGTCCACACCGCCCAGGATCTTGAGCGGGCCGTCGCCGCGGCCGCAGCCGCGCAGCCGGCCTGGGCCGCGCTGGGCCACGACGCCCGGTCGGCTGCCCTCCTGCGGGCGGCCGACGCCGTCGAACGCTCCGCCGAGGAACTGGCCCGGCTGCTCTCCCGCGAGCAGGGCAAGCCGCTCAACGGTCCCAACGCCCGCTTCGAGGTTGGCGCCTGCGCCGCGTGGCTCCGCGTCGCCGCAACCACCGCGCTGGACCCGGAAACCGTAGTGGACGACGGCGAGACCCGGGCCGAACTGCACTACCGGCCCATCGGCGTCGTGGGCGCGATCGGCCCTTGGAACTGGCCCATGATGATCACAGTCTGGCAGCTCGCCCCCGCCCTGCGGATGGGCAACGCCGTGGTGGTGAAACCCTCGGAATACACCCCGCTGTCCGTCCTGGCCCTCGTCCACATCCTGAACCAGGAACTGCCCGACGACATCCTGTCGGTGGTCTCCGGCGGCCGCGACGTCGGTGAGGCCCTGGCCGGACACCCCGGCATCGGCAAGATCATGTTCACCGGCTCCACCGCCACCGGCAAAGCCATCATCAAATCCTCCGCCGACACCGTCAAGCGCCTCACCTTGGAACTCGGCGGCAACGACGCCGGCATCGTCCTGCCCGACGCCGATCCCGCAACCATCGCCGAAGGCCTGTTCTGGGGCGCGTTCATCAACACCGGCCAGACCTGCGCCGCCCTCAAGCGCCTCTACGTGCACGAGGACATCTACGACGCCGTCTGCGCCGCGCTCACCGAGGTCGCCGCCGCGATGCCGATGGGCAACGGCCTGGACGAGAACAACGTCCTCGGCCCGCTGCAGAACCGGCAGCAGTACGACGTCGTGTCCCGCCTGGTGGAAGCGGCACGGGATTCCGGGGCCAGGATTCTCGTGGGCGGCGACCCGGACGCCGCCCAGCCCGGGCACTTCTATCCCGCCACCCTGGTGGCCGACATCGACAACACCAACCCGCTGGTCGCGGAGGAACAGTTCGGCCCCGCACTCCCGATCATCCGTTACAGCTCAGTGGACGAGGCGGTCACCATGGCGAACGCGCTCGACGTCGGCCTCGGCGCCTCCGTCTGGTCCGCCGACGCAGCGGAAGCCCGCAAAGTCGCTGCCCGGCTCGAGGCCGGCACTGTCTGGATCAACAAGCACGGCGCCGTGGACCCGCGCATCCCCTTCGGCGGCGCCAAGCAGTCGGGCTACGGACTGGAATTCGGCGTCGAAGGCCTGAAGGCACTGGGGGTTCCGCAGGTGATCAACGGCTGACCGGACCCGGTGCGCGGCGGGTCCGGTCCCGCGACACGCAAACGGCCCGGCGCCGCGGTGTACCCGCAGCGCTGGGCCGTTTCCGTGTCACAGGGCCTTTGCCGTGTCGCTGGGCCTTTGCCGTGCCGCCGGGCCGCTGCCGTGTCGCAGCCGCGGCCCGACGGCACGGGTCCCCGGGACCTAGCCCGCGTGGTCCTGGAGCTCGGCGGCGCGGTGGCCGGTGCGCAGCAGGGGTGCGAAGAACGCGGCGAGCTCGGCCGTGGCCGTCAGGGGCAGGACGTTGGCCACGTACTGGTCCGGGCGCACCACCACCACCGCGCCGCCGCGGTCGATGCCGCGCAGCTCGAAGATGTCTGCCGCCGGATCGGTGGCGTAGACCTTCTCCAGGTAGTTGAGCTGGAACGGCCCCACCTGCGGCTTGAAGACCTCCGGCACGGCCCCGATGTCGAGGGACGCGTGGTCCTGCTGGTAGATGACCTTCACGTCGAACCAGGCGTCGGCGTCGGCACCCTCGGGGGTGGCGGCGAGCGGCGAGTCCGGCGCGCCGGCAAGCCACTCGGCGAATTCGGCGGCCGGCGACGGCGCACCGGCAGCGGCTGCGTCGGCGAAGACGTAGATCCGCCAACGCCCGTCGGCCATGGCCTGGTGGCCCAGCTGCAACGGGTTGGTGTCGCAGACCCGCACCACGGGGGCGGACTTGAAGCGCTTGCCGATGGGGAATCCGGCGGCCAGGTCCTGGTGCGCCGGCTCGGCGACCAGCATGGAGGGGGCGTACTGGGTCATGAAGCCGGCAGGGAACTCTGCGGTGCTGGTGTAGAAATCCTCGAGCTCGGAGGGGCTGTTGAACTCCTCGGGCTTCTTCGCCATCAGCGTCGACCACTCTTTGTCGAAGTCGATGAGGTTCTTGGCGATGACCTGGCGTTCCGCCGAGTAGGTGGCCAGCAGGCTCTCCGGGCTGCGGCCCTCCAGCACATGGCCCAGCTTCCAGCCCAGGTTGAAGCCGTCCTGCATCGAGACGTTCATGCCCTGGCCGGCCTTGGCGCTGTGCGTGTGGCAGGCGTCGCCGGTGATGAACACCCGCGGGGTGCGGGTGCCGCGCTCCTCCGGCAGGACGTCGTCGAACCGGTCGGTGAGGCGGTGGCCCACCTCGTACACGCTGTGCCAGGCGACGTTCCGCACATCGAGCGTGTAGGGGTGCATGATCGCGTTCGCCTTGGCGATGATCTGCTCGATGGTGGTGCTGCGCACGGCGCCGGCGTCGCCCGGTGCCACCTCGCCGAGGTCCACGTACATCCGGAAGAGGTGGCCGCCCTCCCGCGGGATCAGCAGGATGCTGCCGCCGGAACCGGACTGGATGGCGCACTTGGTGCGGATGTCGGGGAAGTCGGTGTTGGCCAGGACGTCCATGACGCCCCAGGCGTGGTTGGCCTGGTCGCCGGCCAACGTGCAGCCGATCGACTCGCGCACCTTGCTCCGGGCGCCGTCCGCGCCCACCACGTACTTCGCCTTGACGGTGACCTCCCGGCCTTCGTCCGGGCCGGACGTGCGCAGCAGGGTCACGGTGACGGGGTAGTCCCCCTCGCCGGTGACCTCCAGGCCGCGGAACTCATAGCCGTAGTCCGGCGCCATCCGGGCCGGCGAGTTCGCCATGAACTCGCCGAAATAGTCCAGGACCCGGGCCTGGTTCACGATCAGGTGCGGGAACTCGGAGATGCCGGCGGGGTCGTCCACGGCGCGGGCGGCGCGGACAATCCGGGAGTGGTCCGCGGGGTCCGGCTTCCAGAAGGCCATCTCGGTGATGCGGTAGGCCTCGGCGATGATCCGCTCGGCGAAGCCGAATGCCTGGAAGGTCTCGACGCTCCGGGCCTGGATGCCGTCGGCCTGGCCGATGGCCAGCCTGCCGCCGCGGCGCTCCACGATCCGCGTGGTGACGCCCGGGAACTGGGACAGCTGCGCCGCCGTGAGCATGCCCGCCGGCCCGGTGCCAACAATGAGCACGTCCACGTCGTCGGGGAGCTGCGCGGGACGGTTGATGCCGACGCCGGCGGCCGGCTGGACTCGCGGGTCACCGGATACGTAACCGTGGTGGTGGAAATGCAAGGGCTTTCCTCACTTCGTTGTGGGCGGCCTGAGGCCGGAGCTGTGGTCTTGGGTCCAACTGTGTTCGATAATGGAACAGGACGTTCGATTATAGAAATGCTGCGCTGTCCAAAAACTGTACGGCAGATATGACGCAGGTTACAAGCGGTGCCGGCTAGCAGCCGCTCGTACTGCCGGGAGCAGGGGTTGACGCGCCCCGCACTCACGGGCCATAGTCTTCGTATACGATTTCGTACTCGATGAGGAGTAGCTCTTGGAACACGTCACCGACCGCACTCTGGCCGCGGCCCGCAAAGTCATCGCGGTGCACATCAACTACCCCAGCCGTGCGGCGCAGCGCGGGCGCACCCCGGAGCAGCCCTCGTACTTCCTGAAGCCATCCTCCTCCCTGGCCACCGGCTCGGCTACAGCTCCGTCCTCCGTGGAACGCCCGGCCGGCTGCGAACTCCTCGGCTATGAGGGCGAGATCGCCCTCATCATCGGCAAACCCGCCCGCCGGGTGGGCATCGACGACGCCTGGAGCCACGTCGAATGGGTCACCGCCAGCAACGACCTCGGCGTGTACGACCTCCGCTACGCGGACAAGGGCTCCAACCTGCGCTCCAAAGGCGGCGACGGCTTCACCCCGGTAGGCCCCGGACTCATCGCCGCGGACACCGTGGACCCCGCCAGGCTCCGGATCCGCACCTGGCACAACCAGGAACTGGTCCAGGACGACACCACCGAGGACCTGCTCTTCCCGTTCGCCCGGCTCATCGCGGACCTCTCGCAGCTGCTCACCCTCGAGGAGGGGGACATCATCCTCACCGGCACGCCCGCCGGCGCCTCCGTGGCCGCGCCGGGCGACGTCGTCGAGGTGGAAGTCAGCACGACGCCGGACGCCGCGGGCGGCGCGCCGCTCACCACCGGCCGGCTGGTCACCACCGTCACGGAAGGCACGACGGCGTTCGCGGACTTCGGCGCCGGGCCCAAGACCGACGACCTGCAGCGGGAAGAGGCCTACGGTTCCCGGGAAGCGGCGGGCCTCCCGGCGGACTCGACCGCCGCCGTCGGGCCTGCCCTCTCCCCTGCACTGAAGGCGAAGCTGGAAAGCGTCTGCACCGCCACACTCTCCTCCCAGCTGCGCAAGCGGGGCCTGAACAACGTCAGCATCGACGGCCTCAGCTCCACCCGCCCGGACAAACGCATCGTGGGCCTGGCCCGGACCCTGCGCTACGTGCCCAACCGCGAGGACCTCTTCAAGACCCACGGCGGCGGCTTCAACGCGCAGAAGAAGGCGATCGATTCCGTCAACGAGGGCGAGATCCTGGTCATGGAGGCCCGCGGCGAAAAGGGCACCGGCACCATCGGCGACATCCTGGCTCTCCGGGCGCAGGTCCGTGGCGCCGCCGCTGTCATCACCGACGGCGGCGTGCGCGACTTCGCCGCCGTGGCCGCGATGGACATGCCCACCTACTACGCCAATCCGCACCCGGCCGTCCTGGGCCGCCGGCACATCCCGTGGGACACGGACATCACCATCGCCTGCGGCGGCACCACCGTGCAGCCCGGGGACATCATCGTGGCGGATTCCGACGGCATCCTGGTCATCCCCCCGGCCCTCGCGGAAGAGCTCGCGGACGATTCCATCGCGC
Source organism: Arthrobacter sp. EPSL27 (assembly GCF_001512305.1). Classification (GTDB taxonomy): domain Bacteria; phylum Actinomycetota; class Actinomycetes; order Actinomycetales; family Micrococcaceae; genus Arthrobacter. Next base: position 1,461,680 of record NZ_LNUT01000005.1, read on the forward strand.
AGGAACGCGAAGAGACCTTCATCGCCGAGATGGTGCAGCAGGGGCACAGCGTGGACGGCCTCTACCCGCTGAACGCCGCATGGCGCACCAAGTACGAAGAGTGGGAAGCTGCTAAATCCCATGGCTGAGACAGCAGCAGCCGCGCGTCCGGCCAGCAAGTCCGAGCAGGCCTATGCCGCCGTCAAGGCACGCATTGTGGACGGGACCTACTCCCCCGGCTACCGGCTGGTGCTGGCGAAAATCGCCGAGGACCTGGGCGTCAGCGTGGTGCCGGTCCGCGAAGCCATCCGCCGGCTCGAAGCCGAGGGGCTGGTCACGTTCGAGCGGAACATCGGCGCCACCGTCGCCGGCATCGACCCCACCGAATACCTGTACACCATGCAGACCCTGAGCATCATCGAAGGCGCTGCGACGGCCCTGTCGGCTCCGCTGGTCGGGGCAGCGGACATTGCCCGTGCCCGCGCCGTCAACGCCGAGATGCGCAACTGCCTGGAGCACTTCGACCCCGTGCGGTTCACTGCCCTGAACCAGGACTTCCACAGCATCCTCTTCGAACACTGCCCCAACCCGCACATCCTGGACCTCGTCCACCGGGGCTGGAACCGGCTGGCCGCGCTGCGGTCCTCCACGTTCCGCTTCGTCCCGGGCCGCGCCCACCAGTCCGTCGACGAACACGAGGCGCTCTTGGGCCTCATCGAAACCGGCGCCGGCGCGGACGCCATCGAGAAAGCCGCGCGCCTGCACCGGTCCGCCACCCTGGACGCTTACCTCGCCCAAAGCCACAGTTAGGAAGACACAACAATGACGTTCCCTGCCTCAGAAACCGCCACCCACTACGTCCCCCAGGACCTGCCCACCCACATCCAGCACTACATCAACGGGAAGTTCGTTGACTCCGTTGGCGGCAAGACCTTCGATGTCCTCGATCCGGTGTCCAACACCAACTACGCCACGGCCGCCGCCGGGCAGAAGGAAGACATCGACCTCGCCGTCGCCGCCGCCTGCGAGGCGTTCACCAACGGCCCCTGGCCGAAGATGAAGCCCCGCGAGCGTGCCCGCGTCCTGAACAGGATCGCCGACGCCGTCGAAGCCCAGGAGGCCCGCCTCGCCGAACTGGAGACCTTCGACACCGGGCTGCCCATCACCCAGGCCAAGGGCCAGGCCCTGCGCGCGGCCGAGAACTTCCGCTTCTTCGCCGACCTGATCGTGGCCCAGTTCGACGACGCCATGAAGGTCCCCGGCTCCCAGATCAACTACGTCAACCGCAAGCCGATCGGCGTCGCGGGCCTCATCACGCCGTGGAACACCCCGTTCATGCTCGAGTCCTGGAAGCTGGCCCCGGCGCTGGCCACCGGCAACACGGTGGTGCTCAAGCCGGCGGAATTCACCCCGCTGTCGGCCTCGCTGTGGGCGCAGATCTTCAAGGATGCGGGCCTGCCCGACGGCGTGTTCAACCTGGTCAACGGCCTGGGCGAGGAAGCCGGCGACGCGCTGGTGAAGCACCCGGATGTCCCGCTGATCTCCTTCACCGGCGAGACCACCACCGGCCAGACGATCTTCCGCAACGCCGCCGCCAACCTCAAGGGCCTGTCCATGGAGCTCGGCGGCAAGTCCCCCTGCGTTGTGTTCGCCGACGCCGACCTCGACGCCGCGATCGACTCCGCCCTGTTCGGGGTCTTCTCGCTCAACGGTGAGCGTTGCACCGCCGGCTCCCGGATCCTGGTGGAACGCGCCGTGTACGAGGAATTCTGCGAGAAGTACGCCGCCCGTGCCAAGGACATCGTGGTCGGCGACCCGCACGACCCCAAGACCGAGGTGGGCGCCCTGGTCCACCCGGAGCACTACGCCAAGGTGGCCTCCTACGTGGAGATCGGCAAGTCCGAGGGCCGGCTGCTGGCCGGCGGCGGACGGCCTGACCACCTTCCGGAGGGCAACTACATCGCCCCGACCGTGTTTGCCGACGTCGCCCCGGACGCCCGGATCTTCCAGGAGGAGATCTTCGGCCCGGTGGTCGCCATCACCCCGTTCGACTCCGACGACGAGGCCCTCGCCCTGGCGAACAACACCAAGTACGGCCTTGCCGCCTACATCTGGACCCAAAACCTGACCCGCGCGCACAACTTCTCGCAGAACGTGGAGGCCGGCATGGTGTGGCTCAACAGCCACAACGTCCGCGACCTGCGCACCCCGTTCGGCGGCGTCAAGGCCTCCGGCCTGGGCCACGAGGGCGGCTACCGCTCGATCGACTTCTACACCGACCAGCAGGCCGTCCACATCACGCTCGGCACCGTACATACTCCTAAGTTCGGCCACACCCCCAAATTCGGCGCCTAGAACACAGCCCGGCGCCTGAGCCGCGCCGGCCGCCGTCGGACCTTCCCCAGACCCCTTTCAAAGAAGAGAGAATCCCATGACCAACTTCGTTCCCACCCCTTCCGTCCCGGCACCGGACATTGTCCGCTGCGCCTACATGGAGATTGTGGTCACCGACCTCGCCAAGTCCCGCGAGTTCTACGTGGACCTCCTGGGCCTGCACGTCACCGAGGAGGACGAGGACGCCATCTACCTGCGTTCCCTGGAGGAGTTCATCCACCACAACCTGGTGCTCCGCAAGGGGCCCATCGCCGCCGTCGCGGCCTTCGCGTACCGGGTGAAGTCCCCGGCCGAGGTGGACGCCGCCGAGACGTACTACCGGGAACTGGGCTGCCGGGTGGAGCGCCGCAAGGACGGCTTCACCAAGGGCATCGGCGACGCCGTCCGCGTGGAGGACCCGCTGGGCTTCCCCTACGAGTTCTTCTACGAGGTGGAGCACGTGGAACGCCTCACCCAGCGCTACGACCTGTACTCCGCGGGCGAGCTGGTCCGCCTGGATCACTTCAACCAGGTCACTCCGGACGTCCCGCGCGGCCGGAAGTACCTGGAGGACCTGGGCTTCCGCGTCTCGGAGGACATCCAGGACTCCGACGGCGTCACGTACGCCGCGTGGATGCACCGCAAGCAGACCGTGCACGACACCGCCCTGACCGGCGGCAACGGCCCGCGCATGCACCACGTCGCGTTCGCCACCCACGAGAAGCACAACATCATCCAGATCTGCGACAAGATGGGCGCCCTGCGCATCAGCGACCGGATCGAACGCGGTCCCGGCCGGCACGGCGTCTCCAACGCCTTCTACCTGTACATCCTGGACCCGGACGGGCACCGCGTGGAGATCTACACGCAGGACTACTACACCGGCGACCCGGACAACCCCACCATCACGTGGGACGTGCACGACAACCAGCGCCGCGACTGGTGGGGCAACCCCGTGGTCCCGTCCTGGTACACCGAGGCCTCCCTGGTGCTGGATCTCGACGGCAACCCGCAGCCTGTCATTGAGCGGACCGATGCCTCCGAGATGGCTGTGACCGTGGGGGCCGACGGCTTCTCCTACACCCGCAAGGACGAGGACGGCCACGCCGGGGAAAAGACCGGCTTCAAGCTCGGCGCGCAGCTGTAGCCATGCTGGATGCCACTACGATCGAGGCCATCGCCGACGAGCTGCTGGGGGCCGGCCGCAGCCGCACCCCGGTTCCCCGCCTGACCGCCCGCTACGCGGACATGACGGTGGAGGACTCCTACGCCGTGCAGCAGCTCTGGCGGCGGCGCAACGAAGACGCGGGCCGGAAGCTGGTGGGCCGCAAGATCGGGCTCACCTCCAAGGCCATGCAGGCCGCCACGGGCATCACCGAGCCGGACTACGGCGCCATCTTCGATGACATGGTGCTCGAGACCGGGTGCTCCGTGGAGTGGGACCGGTACACCCACCCGCGGGTGGAGGTGGAACTGGCGTTTGTGCTGAAGAAGGACCTGGCCGGGCCCGGCTGCACCATCTTCGACGTCCTGAACGCCACTGACTACGTGGTGCCGGCCCTCGAGATCCTGGACTCCCGGATCGAGATGGAGGGCCGGACCATCGTGGACACCATCGCGGACAACGCCGCGATGGGCGCCATGGTGGTGGGCGGCAACCCGGTGAAGCCCGACGCCGTGGACCTGCGCTGGGTCTCCGCCATCCTCTACAAGAACCAGACCGTGGAGGAAACAGGCGTGGCCGCCGGTGTCCTGGACCACCCGGCCAACGGGGTGCACTGGCTGGCCAACAAGATCGCCGCCCACGGTGACGGCATGAAGGCCGGCGACATCATCCTGGCAGGCTCGTTCACGCGGCCGCTCTGGGTGTACAAAGGCGATACCGTCCACGCCGACTACGGACCCCTGGGGAGCATCACATGCCGCTTCGAGTAGAGCCCGACGCCACGTTCCGGGATGCCCTGCACGGCCAGGCCGGCCCGTCCGGCCGCGCCCTGGCCGGCATGTGGGTGTGCTCGGGCAGCCCCCTGGTGGCGGAACTCTGCGCCGGCTCCGGGCTGGACTGGCTGCTGGTCGACGCCGAGCACAGCCCCAACGGGCTGGAGTCCATCCTGGCCCAGCTGCAGGCGGTCCACGGCTACCCGGTGCACGTGATGGTGCGGCCCCCGGTGAACGACACCGTCCTGATCAAGCAGTACCTGGACCTCGGCGTCCAAAACCTGCTGGTCCCCATGGTGAACTCGGCGGCCGAGGCCAAAGCCGCGGTTGCCGCCACCAGGTACCCGCCGCACGGCGTCCGGGGTGTGGGCTCCGCCCTGGCCCGCGCCGCGCGCTGGAACCGGATCCCGGACTACCTCGCCCGCGCGAACGAAACCATCAGCGTGACGGTCCAGATCGAATCGGCCGCGGCCGTCGACGCTGTGGAGGACATCCTGGCGGTCGACGGCGTGGATGCCATCTTCCTGGGGCCCTCCGACCTCGCCGCGTCCATGGGCCTGCTGGGCCAGCAGGAACACCCCCAGGTGCGCGCCGCCGTCGAACAGTGCCTTGCCGCCGCCACGGCGGCCGGAAAACCGGCCGGTGTCAACGCGTTCAACCCGGCAACGGCCCGCGCGTACCTGGCCGCCGGTGCGGCGTTTGTGCTGGTGGGCGCCGATGTGGCGCTGCTAGCGCGGGGCTCCGAGGCGCTTGCCGCCGAGTACGTCCGGCCGGACCCGGCGGTTGAGCCGGGCGGCGGTTCCCCCGCCAGCTACTGAGGCTCAGGCTGCGGCCGGCGCCAGCGCGGGCCGGAAGGCAGCCTGGCGCCGGAACCAGCCGGCCAGCTTCTTGCCCTTGCCCTTCCACCAGCTGTCCTCGTCGCCGCCGTGGCGCCACCGGAAGATCACCATCACCATCACGAAGACCCCCGCAGCGACGTCCTGCCAGGTTCCGCTGGCGGCGTCGATCAGCACGCTGACCGCGCTAATGAGGATCGAGGGCCAGGCCAGGGTGGTGAAGACGGTGTTCGCCACGAAGCGGCTGTGGGACCTGGGCACGGACAGGGCGCGGACCATGTCGAAGCAGACACAGATGACCACGATGGTCTGGCCCAGGGTCAGCAGGATGGATCCCGTGAGGGAGCCCGCGAACATGGCCAGTTGCTGCAGTCCGGAATTCATGGCCTGCCCGCGATCAGTGCGGGTCCAGGTGCCGTTCCCCCCGGCGAAAATTGAACAATCATGCGGTGCCCCCCGGCTGCCGTCGTTGCACTGGCTGTGAGCCAGCATTTCCTGCCGGAACAATTCAAACGGCTGGGCGGGTCCGAAGTCACGCAAACGCTGTACCCGTCTTTGCGGGCCGCCGCTACGCGGAGGCGGGGGCGGGTACTCACCCCGGGCCCGCCGACTACTTGCCCGGCGGGGGCACGGCTCAGTCGCCGTTCCGCGGCCTCCACACAACCACGGCCTGGGACCGGGCCCTGGGGCGCTGGCCGCGGGCCAGGCTGACGACGTCGCCCGCGGCGCCGGCGGCGAAGATGCGGGAGTCGAGTGGGCGGGGACGGCGGCTGAGTTCCTCGGTCAGTTCGGTGACGCGCCGCTGGAGGGCGGCCACCTGGTTCTCCAGCTGGAGGATCCGCTTGATGCCCTCGAGGGAAACACCCTCCTGCGACAGCCGCTGGACCTCGCGGAGCATGTTGACGTCCCGCTGCGAGTAGCGCCGGGACTTGCCGGGGGCGCGGCTGGGCGAGACGATGCCCAGCCGGTCGTACTGCCGCAGCGTCTGGGGGTGCATGTCTGCCAGTTCCGCGGCGACGGAAATGACGAAGATCGGCTGCTCGTAATCGATGGCCATTCCAGGCACCCGTTCCTAGAGCCGGGCCTTGGCTGCCAGTTCGGCGCGGACATCTTCCCCGGCCGTGGCCGTGGCGAAGGCCTTGACGGCTTCCTCCGCATCCTTGTTCAGCTTCCGCGGGACGGCGACGTCGATGGTCACCAGCAGGTCGCCGGTGGCCTTGGCGTGCTTGACGCCGCGGCCCTTGACCCGGAGCGTGCGGCCCGACGGCGTGCCGGCAGGGACCCGCACTCTGACCTTGTCGCCGTCGATGGTGGGGACCTCGATGTCGGCGCCCAGGGCTGCCTCCGGGAAGGTGACCGGGACGTGGATGCGCAGGTTGTCGCCGTCGCGGACGTAGAAATCATGCGGCTTCACCGAGACGGTGACCATGAGGTCCCCGTTGCCGGCCGGGCCGTACTGGCCCTTGCCGCGGACACGGACTTTCTGCCCGTCTTTGATGCCGGCCGGGATGCGGACGTCGATGACCTCGCCGTCCGGTTCGCGCAGGCCGATGGTGGTGCCGCGGATGGACCCGGCAAAGGAAATGGAGGTGGACGCTGTCCGGTCCGCGCCCTTCTGCGGGCCGCGCTGGAAGGACTGGCCCCCGCCGAAGCCGCCCGCCCCGCCGAACAGGTCGGCGAATTCCGGCGGAATGCCGCCGGAGGTGCTGTAGCCGCCGGAATGGCGTCCTCCGCCGCCGGTGAACAGGTCCCCGAAGAGGTCCTCGAACCCGGCCCCGCCGGCCGCCCCGCCGCCACCGGGGGCAAACCGGGCGCCCCCGCCCATGGCGCGGATGGCGTCGTACTGCTGGCGCTCATCCGGATCGGAAAGCACGGAGTACGCCTCGGAGATGTCCTTGAACTTCTTCTCCGACGCAACATTCCCCGCATTGGTATCCGGGTGGTGCTGCCGGGCAAGCTTCCGGTAAGCCTTCTTGATATCAGCGTCGGAAGCGTCCTTGGCGACACCAAGGATCTTGTAAAAGTCCTTGTCCACCCAATCTTGGCTAGCCAATGGCGTTTCCTTTCAAAATACATGCGTAAGGCGAGATTACCGCGGAAGCGCCGCAGCGGATGAGGGGGCCCGGGAGTGGCATCGGGCCTGCCGGAGCCGGGTGGCCGAGGATCGTAGATCCTCGGCCCCCGGCGGAGGGGCGGGGCCCCCTCATCCGCGGAGGCGCGGTGGTGACTACGCCGGTACGGCCACAATCACCTGTGCTGCGCGGAGGACCCGCTCCCCTGCCCGGTAGCCCGAGCGCAGGACCTGGCTGACGGTGTCGATCTCGATGTCCTGGCCGGGCTGCTGGATGAGCGCCTCGTGGATCGTGGGGTCGAACTCCACGCCGGTCTCGTCGATGCGCACCAGGCCGTACGTCTTCAGCGCAGCCTCGAGCTTGGTGGCGATCGCGGCGAACGGTCCGTCCGCGAGGTCACCGTGCTGGCGGGCGGCGTCGACGTCGTCCAGCACCGGGAGCAGGGAGTTCAGGACGCCGATGACGGCCATCTCCCCTGCCACGGCGCGGTCGCGTTCCACGCGCTTGCGGTAGTTGACGTACTCGGCCTGCAGGCGGCGGAGATCATTCCTGAGCTCCTCCGCTTCGGCCCCGTTGGCACCCTGGGCCACGGATTCCTCCGCAGGCACCTCAACGCTGTTGAGGATGTCCTCCGCCTGGGACAGTGCATCCCCGGATTCGGCGTGCTCCTGGTCCGGGTGGCGGGCCTGGCCGGTCTTCGGATCAACCTTGCGGTTGTCGTGGATGATCGGCTTCTGCGGCTCGTTCTCCTGGCTGGCGTCGCGGCGGCTCTCGGAAGAACCGTGCTCTTCTTCGTTACCGTGGTGCGGCATGGTTACTTCTTCTCGTCTTCGTCAACGATCTCGGCGTCGACGATGTCCTCGTCGGAGCCGGCTGCCTTGTCACCGGCGGGGACGCCGGTGGAGCCGTCGGCGCCGTCCGGGGAACCGGCCTGGGCGTAGATGGCTTCGCCGAGCTTCGTCTGGGAAGCTTGGAGCTTCTCGAACGCAGTCTTCACAGCGGCGTCATCGGTGCCTTCGAGGGCGGCCTTGAGGGCGTCGACGTCGGCCTTGACCTCGGTCTTGACCTCTTCCGGCAGCTTGTCAGCGTTGTCGGCGATCAGCTTGTCCACGGAGTAGGCGAGCTGCTCGGCCGTGTTGCGGGTGTCGGCTGCCTCGCGGCGGGCCTTGTCCTCGGCTGCGTGCTCCTCGGCGTCCCGGACCATGCGGTCGATGTCTTCCTTGGAGAGGCTGGAACCGCCCGTGATTGTCATGGACTGTTCCTTGCCGGTGCCCTTGTCCTTGGCGGACACGTGCACAATGCCGTTGGCGTCGATGTCGAAGGTGACCTCGACCTGCGGGACGCCGCGGGGTGCCGGGGCAATGCCGGTCAGTTCGAAGGTGCCCAGCGGCTTGTTGTCGCGGGTGAACTCACGCTCGCCCTGGAAGACCTGGATGGCCACGGACGGCTGGTTGTCATCCGCGGTGGTGAAGGTCTCGCTCCGCTTGGTGGGGATGGCCGTGTTGCGCTCGATCAGGTGCGTCATGATGCCACCCTTGGTTTCGATGCCCAGGGACAGCGGGGTGACGTCGATCAGGAGCACGTCCTTGCGCTCACCCTTCAGCACACCGGCCTGCAGGGCGGCGCCGACGGCGACGACCTCGTCCGGGTTGACGCCCTTGTTCGGTTCCTTGCCGCCGGCCAGTTCCTTGACGAGGTCGTAGACGGCCGGCATGCGGGTGGAGCCGCCGACGAGCACGATGTGGTCGATCTCGGAGAGCTTGATGCCGGCTTCCTTGATGACGTCCTGGAACGGCTTCTTGGTGCGGTCCAGCAGGTCCTTGGTGAGGTCCTGGAACTTGGCGCGGGTCAGCTGCTCGTCCAGGTGGACCGGGCCGTCGGGGGTGACAGACAGGTACTGGAGGGAGACGTTGGTGCTGGAGGAGGAGGACAGTTCCTTCTTGGCCTGCTCCGATGCCTCGCGGAGGCGCTGCAGGGCGATCTTGTCCTTGGAGAGGTCGATGCCCTTGACCTTGAGCTGGTTCAGCAGGTAGTCAACAACGCGCTGGTCCCAGTCGTCGCCGCCGAGGTGGTTGTCGCCGGCGGTGGCGCGGACCTGGATGGTGGAGAAGTTGTCTTCGTCCTTGCCGACCTCCAGGAGGGAGACGTCGAAGGTTCCGCCGCCGAGGTCAAAGACGAGGATGAGTTCGTCTTCCTTGCCCTTGTCCAGGCCGTAGGCCAGGGCGGCCGCGGTGGGCTCGTTGACGATGCGCAGGACGTTCAGGCCGGCGATCTCGCCGGCTTCCTTCGTGGCCTGGCGCTGGGCGTCGTTGAAGTAGGCCGGGACGGTGACGACGGCGTCGGTGACCTTTTCGCCGAGGTAGGACTCGGCGTCGTTCTTCAGCTTCATGAGGATGCGGGCGGAGATTTCCTGCGCCGTGTACTTCTTGTCGTCGATGCCGACGGTCCAGTCGGTACCCATGTGGCGCTTGACGGACGCGATGGTGCGGTCAATGTTGTTGACGGCCTGGCGCTTGGCGATCTCGCCGACCAGCACTTCCCCGGACTTGGAGAAAGCAACGACCGACGGCGTGGTGCGGCCGCCCTCGGCGTTGGCAATAACGGTGGGCTCGCCGCCTTCGAGAACGGAGACGACAGAGTTGGTGGTTCCGAGGTCAATACCTACTGCACGTGACATGTGGTGCTTCCTTCTTTCCGTGGAAACTTGCTGAGATAGCTGCGGACCGCAATGCGTGAATCAGCCGGTCCGAACGTTATTGAGCGATCTGCACTCAACTTTACTCAGGCACGTTTCAATGTCAATCCAGAGTTGAGTGACCTACGCTCAACTCTGGATTGAAGCCGGCAGCGCGCCGGCGCGGAAACGACTATTAACCCCGGAATTCCGGGGCAACGCCGGGCCGCCGCATCCCGCGACCCGGCCTGCGTACTGCCGGCCCGTTCGCTGACCGCGAAGAAAATTCAGCGACGGTCGCGGTCGGCCTCGCCCGGGGTGCCCTCCCGGCGGTCGGGGTGCCGGGTGCCGGAGCCCTCGGTGCCGGCGGCGCCGTAGTCGCCTTCCGGATACTCCCCCTCTTCGACGGCCGACGGCGTCCCGGCGGTCCCGCCCGACGCGCCATAGTCGCCCTCGGGGTAATCCCCTTCTTCGGCGCCGACGGCGGTGCTGCCGCTGACACCTGCCGCTCCGTAGTCGCCGGTGGGGTACTCCCCCTCTTCGGCCTCGGGCAGATTCTCACCGGCGACACCTGCCGTGCCGTAGTCGCCTTCGACGTACTGGCCCTCGGCAGCCTCGGCCTCGGGCTCCGCTGCCTTGCGGTCAAACTCGCTGTTTTCGGACATGTTTGGATCCTTCCTGGAAGCTTCGGCGCGCCCAGGCAGGCGCAGGGGCAGTCTATCTAGCAGCGCCGGGCCGCAACAGGGGTTGGCCGGGGGAACTAGCGGGGGAACTATGCTGCCTGGGCGAGTCCCGCGAGGCCCGCCAGCAGGGCCAGTTGGTGGGCGAACAGATCATCCGGGGCCGCGAAGGTGTCCGCGCCATACTGGCCGAAGACCTCGAAACTGATTGCACCGAACAGGGATGTCCAGACGAGTGCGCCGCGGGCCAGCAGTGCATCCGGAACGGCGAGCCCCATGCCGGTCCGGATGGCCGCCAGGTCGGCGGCCAGGGGCGCGGCGACGGCGGCCCGGTCGTCGGGCGCGCTGTCATCGGGCGCCGCCAGCCGGCCGGCGCGGTAGGCACCGTCGAGGATGTCCATCAGGGCGCGGATCACACGCGTGCCCGGCCCGGTGGTCCGCTCCGCCGGGGCGCGGTAGCCGGGAACGGGACTGCCGAAGAGAAGGCCGTAGCGGGCGGGCTCGCGCAGGGCCCACCGCCGCACCGCCTCGCCCAGCGCGCGGAACCGTCCGGCAAAGTCCGCCTCGGGCAGGGCGCCCACCGCAGCGTCCACCTCATCCCCAAGCTCGTTGTAGGCATCGATCAACAGCAGGGTCAGGAGCTCCTCACGATTCTCCACGTAGCGGTACACCGCCGAGGAGACCACGCCGAGGTCCCGGGCAACGGCGCGGAGGGACAGGGCGGCGGCTCCGTGGACCGCCAGGTGCTCCCGGCCAAGGCGCACAATGTCCTCAATGGTCCTGGCCCGCGCCCGCTCACGGGGCGTGGGCGGCTTTGGGGACGGAGAAGCGGGGGTCTGTGGCACGGCTCCAGCTTGCCACAAAAAGAGCAGTGTCAACAAATGTGAGCACTGCTCTTGACATCCGGCGCCGCCGGCCGCATTCTGTATTCAGAGAGCAGTGCTCTCGCAATCTACTACCGGGCTAGCCGATGCCGGCCCGCCACGAAAGGAAGAACCGCCGTGCCAGAGTTTGAATCCCCCGAGGTCCCGGCCTTGTTTGTGGTCACCGGCGCCGGGCCGGTGGGCTGGAGTGTCGCCGAACAGCTTGCCGAGGCCGGCCACCGGGCCCGGGTCCTCACCCGCTCCGGCAGCGGCCCCGACCACCCGCGCGTGGAGAAAACGGCCGTGGACGTCTCGGACCCTGCCCGCCTGGGGGAGCTGTTCCGCGGCGCGAAAGCCGTGTTCCACTGCATCCACGGCTCGCAATACAGTGCCAAGGCCTGGGCTGCCGAGCTGCCCGTCGCCGAGCAGACCGTGCTGGCCGCGGCGGGCGAGGCGGGCGCCGTCGTCGTCTTTCCGGAGAGCCTGTACGCCTACAGCGAGCCCGGCCGGCCCATGACTGAGGAGGGTCCGCGCGAGGCGCAGGGCGGCAAGCGGGGCATCCGGACGGCGCTGCTCAAGGCCCGCGCGGCGTCCGCGACGGACACCGTGAGCGTGGCGGCGTCGGATTTCTTCGGCCCCAGGGTCCGGACGGCACATGCCGGTGAGCGCATGGTGAAGCCCGTCTTGGCCGGCAAGACTCTGATGGTGATCGGCGACGCCGGGCTGCCGCATTCCTTCACCTACGTGCCCGACCTGGCCCGCGCCATGATCGCGGCCGCGCAGGAGCCCTCCCGGTGGAACCGGGTGTGGCACGCGCCCACCGGCCCGGCGCTGAGCCAGCGGGAGATGGCCGCAGCGTTCGCCGCGGCGGCCGGTGTCCCGGCGCCGCGCGTCGTGGCCGTTCCAGGCTGGGTGCTGCGCGCGATGGGCATGTTCTCCCCCGGGACGCGGGAACTGGCCGAGACGCTGTACCAGTTTGAGCGCCCCTTCGTACTGGATTCGCGCGCCAGCGAAGCGGCCCTGGGCCTGACGCCCACCCCGCTCAGCGAAGCAGCCGCCGCCACCGTCGCCTGGTGGGGGGGCCCAGGGACAGTGACGGCGGCTGCGGTTAAGGGTTCCGGCCAGAGGGGTTCCGGCCGACGGGGTTCCGGCTAGACGATATGACGTGAGGGGTCAGGGCCCTGCCGCGTTCGGGACCGGCCATTATCGCCGGGCGGTCCCTGCAGCGCCGGCTTTGGTCTATTCGGTGGCCCGTCTGCGTGGGCGGCGCTGCGGGCCTTGATCCCGGCGGTGATGTCCTGTGTCCCGGACGGGGCGAGATGACGGCAAGAGGCCGGGGCCTTCTGTTTCACAGGGTCCGTGGGTTGCCATTGACGGATCCCTTGGCCTTGCGGCTTCTTGGGGATGCAATGGTAGTGCCACATGCGAAGTTTGGGAGGTCCCGGCTATGTTTGAGCATACTTTCATTGGTCTGGATGTTCACGCGGTCAACGTCGTAGGCCACGCGCTGAACCCGGACACCGGAGAAATCAACAAGCACACCATGGGCGCTGACCCGGCCATGGTGCTGGAGTGGATTCGCCGGTTAGAGGCGCCGGTCAAGGTCGTCTACGAATCCGGCCCCACCGGGTTCGTCCTGGCCCGGTACCTGCGGGCCGCGGGAATCGACTGCGTGATCGCGGCGTCCTCGAAACTGCTCCGTGCACCCGGGGACCGGATCAAGACCGACCGGCGTGACGCCCGGGCGCTGGCCGAAATGCTCGCAGTCGGTTCAGTCACCGAGGTCCGGATCCCGGACCCGGAGGAAGAAGCCCTCCGAGACCTGTCCAGGCTGCGCTCGGGCTCGGCCACAGACCTCGCGCACGCCCGCCAGCACGTGAACGCTATCCTGCTGCGGCACGGCATCCGCTACCCCAACGAGACCAGGTGGACAAAGGAACACGGCCTCTGGCTGCATCGCCAACGCTTTACCGAACCGGCACTGCAGTTCACCTACGAGACCGACGTCGAGCAGGCTGAACTCCTCGCCGGACACCTTAAGAGGATCGACAAGCAGGTCGCCGCCACGGCCGCGGCCTGCCGCTACACCTCCGTGATTGAGGCATTGATGTGCCTGCGTGGCATCCAGATCACGACCGCGTTCGGTCTCGCGGTGGAAATCGGTGACTGGACCCGCTTCACCGGTTCATCGATCGGCTCCTACCTCGGGCTGGTCCCCAGCGAGAACTCCTCCGGCCAATCCCGCCACCAAGGACCCATCACCAAAGCCGGCAACACTTACGCCCGCAAACAGACAGGCGAGGGCGGCAGCCCCCCCGGCAGGAGAGGGGCCCGTCGGCCGCAGCACCGCCGCCGGGCCCCTCTCCTGCCGGGGAGGCTGCCCCCATCGCACCGCCCGTCCGGCATCTGGCGCACCGGCTGGGCGTGGATCCGGCCCGGCTCCACGGCACCGGCAAGGGCGGCGCGGTCACCCGGGCCGACGTGGAGCACGCCGCCGCCGCGCGGCCGTCCGCCGGGCGGGTGCGGTCCTCGCCTCGGGCGCGGCGGCTGGCCGCGGAACTCGGCGTCGAGCTGTCCGCCGTCAGCGGCACCGGCCCGGACGGCGCCGTGACCGTGGCAGACGTGCAGCAAGCCGCGGGCGGCCGGCCGGAAGCCGCGGCACCCGCCGCCGTCGTATCCCCGCCGCCCCCGCCGGAGCAACCCCCGCCCGCGGCTCCGCCGGCGGGTAAAACCGCGGAAGCCCGCGAGCGCGTCGCCAGCCTGCGCCGCGCGGTGGGGGCCCTGATGTCGCGGTCGAAGAAGACCATTCCGCATTACTACCTCAGCACCACCCTGGACCTGCGGGCCGCTGTCGCCTGGATGCAGTCCGTCAACGCGCAGCGGCCGGTGGCGTCCCGGCTGGTCGCCTCGGCGCTCCTGCTGAAGGCCGCTGCGCTCGCGGCCCGGGACGTGCCGGAGGTCAACGGCTTTTACGACGACGACGGCGGGTTCCGTCCCAGCGCATCCGTGCACCTCGGCGTCGCGGTGTCCCTCCGGCAGGGCGGCATCGTGGCCCCGGCGCTGCACGACGCGGACACCCTGGCCGTGGACGTGCTGATGGAGCAGTTGCGGGATCTGGTGAGCCGGGCACGCGCCGGGCGGCTGCAGCGGGCCGAAATGGCGGATCCCACCATCACGGTGACCAACCTCGGGGACTTGGGCGTGGACAGCGTCTTCGGTGTGATCTACCCGCCGCAGGTCGCGATGCTGGGCCTGGGCCGGGTGGTGGAGCAGCCGTGGGCGCACGACGGCATGCTGGGCGTCCGCCCCGCCGTGACGGCGACGCTCTCCGCCGATCACCGGGTCAGCGACGGCCTGCGCGGGGGCCGCTACCTGACCCGCATTGACGAGCTGCTGCAGAAACCGGAGGAGCTGTGAGCCTGGGCCGGAGCGGGAATCGGATCGGAATGCGGGAGGAAGCATGAACGAACAGGACGCGCGGTCCGCGGTGCAGGCCGCGATCGGCAAGGTGGCGCCGGACGTGGACCTGGCCGAGGTAGACGAGGACGCGCGGCTGCGGCAGGACCTGGAGCTGGACTCGCTGGACTTCCTCCGGCTCATTGAGACGATCGACACCGCCACCGGCGTCGACATCCCGGAACGGGACTACCCGGCGGTGGCCACGGTCAAGGGACTGATCGAGTATCTGGCGTCCCGCGGCTGATATCCCATCCATTGCTCCGATACCGCCGTTTTGGAGCCGCTAAAGGGCGGCTACGGAGCAATCGATGGCGGGGACGGGACGCGGCGCGCGAAGGCGGGCGCGTGTTCGGGCCGCGGCCCGAAGGCGACGAAGCGCGGGACCACCCTCCCGGCGGCCGGGACGTGCCGGGCCAGGAACAGCAGGACGGCCGGCGCCCCGGCCCGCGTGCCGGTCATGATCGGTGCGAACAGCAGCCGGTGCATCACCCGCTGCACGGTCTGCACGACGACAGTGGGCGGGCGCCGCCGTCGGACGACTTTCGCCAGGTCGGCTCGGGTGACCTGGCCGCGGAGCAACGCCGGGGCCAGGCAGTCCGCGGCGGCCACGGCGTCCTGGATTGCCAGGTTGATCCCCACGCCGCCGGCCGGGGACATCGCGTGGGCGGCGTCCCCGATGCAGAGCATCCCGTTGATGTGCCAGCGGCGCAGCCGGTCCAGGCGCACGTCCAGCCAGTGCAGGTCCTCCAGCGACGTGATGGCATCCACCCGGTCGGTGAGATCAGGGCGGAGTGCCGCGATCCGGCGCCGGAAGCCTTCAACGCCCTCGGCCCGGATCCGGGCATCGGTGCCTTTGGGCGCGAGGTAGCCCATTTGGAAGTAGTCGGTGCGGTTGAGCGCCAGCAGTGCCTCGCCGCGGCCGAACGCCGGCACAATTCCCGCGATCTCACCGCGCTCGGAGGCGAGCCGCGGCAGCCGGAACCACCAGGTGTCGAACGGCACCGGGTACTCTTTCGGGGCCAGCCCGGCGGCGCTGCGCAGGGCGGAATGGCGCCCGTCCGTCGCGACCACCACGTCCGCCAGGATCTCCCCCGACTCCCCGTCGGCGGTCCGGTAGTGGACCCCCCTGACCCGGCCGCCGTTCCGCACCAGCGAGGTGGCCTTGCAGCCCATCCGCAGGCTGAAGCAGGGCTCCTGGGCGGCGGCGTCGGCCAGGAAGTTGAGGAAATCCCACTGCGGCATCATGGCGACGTAGTTGTACGGCGGGGGCAGCGCATCGAAGTTGCCCATCGTCACGGGCGGACCGCCGGGCACCGGGAAAGCCACGTTGCTCAGCCGGCTCTGCGGGAGCCGGCGGAACTCCTCGCCCAGGCCCAGCTCGTCGATCAGCCGGATGGTGGAGGCGTGGACGGTGTCCCCGCGGAAGTCCCGGAAGAAGTCCGCGTGCTTCTCCAGCACCGTGACCTGGACGCCGGCCCGCGCCAGCAGCAGTCCCAGCATCATCCCGGCCGGCCCGCCGCCGGCCACCACACATCCGGTCTTCTCCATGGCCATACGCTACGCCTGCGGAGGCCGCCCGCGGGAGGGGTTTTGCGCGGCGGTTTCGGCGGCGGGCGGCGGTTTCGGACAAGCGCGGCGGGGACCCGCGCAACGCCGGCCGACGGACTTAGTTGAGCACGGTTGACACTGCTGGCTAGGCTTTGAGTCATGCGTGAACTCCAGGCGAAGATCATCGAAGAAATGGGCGTCCAGCCCCGGATCGACCCCGCCGAGGAGGTGCGCAAGCGCGTCACGTTCCTGAAGGACTACCTTCTGGCCACCCACACCAAGGGCTTTGTCCTCGGAATCTCCGGCGGGCTGGATTCCTCCCTTGCCGGCCGGCTCGCCCAGCTGGCGGTCGAGGAGCTCGCGGCCGACGGCGTGGACGCCAACTTCGTCGCCGTCCGCCTCCCCTACGGCGTGCAGCACGATGAGCAGGACGCCCAGGCCGCGCTGGACTTCATCCAGGCGAAAACCGAGTGGACGTTCAACATTTCCGCGGCCGTGGACGGCTTCGAGGACGAGTTCGAAAAGACGGTGGGCAACGGAATCTCCGACTTCCACAAGGGCAACACCAAGGCCCGCACCCGCATGATTGCGCAGTACGCCCTCGCCGGCGAGCACAACTACCTGGTAATCGGCACCGACCACGGCGCGGAATCCGTCACCGGGTTCTTCACCAAGTTCGGTGACGGCGGCGCGGACATCCTGCCGCTGTTCGGGCTCAACAAACGCCAGAACCGGGCCCTGCTCGCCGAACTCGGCGCCCCGGCCCGCGTCTGGCAGAAGGTCCCGACGGCGGACCTCCTGGACGGCCAGCCCGGCCGCACCGACGAGGACGAGCTGGGCCTGACATACGACCAGATCGACGACTACCTCGAGGGCCGCGAGGTCCCGGACGCCGTGGCCGAATCCATCGAGCAGAAGTACCTCCGCACCCGGCACAAGCGCACCGTCCCGGTCACCATCTTCGACACCTGGTGGAAGTAGCCGGCGCTCCGGGGGCACATTGAGCCCCGCACGGCCTTCCCAGGCAGCGCAGCCCGGCGTGTCCGTGGCAAAGTGCCCCCGGACCGCCGTCGAGGTGGCACTTAACGCCCATGTCCCGCGGGAACATGGGCGTTAACTGCCACCTCGCGGGGTACTAGCGGCCCTGCAGCAGCGTGGAGATCCGGTGCGCTTCCTCCATGAGCAGGCGGCCGAGTGTCTCCTGCCGTTCCCCCTTGAAGCGCGGTTCAATCCCGGTCAGCGACAGCGCCCACGCGGGGCGGCCGCGCTGGTCGAAGACGGCGGCCCCCATCCCCCAGCTGCCCTCCAGCACCAGGCCCGGGTTCACCGAATAGCCGGCCTGCCGCGTCGCGGCCAGGTTGGCCCGGACCAGCGGCACGGTGTGGGCCGCCGCGAAGGAACCCGCGTGCGCTTCCCAGTCCGCCAGCAGCTCCTCCTGTTCCGCCGCGGGCAGGAACGCCATGATGGCGGTCCCCGCGGACGCCACGCCGAGCGGGAAGCGGACACCCTCGTGCAGCACAAAGGACCGCACCGGGAAGCTCCCCTCCTCGCGGAGCAGGCATACCGTTTCCGCGCCGCGCCGGATGGAGAAGAACGCGCTTTCGCCGGTTTCCTCGGCCAGCCGGCGCAGGCTCGGCCGGGCGATGTCCTCCAGCGGGAAACGCGCCGAGGCCACGGAGCCCATCAGCAGGATCTCCGGCCCCAGCACCCAGTTGCCGCTCTGCCGGTCCTGGTCCAGCAGCCCCTCGGCGGCGAGCGAGGACAGCAGCCGGTGCACGGTGGGGCGGGTCAGCCCGGATTCCCGCACCAGTTCCACCAGCGGGGACCCCGCAGGCGTCCGCCCGACGATGCGCAGCAGCGACGCGACGCGGCTGACCACCTGTGCGCCCGGGACCGGTGTTGAACTCATGTTACCCCTCGAAAGTGCCGCATACCCCGTCAAAGTATCCATAATGTGGATGCTCTCAACCCTAGCGTCCACACTGTAAAAATGGCACCCAAAGAGCCGGAAACACCCGTTGACAGCCTCCAATTTAGCCCCGTAGGCTCCTTCAGCAGGGAGCCGGTCCACAAAGTGGATTGCCAGCCGGACAGCAAGAAGAGCTCAATGAGGAGATGCAATGTCAAAGGTGAAATCCGGAGCGGCGGCCGCGCTGCAGGACGTACTGCGGGACGGGATGACGCTCGCCGTCGGAGGTTTTGGCCTCAGCGGCATCCCGGCTGACCTGATCGAGGCCGTCCGCGATTCCGGCGTCAAGGACCTCACGGTGGTGTCCAACAACATGGGCGTCGACGGGAAGGGGCTCGGCGTTCTCATTGAAGGCGGCCAGGTCCGCAAGGTCATCGCTTCCTACGTGGGCGAAAACAAGCTCTTCGCCGAGCAGTACCTCGCCGGCAACCTCGAGGTCGAGTTCACCCCGCAGGGCACCCTGGCCGAGCGCCTCCGCGCCGGCGGCGCCGGCATCCCGGCGTTCTACACCAAGACCGGCGTCGGCACCCTCGTCGCCGAAGGCAAGCCGCTGGCGGAGTTCGACGGCGAGACGTACGTCCAGGAGCGCGCCATCAAGGCCGACGTCGCTTTGGTGCATGCCCACACCGCCGACACCGACGGCAACCTGATCTACCGCTACACCGCGCAGAACTTCAACCCCGTGGTCGCCACCGCCGGCGCCGTGACCGTCGCTGAGGCAGAGGTGATTGTGGAGCCCGGGCAGCTGGACCCCAACCACATTGTCACCCCGGGCGTTTTCGTCCAGCGCCTGGTGCAGGCCAGTAGCCGGGTCAAGGACATCGAACAGCGGACGGTCCGTCCCCGCGCGGCAGCCGCTGAGGCTGCTGACACTGCCGCATCCGCCGTCACCGTCTAATCCGGCCTGAGCGCCGCCACCACCACTTTTCAGGAGAAACACCATGGCTTGGACCCGGAATGAAATGGCCGCCATCGCGGCCGAAGAACTCAACGACGGCGATTACGTCAACCTCGGCATCGGCATCCCCACGCTGGTCGCCAACAACCTGCGCGACGGCGTGCGCGTCGTCCTGCAGAGCGAAAACGGCCTGCTCGGCATGGGCCCGTTCCCCTACGAGGGCGAGGAGGACGCAGACCTCATCAACGCCGGCAAGCAGACCGTCACGGTCCTGCCCGGCGGCAGCATCTTCGACTCGGCCACGTCCTTCGGCATGATCCGCGGCGGGCACGTGAAGGTTGCCATCCTGGGCGCCATGCAGGTCTCCGGCAACGGTGACCTCGCCAACTGGACTATCCCCGGCAAGATGGTCAAGGGCATGGGCGGCGCCATGGACCTGGTGGCCGGGACCCCGCGCGTCGTGGTCCTCACCGAGCACAACGCCAAGGACGGCACCGCCAAGATCGTCAAGGAATGCACCCTGCCGCTGACCGGGCTGAGCTGCGTGGACCGCATCATCAGCGACCTTGCCGTGTTTGACCTGGACAAGCCTGAACAAGAAACAGGCGGCGTCCGGCGGCTGACGCTGACCCGGCTCGCCCCGGGCGTCACCGTGGAGGAGATCCGCGAAAAGACCGAAGCGGAGTTCGACGTCGCCCTCGGCAACGACGCAGCCCCCGCCCTGGAAGGCAGCACACTCGAAGGGGCCAGCGCATGAGCCTCAAGGAACAGTTCGGCAAGGATGTCCTGCTGACCGGCTGGGGCCACAGCCGCTTCGGCAAACTCACGGAAGAGACCCTGGAATCCCTGATCGTGCAGGTGGCCACGGAGGCCATCGGCAACGCCGGGATCGAGCCAGGCCAGATCGACGAGATTTACCTCGGCCAGTTCAACTCCGGCATGATGCCGCTGGCGTTCCCGTCCTCACTGGCCCTGCAGGTCTCGGACCAGCTGGCCAACGTCCCGTCCACCCGCGTGGAGAACGCGTGCGCCTCAGGCTCGGCCGCCTTCCAGCAGGGCACCAAGTCGCTGCTGGCCGGCACCGCCAAGACCGTCCTGGTCATCGGCGCGGAGAAGATGACCCAGGCCGGGGCCGACGTCGTGGGCGCGGCCCTGCTGGGCGCCGACTACGACATGGCCGGCAAGGCCTCCACCACCGGTTTCACGGGCCTCTTCGCCGAGGTCGCCAAGCACTACGAGAAGCGCTACGGCGCCGCAGCCGGGAACCTGTCCGACGTGCTGGGCAGCATCGCGGCGAAGAACCACCGCAACGGGGTGGACAACCCCTACGCCCAGCTCCGCAAGGACCTCGGCGAGGAATTCTGCCAGACGGTCTCGGACAAGAACCCGATGGTCGCCGACCCGCTGCGCCGCACCGACTGCTCGCCCGTGTCCGACGGCGCCGCGGCCGTGGTGCTGTCCGTCTCGCCGACCGGGGGTTCCACTGCGCCGGTCCGGCTTGCCGGCTTCGGCCAGGCCAACGATTTCTTCCCCACCGAGCGCCGCGACCCCACAGCGTTCGCCGCGACCAGGGCCTCCTGGCAGCGCGCGCTGGCGATGGCCGGCGTCGGGCTGGAGGACCTGGACTTCGCCGAGGTGCACGACTGCTTCACCATCGCCGAACTGCTCATGTACGAAGCCATGGGGCTGACCGAGCCGGGGCAGGGGGCGCGCGCTGTTCGGGAAGGCTGGGTCTTCAAGGACGGCAAACTGCCCGTCAACGTCTCCGGCGGGCTCAAGGCCAAGGGCCACCCCGTCGGCGCCACCGGCGTCTCCCAGCACGTCATCACGGCGATGCAGCTCACCGGCACCGCCGGCGACATGCAGCTGCCCACGGCCCGCCGGGCCGCCGTCCAGAACATGGGCGGGGTGGGCATCGCCAACTACGTCAGCGTCCTCGAAGCGGCCTAGAAGCAGCCCGCCGATATGGTCTGGGTGACCAACTGGCTCGGCTTGGCGGCCGGCGCACCCGTCACGGTGCGCCGGCCCGGCCGTGAACCGGCCGTGGCGTCAGTTGAGCTGGCAACCCCGGACGGACAGATTCTCTGGGTCCGGTACTGGTTCACGGCCGACCGCGCCATGCTCCACAAAGCCGACGGAACCGAAGTCTGGTGCGAGGCGGACATTGCCTGAATCAAGCATCGAAGATGTCGCCGACCTGTTGTTCCAAGACCTCCAGTACCTCAAGGCCACCAGCGTTCAACGGTGCCTCGACGAGGTCCCCGGCTACCGGGGCGTGGCAGAGACGGACATCAGCTCCTCCGTGGAGCAGAACCTGCGGATGGCCATCCACGCAGTGAAGTCGGGAATGGTGCCCGCGTCCTCGGACCTCGCACCGGAAGCCCGGGTGGCCCAAGTCCGCTTCCATCAAGGACTGCGCATCGAGGATGTCCTGCGGGGATACCGGCTGTCCATGGCCGTGATCCAGGACCGTTTCCTCGATATAGCCCACGATGTGGGCCTTGGCGACCGGGAAATCCTTGCGGCGCACCGGGTCCTGTGGGGCGTCAGTGACTCGTATACCGCAGCGCTGGTCCATTCCTACCGCGAATCCAGCGTCCAGCAGGCCGTGCGGGACCACGAGCTCCGCCAGGAGTATCTGCGCGCTGTGCTGTCGGGATCGCTCGCCGGCTCGGAGCTGGGCACGCGCTCGGCGGACTTCGGCATCGATCCCCAACGCGCCTTCCACGCTGTGCACGCCCGGGCCCGGCAGGGTGTGTCACCCGATGAACTGCTGCGCACCCTGGCGGCCCAGATGCCGACCGGCGACGGCGTGCTGACCGTACGGGCCGGCGACGTCCTCGGCTTCGCAGCCGGGGTGCCTGAACTGCCAGGGAACAACGCCACCGTCGCGCTGGGCCCGGCCCTTCCGCTCGCGGAACTGCCGCGGTCCAAGGCGGGCGCCGACCGGGTCTTCGATGCCGCCTGGAAACGGATGTCCGGCGGCGTCTTTTCCCTGGAGGACCTCACCTGGCGGACCGCCGCCCGCGACCCGGATGTCACGGCGGTGCTGCGCCGGCGCTACCTGGCGCCCTTCGCCGCAGACGCCGAGTTCGGCCGGATCGTGCTGGAATCGGTCCGCAGCTACCTGGCCCATGACCGCCGGATCTCGGCCGCAGCCAAGGCCATGTCAGTGCACGAAAACACCCTGCGGTACCGCCTGCAGAAATTCGAGCAGGCCACCGGGGCGCGCCTGGACGCCACCAACACCATCGTGGAACTCAGCTGGGCCTTCGAGGCGTGCCAGGACGGCACGCCGGAGCCGTTGTAGGAATCCACAACCGCCGTCTGCGTCCCTTTGAGCTGGCTCCATAGTCCGGGCACCAGGGCCTCCGTAACGTGGTTTGCATCACAGCCGGATGATCTGCTGACCCGTGACCTGACCGTCCGGACGTCGCACCCTTGATCGTCCGGGACCATCGGATCTGGGAGCCAACCGGATGAGCGTCATCACCGCAGCACCACCTGTCAGCAGGACCCGCCAACTGGCGGCCGCCACCGTCGGAAACATCGTCGAATGGTTCGACTGGTACGTCTACTCAATGCTGGCCCTGTACTTTTCCGCCCAGTTTTTCCCCAAAACGGGCGACCCGATCGTACCGCTGCTCAGCGCCATGGCCATCTTCGCCGTCGGCTTCTTTATGCGCCCCCTCGGAGGCTTCCTCGGCGGCATGGTCGCAGACCGCTTCGGCCGGAAGAAGGCGCTCACCGCGACCGTAATGCTGATGGGCGTGGGCAGCCTCCTGGTGGCCATCGCTCCCACTTACGAGCAGGTAGGGGTGCTCTCTCCCCTGATTCTGGTGGTCGCCCGGCTCCTGCAGGGGCTTTCCACCGGCGGAGAATTCGCCGCCTCCTCAACATTCCTGGTGGAATCCGCACCGGAGGGCCGGCGGGGATTCTTCTCCAGCTTCCTGTACATCGGTGCCACGCTGGGCAACCTTGCCGCGATCAGCTCGGTTGCCCTGCTCGTCGCGGGCCTGCCGGACGACGCCATGCGCGAATGGGGCTGGCGGGTGCCGTTCGCGATCGGCACCCTCGGCGCCGCCGCCGGCCTGTTCATCCGCCAGTTCGCGGAGGAGACGCTCGTGAGCGAGGACGCCGAACCCGGCACCACCCACGCAGCAGCCGCCCGTGCGGCCAAGCCCTCCGTCTTCGAGTTCATGCGGACCCATCCGAAGGAGTGCCTCCTCGTCTTCGCGATCAACGCCGCACCCACGCTTTTCTTCTACGTCTTCACGTCCTACCTGCCGACCTATGCGCACATCACCGTCGGCTTCGACATGAAGGACGGCCTCCTGGTGGGGCTGATCTCGTTGACCTACTTCGCGATCCTGCAGCCCGTCATGGGCGTCCTCTCGGACCGGGTCGGCCGCAAACCCCTGCTGCTGACGTTCGGCATTGGATTCACCCTGCTGACGCTGCCGCTGCTGAACTCCCTCCAGAACAGCTTCCTGAGCCTGCTGCTGGTCCAGATGGCGGCCCTGACGCTGCTGGCCTGCTACACATCCATCACCTCCGCTGTGATGTGTGAACTGTTCCCCGCCCGGATCCGGGCCGCCGGAATCGGGCTGCCCTACGCCCTGGGTGTGGCCCTGGTCGGCGGCACCGGACCGTACGTCGCCACCTGGCTGGCCGACGCGAAGATGATCGACGTCTTCGGCTGGTACCTGACCATCCTCGCGGCGGTCACGACGGCCGTCTTCCTCGGACTGAAAGAAAGCTACAAGACGGGACTGCCGCAGTGAGCGCCATCGGATTCTTCGACCGCGGCTGGCGTTCCAACCCCACCGGCATCGCGTATCTCCAGGGTGCCACCGCCTACACCTTCACCGAGGCCGGGGAACTGTCCTGCCGGATCGCCCACGCGCTGCTGGCCTCCGGTCTCACTCCGCAGGCCAAGATTGCGGTCCTTGCCCCCAATGACCCCCTCGCCTGGATCTGCGTCCTGGGCATCTGGCGCTCCGGCTACACCTGGATTCCGGCCAACCCGGCCAGCCCGGCCGCCGAAACCGCACAGTTGCTCGGGGCCTTCGACGCGGAACTGGTGATCTACCATTCCAGCCTGGCCGGGGAAGCCCGCCGGCTCCGCGACAGCCTGCCCGCCGTCCGGCACTGGGTCCGGTTCGGACCCGACGGCAGCGGACCGGCGGACACCTCCTTCGCGGAGTGGATCGCCCCGCACCCGGCCACCAAGCCGGCCGTGGACCCGGCCCCGGAGGACGTTGTTTCGCTGGCCCCGACCGGCGGGACCACCGGCCTGCCGAAGGGCGTCATGAACACCAACAGGAGCCTGTCCGCGTTCGCGACGCACCTCATGATGGCCGCGCACTACGGCTCCGCAGACACGGTGGTCAACCTCGCTGCCGCCCCGATGACACACACCGCCGGACTGCTCAGCCTCGCCGCAACAGCCCGGGGCGGCACGGTGGTGGTGCTCCCGAAAGCGAATCCGCACGCCGTGCTGGAGGCCATCGAACAGTACGCGGTCACTGACCTTTTCCTGCCGCCCACCGTCATTTACCGCTTGCTGGAAGTACTGCAGGAATACCCGCACGACCTGTCCTCGCTGCGCTACCTGATCTACGGGGCCGCGCCGATGTCCGTGGAGAAACTCCGGCAGGCGCTCACCGCCATCGGCCCGGTCATGATGGAGCTGTACGGCCAGATGGAGGCGCCCGCATCGGTCACCTTCCTCCGGCCCGACGAGCACTTCGTCGACGGCGCCATCGCTCCGGACGCCCGGTTGTCATCCTGCGGGCGGCCCTATCCTTTGGTCCAGGTCGAAGTGCGCGACGACGACGGGCTGGCGCTCCCGCCCGGAACACCGGGTGAAATCTGTGTCCGGGGCGACCTCGTCATGAAGGGCTATTACAAAAATCCCGAGCAGACTGCCCTGGCGCTCCGGGACGGCTGGCTGCACACCGGCGACATCGGGTTCTTCGACGATGAGGGCTACCTCCATCTCACGGACCGGAGGCGGGACCTCATCATTTCCGGCGGCTTCAACGTCTATCCAAGCGAAGTGGAGCAAGTGATCTGGGGCCACCCGGCGGTCCGGGACTGCGCGGTGGTGGGGTCGCCGCACCCGGACTGGGGCGAGGCGGTGACCGCCGTCGTCGAACTCAACGAGAACAGCTCCGTCACGGAGCAGGAACTCATTGCCCTTTGCAAACAGGAGCTGGGCAGCATCCGGGCACCCAAAACGGTGCACCTCGTCCCGGCGCTGCCCCGCAGCGTCAACGGAAAAGTCCTCAAGAAAACCATTCGTGAAGCCTTCTGGCGCGACCAAAAAACCAAGATCTAGGAGAACTGCAGTGTCTACGAGACTTCAAGGAAAAATTGCCCTCGTCGTGGGCGCGGGGTCCAGCGCACCCGGCATGGGCAACGGAAAAGCCACCGCCATCGCCTTCGCCCGCGAAGGCGCCACGGTGGTGTGCGCGGACGTCAACGAGGCGGCTGCCAAGGAGACCGAACGGCTGATCCTGGAGGAGGGCGGCGCCGCGCGGCACCTCGCTTTCGATGTCACCGACTCCGCTGCGGTGGGCCGCGCGGTAGCGGGCATCATCGACGAGTTCGGCCGGATCGACGTCCTCGACAACAACGTCGGAATCGCCAGGGTGGGCGGCGTGGTGGAACTCGACGAAGCTGAGTGGGACCGGGTCCACGCCATCAACCTCAAAGGCCCGTTCCTGACCATGAAGCATGTCATCCCGCACATGGTGGCCCAAGGCGGCGGCTCCATCATCAACATCTCCTCGCTGGCAGGCATCCGCTGGACGGGGGTCCCGTACTCCACCTACTACTCGTCCAAGGCGGCCCTCAACCACCTGAGCCGCACCACCGCCGCCGAATACGCCGCCAAGCACGTCCGCGTCAACGCGATCCTGCCGGGCCTCATGGAAACCCCCATGGTCACGGAATCCGCCGAACTCGCCGGAGCCTACGCGGACGGACAGCGCGAGGAAATGCTCCGCAAACGGCACGCCCAGGTCCCCATGGGCCACATGGGCACCGCCTGGGACGTGGCGAACGCCGCCGTCTTCCTGGCCAGCGACGAATCCGCGTACGTCACGGGCATCGAACTGCGCGTGGACGGCGGTATTTCGCTGGGGTTCTGATGCAAACCAACGCGGGGTCAGATGCCGCCCATCCGGAAGGGGTTTATGGGCTGCATCTGACCCCGCGTTGCTTTAGGTGGAGGGTCAGGCGTAGTCGTTGTAGAAACCGCGGCCGCTCTTGACCCCCAGCCAGCCCTTCGCGATGTAGTCCTCCAGCAGAGGGGCCGATTTGTTCTCAACCCCGGCCAGCTCGCAGTAGTGGTTCTCAATCTCGAGGACCACGTCCAGGCCCACCTCGTCCATAAAGCGGAAGGGGGTGACCTCGGACTTGAAGAGGTCCGCGAACAGGGCGTCCACGTCCCGCGGCTCGGCCACGCCCTCGGCCACCACCAGGAGCGATTCGCGCTTGATGGCCGCCCAGATCCGGTTGAAGATGAAGCCGGCACTCTGCCGGCGCACCAAGTGAGGCTTCAGCGCATACCTGGGCAGCTCGGCCATCAGCAGCTCCATGATCCGCGGGTCGGTGTGGCCGCTGGACATCAGCTCGACCGACCGCATGTCCGGCGGCATGTAGAAGTGCATGTTCAGGACCCGCTCCGGATGCTCCACTCCCCCAATGAATTCGGCGGACGCGTACGCTGAGGAGTTGCTGGCCAGCACCGCATCCGGGTCCGCCAGCTGGTCCAGGTCAGCAAAGATGGCCTGCTTGAGGCCTAGCTTGTCCGGAACGGACTCGACCACCAGCCACGAATCCCGCAGGGCGTCCACGAGGTTGTCCTTCGCCGCGAGCCGCACCGCCGGGGTGCCCCCGAGTTCCTCCACAGCGCGGTGGCGCTGGGTGGCGACGTACTCCAGCGCGGCCCTGGCCACGGCGATGCTGGTGTCGTAGACGCGCACTTCGGCGCCCTGGAGCGAGAACATCAGGGCAATGCGGCGGCCCAAGGTTCCGCCGCCGACGACGGTAATGGGCCGGTCTGCGCTGTCAACGGGGAGCGCGTAGGTCATGTCAGGTCCTTTCAGGCGGCTGCCGCCCGCGCGGCGGCGGGCGCGGCAGGTTCGTGTGCCCTTGGCGATCAATACAAGGGCAGGGACAGCGGCCAGCACAAGGGCCCACCGGCACGGAGGATTACACTCGGTCCAAGCCTGCCCACAACCTGAGGAGCTTCCATGCGCGCCACCATCATTCACGGCCCCGGCGACATCCGGGTCGAAGACCGCGACTACCCCGCCGTGCAGCTGCCCACCGACGCCGTCGTCAAGGTCACGGCGTCCTGCGTCTGCGGCTCGGACCTGTGGCCGTACCGCGGCGTGCGGCCCACGAAGGAACCGCGAGCGATCGGCCACGAATTCATCGGCACCGTGGAGAGCGTCGGCTCCGGGGTCACTGGCCTGGCGGCGGGCGACCTGGTGATCGCGCCGTTCGTGGTCAGCTGCGGGGCCTGCCCGCAGTGCCTCAATGGCGTCACCGTGGCCTGCGACCACCTGGCCGGCTGGGGCGGCAAGGACGACACCGGCCACGCGATCGACGGCGGCCAGGGCCAGGCGGTCCGCGTCCCGCTGGCCGATTCCACCCTGGTCAAGGTTCCCGGCGTCACGGCACCGGATGAGGTCCTCCGGAAGAGCCTGCTCACCCTGTCCGATGTGATGGCCACCGGCCACCACGCCGCCCTCGCCGCGAAGGCCGGCCCGGGCCGGACCGTTGTGGTGGTGGGCGACGGCGCCGTCGGGCTCTGCGGGGTCCTGGCCGCCAAGCGGCTCGGTGCGGAGCGGATCATCGCGATGTCCCGCCACGCGGACCGCCAGGCGATTGCCCGCGAATTCGGGGCCACCGACATCGTCGAAGAGCGCGGGGAGGACGGCGTGGCCAAGGTCCGCGAGCTGCTGGGCGGGGTGCTGGCCGATTCCGTCCTTGAGTGCGTGGGGACCCAGGAATCCATGGAGCAGGCACTGCACAGCACCCGCCCTGGCGGGGCGCTGGGCTTCGTCGGCGTCCCCACCGGCGGCAATGTAGTCCCGCTGCGCTACCTTTTCGACACGAACATCTCGATCGGCGGCGGCATGGCTCCGGCGCGGACCTACATCCCGGAACTGCTGGCCGACGTCCTCGCCGGCACCATCAATCCGGGCCGGGTTTTCGACGTCGTGATGCCGCTTGAGGACGCGGCCGAGGCCTACCGCGCCATGGACGAACGCCGCGCCATCAAGGTCCTGCTGACCCCCTGAGGGCAGGCCCGACGGCGGCGGGGCAGGTCAGGCGGCAAGCCTCTTGTACTGCCACGGCACCAGGTCTAGCGTGAAGCCCATCAGCATCCGCCGCCGTCGAGGAGCCGTCATGGCCAGGTTCGTGCAGATCATCGAATTCCAGACCAGCCGCATCGAGGACATCGAAGCGCTGGGCCGTCCGTCCAGGACCGAAGGAAGCACCGCTCCCACGTTCCGCCGGATCCTTGCCACCGCGGACCGCGACCGGCCCGGAACGTACCTGACCATCGTCGAGTTCGATTCCTACGACTCGGCCATGGAGAACTCCGCCCGGCCTGAGACCTCGGAGTTCGCGGCCAGGATGGCCGCCCTCTGCGACGGGCCGCCGGTGTTCCGGAACCTGGACGTGATGTGGGAGGACGACGGCGCTCCAGCGGACACCCCGTAGGACCGGGCCATGGACTCTGCAGACAGTGCCGCAGAACCACTGGTGCTGGACCTCCGCGGGACCGGCGCCGTACCCCTGCAGCTGGTGGGCGGCAAAGCCCTGAACCTCGGCAAGCTCGTGGCGGCCGGGCTGCCGGTGCCGCGCGGGTTCTGCCTGACAACCGTCGCCTACCAGCTGGCGGCACCGCCCGGCCTGGCTGACCTCGCGGCCGAGCTCGACTCGTTGGATTCCCGCGCGGCGGCGGACGCTGCGGCGCTGGGACCGATCGCCCGGCGGGCCCGGACCCTGATCGAGGAGGCACCGATCCCGCCAGGCGTGGATGCCGCGGTCCGGAAAACCTACCAGACCATGGGCGCCAACGTGCCGGTGGCGGTCCGGTCCTCGGCCACGGCGGAGGACCTGCCGTTCGCCAGTTTCGCGGGCCAGCAGGACTCCTACCTCGACGTCGTCGGCGCCGCCGCCGTGGTCGAGGCAGTCCGGCGCTGCTGGGCCTCGCTGTGGAGCGAGCGGGCGGTGGCGTACCGCTCCGGCAACGGCATCAGCAACCGCGACGTCGGCCTCGCCGTCGTCGTCCAGGCCATGGTCGACGCCGCCACGGCCGGGGTCTTGTTCACCGCGAACCCCGTCACCGGCACCCGGACGGAAACCGTCATCAACGCGAGCCAGGGCACCGGCCAGGCCGTGGTCTCCGGCGCCGTCAACCCGGACCAGTTCGTGCTGGACACCGCCACAGCCGTTGTGACGCAGAGGACGCCTGGCGGGACGGACGCCGGACGGGGTCCCAGCCTGGCCGACCCCCAGCTCCGGGAACTCACCGCACTGGGGGACGGCGTCCAGCACCTTTTCGGGGCACCGCAGGACATCGAATGGGCCATCGACGCCGGCGGAAAGATCTGGCTCACCCAGTCACGTCCCATCACCACGCTGTATCCGCTCCCCGAGCCCAGGGACGTCGCCGCCGGTACCGAGGCCGGCGCCCGGGTGTACATCTGCGGCACCCTGTTCCAGGGCCTCACCCGGCCGATCACACCGCTGGGGCTGACCGTCCTCGAGATGATGCGCAACAGCAAGGGACCCTGGAAGTACGCCAACCCGGGCCTGCGGATGTACGTGGACCTGACCGCCGTGGTCCGCAGCAAGTCCGGCCGCGCGTACCTGCTGCGGGTCCTCCCCCTGGCGGACGGCAGGTCCGGGGCCGTGATGCCGGCGCTCCTGGAGGACCCGAGATTCAGCGTTCTCGAGCACCCCGTCCGGGCATCGATCCGCAATGCCCTCCGGAAAGGCAGCGCCCCCACGCCGCCCCGCCGCAAGGGGAGCACCGAACAGACCGCCAGCCTCGGCCTCCTGGCGGGCCTCATCCCCGCGCTCATCCGTCCCGTGTTCCGGCCCGCCGCTGAGCTGCGCCGGGCCATGAACTACGGGACCCAGCTCGAGGCCAGCTTGGTCCTGGCCGAGCCGGCCAGCGCCGCCCGGCGGCTCGACCACACCGAGCAGATCCTGGGCCGGACCATCAACGGGCTGATCCAGGCCACCCTGCCGGGACCGTCCGCCGGCTACATCATGCTGGCCGTGGCCCGGCGGCTGCTGCGGGGCATTGTGCCGCCCCGCGAACTGGAAGCCGTGCTGCGCGGG
The DNA here is from genome assembly GCF_001512305.1 of Arthrobacter sp. EPSL27. GTDB lineage: Bacteria > Actinomycetota > Actinomycetes > Actinomycetales > Micrococcaceae > Arthrobacter. The sequence continues at coordinate 1,492,348 of NZ_LNUT01000005.1, forward strand.
CTCCCCCACAACGTCACCACCGACATGGACCTCGAACTTTGGCAGCTGTCCGTCGCCATCGGCGACGACCCGGTCTCGCGCGGGGAGTTCCTGGCAAAGCCGCCCGAGGAGTTGGCCGCAGCCTACCTCGCCGGCACGCTGCCGCCCCAGGCCCAGTCCGGCGTGCGCGGATTCCTGGCCCGCTACGGCCACCGCGCCGTCGCGGAAATCGACCTCGGCATGCCCCGCTGGTCCGAGGAACCCGACCATATTCTCGGCATGATCTCCAACTACCTCCGCGTCGAGGATCCGGAGCAGGCACCCGACCGGCAGTTCGCCCGGGCCGCTGAACATGCGGAAGAGCGGATCCGCAGCCTCGTGGAGCAGGCGCGGGTCCGGGGCCCGTGGCGCGCCCGGGCCCTGGAGCTGAGCCTGCGCCGCGTGCGGCAGCTGGCGGGACTGCGCGAACTGCCCAAGTTCTACATCGTGATGGTGCTTGGCGAAATGCACCGCCAGCTGCTGCGGGTCGGTGCCGACATGGCCGCGGCCGGCGTCATGGCGGCCGCCGACGACGTGTTCTTCCTCGACTTTGACGAGATCCGCGTCGGCCTGCGCGGCGCCGACCTGCACAACATCATCGCCGGCCGCCGCCGGCTGTATGCCAATGAACTGCGACGGCGGCGCATCCCCCGGCTGCTGCTGTCCGACGGCACCGACGTCGAGGCCGCCATGATGGCGAAGTCCCCGGCGGCCGGCGCCTTGGCCGGGACCCCGGCCTCGGCCGGCACCGCCACCGGAAGGGTACGGGTGATCCTCGACCCGGTGGGCGCACACCTGGAACCCGGGGAAATCCTCGTGGCCCCCTCGACGGACCCCGGCTGGACGCCGCTGTTCATGACGGCTGGCGCCCTCGTGATGGAGATGGGCGGTGTCATTTCCCACGGGGCCGTGGTGGCGCGCGAGTTCGGGATCCCCGCCGTTGTGGGCGTCCCTGACGCCACCATGCGGCTGCGCACCGGCCAGGTGGTCACGGTGGACGGTTCCGCGGGCACCATCGCCGCACAGCCGTAGCACAGGTGTGCCAGATAGAATGGACCCATGACCATCCTGGCCCGCCGGCCAGCGCATCACATGCCGCTTTTCCAGCGGCGGACACCACCGCCCGCCGGCTCCGGCGCGCTGTCCCGCAGGGCCAGGAGCCTCCTGCAGCGTGTTCCGGTATGGACCTGGCGGGTGCTGATGCACTCGGTGAAGGCCAGTGAGAACTCCCGCTTCAACGTCGACCCGATCGCCGGCGTCGACTACGTCCACGACATCGATTTCGTAGGTGACGGCATCCGGGCGCACCGCCTCGATGTCATCACCCCGCAGCGCCCCGCCGGGACCGACGGCGGATCCGCAGCGCTGCCGGTGTACGTGTACTTCCACGGCGGCGGCTGGACCTCCGGGGACAAGTCCTCGCTGACCAAGTACTGCGCCAGCCAGGCGGAGGGCGGCATGGTGGTGGTGAATGTGAACTACCGGAAGGCGCCCCGCTTCCAGATGGCCCACGTCCTGGCGGACGCCAACGCCGCGCTGGCCTGGGTCCGGCAGAACATAGCCGGCTACGGCGGCGACCCCACCCGGCTGGTGCTCGGCGGGGATTCCGCCGGCGGCCAGATCGCCGCCCTGCTCACCGCGGCCAGTTTCCAGCCGGACCTGGCGCGGCACCACGGCCTCACCCCGGCCATGCCCGCATCCCATGTCAAGGGACTGGTCCAGCACTGCAGTGTGGTGGACTTTTCCGTCTTCTTCGAAAAAGGGTTTGTGCTGAGCCTGAACTTCATCCGCATGCTGCTCCCGGGGCTTGGCTACGGCCGGCGCAGCCGGGGAGGCCCAAGCCGCGGCACGGACCCGCTGGAAGACCTCCGCACCGGGGCGGCCTTCCTCTCCCCGATCGAGTGGCTGGATTCCCGGTTCCCGCCCGTCTTTGTCACCACCTCCGAGCGGGACTTCTTCTACGCCGCCAACCTGAACTTCATTGCCCGCCTGCGCGCGCATTCCGTGCATGTGGACAGCCTGATCTACGACTGGGACAGCCCGAACACCGAACACACGTGGCAGCAGAACTTCCGCTACCCGGAATCGCAGGAAGTGTACCGGCGGCTGCACGCCTTTGTGCGGAAAGTGGCCTGAGGCTGCCAGCCCCAGCCCGGCGCCGCCGGAGCCGGGCTATGTTAAGTCCATGGTGTTTGCCGACAGCAACGCACACGACAACCCGGAACCTGTTGGGTTCGGATCCGCGCTGGTCGATGAAGCCGCCCGGCGGGACGCCGCCCTGGGCGACGTGGACTGGGCCGCGCTGCCCGACGGCGCCGTGCGGGGCACCTTCGATGCCCCCAGCGGAACCCTTGCCACGCTGTCCATGGGCACGCCGGGCAACCCCCGGGTCCTCCTGATCCCGGGGGCCACCGGTTCCAAGGAAGACTTTGTGCTGATGCTGCCCGAGCTCGCCGCCGCCGGATACTTCGTGCTGAGCTGCGACATCGCCGGGCAGTTCGAATCCGCCGCGGCCGGCCCGGAAAACCTCGTCCCGCCCCGCAAGCACTACGACTACGACTTGTTCACCAACGACCTCATTGCGATGCTCGACGCCGAGGACGGGCCGGTCCACGTCGTCGGGTATTCGTTCGCCGCGATCGTGGCCCAGCTCGCCTACCTCCGCCGGCCGGAGAAGTTCCGGAGCCTCACCCTGCTCAGCTGCCCGCCGGAGCCGGGCCAGGCCTTCCGCGGGGTTCAGCGCATCGGCCGGTTCAGCGGCTGGGCCGGCCCCCGGGTCGGGGCCGCGCTGATGATCTGGGGCATCCGCAGCAACGTGGTCCACGTCCCGCCCGGCCGGATCAGGTTTGTGAAATACCGGTTCCGGTTCACGCGCCGGAGTTCCGTGCGCGACATCTTCGGCCTGATGCAGCACGCACCGGATGCGAGGGCCGATCTGGCCGCGGCGTCGCTGCCCAAGTTCGTCGCCGTCGGCGAGCACGATCTCTGGCCGCTGGCCCTGCACCGCCGCTTCGCCCAGGCCATCGGCGCCCGGATCGCGGTGTACCGGGGCGGGCACAGCCCCAGCGAAACCTCCCCGCACCAGATGAGCCGGGACCTGATCGCGCTGTACGGCTCCCTCTAGCCGGCGTGGTCCCGCGCCCACTGCTGCCGCCGCCGGCGCCGGCGGAAAGGGTTCTCCCCGCGGAATTCGATCCGGAACGTCGTCCACGCCATGGACAGGCGGCGCCCGACGGCGGACCAGCTCGCCAGCGGCCGCGCGGACACCTGCACGCGCAGCGTGGGGTCGGCGATCACGGTCACCTCGGGCGGGATCTGGTACGAGATGTCGAGATCGTCGTGGACGGGCGGAACACCCCGGTGGACCGAGTCCCGGATCCGGTCCCAGACGCCGGAGCGCAGGGCGAAATTCGAGCCGAACAGCGGCGGATGCCCCAGCAGCCATCCCACCGCCCAGAAATACCCGGGAATGTAGGCCTTCGTGCCCAGCCACCGGGCGAAGCGGTTTTCGCCGTAGAAGTCGCCCGGGCCGGACACCGCGGACAGCGGACCCGCGTCCTCAAGGACGGCCACGATCCGTTCCAGCCAGTCGGGCGGCGGGACGGAGTCGGTGTCCAGCCGGGCGATCAGCTCGGAGCGGGCCTCATCGAACCCGCGGGCCGTCGAGGCGGCGATGCCCGGAAGGTCGGCGGCGATCCGGCGGACGCCCGCGGCGGCGCACACCTCGGCGGTGTTGTCCGTGCTGGCGTTGTCCACAACAACGATTTCGTCCGCAGGGCGGGTCTGGCCGGCGAGCGCGGCGAGGCAGACGGCGAGCATGCCGGCGTCGTTCCTGGTCGGGATCACCACCGAAATTGTTGTCATGGTGCCCCGACTATAGCCCCGGGACAGGACGAAATGCCCCCGCTGGACTCTTGCACCGCGGGCCCGCGCCCCGTAGGTTGGGCAACAGCGGACGAATGTCTCCGCAGCCGTTGGCCTCCGGGCCGCCGGAGATCAGCAGCATTTCAGAAGGATATGGCATGGCTACAGGCACAGTTAAATGGTTCAACGCCGAAAAGGGTTTTGGCTTCATTGCCCCGGATGACGGGTCGGCCGACGTTTTCGCCCACTACTCGGCAATCGCCACCAGCGGCTACCGCTCCCTGGACGAGAACCAGAAGGTCGAGTTCGACGTCACCCAGGGCCCGAAGGGCCCGCAGGCTGAGAACATCCGCCCGCTCTAAATACTCCGGACAGCAGCACCGGCCAGCCGGCCGCCATGCTTTCCCCAAGACCACAAACGCCTTTCCCGGGAAATTTCTCGGGAGGGGCGTTTGTCGTTGGTGCAGTGTCAAGAATTCGTCAAGATCCGGCCCGCCGGCATTAAGGATCCGTTAGTCCCTGCGCTTTGGTCCCAGCGGAGGACTTGACTGGATATAGCCCCGCAGACGGGGCGCAGACGAAAGGAACCTGCAATGGCCGATGTGGCTGTTATCGGAATTCTTGTGGCGGCCATGGGGTTCGTGATGTGGATCGGCCACGCCCTGGCCGGGATGGTCGGCAGCGCCGGGGACCGGACGGAGGGCGGAAGATGAGCGCCGACGCGGTCATGTGGCTCGCCCTGCTGATTGCCGGGCTGGGCCTCTTCGGCTACCTCCTGGCGGTCCTTATCCACCCCGAGAAGTGGTGAGGGAACCGTGACCTTCAACTACATGTCCTTTGTGGTCCAGGTGGCGGCACTTCTCGTCGTCCTGGCGGCCCTGCACAAGCCTTTCGGCATCTACCTGGCCCGGGTCTTCGAAGGAACCACATCCAGCCGGCCCGAGCGGCTGTTCTACCGGCTGGCCGGGATCGACGCCGGCACGGAACAGACCTGGTCCGTGTACCTGCGCAGCGTCCTGGCATTCTCGGCTGTCTCCATTCTGGCCGTTTTCGCCCTCCAACGGCTGCAGGGCATCCTGCCCGGCAGCGGTTCCCTGCCGGGGGTGGATCCGTGGGTGGCGATGAACACCGCCATCTCCTTTGTCACCAACACGAACTGGCAGGCCTACGTCCCGGAAACCACGGTCGGCATTTTTGTACAGATGTGCCTGCTCGCGGTACAGAACTTCCTCTCCGCCGCCGTCGGCATCGTCGTCGCCGTCGCCCTCATCCGCGGCATTGCCCGCACCGGGACGCAGCGGCTGGGCAACTTTTGGGTGGACCTGGCCCGGACATCATTCCGGATCCTGCTGCCGATCGCGTTCGTCGCGGCAGTGGTGTTGGTCCTGGGCGGGGTGGTGCAGAACTTCTGGGCCACCGGCGTCACCAACCAGGCGGCGGGAATCAGCCAGAGCATCCCCGGCGGGCCGGTCGCATCCCAGGAGGCCATCAAAGTGCTCGGGACCAACGGCGGCGGGTACTTCAATGCCAACTCCGCCCACCCGTTCGAGAACCCCAACGCCCTCATCAGCCTCTTCGAGGTGTTCCTGCTCCTGCTCATTCCCTCGGCTCTGCCCTACGCCTTCGGCAGGATGGTGGGCGACCAGAAGCAGGGCTACACAGTGGCCGCAGTGATGGGCACCCTGTGGCTGGCCTCCGTTTCGCTGATGGGCTGGGCCGTGGCATCCGGCCAGGGAACAGCGACGGCGGCGGCCGGCGGGCTGGGCGAGGGCTTTGAACAGCGCTTCGGACCGGTGCCCGGCGCGATCTTCGCCGCGTCCACCACCCTGACCTCCACCGGCGCGGTGAACACCGCCCACGATTCCCTGCCGCCGCTGGCCGGCGGCGTCGCCATGGTGAACATGATGCTCGGCGAGGTGGCCCCCGGCGGAACCGGTTCCGGACTCTATGGCCTGCTGATCCTGTCCATCATCTCCGTCTTCATCGCGGGCCTCATGGTCGGGCGCACCCCGGAATACCTGGGCAAAAAGATCGGCCCCACGGAAATGAAGCTCGCCGCCTTGTACATCCTGGTGACACCGGTCCTGGTGCTCGCGCTGGCCGGCATCACGGTCCTGCTGCCGGGCATCCTGGCCAATGCCCCGGCAACCGGGCCGCACCACTTCAGTGAAGTGCTCTACGCCTTCACCTCCGGGGCGAACAACAACGGCTCCGCGTTCGGCGGCATCACCACCTCGGGCCCGCTTCTCTCGGTCATGATGGGCCTGGCCATGCTGCTGGGCCGCTTCCTTCCGATTGCCCTGGTCCTAGCCCTCGCCGGCTCCCTCGCCCGGCAGGGACAGATTCCCGTCTCCGCCGGAACCGTCCCCACGCACGGCCCGCTGTTCTGCGGCCTGCTGCTGGGCGTGACAGTGATCCTGACCGCCCTGAGCTATTTCCCGGCCCTCGCCCTCGGCCCCCTCGCAGAAGGACTCCTGACATGACCCGGTCCAGTACGGACACCGCCGCCGCCACCTACGCCGACGGCAACCCCCTCGGCACCCCCGGCGAACACAAGCACCACACCAAGGCACCGGCCAAACTGACGCTCCGGTCCGTCGCCGCCGCGCTGCCGCTCGCGGTCCGGAAACTCTCCCCGCGGCAGATGATCCACTCCCCGGTCATGTTCACCGTGCTGGTGGGCGCCGCCCTGTGCACCGCGATCTCGGTGTACCGGCCCTCGGTGTTCGGCGCCGCCGTCACCGTCTGGCTCTGGCTCACCGTCCTCTTCGGCACCCTGTCCGAATCCATCGCCGAGGGCCGGGGCAAGGCCCAGGCCGACAGCCTCCGGGCCAGCCGCCAGGGTGTCCAGGCCCGGCTCCGGCAGGCTGACGGCACCGCCCGGGAGGTCCCCGGAACCGAGCTGCGGCAGGGCGACGTCGTTATCTGCGAAGCCGGCGACGTGATCCCCTCGGACGGCGAAATCATCGAGGGCCTGGCCAGTGTCGACGAATCAACCATCACCGGCGAGTCAGCCCCGGTAATCCGCGAATCAGGCGGGGACCGGTCCTCGGTGACCGGCGGCACCCGGGTCCTCTCGGACCGGATCGTCGTCCGCATCACGGCAGCGCCGGGACAAACGTTCATCGACCGGATGATCAAGCTGGTCGAAGGTGCCGTCCGGCAGAAGACCCCCAACGAAATCGCGCTCCACGTGCTGCTGGTGTCCCTGACCATCGTGTTCCTCGCCGTCACCATGTCCCTGGCCCCGTTCGCCGCGCTGGCCGGCGCCACCCCGTCCCCGATCGTGCTGGTGGCCCTGCTGGTCTGCCTGATCCCCACCACCATCGGCGCCCTGGTGCCGGCCATCGGCATCGCGGGCATGGACCGCCTGGTCCAGCACAACGTCCTGGCCACGTCCGGCCGCGCCGTCGAGACCGCAGGGGACATCACCACCCTTTTGCTGGACAAGACCGGCACCATCACCTACGGCAACCGCCGGGCCGTCAATTTCTTCCCCGCCGGCCAGGTGGAGGGGAGCCGGCTCATGGAAGCGGCCCGGATCTGCAGCCTGGCCGATGAAACCCCCGAGGGCCGGTCCATCGTGGACCTCGCCGCGGACAAGGGAATCACCGGGGCCGACCTGGCCACCCTCCAACGCAGCTCCGGCGATGTCACCGTGGTGCCCTTCAGCGCCAGCACGCGCATGAGCGGGCTTGACCTCGACGGGCAGCAGATCCGCAAAGGTGCCGCGTCCACGGTGTCGGCCTTCGTTGCCGACTACGGCGGCCATATCCCGGCGGACGTCGAGCACCGCGTGAACGAAATCTCAGCCCAGGGCGGCACGCCCCTGCTGGTCGCGCAGGTGGGCTCAGGCGGCACCGCGGAGGTCCTGGGCACCGTCCACCTGGCCGACGTCGTCAAACCGGGCATGCACGCCCGCTTCGCCGAGCTGCGGCAAATGGGCATCCGGACGGTGATGATCACCGGCGACAACCCCATCACCGCCAAGGCGATCGCCACGGAGGCCGGGGTCGATGACTTCCTGGCCGAAGCAACCCCCGAGGACAAACTCGCGGTCATCAAGAAGGAGCAGTCCGAGGGGCGTCTCGTGGCGATGACCGGGGACGGCACCAATGACGCCCCGGCACTGGCCGCGGCGGACGTGGGCGTCGCGATGAACTCAGGCACCCCGGCCGCGAAGGACGCCGCCAACATGGTGGATCTTGACTCCGACCCCACCAAACTCATCAATATCGTCGGCATCGGCAAGCAGCTGCTCATCACCCGGGGGGCGCTGACCACCTTTTCCGTAGCGAACGACGTCGCGAAGTACTTCGCGATCGTTCCGGCCCTGTTCACCGCGGCCTTCCCGGGCCTGGGGCTGCTGAACATCATGGGCCTGGCCACGCCCGCCTCGGCGATACTTTCCGCCGTGATCTTCAATGCCCTGATCATCATTGCCCTGGTCCCGCTGGCCCTGCGCGGCGTGAAATACCGGGCCGTGTCCGCCAACCGGGCCCTCGGCCGGAACCTGCTGGTCTACGGCCTCGGCGGGCTCGTGGCCCCCTTCATCGGCATCAAGATCATCGACCTGATCATCTCCCTCATTCCCGGAATCGGCTAGGAGCGCGCCCGCATGAACACCCTCACCGGTTACCTCCGCCAAGCAGGAACTGCCTTGCGCTTCCTGGCCCTTGCCAGCCTGGTCTTGGGGCTGGCCTACCCCCTGGCCGTCTTCGGCGTCGGACAGGTGGTGGCCCCCTTCCAGGCCAACGGCTCTATCATCAGGGACGCCTCCGGCGCCCCGGCGGCGTCCGCCCTGATTGCCCAGGCCAGCGCCGACGGCAACGGCGCCCGGGACCCGCGGTGGTTCCATGCCCGGCCGTCGGCCGTCATGTGGGACCCTGCGGCGTCCTCCGCCAGCAACCTCGGCCCCAACGAACCCAAACTTCTTGAGGCCGTCATCGCCAACCGGTCCGCCGTCGCCGCGGCGGAAGGAACCGCCGCGTCCGATGTCCCGGCCGACGCCGTCACGGCCAGCGGATCGGGGCTGGACCCGGACATCTCGCCGGAATACGCCAGGCTGCAGGTGGCCCGGGTGGCCGCAGCCCACGGCCTGGACACGGAGACCGTGGCGTCGCTGGTGGACCGCCACACGAGCAGCGGGCTGCTCGCTTTCCTGGGCCAGCCGTCCGTCAACGTGACCACGCTGAACCTGGCCGTCGCCGAGGCCGCGCACGCGTCGCAGCCGGCGCAATCCGAGTGAGAGAATGACGGCATGGCACGTGGAACGCTGCGGATTTTCCTAGGGGCCGCGCCCGGGGTCGGCAAGACCTACGAGATGCTCGAAGAGGCGCACCGGCTCGGCAAACGCGGCGAGGACGTCGTCGTCGCGCTTGCCATGGACCACGGACGCAGCGAGACGCGGGCCCTGCTGGAGGGCCTGGAAATCATCCCGCCGAAGCGCATGCCCTACCGGGGCACCGAATTTGAGGAAATGGACCTCGACGCCGTCCTCGCCCGGGCCCCCGGGACAGCGGTCGTGGACGAGTACGCCCACTCCAACATCCCCGGCAGCCGCAACCCGAAACGCTGGCAGGACGTCGACGAACTGCTCAACGCCGGAATCGACGTCCTGTCCACCGTCAATATCCAGCACCTGGCATCGCTGGGTGACGTGGTCAGCGCGATCACCGACGTCCACCAGGCAGAGACCGTACCCGACGACGTCGTCCGCCGGGCCGATCAGATCCACCTCGTCGACATCTCCCCCGAGCTGCTGCGGCAGCGCCTGGGCGATGGAAAAATCTATGCCCCCGAGAAGATCGACGCGGCGCTCTCGAACTACTTCCGCCTGGGCAACCTCACCGCCCTGCGCGAGCTGGCGCTGCTGTGGCTGGCCGACCGTGTGGATGAGGGCCTCGCCAAGTACCGGGCGGAGCAGGGCATCGAGGAAAGCTGGCCGGCCAGGGAACGGATCGTGGTGGGCCTGACCGGCGGGCCCGAAGGGGAGGTCCTGATCCGCCGCGGCGCCAGGATCCTCAACCGCGTCAGCGGCGGGGACCTGCTGGCGGTCCACGTCCGGGCCTCCGACGGGGTGGCCGACGAATCCCCCCAGGCGCTCGAGGCCCAACGCCACCTGGTCCAGGACCTGGGCGGCAGCTACCACATAGTGGCCGGTGAGGATCCGGCCGGGGCCCTCCTGGACTTCGCCCGCAGCGTCAACGCCACCCAGATCGTCGTCGGCATCTCGCGGCGCAAGAAGATCTCCGCACTCCTGGGAAACCTGCTCGGCGGGGGCGTCGGCACGCGGGTGGTCCGCGATTCCGGTGACATCGACGTCCACATGGTCTCCCACCCGCTCGGCGGCCACGGCACCCGGCCGTCCCGGCAACGCGACCTGGGCCGTGTCCGGGTGACGGTGGGATTCATTCTGGCCGTGCTGCTCCCGGCCGTCCTGCAGGCACTGCTGCTGGTCCTGAACCCTGAGCGCAACGTCGCCACGGTGATGCTGGTCCAGCTCAGCGGTTCCATCGGGGTGGCCCTGGTCGGCGGGCTGTGGCCGGCGATACTGGCCGCCCTCTGGAGCAGCCTGCTGGTCAATTACTTCTCCACCCCGCCGGTCGGAACCCTCACCATCAGCGACCCGCAGAACCTCCTCGCCCTGCTGGTGTTTGTGGGTGTTTCGGCGGCCGTCGCGGTGGTGGTCGACTTGTCGGCCCGGCGGTCCAAGGACGCCGCCCGGGCCCGCGCGGAAGCCACCACCCTCAGCGACCTGGCCAGGAGCGCATCCGGCGCCGACGATATGGTCCGGGCCCTCCTGGAGCAGGCCCTCGGTGTCTTCCAGGTCCGGGGGGCCGCCGTCTTCAGCCTCGCCGAGGCTCCGGGCGGCCGGGGTGCTCCCGGTACCGCCGGCGCCCCCGGGCCGGAGTGGCGACTGACTGCCGCGGCCGGGGAACTTTCCGCAGGCGAAACCGAACGGGGCGGCGCTGACGGGGAGAACATCGAGGAAATCGACCCCTCAACACGCCTCGTGCTGTTCGGCCGGATCCTGCCGGCGAGTGACCGGCGCCTCTTGGGGGCCTTCGGCGTCCATTTGGAAGCGCAGCTGGAACGCCAGCAGCTCGTGGCCAGCCGCCGCCAGATGCTGCGCCTCGCGGAAAGCAACACGATCCGCACGTCCATCCTCCGCGCCGTGTCCCACGACCTCCGCACCCCGCTGGCCGGCATCAAACTTGCCGTCGGAGCCCTGCGCCACGACGGTGCCCGGTACACCCAGGCTGAGCAACAGGAGCTGCTCGCCACGATCGAGGAGTGCTCCGACCGGCTGGACGCCCTGGTGGGCAACCTTCTGGACATGTCCCGCATCAGCGCCGAAGCCGCCCACCCCCTGCTCAGGCCGGTGCGCTGGTACGAGGTCATTCCGGATGCCCTGCGCGCCGTGCCGGAAGGACGGGTCCGGGTGGAGCTGCCCGCCAACATGCCGGAGGTCGACGCGGACCCCGGCATGCTTGAGCGCGTCATTGCCAACGTCGTCGAAAACGCGGTGAAGTACGCGCCGGATTCGGACATCGTACTGGTCGGCGCCGGGGGCGGTCTCAGCGCCGTCACCCTCGCGGGGCATCCGGCCGGGGAACTGCGCATCATCGATCACGGCCGGGGCATCCCGGCAGAGAGGGTCGTGGAAATGTTCCGGCCGTTCCAGCGCCTGGATGACGCAGCGCAGACCACCGGCATCGGCCTCGGACTGGCGGTGGCCAAGGGCTTTACCGATGCCATGGGCGGAAGCCTGACCGCCGAAGCAACACCGGGGGGCGGCCTGACCATGGTCATCCGGCTTCCGCTCTCCACCGGGGCGCCCTTCGAAGCGCGCCACCAGCAGGCCCCCCTGGAACCGCAGTCGGCCATCGACCGCCAGCGCCACACCCTGCCGCTCACTGCGTCCGGATCGGACGCCGGATGACCGCCGTCCTGGTGGTCGACGACGACCCGCACCTGCTCAGGGCCCTGCGGATCACCCTGCAGGCCCACGGCTACGATGTGACCACCGCAGCGGACGGCCATTCGGCGCTGCTGGCGGCCACCCAGCACCCGCTGGCACTTGTGATCCTGGACCTCGGGCTGCCGGACCTGGACGGCACCTCCGTGCTCCGGGAACTCCGCACCTGGAGCCGGGTGCCCGTCCTGGTGCTGTCCGCCCGGCACGGTTCCGAGGACAAAGTGGAGGCCCTGGACGCCGGAGCCGACGACTACATCACCAAGCCGTTCGGCCTGGACGAACTCCTGGCCCGGCTGCGGGCGCTGCTCCGCCGCAGCGCCGACCCCGGCCAGGAACCGGTGGTCACGACAGAGGCGTTCACCGTGGACCTGGAAAAGCACCGGGTCACGCGCGACGGCCAGGACATCAGGCTCACCCCGACCGAGTGGAAGATGCTGGAGGTGCTGGTCCGGAACCCGGAAAAACTCGTCACCCAGCAGCAGCTCCTGTCCGAGGTCTGGGGTCCGGCCTACGCGAAGGAGACCAACTACCTGCGCGTGTACATGGCCCAGCTCCGCCGCAAGCTGGAACCGGAGGCCGCCGCCCCGCGGCACCTGGTCACCGAGGCGGGCATCGGCTACCGGTTCGTGCCCTGACGGCGCGGTTTCAGCAGGCGTCCGCCTCGGCGTTCAAGTCGCGGCCCCGGGTTTCGGGGGCGAAGAACCCGGCAACCCAGCCGATGGCTGCGTAACTCATCAGGATTCCTGCCACCGGAATCCACCCCGGCCCCGTTGCGGCGACCACCGCGGCGGCCAGGATCGGTCCCAGTCCGCCGGAGAGGACGGCGCCCACCTCCTTGACCGTGGTCATGAACGAGAATCGGCGCTTGGAACCGAACATCTCTACGAGCCAGGTGGACTCCACCCCGTACATATTGGGGATCGGGCCGCCAATGTAGATAACGAACACCAGCGCCACCAAAAGGGGATTCCGCGTTTCGATCAGCAGCATGGCGGGAATGGTGAAGGCGAACTGGAATGCGGAGAGCCACAGCCACACGATCCGGCGGCCGAACTTGTCGGTGAGCTTGCCGGTCAGCAGGACTGTGATCATCCCCAGAATGGAGCCCAGGGTCACACCGGTGGTCACAAGGTTGGCGTCCATCTCGACCACCGAGACGGTCCAACCGATCAGGAAGCCCTTGACGAGGTACACCGAGCCGTTCTCCCCCAGCTTGATACCCAGAGACACCAGGAACGGCTTCTTGGCATCCGCGGCGTCACGCCACACGCTTTGCTGCCGGGCTTCCGCGCGGGCCGCGGCGCGGCGCTGCTTCACGACCTCGAAGACCGGAGATTCGTTCACGGTGCGCCGCAAGTACAACGCCACCAGGGTTGTGGCGACGCTGAGCAGGAAAGGGACCCGCCAGCCCCAGCTCATGAACTGTTCTTTCGGCAGCTGCGACATCAGCAACCACAGGGCGCTGGCCAGGAGCACCCCTGTCGCGGTCCCCAGCGCCACCACCGCGCCGTAGAAGCCCCGGCGTGCGCTGGGCGCCGACTCCACGAGCAGGAGTGAGGCGCCTGAAAGTTCGGCGCCGGCGCCGAAACCCTGAACAAGACGCAGCAGCACCAGCAGGATCGGGGCAGCGACGCCAATCTGGGCGTATGTGGGCAGCAGGCCCATCCCAAGGGTGGCGATCCCCATCATTCCCACAGTGATGACCAGAACGGACTTGCGGCCGTACTTGTCCCCCAGGTAACCGAAGTAGATTCCGCCGAGGGGCCGGACGAGGAATCCGGACCCGTAGGCGGCGAAACTGGCCAGCAGTGCCATCGCCGGGTCTGTGTTCGGAAAGAACAGCGGACCGAAGACCAGGGCGGCCGCCAGCGTGTAGAGCGTGAAGTCCATGTATTCCAACGCCGAGCCGAGCCAGGACGAGATCGAGGTCCGGCGCAGTTCCGCCGGCGACACCTCCGGATCGGCCGCGGTATTGCCTGTCCTGGGTTCTGCGTATTTCACATTCATGTTTTCAGTAACCACGGAGAATCTCCCTAACGGGGAGCCGGCAGGCCGGCTCAGCCGCAACGTCGTTGTTCGGATGGTGGTGGTGTTGGTGCAGAAGTGGGGAGCGGGCCCTGCGGCCGTCGCTCACATCTTCAAAAGGGACAGTGTCTCGGCGATGCAGGCCGGTTTCTCGGAACCCTCCAGCTCGATCCTGTGCAGGAACTTGAGCTGCCGGCCAGCGGCTGTCTGGGTCACCGAGGCCAGAGTCAGCCGGTCCCGGATGCGGGAACCAACCCTGGCCGGAGCCGGGAACCGTACTCTGTCCAGGCCGTAGTTGATGACCGATGCCGCGCCTTGCACGCGGTATACCTGTCCGGCCAGGTGCGGGAGCATCGAAAGGCTCAGGTAGCCGTGGGCCACGGTGGCGCCGAAAGGGCCGGCGGCGGCCCGTTCCGGATCGGTGTGGATCCACTGCTGGTCCAGGGTGGCGTCCGCGAACGCCTGGATCTGGGACTGGTCCAGCCGGTGCCAGCCACTCACGCCTATTTCCTGTCCCGTCAGGCTCTCCAGCTCGGCGACATTTTCAAACAGCCTCATCAGACCCTCTCCAGCAGCATTGCGACGCCTTGTCCCAGGCCTACGCACATCGTGGCCAGGCCGCGGGCGGCGTTTTCACGTTCCATCCGGCCCAACAAGGTGACGACGATCCGGGAACCTGAGGATCCCAGCGGATGCCCCAAGGCGATCGCACCGCCGTCGTTGTTGACAACGCCCTCATCCAGCCCCAGCTGCCGTATGCAGGCCAGCGACTGCGCGGCGAATGCTTCGTTGAGTTCGACGGCGCCCAGTCCGTCCAGGCTCCAGCCGGTCTTCGCCAGCGCTTTCCGGGTAGCAGGTACCGGGCCGATGCCCATGACCTCCGGGGCGACCCCGGCCGCCTGGCTGGTGACGATCCGGGCCCGCGGCGTCAGGCCCCAGCGGGCGACGGCCTCGCCGCTGGCCACCACCACGGCTGAGGCGCCGTCGTTGAGGGAACTGGAGTTGCCCGCGGTGACGACGCCGTCCGGCCGCACGATCGGCCGCAGTGCCGCGAGCGATTCCGGCGTGGAACCCCGCCGCGGCCCCTCATCGGTGTCGACGAACGTAACGTCGCCGTGGCGGCTGGTCACGGGAACAGGAACGATCTCGTCCCGGAACCGGCCGGCATCGATCGCGGCCAGCGCCAGCTCATGCGAGCGCAGGGCGAAACTGTCCGCGTCGGCACGGGAGATCCCCTCGCGCCCGGCCACTTCCTCGGCTGTTTCCGGCATAGAGAACCTGGCACCGGCCGGCATCCGGGTGTTGACGAACCGCGCACCAATCGAGGTGTCCGCCAGCTCCCCCGGTCCGGCAAACGGCTTTTCCGGCTTGGCCATCACCCAGGGTGCCCGGGTCATGGACTCCACCCCGCCGGCCACCACCAAGTCGGCGTCGCCGTTGCGGACGGACTGCGCCGCCATAGTGATCGCGGTCAACCCGGAGGCGCAGAGACGGTTGACCGTGACCGCAGGGAGGGCGTCCGGGAGTCCGGCGAGCAGCACCGCCATCCGCGCAACGTTGCGGTTGTCCTCCCCGGCCTGGTTCACGCAGCCGAGAATGATCTCGTCGATGCTGTCGGGGTCGATGCCCGCCCTGGCCACGGCGCCCTGCAGGACCAGGGCGGCCAGGTCGTCGGGCCGGACTGCGGCGAGGGCACCGCCGTGGCGTCCCACCGGCGTGCGGACGCCGCCGACGAGGAATGCCTCCGGCATCAGCGCGCCCCGCCGTTGATGTACAGCGTCTGCCCTGAGACGTATGAGGCGTCGTCGCTGGCGAAAAACGCCACGGCGGCGGCCACTTCTTCGGGCTGGCCCACCCGGCCCAAGGGTGTCCGGGCGGCGACCGCAGCCTGGTGGTCCTCCGGGCTGCTGCCTACCCGCTCGGCGGTTGCGGCAGTCATAGAGGTGGCGATGTACCCGGGGGCGACGGCGTTGACGGTGATGTTGAATGCGCCGAGCTCGATGGCGAGGGTAGCCGTCAGGCCCTGGATGCCGGCCTTCGCGGCCGCGTAGTTCGCTTGGCCGCGGTTGCCGAGGGCACTGCGGCTGCTGAGGGAGACGATCCGTCCGTACCGCGCCGGCACCATGTAGCGCTGGGCCGCCCGGGAACAAAGGTAGGCACTGGTCAGGTTGGTGGCGAGCACCGCGTCCCAGTCCGGACGCTCCATTTTGAAAAAGAGGTTGTCGCGGGTAACGCCGGCGTTGTTGACGAGGATGTCGAGCCGGCCGAACTCCCGGTGGAGGTCAGCGAAGACCCGGTCAACGGTGGCTTCGTCGGTGACATCGCAACCGGCGGCGACCGCCCGGCCGCCGGCCGCAACTACCTGCGGATGGGCGGAGATCTGCAGCGCCGTCTCTTTGGCGCCGTCCTCGTTAAGGTCCAGGACGACGACGGTGGCACCGCCTGCCGCCAGCTTCAGTGCCGTGGCCGCGCCTATCCCCTGCGCCCCGCCGGTGACGGCTGCCACCTTGTTCGTGAAATTGCTCATGGTGTTTCCTTTGCTTGTGTCGGGTGGCGGATTTAGCCGAAGGCTGAGATGCCGGTGATTTCACGGCCAATGAGCAGCGACTGGATGGAGTCGGTGCCCTCGTAGGTGGACACCACTTCCATGTCCGTCATGTGCCGGGCCACGTGGTTCTCAAGCAGGACGCCGTTGCCGCCGAGCATGTCCCGGGCTTCGGAGCAGATCCACCGGGCCTTCTGCGCCGTGTGCATCTTGGCCAGTGACGCCATGGGCCCGGTCATGCGCCCGTCCTCGGCCAGGACCGCCAGCCGGAAGCAGATCAGCTGCATGGCCGTCACCTCGGCGAGCATGTTGGCTAGTTTGTTCTGCACCAGCTGGAAGCTGCCGATCGGCTTGCCGAACTGCTGGCGGGTCTTCGCGTAGTCCACTGCGGCCTCGTACGCGGCCATGGCGTGGCCCAGGGACTCCCAGGACGCTCCGCTGCGGGTGGCGGTCAGGACGCGGGTGACGTCTTTGAAAGAGTGGCAGCCGGTCAGCCGGTTGGCCGCCGGCACCCGGAGGTTGTCCAAGGTGATATCCGGCTGCAGGATTGCGCGTTTGCCGATTTTTCCCGTGATGACCTCGGTGTGATATCCGGCCGGGTAGCTGCCGTCGGCGTCGCGCTCCATAACAAAGGCCTTGACCTTGCCGTCCTCTTCGTCGCGGGCGAAGATGATGACGACGTCGGCCATGCTGGCGTTGCCGATCCACCTTTTCCGGCCGTTGAGGACGTAGCTGTCGCCGTCCCGCCGGGCGCTGGTCTCCAACGCGACCGAGTCGGACCCGTGGTCCGGCTCAGTCAGGGCGAAGGCACCGATTTTGTCCAGAGCGGCCATCGAGGGAAGCCAGCGTTCCTTCTGTTCCTCGCTTCCCAGCATGTTGATGGTGCCCATGGCGAGTCCGGACTGAACGCCGAGGAACGTGTTGACGGAGCCGTCGCCGCGGGAAACTTCGGCCGCGACGATGCCGGCAGCGAGCCGGCTCAGCCCCGGGCAGCCATAGCCCTCGATGGTGGTGCCCACAATGCCGAGGGCCGCGAGTTTGGGGATCAGCTCGAACGGGAACTCCGCCCGTTCCCAATAGCCGTTGATGACCGGAAGCAGGTCTTTGTCGACGAAACTGCGGACCTTCAGCCGCAGGGCGCGGTCCTCGGCGGTGAGGAAATCGTCCATCAGGTAGAAGTCGGTGCCAGGTTCGGCCGGTTCGGTTGTCATGGTGTCAGCTCCAGAGGGGTGGAATCGGAAATCTGCGATGCGGGCGCTTGGGTGCGGCGTTTGGCGGGCCGGAACTCTTCGAGCCAGCGGCGCTCGCGTTCCGTCAAAGGCCTGGCCGTGCCGGTCTCCGGCCAGACTGAAACGAGCACGGTCCGACCTTCCACGGCGGCTTCGCCGCCCTGGGTGGCCGAGCACTCCAGGGTGAAGGAACTGGTGCCGATCCTGGTGACCGCCAGCTCGACCGTCAGGTCCTGACCGTGGACCACCGGGCGCCGGTAGTTGAGTTCGAGGGCCGCCACCACGGTCGGCGTCGCTCCGGCTGTCCCGAGGCCCGGCATGGTTGAGCGCCACTGGATCCGGGATTCTTCAAGCAAGGTCACGACGGCGGCGTGGTTCACGTGGCCGTTGAGGTCCTGGTCCGACCAGCGCGGGGATACACGCGCCCGGTACGGCTCAGGCATGGGCCGGGGCTTTCTGCCGTAGCAGCCAGGCCCGGACCTGCTCTGAGTTTTCGTTGAGCTCTGGGGGTGCGAGCGGGTAATCGACGGGGGTGCGGGAGTAGGCCACGGGGTGCCTGACCGTGGGGATTTTCCGCGTCCCGCTGCCGGCCAGCACCACCGGCTGCAGCCCCAACCGTTCAGCGAAATCGACACCGCCGCCGACGTCCTGGATCGGGGCGCAGGGCAGGCCGGCGTCGGACAGTTGGGAGAACCACTGCGCCGCGGACTGTGTGGCCAGCCTGGAGTGGAGAATCTCGCGCAGTTCATCCCGATGCGCGTTGCGCTGCAGCGTCGTGGCGAACTTCGGGTCCGCGGCGACGTGAGGGATGGCCAGGGCAGCGCAGAGCCGCACGAACTGGGCGTCATTGCCGGTCGCGATGATGATCATGCCATCGCCTGTCTGCATCGGGGCGTAGGGGTACATGCTGGGGTGTTCGTTGCCCATCCGGGTGGGCACCACGCCGCCGGTCACGTAGGCCGCGGACTGGTTGACCATCCCGGAAAGGGCCGAGGTCAGCAGATTGAGTTCCACCAGCTGGCCCTCCCCGGTCCGGGACCTGTGGTGCAGCGCCCCCAGGATGCCGATGGCGGCGTGCAGGCCGGTAATGACGTCGAACAAGGCTATGCCGGCCCGGTAGGGCTGGGTCTCCGGTCCCCCGGTCAGGCTCATCATTCCGGAGGCGGCTTGGACGAGCAGGTCATAGCCCGGGATGTGGGCGCCGGCGCCGGTCCCGAACCCGGTGATGGAGGCGTAGATGATGTCCGGCTTCAGCTCCGCAGCGGCGGCGTAGTCCAGTCCCAGGCGTTCCATGTTGCCCGGCTTGAAATTTTCAATCATGACGTCGGCGGCGCGGACCAGGGACCGGGCCACTTCGAGGTCCTCCGGGTCTTTGAGGTCCAGTGCGATCGAGTGCTTGTTCCGGTTCACGGCCAGGAAGAACGTGGCTTCCCCGTCACGGACCGGCGGCATGTAGCTGCGGGTGTCGTCGCCGTCGGGTCCCTCGACCTTGATCACCGTGGCGCCCATGTCGGCCAGCAGCATGGTGGCGTAGGGTCCGGCAAGTACCCGGCTGAAATCAGCGATCACGATGCCGGCCAGGGGGCCAGTCCCTTGGCGGCCGAGCACCTCGCCGGCCGGCCCGGCAGCGTCGGGGGCAGAATTATGGCCCGCTCCGGCGGCTGCTTGAGCGTTCGGTTGTTTCATGTAATTCCTCCGGTGTGTGGTCTGCATCACCAACCCTTGCAACCGGATTGATCCGCGTCCAATACGCATTTGGTGCCGGATTGATACCGCAGGATCATCAACGCCGGGGGCGGCTTGTTGGGTATCTTGGGCAGATGAACAACGTCGTTTACCTTGACCGGGCCTGAGCCGGCATGGAGATTCAACAGATCCGGGCCTTTCTGGCAGTCGCCGATGAGCTGCATTTCGGCCGGGCGGCACAGAAGCTGCATATGGCGCAGCCGCCCCTGAGCCGTGCCATTCAACGGCTGGAGCACGAGCTCAAGGCGCCGCTCTTTGTCCGCAACACCCGCACGGTCCGTCTCACGGCTGAGGGCGAGGCGCTGCTGGTGCCGGCGCGGGACATCCTGGAGGCCTGCCGCCGGTCGGCCGTCGCGGTGGCGTCCGTGGGCAAGGGCGAGACCGGGAGGGTGCGGGTGGCGTTCGCCGGGGTTTCCTCCCACGTTATGGTCGGCAAGCTTGCCAAGAAGGTTCGGGAGACACATCCAGGCATTGAATTCCAGCTCTCCAGCTCGAATTTTGCGCTGCCAGCCATGGACCGCGTCATGAGGGGCGCCATGGAGGTGGCGCTGGGCCGGTGGAACTTCATTCCGGCGGCCTTGGAATCCAGGACTGTGGCGAACGAGCGGCTTGTGGTGGTCCTGAACGAGTCCCACCGCCTGAGCGGCCGGGATTCGCTCCTGATGGCCGATCTCGAGGGCGAGCCCTTCGTCACGCTTCCCGAGCACCCCGGAGCCATTCTGCACGACTACCTTCGCCGGCTCTCGAGCGCTGCCGGCTATGCCCCGGACATTGTGCAGGTGGCGCCGGATTCCCAGACGCTTATGGCATTGGTTGCCGCCGACATCGGGGTCGCGTTGACGGTGTCCTCGGTGCCGGAGAACTTCAGCCACCCCGGGGTCGTTTTCCTGCCGCTGGCTGATCCTGCCGACATCATCCAGCTTCGCCTGGTGTGGCGCAAGGACAACATGAGTCCTGCCCTGCGCGAGGTCCTGCGGCTCTCAGAGTCGGTTCTCCCCCCTCCGGCCTCCGTGCCGGATTGATGCGTCACAGGTATCAGGGAGGACATCATTTGGTATTGGATCGGGTGCAATCCGACTGGCACAGTGGTTAGCACCCGCCGGCCCGTGCCGGAATCAATCGGGGCTGCCGCCCATTTACCTCCCTGGAGTTGAACCTGTGACCACAGCTGAAGCAACCCTCGTGGACGATGACGTCCTCAACCTCGACAGCCTGCTGACGGCGGAGGAACTCGAACTGCGCGCGACGGTGCGCGCCTTCGTGACGGAACGCATCCGGCCCAACATCAGCGCCTGGTACGAGCAGGCACATTTTCCGCTCGAGCTGGTGCCCGAGCTGGGCAAGCTCGGGGTGCTCGGGATGCATCTGGAGGGCTACGGCTGTCCCGGCCGGAGCGCCGTCGACTACGGACTCGCCGCCATGGAACTGGAGGCCGGCGATTCCGGCCTCCGGACGTTCGTCAGTGTCCAGGGCTCCCTGGCCATGACCGCCATTCACAAGTGGGGATCCGAGGAGCAAAAGAACGAGCACCTCCCGGCGATGGCCCGAGGCGAAAAAATCGGCTGCTTCGGGCTGACCGAACCTTCCGCCGGCTCGGACCCGTCCAGCATGGCGACTTTCGCCGCGCCGGACGGCAGTGGCGGCTGGATTCTTAACGGCGCGAAGCGCTGGATCGGCTTGGCATCCGTGGCCCAGATCGCGGTGATCTGGGCCAACACGAGCAACGGCATCCGCGGCTTCATCGTGCCGACGGACACGCCGGGGTTCACCGCGACGCCGATCGGGTCCAAGCTGTCCATGCGGGCGTCAATCCAGTGCGACATCGCACTTGACGACGTCCGCCTCCCGGGCACTGCGCTGCTCCCCGGCGCGCAAGGACTCCGCGGACCGTTTTCCTGCCTCAACGAGGCCCGCTACGGGATCATCTGGGGGGCGATGGGCGCCGCCCGGGACTCCTACGAGGCAGCCCTGGCGTACTCCAAGGACCGCTTGCAGTTCGGCAAGCCGCTGGCCGGCTACCAGCTCACCCAGGAAAAGCTGGTCAACATGCTTCTTGAGATCCAGAAAGGCACGCTGCTGGCCCTTCACACCGGGCGGCTGAAGGATGCCGGGTCGCTGGAGCCGGTCCAGGTTTCCGTGGGGAAGCTGAACAATGTCCGCGAGGCCATCGCTATCTGCCGCGAAGCGCGCACGATCCTGGGCGGCAACGGCATCACTCTGGACTATCCGCCGCTGCGGCATGCCAACAACCTTGAATCCGTGCGGACGTATGAGGGCACAGACGAGGTCCACACCCTTATTCTTGGTCAGCGCATCACGGGCACCTCCGCGTTCCGGTAGGAGGACTAGACCCGGGGGCGTCTACACGAACGCGGACTTCCCGGTGACGGCCCGGGCCACGATCATCGAGTTGATCTCGTAGCTGCCCTCGTAGGTGTACAGGACCTCGGCGTCGCCGAAGAGCTTGCCCATCTCGTAGTCGCTGCTGATGCCGTTGCCGCCCATCAGCGACCGACCCATCGCCACCGACGCCCGCGCCAGCCGGGTGGTGGTGGACTTGGCCATCGCGGCCTGGGCCATCTCCAGCTTGCCGTCGGCCTGGATCCGGGCCAGCTGCGCCATCAGCGCGAGGGACGCGGAGGCGTTGCCCAGGATTTCGGCCAGCTGCTGCTGGATCAGCTGGAACCGCGCCAGCTCCTTGCCGAACTGCTTGCGCTGCAGCGAGTAGGACCGCGCGACGTCGAACGCCGCGAGCTGGATGCCGGCGGCCTGCCAGCCCACCCAGGCGCGGGAATCCCGCAGCAGCTCGTTGGCCTTGGAGAAGTCCGTGGCGCCGGGCAGCAGGTTCGACGCCGGGATGCGGACGTCGTCGAGCACAATATCCGCGTTCTGCATGATCCGCAGCCCGATCTTGTTCTCGATTTTGGTCGCCGTGTACCCGGGCCGGTCCGTCTCCACGATGAAGCCCTTGATCTGCTGGTCCTCGACGTCCCGCGCCCACACCAGGGCGAAGTCGGCGATGGTGCCGGCACCGATCCAGCGTTTCGCGCCACTGATGACCCACTCGCCGCCCTCGCGCCGGGCCGTCGTCGCGAGCCCTCCGGCGATGTCCGAGCCGTGGTCCGGCTCGGTCAGGGCGAAGGCGCCGATCTGGGTGAAGGCGGTGAGGCCCGGGAGCCAGCGCGTTTTCTGCTCCTCGGAGCCGAGCTGGTCGACCATGCCGACGATCAGTTCGTTGTGGATCCCCACGAGGGCAGAGAGGGACACATCCGCGCGGGCCACCTCGACGTACATCAGGCCCTTGAACAGCTTGGAGGTGCCGTCGGTCTGCAGACCGCCCAGGCCGTACTTTCCGAGTTCGGCGAGCAGCCCGAACGGAAACTCCTCACGGTTCCAGTAGTCAATCGACGCCGCCCGGATCCGGGACTGGAGGAACTCGCGGATCTCCTGGTAGCGGGTCTGTTCCGCCGGAGGCAGCAGATCGACAATGTGCATCAGGTCCGCGTCCGGAAACGGCGGCGGCGCCGTCCCTTCACGCGGTGCTGCATTCTCGGTGAGTCCCTGTCCGCTGGCACGTCCTTGTGGCTGCACGGGCATGTATCCCTTCGTTGTGATCCGGTTCCGAACGAGTCGGATCTTCCAAACCCTTGGATGTCCTAGTATATTGCACAGTGATGAGGATCACTAGGCAACTGGTGGTCTCCGGGCAACGGCGCCGGGCTGCAACGGCCGCGCCACCATACTTTCGAAAGGTGCACCATGACAGTCACTGAGGACTTCCGCGCAGCACGCGACCGCCTGCTGGACCTCCGGGGAGACTACGAGGCGGCGCGCGGCGAATTCCAGTGGCCCCGCTTTGAGCACTTCAACTTCGCCCTCGACTGGTTCGACGCGATCGCGGCGGACCCGGCCAAGGCGGACAACCCGGCCCTCGTCATCGTCGAGCAGGACGGCTCCGCCACGCGCCGCAGCTTCGCCGACCTGTCCCGGCGCTCCGCCCAGGTGGCCAACTGGCTGCGCGGCCAGGGCATGCGGCGCGGCGACCGGATGATCATCATGCTCGGCAACCAGGTGGAGCTCTGGGAACTGATGCTCGCCGGGATCAAGCTGGGCATCGTCATGATCCCCACCACCACCCTCATGGGACCCGCGGACCTGAAGGACCGGGTGGAGCGCGGCGGCGCGAACTGGGCCGCCGTCGGGAGCGCCAACATCGCCAAGTTCGACGGCGTCCCCGGCAACTACACCCTGATCGAGGTCGGCAGCGGCGACGCCGCCGGCACCACGGCCCTGCAGTACGCAGACTCCGCCGGTTCGTCCGGGGACTTCACGCCGGACGCGCCCACCCTGGCCGACGAGACCCTGCTGCTCTACTTCACCTCGGGCACCACGTCCAAGGCCAAGCTGGTGGAGCACACGCACACCTCGTACCCGGTGGGCCACCTGTCCACCATGTTCTGGATCGGGATGGAACCCGGCGACGTGCACCTGAACGTGGCCTCGCCCGGCTGGGCCAAGCACGCCTGGTCCAACGTGTTCACGCCGTGGATCGCGGAAGCCTGCGTTTTCGTCTACAACTACGAGCGCTTTGATGCCAAGGCGCTTATGGAGCAGATGGACCGCGAGTCCGTCACGAGCTTCTGCGCCCCTCCCACCGTGTGGCGCATGCTCATCCAGGCCGACCTGACCCTGCTCAAGAACCCGCCCACCAAGGTGGTGTCCGCCGGGGAGCCCCTCAACGCCGAGGTGATCGACCAGGTCCAGCGCGCCTGGGGCCAGACCATCCGCGACGGGTTCGGGCAGACCGAATCCACCGTGCAGATCGCCAACACCCCCGGCCAGCCGATCAAGATCGGCGCCATGGGCAAACCCCTGCCCGGCTACGACGTGGTCCTGGTGGATCCTGCCACCGGCGAGGAGGGTGACGACGGCGAGCTGTGCCTGCGCCTCGACCCCCGGCCTGCCGGCCTGATGAAGGCGTACTACGGCGATCCGGAGAAGACGGCGGAGGCGTTCCGCGACGGCTACTACCACACGGGTGACATGGCCAGCCGGGACGAGCGCGGCATCATCACCTACGTGGGCCGCGGCGACGACGTCTTCAAGTCCTCGGACTACCGGTTGTCCCCCTTCGAGCTCGAAAGCGTGCTGATCGAGCACCCGGCCGTGGCCGAGGCCGCCGTCGTGCCTTCACCGGACCCGCTTAAGCTCTCGGTGCCGAAGGCGTTTGTGGTCCTGGCCGCCGGGCACCAGCCCGGCCCGGAACTGGCCGAGGACATCCTGCGGTACTGCCGCGACCACCTGGCTCCGTTCAAGCGGATCCGCCGGCTGGAATTCGCCGAGCTGCCCAAGACCATCTCGGGCAAGATCCGCCGCGTGGAGCTCCGGCACAGCGAGGAACTCCGCCACGGCGGCGGGACGGTCCCGGCCGGCCTCGGCACGGAGTACTCCGAAGCTGATTTCCCGGGACTGAAAATGCCGGCGGAAAAGCTAGGCTGAACCCCATGGGATTCGGGACGAGCAGCTGGAGGTGCCGTGGCGACGCCGCTGCCGCGTGATCCGATCGCCGACGCACGGCTGAACTGGGAACGTCACGGGTGGTCCGACGTCGCCGCGCCGATGGCTGCGATCACCGCCATCATGCGGACCCAGCAGATCCTGCTGGCCCGGATCGAGGGGGTTCTGAAGCCGTTCGGCCTGACGTTCGCCCGCTACGAACTGCTCGCCCTGCTGAGTTTCGCCCGCAGCGGCGCACTGCCCATGAACAAGGCCAGTGCGCTGCTGCAGGTCCACCCCACCTCGGTGACCAACGCCGTCGACCGGCTGCAGCAGGCGGGGCTGGTGCTCCGCTCGCCGCATCCCACGGACGGCCGCACCACCCTTATCGAACTCACCCCGGAGGGCCGGACGCTCGCCAAACGCGCGACGGCGGCGCTCAACTCCGAGGTGTTCGCCCAGTCCGGCTTCGGGGACCAGGATGTGGACCAGCTGATCCGGATCCTGGGCACCTTCCGCCGCAACGCCGGCGACTTCAGCGATTAATCCATCCAACTAAACAGCCGACAACGATGTAACGGCCCGTTCCGCAGCGGTGGCGGGTTCCGCGGTACCAGGAGACGACTCATGCAGCCGAACGCCTATTCCCGCCCCGACGACCGGGGGTTGCTCCAAGCCTCCCTGCGCCACCTCTCGGGCAGGCTGCGGCCGGCCGTGCTCTTCGCCGGGCTGGCCAGCGGCGAACGGCTGCAGCTGACAGATTTCCTGGGCACCGCCACGTCCAGCCTGCACAAGGTGGTGGTGGTCCCCGGGGCGGGGCTCGGCGGCCGGGTCTTCACGCAGCGCCGGCCGTTCCTGGTAGAGGACTACATCGAGTCCGAGGGAATCACCCACGAATACGACCTCGCCGTCCGGCGGGAGCGGCTGACCTCGATGGCGGCCGTCCCCGTGGTGGTCAAGGGCCGGTCCCGGGCGGTGCTGTACGTCGCGAGCCGGGCCAGCACGGCCCTGGGGGAATCTGCGGTGGGCGAGGCGGTGGAAGCCGCCGTGGAAATAGCCCACGAGCTGCGGGTCAGGGACGAGGTGGACCGCCGGGTGTCCATTATCGACACCGCCCGGGCCGAACCCGCCCTCGCGCTTGACCAGAGCTGGCTGGAACATGTCCGGGAAGCCCATGCCGAACTGCGGTCGCTGGCCGGCACCGTATCCGATCCGGACCTGGCCCGGCAACTGGACGTTATCGGCAGCCATCTGGCGCCGCCGTCCCGCGACGGGGTCCACCCGACAGCCCGGCTGGCGCGGCGTGAGCTCGACGTGCTGGCGCAGGTGGCGCTCGGCTGCTCCTACCAGGAGACCGGGGAGCGGCTGGGCCTGAAAGCGGTGACGGTCAAGAGCTACCTGCAGAACGCGATGGTCAAACTGTCGGCGCACAACCGGCTGGAGGCCGTGTCAGCGGCCCGCCGGATGGGCCTGATCCCGTAAGCGGGGCTGCCGGTGGTGCCGGCAGCCCCGCGATCCGGCCGCGGATCCCCCAATCTCAGAATCCGCAGTGCGGCCCGGCCCCCTAGGCCCCGGAGACGGGCTCGGCGATTCCTGCGCCGTCCGCGTGCTGCGCGGCCGGCTGCTGCTTGCCATCCTCCAGCCCCCGCGTTTCCCGGTTGGGCAGGGCGAAGGTGCAGAGCACGCTGAACACGCCGATCCCGGCGAGGAGGAACCCGACGGCGGCGGCGCCGTTCGTTCCGGCCAGCTGCGCGGCGACGAGCGGCACAATGCCGCCGCCCACGACGCCGGCGAGGTTGTAGCCCATGCCGGCGCCGGTGTAGCGGTAGCGGGTCTCGAACAGCTCCGGCAGCAAGGCGCCGGCCGGGCCGTAGGCGATGGCAAAGATCACCAGGGTGACAGTGAGCCCCACACCGAAGGCGAAGACCGTGTTGGCGCTGAGGATGGGGAACAGCACCAGGGACCACGGCACGGCGAGGATGCACGAGGTGGCGATGACCTTCTTGCGGCCGAAGCGGTCCGAGAGAATGCCGGAGGCCAGGGTGGCTGCGGCCACGAACAGCGAGGCAACGATGCCCGTGCTGAGCACTTCCACCCGTCCCAGCTTCATGCCGGTGGGGCTCGTGGCGAAGCTGGTGAGGTAGGCCGTGCCCATGTAGAAGAAGGCGAAGAGCAGGGTCAGGGAGCCGCCGGCGAGGAGGATTTCGCGCGGCTGGCGCTTGATCGACTCAAGGACGGGCAGCCGGGTGGCGGCGGGGGCGGCCTTGGCGGCGTTCTTGAACACCGGGGTTTCCTCGATGCTCAGGCGGACCCACAGGCCCACCATCACCAGCACCGCGCTGAGGATGAACGGCACGCGCCAGCCGATGGAGATGAAGGCTTCCGACTTGTCGCCCAGGGTCAGGTTGGTGATGAGGAACGTGCCGCTGGCGAGGGCGAAGGCCACCGAGGGGCCGATCTGCGGGAAGGACCCGAAGAGTCCCCGCTTTCCTGTGGGGGCGTATTCCGCCACGAGGAGCGTGGCGCCGGCCCATTCGCCGCCGACGGCGAGGCCCTGGATGAAGCGCAGCACCACCAGGAGGATCGGGGCTGCGACGCCGATGGTGTTGGCGTCCGGGATGAACCCGATGAGTACGGTGGCGATGCCCATCATGAGCAGCGTGGTGATGAGTGTCTTTTTCCGGCCCATCCGGTCACCGAAGTGGCCGAAGACGATGGCGCCGACAGGACGGGCAAAGAAGGCGACGGCGAAGGTGCCGAAGGAGGCCACGGTGCCGGCCGCGGCGCCGAGCGCCGGGAAGAACACCACCGGGAACACCAGGGCGGCGGCGGTGCCGTAGATGAAGAAGTCGTAAAACTCGATGGTGGTGCCGGCGAAGCTCGCGAAGGCAACCTTGCGCAGGGTCTTACGGCTGGGCGGCGCCTGCACCCCGGCAGGCGCAGCGGGTGGAACTGAGGTCATGGCAATCTCCTTTGATGTCAGCCTCGAGACACGGATCTGTGACTTGCATCACCGTAACGAAAAGCATGGATATCCAACTACCTCCGAAAAGAGGTAATTGGCCAAACCGGACCTTCCCGCGGCCGGTCCCCTAGACTGCGACCTAGAACCAACCCTGCAGCCAAGGAGAACGACGTGATTCCGGAGATCAACATCTGGGCGGTACTGCTGGCCACGCTGTCCAGCATGGTGGTGGGGTCCGTCTGGTACACGCCAAAGGTGTTCGGCAACTACTGGATGCGCGTCGCCGACGTCTCGCCGAGCGGTGACGCCAGGGACGCCGTCCGGCCCATCCTGGTGACCCTGGTGGTCAGCTTCATCAGCGCTGCTGTTCTGGCCGGCGCCGCCGCCATCTCACAGCACTTCTACGGCGGGAACTTCCTGGCGAACACGCTGGTCACGGCCGTGATCCTCTGGGCCGGGTTCACGGCGGCCCGGTTCATCACGCACGACGCGTTCGAGGGCCGCCCGGCCGGCCTGACCGCACTGAACTGCGCGCACGAATTCGTCACGTTGACGGTCATGGCCCTCATCATCGGCCTGTTCGGGATCAGCGCAGCCTGACCGCGCGGCCCACCGCACCGAAATCCCCGCGCTGCACTCCCGCGCTGCGGGTAGTGCCCTGCGACGCGCAAAAGCCCTGGCGCTACCGGTCTACGGCAGCGCCAGGGCTTTTGCGCATCGCGGAGCGTTTCCCGCAGCGCCAGGTCCCGCAGCGCCGTACGGTCCGCTCCCCTGCTTAACGGTGGGTGAAGTCCGGCTGGCGCTTCTCGGCGAAGGCCGCCATGCCCTCTTTCTGGTCCGCGGTGGCGAACAGGGAATGGAATACCCGCCGTTCAAACAGCACACCCTGGGCCAGCCCGGTCTCGAAGGCTGCGTTGACCGCCTCCTTGGCCACCATGGCCACCGGTTTGGACTTGGACGCGATGACCTCGGCTGCTTTGAGGGCCTCCTCGACGACGTCCGCGGCCGGCACCACCCGGGACACGAGGCCGGCGCGTTCGGCCTCCGCGGCGTCCATCATGCGTCCGGTCAGGATCATGTCCATCGCCTTGGATTTTCCGACCGCGCGGGTGAGGCGCTGCGAGCCGCCCATCCCCGGCAGCACGCCAAGGTTGATTTCGGGCTGGCCGAACTTGGCGTTGTCCCCGGCAATGATGAAGTCACACATCATGGCGAGCTCGCAGCCGCCGCCGAGCGCGAACCCGGACACGGCCGCGACCACCGGGATCCGCAGCCGGGTGAAGTCCTCCCAGCCGCGGAACCAGTCGGCCGCGTACATGTCCATGTAGTCCTTGGCCTGCATCTCCTTGATGTCCGCGCCGGCCGCGAAGGCCTTGGCGGAGCCGGTCAGCACCACGGCCCCCACCTCCGGGTCGGCGTCCATGGCGGACACGGCCGCCACCACCTCGTCCATGGTGGCCTTGTTGAGGGCGTTCAGCGCCTGGGGCCGGTTGAGCGTCACGAGGCCCACCCGGCCGCGCCGCTCCACGAGAATGTTGGTGTACTGCTCCGTCATGCCTGTCCCCTCAGCTGCTGTTTGAAAGTGTTTGCTGCCCGGACATGGTGCCCGGTACGGTCAGTGCCCGGATTTGTCCCGGATGTCCGTGATGATGCCGGAGAAGTCCCGGCCGGCCCCGCCCTCCGCGGCAAACGTATCGTAGATTTCGGACGCCAGCGGCCCCAGCCGTGCGGCGACGCCGGTGCTTTCCAGCGCGTTCAGCGCCAGTTTGAGGTCCTTGGCCATGAGCGCTCCCGCGAAGCCGGGCTGGTAGTCGCGGTTGGCGGGGCTGGTGGGGACCGGCCCCGGAACGGGGCAGTTGGTGGTCAGCGCCCAGCACTGGCCGGACGCCGCAGATGCGACGTCGAACAGGGCCTGGTGCGTGAGTCCCAGCTTCTCCCCGAGCACAAACGCCTCGCTGACGGCAATCATGGAGACGCCGAGGATCATGTTGTTGCAGATCTTCGCGGCCTGCCCGGCACCGTGCCCGCCGCAGTGCACCACCCGCTTGCCCATGATTTCCAGCAGGGGCCGGACCGCCTCGAAGTCCTCCGGAAGCGCCCCCACCATAAACGTCAGGGTGCCCGCTTCGGCCCCCACCACGCCGCCGGACACCGGGGCGTCGACGGCCCGGTGGCCGGCTGCCACGGCGAGTTCGGCGGCTTCCCGGGCCTCGTCCACGTTGATGGTGGAGCAGTCCAGGAAGAGGGTGCCCGGCGGTGCGGCCTCGAGCAGGCCTGGCCCGCCGGCCGTGCCGCGGTAGGCGTCCAGCAGGTGCTTTCCGCTGGGCAGCATGGTCAGGACGACGGCGGCCCCGGCTACTGCCTCGGCGGCCGTGTCCGCTGTGGCGATGCCGTGCGCCCGGGCTGTCTCCAGCGCGGCCGGCACCACATCGAATCCGGTCAGCGTGTGGCCGGCCTTGACCAGGTTGGCCGCCATCGGTCCGCCCATGTGGCCGAGGCCCAGGAACGCGATGGTGCCGGCCGGCTCCCCGGACTGGCCCTGTTCAGGGGTGGTGGTCTCAGACATTGTCCCGCTCCTTTGCCAGCTTCAGTTCCCGGTCGCCCAGCGGCGCAAAATAGGAGTCGACGTCGTCCGCGCTGACCTCCGCCAGGGTGGCCGGCTGCCAGTGCGGCTCGCGGTCCTTGTCCACCACCTGCGCGCGGATGCCCTCGCGGAAATCCGGCCCGGCCAGGAACCGCAGCCCCACCCGGTATTCCTGCTCCAAGGCTTCCTCAAGGCTCAGCCCCCGGACCCGGCGCAGCGATGCCAGCGCCACCTTCACGGCGGTGGGCGACTTGGCCTCGATCGTGCCGGCGGTCTCGGCGGCTTCCCCGCCAAAGTCCCGCAGCCGGCGGACGATCTCCTCGGCGTCGTCGCAGGAATAGCAGGCGTCGATCCATTCCTGCTGGGCAGCCAGCGCCGAGCGCGGGGGCTCCCCGAGAAAGCGTGCGACGGCGGTGTCCGGCGCCTCGGTCTCCAGCGCCGCCGCCAGGTCCGCGAGGTCCGCGGACGGCACGAAGTGGTCCGCCAGTCCAAGGAACAGGGCGTCGGAGCCGCTCAGGTGCGCTCCCGTGAGGGCCGCATGGGTGCCCGTCTCCCCCGGCGAGCGGGAGAGCAGCAGGGTTCCGCCGACGTCGGGCACAAACCCGATGGTGGTCTCCGGCATGCCCATCCGGGTGCGTTCCGTGACGATCCGGACCGAGCCGTGCGCGGAGATCCCCACCCCGCCGCCCAGGACCAGCCCGTCCATGAACGCGATGTACGGCTTGGGGTACTCGGAAATCAGCAGGTTCAGCTGGTACTCCTCCGCCCAGAAGTCGGCCGTCGCGTCGCCGCCGTCGATCATGTCGCGGTAGATGGCCACGATGTCGCCGCCGGCGCACAGCCCCCGGTCGCCGGCGCCGCGGACCAGGACCGCCGCGACGTCGTCGTCGTCCGCCCACAGGGTGAGCTGTTCCAGCATGGCGGCGGCCATGCCGGCGGTGAGCGCGTTGACGGCCCGGGGCCGGTTCAGCGTGACGACGCCGAGCCGGCCGCGCCGTTCAAAGAGCACTTCCGCGGGATCGGAGTCCGCGGAGTGTTTGCCCGTCATCAGCTGCCTTCCGGCATGACGAAGCTGGCACCGGTGCGGATGCCGGACGGCCAGCGGGTGGTGACCGTTTTGGTCTTGGTGTAGAAGCGGAAGGCGTCCGCGCCGTGCTGGTTGAGGTCGCCGAAGCCGGAGGCTTTCCAGCCGCCGAACGTGTAGTACGCGATCGGGACGGGGATGGGGACGTTGATGCCCACCATGCCCACCTGGACCCGGCTGGCGAAATCGCGGGCGGAGTCGCCGTCGCGGGTGAAGATGGCCACGCCGTTGCCGAACTCGTGTTCGCTGCACAGGCGCAGCGCCTCGTCGTAGTCCTCGGCGCGGAGGACGCTCAGGACCGGGCCGAAGATCTCCTCCTTGTAGATGGTCATGTCCTTGGTGACGTTGTCGAAGAGCGTGGGCCCGACCCAGAAGCCGCCCTCGTAGCCGTCGACCTTGAGGCCGCGGCCGTCAGCCAGCAAGGTGGCGCCCTGGTCGACGCCGGCCTGGATGTAGCCTTCGATCCGTTCCTTGGCGGACGCGGCCACCACCGGGCCGAAGTCCGAGTCCTTGGCGAGGCTGTGGCCGACCTTGAGGTCCGCGATCCGTTCCTGCAGCTTTGCGACCAGGGCGTCGCCGGTGGCCTTGCCGACCGGGACGGCCACGGAGATCGCCATGCAGCGTTCGCCGGCGGAGCCGAAGCCGGCCCCCATGAGGGCGTCTGCGGCCATGTCCAGGTCCGCGTCCGGCATGATCACCATGTGGTTCTTGGCGCCGCCGAAGCACTGGGCGCGCTTGCCGTGGGCGGCGGCCGTGGCGTAGATGTACTGCGCGATCGGGGTGGAGCCGACGAAGCCGACGGCTTGGACGCGGGGGTCCTCCAGGAGCGCGTCCACGGCTTCCTTGTCGCCGTTGACCACGTTGAAGACGCCGGCAGGCAGGCCGGCCTCGGTGAACAGTTCGGCGAGCCGCAACGGTACAGAGGGGTCGCGTTCGGACGGCTTGAGGACGAAGGAGTTGCCCGCGGCGAGCGCCGGGCCGGACTTCCACAGCGGGATCATCGCGGGGAAGTTGAACGGGGTGATGCCGGCGACGACGCCGAGCGGCTGGCGCAGCGAGTGGACGTCGATGCCGGTTCCGGCACTGTCCGAGAACTCGCCCTTGAGCAGGTGCGGGGCGCCGGCGGCGAATTCGACCACCTCGATGCCGCGCTGGATGTCGCCCTTCGCGTCGAGGAAGGTCTTGCCGTGCTCGGAGGACAGCAGGGTGGCGAGCTCGTCCAGGTTCTGGTTGACCAGGTCGACGAACTTGAGCAGGATGCGGCCGCGGCGCTGCGGATTCATGGCGGCCCATTCGAGCTGGCCCTTTTCAGCGTTGGAGACCACGTTGCGGACTTCCTCGGCGCTGGCCAGCGGCACCCGGGCCTGGACCTCGCCGGTGCAGGGATCGTAGACATCGCTGAAGCGCCCGGAGGTGCCTTCAACATGCTGCCCGTCAATGTAGTGGGATAGCTCGCGAACCATGGGGGAATGCTCCTTTGCACCGTGTGATTGCCGTGTGGCGGCCGGGCCGCCTGTGACTCACGTCATCTTCCGTTCCTGAATATACTCGGACTTCCTACTAAATTCCAGAGGTGGCGGCGGCGCGCAGCGTCGCCGGGAAGCCAAGTTCGGTAAGTTAGGGACTGTGAAGATAGCTACCTGGAATGTGAACTCGCTCCGTGCCCGTGCCGACCGCGTGGAAGCCTGGCTTCAGCGCACCGACTGCGATGTCCTGGCCATCCAGGAAACCAAGTGCAAGGACGAGAACTTCCCCTGGGAGCTCTTCGAGAACATGGGCTACGAAGTGGCGCACTTCGGCCTGTCCCAGTGGAACGGCGTGGCGATCGCCTCCCGGGTGGGGCTCGACGACGTCGAACGCACCTTCCTGGACCAGCCCGTCTTCGGCAAGAACGGCAAGGACGCCGTGCAGGAGGCCCGCGCAATCGGCGCCACGTGCGGCGGCGTCAGGGTCTGGAGCCTCTATGTCCCCAACGGCCGGGCCCTCGACGATGAGCATATGCCGTACAAGATCAGCTGGCTGGACACGCTGCGGACGCACGCCGAGAGCTGGATTAAGGACGACCCGCAGGCGCAGGTCGCCCTGATGGGCGACTGGAACATCGCCCCGCAGGACGACGACGTCTGGGACATCGACTACTTCCGGGCCAATGCCCTCACCCACGTCAGCGAACCCGAGCGGGAAGCCTTCCACGCGTTCGAGAAAGCCGGCTTCCAGGACGTGGTCCGCCCGCACACCCCGGGCCCCGGCGTCTACACCTACTGGGACTACACGCAGCTGCGCTTCCCCAAAAAGGAGGGGATGCGGATCGACTTCATCCTCGCCTCCCCCGCCCTGGCCGCCCGGGTCACCGGTGCGTCGATCGACCGCGAGGAACGCAAGGGCAAGGGCGCCTCGGACCACGCCCCGGTCATCGCAGAGCTGAGTGACTGATGAGAGCCCAGGGAAGCGACGGAACGCCATGACGGGAAACCTCTACCGCGGACAGGCCGGGCTGCCGTTCTCCTCCGCCCTCCGGATCTACGAACCCCTGGCGGCGTTCCCGGAGGACCAGCAGCCGGGCCTGCGGGCCGCGGGCGCCCGGAGTGTTTCCCGTGCCGCCGTCGAAAACGCCGAGCTCCTGGCGTCCCTGGGCCGCATCACCCGCCCGGGCGGGGATCCGTTCCCCACCGGGGCAACCGACCTGGTGCGCGTCGTTGTGGCGCCGCACCCGGCTGCTCCGGCGGCCGACGGCGGCA
Organism: Arthrobacter sp. EPSL27; assembly: GCF_001512305.1. Lineage (GTDB taxonomy): Bacteria > Actinomycetota > Actinomycetes > Actinomycetales > Micrococcaceae > Arthrobacter. Next base: position 1,526,623 of record NZ_LNUT01000005.1, read on the forward strand.
CTTCCTCACCTTCGCCATCCGCTTCCCCCTCGCCCGGCCCCTCCCCCGACGGCGGCGCCTCCGGCGGCGCTTCCGTGCCCCTGGCAGGACCGCCGGACAACCTGCTGTACTGCCCCAGCCAGCTGGTGCTCCGGGCCGGGCTGGCCGCCAACGCCCTGATGGAGGGCATCCACGGGCCCCTGGCGCAGCTGCTGATTCCGGAGGAACAGCGCGACAAGCACCAGGAACGCATCGACGAGGTGCGGGCGCATGCCGGGCTGGGCCGCGTGCACACCCGGGCGTCCACCTGGGGCATCCCGTTCAGCTGGTTCTGCCTGTTCCAGGAAGCGGACCCCACGGACGTGGTGGAAGCCGACGGCCACATCGTCACCGTGCGGATCCGCGCAAGAATCGGCGACGCCCTGGAACGGGTCCGCTACGCGGTGGCCCACCTGGCCCTCGCCGCGCCGGACCTGGACATGCTGGAGGACCTGACGCAGCTCACCGAATGGCTGGAGCTCTTCCACCCGGATTCGGTGGTGGAACTGGACTACGGCGCTGTGGCGGACAAGGTCTACCCGGACGATTCGCCCATGGACGTGCGGCTGGGCATTGAGTGCCTGGCCGAAGGCGACATGACGGGCGCGGCCGCCGCGTACCGCCGGCTGGCATCGCGCTGGATCCCCATCCGGCAACTGGCCCGCGCGTCCTGACTCTGGGACGCCTAGACGGAGCGTCAGGCGTGCTGCCGGCTGCCCGGTTCGCCGGCGCCGGGGCGGGCCGCGTCGCCGTCCCTGCGAGGCGGGGCCGTGGTGGTCCGGACGATCAGCTGGTGCGGAGCCACCGTGGACCGCACTGACCCGGCCACGCCGTCCAGCTCGTCCAGCAACATCTTGGTGCCCAGTTCGGCCTGCTCATCGGGGCGCTGCCGGACCGTGGTGAGGCCCATGGCCTCGGAAAAGTCGTGGTCGTCGATCCCGATGACGGACAGGTCCCCGGGGACGCTCACTCCGGCCCGGGCGGCCTCGAAAATGACGCCCATGGCCATTTCGTCGGAGGCGCAGAAGATTGCGGTGGGTTTGGGGCCGGGCCGGTCCCAGAGCCGGCGGAAGGCATCCTGGCCACTGCGGACGGTGAAGTCCCCCCACTCGTCCCATTCTTCCCGGACGGTCAGGCCGGCTTCTGCCATCACTTCCTGGAAGGCCCTGATCCGGACCCGCGGGACATCGAAATTGAGGTCGGTTTCGTCGTCGCCATGCAGGAGGGCGATCTCCGTGTGCCCGAGGCCGATCAGGTGCCGCACAGCAGTGGCCGCGGCGCCGTAGTCGTCGATCCCGATGTAGGGGCATTCCTCGACGTGCCCGCCGACCACCACCAGCGGGATGTCGATCTTCTGGAGGTGTTCGATTTCCTCGTGGGTGAGGGCCATACAGAGGACCAGCAGCGCGTCGATCTGCTTGTAGACCATGGTCTTGCTGAAGAGCCGTTCGCGGTGGCTGCCGTGGCCGCCCAGATTGAACAGCGAGAGGTTGTACTGCCGGGCGTGGAGTTCCCGGTCCGCGCCCTCAATGGCTTTGGAGAAAAACCAGCGGCTGACAAACGGTGCCAGCACGCCGATGGTTCTGGTCCGGCCGGTGGCCAGCCCGGACGCCGAGGACGACGCGACGTAGCCCAAGGCCTCGGCGATGCCCAGGATTTTCTCCCGGGTGGCCGGCGAAACCCGGGGCAGGCCGCGGACGGCGCGGGACACGGTGGCGGTGGACACTCCGGCGGCGAGGGCTACGTCCTCGATGCTGACGCCGGAGTGGCCTCCGCGCTGCGCCCTGTCTGTTGTCTTTGCCACCGTGTCCCCTTGTCGACTGTCTCCCGAGGCAACCCGCGGCCTCCGAAGCCCTGCATCAGCTCGCCTCCCCACGGCAACCACTGCTCTTTCTAAAAGCAACGCGGGGTCAGTTGGCGCCCATAAACCCCCTCGGGATGGACGCTACGTGACCCCGCGTTCATTTGCGCCGGGTTGCCGTCCTTCGGGGGAGGCGGCGGCGCAGCCGGATCAGGCCGTAGAGGGCCAGCACCATGGCCAGCAGCCCCAGCGCCCAGCCGAGGGCAGGCTGGCCGGTCAGCTCCATCCAGACGGTGACCACGAACAGGACCAATGTCCAGAAGCCGAGGAGCCCGATGATGATGTCGAAGTCCTCGCCGGAGCGGACACGGCGGTGTTCGCTCCGGACGAGGCCTCGCTCTGGTTTGTTCATTGCTGCGGTCACTTCACGGCGCCGGCCGTGAGGCCTGCGACAATCTTCCGTTGGAAGACGAGCACCAGGATGACCAGCGGGATCGTCACGATGGTTCCGGCGGCCATGATGGCCGTGTACGGAATCTGCTGCGGCTGGGCCCCGGCGAAGTTGGCAATGGCCACCGTCACCGGCTGGGTCGCGTCGTTAGAGAGCTGGCTGGCGATCAGGAACTCATTCCAGGAGGAGATGAAGGCCAGGATCGCCGTCGTGAAGATGGCAGGTGCCGCCAGCGGCATGATCACCTTCCGGAATGCCTGCCCCTGGGTGCAGCCGTCCACGCGGGCGGCTTCCTCGAGCTCCCACGGCATTTCCCGGAAGAATGAGGTCATGGTGTAGACCGTCAGCGGGAGCACGAAGGAGATGTTCGGAATAATCAGCGCCTGGTAGGTGCCGATCCAGCCGATGTTCGTGAACAGCTGGAACAGCGGCGTGATGAGGGCGACGCCCGGGAACATGGACGCGCCCAGGATGAAGCCCAGCACCAGGTACTTGAACCGGAAGTTCAGGCGTGCCAGGGCGTAAGCCGCGAACACGCCGAGCACCAGCGAAATCAGGGTCACGGTGACGCCGATGAACACACTGTTCAGGAGCGCCTGGCCGAACCTGTTGCCGAACGACGTGTCGAACGCCGTGATGAAGTTGTCCAGCGTCACGTGCGTGGGCAGGAGCGACGTGTCGTAGGTGTAGCCCACGTCGCGGAACGCCGTGACCACCATCCAATACGCCGGGGCGAGGCACCAGACCAGGATGACGGCGGCGCTGACGTACGTGCGGACGCTCGCCCATTTCTCCCTGTTCTGGGCGGCTTTCCGGCCTTGGTCCTGCTTGGCCCGGAGTTCGGTCGCGGCGGTCATTTCTTCCCCTTACCTGCGCCGGTTTGCTGCTCCACTACGTTCGCTCCGAGGAAGCGGACGAAGATGAAGGCCACAATGAAGATGATGATGAAAGTGATGGTGGACAGGGCTGCGGCCGAGTTGAAGCCTTGCCTGATCTGGTTGACCACCAGGATGGAGAGCGTGGTGGTGTTGTTGGAGCCTTCCGTCAGGATGTACGGGAGGTCGAACATGCGCAGCGCATCGAGGGTGCGGAACAGGATCGCGACCATCAGCGCAGGCTTCACCAGCGGCAGGGTGATCATTCGGAACCGCTGCCAGGCGGTGGCGCCGTCCACCTTGGCCGCCTCGTAGACCTCGGCGGGGATCATCTGCAGGCCGGCCAGGATCAGCAGCGCCATAAACGGCGTCGTTTTCCAGGTGTCGGCGATGATGACGGCCCACCGGGCCGGGATCTCGCTGCCCGTCCACAGGATGGTGGTGTTGAACAGCTTGTTGCCGATGCCTTCAAAGGCGAAGATGAACAGCCACAGCTGGGCCGTGACGGCGGTGGGGATGGCCCACGGAACCAGCACGGCCGCGCGGACCAGGCTGCGGCCGCGGAAGGTGCGGGCCATGATGATGGCCATCCAGAAACCGAGGACCGTCTCCAGGGTCACCGTGACGATGGTGAAGTAGAACGTGGTTCCCGTGGCGGACCAGAACTGCGAACCGAGGGTGCCCGGCGGGCAGGCCACGGTTCCGCCGCCCGGGGCGGCGCACTGCTGGAACAGCCAGTTGGTGTAGTTGGAGAACCCGGCCGGGCCGCCGGCGGTGAACAGCCCGGTGACGGGGTCAAGGCCGGCGTCCTTCTGGAACGACATCACGATGGCGCTGATGATCGGGTAGACGATCACGATCGCCAGCGCCACGATGGTCGGGGCCAGGAGCCATGAGGCCCACTTGCCCTGGCTCGCTATCGCATTGTCCTCCCCCACGCCCTTGGGGCCGTGGTGGATCGGGGTACCGCCCGACGCCGGTCCTTTGACCGGCGTCGGGCCCAATTCGGTTGCCATGGTGGGGCTACTGTCCCGCGCTAGCGGACTCGATGGACTTCTGCATGTCGGACAGCGCCGCATCCACGGACTTCTCGCCCTTGATGGCAGAGTAGGCGTTTTCCTGGATGGCCTTGGTGACCGCCGGGTAGAACGGGGTGACCGGACGCGGCTCGGCGTTCTCGATGGAGGTCTTCAGAACCGGCAGGTACGGCAGCTTGGTAACGAGCTCCTGGTCGTCGTAGAGCGCGCCAAGGACCGGGGCCAGGGAGCCCTGGGTGGCGTAGAACTTCTGGGTTTCTTCGGAGGTGAGGAACTTCAGGAAGTCCAGGGCGGTGGCCTTGTTCTTGGAGTAGACGCTCATGCCGGCGCTGTGTCCGCCGAGGGTCGAGGCGCCGGGGCCGTCCTTGCCGGGCAGGGCGGTCATGCCCAGGACGTCCTTGACCTTGGACGAGCCTTCCGTCACGGCCAGGTTGTAGACGTACGGCCAGTTGCGGTGGAAGAGGAGCTTGCCGTCCTGGAAGGCCTGGCGGCCCTGTTCCTCCTGGAAGGTGATGGCTTCCTTGGGGATGCTGCCGTCGGCGTAGGCTGAGGCCAGGTTCTCAAGGCCTTCCTTGGCTTCCGGGGTGTTAAGGTTCGGCTTGCCCTCGGCGTCGAGCACGGCGCCGCCGGCGGAGTTGATGGCCTCGGACGTGTTCACCGTGAGGCCCTCGTACTTGGCGTACTGGCCGGCGAAGCAACCGATGCCGTTTTCCTCGGCGATGGTGCACATGCCCATCATTTCGTCCCAGGTCTTGGGCGCCGTGGGGACCAGGTCCTTGCGGTAGTAGAGGATGCCGCCGTCGGAGTTCTGCGGGGCCGCGTACAGCGTGCCCTTGTAGGAGGCACTCTCAACCGTGGGCTTCAGCATGGCGGAGGTGTCCAGCGCCATCTTGTCCTTTAGCGGCTGCAGCCAGCCCTTGGCGGCGAACTCTGCAGTCCAGACAACGTCGACGCTCACAACGTCGTAGTTGGCGTTCTTGGCCTGGAAGTTCTGGACCAGGTCATCGTGCTGCTGGTCGGCCTGGTCGGTCTGCTCCTTGAACGTCACCTTCTCGTCCGGGTGGGCTGCATTCCACTTTTCGATCAGCGGCCGGACCACGTTGCTGTTGTCCTTGCCCTGGACGTACGTGATGGGTCCGCGGCCGTCGAGGCCCTGTTCGGCGTCGGAGCCGGCGGTGGTGCCGCCCCCTCCGCCGCCGCAGGCGGAGAGAGTCAGGGCCAAGACGCCTGCTGTGGCGACGGGAAGTAGGAACTTCGGTGTTTTCATACTGGGGGCTCCTCGCTGAGTACCGGACAAAAAACGGCGGTGCGTTGTGTGGTGCCCCTCACAGTAATCAACAGTAAGTGAGGAATGCAAGCGTTTACATCGAACCTTTACGGAAAGGAGACCCTTGCCCCGGGCGCGTTTTTGTGTCCTGATCCGCGCCGAACCGGGCCCTGCGCGCCGTTCTGCGCGCCGGGCCGGGCTTCAGAAATATTGCCGGAACCTCACCACGGATCAGCGGACCCGCTCAACCCGCCCGAACCGTGAGCGCGCACCGGAGGCGATGTGGATGAGCACCGGGGTGCGCTTGCCGAGCGCGACGTCGAGGGCTTCCACGAGGAGCGAGACCTCTTCGGCGAGCCGGTGCGGGGCCACGCCCTGGCGGGGCTGGATCCTGATTTTCAGGGCCGGTTCGCCGCGGAATTCGTAGGTGGCAACCGTGGTGCCGGCCAGGTCGGGACGGTCCGCCAGGGCGGCCCGGATTGCCTGCTCGGCCACGCCGCTGCCGATCCGGACATTGCCGGGCACGTCGCCCGGATCCTCCTCGGAGACGAGCAGGCTGGTGCGCCCCTTGCCCTGCTGGGCAACCCAGGCCACCATCGCCCCCACCACAAGGAGCAGCAAAAGGACCACCACAATCCAGAGCCAGCTCTCCGGACGCCCCGGGAAGCGCGTGCGCTCAAACAGGTCCTGCCAGAGGCTCCAGACGCCGCCGGCCCAGGTTTTCCACCAGATTCCGGCTGCAGGCACCGTCGCGAGGACGATGAGCAGGATTCCGATGGCCAGGAGCTTGGCGCCGAGGATGCCGATCAGGATGCGGTTGAGGATTCTGGGGGTGCCGTTCATGCGCCCACCACCCCCGACGGGGCGACGTTAATCCGCACGGCCGGCGCCGGGTCCAGGCCCATGTCCCGGAGTTCACCCTCGACGGCGGCGCGGACGGCATCCGCCTCCAGCGGCACCCCTGAGGTGGGACGGACATTGACGTCGACGTGCTGCCGGGCCACTGTCACCATGACCTGCTCCTGGCTTACATTGACGGCCACGCGTGCCCGGCGCGCCAGCGCGGAGGCAATGACCTCGTCGTCCACCACCACGGCCGCCCGGCGGTCCCGCAGGACATGGCGTGCGCGCCTCCCGGGGAGCACCGCGTTCAGGAAAAAGAACAGGCCGGCCATGGCCAGCACCGCGCCCAGGACACCCAGCAGGAGCGGCGGGACACCGGCGGGGAGCGCCACCAGCTGCTCCGCTGCGGTCTCCGGATCCACGAGCCAGGGTGGCTGGCCGAAGGCACGGACCGCCGTTTCCAGAAGGGCATAGCCGCACAGCGCCGCCACCAGGACAGCGGCGATAATGGAGGCCACGGCCCGGGAGGAGTGCGTTTCCCGGCGGAGGATGTCGTCCTTGCGGGGATCTGCCGGTGCCTGCCGCGCCGCCGTGTCAAGGGCGGCGCCGCCGGGGGCGGCGCTCGGCGGGGGCGGGACGTTGCCGCCGGGGATGGCGCCGTGTTCGGAGTTATGCCTCAATGGACGCGCGCCCCTTCCTTCATGCTGGCCCCGCCGATCCGGATGTCCACCCGGCTCAGCCGGGCACCGCTCAGCTGCGTCACCCGATCCAGGATTTCGGCCTTGGCGGCCACGGCCCGGTCCCAGATGGAACCGCCGGAGCCCGCCACCCGTCCGGCGTCGCGCAGGACTGTGGCCAGCGGGGGGACGGTGATGGGAGCGACGAGGGACAGGGCCAGCAGCCCGTCGTCGTCGGACCAGTCAGCGCGGACGTCATGCGGCGCGACGCCGAGGGCTTCCGCGGCGGCAGCCTTGGCCACGCTGCTGAGCGCCTGGGTGCTGATCCGGGTGTGCCCGGACATCGGGGCGGTCCGGGCGGCGCCGGCGTGGCCGCTCATGAGGAGGAACGCCGGCCTGAGAGGGCGTCGAGCACGCTGCGCAGGTCCAGTTTCCCTTCCGCGGCGCGGCCCAGGAGGGCACCGATTCCCATGAACAGCAGGGCGCCGAGGAATCCCCAGACGCCGAACTGGAAGGACATGAATGCCACAAAGGCACCGGCGGCGATGCCCACCACGGTCAGACTCACTGGATTACCTCTCTCGCGGGCCGGGTCTCGGCCGGGGTGCCGGGCTTTGCCGGGCCGGGCACGTAGACGTCGTTGATCTCGATGTTGACTTCGATCACCTGGAGCCCCACGAGTTCCTCGACAGACGCATAGACGGCGGCGCGGATCTGGTCTGCCAGGGCGTGCAGGGGTGTGCCGTACAGGGCCACCAGGTCGATGTCCACGGCCACCTGGGTTTCCCCGACCTCGGCACGGACACCGGCGGCGTGGTCGGTGCTGCCCACCGCGTCACGGAAGGCGCCGAGCGCACGGGACGGGCCCGAGCCCAAGGAGTAGACGCCGGGGACGGAGCGGGCGGCGATGCCCGCAACCTTCGCGACGGCGGTTTCGGAAATGACGGTGCGTCCGGTGCCTGGCTGCGGCTCGGCCGGGCCGGGCACCGGGGCCGCTGCGGGCTGAGGATTCGGGTATTCCATGAGGCACTCCCCCTTCTCTTTGGAACCACCCTAATACGTGCCCCGGCCAGGGGTCCCGGTCCCGGGCAGGCGGCGTCCGGTTAAAAGAAGAAAAGCACCAGTTCTCAAAGAACTGATGCTTCCCAGTGGTGGCTCCGACCGGCGTCGATCCGGTGACCTTTCGATTTTCAGTCGAACGCTCTACCAACTGAGCTACAGAGCCTAGGTGACGTGTCACCTTGAGAGCCGGAATTTCTTCTGGCAATCAGAGCGACCCTGACGGGACTTGAACCCGCGACCTCCGCCGTGACAGGGCGGCGCGCTAACCAACTGCGCTACAGGGCCTTGCGTTTACTGCTGTTCTTGCTTCTTGCAGTATCGCTACCGCAATTTTTCAAGGCCTTTAGCCTACCAGACTTTTACATCCGCTTTGACCAGTTCCTTGCGTACCCCCAACGGGATTCGAACCCGTGCCGCCGCCGTGAAAGGGCGGTGTCCTAGGCCGCTAGACGATGGGGGCCAGGACGCCGTCCGGCTGAACAGGGCAAAAATTTAGGGCCGAAGCCTTTCGTTTTTGTCCTTTCGGGTTCCTCCGAACTGGACTATAAAACTATAAGGGCACACCCCGGAATATCCAAAATCAACCGGCCGGGCGTCGCGCCGGGCCGCAGTCCTCAAGAATTCCGGTCGGGGCGGGCCCGCTCCACATCTCCGGCCGCATCCTGCCGGCCCCTGGCCCGCAGCCCCGCGATCACGCCGTCAATGTCCGCTTCCGGCCGGTTCTGGCTGAGCTTGCGCTTCGCCTCGACGCGCGTGATGACAAGTTCGACGCCGACAATCGCCCGGAGCTGCCCGGCGATGTAGCGGGCGGGCGCGTCGTCCACGGCCCAGGGGTGGTCCGAGGCTGCTTCATGCTGCTCGGTCAGCCGCCGCACCAGTCCGTCGAGCCACTCCGGGTCGTCGTGGATGACCAGCCGGCCGTAGGCGTGCGCGGTGGTGTAGTTCCAGGTGGGCACCACGCGGCCATGGTCTGCCTTGCTGGGGTACCAGTTCGGGGAGATGTAGGCATCGGAGCGCTGGATGATGGCGAGGGCCTCGCCCAGCGCCGGGACCTGCCACTGCTCGTTGTTGCGGGCAAAATGGCCCAGCAGGGCCCCGTGCTCCCCCACCGCCGGATCGTAGACGAACGGCAGCAAGGTGGCGAGGAGGCCGCGTTCCGTGGACGTCACCAGGTTGGCGGCGCCGGCGTTCGCCAGCAAATCCCTGACGGCATCCTGGTCCGCGGCGAAGTGTTGGGGGACGTACATGGCGGTTCCTTTGTCGAGAAGTTTCACGGATGTGCTGCCTGCCTCAGGCTACGAGCATGACAGCGAGGGTGACCATCACCAAGGCGATCCCGCCGTCGAGCACACGCCAGCTGCCGGGCCGGGCGAACCACGGCGCGAGGTACCGGGCGCCGGCGCCCAGCGCGGAGAACCAGGCGATGCTGCCGAGGCCCGCTCCGGCGGCAAACCACCACCGCCCGTCCGCGCCGTGGGCGCCGGCCAGCGAGCCCAGGAGCAGCACGGTGTCCAGATACACGTGGGGGTTCAGCCAGGTCAGGGCCAGGCAGGTGCCCAGGGCGGCGGCCCACGTCCCCCGCCGGCCCTCCGCAGTGAGGGCCGCCTGGCCGCCGCGGATGGCCCGCGCGGCCGCCATCAAACCGTAGGCCAGGAGGAAGGCGGCCCCGGCCCAGCGCACCACTTCCAGGACGGCCGGCGCCCGTTCGATCAGGACGCCCACCCCGGCCACCCCCAGCACAATCAGCACCAGGTCCGACAGGGCGCAGACGGCCACCACCAGCAGGACATGCGAGCGCTGGACGCCCTGGCGCAGCACGAAGGCGTTCTGCGCACCGATGGCGATGATGAGGGAGAGCCCGCTGGCCAGTCCCGAAGCGAGGGAGTAGATCACCCTGTCAACGGTAGGGTCCGGACCAACATGAAACCAGTTAATAATTCTTCGCCAACATAAGATTGGCTAATGATCGACATCCATCCGGAGCAGGCCCGGACGCTGGCCGCCATCGTGGCGCACGGCAGCTTCGAGGCCGCGGCCAGCCACTTGCGGGTCACGGCGTCGGCGGTGAGCCAGCGCGTCCGGGCCCTCGAAGTCGCCGTCGGCCGGCCGGTCCTGAAGCGCACGCGCCCCGTGGAACTCACCACATCCGGCCAGGCGGTGGTGCGCTTCGCCCGGCAGCTGGACATGCTCTCCGCCGACCTGGCCGAGGAACTGCAGCCCGGCGTGCAGCCTGCCCGCGTGCGCCTGACCCTCGTGATCAACAGCGACTCCCTGCACACCTGGGCACTGCCCGGCCTCGCCGCCGTGGCGGACAAGGTGCAGCTGGAGATCCTGCGCGAGGACCAGGACTATTCACTCGAGCTGCTCCGCAACGGCGCCGCCGCCGCGGCCATCACCACCACCGCCAAGGCCGCCCCCGGCTGCTCGTCCCGGCGGCTGGGCGTGATGCGCTACCTGCCGGTCTGCACCCCGGAGTTCGCCGCCCGGTGGTTTGCCGGCGGGGCGACGGCGGCCGTGCTCGCCGACGCCCCGGTCATCATCTTCGACCGCAAGGATGACCTGCAGGACCGCTACCTGCGGAGCGTCAGCCGGACAGCGATCCAGCCGCCGCGGCACTACGTCCCGGCCGCCCACGAGTTCGGCGAGGCGATCCGCTGGGGCATGGGCTGGGGCCTGCTCCCCGAAATCGAGGTGCGGGACGAACTGAAACGCCGCACCCTGGTTCCCCTGGACCCGGCCGCCCACGTGGACGTCCCGCTGCACTGGCAGCAGTGGCGGCACGGTTCGGCCGCTTTGGACGAAGTGGCCGCTGCCATCCAGGCCGCTGCCCGCCCCCTTTTATGAGCGGCCATGCGCAGCTTCCAGGCGGCTGGCAGGAACTTGTGCTGACGTGACCGATTTCCGCCAGTCGCCGGGCCCCGGCACGGGCTAGATTGGCAGCATGGCAACAACCGCCCAGACAGGCTCCCCGCAAATCCGCCCGGCCCGGATCAGCAAACTCGGCATCGCCGCCGTCGTGGCGACGGTGGTGCTGTGGGCGTCCGCCTTTGTGGGCATCCGGGCCGTGGGTCCCAGCTTCTCCCCGGGTTCCCTGACGCTGGGCCGGCTGGGGATTGCCGCCGTCGTCCTGGGCCTGGTGGTGCTGCCGCAGCTGCTGCGGAAGGGCGCCAGCCTCCCCCAGGGCCGCGAGTGGTGGCCCATCCTGGCCTACGGCGTCATGTGGTTCGGCGGCTACAACGTGGCCCTGAACGCCGCCGAGCACCTGCTCGACGCCGGCACGGCGGCGCTGCTGATCAACGTCAACCCGATCCTGGTCGCCATCATGGCCGGAGTCATCCTCAAGGAGGGCTTCCCCCGCTGGCTGATCATCGGCAGCCTGGTCGCGTTCGGCGGGGTGGCAGTGATCGCCCTTGGTTCCGGGCAGCGGTCGACGGCGGACGTGGCGGGCGTGCTGCTCTGCCTGCTGGCGGCGGCCCTCGCGGCGGTCAGTGTGATCGTGCAGAAGCCTGTGCTGCGGAAACTGCCCGCGGCCCAGGCCACCTGGTTCGGAATCCTGGTGGGGGCGGTCTGCTGCCTGCCCTTCAGCGGCCAGCTGGCCGCCGAACTGCAGGCGGCCCCGCTGCCGGCGACGCTGGGACTGGTCTATCTCGGCGTTTTCCCCACGGCCATCGCGTTCACCACCTGGGCCTACGCGCTGTCCCTGATCGACGCCGGCCGGCTCGCCGCCACCACGTATCTCGTGCCGGGCACCACCATCCTGATCTCCTGGCTGGTGCTGGGCGAGATCCCCACCGTCTGGGGCCTGGTGGGCGGTGCCATCTGCCTCGTGGGAGTGGGCCTGACCCGGCGCCGGTCGCGCTGATTCGGCACTAGAGTTCAGCTATGCCCGCTTTCCTGCCGCCAGGCCTCCCCATCGTCCCGGACGAACCTGACGTCCCGGAGGACAACGGCGCGGGCGACGGCCCGTTCCCGATGTCCGAGGCCGACTTTGAAGCCGCCGTCAACGACGCCCTGGACCGGATCCCCCCGGAGCTCGCGAAGACCATGAACAACGTGGCCATCTTCATCGAGGACGACTACACCCCGCAGCCCGGCGAGGACCCGGAGACGGTGCTGCTGGGCCTCTATGAAGGGGTGCCGCTCACCGAACGGGATTCCTGGTGGGACGCCGGATCCCTGCCGGACCGCATCACCATCTATCGCCAGCCCATCCTGGATATCTGCGCATCGCGGGAAGACGTGATCGAGGAAGTGACTATCACCGTGGTCCACGAGATCGCGCACCACTTCGGCATCAGCGACCACCGCCTGCACGAGCTCGGCTGGGGCTAGCCTTGTAGGCATGGGACACAACCACAGCCATGCGCACGGCCTCGGCGCCCCCGGCACTGCCACGGCAAAGCACCGGAAGCGCCTGGTGGCCGTCCTGGCCATCACCCTCGGCGTCGTTCTGATCCAGGTGGTCGGCGCGCTGGTGTCGGGGTCTTTGGCACTGCTGGCCGACGCCGGGCACATGCTTTCGGACGCGGCCGGCGTCTCCATCGCCCTCCTGGCCGCCTGGATCGCGTCCCGGCCGGCCAGTGACCAGCGCACGTACGGCTACCAGCGCGCCGAGGTGCTGGCCGCCATGGCGAACGCCCTGGTGCTGATCGTCATCTCCGTGGTGATCTTCACCGAGGCCATCCGCCGGCTGGGTTCCACGCCCGAGGTCCAGACCGACGTGATGCTCTACGCGGCCGTCCTGGGCGCCGTCGCCAACCTCGTCTCCCTCCTGATCCTGCGCGGAGCCCAGAAGGAGAGCCTCAATGTCCGGGGAGCCTACCTCGAGGTCCTGGGCGACCTGCTGGGTTCCTTCGCGGTCATTGCCGCCGCGCTGGTCATCATGGTGACGGGATACCAGGCGGCGGACACCATCGCTTCGATCGTTATTGCGCTGATGATCCTGCCACGTGCCTGGCACCTGCTCCGCGACGTGGTGGACGTGCTGCTCGAGGCAACCCCCAAGGGGGTGGACGTGCAGCTGATCCGTGAGCACATCCTGGCCGTGGACGGGGTGGTGTCCGTGCACGATATCCACATCTGGACCATCACCTCGGGCGTGCCGGTCTTTTCCGCCCACGTTGTCGTGGAGGACGCGGCCCTGGACGCCCGCGGCGCCGACCAGATCCTGGACACGCTGGTCAGCTGCCTGGGCTCGCACTTCGACACCGAGCACTGCACGTTCCAGCTGGAGCCGGTCTCCCACGCGGAGCATGAGTCACACCAGCACGCCTGACGTCCGGAAACGCACCAGCCGGCCTTAGGACAGCACGTCCTTGGTGATGAAGCGGCCGTAGGCGAGCGCCCCGAACACGGCGACGTAGCCGCCCTGCAGCACGAGGTTGGTGCCGAAGGAATCCCAGGCGATCGGCTGGCGGAGCAGATCCGCGAAGTCCAGCCAGTAGTGGGTGAACAGCCACGGGTGCAGCCATTCCAGCTGCGGCAGGGCGTCAAGAACCTGGGAGACAACCGACAGCACCACGGTGGCTGCCATCGCCCCCACCGGTACGTCGGTGAGGGTGGACATAAACAGCCCGATCGCCGACAGGCCCATCAGCGAGACCGCAAGGTAGGAGGCGATCAGGAGCAGCCGCAGCAGTGCCTCAGCAGCGCCGATGGAATCGCCGGAGAGCAGGGTCACCGGCCCCACCGGAAAGAGCACCGCCCCGATCCCGGCGCCCACCAGCGCCACCACAAGCGGGGCGGTAATGGCGAACGCCACCGCGCCGGCATACTTGACCAGCAGCAGCCGGACCCGGCCCGCGGGTCCCACCAGCAAATACCGCAGCGTACCCATCCCGGCTTCCCCGGCCACGGTATCCCCCGCCACCACCCCTACGGTGAGCGGCAGGAACAAGGGAACGGAGACCAGCATTGCGGTTACGCCAACGAACAGCCCGTTCTGGGAGATCCGGTCAAGGAACGCCGGGCCGCGGCCCGGCGGCACCGCGGAGGACACCCTCACGGCCACGGCGATCAGGATTGGAATGGCCGCGAGCGCACAGAGCATGGCCCAGGTGCGGCGGCGGCGGAACAGCACCCCCAGCTCGGACGCGAGCAGGCCTCGGCCCCACCGCCGCCCGGCGGGCGCGGCCGCCGGACGGTGCGCGGCATTGCCGGCCATGTCCTCCGGGACGGTGTCTCCGCCGGTCCTCTCGCGGGAGCCGGATTCCTTACTGGACAACGTCAAAGCCCTCCCCCGTCAGCGCCACGAACCGTTCCTCCAGGCTGACCTCCTCCAGGGCGAAACCCCGGACCCGGACGCCTGCCGCCACCAGCGCGGCCACCACATCCTCCGGCGCCACGTGGCCGTTGCCGGCCGCGGCGGGAAGCTGGGCATGCACCACTTCACCGGCTCTGGTGATTGACCTCCCGGCAGCCGCGGCACCCGGCACCGCGTCCGGGCAGGCGGCCGCGGGCCCGTTGCCGGCCGGGCCCAGGCCCAGCCGGGCCAGCACCTCCGCCGCGGCGCCCGGGTCCGGCGTCAGGACCCGGATCCTTGTCTGCCCGTCCTGGCGCAGCCCCGCGAGCGTCCCCTGGGCCACCAACCGGCCGGCACTCATGATGGCCGCATGCGTGCAGATCTGCTCCACTTCCGCCAGCAGATGGCTGGAGACGAAGACGGTGGCGCCGTCGGCCGCGAGCGACCGGACAAGGCTGCGGACCTCCCGGGTGCCCTGCGGGTCCAGTCCGTTGGTGGGTTCGTCCAGGATCAGGAGGTCGCGGGGCGCCAACAGGGCGTTGGCGATGCCGAGCCGCTGCTTCATGCCCAGCGAATAGGCCTTGACCTTCTTGTCCGCCACATGGGTCAGCCCCACCCGGTCCAGCGCCGCGTGCACCCGCGCCTTCCGGGTTGCGGCCGAGGCCGCCGGATCCGCGGCGTCGAGGCGGTGCAGGTTGGCTGCGCCGGAGAGGAAGGGATAAAACGCCGGCCCCTCTACCAGGGCGCCCACGCGGGGCAGGACACTGCGCAGCCGCCCGGGCATTTCCTCTCCCAGCAGCCGGACGGAGCCGCTGCTGGCGGCGGCGAGCCCCAGCATGACCCGGATGGTGGTGGTTTTGCCGGAGCCGTTGGGGCCCAGGAACCCGAAGACCGAACCCCTGGGCACGGCCAGGTCCACGCCGTCGACGGCGAGTTGGTGGCCGAAGCGCTTGCTCAGACCGGAGGTCTCGATGCTCAGTTCCGTCGCCGGCCCGGCGGCGGTCACCCCGCGGTCACCCGGCGCTCACGGCTGCGCGGCTGCGGCCTGGAGCCGCTCCAGCGGCACGGAACCGGCGAGGATGCGTCCGTCCTCCAGGATCAGCACGTTTATCAGCGACGTGGACACCAGCCGTCCGCCCGGGACGGGGACCGCGGCCTGGTCCAGGAGCGATGCCGCACCGGACCGGGGCTCGTCAGCGGCAGGGGCCTTCATGGCCCCGGCCGGGAACTCAAGGACGGTTTCCCAGCCCGTTCCGGTGACTGTGGGCCGTTTGGCGGCCTTCGCCTGGGCAACGTCCGACGGCGGTGCGGCGGCTTTGCGCTCCTGCAGCGGCACTTCCTCCACGGTGGCACCGGGCGGCGGGGTGAAGTTGAAGATGGCGGCATCCGGGGAACCGAGGGTCAGGCTCGTGTACTCCACACTGAACGCGGGCTCCGACTGTCCCCGCGCCTTCAGCTCGACGCCGAGCGGAAGCCCGCTTTCGCCGTCGACGGCGATGGTGGCCGAATCCACCAGGGTGGTGCCGGATTTCGGGGTGAGCACCAGGTTGTAGGCGGCCCGCCCGGCGACCTGCGTGTCGGGGCCTACGGCCACCTCAGTGCTGGAGTCGAGTTTGGCGAGCAGTTTGTCCGCCAGGTCACCGGGGGTCGCGGTGGAGGGGCTGTCCTTGTGGCGGGCGGTGGCATCGGCCGGGAGCTGCATATGCGCGGCCGTGTTGTCCTTGGAGTTGTAGAACCAGAGTTCGCCGCCGTTCCGGACCGCGTTCCGCTCAGCCATCCGGTCCATGACCTGCACCCGGGCTTTATCCGGCCCGTCGAGGTAGACCCGTGCCGTGTGGGGGCCCGTCAGCAGCTCCAGCCAGGCGGCCTCCGGGGCGCCTGCGCCGGGGCCGGACGTCGGGAGTTCCGGCAGGCCAAGCGCGGAGGTTTGTTCCAGCGTGCCGGACAGGGCCTTCTCGCCGTGCTGGGCGAGCATGAGCAGGACCTGCTGCGGCGTCTTCTCCGGCAGCGGATCGCCCGCGTTTGCGGGCAGTGAAGCGGACAGGACGCCGGCCGCGATCACGGCAGGCACCACCACGGCGGGCATCCAACGCAGCCATTTGCGCGTCATCGCGACCGCGCTCCAACCTTGCAGCTCATGCTTCAACAGTACGCCTGGAAGTGCTCCACTTCACCTCTCCGGCCGACATTGCCGGTTACGCGAATACATTCAGCGTCAACTCGACCGCCCCCAGCAGGAACGCGAGCACGGACGTCCCCAGGCCGGCTACAAGCAGCAGCCCCGGGTGGGCAAGCCCCACGACCACCCGCCGGAGCCGCGGCCTTCCCCGCAGGAACTTCTTGGGCAACCGGGCCGCCCCGGGGTCCTGTTTCCAGCCGCGGAGCCGCCGCAGGAACCACGCGCACCGGATGATGAACGCCAGCCAGAGCACCGACACCACCAGGGGCACTGCGGCCAGCAGGAGATTGAAGCCCAGGGCTGTGACCTCCCGCTCTGAGGCCCCGACGAGGGATTGGATGGTGGTGGAGATGGAGGCGCTCATGACCACCGAAACACCCCAGACGAGGAACGCGGCCGTCAGGGCGAGGAAACGGACGAAGAAGTGTCCCAGGACCGTGTCCTTCCGCGGCTTGAGGTACCGGCGGGGTGTGGCCTGCAGCAGCGCGACGGTCGCCAGCAGGGTGGGCAGGGCGGCCATCCCCACCATCACGTACCAGGACCATCCCGCGAAGTCGAAGAAGTCGTCGGCGACGATCAGGGCTGCCCAGAACCCGGTCCAGGCCCAGCCGGCGGTGAGCGGCCGGCTGACCAGCACAGCGGGGAGCCACGGATCGTCGACGCCGGCCGCCGGGTGAGGCTCCGCCCGGTGCTCCGCCCGGTGCTCTGCCTGCTGCTCCGCCGGCGGCCCGGCGTCGCCCTCCGGCGGCGTCGGACCCTGCACGTCACTCATGCGCCCACTGTAGCTAGGCGTCCGGCACAACGG
The DNA here is from genome assembly GCF_001512305.1 of Arthrobacter sp. EPSL27. Taxonomy (GTDB): domain Bacteria; phylum Actinomycetota; class Actinomycetes; order Actinomycetales; family Micrococcaceae; genus Arthrobacter. Next base: position 1,543,879 of record NZ_LNUT01000005.1, read on the forward strand.
TGCCGGCGGCGCCGTCGACCGTGATGCGTTGGCCGGTGCTGATCAGCGAGGTGGCGTTCGGAACCCCGACCACCGCGGGAATCCCGTACTCCCGGGCGACCACCGCGCCGTGTGAGTTGGGGCCGCCCATTTCCATCACCAATCCGCCGGCGGTGAGGAACAGCGGCGTCCAGCCCGGATCAGTGGAGGGCGCCACCAGGATCTCGCCGGGCTCCAGCCGCGCACCCTGGGGGTCGAGGATGACGCGGGCCGGGGCAGTAACTGTGCCCGCCGACGCGGGTGCGCCCGTCAGCAGTCCAGCAGTTGCGGGCACCGTCCCGGGGCGGGCGGAATGCACCGCTTCGGGCTCGGTTCCGTCCGAGAGCAGCACCCGCGGAATGTGCCGGCGGCCCAGTTCCTGCGCGTAGTCGCCGCGGCGTTGCGCCACGACGTGCTGCAGCGGAGTCCCGGCGAGGCCTTCCCGGGCCTCGGCAAGGTCCAGGAAAAACACGTCGTCCGGCTCGCTGATGCTGCCGGCGTCGGCCACTGCCGTCCCGACGATCCGCAACTGGCCGCGCACCGCGGCCAAGGCTTCGACGATGTGGTACTTCGGCAGTTCGCGCAGTCCGGCGAACAAACGGGTGCGCTTCAGTGCCGCCCGGACCAGCGCCGCGCGCAGCCTGCCCCGCTCCCCCGCAGCCCCGGCAAGGCGTTCCACCTGCTCCTCGGCTTCATTGGCCGCCTTGGTGAACAGCCGGTCGGGAGCCTGGCCCGGATCCTCCAGCCGAAGGTAGTTGGCGAGGACGCCGAGGATATGGGACGGGTCATCGGACCACCGGGGCATCCCCACGTCGATTTCGGCCACCGCCCGGTGCCCGTAGTTGCCCAGGAATCCGGCCAGCCCGGACTGCACGACGGCGGGAAGCTCCCGGGCGCGGTAGCGGCGGGCCAGCTCCGCCGGTACCCCGCCGTCGGGGCCTTCGCCGTCGGGGACAGGCCCGTCAAACAGCGCCGCCGCCGCGGCATCGGCCCGGATCGCCGCCGCCAGCTGCCACAGGGCCAGGTCCATCTCGGTGGTCACGTTGCGGGGCAGTCCCCGCAGCACCGGCTGCAGGGCTCCCGGACCGGCGCCCAGCAGCTTGCCCGCAGCAGCCAGCAGGGCAAAGCCCAGGGCCGGCAGCGGAATGATGTTGGGGACCACGGGAAAGAGAACTTGTCCCAGGATGCGCTCCACGTGGTCCAGCCTCTGCACCGGGGTGGATCCTGCGGGCACCACCAGCGTGGCCCGGAACCGTTCGCCGAAGCGCTCCACGCGGCGCAGCGCCGCCTCCGGCCGGACCAGGCCGCGGAGGAGTGTCTCCGGGACCCGGGCTCGGGCGGCCACCGGCGCGACATGGCGGAGCACCCGCCACGGCGACCGCACTGTGACAGACAGGCGGGGGTCCTCGAACAGGCGCCGCAGCACGGCGGCGGAGCGGGCCTCCATCACGTCGAATACGCGCGGCACCACAGCCCGCCCGACGCTGCTGCGGACCACCGGCGTCAGGTCGAAGAAGATCCGCTGGCCCGCCTCGGCGTAGGGCGGCGGCCCGTCCAGGGGCTCCGGCACGTCGAAGTGCGCCGCCCGCGCCACGGACGAGGCAATCAGCCGGAAACAGGCCAGCCCCATCGGGGTCAGCGGACGGGTCAGGCCCTGGGCGAGGCTGAAACAGAAGTAGGCCCGGGGCCCGTCCAGGACCCGGCGGCGGGACGGCAGCGGATACAGGGTGGTGATGGGCCGCGACTGCGTCAGCCACAGCGTTCCCCCGCCGTCAATGGCCCATTCGAGGTCCTGCGGCGCACCGAAGTGCAGTTCCGCGCGCCGGCCGAGCAGCTCCAGCGCGGCGAGCTGCGCGACGTCGAGGCAGGGCCCCGGCACGCTGACCGGCACGCTGACCTGTTCGGTCCCGCCGCCCGGCAGCGGCCGGACGGCTACCCCTTTGCTTCCGATCCTGCGCTCCGTGACTTTGCCGGTGGCGCTGTCGACGATGAAGTGGTCCGGGTTGACCGCCCCGGACACCACGGCCTCCCCGAGGCCCGGGCTGGCGTCGATGACGGCCTCGTGCCGCCGGCCGGTCACGGGATTGGCGGTGAACAGGACCCCCGCCACAGCCGCGTCCACCAGCTTCTGCACCACCACGGCGAGTGCCACGGCGGACGGCGCGATTCCGTGGGTGGCGCGGTAGCTCACGGCACGGTCCGTCCAGAGCGAGGCCCAGCAGCGCCGGACCGCGGCCAGTACGTCGTCGGCGCCGGCCACGTTCAGGAACGTGTCCTGCTGGCCGGCGAAACTGGCGAACGGCAGGTCTTCGGCGGTAGCGGACGACCGCACGGCGACAGGTGTCTCCGGTCCCAGCGCCGCGCAGGCGGCCCGGACGGCGTCGGCGATTCCCGGCGGGACGTCCGCGGCGAGGACCCGTGCGCGGGCGTCGGCGGCCAGGACGGCGAGCCGCGGCAGGTCATTCGGCGCGGTCGCTGCCAGCGCGGCATGGATGGCGTCGAGCCCGGCGGCCGACGTGGCCTGCCGGTAGGCCCGGGTGGTCAGGACGAAGCCGGCCGGAACCCGCAGGCCGGCCCGCATCAGCTCGCCGAGATTGGCTGCCTTGCCGCCGACGTCGGGTAGGAGATCAGCGCCGGCCAGCTCGAGGGCAAGCACCGGTCCTGGTTGCATCCGTCCTGGTTGCATCGGCTGCTGTTCCACCCGCCGGCCCTCCCGTCACCGCGCCGCGCGGCCATGGGCCGCCCGGTGCTACGAATCGCCCAGGACGGGCCCGAAGTTGACCCGGTCCGCCAGCCGCGGGTCGTCGCGGTCCGGCACCACCATCACCGGGCCCTTGGCGTGGTGCAGGATGCCGTCCGACGTGGAACCGAGCAGCATTCCGGTGAAGCCGCCGCGGCCTCGGGTGCCCACAACCACCAGTTCCACATGCCGGCTGGCCTCGACCAGGATGTCCACGGGAGAGCCGTCCACGAGCTGCGACTCCACCGTGAGGTGGGGAAAGTGGCTCCTGATCCAGGCCGTGCCCGCGTCGAGCTGAGTCCGGATGTCGGCGAAGAGCGCTTCCCGGTCCATCGGGGCGGGGACCCACGCCAGCGATCCGCTGTACTGCGGGACGGCGCACACCACCCGCAGCGGGGCCGAGAGCCGTTCGGCCTGCTCTGCCGCCTCCAGGACCGCGACGCGGGCCTGTTCGGAGCCGTCCACGCCCACCACCACAACGTTTTCAACCGGGAGGTGCCCGGCCTTGGCGCGTTCCGCCAGGACGTGTTTGTCGTCGGTGGTTTCACCCAGCCGGTCGGAGCAGATCAGGGGCACGGTGACGGTGGGGCATTTTGCGTGGGCGGGAAGGGCGCTGCTGACGGAGCCGAGCAGCCTGCCGACAAACCCGCCCCGGCCCCGGGTGCCGAAGACCAGCAGTTCGGCGGTCTCGGACATTTCCAGCAGGACGCCGGAGGCATCCCCGTTCTCCACAGACGCGTCGACGTCGATCAGGTAGCCGGACACCTTGTTCACAGCCTGCGCCAGGATGGCCTCGGCCCCCTCGCGGATCACCGAATCATCCACGGTGGCGTACCCGCCGTCGAGCCCTGACGCGGCGAAGATCGGGACGGAGTAGGCGGTCACGATGTGCAGGGGACGACGGCGGCGCTCGGCTTCGCGGGCCGCCCACACCAGGGCGCACTTGCTGTGGTCTGAACCGTCGACGCCGACCACGATCCCCCGGGGAGCCGCGGGCCCGCCGGGGACCTCCCCTGCCGGATCCGGATGCACCTGTTCTCGGCCCATGGGGTCCGCCTCCTCGCGATTCTTGCCTGATGTTGCGGCTATTCTGCCAGACGTATCCGCCCGCGGCGTCCACCGGCAACGCGCCCGAGGAAGCTGCGGGCTGCACCCCTGATTTTCCCAACTATTCTCGGTTTTCCGGGAACAATCAAGGAGGCCGGCGCGGCCGCCGTCGGGCAGGTTTTACCCAGTGTTTACACGGGAACCCGGCGCGCCGGGCGGGCCCGGATCCGCGCCGCCGGGGGCGCACGGAGAGCCCGGAAACCAGCGGCCCGGGCAATGTTGGACGGACTCTATCCAAGGCAGAAAATGTTAGGTATTCTTCGATGCGTTGCTGAACCGAGACTCGTGTTTCAGAACGTCGTTCACACCATCCAAGGAGGGACACTGCAGTGTCGAGCATGCCTTTGTCCGGGGGAATCGAACGGACCGCTGCCGTCGTGATCGGCACGGGCCTGTCCGGCCTGGCGGTCGCCAGCGAGCTGCAGCGGCGCGGTGTGGACGCCATCATTGTGGACGGGCTCGACCTGCTGGGCGCCGGCCATCCGGCCAACACCTCATCGCTCCAGCGCTGCGACGCGGCCGACGCCGCCACCCTGCGGGAACGCAATGAGATCCTCCGGCACCTGCGGAACTACGCCTCCAGCCACAAGCTGGATGTCCGGAACAACATCCGGGCCCTGCAGCTGGACCACCTCGACGCCGGCGTCACCGGACCCACCCAGCAGTGGGCAGTCCGGACCCCGGGCGGCGTCCTCCTGGCGGACCACCTGGTCCTGACCCGCTGTGCCCACAGCCAGCTGCGCCGCATGCTCTCCGAGCTCGGCATGGCCGCGGGCCAGAACCTGATGGCGGCCATGCACGCCCTCGGGATGTACCTCGTGGGCGTGGGCGAACTCATCACGCCGACGCCGAAGGAAGTGCTGCGCCAGGCAAAGGTGGTGGGCCAGGCCATCTCCGCCAAGGTCAACCCCGGCGGCTTCCCCGCGGCCTTGTCCGGCGGCTACGCCCTCGCGGCCCCCGCCTAGGCCGTTCCAGTTCCCCCGCCGCTGTCAGTCGTCGCTGTTAACGGAGTCCGGGCCCGCGCTGCCCTGACCTTCCGGGCCTGCGAGGCGGCGCTTGGCCATCAGGCCCAGGACCACCACAATGCCGATGCCGGTTCCCACGAAGATCACGATGCTCCAGGGGAAGGGCTCGGAGGAGTCCGCCGGCTGCGCCGGTGCCGGGGTGATGCCGGGCTGCGCGGTTCCCATCGTCGGAACCGCGGCAGCCGCCGTCGAACCTGCTGCTCCGGCGGTCGCAGTGAACGTAAAGGTCCCCTCGATCGGGTGCGAGTCCGAACTGACCACCCGCCACACCACGGTGTAGGCGCCGGCCGGGGCGCCCGGCTTGAGTTTCTGCGAGGCCACGTTGTCGACGATCTCCACGGCGCCGTCGGCCCAGTTGGTGCCGGCGGCATCGTTGACCACCATCTGGGAACCGAGCCCCAGCGGTTTGTTGTTGAACGTGACCGAGACCTTCTCCGGCGGCGTCGCCACGGTGGCGCCCGACGCCGGGGCGGTGGACTCGGCGGCGTCGTGCGCCGAGGCCGGAGCCGCGACGCCCAGCAGGGCCGCGGCGAAGATCATGGCGCCCAGCAGGGCACTCCGAAGCTGTCGGATAAAGCACATGGAAAGAGCTGCTCCTAGTGTTGGCTTCCTTACAGACTAGGCGAAATCGGCGGGCCCCCCGGCGCCCGGCTAATAAGATGCTAGGAACACCCCCACGTCTCCCGGAGGACTCATGCCAGACCTGATGCTCAAGCAGGGCTCTGCACTTGATCGGTATTTCAAGATCAGCGAGCGGGGGTCGAACCTCTCGCGTGAGATCCGCGGCGGGTTCGCCACGTTCTTCGCCATGAGCTACATCGTGGTGCTGAACCCGCTGATCCTGTCGGGCCCCGACTCCACCGGCGCCACCCTTGGCTTCCCCGCCGTCGCCGCCGTCACCGCCTTTGTGGCCGGCATCCTGACGATCCTGATGGGGGCCTGGGCCAAGCACCCGTTCGCGCTGGCCACGGGCCTCGGCGTCAACGCCTTCGTCGCCGTCACGGTGGCCACCAACCCCGGTCTGACCTGGCCGGACATGATGGGCCTGGTGATGCTCTCGGGCATCACCATGCTGATTCTGGTCCTCACCGGCTTCCGGACCGCCGTCTTCAAGGCTGTCCCGGAGGGGCTGAAGACCGCGATCGTGGTGGGCATCGGACTCTTTATCGCCCTGATCGGCCTGGTCAACGCCGGGTTCGTGCGCCGCATCCCCGACGTCGCCGGCACCACCGTCCCGGTGGGGCTGGGCTTCGACGGCAAGCTGCTGGGCTGGCCCACGCTGGTGTTCGTCTTCGGCCTGATCCTCACCATCGCCCTGGTGGTCCGCAAGGTCAAGGGCGCCATTCTCATCGGCATTGTCGCCTCGACGGTCCTGGCCGTGATCCTGGAATTCACCCTGCGCATCGGCCCCAGCGTCCAGCCGGGCCAGCCGTACAACCCGCAGGGCTGGTCCCTCGTGGCTCCGGCCTTCTCCGAGTGGGCGGCCCCGGACCTGTCGCTGATCGGCCGGGCCAACCCGTTCGGCGCCTTTGAGCACCTGGGCTTCGTTGCCGCGACCCTGCTGGCGTTCGTGATCCTGCTGAGCATCTTCTTCGACGCCATGGGCACCATGGTGGGCCTCGCCACCGAGGCCGGCAGCATCGACAAGGACGGCAACATCCCCAACGTGGACCGGGTCCTGCAGGTGGACGCGCTGGGTGCGATCGTCGGCGGCGGCGCCTCGGTCTCCTCCAACCAGATCTACGTTGAATCCGGCGCCGGCATCGGCGAGGGCGCCCGCACCGGACTGGCGTCCGTCGTCACCGGCCTGCTGTTTCTCGTGGCGATGTTCTTCACTCCGCTGATCAACCTGGTGCCGTTCGAGGCCGTGGCCCCGGCGCTGGTGGTGGTCGGCTTCATGATGGTCTCGCAGGTGGGCAAGATCGACTGGCAGGACCTCGGCATCGCCATCCCGGCGTTCCTCACGTTCACGCTGATGCCCTTCACCTACTCGATCGCCAACGGCCTGGGCGCGGGCTTCATCATGTTCGTCCTGATCCGCACCTTCCAGGGCCGCGCCCGCGAAGTGCACCCGCTGATGTGGGCTGTGGCCGGGGCGTTCCTGCTCTTCTTCGCGATCGGCCCCATCGAGGCAGCGCTGGGGCTGCACTAACCCCCTCCCCT
>NZ_LNUT01000006.1 GCF_001512305.1 Arthrobacter sp. EPSL27
CGTCACCGCGATCCACAAGCCCACAAGGAGGATCCCCACCCATACTCCGGCACGCTAACAAGCGCACCATTTCCAGGCCGTTCAGAAGGGGGTCGGTCGCTCTCTTCCGCATCAGCGGCGGCGACTCGAATAACTGTACACGGCCGGAGGACCCGGCACAAATCGTCCCTCCGAGACGCTGCCGGGCCGCAAAAACCCCCGGAATGGCGGGGATTTCCGCAGCCCTCGGGGGTGCGCATATCCCGGCTTCGGCGGAGCAGGGTTCCTGTGTACTGGCTCACACCCCGGAACACCGCCGGCGGCCCCAGCGTCCCGGGGGTTTCCGCGCCCCGCCGGGTCACACGCCGTCGAGCAGCCCCTGAACCTGCAGTAGGAACTTGCGTCCGCCGTCGGTCAGGACCGTATCTTCGACAGCTCTGCGCTCCGGGACTTTCAGCTGCAGGCAGTCCAGCATCCAGCGCACATCCGAATACAACTCCTGGGCAGCATCCGGGGGCACCGGTTTGCCGCCCTGTATCCGGAACCCCTCCACGGTCATGATGTCGGCGATGACGTGATTCCGCTGTTCCCACGACGGCGTGGAGCCCTCCAGCAGCCAGTGGACCACAACGCGGGCCACCAAGGCCGTGGCCGGATCCGCAGGCGAGGCGACCGCCTCGGCGAGGAAGTCCCAAAGGGGACGGCCGCCGTCCCGCACTTTGCGTCCGGCCGGCGACAGGACCAGCCGGCCCTTGCTCTTCCGAAGCAGCTTCCAGGTCTGCACCTGCTGCCGGAGCGTCAGGACGGGCAGGGTCTGGCTTTCCCGGTTTGCGGCCCCGGGCCAGCGGTAGTCCCAGCCGAGGTCAAGCATGGCCTGGGTGACCACTGCAGGCTTGAGGTAGCCGTCCTGGGTTAATTGCAGTCCTTCGGTGCCGGCCTGGTCCAGCAGCCAGTAGACGGGACGGACGACGTCGGCGATCTCCTCATTCGTGGGCGGTTCCGGCCAGAGCCGTTTCGCCAGGTCGTCCAGACGCCGGTTGAGCGCGTCGGCGTCGAACGCGGCCGGGTCAAAGGTGGCGGCGTCCTGGCCGGTCGCGAATTTGTACCAGTAGGCGAGCTCCTCGTAGTCCTCATCCACAGGGTCGGCCAGGGCCTCGATGAGGCGCGCGTAGCCGCCGGTCCCGCCGGCATCCTCCACCGGGCCTCGGTTGGCGCCGCCGGTGCAGCGGACGGTGCCGGCGGGCAGTTCGGCCGGCCCCAGCACCTCTACGGTGTGTGTCCAGGCATCGCCAAAGTCGTACTCGTATTCGAGCGTGCCGGTCTGGTGCGCGTCCAGGAGTTCTGAGAGCACGACGCCGGACGCCGGCTCGTCGCCCATCTCCTCCGCAGCGCCGTCCGGACCGACGATGACGCGGGGCTGGCCCTGCCGGTCCACGCACCGGATGCCGTAGAGGTGGCGGTCCTCCCAGCCGAAGGCCGCCTGGAAGACCCGGTGCAGTTCCGGGGCGTTAATAGTTTCCGGCACCAGCAGCCGCCGCCAGATTTCGGGTTTCGTGTCCTGGATGCTGACGCGGAGGTCGTAAGCGGGGACGGTCTCGGGAGTGACATGGGCGACGGAATCCATACCAGATATCCTGCCAGAGCCACGCCCCCGGTCCCCGCCTGCCGCGGAACGAGGATGCCCGCCGCAGCGCGCCTCCACGCTTCTGGCCGCAGCCGCGCATCACCCTGCGATGCGCTTCCTGTCCTGCGCGGCGCGAAAATCCTGACGCGGCGGGTATATCGCAGCGCAGGGTACGTAGCGCGTCACGAGGTTCGATCCGGAGCGCCAGGCTCGCCGCGAAGCGCCAGACACGCACGGCGTCGCCATTCCCGGTGGCCGGTGCGATGCCTCGCCCTGCGACGCCGATCCTGCCCTGCGCGGCGCTAAAGACCTGACGCTACGGGTGTACCGCAGCGCAGGGTACGTAGCGCGTCACGAGGCACAGTCTGCAGCGCCAGGTGCGCGGAGCAGCGCCAGACACGCACGCGGTCGCCATTCCCGCTGGCCGTTGCGCTGCCACGCCCTGCGACGCGGTTCCTATCCTGCGCGGCGCGAAAATCCTGACGCGACGGGTATACCGCGGCGCGGGGTATGCAGCGCGTCGTGAGGTTCGATCCGCAGCGCCAGGCTCGCCGCGAAGCGCCAGACACGTACGGCGTCGCCATTCCCGCTGGCCGTTGCGCTGTCTCACCCTGCGACGCGGACCCTGCCCTGCGCGGCGCTAAAGACCTGACGCGGCGGGTGTACCGCAGCGCAGGGTATGTAGCGCGTCGCGAGGTTCGATCCGCAGCGCAGGGTACGTGGCGCGTCGCGAGGTTCGATCCGCAGCGCCAGGCTCGCCGCGAAGCGCCAGACACGCACGGCGTCGCCATTCCCGCGGGCCGTCGCGCTGCCTCGCCCCGCGACGCCGATCCTGTCCTGCGCGGCCTCCCCGGACACGGCCCGGGCTAATCGAACCCCTCCGGCACGGCGTCCGGTGCGCTCCCCTGCCCCGCCGGTGGCGCGGAGCCGGTGAAGAGGGTGATCAGCCCGTCAATTTCCCGGTGGGCGTCGGCGGGGTGGCGGAAGTGCTGGTGGGGTTCGATGGCGTAGCGGGTCCTCCGCCCGTCCCGCCGCCGGTGGAGATAACCGCCGTCCTCGAGGTCCTTGAGGATCTGCAGGACCGAGCGCGGCGTGATCCCCACCGTGGCGGCGAGCTCGGTGACCTTCGCCTCCGGGTCCGCCGCCACCGCCAGCAGGACGTGTCCGTGGTGCGTCAGGAACGTCCAGCCCGGGCGTGCCGGCAGCTGTGGCGCATCATCGGTCACGTGCGCTCACGCCCTGCGGGTTCATGCGGTCCGGCGTCCGCCTGCTCTGCCGATCCGGAAGCCCCGGCGGAGCCGGTAGAGCCGGCGTCAGCAGCCCCGTCGGCCGCAGGGGCACCGGACCCGCCGCCGTCGGACTCCTGCAGCCTGCCAGGGACAGCGGTGCCCGTACCGGCAGCGGCGCGGGCGCGGGAGCCCCGCCGCCACAGCGGCTCCAGTTCGGCGATCTCAGCCGGGGTGGCGGTGCCGAACGGAGGGTCCACCGGGGCCGCGGGGGCCCGGCGTTCCTGCCCGCGGGTGGCCCAGAGGCTTGCGCCGATGGAGACGCCCAGGATGGTGGCGATAACGGCCAGGGACAGCGGCGTGGGGATGTAGAAGATGTCGATCTTGAGGAGCATCTTGATGCCGACCCAGATCAGGACCAGCGCCAGCCCGATCTTGAGGTAGATGAAACGGTGGATCAGGTCGGCGAGCAGGAAGTACATGGCCCGCAGGCCCAGGATGGCGAAGGCGTTGGCGGTGAAGACCAGGAACACCTCGTCGGTGACGGCGAAGATCGCGGGGATGGAGTCCACGGCGAAGATGATGTCCGTGACTTCGATGAGGACCAGGACGGCCAGCAGCGGGGTGGCCAGCAGGACGCCGTTCTTGCGGACCAGCAGGCGCTGGCCGTGGAACTTTTCCGTCATGGGGACCCGACGGCGGAAGAGCTTCAGCGCCCGGGACTTTTCCGGATCAACGTGGTCGTTCCGGTCGCGGATCATCCGGTAGCCGGTGAGGAGCAGGAAGGCCGCGAAGAGGTACAGCACCCACTCGGCGCTGGCGATGATCACGGCGCCGGCCGCGATGAAGATGCCGCGGAATACCAGGGCGCCCAGGACGCCGAGAAACAGCACGCGGTGTTGGTATTCGCGGGGTACGGCAAAGTACGTGAAGATGATGGCCCAGATGAACACGTTGTCCACGGCCAGGGATTTCTCGATCAGGTAGCCGGCGAAGTACTGCTGGCCGAACTCCGCACCGTAGATTTGCCAGACCACGGCACCGAAGCCGACGCCGATGGCGACCCAGAGGCCCGACCACAGCGCGGCTTCCCGGACGCCGATGACGTGCGCTTTGCGGTGCGCAAACAGGTCGACGGCGAGCATCAGGACAATAAGGGCGATTACGGCCAGCCAGGCCCATAGGGGAACGTTCATGAGGGAGCACCCGCTTCCAGTCAGTTCAAACCAACTGGAGGTCTTTCCCGGCTCTAGGAGCCTGTCCCGCCGGGCCGCTCAGGGTCGGCCGTATTGACGACGGGACATTTCAGGGGATACTCCCCTCCATGCAAATAAGTGAAGCACACTTCATCTATGGCAGGCAATGGGTTCGGCGGGCAATGGGTATGGCAGGCAATCGCCACGACGGCGATAAGTCCGCCCCGGACCTGCCGATTGCGGCTACTCCCCCGTGGTGGATAGGGTAATTACTAAGCATGCTTAGCGTGTTGTGGGATTGACCCGCCGTCCGCGCCCGGGTGTCTGCCGCTGGAGAGCGGAAGGCACCGGGTGGAACGCAACCTTCCGGAGGAGCACCAATGACTGACCAGTACACGTTCAGGAACCCCGTTACCGCGTACGAAGACATCACTCCGCCCGAGCAGAGCCAGCCGGAACCGGGCCTGGACGCCAAGATGACGCCCAAGGCCGACCTGGGCGAGGACACCTACCGCGGCACCGGCCGGCTGGAAGGCCGCAAGGCGCTCATCACCGGCGCGGACTCCGGGATCGGCGCCGCGACGGCCATCGCGTTCGCCCGCGAGGGGGCCGACGTCGTGATGTCCTACCTCCCGGAGGAGGAAGAGGACGCCGCACGGATCGCGAACCTGATCGAGAAGGCCGGCCGCAAGGCCGTCAAGGTGCCGGGCGACCTGAAGGACTCGGCCGTGTGCCGGGACCTGGTGGAGACCGCCGTCAAGGAGCTGGGCGGCCTGGACATCCTGGTGAACAACGCCGGCAAGCAGGTGGCGCAGAAAGCCCTCGGCGACATCGACGACGTCCAGTTCGACCACACGTACAAGACCAACGTGTACGCCATGTTCTGGCTGACCAAGGAGGCGCTGCCGCACCTGCCGGCGGGGTCGAGCATCATCAACACCACGTCCATCCAGGCCTACAGCCCCTCGGAAACGCTGGTGGATTACGCCTCCACGAAGGGCGCCATCAACAACTTCACCAAGGGCCTGGCCCAGCAGCTCGCACCGACGGGCATCCGCGTCAACGCCGTGGCGCCCGGCCCCATTTGGACCCCGCTGCAGCCCAGCGGCGGCCAGCTCACCGAGGACCTGCCGGAGTTCGGCAAGGAGACCCCGCTGGGCCGCGCCGGTCAGCCGGCCGAGCTGGCCCCGGCCTACGTGTTCCTAGCCTCGTCCGAGTCCAGCTACGTGGTGGGCGAGACGCTCAACGTCAACGGCGGCATGCCGACGCCGTAACTCAGATGCCCGACGGCGGCCGCGCTCCGGCGCGGTTCCCCCCGGGCACACCTAGGCGGCCTTCCCCGGCGCGGCCCAGCGCCGGGGAGGGCCGCCTTTGTTGTGCCTGCGGCGGGCTTGTGCGTGCGGCGGGCTGTTCTCATGCCCGGCCCGCACTGCTACGTTGGCTGGATGGAACGATCACTGGTTAGGCCCCCGAGGGGCAGGGTCATCGCCGGCGTATGCGCAGGCCTCGCCGACCGCTTCGGCATCTCCCGCACGCTGGTCCGCATCGGGTTCGTGTTCTTCGGCCTGTTCGGTGTGGGCGAGCTCGCCTACATCGTGTTGTGGATCCTCATCCCTAAAGCCGAGTAAGGCAGGCCCGACGTCGGCCGCCCGCTGCCCGCGTACGGCGGGCTAGCCGCCCACGTGGTGGATGGTGAACGCGCTGAGGAACCCGACGGCGGCCACCAGGCCGGTGAGGTTGTGGTGTTCCTCAAACGCCTCGGGAATCATCGTGTCGGCCAGCATGGCCAGGATCCCACCGGCGGCCACGGCGGTGATAAACGCGACCGCCTCCTCGGGAGCGCCCTCCAGCGCGGTGTAGCCAAGGAGGGACGCGGCGCCGCAGAGCAGGGCGATGCCGCCCCAGACACCAAAGACGTACCCGGCGCTGCGGCCGGCTCTTTTCATGCCGGCCGTGCTGGACAGCCCCTCGGGGACGTTGGAGATGAAGACGGCCGCGAGCATGGCGGGGCTGACGGCTCCGGCGGTGATGAACCCCAGCCCCAGGACCACCGATTCCGGGATGCCGTCCAGCAGGGCGCCGACGGCGATGGCCGTGCCGCTGCCGGGGCTGTCCTGTTCGGAGGGCTGCTTTCCCCCGGACCGCTTCCGGTGTTTGGCCCCGGAGCGCGCCAGGAGGGCGTTGGCGCTGACGTAGACCACGGCGCCGGCCAGGAACCCGGCCACGGTGGGCCACAGCCCGCCGCCCTGGACGGCCTCGTCCACCAGTTCGAAGGCGAGGGCGGAGATGAGCACGCCTGCGCCGAAGGCCATGATGGAGGAAACCAGCTTCGCGGGGATGGACCACTTCCAGGCAAGCCCGGCGCCAAGGACCAGTGCCCCGCCCGCCAGCGTTCCCCAGAACATGGCCTGCGCCCACATCGGCATGCGTTGCACCTTCCGTGGCCGCGAAGCCTGCTAGCTGACACCTGGGAGGGCGCCCGGCGCTGAGCCGCGGGCCACCCTCAAGAAGTCTTGCAGATCCGGGCGGTGAAGTGACGCAGCACCGCGGCGGAGGGTCTGCCTACTGCACGCGCGAGCCCGGCAGGTACCAGGCCAGCGACGACGTGAAGGGCTCGCTGGGCAGGCTGCCGGCGGACCATGACTCGGTGGACCGCACCACCGGCGTGTGGCCGTGGCCGTCCCGGAGCACCGCGCGCACCGTGGCGGTTCCGGCGGCAACAATCAGTCCGAACAGCAGGACTACAAGCAGTTCCATTTCATTTCCTATTGGGGGTAGTGCGGATGGGATGGCTCCAGTGTCGGCAGGGGCCGTGTGAGCAACCGTGTGACTCCCAAACCCCGGCAAAGGCCCCAGAAACAGGTCCCCGCCGGGTCCGCCGGGCGTAAAATTAACCCCATGGCCGAGACGTGGATCCGGCTCCTCGGTCCGCCCAGGATCGAGTCCCCTGGCACCGCTCCCCCACAGCCCAAAGGCCGCAAAGCCTGGGCTGTGCTGGCCTACCTTGCCCTGCAGCCGGACGGCGTGAGCCGCGCCCGTACCGCCACCCTGCTGTTCCCCGACGCCGCGGACCCGCTGGGCGCACTGCGCTGGAACCTGTCCGAGCTGCGCCGCACCCTGCCCGGCGTCTCCATCACCGGCGACCCGCTGCGGCTGGCCGTCCTGCCGCCCTGGCGCTGCGACGCGCTGGAACTGGTGGGCGCGGTACCCCGCGGCACTGAGGATCCGCGGCGGTTCGAGGGCCAGCTGCTGGAGGGCCTCTCCTTCGCGGACAGCCCTGTCTTCGACTCCTGGCTGGCGGACCAGCGGTACCGGCTGGAGAACTGCGTCCAGTCGCTGCTGTACGAGGGGTCGCTGGCCGCCCTCGCCGCGGGCGCCCCGGCCGACGCCGTCGAACTCGCCTCCCGGGCGCTGCGCCGGGACCCGTTCCACGCGGACTGCACCGCCGTCCTGGTGAAGGCGCTCGTGGCCCTGGGCGAGCACCGGCGCGCGCGGGAGGAGGTCGCCAAATGCGCGGACCTCTACCACCGCGAGCTGGGCCTGCCGCTGCCGGCGGAGGTCCGCCGCGCGCTGTCCGATTCCGAGCCGGTGGCGGACCCCGAGCTGCACGCCACCGCGGCCACCGTCCGGTCCTACCTCGACGCCGGCAGCGCCTCCCTGTCCGCGGGCGCCGTCGACCGTGGCCTGGACCAGCTGCGGCTCGCCGTCGTCCTGGCCCAGCGCGCCGGGCAGCCCGCCCCGGACCGGCACCTGGTGGCGGAGTCGCTGGTGACACTCGCCGGGGCGCTGATCCACCAGGCGGGCGGCCGCGGCGCCGAGGTGGCGGATTTCCTGCATCGGGCGCTGTCCGCGGAAGCGCCCGACGGCGTCTCCCGGACGGCCGCCGCGGCCCTCCGGGAACTGGGGTACTTGTCCGTCCAGCGCGGGGTGCCGGACCGGGCGGCCGGCTGGCTGGAGCGGGCCATGCACGCGGCGCAGGGAATCCCGGAGGAGCAGGCCCGGATCCTGGCGATCCAGGGCATGCTGGCCTCGGACACCGCGCACTACGGGGATGCGGTGGGGGCGTTCGTGGCGTCAGGCCGGCTGGCGCGGGAGGTCAGGAACCGCCGGCAGCAGGCGTTCAGCGACGCGCTGCTGGGCCGGGTCCACCTGCTGCGCGGGGACCTGGAGCTGGCGGCGGCCGCGCTGGACCGGGCGCTGGCCGGGGTCGCGGCGGAGCACTGGACGGCGTTCGAGCCGTTTGTTGCCGGGGTGCGGGGCGAGGTCTACCTCGCTGCGGGCCGGCTGGAGGAGGCGGCGTCCCTGATCGACCGGGCGTGGGTGATGGCCGAGCTGGCCGGGGACCACTGCTACCTAGCGCTGGCTGCGGGCGGCGAGGCCCGGCTGTTCCTG
Organism: Arthrobacter sp. EPSL27; assembly: GCF_001512305.1. Lineage (GTDB taxonomy): Bacteria > Actinomycetota > Actinomycetes > Actinomycetales > Micrococcaceae > Arthrobacter. The sequence goes on from NZ_LNUT01000006.1 coordinate 8,418, forward strand.
GCGCACGGCGACCTGGCGGCCGCGGAGCACTGGATCGACCGGGGGCTGGAGCCCAAGCCGTGGTACCTCTGGTACACAGCCCGGCTGCTGGACGCCGCGGCGGAGGTCTTCCTCGCCGCGGGGTCCCCGCGGGCCCAGGGGTTCGTGGACCGGCTGGCGGCGCTGGCCAGCCGGAGCGGGATGCGGGAGTTCGCGGTGCGGGCGCTGTCGCACCGGGCGGCGCTCGGGGACGAAGCCGCGGCGCAGGCCGTGCCGTGGCTGGCGAAGGAGATCGACAACCCGGCGCTGACGGCGTTCCTGGCGGAGCGACACCGAGTTTCACTCTAGGTTTTTGCACAGCCGGGTTAACAAAAAGCAGGGCCCGTCCGAAGACGGGCCCTGCTCGAAACCTAACGGTCCCGGATCTCTAGGAAATTAGAGAGCCTGGATGTTGGTAGCCTGGGGACCCTTGGGGCCCTGCTCGGTTTCGAAGGAGACCTTCTGGTTCTCTTCGAGGGAGCGGAAGCCGGAGGAGTTGATCGCGGAGTAGTGCGCGAAAACGTCCTGCGAGGAGTCATCGGGGGAAATGAAGCCGAAGCCCTTTTCAGCGTTAAACCATTTGACGGTACCAGTAGCCATTATTTTTGTCCTTCGTGAAGGTGGAGGAAAAGTCCCGACTTTCGGGTCCTCCGGTGTGGGGTGCTCAAAACCGCTGCTTCAGAAGAACACGGGCTTTCGACCGTGCGTACTGCCTGAACTACGAACTGCATAAACACAACAACAGGTTCCACACTACAGGAGATTTGCGGGCTGCTTTACCACAGGGCATTCGAGGCGCCGCCCGCGGGGCGCTGACCGGCGGCTCGTCCGGACCTACAATGGCCGCATGACACCGCAGGAGCTGGCCAACCTGGCGCACCTTCGCCGGGCCCGCGACCTGATCGACCGCGACTACGCCCTCCCGCTGGACGTGCCCACCATGGCCGCCGGCGCCCTCATGTCGCCCGCGCATTTCTCCCGGCAGTTCAAGGCGGCCTACGGCGAGACCCCGTACAACTACCTCATGACCCGGCGGATTGAACGTGCCATGGCACTGCTGCGGGCCGGGGCGAGCGTGACGGAGGCGTGCATGGAGGTGGGCTGTACGTCGCTGGGCTCGTTCAGTTCCCGGTTCACCGAGATCGTCGGCATGCCGCCGAGCGAGTACCGGGCCCGGGAGCACCATGCGGTGCAGGCCATGCCGCCCTGCATCGCCCGGCTGCGCACCCGGCCGCCGCGGACGCAGCGCGTCCAATCTGAGCAGGATTGAAGAAGCACCCCCGCAGCGGCGCGCCTAGCGTGGAGGGCATGAACATTTCACTGCAGTACGCACAAATTACCGTCAACGATCTCGACGAGTCGCTCGCGTTCTACCGGGACGCGCTGGGCCTGGAGGTGCGGAACGACGTCGGCTCCGACGGCCAGCGCTGGGTCACCTTGGGCAGCGCGGCCCAGCCGGACCTGGAGCTGGTGCTGTCCGAGCCGCATGCCGGCCGTTCCAAGGACGACGGCGACGCCCTCCAGCAGCTGCTGGTCAAGGGCGCGCTTCCCATCCAAGTGTTCCGCACCGACGATCTGGATGCCACGTTCGAGGCGGTCCGGGCCGCCGGCGCCGAGGTCCTGCAGGAACCCATCGTCCAGCCGTGGGGCCCTCGCGACTGCGCGTTCCGCGACCCGTCCGGGAACATGGTCCGGTTTAACCAGGCCTGACGGGGCCGGTCTCTGCGGGGAGTGCCGGGCCGGCTGCATACCCTGCGGCGATCTGCCGTTTGACCTGCTCCAGCTCGTCTTGGAGCAGGTCAACGGTGGCGCGGTATCTGTCGAAGTCCGCGGCCCTGCGCCGGGCGATGGCAAAGGCGATGCCGGCAGCGAGAACGGCCAGCGGAAACGAGGCCAGCAGCGCCCAACCGGAGGCGGCGAAGAAGTCGAGCGCCACGGGAAGTGCCTGCTTGAAGGCCAGGAACTCGTTCACGCCGCCCACCACACCATTGAGGGCGGAGTCGAGGGGGCCCAGGAACTGACCGATCATCGGCGTCCCGGAAAACGACGGTGCGCTGAGCGGCGGCTCTCCCCCGGACCAGCGGGCGTCATTGAATGGTTCAGGACGTAGATGCCGGCGCCCGCGTTCAAGGCTGCGAAGAGCAGGACGGAACCCAGCGCAGTCCAGTGAAGCCTGGCGGGACGCCAGATGCCGGCCACCAGCGCGAAGGCGGCGGCTGCAACCCAGGAATAGGTGCTGAGTTCGTCGCGGCTCAGGCCGCCCAGTAGATCCAAGGAAATTCCCTGCCCCCTTCAGTTGGAACCAACGCGTGGTCCGGTCGCAGGCGAGCCTACCCCAGCAGTGCCTCCCCCGGCTGCCGGTGCGCCCGGTTAGCGGGAGCTGGCACCGGCGTACTCCCGGCCGGCCGGAGTCGGTACCGTGCCTGCGGGCCGCGGGATGGCCGGGCTGTCCGCCGGAGCGTCCCGCCGGGCCCGGCGCTCCAAGGCGCGCCCGGCGGCGATCGAGACCCGGTGGGCGGGCTGCTCCACGAAGCGGTAGAACAGCTCGGCGGCCCCGAACGAGGCCACTGCGGCGACGGCGAGCGCCAGCGGCAGCGAGACGGACCGCAGCAGGGTGACGCAGGCCAGGATGACCGGCAGGTGCACCAGGTAGAGGCTGAAGGAGATCTTGCCCAGCCACTGGGCCGCGGCCGTGTCCCCCAGCTTCTTCGCCGGGGAGGTCAGCAGGAACACCAGCACAAGCAGCGTCGAACCCACGGTGATAAGCGCCTCGACGCCGGGCACGGGCTCGCCGCGGCTGATCCACTCGGCGTTGGCCAGGAGCAGCCCCGCGGCCGTGACCGGAAGCCAGACGAGGCGGGGCCAGCGCCGGGTCAGGTCGCGGATCCGGTCCCGCTCGACGCCAAGGATGGCGCCGATGGCGAAAATCGGGAGGTAGATCAGCCAGTCGGCATTCAGCACGGCCCCCGTAACGGCCAGCGCCAGGACTGCCCCGAGCTTCAGGTGCCAGAAGCGCCGCCAGCGGAGCGCCACGAAAACGTACAGCGGAAGCAGCAGGGAGAACGCGATCTCCCAGCGCAGCGTCCACAGCGGGGTGTTGACGGTGCTGGCTCCGAGCAGCAGCAGGCTGTCCTTCGCGACGCGGCCCAGGGTGGGGTCCACCACGAACATGTCCGCCCAGATGCTCTGCAGCGGCGACTCCGTGCGGGGAATCATTATGATCAGCGCCGCCGCGACGGCTAGGGAGGCCCAGGCCGGGAGGTACAGGCGGAGCAGGCGTTTGGCGTAGTACGGCGCCCAGCTCCTGCGCGGTCCGGCCTTGGTGAATGGCAGGATCAGCACAAAGCCGGAGAGCACAAAGAAGACGTGGACCGCCGGCGTGCCGTTCCAGAGGAGGTGCAGCGGCGAAAACACGGCCCAGTCCGCCGCGGCGCTGAGCGGCGCGGCCCGGTCCTCGGAGACGACTTTTCCGATTCCGGGCAGGACGGAGAGCAGATGGCACGCGACCACCACCAGCGCGGCGATCCCGCGGAGGCCGTCCAATTGCGTGACTCGTGTGTGACCAGACTGGTTCGGCATCTACCCCATGTTACCAGTTCGTTACATTGCGTTCCCGGCAGGACCGTCCCTGCGGCCGCCGGAAACACCTCCCGCACGGGCCATCTGTACCGTGCGCACCGCCGGGCATATCCTGCAGGAAGGCACACCGATCAGCAGCTTCCGGAGGTACCCATGGACATGCCCAAAGCGTCCGACGCCGACAAGGAGCACTTCCGCTCGGTGGTCCCGGACCACCCAAGTGTGGTGATCAAGCCGATGTTCGGGAATCTCGGCGCGTTCGTGAACGGCAACATGTTCGCCGGCCTGTTCGGTCCCACCGTCGGGGTGAAACTGGCAGAGGCGGACAAGGAACTGCTCGAGAGCACCGAGCGGACCGTCCCGTTTGGCCCGCCCGAGCGCCCGATGGGCGGCTACACCGGGTTGCCGGAGGTCTGGAACGCCGAAGGCGACGGCGATGACGCCCGCGCCAAGGCGTGGGTGGAGAAGGCCTTCGAGCACGTGGCCACTCTCCCGCCGAAGGCGCCGAAAGCCGCCAGGGCGCCCAAGGCTCCGAAGGACTAGCCATGGCCTCCCCCGACGCCGGCCCGGTCCGTGAGGTGGACACCCTGGTGATCGGCGCGGGACAGGCCGGCCTCGCCACCAGCTACTGGCTGACCCGGAACGGCGTCGAACATGAGCTGCTGGAACGGCGGGACGCACTGGGCGGCGCCTGGCAGGACCGGTGGGACTCGTTCTACTTGAACACGCCCAACTTCGGGTTCCTGCTGCCGGAGCTGACCTATAACGGCCCGGAGCCGGACGCCTTCCTCCCCCGCGACGAGGTGATCGCACTTTTCCGCGACTACGCCGCGAGGATCAAGGCGCCGGTCCGGCTGGGCACGGAGGTGACCCGGGTCGGCGTCGCCGGCGGGCGTTTCAGAGTGGAGACCACACAGGGCCGCTGGCAGGCCCGGAACGTGGTCCTCGCGAACGGCGCCTTCCAGGTCCCGCGGATCCCGCCGGCCGCCGTCGGGCTTCCGGGGCACCTCCGCCAACTGCACAGCCACGCCTACCGCAACCCGCGGCAGCTGCCCGGCGGCGCCGTGCTGGTGGTGGGCACCGGGCAGTCCGGCGGGCAGATCACCGAGGACCTGCTCGACGCCGGCCGGCAGGTCCACCTGTCCGTCTCGTCCTGCCCTGAGGCTCCGCGGCGCTACCGCGGCCGGGACGTTTACCACTGGATCCTGCAGCTGAACCTGCACGGTCCGGACTACGGCCTCAACGGCCTCCAGGCGGACCAGCTCCCCTCCCCGGCCGCGCGCTTTATGTGCAACCCGCTGATCTCGGGCAACGGTGGCGGCCACAGCATCCACGTGCGGGACCTGGGCCGCCGGGGCGTCCGGCTGCACGGGCGGTTTGAAGGAACGGACGACGGCGTTCTCGTCTTCAGCGACGACCTCCCCGCACGCCTGGCCCTGGTGGAGGCCGGGTTCAGGCAGCGGCTGGGGCGGATGGCCGACGCCTACATCGCCGCGGCCGGCGTCGACGCCCCGCCCGCCGAGCGTCCTCCGGCAGATGACTGGCTGCCGGCGGACTCCGGGGCGCGGCTCAACCTGGACGCAGTGGGGGTCACGTCGGTCATCTGGGCCACCGGGTACGGCCTGGACTTCGGCTTCCTTGACGTGCCGGTGCTGGACGCGTGGAACTACCCGCGGCACAGCCGCGGCGTCACGGAGGTCCCGGGCCTCTACGCCGTGGGCCTGCCCTGGCTCACCAAGCACCTCTCCGCCACGCTGTCCGTGGTGGGCGACGACGCGGAGTTTGTGGCCGGGCACATCGCGGCCCGGTGACCGGGCTGCGCGCCGCCGTCGCGCCGCCGTCGCGCCGGCGCCGGCTAGAGGCAGGCGGGCTGGAAGGCCGGATCGGCGGGGCCTGCGGCCTGTCCCAGGGCGTGGGCCACGAACTGGTGCACCACGGGGTCGTTCGGGGTCTGGTCGTGTTCGAAGACATCGGCCGGGCACTTGTCCTGGATGGTGATATTGGTGACCGTCCGGGCCGGGCCGCTGAGGAACTGGCTGTTGTAGGGGATCACCACTTCGTCGTAGACCGTGGAGAGGACGGTGTAGGACGGTCCGGCCACGGTGTCGCCGATGGAGTTGAGCTGCTGCATGAAGGCGGACCCGGCCTGCTGGTCGGCGCAGGACGCACAGTTCACGAGGGAGAAGTCCGGAGGCGGAAGGAACCCCGGCGGCGGAACGATCACGCCTTTGGTGCCGTGGTTGGAGGGGGCGATGCCCACCAGGTGATGGACGTTCTTGGCGCCGCCCAGGAAGCCCATGTAGTAGCGGGGCATCATGCCGCCCTGGCTGTGGCCCACCAAATCCACTTTCTTGGCCCCGGTGGCAGCCATGACCGCGTCCACGAACGGGGCGAGCTCCTTCGCCGATTCGGCCACCGGTGCGGTGGCGTACACGCCGTTCGTCTCGCCGTAGTTGAGGGCGAACACGCAGTACCCCTTGCTCTTCAGGTACGGAGAGAGGGTGGACCAGTTCTTGGCCATGCTCTCGAAGGTCCCCGGCACCAGGATCACAGGGTACGGGTGCTCGGCGGACGGCTTGCAGGTCCAGTCGTTCGCGCCGGGCGGGGCAATATCAAGAGTGCCTGCCTGGGCGGGGGCCGCCGTCAGCGAGGCGGCCAGGACAGCGGCGGCGGCAATGGACAGGGTTCTGGTGAGCAGCGACATGGAAACCTCTTTGTTCGTGTGTCAGCGGGTGGTGCCAGATGGTGATCTTGTGCAGCCGGAAGGGGCCGCGGTCCTAAATGCTAGGCACCGCGGACCCCGCTCCGGCCACGGGTTTGCACGGATGTGCACGAAACAACGGGTTCGCGGACGGGCCCAGCCCGCTCGCGAATGCCGCCCGTCCGACACCCAAAGCTACTGGTCAGTAGCTTGTTGTCGTCCCGCAAAACTGTCGGGGCACAGCCGCGAGCGTTTGCACAAACGTTCAGTCCCGGCCTGCGGCTTATGCCACCCGCGAGCCTCGCTTGCCCCTTGGCCTTCTGGCCGGTGATGATGTGGCGTAGCGCGACGCGCGACCGGCTCGGGGCGTGGGGATCCCTCAGTTGGCATAGCGCCCCAGAAGGCTTTCGTTGCTGCACTTTACTTCGGCCAACTCGGCTGCCCACCGACCGTCTCCCCGCGATGTTGCCCGGCTGGAGGAGCTGCTGGATGACGATGTGTGGGCGTTCAGCAATTGCCGGGTGGACGCTCCGGGCAGGCCGGTCGCCGAAGTGGATTGGTTGTTCTATAACGTCCGGAACGGCACCCTCATGGTCAGCGAGTGGAAGGGCTTCCCCCAACGGGTCGCTCTCGCCACCGACACGGGCACGCCCTGGCTGCTGGACGGCGGCCTGGCCCTGCCGAATCCGATCGAGCAGGTGTCGCGGCAGCTCGACGCCGTCCGGGCAGCCCTGCGCGGCAGCATCCTCCCCCAGCACTTCCCCGCATTTGATCCACTTCAGCTGCGGATCATGCAGAGCGTCTACTCCCCGCAGGTGGACCAGAACACCACCATTGAGCGGATCCGCTGGGGCAAGGTGTACGGCGACCTGCCGGAACTGGCGGCGGTGATTGCCAACTCGGCTAGCCGGTCACCGCTGTTCCTGCCCGACGCTGGAGCCCGGCTAGCGCTGGCCACAGCACTTTGTGCGCTGTTCCGCACCACCTTCCCGCCCGAGGCGGAAACCAAGCTTCGCGTTCCGCCCAAGGGCGGGGACACCGACGTCGTCCGCCGGATCAGCGCAATCCACCGGCAGATCGCGGCGCTGCACGCGGAACTCGCCGACCTGGTGGTCACCGCCGCCGGCGCGGACACGCGGACCGCCCGGCCGCCGGCCGCCGGCACGGCACCGCAGGCGGCGGTTAAGGACCCGCCGGTGAAGGTTGTGACGGCGAAGGCTGCGCCGGCAGCGCCCGCTAAGGCCCCCTCCCTGTCGGAGCACCAGCGGATGAACGCGCATCTGACGCGGAGGTTCCAGGGAGTCAACGGCAGTGCGGCCGCGGCAACCAAGGCGCTGGAGACGGCGTGGAGGTCGGCGCTCGGCGACACCCAGCTGCATGAAGAATCGGGCATCAGCGTGTCCCTGTTCGGCGCCGTGGGAACGCCGCTGGTAAAGCAGCACCACGGGTCCCTTCCAAAGGTTCTCGGCATGCCGTTGCGCAAGTGGTGCGTGCTGCAGGCCAAGCCGCCGGATTGCACCCGAAGGACGTTCCCGGCAAGCCCTCGAACCTGCGGGTGCGCTGAGCGCCGGCGTGACCGCAGGCCCGGTCGGCAGCGGCCAGAGCGCCGGTCGCCAACGGCGCCGTGACCCTAGCGTGCGCCTCGTTCAAGATCGGCCAGTTCGGATTCAAGTTGCTGTGTGAGGTTCCGCAGACGGCGAATGTGCTCCTGAGACACGCGTCCGGGCTGGGAAGTCACCTGGGCGTCGACGTCGAAGACGGTGTTGGGGCTGTGCCAGACGTTGAACCATTCGAGCCCGTGGCCGAGGGCGTCACGGGTTACGCCCTGCAGCAGAAGCAGGGGTTCGCGGACGTTGCAGTGGAGCAGGTTCGCCTGGTCCTGGTCTGCGGCCACGGCCTGGACCTGCCTGGGACCGCCCGCCGGGTGATACCCGTGCTCCCGCATGAGGCCCAGCAGTGAAGCGTTTTCCAGCAGTTCCTGGGTGAAGTGCGGGAAGAGGTCGCGGGGCACCCACGTCCGCATGAAGGCTACCGGCACCTCTTCCAGGTAGCGGATCCGTTCAATCTTCCACGTGTTGGTGGTGTTCAGGGCCTCGACGGCGGACTCAGGCGGGGCTGCGTGTTCAATGGTGATGACATGGGTCCGCAGGTGCTGCCCGTGCTCGGCAACCTGTTCATCCAGCCCGCCGGCGCGCTGGATATGCCTGCGGAGGACCGGCGCCGCGGCCACCACGCTGCCGCGGCCACGCTGGCGACGGATCAGCCCAAGGTCTGACAGGCCGGACAACGCCTGGCGTACCACGCTGCGGGAGACCCCGAACTGTTTCTGGAGTTCCTCTTCGGTCGGCAGTGGAGAGCCGGGAAGCAGCGGCCGGTCCAGGATCTGCCTGTGCAGGATGTCCCGGATCTGCGCATGGAGGGGCGGCCCGGCCTCCCGGTCCAGGCCGTTTGCCCGTTCCCGGGGCTCTGCCCCGGCTGGTTGCACACTCACACTGACTCCTTTGGCGCTTGAGCACATCTTAGCCCGTAGGCGTGACTTCCCCTGCTTGACGGGTGATCCACACCACAGGTAATGTACGTACTAATTGTACGGACTAGATCCGACGGCTGAAACATACAATGACGTAGAAAGGTCGACTAATGACGCAGCTGCACTTGAGGACCGGACGCTCACGTGTACCAATGTTTGCCTTCATGCAAAAGGTTCCCGCAGGCATGATGCTGATCCCGCTGATGCTGGGAGTGCTCATGAATACCTTCGCGCCCGAGGCCCTGAAAATTGGCGGCTTCACCACGGCGTTGTTCAAGGAGGGCGCCCTGACGCTGATTGCGGTGCTGATCCTCGCCACCGGCGCCCAGATCACCGGAAGCCACAGCGGCAAGGCTGCTGCCTCCACTACCACCGTGGTGTTGGTCTGCAAGACCCTAATCCCTGCCACAGTTGCGGTGGCCCTGGGCCTGGTGGTGGGTATCGAAGGAATCGCAGGCGTCTCGATCCTGGCGATGCTGGCAATCTTCGGGAACAGCAACGGCGCCCTCTGGCTGGCGTTCGCCGGCCAGTACGGCGACGAGCGGGATACAGGCGCCTACGTCGCCAGCGCCTTTGATGACGGACCGTTCCTGGCCCTGCTCTTCCTGGGCGCTTCAGGGCTGGGCGATATCCCGGTACTGGCCTTTGCCGCGGCACTGATTCCGTTCATCATCGGCCTTTTCATCGGGGCAGTCGACCGGGAGTGGACAAAGGCATTGGACCACGTGCCGAACATCGTCATCCCCTTCATGTCGTTCGCGGTTGGCACCGGCATCAATCTGAAGACCGTGCTCACGGGCGGGTTCGCCGGGATTTTCCTCGGCCTGATAGTAGTCATCTTCACCGGGGGCCTCACCTATCTGGGCTACAAGCTCATCCTCAGGCGCGGTTCCAAGAGCGGCATCGGGTTCGCCGCCGGCACCACAGCCGGCAACGCCGTCGCAGTGCCCGCTGTAGTAGCCGTGGCGGACCCGCGCTTCGAACCCTTCGTCGCCTCCGCCTCGGCGCAGGCCGCCACAGCCGTCCTGGTGACGGCGATCCTTGCCCCGATCGTCGCGTCCTGGGCGCTGAAGCGGGCCGGAGGCCTGCAGCCGGCCGATCCGGTCCCCGCCACAGTCTGAGACAGCCCCTACTTTCCCTTTCATGGACGGAGAAACCATGCGCGACCCGCGCTCGGTGCGTTGCACCTACTACCTCGAGTCAGAGATCGACCCTGAAAAAGCCGCAGCCATCATGGCGGGCGAGCAGTCCAGCGGCACGTTCCTGCCGGTCCCCGGCGAGTCAGCCCGGATCCGGGAGCGGCACGCCGCCCGCATCTCGGACGTTCAGGAGCTGGGCTTTTGCCGGCCCTCCCTGCCGTCACGGTCGACTCCCGAGAAGGTCCGGGCCGCCCTTGTCACGGTGGACTTCCCCATGGAGAACGTCGGCACGGACCTGGCCACCCTGCAAACCGCCATTGCCGGCAATCTCTTCGAACTGGGCGACCTTTACGCCTGCCGCCTGCAGGACATAGCCCTGCCAACGGACTTCGTCGCAGCCCACCCCGGCCCGGCCTTCGGCATCGAGGGGACCCGCAAACTCATCAGCGACGTACAGGGCGTCATGGTCGGCACCATCGTCAAGCCCAACGTCGGGCTCTCTGAAGAGGAATTCCGCCTCGTGGTGCGGGACCTGGCCCTGGCCTCCATCGACCTGATCAAGGACGACGAGCTGATGACCGACCCGGCCTACCTGCCGCTGGAGCGCAGAGTCGCGGTCGCTGCCGAGGAAATCCGCGCCGCCGAGCAGATCACCGGCCACTCCACCATGTACGCCTTCAACATCACCGGTGACCTTGCCGGACTGCAGAAACGCCACGACCTGGTGGTCGACGCCGGCGGCCGCTGCGTGATGCTGAACATCCCGGTCATGGGGCTGCCCGCTCTGGCCCTGCTGCGCAGCTTCGCCGAGGTGCCAATCCACGGCCACCGGGCAGGCCTCGCCGCCTCGATGCGCTCCAAGTCCCTGGGTATGGACTACCGGGTCTGGCAACAGATGGCCCGCCTCGCCGGCGCCGACCACCTGCATGCCAGCGGGCTGGGCAGCAAGTTCTACGAACTCGACGAAGAGGTGGCCTCGAACATCGGCAGCCTGCTCGCACCCCTCGGAGAGACCATCGCACCGCTGCCTGTCTTGTCTTCCGGGCAGAACGTCACCACCCCCGGCCCCACCTTCAATGCGGTGGGATCCACCGACCTGATGATGCTCGCCGGCGGCGGCGTCGCCGCCCACCCGGACGGCCCCGGGGCCGGAGTGCGGAGCCTGCGCCAGGCGTGGGACGCGGCCGTGGCCGGCATACCACTCCAGACGGCAGCGGAAACGCTGTCCAAGACCGGGGACAATGTTCTCCTGCACGCAGTCCAAACCTTCGGGGAAGGTGCCTGACATGCCCGCTTTCGGTTTCGTCGCAGACGACCTCACCGGAGCCGCCGACGTCCTCGCCCAGAGCCACCGCTACGGTCTTGAAGCCGTCCTGGTCATTGGCGACGCGACCCTGCCAGCCGATGCCGACGTCGTCGGAATCGCCGGGCCCTCCAGGTCCCTGGCCGGAACGGCCTTCGACAACCTGGTGCGCAGGGATCTGGCCGGCATCGCCGCTCTCCACCTGGACGTACTCCTCTACAAGGTCTGCTCCACCTTCGACAGTTCCGTCACGGTCGGCAGCATTGGCCGCGGGATCCAGCTGCTCCATGAGCAGTTCCCCCTGCACGGCCCGGTCCCGGTGGTCCCGGCCCAGCCGGCCTTTGGCCGCTACACCGCGTTCAGCAACCACTACGCTGCCCATGCCGGCCAGATCTACCGGCTGGACCGCCACCCGGTCATGTCCCGGCACCCGTCCACCCCGATGGCCGAGGCCGACCTGCGCCAGGTCCTCGCCGAACAGCTCGGCACCGGGGACGTTCCCGGCGCCATCCACCTGCCCGCCTATGAGGACGGCACGTTCAAGGACGCCTGGGCGGACCGCCGGCGGGAACCCGGCGCGCCGGCCTTCGTGGTGGACGCCGTGGACGAACGGCACATGGACGCCGTCGCCGAAGCCCTGACCCGGGAGGAGCACGGGCACGGGCCCTCGGTGGTTGTTGGCTCCGGCGGCATCATGGCGGCACTGGCGCGCACCATCTCGGACCAGGCTCCGCGCACACCAGGACCGCAGCACCCGTCAGGACCCGTACTGGCCATCAGCGCCTCCGCATCCAGCACCACCGCGGAACAGATCAACGACGCCGTCTCGCACGGCTGGGAGGACGTTCCCGTCCCCGCCGGGCTGCTGCAGGGACCCGACGCCGACGCCGAGGCTGCCTTGGACCGGCGCGTTTCAGCAGCCCTCCAAAAGGGCCGGAATGTCGTGGTCCACACCACCCGGGGTCCGGGCGATCCCCGCTATGGAGCCGCCAAACCTGCGGATGCCGGCTACGTCGGAACCCTGATCGGCGGCATCGCCGCACGGATGGCCAACGCCGGCCTCACCCGGGACATAGCCGTCTGCGGCGGAGACACCTCCAGCCACGCGCTGATCGCCATGGGCGTACGCGAACTGCGCGTCTCGGACCAGTTCGTCACCGCCGGCCCGATCCTGCGCGCCGACAGCAGCTCCGCCGTCGGAAACTGCCGGCTGCTGCTCAAGGGCGGGCAGGTGGGCCCCACCGACATCCTGCGCCGCTTCTCCGGCCAGCCCAGCTGACACTCCAGACAATTTCCTCCACGCATCATCAGAACCAATGAAAGGCGGCCCCCAATGCGGGCAGTAGTCAAAAACGCGGCCGAGCGAGGCGTCACCTACGTCACCGACGCCGGTGACCCCAAGGCAACCGAAGGCTCCGTCGTCATCGAAGTCGGCGCGGCATCCCTCTGCGGCACCGATCGGGAACTGTATGAATGGACCCCCTCGGCCCAGGCCTTCAACCTCAACCTTCCGGTCATCCTGGGCCACGAAGGCGCAGGGACCATCGTCGAGGTCGGCCCAGGCGTCACCGGACTCAAGGTGGGCGACCAGGTCGCCCTCGAGAGCCACCTGACCTGCGGCCAGTGCTTCCCCTGCCGCACGGGCGATGCCCACACATGCGAGCGCACCGGAATCCTCGGCATGCACATCGACGGCGTTTTCGCTGAGTATGCCGCCGTCCCGCAGGACATCTGCGTCAAACTCCCCACGGGCCTGTCCCTGGAATCCGGAGCCCTCCTCGAAGCAGCCGGGGTGGCAGTCCACGCCATCCAGCGCGCCAACTACTCTGTCGCAGGACGGGCGGTGCTGGTCAGCGGGGCAGGACCGGTGGGGCTGGTGGTGGTGAACCTGGCACTGCTCATGGGAGCCTCGCACGTCATCGCCGTCGACCCCAACCCCTACCGGCGCGCCCAGGCCGAAAAGCTTGGCGCGACCGCGCTGCACCCCGATGACGGCATTGTGGAGCGCTGCCGCGAGCTGACCGGCCGGCGCGGCGGCTTCGACGTCGCCTTCGAATGCTCCGGAGCCCCCGGGACCCTGAAAACACTTTTCGAAGCCGTCCGCAGGGAAGCTACCGTCATCACGGTGGGCCACCCGGGCCGCCCCGCCGAGGTCGACATCGCGGCGTACATCAACAAAAAGGGCATCACCCTGCGGGGAATTTTCGGGCGCCGCCTCTGGGAAACCTGGGAACAAAGCCTGCTGCTGCTGGACTCCGGGAAACTGGAACTCGACTGGCTCATCACCCACCGCAAGAAACTCAGCCAAATCGACGAGGCCGTTGAACTGCTCACCGGTGACGCGTGCAAAGTGCTGCTGATCCCGGGTCTCGGCTGATCGGAGCCCCGGCGCGGAGCTGCCTCGGCAGAATTTCCGGCCTCGGGCAGGAACAGGGTGCCGGGCGGGGTGTGCATGCGTAATGCACACCCCGCTTTTTGTTCAGCTGCTGCCGCGAAGGCCGAGCACGACCCGCGCCCTCGCCGCCGCCGTCGTTACAGGTAGTCCCCGGCCCGTTCGCGGGCGATCTCGAGCAGCGTGGAGTGGAAGGCGACCTCGGCCGGGGCGTAGACCTTGTCCTGGCGCTGGGCCAGGAGCACGCGCCGCAGCGGTGCGGCGGAGCCGAGGCTGATCACCCGGACATCCGGGTGCTGCAGGGCCACGGCGGTCTTCGGCGCCATGGCCACCCCCATGCCGACGCTCACCATCGCCTGCGCTTCCTGGTAGTCGTTGGCCAGGAAGCCGATGGTCGGCTCGAACCCGGCCTCGTGGGCGGAGCGCTGCAGCACCTCGACCACCGGGTGGGCCTCGGCGCGCACGATCCAGGATTCCTTGCGGAGCTCCTCCATCCGGATCTCGTCCCGGTCGGCCAGCGGGTGGCTGCGGGAGACCAGCAGGACCGTGCTCTCCTGGAACACCTCCGTGATCCGGATGGAGTCGTCGTGAAAGCGGTTCCAGGGATAGTCCCACAGCAGGCACAGCCCGGTCACCCCGGACTGCAGGTCGCTCACCAGGTCATCGAACCGCGCGCTGCGCAGCGACAGGCCGATGGCCGGGTACCTCTTCTTGAACGCCCGGATCACCACGGGCAGGAAGGACCCCGCGAGCGTCGGGAACGTGCCGACGGTCAGCGAGCCGCGCTTGAGGCCGGCGATCTGGTCCAGGTCCGACTGCGCCGCCCGCATCTGCCCGATGATCTTGCGCGCGTGGCCGGCGAGAATCTGCCCCGCCTCGGTGGGCACCACCCCGCGGGAGCGGCGGTTGAGGAGCGGCTGCCCCACTTCCTGCTCAAGTTTGCGCAGCTGCTGCGAGACGGCGGAGGGCGTGTACATCATCAGCTCGGCCGCGGCGGTGATGGATCCCTGTTCCACCACCTCCACCAGCAGCGCAAGGCGCCGGATGTCGAACAATTCCTCGTCAGCATCGTTAAGCAACGCTATGCCCTTCTGTTGAATCCGTTAATTCTATACATCCCCCGCGCAATCCGCGGCACTAAGCGCCCCATTTCCGACGACGTCGCTCCGCCGAGAGGGCGTTCAGCCTAACGCTGGCAATGAATGAAGCATCGCTACACTCCCTTGCAGATATCCAACCTTGTCTTCAATTGTGATCTGGATCAATCTCGAATCAAGGCCTTGAACACCTCGGGCCAGAACCGAAGCAAGGAACAGACCATGAAGATCGAAGCGGAGTGGATGCGCGGAGGCACCAGCAAATGCTGGGTCTTCGAAACAGGGCAGCTGGATGAGACCGGGACCAGCCCGGACGTGCTGCTGCCCCGGCTGTTCGGCAGCCCCGACCACCGGCAGATCGACGGCGTGGGCGGCGCCACCTCCACCACCAGCAAGGCGATGATCCTGCACCGCCCCGCCGACGCCGGCGTCGACGTGGAATTCACCTTCGCCCAGGTGGGCATCGAGGAAGCCGCCGTGGACTGGGGCAGCAACTGCGGCAACTGCTCCGCCGTCGTCGGCCTGTACGCGATTGAAAAGGGCTGGGTGGTCCCCGACGGCGACGTCACCCGGATCGTCACCCGCAACACCAACACCGGCCAGATCATCATCCAGCGGGTGGCGACGCCGGCCGGCGCCCTGCCGATCGTCCCGCAGGCCCAGATGCCCGGCGTCCCGTTCCCCGGCTACCGGGTGGGCCTCGGCTTCCTGGACCCGGCCGGCAAGACCACCGGCAGGCTGCTTCCCACCGGCTCCGCCACGGACACCATCGTCGCCGGCGGCACCCGCTGGACCGTGTCCATGGTCGACGCCGGAGCACCGGTCGTGATGCTGCGCGCGGAGGACCTGGGCCTGGACCCGGAGCGCCACGGCAGCTGGACCGCCGGGCTGGAACTGCAGCTGGATACCCTGGAACACATCCGGCGGCAGGCCGCCGTGCGGATGGGGCTCGCGGCGACGCCTGCTGAGGCCGCCCGCGCCGTTCCCAAGGTCGCGGTGGTTGCCGCCCCGGCCGGGTCCGACGCGGAGTCCGACGTCGCCGTCGTCATGCTTTCGATGGGCAAGCCGCACCCGGCCCTGGCCATCACCGGCAGCATCGCCCTGACCCTCGCCGCCCGCACCCCGGGCACGCTGCTGGGCGACATCACCGGCGGCACCGCCGGCCCCACGCTGCGGCTGCGCACCCCGGCCGGGGTGATTGAAACCTGGAGCGAGGAACGCGACGGGCAGCTGCTGGTCGGCGTCGACCGCACCGCCCGCACCATTGCCACCACCACCATCCACCTTCCCGAGGCCCTCGGCACCGCCGTCGACGCCTCTTTTGCCGGCGCTACTCGATGAGGAGACAGCATCATGACTAACATCGCAGAAAAGACTGCAGAAAAGACCGAAGAAATGGCACCGCAACAGACAGCGCCCGGCGAGACCCGGGCGGAGCGCTCCGGGCGTCCCGACCGCCGTCGCCGTATCCTGCTGGTGACGGTGGCCGCGATCACGATGCTGGGGCTGATGGTCCTCCTGTTCGGAGGTGCCCTGTTCAACCCCGCGGCCGCCTCTGAATCGGAGCCGACCATGACCGCCACCCAGATCATCCCGCTTGTCATCCTTGTGGTGATGTTCGTCGTCGCCACCAAATGGCCGCTGAACATCGGCGTCATGGGGCTGGTGGCGTCCTTCGGCGTCGGCTACTTCATCCTTGGCATGACCGACAAGGAAATCCTGGCGGACTTCCCGGCCAGCATCGTCCTGACCATCATCGGCGTGACCTACTTCTTCAGCATGGCCCAGCGGAACGGGTCCATCGACATCATCGTCCAGACCTGCGTGCGGCTGGTCCGCGGCAAGACCATGCTGCTCCCCTGGGTGTTCTTCCTCCTGGCCGCGGCGCTGACGGCGCTGGGCACCTTCTCCCCCGCCGCAGTGGCGCTGCTGGCCCCGGCGGCCCTGGGCCTGGCGTACGAATCCCGCATCCACCCGGTCCTGATGGGCGCCTTCGTGATCAACGGCGCCCACGCCGGCGGTTTCTCCCCGCTGTCCGTCGCCGGCGTCCTGGTGCACGACATCGCCCTGAAGAACGGCTTCCCCATCTCGCAGGGCTCGCTGTTCCTGGCCAGCTTCGCCCTGAACTTCATCCTCTCCGCCCTGACCATCGTGGTGTTCGGCCTGCTGGGCAAGCTGCGGGACAAGCACAGCAACCAGTACGCCGGCCTGGAGACGCCGCGCACCGGCCGCCCCACCGGCCAGCAGGTCTTCACCCTGCTCCTGATCGCCGCGATCCTGGTGTGCACGCTAGGCTTCCACATGCCGATCGGCTTCGTGGCCCTCACCGCCGGCCTGCTCCTGGCGTTCGTCAACATCAAGGAACACAAGACCTTCATCGGGGGCGTGTCCTGGTCCACCGTGCTACTGGTGGCCGGCATGATCACCTACGTCTCCCTGCTCCAGCACGTGGGCGTCATCGACACCCTCGCCGAGATGGCCCTGGCACTGGGCGCTCCCCTGCTGATCGCCCTGGTGCTCTGCTACGTGATCGGCGTCGGCTCCGCCTTCGCATCCTCGACGGCGCTGCTCACCGCGTTCATCCCGATGGCCGGCCCGCTGCTGGCCACCAGCTCACTCAGCGCCTCCGGCACCGTGGCGGCCCTGGCCATCGCGGCCACCGTGGTGGACGTCTCCCCCTTCTCCACCGACGGCGCCCTGGTGGTGGCCAACGCCCGCGACAACGACCGCCAGCGCGTCTACCGCCAGCTCATGATGTACGCCGGCGGCGTGGTCCTGGTGGCCCCCGCCCTGGCCTGGGCGCTGCTGGTGCCGACCGGGGTTATGTAGGCGGGCTCTAAACACGCCAAAGGCAGGCCGGCTTTCACACCCGGCCTGCCTTTTGCCGACGACGGCGTCGTCGCCGTTGCACGGGTGGCGGCATGGCCCATCGGCCCGCAGAAACCGCTCGCCACGGCCAGGGCCGCGGCGATGTAGCCGGCCTTGCCCACGTGCGCGGAATGCCCTTCGGAGCTGTTGTGGAGCCGCACCTAGACCAGCAGCAGGAACGCACTGACAGGCGGGTGGTGGCTGGCGAATTTCCGCCGCATCTCCAGCGTGGACCCGTTCCGACCCGGGACCGTGGCAAGATGACACCATTATGGACAGGCAGTTGCGGCGCGCTCCCGACGCAGAATGGGTGTTGATGTACCGGCTTGGGCTGAGTCGGAAACGCATAGCCGACTTGGTGCGCGTTCATCCTGCTGTCGTCGGGTATCACCTGGTCATCGCACGCCGCCAGAACCCGGAACTCGAGGCAGCACATCTGGCCTCCTTGAGTACCCAGAGCCGCCCCTCTCCTGCGAGCATCGCCCGAATGGAAGAGATCATTGAATGGGTTAGGGCGAAGGGCCGACTACCACGTGACCGCTCCGAGGACAAGGGTGAACGGTCGATGGCCCGGTGGCTCTCTGATCGTCGGAGCGAAGCAGCCGAGGGTGCCTTGGAGCCAGCGTACCGTGACGGTCTGGCTCAGGTGCCAGGGTGGCTGGGAAACCGCAGAGAAGCCCAGGACGAGGCCAGGTGGAATGACCGTTTGGCCCAGCTCGTCGTCTACCGGGGGGAAGGCAACGACTGGCCCCGCCACCGCAAGACCGACTCGGACCGTGAACACACCCTCGGTGTATGGATCCACACCCAGCGATACAAACGGCGCCGCGGCGACCTCGACCCTGCGAAGGTCGAACTCTTGGACGCCGCCGTTCCCGGATGGCAGGCCGGGAGGACCCGGGGCCGCCCTCCCAGCCGATGACCCGTCGACGCGCCTCCCAAACGTGCCACCGGGAAGGACCCACGCCGGTAGTACCCTTGACTTGTTCTCCTAGTGATCTACGGCGCCGTCTTGGACCATCGCTGACAATCACCCAGCGCCGCGCGGGCCTGCGTTGCGGCTGGCGAGGCGAGAAGTTGGAACGGGTCACATCCCCGGCCGCCGCCGATCTCATACACGGTAGGGACAACGCTCCCCACACGAACTTGCCGAGGATGCCGGCAGGGTCGAATACGCCATCCACGACGAGTGGAAAGCAGATATTGGCCGCGCCGTCGGCATTACCCGGCAGTCCGCACAGGAACGCTGGGCAGCCAAGCTCTGAACCTAAGCTCAACCCCACAGTGGGTGGCCCTAGTACAAGCTGTCATACCGGTCCGGAATCAAACTGCCATAGCCAGACCACGGGCGACGGTCAAGCCAGGCTCAGGAAAGCGCCGAGTTAGCTGTTTGCGTTGTCTGTTCTGGTGCCTATGGAACCTCGATTGTAAGTGCGTCAGGGCGGTCAGGAGCTCGTACGCTGAAACCTGCCTTTCCCTTCGGTGCAGCGGCGTGGGGAAGGGCCCACGAGAAGAGCGTCGCTATGTCCGCCGGATCGACTACGTCGGCAGGCAGAGATGTGGGTTCCGAGAATGCGGCTCCTCCGCTCCACTGATCGGCGGCGAGGGTAAGTATGATGGTCCCCGTTGTGCGGGAAGAGGGATCGTTCGGCTCCTTCTCCTTTGTGAATTGGTCTTCAAGGGGTTGTCGTGTCCATCGGGACGATCCAGAAAAGTCTCCGCGTTCTCGTCTGTTTCGTTCAATGATAGGGAACCGGGTGGCTCCCATCTCATCGAGATCAATCATCCTGATGACCGGATCTCTTGAAGGAATTGGCATGACAACTTTGAAGTCTGTGATGGTTCCCTTGCTGATCGCTTCTTTGACGAATTGAATGTCCGCGTCTGCAAGACCTGGTTTGCTCCACTCAAATAGAGATAGTGCGTCGATAACGACCTGTGCCGGCACAAGACCTGTTTGGGCTTCGTAGGAAGAGCGTTTCTTGGTGGCCGTTGTGTACTGGAACGTTTCCAAGTCGGTGAGGCGCTTGAGCACGGGCGCCATTGCCGTCAGATTTTCGCGGTTCTTGCTTTGATTCGGTTCCCGGGGAGGTAGATAGAAGAAGTCCTTGAAGCGGTCACCCTTGGCGTATTGGACGATCTGGGCGTTGTACATGCGACTGCGTGCGGTTGGTCTAAGCCAAGGCAAGCTCTGTGATACGAGCGGCGGAATATCGATGGGGCGTACCTGCGGCTGTCCGTTTTCATCCAGTTCAGCGAACTGTTCGAGCTGATCGCGAAACTCTTCCTCGTCGGCGATCATCGATTCAAAGGCTTCATAAAGATCGTATGGCTTAGGGTTCCTGGCCGATGCCGGAACATTTCGTCCGATGTATAGCCGCACCAGATCCCGGTAGCCAGGTCGGTACCCGAACCAGCGGCCCATCTGCATCAGGGTGTCCGCTGCTAGTGCCCTTCGTGAGTACCAGGTCACTGTAAGGCCTTCAATGGTGTAGCCACGGGAGAGCTTTGCCCCGCCTACAAGCATTTTCCACACGGGACCCTTCTGGAAGTCGGCCCCAGCCTGGGTGTATTCGCTGTCTTTGTCACCGTTTACGACTGCGATTGGGCGGATGCCGTCCTCGACACGTTTCACGACTTCGGGTAGGTATACCGCGACGTCATCGAAGGAAGAAGGGATCGGGTGGGTCCGTGGATCGGGAAGTTCAGAGTCGGTCCTCTGCGTCAGCTCTTGCATGACCACGGAGAAGTCGTCGGCCCACAGTTCTGCCATGCGATCGTAACCGTCGAAGCCCAGATAATCTGACCGCTTCCATAGCTTGTGGATTTCGTCCGCGAGAGCATTGTGCTCGACTTGCCTGACGGATTCATGGAAGAGCATCGTATGGTGCTTGAAGTCGCCCTTGCTGCCTCTGGCTTGGCGCCACAGCTTGATCGCTCCGGAGAGAACAAAGGAATCCATGGCTCTTTGCATCTCACGCTGCCTGAGCTCAAGAGTGTTGGGAGTTGAGGAAATGTTCCTTACATAGGCTGCCTGGTTACTCGTTGCAGCCGTCTTGGTCTCGTCCGGCGCAAGGAGAAGATGACGATCGTGGAACGAGCGCCCTCCCATGTAGGCATCGGGCGGAGTCAGGCTGAAAATGAAGTCCTTGGGGTAGATGTCATCGACGTCGGAGGCGTCAATGAAGACGTTAGCGAACGGAGTCGCCGTGTATCCCACATACTGGGCGCGTGGCAAGATCCCTAAGAGTTCGGACAAGAGTTTGTTGATCGCTGTCCGCTCGCGCGTCTGCTTATTTTCTTCGTCCTGTTCTTCTTTGGTGAGCTTCACAGGGGGTTTCTTGGTGTTTATTCCGGCCTGATCTGCCTCATCGTCGACAATCAGCGCGGGATAGTCCTGGGTATTGCCCCGAATCTGTTTGAGGTCTTTGATGAGCTTGCGTAGGACTGCTGCATTCTTCTTAATCACAACAAGCCGGACAGGGGTATCCCACAGGTTGTCCGGGTGGTAAATCTTCTGTTGGTTACGTATGTTCGATTTGTAGTCGAGAGTACTGAGCCCGGCTCTGAGTGACCTATAGTCGTCGGTGCTTTTCGTAAGGCGGATAATATGGGGGACCCCCGGAACGCTCTCCGGGTCGTAGCCGAACTTTACGAACTTGTCGCCTGCTAACCAGTCTGCATCCTGGTTCGCTATGTAGTCGATGTTTTCTCGGGCAAGAGCTTCGTCTGAAAGGTCAATTCCACCGACAATGTTTTCGAAGCCAACGAGTTCCTTGTCGAGGCGCCGTTGGGTCTGGCTTCGAAGAAGCTCAAGGGTTCCGGTCAATACGATGATGAGCCGGTAGCCTGCATCGATCGCTTTGGCCACGGTGCCGGTAAAGTTGGCCGTCTTCCCACTTTGGACATGCCCTACGACAAGACCTTTGGTCTGATAGGTTTCGTCCCACGTGGGGTCTGCGAACCGGCTAACGATTTCTGTGGTTGATTCGTCCAACGCCACTATTGCATCAGGATCGAAGCCGCGGCGTTTGAGTATCCCTTGGTAGACGTCCCAGTAGTGGCTGCGCGTCCGCCTCTCCGATGAGTACCACGGCCATCGGCCGTCGTCCGTGAGGTTCGCGACGATCGTGCCGGCTTTGATAATCGGATAGAAAGAGTTGATGGCGGCAAATTCGTGCTCCGAAAAGCCTAGTTTCCCGAGCACGTAGGCGCGTCGTTCCGGGCCTTTCGGATGGGTAGCGTGTCTGGGCGCCTCGCTGAGCCACTGTGCATCTGTCGTCTGGTCCCATCTGGACAATGCCAAACGGAATTCGACCTGGGCGGGATCGTTCGGATCCCCTTCCCGAGTCAGGAGATCGGTCAGCTCCGAAGGTGCGATCGTCTCGACGCCGTCTTCCTCGAGGGAGAAGTTGACACGGTTGAGGAGTAACTTCGGGCCCTTCTCGGCAATCATCGCGATGGCACTCGTGATTGCGTCGTTTCTGGTTTCTGTAATGGGCATCAGGACCTCCGAAGTCGCGAATTCGCGTAGGACGCAAACCCGTTCAGTGCGTCTGGGACCGGAGCCGGCTGTAGGTGTGAGACATCGGCCCGATAAGAAATTTCTGATAGATGCTCGTAGTTGGGGATCGTCTGCTGTAGAACAGAATTCTGCAGCGAGGGGAAGTGTTCATCTACGGGATAAAAAGCTGGGCGGGAACGGAGTACGTACCTGGTGCGGTATGACTCCACGTCGGCCGACCTCCATCCGAGTCTGGCCAGGTATTCATTGAATGGCAGCGTATGCGGGCCAAGGAGGTCTTGAATTTTGTATACCAGCCCCGCCAGGCTGAATGCATTATCTGCAACGCCGGCCGCAGTGAGCTGAATGGAGAGAAACAAGAGAGAACGGTTCTCGGAAGGTTCAAGCTGGGTGGCTGATCCAATACGGTGTGTTCGTCGTTCCGATTTCGTCGTCTTGACTTCCAGGTCGAAGGTGTCGAACGAGAAATCGTGTTGTTCCGATTGCGGCCCCAGCCACGATGTTATGGCCGAGACCGGGTCGACACTGCAGAGATACGTCAGCAGCAGCAGCTCTCCTAAGAGTCCGGTCTGCTTCTCGGAGCTCAGTAGCCTGCGGCTTTGGATGAGCAACTCGTATTCTTTGAGGCTGAGGGAGATTGCACTGGAAAAGAAGTGGCCCTGCTGCAGTTCCTCAACGATCTTGGCTATGAACGAGTACGCAGCGTAGTGCATTCCACCGGCGGCGAGCCTCAGTACGAAGCAGTCCTGATCCGGGTCGGTCGCGTAGTCAACTTCAATGTTCTCGAACGGACTGAGATCGGGGTTCGAACCGTCACTCGGAACGCGGAGTTCCAAGCTTTCGGTCGCGGGTTCGATGTGAAGCTCGCATCGAGGAGCTTGCGAAAGCAGATGCACAACAGTATTTGGTGACCTGAAATACCGTTCTATGGTTTCGGGTTCAAGTCTACGAACCTCGCCGGATGAATCTGGGGCCATATGCTAGGCACCGCCGTTCTTCTCGTGTGCCTGGTCTTTTTGAACGTTCGGCTGGATGAAATCTTCGGCAAAGGCCGTCAACAGCACGTCGTTGAGGATGCGATGCCTGTCCTCCCGTACGACGTTCCACCGTTGTTCAACTTTGAAGTCGCTTTCGAGGAGGAAGTAAAGGAAGGCCTTGAGCAATTGGCCGTCTCGGTTGCTCAAGCGGCCTCCTGATCCATAGATCCTTCGGACGAGCTCTACGTTGACGTCGATTCGTCGTGCTGTCCGATCAGCCCGAAACAGTTCTGTGGATGGGAGGGTAACGAAGCGCAGATCGATGGGATCGAAGTCAGCAAAATCCTGGAGGTCAGTGAGGCGGGAAAGGACTGCGGGGTTCAACCCAACGGCCGGCTCAACCAGCCGTATCTCTTGACGCTTGGTCTTTTTGGACTCCTTGTGGGCTCTCTGAAGGTCAGTAAAGTATGAATCCAGATTGGATGATGAAGGACCCGGTGTATGGGCCCGCGCCATTGCGCGGGTGAAGTCCTCGGAGTATACGGGCGTAACCTTCTCCGCGTTGAGTGCTATGTAGTGCTCGTTTGCCGCATCAAGGTCGATTTTGATTCGGCCGAGTCCCAACTCTTTCTTGGGGAGACGGAGACCTGCCCAGTTTTTCCCGCCCGACAGAAGCCTGCCCCGTCGATACAAGTAGATTCCCTGCCTCGCTTCTCCCGGTTCCCCGTATAAATCGAAAGCTGCCGAGTTCAGACGAGGAGGAAATAGGTGCGCCTCGATCGTGCATGATGCTCCGTCTGGAAGGTCGACGACAAAGTTCCGCGGGTAGCCGTCCTGCTGCAAGGAGCCCTCGAAGGGGTCGATGGGATCAACTTGGAGGGGAGGGAGGGCTCTGCTTCGCTCAACGTCGAATGTGTCTATGTCCATTTTCACGGTGCCCAGGCGCAGTTGCCGATGAAAGGTAATACCCAAGTGCTCGCGAATAGAGCGAAGCTTGGCTGATCTCCATTCGGTGAGTTCCCCTTGGTTGGACGTGTGTATTACGTCCTTCAGGCCTCGCCACTCCACCAAGGTGCCACTTGGTAGTTCCATGCCAGCAACGCCGTCAAGTCGCTCATTTGCGGCTCCTGGCTCCATTACTCCGACGCTGAAGTCCTGACTTACTGTTTGATCCATCCGGCGTCCGACTGCAGGTCCCCATTTTTGGCGAGAATAGATCTCGAAGGAGGTGGCCTGAGATAGAGAGGCCGCCTTAAGGCCGAGCCCAAAATGCCCAAGATCTTCAGCCCCATACTCACGCCGCGCTCCGAAGGTCATCGCCTGTTTTAGCCCCTCAGCAGTCATGCCTCGCCCGTTATCAATGATTTGGAGCCCAAGTATGGTGGTGCTGCGCTGCACCAAACGGATCCGGATGTGGCTGGCCGTGGCATCAATGGAGTTATCAACGAGGTCTGCCAAGGCACTCGTGAGGTTGTGGTGCACTCCGATAGCCGCAATGGTTGAGGGGTCCGGCAAAACGGTTTCAGTAGACCATTGTCGTTCGTCGAGTTCGTATGTGGGTTGCATTTTTAGTCCTCAAACCTAGCTTGACCACCGAGCTTCGACACATTTTCTGTGACCTTGCTGACTGCCTCATTTGTGATGCCTTGGGAGACATCGACCTCGAAGTTGAGCCGGAGGTCGAAAACATTCGCATCAGGGGTGTCCAGGTAACGAAGAACCGCTCGTTCGATTAGCGTCATCTGTTCGCTGAGGTTCCTGGTTGCGTCAATCGGGATGAATCCGCTGGCATGTGTCTTGAGGTGTTCAGGCTCCGGGGCCGGCTCGGGATCAGCTCCCGGAAGCGTGCGTTCTACCTTGGCCAGCCGCCTTATCTCTGCTTCGACATCGGCGGAGCGACGGGAGCTGCCAGCATCCTGGAGAAGGGCGGTGAGTAGCCTTCTGCTAGACAAGGAGGAGGCGTAGTAGAAGTTCGAGCCGTCACGGAACGTCTCGTGATGTTCCACATCTTGCTCTTCGTTATAGCTGTTTGAACGGACAGTGCTTAGGGACAGACACGGGATGCACTTGGTGCTGCGCCTAATTTTCGACTCGATCTGGTGAAGGAAGGGATACAGGGAGTTGATTGTCTCAGTGTCCGATTCTTCATCTTTCACATGTTCGAAGGCGCTAAAAAACTCCACTTTGACTTTCTGGAGTTTCCATTGCTCGGAGAGGGGTTCGGTCAGTTCCGGGTTCCCGGTATAAAGTGCCGCGACTTTGGCGGACTGTAAAAGGAACTGATAGGTGTCGTCATCTTCGGCAACAGCTATGAACTCTGCAGGGTATCGCGTAGTGGTGCCGTCTGTCTGCTGGACTAATAGTTCCGTGGGTCGACGAACGCCAAGTTTTGCCAGGAGTCCGTACAGTTCATGAACGCGCCCGCATGGAAGTTTATGCTCGGCCAACGGCAGCGCGTAACCCCAGTTGACCTTGTCCACGGAGTCTGGAAGCTCTAACTTTTCGGCGTGGGATGGCCCGGGGTAGGGAAGGAACCCCACCGGAATCCCCTCAACGGCACCAGCACAGTACTTCACGTCCACCAAGTCGAGCCGGGTTTGCAGGACACCATAGTTCCGCACCCACCACATATCCGGCCCATCAATGATTTGCGCGCTCTTGTAGGTGCTGCTGAACTCAACTTTTGTCTTGTATTGAGTGTCAGAGAGGATCCTCTGAGTGACTTTTTCCCGAGTGCGCATGGATGCCTTGCACAGGAGGTGAAGGTCCGAGGTGGCCAGTACCGGGCTGAAGCGAAGGGATGCTTCCGACACTGGAACAGGTGAAGTTCTTGATTCAGCAGAAATTCTTGCAGCTTCCGAGGACTTCCACAGGTCATAGGATGGCCCACTTTTCACTGTGGCGGGCTCCGCTAACGTGCTCTTGACTTCTAGGCTTTTCAGGAGGTTGAGGTCTTGGCGATGAAAGAGCTCGTCAACGAGAAGGTGTTCGTCGCCGATGCTGTTAGCGGGGATGAGACCATTGGGCAGCCAGACTTCGGCGGTCGGACGCCACCGGCCGTCCTTTGACCTAACGCGGAGCTTGCCGATATCAAGGCGGTCTCCAATAATGGCAAGCATTTCCGGAACTGGCAGGGCACGAGAAAGCCGCCAAAGAGATTCGGCTGCACTTTCGTCGTCGTAGTCCTTTGCGACTTGGCGGGCGATGCGGTCAACTTTTCCTCTGTCATCAAGGGCCTGGAAGTCCAGCGCCTTGAGAAGGGTGCTGACGTCACCGTGATGCAGCAACTCGTAAGAGACGAGGTTATCTCCCTCGTCCTCTTCGTCTATTGGGAGGAACACTTTTGAAGTGATCGGCGGCCGGGCACTGCCATCCTGCATGAGCACGATGCGACTCCGGCGCATGGCGGCCCGATGGTCCGGGTAACGCTTGTCGATCTCGACCGCCATCCGAAGAGCATTTTCGAAATCGTCCAGACGGCGGCCGTGAGTGATCTCTTCAAGCCACAGTTCAACCGGGGCTCTTCCCTTGTTCGCAAGACCCAGGAGACGTCGCACCATAAGTCGCCGCTCCTTCGTCGTGGAAGCTGAACGATGCAACCACGGCCGATCAAGCCCAACCCAGCTATCCCACATCTCCTCAAGGCGAGTGGCTTCATCCATATCTGGCGGGAATAAGAGATCCGAAATGAGCTGAAGCTCCCCGGCCCTGTCGGGCAGGCATCGGACCGCCGATAGCGCGGTGAAGATGGGTTCATTGATGACAGAGTCGGCCCACGAAGGGGCTTCCCGCCCACGTGCGGGCAATAAGTCCAGGAAACCGGCAGGGTCAGCGTCGTCGCGGAAAGACGTCAACGCTCCAGCAACCATCATCGGGACGGCTTTCTGCAGAATTTCCTTGTTATACAGCGTGTGAAGCATGCTGTGGCGGTCTTCGTTCATCTTGAAGGCCGCGTTCACAATTCCTCTTAGGGAGGTCGTGTGACTTGTTGGGAAGTAGTTCCAGAATGAACCACGTTGACGGCGGGGGTTGCCCTTGATGGGTACTGCCCAGGTGACGTCCACTGTTTCCCGGGCGGCTATCGATCCTGCCTCGACGGCCGCTGAGGGGCTGACGTGGTGCTTGTAGCGGAAGATCCGCCATTCCTCCTGCACGTCATCGTTTTCGAGGAAAACGTCGGAGCCATCGCGGTGTGCACACCAGGCAGTAAGAGATCCTTCTATTCTGTTGTCGAACTCAAGGAGGCCTACGTTTTGGGAAAATAGCAAAAACTCGTGAGGAAACTTCCGCATCTCCTCGCTTAACCACGCTGCTTGCTGAACCAAGGGGAGCTTCACGACCGTAGTGGCCCAGGACATGAGTTCGCCAAGAACGGGATCCGCGCTGGCAGCAGCGACAGGATTAACCGGTGTGGCGATTCGCATGACTGGATACGAATCCAACCCCGGCCGCAACGGTTCAAGGAGTTCGGTGCTGTGCTGGCGGTCCCACCTGACAGAACCGGTCTTACTGAAAATCTGCGGGGCGTCCGAAATCTGAATGACGGACTTGAATCCAAGGCCGAACCGCCCGATCTGGTCATCCCTCTTCTCGGAGGAATGCGAGAGCATCAGGGTGCGGTATCCCGCCTCCGTAAACGGTGATCCCTGGTTGGCGCAGTACAACGTTCCGTCAGTCAGCACGATACGTATTCGTCCGTTTGGAAGATCGACGGCATCTGCCGCGTTCTGAATCAGCTCATTCAGCTGCTTGCGACCATATCCGCTCTGGGTGATGGCTTGTTCAATATTGCTGTGCTCACGAATCAAGTCTGGGCGTGCTTTATACGCGTTCAACGCTTGAAGTGTCTCGTCTGCCACGAAGCGACTCAGATCACTGTCCGTGTCCGCCCAATAGTCGTATGGCAAGATGCTCCCCCACAGGATCGGTGTATGTCAGAAAACCACGTTGTTGTAAGACAGTTCTATCAGGCTGGAGGGCCTAGCCAAGCCGGTAACACCAAGCCTGGCTGTTGAGCTTATACGGGCAGCTTGCCGGAAACGACGACCTCGGCATGAAATTGGGCGGCAATCAGGTTCGCTAGGTGACTTGCAAGCTGCACCGGCACTGCGTTACCGATCTGGCGAGCTATGGAAGTCTTCGATCCTGCCCACTTGTAGTCATCTGGAAAGCCCTGGAGCCTTGCTGCCTCGTAGTGCGTAATTGCGCGGTGCACGCTCGGGTTTGGGTGAAGATACCTGCCCTTCTCGGGCTTGAAGAATTCTGTTCGAATGGTCACTGAAGGACGGTCATTGCGAAGTCGTCCCATCACATCACCTGAACCGCTCGTATGATTCTTCCAACAGTTAGCTAGCAAGTCCGTGGGGATGTTGAACCTGTTCCCACCAACGGGAATTTGTCTAAACCTGTCGAGTGAAAGCTGCGTATAGTTCCTAGTGACGTGCAGCTCCTGAGTACTATACGGTCCCGGAATTCGCTGCCCATTGTACTCGAAGGAGACCTTCGGGAAGGTAGTCTCGACCACGTGGGCCTCAATAGTGGCAAAAGCTTCTCCGACGGTTCGATGGCAGCCGATGTAGGCGCCTTCGGGTTCGGGCACCTCTGGAAGCTCCCTCAAACGACCAATCACGATACTCCGTACACGCGACTGATAGGCCCCAAAGTCTGCGGCGTTTAGCAGGTACGGCTGAAGAACATAGTCCTCCAGAGGTTTCCCCGGTCGAGTCCAGCGTTCAAATTCTTCATACTGATCGGACTTCAGGAATTGTCGGACATTCTCGACAACAAAGTACTTTGGCTGCGCCGCTAATATGGTTTCCGCATATTTCCGCCAAAGAAAATTTCGCTCATCCAATACGTCTTGCTTGCCCAAGGCCGAAAACCCTTGGCAAGGAGGTCCGCCGATGATCACATCAGCTTCAGGCACCAGCCCTTCCTCAAGCCAATCCTCGATTTTGCCCGCGTACACGCGCTCAGCCTGGTGATTCAGTGCATAGGTGGCAGCGGCATGCTGGTCGTGTTCAACTGCGACAACGGTCTTAAACTTGCCGGTGGACTCGAACCCTTCCGTCATCCCGCCTGCGCCCGCAAAAAGATCAATGAGTCGTAGTGGTTTGGCCATGCCTAGGATTCTAGCCGGCCCCAGGCAGTAACCCGTAATAGGCCGAGGATTCGCAGGGCGAGTCGCAAATGTTTGAGCACCTGAGTCTCCAATGCCGCCAGCTTGGCCCAGCGTCGCAAGCCGCGGTGGGTTCGGCCAACGGTCCCCGTTCCGACTTCTCGGCCCTTCCATCGGCTGCCAACTCAGTAGCTGCCCGTCATGAAGGCACTACTCCGCGAGTGTCAGGAAAAGGGCAGCCCGCAACGGCCAGGATCCCCACGACTCGCGGCGTCAAAAGCCCTTTCGAAGGCTCCAAGACAAACACGTTGCCGGACGCTGCAGGGACACCACCTTCGGGCGCCAACGGTCTCTATCGAAACTTCAGAAAGCACTGCTGCCGCCGTCGGCAGCTTCTTCTACGAAAGCGGCGCCGCAGGCGTCGACGAGCTGCTGCAGCAAGATCCGGGCCTGACCGCGATGTTCGCGGTCAGCGATGAGGTGGGTGCCGCCGTCGTCAACGAACTGCAGCGCCGCGGCCTGCGGGTGCCGGAGGAAGTCTCCGTCCCCGGCTTCGACAACACTTCCACCCTCCCACCACGTGAACCCGCCGCCGATCACCATGGCGCAGCCGCTGGAGGAGGTGGGGCGGATGGCCGTGAAAAGCTGATCCCTCCCGCGACCTCGGGCCCAAGATCATGCCGCACACACTGGTCGAGCGCGTCTCCGCCGCGCCGCCCCGTCCGACACCGGCGACCTCCCGGCACCTGACACCACGCTGCTCATCACGTGATGTTCCATCACATGGCCCTCGCCCTCGGCCGGCGCTCAAGCCCTTGCAGCGGCGCCTAGCCATCGACGCAAGCGTCACCCAGCCGGTTTGATGCTCAACAAGGCCAACCCGGCACCCCAAGACCGAAGGGCGCACCCGGTCAGACCGGACGCGCCCTCAGCTTGCGCCGAACCCGCGAGGCGGGTCGGCGTCCCCTAGTTAGTCGATCAGCGCAGGCTCCTTGGCAGGTTCGGAGGAGCCCACAACCGGCGCAGCCTTACGCTTCCGCTGGTTCAGCCAGCACCCCACCGCCAGCAGCGCCACCAGCGTGAACGTGCTCAGCAGCTGGGGACGGGAATCCTCGCCGATAAAGCCCACCGTGAAAATCGCCGCGAGGATCACCAGGCCAAACACCGTGAGCGCCGGGAAGCCGGGCATCCGCAGGGGAAGCTCCGTGCCCTCGCGGTCGGCGCGGAGGCGCAAGGCGAGCTGGGCCAGGAGTGCGGAGGTCCACACCAGCAGGCAGGTGGAACCCACGATGTTGAGCAGGACAGGAAGGACCATTTCCGGGAAGGCCAGTTCCAGTACCACCGTGACCACACCGAAGGCGACGCTGGCCAGGACGGCAACCACTGGAACCCGGGCCTTGGACACTGAGGCAAGCAGGCGCGGCGCTTCGCCGCGCTCCGCGAGGGAGTACGCCATCCGGGACGCGCCGTACAGGTTGGCGTTCAGTGCCGAGAGCAGCGCGGCGACGGCCACCAGGGTGATGGCGGTGGCGGCACCGGGCATGCCGGCGGCGTCCAGCACCGCGGCGAACGGGCTCTTCAGCCCGTCCGATCCCACGGGGACCACGGCCGCGATGATGAAGATGGCACCGATGTAGAACACCAGGATCCGCCACAGCACCGTCCGGACTGCCTTCTTCACGCTGCGGGCCGGCTCAGCCGTCTCGGCAGCAGCCACGGACACAATCTCGGTGCCGCCGAACGCAAAGGCCACCACGAACAGCGCCGTGGCAATGCCGGCGAAGCCGCTGGGCGCGAAGCCCTCCCCCATGAAGTTGGACAGGCCCGGCGACTGCACGCCCGGCAGCCAGCCGAAGAGCAGCGCGAAGCCCACCAGCAGGAACCCGACGATCGCCGCCACCTTGAGCAGAGCGAACCAGAACTCGAACTCGCCGAAGTTCTTCACGCTGGTCAGGTTCACGGCCGTCAGCACCACAATGAAAACGAAGGCCATCAGCCATACCGGCAGGGCCGGGAAGATGGTGGCCAGCAGGCCGGCGGCGCCGAGCGCCTCGGCCGCGATGACCACCACCAGCTGGATCCACCACAGCCAGCCGACAGTGGCGCCGGCCACCGGCCCGTAGGCCTTGGCGGTGTAGACGGAGAAGGCGCCGCTGTCCGGGTTGGCGGCGGCCATCTCGCCCAGCGCCCACATCACCAGGATGATCAGCGTGCCGGCCACGAGGTAGGAGATCAGCACCGCCGGGCCGGCCGCCGGCCTGCCGGCGCCGGAGCCGATGAACAGGCCCGCGCCAATCGCGCTGCCCAGGCCCATCATGGTCAGCTGCCTGGGTTTAAGGGCCGCGCCGAGCGCGCGGGCAGACGTCTTTGTCTGTTGTTCCATGGGGATTCCTCTGGTTGTAGGCGGAACGGAGATAAGGGTTTGTGTCAGTAAGTAGTCAGCCCGCGTGGGCTGCCAGGAGCCGGAGCACGCGGTCGTTGGCGGCGGGGTCGGCCACGGTGATCCGCACGCCGTCGCCCTGGTACCCGCGCACCAGAATGTCGGCGCGATCGAACGCCTCCACCAGCACCTCCCGGAGGGTGTCATCCGCGCGGATCCACAGGAAATTGCCCTGGCTTGGCTGCAGCTTCCAGCCCTGCGCCTCCAGCTCCGCGGCCATCCGGGCGCGCTCCTGCTTGACGGCGGCCACCCGCGCTTCCATCTCATCCCCGGCATCCAGCGACGCGATCGCGGCTTTCTGGGCCAACGCGCTCACAGCAAACGGAAGGGCCGTGCGGCGCAGCCCCTCGGCGATGGCCGGCGCCGCCACGGCGTAGCCCACGCGCAGGCCGGCCAGCCCGTAGGCCTTCGAGAAGGTGCGCAGGATACAGACGTTCGGGTACCGGCGGTAGAGCGACAGGGAATCGGGGCCGCTGCCCGCCTCGGCGTACTCCACGTAGGCCTCGTCCACCACCACCAGGATGTCGGAACGGACGGACCGCAGGAAGGCCTCGATGCGCTCGTGGCTGATCGGCACGCCGGTCGGGTTGTTGGGGGTGCAGAGCAGGATCACCTTGGTGCGGTCCGTGACGGCCGCGGCCATGGCCTCCAGGTCGTGGCCCTCGGCGT
Source organism: Arthrobacter sp. EPSL27 (assembly GCF_001512305.1). Lineage (GTDB taxonomy): Bacteria > Actinomycetota > Actinomycetes > Actinomycetales > Micrococcaceae > Arthrobacter. The sequence goes on from NZ_LNUT01000006.1 coordinate 40,774, forward strand.
CGTCCAGCGGGATGCGGACCGGCCGCGCGCCGGCCAGCTCAACAAGGATCGGGTACGCCTCAAAGGAGCGCCACGCGAAGATCACTTCATCGCCGGCGTCGCACAGTCCGGTGATGATCTGCTGGAGGACCCCCACACTGCCGGGTCCCACCGCCACCTCCCCGGCGGTGACGCCCAGGTGCCGTGCCAGCCTTTCGCGGAGTTCGACGGCGGCACTGTCCGGGTAGCGGTTCATGGTGCCGGCCGCTTCGCTCACCGCAGCGGAGGCCGCCGGCAGCGGGGCGTAGTGGCTTTCGTTGCTGGCGAGAGCGGCAATATCCAGGCCGGCACTCCGCCGTCCCGGGACGTAGGACGGAAGCCCGGCCACGGCGCCACGCAGGGTGGGAAGTGCTGTGTCCGGGGTGGTCAGGAGCTGATCAGAGGTCATGAGGACTGATCATGATTGTGACCCGCCACACAATGCAAGATAACCTTAATCCATTGGGACTTCTGCTCAACTTCTACTGTCTGCGGTGAAAATATGACCAACCCACAGCCTCGCACCTTAGATTCCCTCGACGGCAGGATCATCCTGGCCATGGACAAGGATCCCGAAGCCAGCGCCCTGGCACTCTCGCGGACGCTCAACGTCGCACGGAACACCGTCCATGCCCGGTTGGCGCGGCTGGAGCGCAGCGGGGCCCTCCGGTCTTTCAGCCGCAGGCTGGACCCCGCCGCGCTGGGCTATGAGCTCATGGCCTTCCTGTCCCTGTCCATCAGCCAGACGCGGACCGGGGCCGTGGAGGACGGGCTCGCCGCGATCCCGGAGGTCATCGAGGTTCACGCCACCACCGGAGACGCCGACCTCATGGCCAAGGTGGTGGCCCGCAGCACGGCCGACCTCTACCGCATCACCAACCAGATCCTGGAAATCGACGGCATCCAGCGGACCAGCACCGCCATTTCCGTGCTGGAACTCCTGCCCCCGCGCTACGACGGCCTGCTGGCCCGGCTCTCGGAGCAGGAGTCGCGCCCGGCCGACTAAGGCCGCATGCGCACCGCTCCCAGTGGGCAGATTTTCACCCGCGATGACCTTTGACTGCCAAAAGTCCCAGCCAAAAGCAGTGCTCTTGCCGATTCGTGACCCAGCCCACAAGCTTTCGGTATGACTTCCCTCACCGTCTCGGGCCGCGTCGCACAGGTTCTCAGCAATCACCTCACCGAGCTCTTCGGCGTCATGGGCAACGGCAACGTCCACTTCCTGGACGCCGCCGAGCAGCTGGGCCTGCGCTTCTCCGCCGTCCGGCACGAGGGCGCCGCCATCGCCGCAGCCGACGCCTACTACCGGACGTCAGGACGCCTCGCCGCGGGCACCACCACCTACGGCCCCGGCTACACCAACGCGCTCACCGCCCTGGCCGAGGCCGTGCAGGCGCAGATCCCCGTCGTGCTGGTCACCGGGGACGCCCCCACCAGCGGCGCCCGACCCCAGGACGTGGACCAGGCAGCCATCGCGGCCGGCCTGGGCGCGGCCACCTTCACCGTCACCCGCGACGCCGCGGGTTCCATCACGCAGCAGGCGGTGGAGTACGCACTCACCAAGCGCACCGCCGTCGTGGTTGCCATCCCCTACGACCTCGCCGCACTCCCGGCGGCCGATGAAGAGCTTCCGGCGGCCCTGGCGCCGGCCGGAAGTGACGACGTCGACGGCGGCCTGGAGCAGGCAGCCCGCCTGCTCGCCGGGGCGAAGAGGCCGCTGATCCTCGCCGGCCGCGGCGCACACCTCGCCGGCGCCGGCCGGGAGCTCCGGAAGCTCGCCGACCGCCTGGGCGCGCTGACCGCCGGAACCGCGCTGGCGCTCAACCTCCTCGAGGGCGACGGCTACCTCGGCGTCGCGGGCGGCTTCGGCACTGACACCGCGGCCGGGCTCATGGGCGAGGCCGACGTCATCCTGGTGGCGGGGGCGAGCCTGAGCCCCTTCACCATGCGGTTCGGACACCTGCTGGGCCCCGACAGCACGGTCATCCAGATCGACGCCGCCCTGCAGCCGACGCACCCCCGGGTGGACACGTTCGTCAGCGGGGACGTGAAGTCCGCCGCGGAACGCATCCTTGCGCTTTTGGATGACCCGGCAGCGCCGGCCGCAAGCCCAACAGACGCCTGGCGCGCGGAAGCCCGCAAACGCCTGGCCGAGGGACCGGCCCACCACCCCGGCTCGGCGGAGACGCCGGACGGCCGGCTGGACCCGCGCTCCCTCGCCAAGGCACTGGACGCGGTGCTGCCGGAGCGCCGCACGGTTGTCCAGGACGGAGGGCACTTCGTCGGCTGGGCACCCATGTACTGGCACATCCCTAGGCCGCAGGACCTGGTCATGGTGGGGACCGCCTACCAGACCATCGGGCTGGGCCTTGCCAGCGCCGTCGGGGCAGCCCGCGCGGTGGAGGACGGCCGCACCCTGGTGCTGGCCTCCGGCGACGGCGGTTTCCTGATGGGCCTGTCCGACCTCGAATCGCTGATCGGCGCCGCCAGCAGCGCCGTCGTGGTGATCTACAACGACGCCGCCTACGGCGCCGAAATCCACCAGTACGGGTCCCAGGGCCTCACCGAAAAGCCCATGCTGATCCCCGAGGTGGACTTCAGCGGCGTCGCCCGGGCGCTGGGTGCCGAAGCGGCCATCATCCGCTCGCTGGAGGACCTTTCCGCGCTCACCGACTGGATCGATGCCGGCGCCAGGGGAACCTTCGTGGCCGACTGCCGGATCACCTCCAGCGTCCGCGCCCCGTGGCTGACCGAGTGGATGGCGGCCTCGCAGGCCGCGAAGGCAACCGTCGCCGGCTGACGGAATTCACAGGTCAGCGGGCGGCGGCGACGGGACGGTCTCCTACGCCGCTGGCCGGGTAGGCAGTTGGTTTCCTTCGAAGCTGGCACGGCTGAATCTCGAAACCGCCAACGTCAAGTCAGTCCTCTTCACCACGGGCAACCAAATGGACTTCAGCTTTCGGTCCGCGAGTTCCGCGGTGCTCCTGGCGGCGGCGAGGAACCCGAAGAGGACGGGCTGGTGGAGGAAGCGGATCGTCCCGGCGTCGCCGCCGGTCAGCACGCCACAGCCCGCGAGGGCTAGCGAAAACTCTTCCAGAAGGTCCCTGCGGTCTGTCACGAGAGGGCAGGATTCATCATTGAGCCGGATCCGCCGGTAGTTGGGCTCTGTTTGGAACTGCCCGGACGAACTGCAGGGCCACTAACTGGAGAGGCCCTCGAGTCGTCGAATTACTATCCCCGGCGTCCTACATTCAGTGAGATCTGCCGCTTCCCTGTGAAATGTGCAACGTGTCCCTTTCAAACGCGGTGTGAAATGTCCACCTAGACGTGCGAGTCCCAATTCAACCCACGCAGGGCCGCGTGACGAGTCGAAACCGCTGTTGGCAGTCCCACTTCCGACCTCGATGCGACGCGACATCTCCGACAACGGTGTGCATGTCAGTAGTTCCAACCCACGGTGTGCAACGTCACGTGACAAAACCACGGTGTACCAGCCCCACTTCGAAACCACTGGGCGCAACGTAATGCATCCAAACCACGATGACTAATGTTCTGTTCATAAATGAAAGTGAGCAATATACACCCGATTGTCTATCGTGTATATACCTTTGGACAATAAAACTTGTTAACGATTTGATAACGCCTATGGCCAGGGGCTGGCTCTTGGCGACAAGACCGCGAAGAATCATCAGGGCCGGCACCTGGTGGAGGCAACTCGAGTACCCTTCCACCGACTCCGGGGTACAGCCGCCCTCTTGTGGGCTCACCCCTACACCAACCCATTCAACATGCGCGCTACAGGCGCTCATGTTGGCCCCCTGCCCCCTATGGACCGGCAAGGCAAGACAGAAGGTGAGTAATAAGACATGAAGACAGGAACATGTTCGTACGGCGGTGACGCCTGCGGCCCGCAAGCGAAGCTAATCGGTGGTGTCTGTCGGAAGCACTACCGTCGCATGCAGAAGCACGGTTCATACGAACGCCCCGAACTGCCATCGGCATGCGAAGAAGCAGGCTGTCCCGTAACTCGAGAAACTGATCCCAGCGGCCAATTCAAAGCTGGCAGGTGCAACCGTCACTACCTTCGCCACGTCCGCATGGCGAAGGACAAAGCGATGGGGGTAGACCTCGAAACTAAAGTCTGCCCGGAGTGTCACGGCAGCATGGCACGTGCCGTCAGAAGAAACTCCAAGTACTGCAGCGTGGAATGCCGGACGGCGGTTGCCGAACGAGCAACACGGGAAGCTGAAGCAAAGAGCGCCACGGCGGCCGCCCCGAAGACATGTCCCGTGGGCGGCAACGAATGCGGACCTCAGGTGCGCCTATACGGCGGCCTTTGCAGCAAGCATTACTACCGCATGGCGAAATGGGGATCGTATGAACTAGCGGATCCCGTCTGCGAAGAACCTAATTGTGAAATCTCCCGATCCACTGATCCGAGCGGAGCATTCAAATCCAGCCGATGCAATATGCACTACCTTCGGAGGAGGCGGGCGGTAGAACGTGTCGCAACACTGGGTCAGCGGATTTGCCCTCAGTGTGGCACCGACATGTCGACAGCCCGGCGCAATTCTAAATACTGCAGCTCACGTTGCACTCAGGCCGCCAGCGCAGCAAAAAACATTAAGGTGATTCGCATGCGCATCAGAATTGCTGGGGCTCTACGGAAAGCCCGGAAATTGAACAATCCGGGCTCCGCACCCTTCAGTGTTGAGGCCTGGGTGGCTTTAGCTGAAAAACTCGAAAATCGGTGTACTTACTGCGGAAAGACTGTTGACCCAAGCGACATGCATATGGATCACATCGTGCCGCTCCGCCGAGGTGGTCCACATGCACTTTTTAACATGACGCTGGCATGTGCAGGATGCAATGTCTCCAAGAGAGACCGACCCCTCCTCTTTGAGTGGGCACCTGTGCTTCTCGGCGGGAAACCACGCTGGGACAAATCCGCGCCTCGCGGAAAGAGAGGAAATCCGTGGGTGCCTGCTGCGTGGAGAGATGAGAGTGGTCCTCTCCCGTCGGTTCTTGCCCAGGCAAAGGATCACCCGGAACTCCTGCGCGCAATTCGGGTGACCGAAGCCTTCTTCAATGGGCAGGGTGAGGCGGCCGCGTGACAAAGAACGGGGTTGAGTTACCGCACTAAATAGACGGTTGCGGCCCGGCATCGCCGGGCCGCAACCACAGTGGGAGTTTCGCGAAGTCGCCTTTTAGGCGTCAATGACGGTGTTCAGCGCAAAAGCCCACAGTGAAAGCGCATCCTGCCCCTCACAGGCCTACCTCCTAGCTCATTGATCAAGCAGGTGCGGAGGTATGCGGTTCGCCGTTTCGGTTTCGTGCGGACGGCGAGCCGGACCTGCGCCGCCCGACGTGCCCGGGAATCTAGCGACAGCCGCGGACCATACAGGTACTGAAACGCATCTTATTTGGTACTTTGAGCCCGGCGCGGTCGCTTCACCGCCGCGGACCTGCACCCACAACCAGGTTCCCAGCACGTTTCCCTGATCAGTTCGCTCCCAACGCCATGACGGAGCGGTCCCGGCTCCGAGTGTGAGCGCCCGTCTGCTGGACCCCGTTTACGAAACGCAACGCGATCCCCCTCCCACCCCTTACTGTTGAACCTGCACGCAACGAAACCGTTTACGTAAACCGTTTGCGTAACGCACTCAACAGCAAGTCAGCCGGCACCCGCAGGCGCCCTCAGGGAGGAGGAACAGTGGTCACCATCCGCGATGTCGCCAAGCACGCCGGCGTCTCCCCCGCCACTGTTTCCCGGGTGGTCAACGGCCTGGTGGGCTACTCGGACGAAACCCGGGAACGGGTCGAGACCGCGGTCAAGAGCCTCTCCTACGAAACGGATTACCTCGCCCGCGGCCTGAAAACCCGGCAGACCTCCGTGATCGGGCTCCTCGCCCCCATGGTCTCCGACGCCCTCGCATCCCAGGTGATGCAGGGCGTCGAGGAGGAGGCCCAGGAGCGCGGCTACGCCGTGATGCTGGGCCGCACCGGCGCCAAGTCCGCGTACATCGCCGGCTACCTCCGCACGCTGCGCACCTACCGGGCCGCCGGCGTCATCCTGATCTCCGCGGTCATCACGCCGGAGACGCGGCAGCTGCTGGGGCCCAACGTGCCCATCATCTCCGTCGCCATCAGCGACAAGTCCGGCTCCCCCAGCGTGGCCATCGACGACGAGCAGGCAGCCTACGACGCGACCCGTCACCTGCTGAAGCTCGGCCACCGCCGCATCGGCCTCCTCACCGGGGACCCGGCGTCGGTCTTCGTGGCCCAGCCCCGGAAGCGCGGCTACCTCCGCGCCATGACCGAGGCCAAGTGCACCCCCGTCACCGCCACCGGGACCTTCTTCTACGAAAGCGGCGCCCCCGGCGTCGACGAACTCCTGCAGCAGGATCCCGGGCTCACCGCCATCTTCGCGGTCAGCGACGAGATGGGCGCCGCCGTCGTCAATGAACTGCAGCGGCGCGGGCTCCGGGTGCCGGAGGACGTCTCCGTCCTGGGCTTCGACAACACCTCCACCTCCCGGCACGTGAACCCGCCGCTGAGCACCATGGCGCAGCCCCTCGAGGAGATGGGACGGATGGCGGTCAAAAAACTGCTCCGCTCCCGCGACCTGGGGCCGAAGATCATGCCGCACCGGCTGGTAGAGCGCGGCTCCACCGCGCCGCCGAACACCCCAGATCCCGCCAGCTAAACCCCACAGATTTTCCCCACCACGGCCCCGCCGCGCCTCCGCGCGCCCGGAGCCGGAGTCAAGCACGCACCACACCATCCGCATCACCCACTCAACAAGGAGCATCACATGAGGCAGCGCCGCCGCACCTGGCAGACTCTTCTCGCCACCACCGCATCCCTGACCGTCGCCGCCGTCGCCCTCACCGGCTGCGGCGGAACGTCCACGGAAGCGCAGAGCACCCCGAAGGCCGCCGCCGCGTCCTTCGAGGGCAAGGGCCCCATCAACTACGTCTCCAACCGCGACGCCTCCGGTGCCGCGAACAAGACCATCGAGGAATGGAACGCCGCCCACCCCGAGGAGAAGGTCACGTTCATCGAACTGCCGGACTCCGCGGACCAGCAGCGCCAGCAGCTCATCCAGAACGCGCAGATCAAGTCGGACACCTTCAGCGTGCTGAACCTCGACGTCGTCTGGACCTCCGAGTTCGCCGCCAACAAGTGGATCCTGCCGCTGCCCGCGGACGCCGTCCCCACGGACAAGATGATCCCCGCCACGGTCAACGCCGCGACGTACCGCGACTCCCTGGTGGGCGCGCCGTACTACACCGACGGCGCCCTGTTCTACTTCCGCTCCGACCTGCTCAAGGCCGCCGGCATCGCCGCCCCGCCCAAGACCTGGGACGAAATGAAGACCGCCTGCGACGCGATCTTGGCCCTCCCCGAAGCCACGGGCATGTCCTGCTACACCGGCCAGTTCGACAAAAACGAGGCCCTGACGGTCAACTTCTCCGAGGCCGTGGCCTCCGCCGGCGGATCAATCGTCGACGCCGACGGCAAGCCCACCGTGGACACCCCCGAGGCCAAGGAAGGCCTGAACCTGCTGGTGGACGGCTTCAAGGAAGGCATGTTCCCCTCCGACGCCATCACCTACCTCGAGGAGCAGGGCCGCCGCGCGTTCCAGGAAGGCAAGCTGGTCTTCATGCGCAACTGGCCCTTCCTGCACGCCTCCCTGAGCGCCACGGACGGCTCCAGCCAGGTGGCCGGCAAGTTCGACATCACCTCCATCCCCGGCACCGACGGCCCCGGCGTCTCCACCCTGGGCGGCCGCAGCCTGGCCATCTCCCCGTTCACCCCGAACAAGGCCACCGCCCTGGAGTTCGTCAAGTTCTTCACCAGCGAGGAGCAGGCCCAGAAGCGCCTGGCCCTGTCCTCCCGCGCCCCGGTCTACGCGTCCCTCTTCGAGGATCCCGCCGTCGTCGCCAAGCGCCCGTTCTTCCCCACCCTGCTGACCTCGCTGAACAACGCCCAGCCGCGGCCCAAGGTGGTCCAGTACGGCGCCACCACCAAGGCCATCCAGGAAGAGGCCTACGCCGCCATCACCGGGGCCAAGGACACGGACACGGCGCTGAAGGACATGCAGGCCAAGCTCACCGAGCTGACCAAGTAACACCGCACACCCTGGTGCAGTAACCCCGCACCACCCCCCGCAGTCCAGACCCCGTGCCTGGCCGGCCGGCCCGTTTCCGGCCGGCCAGGCACGCTGCAACTTCAGTTAGGTACCAAACCATGACGACGACGACAGCCCCGCCCGCCGGCGTGCAGCCCGCGCCGGACTCCGCCAAGCCCCGCAAGCGGGCCAAGCGCACCGCCGGTGAAGGCCGCATGGCCGCACTGCTGCTCTCCCCCACCATCCTGGTGCTGGCCCTGGTGATCCTGTACCCGCTGCTGGCTGCGGTGCACCAGTCCCTGTACCGGGCCGAAACCGGGCTGGATGCGGACGGCTTCGTCGCCGACGTCGAATCCTTCGTGGGCCTGGCCAACTACGCGGACATGTTCGTCGGCGAATCCGGCCGGCGCTTCCTGAACGCCCTCGGCAACACCACCTTCTTCACCCTCACCACCGTGTTCCTGGAAACGGTCCTGGGCCTCTGCCTGGCCCTCGCCATGAACCGGGCCTTCCGCGGCCGGTCCTTCCTGCGCGCCAGCATCCTGGTCCCGTGGGCCGTGCCCACCGCCGTCTCCGGCCTGCTGTGGCGCTGGATCTTCCAGTCCGACGGCATCGCCAACACCCTGATGGGCAGCGAGATCCTCTGGACCGCCGAGGGCAACGCCTCCCGCGCGGCCGTCATCATCGCCGAGGTCTGGAAGACCGCCCCGTTCATCGGCCTGCTGGTCCTGGCCGGCATGCAGGTGATCCCCGGCGAGGTCTACGAGGCCGCCAAGATCGACGGCGCCGGCTGGTGGCGCCAGCTCGGCTCCATCACCCTGCCGCTGGTCAAGCCCACCCTGCTGGTGGCCGTGCTGTTCCGCATGCTCGATGCGCTGCGCATGTTCGACCTGCCGTTCGTCCTGATCGGCCCGGGCAAGGAGTCCGTGGAGACCCTCTCCATGCTGGCCTGGGACGAATCCAATCAGCTCCGCTACGGCTCCGCCTCCGCGTTCGCAGTGGTGCTCTTCCTGTACGTCGCCGTCGTCGCGATCGTGTTCGTGAAGGTCCTCGGCGCCGACGTCACCGGCGCCAAGGAACTGAAGCTGATCTCCAAAAAGAACCGCCAGAAGAAGGCCGAGGCCACCCGATGACTCTCTCCGATCTCCGCAACGCCGCGGCCGATTCCGGCGCCGCACCCCAGGCGACGGACGCCGCCGTCGGCCGTTCCGCCAAAGCGAAGCCAAAGCGCACGTGGCGCTCCTACAGCGTGTACCTGGGCCTGGCGCTGATCTTCGCGTACTGCCTGGCGCCGTTCTACTGGATGCTGGTCTCCAGCCTCCGCCGCACCGCCGACATTTTCGACAACACCCTGCTGCCGGCGCCGTTCTCGCTGGAGAACTACGCCAAGGTGTTCGACGGCTCCACCATGTTCGGCCAGGCCCTGCTGAACTCCCTGGTCGTGGCCGGCACCACCACGGTGTTCGCGCTGCTGCTGGGGGTGTTCGCTGCCTACGCGATCTCCCGGCTGAACTTCCGCTTCAAGTCGCTGATCCTGGGCGTCATCATCGCGACGTCGATGTTCCCCGGCATCTCCGTGGTGGTCCCGCTGCTGCGGCTCTTCACGGACCTCGGCTGGATCAACACCTACCAGGCCATGATTGTGCCGAGCCTGTCCTTCGCGATCCCGCTGGCTGTCTGGAACCTCACCACGTTTATGAAGGCCCTGCCGTTCGACCTTGAGGAAGCCGCCATGATCGACGGCTGCACCAAGTGGCAGGCGTTCCGCCGCGTGCTGCTGCCGCTCGCCGCGCCGGGCGTGTTCACCACCGCGATCCTGACGTTCATCCACAGCTGGAACGAATTCATCATCGCCCTGTCCATGATCAACGACCCCAAGATCCAGACCGCCACCGTGGCCATCTCCAAGTTCACCGGCGCCACCGAGTTCCAGGCCCCGTTCGGCGAGCAGATGGCCGCCGGCGTGATTGTCACCGTGCCGCTGGTGATCATGGTGCTGGTCTTCCAGCGCCGCATCGTCGAGGGCCTCACCGCGGGCGCCAGCAAGTGAGCGCAGTGTCCTTCTCCGAATCCCTGGACCGTACCCCTGCTGCTGCTGAGGTTCCGCTGTCCTCCCCGCTGTCGCCGGCGGCGGAGTGGTGGCAGTCCGCCGTCATTTACCAGGTCTATCCGCGGTCCTTCGCCGACGGCGACGGCGACGGCGTGGGCGACCTTGCCGGCCTGACCGCGCGGCTGCCGTACATCGCGGCCCTTGGCGTGGACGGGATCTGGATGACCCCGTTCCAGCCCTCCCCGCAGGTGGACCAGGGCTACGACGTGTCCGACTACTGCGGTGTGGACCCGCTGTTCGGCACCCTGGAGCAGTTCGAGGTGCTGCTGGCGCAGGCGCACGCGCTGGGGCTGCGGGTGCTGCTCGACGTCGTCCCCAACCACTGCTCCTCGGCCCACCCGCTGTTCCAGGCGGCCCTCGCGGCCGGGCCGGGCTCGCCGGAACGGGACATGTTCCACTTTGTGCAGGGTCCGTCGGGCATGCCCGACGGCGGCGGGCCGGGTTCCGCTGACGTCCCGCCGAACAACTGGCAGAGCGTGTTCGGCGGCCGGGCGTGGAGCCGGGCGAATCCCGGCTCGGAGACGGATAAGGACTGGTACCTGCACCTGTTCTCCCCCGAGCAGCCGGACTGGAACTGGCGCAATCCCGCCGTCGGCGAGTATTTCGACGGGGTGCTGCGGTTCTGGTTCGTCAAGGGCGTGGACGGGCTGCGGATCGACGTCGCGCATGCGCTGTTCAAGGCCGACGGCCTGCCCGATTCGCCGTCCGAGGGCGGTGTGGTGGACGGGCTGCGGTCCAACCCGCAGGTCTCGGACCAGGAGGACGTGCACGAGGTGTACCGCCGCTGGCGCCGGATCGCCGGGGAATACCAGCCGCAGCGGCTGCTGGTGGGCGAGGTCAACCTTGAACCCGCCCGCGCGGCCCGCTACACCCGCGCGGACGAGATGCACCAGGCGTTCGCGTTCGCGTTTGTGAAGCTGGGCTGGGATCCGGAGGCCTGGGCCGCCGTCGGAAACGACCTCGACGCCGCCCGACAGGAGCACGGCGCCGCCCCCACCTGGGCGCTGGAGAACCACGACATTGTCCGCTCGGCCACCCGCTTCGGCGGCGGTCCTCTGGGCTCCGCCCGGGCACGCGCTGCCCTGGTGGCGCTGCTCGGCCTGCCGGGCGCGGCGTACCTGTACCAGGGCCAGGAGCTGGGCCTGCCGGAGGTCGACGTGCCGCTCGAGGCCCGGGTGGATCCCATGTGGGCCCGCGGCGGAGTCTGCCGCGACGGCGCCCGCGTGCCAATGCCGTGGACCGAGGACCCGGCACTGAACCACGGGTTTGCGTTGGGCGGCAGCCCGGCCGAATCCTGGCTGCCGCAGCCTGAGGGCTGGGGCACGCACGCCGTCGAGCGCCAGGAACTGGATCCAGAGTCGCCGCTGAACCTGGCCAAAACCGCACTGGAACTGCGCCGCACCCTCTGGAAGAACGAGGTCTTCACCGCAACCGACGGCGGCACCTGGCGGGTCGAGGCCGGGAACCTCCTGGTGTGTGAACGCAACGCGGAGTTCCTAGTCGCCGTCGCGATGGGCACCGAACCGGTGCAGCTGCCGGCTGGGACGGTACTGCTCTCGGCGGTGCCGCTGGAAGAGGACGGCTGGCTGCAGCCGAACAACGCCGCGTGGGTGCTGCGGGGTTAGGAAACTGCGGGGGCCTGTCCACGGCTCCGTCGGGAGCTGGGACGGCCCTTCGCTTTCCATGGCGTTGCGCCGGGCGTCGCCTCCTAAATCTGCTGCCCCAGCGGCAATATGGTTGGAACAAATCGGCCTCCTCCATTAGGGCCTCCCACATTGGGTTCGCCTCTCCACTACGGGCTCGCAACTCGGTGAGGCGATAAGCCGACTGCGCGTCGGGGATTGGAAGCATCCCCCGTGCATGACCCCCTGTTTGTCACGACGCGGCCCTTATGGCCTATATTTTGATTTGCGCCTCATTGCCGCCAGAATGACACCGACATTGGACGCTGTGCATAAGGTCCGTTCGAATTCAGGCGACGCGGGTTGAGCATTCTCCCACCACCCTGACCCCGACCGCGGAATCCCAACCTTGGGCCCGCAATCAGAGCTATCGATTTAGACGGAGAACCCAATTGCCCGGAGCAAAACTCACTAGCGACGAGAAGTACTTGCTGAAGCGCTGGAATGAAAGTTCCCAGGGCGACGCACCCACCCTGCGAGAAATCGAAGTGCGGCCCGAGCCCGGAGCTGTCGGAATCAGGGGACTTACTAAAACCAAAGTGCGTTTCGACTTCCCCGTATCCGTTCTCGTTGGAGCGAATGGATCCGGGAAGTCGACCCTACTCGCGCTGGCGGCTCTGGCCTTCAACGGAGCGTCTCATACGCCCCACGGCCGCTCGAAGCCCGGCTACACCTTTGTTGACTTCTTTGCGCGCACGAAACGCGAGGACATCCCTCTGAACATCCGTATCGATTGGCGCTTTTCAGGCGCCGACGAGCTGAACGTCTGGCGGAAGACTCCCCAGAAATGGATGCACTACGAACGGCGACCGGCGAACTCCGTCGTACACGTTGGCCTGAGTCGAGTGGCATCTTTTGTCGAAAGTGCCGGCCACCGCCGGGAGTTCGGGGCAACGGGTAACTGGCGTTCTAAAGATCTGGACAATACTTCTGTTGCCTACTTGACAAAAATCTTATCTCGATCGTATTCAAGAGCAGCCACCCTGGTTTCTCCGCGGTACACCATGCCCACGATGACAGGTGATCATCTGTATTCCGGATTCAACATGGGGACCGGGGAGAGCGCGCTGCTTGCCATTCTGTCAGCGCTACAGGAAGCACCAACCGGAAGCCTGGTTCTCGTCGAAGAAATAGAAATGGGGATACATGCCGAAGCGCTAGACGCTCTGGCATCGGTGCTCGTGGAGGTCGCCAAGAAACGAAATCTGCAGATTGTATGCACGTCGCACAGTGCGGCCTTCATCGATGGGTTACCTCGGGAGTCGAGAGTTTTGGTTCGAAGGCGGCCCAGCGGACATTCATGCATTACCGGAGTTACAACCCGGACGGCCCTTTCTGACCTCTCGGGTTCGGCCACGCCGGAACTTCGTGTCGTGTGTGAAGATGAGCTCGCTCGGCAAATTCTTGAAGTATCTTTGCCCAAGGACATCCGAAGCCGGATCCAAATAATCCCCGTAGGTTCTAGCTCGGCCCTTGCCACGGCCGCAAGGACTCTCAGTCAAGAGAATCCCCAGGCTCCCATACTTATCGTCTGGGACAGCGATGTGTCGGACAAAGAAGTTCGTTCAAGCTGCAATAAGGCGGACTTCGCCAGCGCCGGACCGATCGGGGGCATGGAGTGGAACCGGCTGCCCGGTCTTACCGACAAAGAAGGTCGCCCGGTGACGAACGCCCTGGGAAAGTTGTTGCCGCCCGAAGAGACAATTCGGCGATCCATCCTCCAATCCTCTGGCACCCTTAGTGATGTCTCAACGACGCTGAACACCGAGCCCGATGATTTGGTCGATGCTCTGCAGAGTTCCGCAATTTCCAGCGGCACTCATCACGATCTGTTCACCGTGGTGGGTGAGAAGCTCAGCCACGATCCAGACTTGGTTCGGAATGTCCTGATCGGCGCATACGCCAGGGTTTGCAGCGCGGCCGCAATTGAAGATCAACTTCGGCGCATGCTCCGCGGGACGGTGCACAGTTTCCAGCCTCCTGTGGCCGAAAAAGTCGTTGTTGACTCAACCGGGGACACACCAGAAGACATTTCATCGCAGGCTAGCGCCTGAGCTGCGAACGGAACGCGCACTTCGACGACGCCGTCGCGACAGTACGGACCAGTGTAGTTACCGACGAAGCGCTACTCAGCGCGGCATCATTACCCAAGACGACTGGCCACTTCTAACAATGTTGCGTGCCGGGACGCCAGATACGTGGGGACGCGACCTCCGCGGCCCGAGCCCCGCAACCTGCCGCGGCGGGTTGGAGCGGCGTAGCGGCCGCATGCCGTCAACCGTCTGGCAGACCGGTCCACCTCCGTCAGCTCGCAAGCACCGGGGAAGCCACGCGGCTGGCGCTCTCGCAGGGGCAGTTCCTGACGGAGGAACGGCTGGACTGCGCCGTACCGGATGGACGGAGTCGTTCGAGGGGTTCGGCGAGATCCCGCGGGCAGATCCGCTGCTCAGGCTGGTGGTGGCCCTACAGGCCGTCACCGGTTTCGGGCTGCTGACGGCAACGGTCACCTGGATCCTGCAGACGTACCCTGCCCTGAACCGCCGCCGGACCCTGGCCCACCAGCTGAACCTGTTCGGGGAAGCGGCAGGTCCCTCCGGTGTATTGTCCCTAGATCCCGGGCATGCCGCCGGACTGCTGGAGGCCATGGCCGGCAACGTGGCGTCGGTGAGCATCGATCTGCAAGCGTTCCGTGAAACCTACTACTTCCGTGGACTTGAGCGGCGAGGCTCCCTGCCCGCCACGGTGGCCTACGCCGCGCTCTGAGTAACGAGCTGCGCTAAGCGCCGGTCACGACGGTCACGCCGGGGCCCGGCCGGTCCCGGACGCCCAACTTCTTGAGTGCGAACGGTCCCAGGACCGTCCCACTGAGAATGATGACCGCGAAGATCAGGCATGAGAACTGCCACGATCCACCCTCATACAGCAGACCCGCGAGCAGCCCCCCGCTGCGGCGCCGAGCATCCAGAAGTTGGTCAGCAGGCCTAACCCGCGGCCCACCCGGTGCCCATTGACCTCGGCCACGACCGCCCGCTGGATCGGGAGCAAGATCGCCCAGGAGGCACTCGTCAGCACCCACAGCGCGGCGACCATGAGCGGACTGAGAGTGAACACGAGACCGGACGCCGTCCCTGCCGACGCGACGGAGGCAATGACATAGCTCGTACGCCGGCCCCGGCGTTCAACAAAAGCGGTGCAACACACGGGGCATCACCGTGAGCACGATTCCGCCGGGGAGGTAGATCAGCGCAATCTGATAGACCTCGAGCCCGAGCGCTTTCTGCAGATGAAGCAGCAACAACAACGAGACCCCGGCCCCAGCGACTGCGGTCATTGACGCGACAAGCAGCAGCGGGGCCAAAAGCTTTCCATCGCCCCGGATCCCGCCCGCGCTGGTGCTGCGCTGGCACCAGGAATCCCGGCACACGCAGCAACAAAGGTGCCGCGGCGATACAGACGATCGCGAGGGGCATGCCTTGGTGCCGTCCTCGCGGACGAGCGAGGCAGCCACATGAATGTACTGGTTTCCGTTCCCGGACGTCCCATGGTTCATAGCGGCCTACCGGAACCGTGGAAGCGCTGTGGCGGGCGTGATACATCGAAGGCCTGACGGGGCAACGGGGGTTCAGTGCCTGTTGGAAGGATCAAGCTGACCACTACATATGCGTTCACATGGACCCCGGTGGTCCCTTTCTATGCGATATGCAAAAGGACCGGGACCCCGAACACCTAGCGCCTAAGAAGGCTCTAGATGGCTGGTTTCCTGACGTGCGTACTCAGGGAAGGCCTGTATTCCAACTCGAGAGTTACAAAGGACAAGCGAGCCGTCCGTGAGGTCCCCTCAGAGACTCCCTTATCCCCTTGTCCGGTCGACGACAACGGTGTCGACTTCTCGCCGACCGGCACACCGCTGACGCTGAAGGGGTAGAAGCAGAAGTAACCATTGTCCGGGCTCCGGTCCTCGAAAGTGGCGGTTCCGACTTTGCCCATGGCGACAGTTGACTTTGGTCTGGATCTTGACCTCGTCTCCCGCCTTGAGAGCACTGACCTTTTTTGGGTGCGCACTTGACGCCGGGCAACGTGAGGGTTTCAACAGCTCCCGAACGTTACCCTTCTGGTATCGCTGTCAGGTTCCCATCGGGGACGAAGAAACCGGCCAGGATTTGATCGACCCGGCATTCCGAGAAGTGCAGCCGACGGGCCATCCGCGGCGTCATCAGGCCGCCAGCAGCTGTCCCACCATTATGATTATGCAATCACCACCTCCCGCTCTACCCAAGCGGGAATCGTCACGGCACCTAAAACTTAAAAACGAAACTTGGGGGACATGAAACTTCGTATCTCTGCCTTGGTGGCAGCCACACTCATCGCAGGTCTCACTGCATGCGGGGGAGGAGAGGAGCAGAAGGCAAGCGACGCTGCTTCCACATCTGCCAGTGCCTCACCGACAGCAGCCGCCAAGCCGGTACCTGATGTCGTCGGCAAAACATATTTAGAAGCCCGATCCTTGCTGAACAAGAGCGACTACTACGCGCGCCTCATAGGCAAAGACGGCAAAGAGTGGAACACGAACATCGTGCCCAATGAGTCTGTCCTGGCGGTTTCGATGAACCCGGCCGCTGGCACAGTGCCTGCTAACGACACCATCGATATCACCGTGAATCTTACGCAGGAGGAATTCACCGCGGCAGTCAAGGCAAAGGCGGATGCGACAAAGGTCGCAGCCGAGGAAGCGAAGATCGCCACCCGCTACACGTACACCTGCGGCGCATACAGCAGCACGCAACCCACGTACAAGTCCTATAAGGAAGTCTGGGCCAGCGCCGACTACAACGGCAGCGGCACGTGCTACATCAAGATCGATGGGAAGGACTCCTACAGCAAGCTCCCGCTTTTGCCTTCCGAGCAGAAAATCGTCGACTTCGTCGCATCCAAAGGAGGGGACGTTAGTCTCCCATCGGCCACTGTCGGTAGTGTCATGAAGCTCTGCGCAAAGCTGGATCCAGACTACACGGACCAGGTCGTAGCTCGTCCTGAATGGCGGAAATCTGAAGCTGAAGCCGCTCTCACCGTGTGCCCGGACGCCCCGCACGCAGCGGTTCTCCAGCAGGAAATCACCGCGGTGAAAATCGGTGACGGCGACAAAATCGTCGGCCAGACAATGGAGCCCGGTACGTGGAAGACAAAGGCTGGGATCAAGGATTGCTACTGGTCGCGCAACACCGGCGGCGGAGGCATCATCGCAAACGACTTCGTTGGCTTCGCACCAAACGGCGTAACTGTTACTGTCTACCCCGGAGAGGGATTCGAATCATCCCGTTGCGGAACCTGGACGAAGATCGGATAAATGCTCTGCGTCACGCTCCAATTGGCCGCCTAACTAATCGGCAAGGAAGCCCACACCCGTAAGTTGGACGCACATAGCACCGAAGAGGGGGACCGCTTGTTGGTGGTCCCCCTCTTCGTTTCGCCCTATAGGGCTGGGCCGCTTTTGCTCCGCTCAGCACCCACCGCTGGCCCGGTAAGGGTCTTTCTGGCCTTAGCTGCCTTGCCTGCGGTGACCGATGCGCTGGGGTGCGTGCTCTCGCTGCGGGCGGCAGCGAGACGCCCCCGTATCTGCGTTTCGCTGGCGCCGGTATTCGCCAGGGATTCAGCGAATTTCTCATGGTGTTGGGCCGAGCTGTAGCCGGCGGCCGACATGCTCTCTGCTCTCAGGCCCTGGTCTTTGAGATGGCTGCTGTCGTTGCCGGTGACGCGGTTTTCGATTTCGCGGCCGACGCTTTCCACGCGGGCGAAAAGTTCTTTCTCGGCCCGTTCGTAGCGCAGCTCCACGGGCGTCCGCTCGGACCCTGTGAAACCGCTCTCGGCCAGGAGCTTGGCTTCGTGCATCTCCTTGGCGGCCTTTACCAACGCTGGGTCCTCGAAGTGCCAGGCACCTGCACCGTTGACGTTCGCGGTCGTCTCCTTGCGCAGCTGGTCAAGGTCGGGACCGTTGATGCCGTCCTTGACCAGCTTCATCGCGGCCGCGCCTTCACAAAGCCGCGCCGGACCAGCGAGGACAAGCGCGCCTATGTCCGTGCGACCAAGGACGGCTGGAGCCCGGAGGAGCTGAAGAAGCTGGGTCTGGAATCCGGTGCCGTCAGTCGCCGGCGCAAGAACACGAACCGCGCCGCCGCGGAGTGCTCCGACGCCTCTCCCGCCCATGAAACCACCGGCGAACAATTACGCTTCCCCTCGCCCACCTGGGCACGGCAAAAGCCCAACCGCTCCGCTGCTTTTCCCGCACACAGGGGGACGACGGGACCCACCTGACCGGCTGCACACAACCGCAAGGGAACCTGAGCCACTCAACGCACCACGGCGGCCGGCGGCCGTGCACAGCCTGGCCGCTCCGTGGGTCACCAGCGGCATCGTTTCCAATGGTCCAAGACTTAGGAGCCGGCATCCCAGGCCCAGCGCAGCGACAGCTCGGAACTCCAAATCGCCGGACGGATGCTGCACGCGTCGCTGGATGCCCTCGCGGAGGTCCTTCGCGGCAAATTCGGCTATTCAGGAGCCACGTCCTCTGATGTATTCGACAGTTATGAACGGCACCACCGGCACCGTCGGCACGTCAACCCAGAAGCCGATCAGCCATAGACATGTGACCTATTAGTCACCTAATCTGGCCCTGTGGACGCCGTATTTAAGGCCCTGGCCGACGTCACCCGCCGCGATCTCCTGGATGAGCTTTTCAGGAACGACGGACAGACCCTCCACGCTCTCGAGGCCCGCTTCGAGATGACCCGCTACGGCGTGATGAAGCACCTCAGGGTGCTGGAGGAAGCCAGCTTGGTGGTGACCCGCCGTCGGGGGCGCGAGAAACTCCACTTCCTGAATCCGGTGCCCATCCGGCTGGTCCACGACCGCTGGGTGAGCAAATATGCCGAACCATGGGCCGCTGGCCTCAGCGACCTCAAAACCAGATTGGAAAGTCCCATGGAAAAGATCTTCGAAATCTACATCAAGACCACCCCGGAGCGGCTCTGGGAGGCCATCACGGACGGCGAGATCCGGAGCAAGTACCAGTTCGGGTCGGTCATCACCTCGGACTGGACGCCGGGGTCCCGGTTCCAGATGGCACCCAAGGGCGGCGAACCCCTGGGCGAGGGAGAGAACCTGGAAGTGGACCCGCCCCGCCGCTTGGTCCAGAGCATGCGCGCGCTCTGGGGCGACAACGTCAAGGCCGAAGGCACCTCCCGGATCACGTGGGAGATCGAACCGGTGGGCGATTCCTGCCGCCTGACCGTCACGCACGACCAGCTGCGCGAGGGCGCCAACGAACAGCTCTACGGCGGCTGGCCGATGATCCTTTCCGGCCTGAAGACCTGGCTGGAAACCGGGGAGCTCCTCACCACCCCCGGCTCCCTCATGTACACCTGAGGCGGCCGGCGAAACACCTAGGAGAATTCACAGGTCCGCCGCCTAGCATGGCCGAATGAAGGATGCCCGGGACGCACGCTCCGCCGCCGTGGTGATCAATACCGGATCACGGCGCGGGGCGGCCTACGAACTGGCCGTGGACAGCATGCAAAGGGCAGGCGTGCCGGTCTCCTCCGTGCACCAAGTGGCGTCGGGGGCAGACCTCGCCGCGACGCTCGACCAGGTGATCGCGGACGGGCACGACCTGGTTGTCGTCGGTGGCGGCGACGGGACCGTGAGCTACGCCGCCGGCCGGGTGGCCGGCACGCAGGTGGTGCTCGGCGTTCTCCCGCTGGGCACCGCCAACGACTTCGCCCGCACGCTGGAGATCCCGCCCAACCTCGCCGAGGCATGCGCCACCGTCGCGGAAGGAAAGGTGGTGGACATCGACCTCGGCCGGGCGAACGGAGAGCCGTTCCTCAACGTCGCGTCCGTGGGCCTGTCCGTGGCTGTGACGGAAGCCCTCAGCCCCCGCCTCAAGCGGTACATCGGGCCCCTGGCCTACAGCATCGCCACCCTGCGCGCCTACACGCGGCACAAGCCGTTCCGGGCTCGCCTTGAATTTCCGGACGGGGACCACCAGCCGCTGGAGCTCGATGACCTGCTGCAGGTGGCGGTCGGCAACGGCCGGCATTACGGCGGCGGCTACACCGTCTCCCCCACGGCCGGGATCGACGACCACATCCTTGACATCTACGCCATCCTGGCCGGCCCGCTGCGGGAGCACGTGAGTATCGCCCGGCTGCTCAAGGACGGAAGCTTCATCGAGCACGACCGTGTGGTCCACCTGACCAGCCGGCACGTGCGGGTGGTCACCGAGCCGCCGCTGCCGGTGAACCTCGACGGCGAGATCGCCACCGCCACGCCAGCCGACTTCACCATCCAGCGCAACGCCGTCCACGTGGTGGTGCCGCAGAGCAGCACCAGCGCACTGTTCGACGGACCGGGCGGGTAGCCCGCCGTGGGGGCGGGTGAGAGAAGCTGCCCGCCGCTGAGGTCATGGCGCGACGGACTCCCGAGCAGAGAGAGCACCGCGCCGCGCGCAGGCCACCCGGTCATTCCTCCACAAACTCCAGCAGGTCACCGGGCTGGCACTGGAGGACCCGGCACATGGCCTCCAGGGTACTGAAGCGGACAGCCTTGGCCCGGCCGTTCTTCAGCACCGCGACGTTGGCGGGGGTGAGTCCCACGCGGTCGGCGAACTCCCCAACACTCATTTTTTGCTTGGCCAGTTCGACGTCGATGCGCACCACGATGGGCATCAGATCACCGCTTCCATGTCGGTGCGCAAATCGGTGGCCTGCCGCAGCAGCGCCCTGAGCACCACAACCACAAGGCCCAGGGCGGCCCCGGCCACCAGCAGCAGGAGCAGCAGGAGCGGCACTCCGGGGTCGTCCGCGTTGAGGACCACGGCAACAGACAGTGCCGCCAGCATGGCCCATGCTGCGGCGATGGACCAGACAATAGTGTCCACCCACCGCAGGGCGCCGTCGCTGAAGATGCTGCCGCGCCTGACCATGGTCAGCAACTTCCAGGTGCTCACGATCACCACCTGGACGCACGCGACCTCCAGGACCGAGAAGATGGTGAGAGGCCACTGCAGGGCGGCGCGGTCCGGGTTCTCCTGCGCCATGTGGGCGAACTGCCCGGGGAGGGACATGACTTGGAACAGAACGAGGAGGAGGAACGCCACCACAAGGACGATCCGGAGTGCGACCACTGCCAACCGAGTAAATTGCATGCATCGATCTTCGGCCATTAACTATCGAAAGTCAATCGATAAGCGCGGACGGCGCAGACGTGGCCGCCATTGACACACCTGGCAATCCGGAGCTAACTAGTCGGTACCGCGCGGGGCGGCGGCGGGCCGAAGAAGTCGCCTCGACGATCGGCGTCGGACATCTCGGAGGGACCTGGCATGCAGTCCACAACTGGCGAACCGACGGGCCACGACTCGCTTCACTTTCTGGAAATCCGGGTCCATGGCGTCCGGGGAACCCGCCCCTGGGAGAGCCTCGGAGTGCCCCAAGGCGTCCAGCAGCCCTGCGAACCTGCTCCCCCCGGAGTCGGGAAGGACACGGTTGACAACAAGACGGGTTTCTACTGCTCCGGCAGGGCCCGTCCAGGAGCCAGCGAGGCGACGACGGTCGATCCGGACCTGGACGGCGGCCGGAAACTGCATGTGGAGGCCTATTTTTGGGGCATGCTGACCTCCGGGGCGTGGGGGTTCGAGAGCCTGCTGAGGAGTTTTTGGCTCCTGCTGGCCCCGTTTGCCTTCGTCAACGTGGCAATGTGGTCCCGGCCCGGACTGTCCTCGGCGGGGCGGCGGCAGTACGTGACAGCGGTCCTCATCCGGTGGTCCGGGCTTCTTCTTACCTGCCTCCTGCTGGGAACCATCTGCAGCATCGCGGTGGACCTTGTGGCGTGGCAGTGCTTTCGGCACGGCACGTCCTGGTGCGCCAGCATCAGCGTCCTGACGCCCGTTTTTGGCAGCTCGCGCGCCGTCGAACGTATTGTCATCGCGGCGATCTTGCCGCTTGCCGGGTTAGCCGTCCTGCTGACGCTGAGCCGGCAGTCCATGCGTAAGACAGAAGCCCGGAAGCCCCACCACACCTATGCAAGCGAATCTGTCCATGACCATCGAATCCTGCGCCGGCCTGCCTTCTGGGAAGGAAAGGACAGGACGAATTCCCTCCTCACGCTGCACGTCGCGTGCGGGCTCTGCGTGGTCGCTATCCTCGGCGCCGCGCCCGTCCATGCCCTCGAATCAGGCGGCTCGTGGGTGCTGCCCGTCCCGCTGGCATGCGCTGCCGGTGTGCTGCTGGCAGTTTTCCTGCTGACAGCCGTCGGCGTCCTGGACCAGATCGAGCACGGTCCCTCCGAGAAACTCCGGCGCACCCGGCAAATGGGTCCGCGGGTGGTGCTGGCCGCGGCTGCCGCAGCTCTTGCCGCCAACATCGTCTGGCTTTGGAACGGACATGGAACGCTGGATCAAAGCGGGCAGCTGCCGCTGGCGTCCGACTTTCAAATCGCCATCACGGCGTCCCTGTTTGCCCTCGTGTACCTGCTCGCCGCCGTCCTTTCGGCGGTTTGGTTCGCATGGGTGGCAGGCGTAATTCTTGCTGCGTTTATCACCATGCAGATCCTGGATCCGGTGGTTATCCGGGACAATTTCTGGGCCGGTGCCGGCCTCTTGGTGGCCGTGTTGCTCGTCGGAGCCGTGGTCCATGGCCGCTCCCGGAAAGGTGTGGTCCTAAGCTGGGCGTGGTTTGGGCTGGCCCCGGCGTATCTCCTCTCCTTCGCTGCCTTTCTCGGCGTCATGTATTCGTCGGTGGCGACGTTGTTTTCCGCCGCAATCCTCGACGGTCGCCTGAATCCCGCTTTATTGAAGCCGTCCACCCCGCATGAGGTGTCCGCCGAAGTCAGCCTCACCCTGGCGGTGCCGAGCCCTTTTCTCTGGTTCGCCATGCTGTTCCTGCCGGGACTGGTGATAGCCGCCGTCGTCGTCGTGATTCTGCTCCTCAGATTCCGCCGTAATGGCGCCCCGGACATCAGGGACCTGGCCCAGAAGGACCAAGCGGCGGAGCGGCAGGCGAACAGCGCCGCGCTGCTCGGCAGGACCACCCGTTCCCGGTACCTGGCGGCCGTCATTCACCGGGCAGAAGCCCTTCTGGGTGCCCTCATAATGGTGCCTTTGAGCATGGGACTGCTGGCCACCCTTGGCATGTTCAGTGGGCAGGATCCCTACTTCCCCGCCTTGGTTCAATGGGGCGCTGTCCTGGCCGCCGTCACCGGTGCCATCCTTCTGGTCCTCATCGCGCTGAGCATCTTCCATGAGGACCTGCTGCGCGCCGTGGCCGTCATCTGGGACCTGGCGACGTTCTGGCCCCGCGCAGCGCACCCATTCAGCCCGCCCTGCTACGGAGAACGCGTTGTCCCTGAACTGTTGGACAGGATCAGCGGCGGCCTGGCGGGGATGGCTTCCCCGGGGAATGCCGGGACAGATCCGCCGTGCAGGGCGACGGATAGACAGGCAACAGCGAAATACGACTACGTCATCCTGTCCGGACACAGCCTCGGATCAGCCATCCTGGCCGCCGTCATGCTCCAACTGCCCGACGCGGTGCTCCCGCGCATCAGGTTTGTGACCTACGGTTCGCAATTGCGGGCATGGTTCGGCAGGTTCTTCCCGGACCTGCTCGGCCCCGCCGTCCTGGGTCATCAGGCAACCGCCCGGCCGGATTTCCGGACCGCGGTCCCGGACGCCCCGCCACAGCCGCCCGCGGACGGTTTCACTCCGCCCGAGGGATCCCTGGCCAGCCTGTTGCAGGGACCACGGCACTGGCAGAATTTCTACCGGCGCACGGACTACCTGGGGTTCCGCGTACTGCAGGACTCCGAGAACGACGTCGACCATCGCGTTTCAGACTGGGACCCCAACCCGGTGGGGACGCAGAAGGCCAAGCCGCTGGATCACAGCCAATACCAGGAGTCGGCGCCCTACGGACGTTTGATCCGTTCCTGGATTGCCCCCGACGGCGACGGAATACCGAAGCCGTGACAGTGACCCGCCCGCCCTGGTCCGCGCTCAGTGGCCGGACGGCTCCTGCCCGTCCGGGCCCGCGCCCCGGACGCCGACCGGTTCGCCCTTCCCGGTATTGGTCCTCCTGTTGATCAGCCAGGTGATGAGCCACAGCACCACGCCAATCGCCATCAGACCCCCGGCGATCTGGTACTGGATGACGTTGCGGCCCACCCACGGTCCGGCGAGGGAGGCGCACAGCACGGCCGCGATGATGGGCAGCGGCCCCGGCGAGGTGAAGAACACCTCGCGGCTGGGGTCCCTCTTGCGGCGGAGGACAACGCAGGCCACGTTCACCAAGGTGAACACGCACAGCAGCAGGAACGCCGTCGTGCCGGAAAGATTCGCGACGACGTTGCTGTCCGGGTCGGACGTGACGTACCAGATCAGCCCCAGCGCCAGGACGGTGGAAAACACGATCCCGGCCCACGGGGTGCAGCGCACCGGCAGCACCTTTCCCAGCGGCCGCGGCAGGACGTCCTGGCGGGCCATGCCGTAGATCAGGCGGCTGGCCATCAGCATGTTGATCAACGCTGTGTTGGCGACGGCGAACACCGCGAGGAAGGGAAACACCTGGTCGATCGGGAAGTCCGGGGAGCCCTTGTGCACCACCTCGAGCAGCGCGGCGCCTTCGGCCTCCCTGATTCCTTCGAGCTCGGTGGGCGAAAGCACGGTGACCACGGACACGGCCACCAGCATGTAGAGGATCACCGCGATGCCGAGGCCGGTCAGCATGGTCCGGGGGAAGATCCGCTCGGGATTCTGGGTCTCCTCCACCATGTTCACGGAGTCCTCGAAGCCCACCATGGCAAAAAACGCGATGGATGTGGCCGCGGTGACGGCCAGGAACAGGCCCTTGTCCTGGGAGTCGGTGAAAACGGTGATCTCGCTGAAGTTTCCGCCACCTTGGGCCATCACGGAGAAGCCGACGCCGATCACGATGCACAGGGCGGTCATCTCGACCAGGGTGAGCACCACGTTGAACTTCACGCTCTCGCCCACTCCGCGCAGGTTGACCACCGCCAGCAGCACCATAAAGCCCATCGCGACGGCAGTGACCGCGCCCTGTCCGGGCATGCCCATCCAGCCGTTGATCTCCAGGCCGCCGAAGAGGTTCTGGGCAAGGACGTTCGCGGAGGTCGAGGCGCTGGTGATCCCGGAGCAGACGACGGCAAACGCGACCAGGAAGGTGACGAAGTGGATCCCGAACGCCTTGTGGGCGTAGAGCGCAGCGCTGGCCGCCTGCGGGTACTGGGTGACCAGCTCAAGGTATGAGAAGGCGGTCATCGTGGCGACCACGAATGCCAGGAGGAACGGCAGCCAGACGACGCCGCCGACGGTGCCCGCCATGGTTCCGGTGACGGCGTACACACCGGCGCCGAGGATGTCACCGACGATGAACAGGAGCAGGAGCTTGGGCCCCAGGACCCGCTTGAGCGCAGGCGGGTCGCTTTCGGGAGTCGCATCGAAGACGTCGTCGGACATGGTGCTCATGGCTGACCTCCGCATCGGGTACACGGGTGCTGAGTGCTGCGGCCGACCTTCCGGCCTCGATGTGACCTACTTCACTGTGATTTTTTAGGGTCAGTTTGGCAACATCAACGCTTCCGGTGCGGCCTATCCACAACCGCCGGTGAAAGTCGTCCAGGTCTCACCGGCGCGGGCCGCCTGAGGCAATCTCGCGTTCCATGACGCCGGGGTTTCCTGGCGGCAGCGCAACTCAAGGCAGAATGGAACCCATGACCCTCACCACTTTCGCGCTCATCCGCCACGGCCAGACCGACTGGAATGCGGAGCGCCGGCTGCAGGGATCCACCGACATTCCGCTGAACGACGTCGGCCGCGGCCAGGCGCGCGACGCCGCCGACGCCCTGGCCGGCACCCAGTGGGACGCGATTGTGTCGTCGCCGCTGGGCCGCGCCGCGGAAACCGCCGACCTCATCGCCGCCGGGCTGGGACGGGCCGTGGCGCGGCGCGTCCCGGAGCTCACCGAGCGCAGCTTTGGCCCCGCCGAGGGCCTGCAGGACGGCCCCGAACTTGATGCCCTGCGGATCCCCGGCGGCTTCCGCGGCGCCGAGAGCGAAGAAGCGGCCGCGGACCGCGGGCTGGCCGCGCTGGAGGCGCTGGCGGAGGAGTTCCGCGGCGGCCGCGTCCTGGTGGTCACCCACGGCTCGCTCCTGCGGGTGAGCCTCAGCCGCGCCGCCGGCCGCACGCTGCCCAGCATCCAGAACGCCGTGCTGAACCTGGCCCACCACCACCCCGCGGACGGCTGGAATCTCGAATACTTCAACGGCGAACGGCTGGCCGCCGCCGTCGGCTGACCGCAACCACCGCCCGGCGCTGCGCAGCCGCCGCTGACCACGGCCGCCCATCGTGTGCGTCCGGCCCGAAAGCGTGGCAGGGTGTCGCCATGGCAGCTTTCAACCAGTCCGACGACCTCAGCGGAGCCCACTTCACCGACGTGAACCTGCGCGGAGCCCGGTTCATCCGGTCCGATCTGTCCGCCATTGTAATGCGAGGGGTGGACGTGGGCGGGGCCGACATTGATGCGCCGTGGCTGTTCGACGGCGGGGCCACCCTGCGCGTCAACGGCGTCGACGTGGTCCCCTTCGTCGAGGCTGAACTCAACCGCCGCTTTCCCGGCCGTGCCGAACGGCGGGCCACCGACCCGGAGGGTCTTCGTGCCGCGTGGGCCGCACTGGAGCGGACCTGGGCGGCGACCCTGGAGCGCGCCGCGGCAATGCCGGCCGGCACGGTTGACATCCCTGTGGACGGCGAGTGGTCCTTCGCCCGGACGCTGCGCCACCTGGTGATGGCGACCGACACCTGGCTGGGCCGGGCCATCCTGGAGATCGACCAGCCGTACCACCCCGTCGGCCAGCCCAACTCGGAGTATGAGACGGACGGGTACGACATGTCCGTCTTCTCGGCCACGAACCCGACGTACGCCGAAGTGCTGGAGGCCCGGGCGGGCCGGGTGGCCATGGTGCGCGGCTTCCTCGCGGCGCTCACCCGGGAGGACATGTCCATTGCCCGCCGGAACCCTTGGGCCCCCAAATATCCGGAGACCACCCTCTCGTGCCTGCATACCATCCTTGATGAGGAATGGGAGCACCACCGCTACGCCGTCCGCGACCTGGACGCCATCGAGGCCGTCAGTGCCGAGGCTTAGGCTGGTGCCATGGAACCGACTCCGTCGCCGACGCCCGTCGAGGTTTTCGTCCACACCGGCCCCGCCGAGTGGTGGGAAGTCCTGGCCGCGCTGGGGCCGCTCGCGGTACTCCTCGGGGCCGTGATTGCGGGGGTGGTGGGCTGGCGGACGCTGCAGCAAAAAGCTGTAGCGGACAACCGCTCGGAATGGTGGAAGCGGGCCCAGTGGGCTCTGGACGCCGTCCACTCCGGCGACAAGCAGCGCGGCGCCGTCGGGCTGAAAGTCCTTAAAGTCCTGGGCGAAAGCGAACTGGCCGGCACCGGCGAGCTCGCCGTCCTGGAAGCCGCAACGGAGCGGCCCCTCGGCCAGGCGGCCCGGCTGGCCAGGCAGGGAGCACAGGCTGCGCCCTCCGGGCCTGAGCAATTCGACGACGATGACCGCGCCCTGCACATCGCGGCTGCGCAGCTGCGGGAAGTCACCGACCGCCGCCTGGGCAAGGCCACTCCGGACTGGATCACCGCCCTCGGCCAGGAGGAGCCCGCCGGCCACACCGGATGACTGCTGCAGGCGGGTCCGCGTTGGGCTCGGCGCCGGCTGCGGTTGCGGCGTGCCTTCCCGGGTAGATCTGCCGCGAACCGGCAGAAGGCAGCGCATGCGGCCCGATGAACTGTTCACCCGCGGTCCAGCTCCCCGAACGCCGCAGTCCATCTCGCTTCCCTAACGTGGTCGGGTCGCCGGCGGACCGCCGGCCACCGCCACCCAGGAGGAACCATCACCATGCGCACACCCCTGACCGCCGCGGCCGCCGCCGCGCTCATCGCCGCCCTCGCGGGCCCCGCCGTCGCCGCTTCCACCCCCGACGCCGGCAGCGCGCCGTCGTCGGACACTGCCAAAACGGCGACGGCCGGCATCAAAACCAATGAAAGCAACGGCTCTTTCGACCTGCAGTCGCACCGCGGAGGCCGCGGCGAGTGGACCGAGGAGTCCCTGGCCGCGTTCGCCAACTCGCTGCAGCTCGGTGTAACCACGCTGGAACTCGACACCCACCTGACGGCCGACGGGAAGGTGATCGTCTGGCACGACGACACCATCCAGGCGGACAAGTGCCAGGACACCGCGCCGGCCACTCCCGGCGACGCCGCTTACCCGTATGTCGGCGACCGGGTGGCCGAGCTGTCGCTGGCGCAGATCAAGACCCTGGACTGCGGCTTCGTCCGGTTGAAGGGCTTCCCGGAGCAGGACGTGATTGCGGGCAACCGGATCGCCGAACTCAAGGACGTCTTCCAGCTGGTGCGTGACGCCGACGCCAAGAAGGTCCGCTTCAACATCGAGACCAAAGTGGAGGACGGGAAGTCCGGCGGCGAGGGCATGGTGGCGCTGACCAAGGCCGTGGTCACGGAGATCCAGGCCTCCGGCATGGCGGAGCGGACCACGGTGCAGTCGTTCGACTGGTCATCGCTGAACCTGACCAAAGAGCTCGCCCCGGAGCTCCCGCTTGTTGCCCTGTCCAGCGGCGACGCGTGGCTCGAAGTGGGCCAGCCGGGCGCCAGCCCCAACCTCGGCGGCATCGACATCGACACCTACGGCGGATCGCTGGCGCAGGCTGCGGCCGCCCAGGGCTACGACGCCGTCTCCCCCGCCTTCCGCTCCGTAACGCCCGGCATGATCACCGAGGCGCACGCGCTGGGCCTGCCGGTGGTCCCCTGGACCGTCAACACCGGGGCAGACATGACCCGGCTGATGGACCTCGGTGTGGACGGCATCATCACCGACTACCCCACCCGCCTGCGCACCGTGATGGAGGACCGCGGGCTGAAGCTTCCGAAGGCGTACGCACCGCAGGGCTAGTAAACCCCCGCGCCGGCTGGCTGCTCCGGAGTCAACGCGGCTTCGGCATCGCACGCGTTGGCCCCGTCCAGCCGCATGCGGAAAGGCTGTCTGCGTTCCCTTTGCGGAACGGGGACAGCCTTTCATGCTGCCCGACGGCGGTCTTGCCGGCCGCCGTCGTGCTTCGGTTTTGCTCAGGCCATAGCCATGGCGCCGATCTGCCGCATGATGGCCATGTTGTCCGTGGTGCCCCAGTGCTCGGCCACCCGGCCGTCCTCGACACGGATGATGTCGGTGCAGTCGAACTCCACGCTCTTTCCGGTGGCCGGGATGCCGGCCAGCTCCCCGCGGTGGGTGCCCGTCAGAACCACATGGCACGCCTCCATGTTGCCCTCGCTCAACGCCGGTGCGAACTCCTTGACCCTGATATCCGGGAAAGCCTGCCGCATGGTGCTGACAAAGAACTTGACCCCTTCCTTGCCCGCGGGCTGCCCCGGGAGGCCCTCCTCATGGTCAACGAAGCTCTCCGCCGCCATCTCATCGATGAGGGTGAGGTCCCCGCTTTCAATGACACTCCTGTAGAACCGCTCCAGCAGGCCATTACCTTCAGACATTTCCGACTCCTTGCTGACGAGAGACCGAATTGGATCCCCCCAGCGCTGTGTTCGGCGCCGCGCGGGCCCGGCCTGTCGGGCCATTTC
Organism: Arthrobacter sp. EPSL27; assembly: GCF_001512305.1. Taxonomy (GTDB): domain Bacteria; phylum Actinomycetota; class Actinomycetes; order Actinomycetales; family Micrococcaceae; genus Arthrobacter. Next base: position 70,437 of record NZ_LNUT01000006.1, read on the forward strand.
CGGGCAGCGGAGCCCGCACGGGCGCCGATAACGACTGTGGAAAAGAGGATGGAACGGGAGAAATGGCCCGTTAAGGCCGAACATAGGCCGGTGGACTAGGCCTGTCAAGAGACCGTTGGTAGCACCGTGCGGGGTCCGACGGTGGCAGGATCGGCCCAGCGTCGGACGCTACTCCATTTGAGTTAGGTAAGGATACCCTTATAAGGTTTTCCGGTGATTATTGAGCCAGTTCTGACGGAAGTCTCGTTTGCCGCCGGCCTGGCCGCATTCGGAGACCGGACCGCTGTTTGTGTTGACGGCCAAGCGGTCAGCTACAGCGAACTCGCCGACCGGGTGGACGCTGCCGCCCGTTCCCTGGGGACGGTGCGCCGCCTGGTGGCCCTCGAAGCAGACAATTCCCTGCCCTCCCTGGTGGTGTATCTGGCGGCGCTGTCCGCCGGGCATCCGCTGCTCATTCTGCCCACCGGCGGCGGGCGGGCCGCCGAATCCCTGGTGGCGGCTTACGATCCGGACGTCCTGGCCCGCGTTGAAGGCGGGGACGCCGTCCTAGAGGAGCGGCGGGAGGGCACCCGCCACGCGCTGCATCCCGAGCTGGCGCTGCTGGTGAGCACCTCCGGCTCCACCGGCTCGCCGAAGCTCGTGCGGCTCTCCGGGGACGCGGTCCAGGCCAACGCGGCCGCGATCGCGGAGTACCTGCAGCTGCGGCCGGAGGACCGGGCCGCCACCACGCTTCCGCTGTCCTACTGCTACGGCATGTCGGTGGTGAACAGCCACCTGTCCGTCGGGGCCACGGTGGTGCTGACCGACCTTTCCGTGGTGGACCCGTGCTTCTGGGACCTGGTCCGCACAGAGCGCGTCACCTCCTTCGCCGCCGTGCCGTACACGTTTGAGCTGCTGGAGCGGGCGGGTTTCGCGGACATGGACCTGCCCAGCCTGCGCTACATCACCCAGGCAGGGGGCCGGCTGGATCCGGACCGGGTCCGTGCCTACGCGCAGCTTGGCCGCCGCCGGGGCTGGGACCTGTTCGTGATGTACGGGCAGACGGAAGCCACGGCCCGTATGGCCTACCTGCCGCCCGACGTCGCGGCGGAGCACCCGCAGGCCGTGGGCATCCCGATTCCCGGCGGCCAGTTCCGCCTGGCCGAGGTTCCCGGGCTGGATGAGCGCGAGCTCGTCTACAGCGGACCGAACGTCATGCTGGGCTACGCCGAGACACCCGCGGACCTGGAACTGGGACGCACGGTCACGGAACTGCACACCGGGGACCTTGCCCGCCGGACCGCCGAGGGGCTCTACGAAATTGTTGGCCGCCGCAGCCGGTTCGTGAAGATCGTGGGGCTGCGGGTGGACCTTGGCCAGGTGGAGCGGATCCTCGCGGATCTGGGCATGGCCGCTGCGGCCGCGGGCCAGGACGGGCGCGTGGTCGCTGCGGTGGAATCCGCTGCCGGTGAATCCGGCCATGGCCTAGCCCTGATCGCTAAAACGGTGGCGCAGGAGGTGGGCGTGCCGCGCCCGGCCATCCATCTTCACCCGGTCGCCGCCATCCCGCGCCTGGGCAACGGAAAGCCGGACTACCCGGCGATCCTAGCCCTGCACGACTCGTCAGCGGAAAGCAGCACGGGTGGCGGCCCGGCAGATGCCCCGGATGATGTGCGGGGCATCTACGCGGACGTCCTCGAGCTGGAGGACATCGGCGACGCGGACACGTTCGTTTCGCTGGGCGGCGATTCGCTCTCCTACGTCGCCGCATCGGTCCGGCTGGAGCGGGCGCTCGGGGACCTTCCCCGGGACTGGCACCTGTTGCCCGTGGGCGAGCTGGAACGGGCCCGAACGGCCGCGGCGGTTCCCGACGCCGCTGCGGATCCTGGCGCTGCCGGCCCGGTGCGGGCGATGGTGCAGAAGTGGCGGAACCGGCTGCTCGCCCCCATGGAAACGGGCATTGTGCTGCGTGCCGTGGCCATCGTCTTCATCATTTCGACCCACATTCGGCTGTTCTCCTGGGAAGGCATGGCGCACGTGCTGCTGGCCGTCGCCGGCTTCAACTTTGCCCGGTTCCAGCTCAACGGCCCGCCCGGCGCGCGGCTGCGGCGGCAGCTCCGGACCATCGCCCGGGTGGTGGTGCCCAGCGTCGCGGTGATCGGCTTCGCGTTCGCCGTGACCGACTCCTACACCTGGGCCAACGTGTTCCTGCTCAACACCGTCCTGGGCCCGGAAGGATGGACGGACTACTCCCGCTTCTGGTTCGTGGAGATCCTGGTGCACATCCTGCTCGGGCTGGCCGCGCTGCTGGCGATACCTAAGGTGGGGCGCGCGGAACGCCGGTGGCCGCTGGCCTTCCCGCTGGCCCTTTTCGGGGCGGACCTGCTGCTGCGTTTCCGCATCATTGACCTCCCGTACCCCGGCCAGGGCCCGGTGCTGTGGCTGTTCGCGCTGGGGTGGGCGGCCGCCGTGTCCCGGACCCTGCGGGCGCGGGCCGCCGTGACCGCACTGGCGGTGCTGACCATCCCGGGAGCGTTCGACGACGGCTACCGCAACGCCACGATCCTGGCCGGGTTCCTCGCCCTGCTCTGGCTCCCGACCCTGCCCGTGCCGCGCGCCCTCCACCGGATCACCGGCCTGCTGGCCAGCGCCTCGCTCTACGCCTACGTGACCCACTGGCTCGTCTATCCGCTGTTCGACCAGACCAGCAAGGCCCTGGCCGTCGCGGTCTCCCTCGCGGTGGGCATCGGCTACTGGGCAATCGCCACGCGCGCCATGAACGCCGCCGAGCGCTGGCTTCGAGCGCTGCGGGAACGGCCTCGCGACGCGCAAAATATCTGACGCGGCGGTATTCGGGTGTCGTCAGTGCTTTTGCGCGTCGTGGAGGGGCAACCGCATCGCCAGAACGTCCGACGACGGCCCTCACCCACGCCGTCGCCGGCCTCCACGCTGCGAGGACAGTCGGGCGACGCGCGGAGGGTCCAGCGCTGCGGGAACGGCCTCGCGACACGCAAAATGTCTGACGCGGCGGTATTCGGGTGTCGTGGGCTTGTTTGCGCGTCATGGAGGGGGAACCGCGTCGCCAGAACGTCCGACACGCGATGGACGTCGGGCGCTAGCTCCGGCGCTCCCGCCACATCAGCGCCACCACCAGCACCACTCCCCCGATGCCCAGCATCGCCATCACGGCCAGCCCCCAGTTGGCCTGCGTGACGCCCGGGCCGTAGAAGATGCCGATCAGCACGGTGGCGGTGATGGCCCCGAGATACCGGCAGGTCTGGAAGATCCCGGCGGCCACGCCGCGCTCCTCCGGGCGGGTGGAGAGGAACATGCCCTGGTTGTAGGCGATGCCGGCCACCCCGTACGGCACCCCCAGCAGTGCGGTCAGCGCCATTACCAGGGGAATGGCGAAGGAGGCGGTCAGCAGCCACATGGCTGCGGAGGCCGCCATGAGCAGCACGACGCCGGCCACCAGCACGCGCTTGACGCCGAACCGGTCCATCGCGCGGACGGCCACCGGCGTCGAGACCACCGAGACGGCGGCCAGCGGCAGGACCAGGAGCCCCACCACCCGGGGGTCGTACCCGCCCGCCTCCTGCAGCAGCTGCGGCAGGCCGAAGAACGCAAAGTAGTAGACACAGCTGAACAGGGCGAAGCCCAGGTACACCAGCAGCAGCGGCCGGTTCCGGCCCAGCAGCCGCAGGTCCAGGAACGGCGGGGCGAACCGCAGCTCGCGCCACACGAACAGCACGGCCAGCAGGGTCCCACCGCCCAGCAGCCACCAGCGGTACCCCGGCACGACATTGAGCAGCGCCATCATCACCAGGACCATGGAACCGATGAACGCCAAGATGCCCGGGATGTCCGAGTCCCGCAGCAGGTCCACTGCCCGGCCGTGTTCCCGGGCCTCGTCCGTAGGGGCGAAGCGGCGCACCAGCACCACCGCGGCCAGGGCCAGCGGGACGTTGAGCAGGAACAGGGCCTCCCACCCGACGAAGCCCACCAGCAGTCCGCCCACCACGGGCCCGACGGCGGCGGCGGAGGTGTTGGCCATCTGGATCCGGCCCAGCGGCCGGCTGGACTTCACCTTTGCCTGCTTCGCCAGCGCCCCCACCATCACGACGGCGCTCGGGTAGGCGGCCGCCGTGCCCAGTGCCATGACAGCGCGCGCCACGCAGAGCACCGCGAAATTCGGGGCGAACGGGGCCAGCGCACACGTCACCGCCACCAGGGCCATGCCGATCATGAACAGCCGCCGTGGGCCGAAGCGGTCCGCCAGCCGGCCCATGAGCGGCTGCCCCGCCGCGGAGGTGAGGTAGAAGGAGGTGATCACCCAGGTGACGGTGGCGACGTCGAGCCCGAAGTCAGCGCGCAGCACCACCAGGGCGACGGCTATCATCGAGGAGTTCAGCGGATTCAGCGCCGTGCCCAGGCTGAGTCCGGCGACGGCCAGGCCCGTCCGGGGAGAGTTGCTCACGGCAACAGTCTGTCCCACGGGGTGCGCCAAAATCGAACCCGGCGCCGTTTTTGGACGCGACCTTAGTACCACTTCCGCGCCGCGGGGTCAGGGTTTGCGGGCGATCACGTCGTAGATGTGCCAGTGTTTGGGGCCGCGGAACGACTGGCCGTCGGCGTCGTACACCTCGAACTTGTGCAGTTCCAGCTCGGCGAAGAGCTGCCGGGCCTGCGCCTCGGTGTGGAAGTTCCATTCGGGAATGTCCGCCCAGGAATCGCGGTCGCCGAACAGGTTCACGGCCAGCACACCCCGGCTCCCGAGCGCGCCCAGCACCCCCGCCCAGAACCGGCCGAACCTGTCCGGGTGGATGAAGGGCAGCGAATAGCCGGCGAAGATGAGGTCCGACGGCGGGAGCGCCCGGAGGTCCTGGAAGGTCCGCACCTCGATGCTCAGCCGGCCGTCGGCGTCCGCCGGGGCGATCGCCCGCAGCCGGTTCCGGGTGCCGGGAAGGGAGTCGACGGCGTGCACCCGCCAGCCCGCGGCCAGCATGGCCAGTGTTTCCTTGCCCGCCCCGCAGCCGAGGTCCACGGCCTGGCGGCCCTGCCCCGGACCGGCGAGCGCCATGGCGTCCAGGCACAGGGGCCGCACGGGCCGGTCGGCCTGGGCCGCGTTGTACTCCCTCCAGACCTTGGTGCCCGCATGGCTTTCCACAGATCCATTTTTCCACTCGGCGGCCCGACGAACCATGGGGCAACGCCGCAGGTCAGGCCGTTGCGCCCGCCGTGGCCCGGCGGCCCCATGCGAGCTCCCGGAGCCGGATCAGGTCCAGCGCGGGCTGGGCTGGCGGCACGCCCGGACGCTTCCGCGGGACCAGGACGCGGAGTGCCCCAGGTTCCACCGTGCACCGCACCGGGGTGGGAATCAGGAGCGCCTCGCCGTCGACGCCGACCGGGATCTCGGGCACATCGGCGTCGACCACAACTTCACTCGCGGTGCGCTGGATCAGGCCGCGCTTTGTCGCCCGGCGCAGCAGCCCGACGGCCTCGCGCGTGGTGGCGGCGGAGAGCGCCACCGCCCCGAGCACACCCCGGTCCAGCCGGGTGCGGCGGCCCAGGCCCGCGAGGTCGTGGCTGCCGTAAGGCCCGTTGCTCACCAGTACCGCCTGCGGCCCGTCCACGGTAGTGCCGTCTATCTTGGCGTGCAGCCGCGCCCCCTTGGCGCCCTTGATGAGGTCCGGGAGCATCTGGAGCACGGTGCCGGTCTTGTCGTCGCGGTATTCCGGGCTCTGCACCACCTCGGCATAGACCCCGAAGGAGGAGTTGTTCACGAACGTGCGGCCGTTGATCTTCCCCAGGTCCACGTGGACCTCCACCCCGTCGCGCAAGGCATCCAGGCAGCCGGTAGGGTCCTCCCGGTCCAGGCCCAGGTCTAAGGCGAAGTGGTTGCGCGTGCCGGCGCTGATCACCAGGAACGGCAGGTTGTGCTCGGCAGCGATGCCGGCCACCAGGGCCTGGGTCCCGTCCCCGCCCGCGACGCCGAGCAGGTCGGCTCCCCGTTCCACCGCCTGCCGGGCCAGCGCGTCAACGTCCACAGTCCCCGGGCCCTCCAGCAGTGCCACCTCGGCGCCGAGTTCCTCCGCCTTCTGCTGCAGGCCGAACTTCACCACCTTCCCCCCGCCGGAGCGCGGATTCATCACCAGGAAGGGGTGCCGCCACGCCGGGGCGGGGTACTCCGGCGGCGCATCACGGCTCTCCCGGAGGGCGGCGCGGGCACAGACCAGCGCCACGAACACCAGCCCCACGGTAATCAGAACCTCCCACAGCAGGCCCCGCTGCAGGAAGAGGAACAGCACCACCAGCGGGGCCAGCACCGCCAGCGCCAAGGCACACCAGCGCAGGAGCCCTCGGCTGATGAGGGCCCAGTAGATGCCGGCGACCATCACCACCACGCCGCCCGCCGCGGTCAGCAGCAGCGCCACAATGCCGGCTATTCCGGCAGCGGCCAGCGGGACGGCCACCGCGCACAGGATGGCAAGGTAGGCGGCCCGCGCCCACCACCGCCGGGTCTGTGGAACTTCTTCGAAGGGAACGACGCTCATGTGCAGCTCCTTGCGGATCTCCGGCTCCGGCCCGTCACTCGGCCGGGCGCCCCGCCTGCGGCTGTGCCGTCAGGTCTTGATTTTCGCGACGGTCATCAGGATCGCCGAGTCCTCTTCTGCTTCCAGGCTGTGCAGCCCGTTCGGCACAATCAGCAGGTCCCCGGTCTTCCCCTGCCAGGATTCGTTGCCGGCCTTCATCCGGACGCAGCCGCGGAGCACAAACACGGTGGCCTCGCCCGGGTTCTGGTGTTCGCTCAACTGGGTCCCCGCCCGGAACGCCATGACGGTCTGGCGAAGGGTCTTCTCGTGCCCGCCGAACGCCGTGTCCGCAGCCCGCCCGCTGGGTGCTGCCACGGCGGCCGCGATCTGCTGCCGGGCAAGGGCATCGAGCGATATCTTCTGCATGGGGCCACCCTACTCAGAATCGCCCCCGCTGCCGAGGGACCTTAGCCCCGGTCGCTGCCGGACCTTCGCGGGACATGCCCATTCTTCGCGTCAAGGACTGGACACTGCGGGCATATGTCCACCGGTGTGGCCCGCGGCGGGGCATGCCCCCAGAGGATCAGAGAACCGGGCTGGCCCCGACGGACCTTGCTCGTGGGACATGCTCAATCTTCACGCCAAGGCCTGGACACTGCGGGCATATGTCCACCGGCGTGGCCTGCGGCGGGGCATGTCCCCCGGGGTGGTCAGGACGAGGCCGGCTCGTAGCCGATCAGCCAGTGGAGCCCGTGGCGGTCGATGACCTGTCCGTCGGATGCGCCCCACGGCTTCGGGGCCAGCGGATCCACGACGCGGCCGCCGACGGCGAGCTGGTCGAACCAGCTGTGCAGGACTCCCGGCTCGGCCGTCCCGAGCAGCGAGAGCATCAGGCCTTCAAACCGGACCGGCTGGCCGTCCGCCGGGGCGTCCGAACCGGCCAGGGTTACCACGCCGTTGAGGACTCCGTGGGCGATGTGGTCCGGCGGGCCGTCAGTGTTCCCGAACTCCCCCTTCGTGTAGAGGGCAAGTTCACCGCCGAAAACGTCGTAGTAAAAGCCCAGAGCTTCACGGGCGGTACCGGGGAAACTGACATAGATCATGGGTGCCGTCATGGGGCACAGCCTACACACCCCGGATTTTCCGGCACCGCGGGTCCGTCAACACCGCCTCGCCAAACACCAGCGGGCGAGCGTTCAGTACACCACCCGGAAATTGCTGAACGCCCCGGTCGCGCGGGAGATCGACTCGTCCACGGTGTCCACCCGACCGGGCGCCTCCGGCGAGCGCAGCCAGCCCCGGAACTCCAGCACCACCGACTGCGGCCCCTCCGCCAGGATGCCCACAGAGCCGTCGGTGTTGTTCCTGACCGTCCCGGTCAGCCCCAGCTCCTCCGCCTTGCGCACGGTCCAGTACCGGAAGCCGACGGCCTGCACCACACCGTCCACGCGCGCCGTCAGCCGGACCCACTCCCCGGCATCGCCCTTCGCCACCTCAGCCATGCTCCCAATGTAGTGCCCCTCCCGCGGGCCGGGTCCAGAGGCCCTGTGCGTTTTCCACATAGGGACCTTCGCCCCTTACGTTCCGCGGAGCGCAGCCGGAAGGATGGTCGGATGCACAGTGGGGACCTGTCGAGGCAACGGCAGGGGCACATGGAAGTGCTTCACCCTCCCGCCGTGCCGTATTGCCCGAAAGGACATTACCAATGGCAGGACAATTCGAAATCTTCACGGACGCGGAGGCGAACGTCCGTTTCCGACTTCTCGGCGCCGACGGAACGGTGTTGGCGATCTCCAAACCCTATGAGGACAAACGGGCGGCCGCGGACGGCATCATGGCGGTCCGCGAATGCGCCGGCACCGGCCTGATTAGGGAGGCCCGCTCCAACGCCTGGGGCGGCACCGGCACCAGCAGGGCGGGCCTGCCAAGGCCCGCGCAGCGCCGGCACCCGCACACCCCCGCCATCTAGACAAAGGATCGGCAACACCCCGGGCGGACAGCCCGGCACCACCGGGAGCCGCAATGGACGAAGCACGGGTCCACATCAGCGGCTTCCGGATGGACTTCGGCGACACCACCGTAGTCCGTGACCTGTCCTTTGACGTGCACGCCGGCGAGACCTTCGGGTTCCTCGGCAGCAACGGCTCGGGCAAGACCACCACCATCCGGGCCCTGCTCGGCATTTACGAGCCCACGGCCGGGACCCTCCACATCAACGGCCGGGACTTCAAACCCGAGCACGGCGACCGGCTGGGCTACCTCCCGGAAGAGCGCGGGCTCTACAAGAAGGAAAAGGTCATCGACATCATGACCTACTTCGGCCGGCTCAAAGGGATGGACCGGCGCACCGCCCGGCAATGGTCGCTCGCGTACCTGGAGCGGGTGGCGCTCGCCGACCGGGCCGGCACCGTCCTGGACAAGCTCTCCAGCGGGCAGCAGCAGAAAGTCCAGCTGGGCGTCACCATCATGAACAGCCCCGAGCTGCTGATCCTCGATGAACCCACCAAGGGCTTCGACCCCGTCAACCGGCGCCTGCTGATGGATATCATCGCCGAGCAGAAACGGGGCGGCGCCACCGTAGTGATGGTCACCCACCAGATGGAGGAGGTGGAGCGGCTCTGCGACCGGGTGATCCTGCTCAAGGACGGCACCGCCGAAGCCTACGGGACCATCGATGAGGTGCAGAACAAGTACGGCGGCCGCATCATCCGCATCCGGCACAGCGGCGCCATCCCGCCGTCGCCCCACTACAAGGCGCTACTCCAGGACACCAACTACTCGGAACTGTCCATCACCGACGCCACCGACGAGGCCGCGATCCTCAAGGACCTGGTGGACGCCGGCGTGACGGTCCGGAGCTTCACCACCACCAAAATCTCGCTGGAGGACATCTTCATCCGGGTCTACGGGGACCAGAACAAGCCGTCGACGGCGGCGGGCGGGGTGTAGGCCGTGGCGCAGCACAACCTCGGGACAGTCCTCAGCTTCGAGTTCATCCGCACCGTCACCAAAAAGCGCTTCTGGATCGGCACCCTGTCCGTCCCGCTCATCCTCGCCGTGGTGTTCGGGCTGATCTTCCTCAGCAACTCCAGCACGGACACCGCCGCCGAGGCGCAGAAAAACGCCCAGTTCAGCATCGCCTACACGGACGCCTCCGGGCTCATCACCCCCGCCGATGCCGCGATCTTCGGCGCCACCCCGGCGGACTCCCCCGACGCCGGCATCCAGGCCGTGCAGTCCCGCACCGTGGACGCCTACTTCGACTACCCTGCCCAGCCCGAGTCGACGCCGGTGCGCGTCTACGGCGCGGACCAGGGGATCTTCGAGAACGGCAAGTATGCCGCCGTCGCGCAGGCCATGCTGGCGCACGCTGTCAACGAAAAAATCGGCTCACCGCAGCTGTCCGCGCTCGCGGCCGGGCAGGTCCGGGTGGAGACCGTCACCTACGACGGCACCAAGGAATCCGGCGGCCTGGGCTCGGTGATTCCGCCGCTGGTTTTCCTGGTCATCTTCTACGGGCTGATCGTGCTCCTGGCCGGGCAGATGCTCAACTCCACGCTGGAGGAAAAGGAAAACCGCGTCACCGAGATGATCCTGACCACCCTCAAACGCACCACCCTCATCGCGGGCAAGGTGATCGCCCTGTTCGCGATCGGGCTGGTGCAGATGATCGTGTTCCTCTCCCCGATCGCGATCGCCCGGCTGTTCTTCCCCGAGGAGCTCAGCCTCGCGTCCCTGGACCTGCCCCCGCTGATCCTGGACCCGGTCCGGATGACCGTTGGCCTGCTGATCCTGGTCGGCGGCTTCGCCCTGTTCACCACCACGCTGGTGGCCATCGGCGCCGTGATGCCCACCGCCAAAGAAGCCGGCAACTTCATGGGCGTGATGATGGCGCTGATCTTCGTCCCGTTCTACGCCGTGTCCCTGGTAATCTCCGACCCGCAGTCCGTGATCGTCCAGATTTTCACGTTCTTCCCGTTCTCCGCCCCCGTCACGGCCCTGCTGCGGAACGGCTTCGGCTCCCTGAGCCTGCCGGAGGCGGCAATCGTGATCGTGATCCTGTTCGGAGGCGCCGCCGTCATGCTCCGCATCGCCGTGCGGCTCTTCCAGTACGGCTCCATCTCCTACACGTCGAAGGTCAACGTCCGCACGGCGCTCCGGGCCGGGCCGCGGCGCACTGCGGCGGAGGAACCCCCGACGGCGGCCGGCGGCTGAGGCGGCCGACGGCGGCCGGCCGCTGAGGCGGCAGGCGGCGGACTAACCCGCCGGGAGTTCCCCGGGCCGCAGGGACGTGATCATCGTCCGGATGTCCCGGTATTCCGGCGTGGACTCGTACTGTTTGGCCTTCTCGAGGTACGGCAGGGACGGATCGCCCGGCGTTGTGTTGTTCTCCGGGTTGTAGGTCCCGCCGAAGAACGCGCCGCTCGGCGGCCAGAGGAACAGGTGGAACATGGGGCACGCCAGGTCCCCCGACTCCTCCGGCACCATGGTGATGCCGTACGCCGCGATGGTGGACCGTGTGGCCAGCGGGTCGGGGTCGTCGCCCCGCGACTCGAACACATAGCGGGGCACCCCGCCGTCGCCGCCTCCGCCCTCGGCGAGGGCAAGCATCGGTTCGCTGTCGTAGACCTCGTACGGGGACTTGCCTATGCACTCCGCACCCGTGACGATGTTGGTCCGCAGGCTGGCCATGGGCTTGCCCTCGGCGTTGAACACGTCCACAAACTCCCCGCCCAGCGCTCCGCCGGGGTCCTTGACCGTCCAGCCTGCGGGATAGTCGAAGCTGAGGCCGGCGTCCGTGGTCGTGAACGTCTTCCAGCCCGACGACGGCGTCCCCTCCGAGGGCGACGGCGTGGTGCCCGGCTGCGTTGTACTCGGCTGTGTGGTGCCTGGCGGCGGGGTGCCCGACGGCGGTGTCGCTGAGCCGGAGGCGGCCGGCGGTGCTGCTGTTCCGTTCTCCGTGCCCGACACCAGGCCGCAGGACGTCAGCAGCAGAACCAGCCCGAGGGCCGTGCCGGCGGTGGCGCGCACCCCGGCCTGCAGTGCCGTGCCGGGTGGTCCCGCCGGTTTCCTCACGGTCCTACTTTCCGGCCGGCCGCAGTGACATGATGGCCTGCTTGACGTCTTTGTACTCCGTGGTGTCCATATATACCTCGGGGGTGTCCACATTCTTGGGAGCTCCCGGGGTGGTGTCGAACGGGTCATAGACGCCGCTGAACATGGCGCGGTTGGGCGGCCAGGTGAAGAAGTGGGAGATGGGACAGGCCGTGTCCCCGAATGGTTCCGGCTCGGAGGTGATCCCGTAACCGAATGTCATTGCCCGGGACGGATCGCTAGCCGCCGGATCGGTCCGCCCCTCGTACACAAACCTGGGGGCCTCCCCGCCCTGGGCCAGCGCCGGGACGGGCTCGGTGTCGTACACCATAAAGGGAAGCTTCTCGGGGCACTCGGCGCCCGAGGTCATGCCGGTCCGCAGGGTGGCCATCGTCTTGCCGTAGTCACTGACCAGGGCCACAAAAACACCGCCCTCGGCCGGCGGCCCGGCCGGGTCCACAATGGTCCAGGCCTCCGGATAGTCGAACGCGAGCGTACCGTCCGACGTCGTGAACGTCTTCCAGCCTGCCGGTACCGTGGCGGATGGCGACGCATCCGACGACGGCGCGCTGGCTGCGGGACTGGTGGCAGCGGCACTCGTGGCCGGAGCGCTGGTGGACGGCGCCGCCGCCGGCGACCCGCACCCCGCGAGGACGGCCACCGCGCAGACAGCGGAAACGACTGATGCCAATGATGCGGCTGGGCGCATGACACCCTCCCCCTGGGAATAGTCCGTGATTCGACCATTCTCGGGGCTTTCGGCGGGGAAACTAGGGGCTTTGGGCCCTACGTGTGCGGGCGGGCCGGGCCGGGGCGGCCTCACCGGAGCCGGCCGTGATGCTTCCCACGTTGACCCCTGCTGATTTCAAATGGCCGCTGAAGCTTGCTAGAGCTTAACTAATGCAAGACGCCCTCGATCCCGCCATGCCCTTTCTGGTCCCCATCCTCGCGGTCGCGCTCGCCATCGCCGCAGGCCTGCTCGCCTCCTGGCTGGTGCGGCGCGTGGTGCTCCGGCTCAACCGCAAGCAGGAAGCCCTCCGGGAGACGTCCCGGGTGGCGCGGATGCCGCTGCGCCTGGCGCTCTGCCTGATCGGCGTCCGGATTGCGCTGGGCATGACCACCGAGGACGCCGAATGGCGCCGCAACGTGGACCACGCGCTGCAGATCGCACTGATCGGCTCACTGGCCTGGCTGGCCATCGCCGTCCTGCTCATCATCGAGACCATGGTGCTCACCCGCTACCGGGTGGACGTGGCGGACAACCGCCGCGCCCGCCGGCTCCGCACCCAGGTGATCCTGGCCCGGCGGATCGGCGTGGCCCTGATCGCCATCGTGGCTCTGGGCATCGCCATGCTGACCTTCCCCGCCATCCAGGCCCTCGGCGCGGGGCTGCTGGCCTCCGCCGGTGTCATCTCGATCGTGGCCGGCCTGGCCGCCCAGACCTCCCTGGTCAACGTCTTCGCCGGCATCCAACTGGCCTTCACGGACGCGATCCGGGTGGACGACGTAGTGGTGGTCCAGAAGGAATGGGGCCGCATCGAGGAGATCACCCTGACCTACGTGGTGGTCCACATCTGGGACGACCGCCGCCTCATCCTGCCATCCACGTACTTCACCACCACCCCGTTCGAGAACTGGACCCGGCGGCAGTCCGAGGTGATGGGCACCGTGGAGTTCGACCTGGACTGGCGCGCCCCGGTCGAGGACATGCGCGCGGAGCTCAAGCGCGTCCTGGCCGGCACCGACCTGTGGGACGAGCGGGTAGGCATCCTGCAGATCACCGACGCCACCGCCGGCTTTGTCCGGGTCCGCATCCTGGTCAGCGCCGCGGACAGCGCCACCCTCTTCGACCTGCGCTGCCTGATCCGCGAGGAGCTGGTGCTCTTCCTGCAGCAGGAACACCCGACGGCGCTTCCCCACGTGCGGCTCGAACCGTTCGGTGCCGCTATCCCCGGTACCGGGACGGCAAGCGCCGGCACGCCCGCGACTGCCGGCGCAGCTGACACGCCCGCCGGCACGACCGCCGCGCGGCCCCGCAAGGTCTCCGCGGCGGATGAGACCGGCCGGCACCCCGCCGACCCGCACGACTCCCAGCTGTTCACCGGTTCCATCGAAGCGATCCAGCGGTCCAAGGCCTTCACCGGCCCCGGCGAGGAAGTGTTCGAGGACCGGGACAAGAGCATCGCCGCGCAGAACTAGGTCTTCCCAGCCTTCAGGAACTGGTCAATAATCAGACGTTGGTGAGTCAGCGCCGGTGCTGGCCGCCGGAGCCTGCCGGACCAGCTGAGGAGACCCGATGACGGTAGAACAGCCCACTGAAGAATCCGTGGAGGCTCCTGCCCGCGACTGGTTCAAGAGCGCCGTCGTCTACCAGATCTATCCGCGGAGCTTCGCCGATTCCAGCGGCGACGGCATCGGGGACCTGCGCGGCATCATCAGCAAGCTCGACTACCTGCAGCGGCTGGGCGTCGACGTCGTCTGGCTGTCCCCGATCTACACATCCCCGCAGGACGACAACGGCTACGACATCAGCGATTACCGCGACGTGGACCCGCTGTTCGGCACCCTCGAGGACCTGCAGGAACTGACGGACGGGCTCCACGCCCGCGGCATGAAGCTGGTCATGGACCTGGTGGTCAACCACACCTCGGATGAGCACCCCTGGTTCGTCGAATCACGGTCCTCCAAGGACAACCCCAAGCGGGACTGGTACTGGTGGCGGCCGCCGCGCGAAGTTGCCGGCGACGGCGGCGGCGTTCAGGGCGCGGCACCCAACAACTGGGGGTCCGTGTTCTCCGGCCCGGCCTGGGAGTTCGACCAGGCCACCGGCGAGTACTACCTCCACATCTTCTCCCGGAAGCAGCCGGACCTGAACTGGGAAAACCCGGAGGTCCGGGCCGCCGTCTACGAGATGATGAACTGGTGGCTGGACCGGGGCGTGGACGGGTTCCGGATGGACGTCATCAACTTCATCTCCAAGGACACCGCCCTGCCGGACGGCCCCATCGCCGCCGGAATGCTGTACGGCGACGGCAGCCCGTTCTTCATCGGCGGGCCGCGGATCCACGAATTCCTGCAGGAGATGCACCGCGAGGTGTTCGCCGACCGGCCCGGCCCGCTGCTGACCGTCGGCGAAATGCCCGGCGTCACCGTGGACCAGGCCGTCCTGTTCACCGACCCGGAGCGGGCCGAGGTGGACATGGTGTTCCAGTTCGAGCACGTCGCGCTGGACCAGGAGGACGGCAACAAGTGGCGGCCGAAGAAACTCAAGCTCACAGACCTCAAGCATTCCCTGGGCCGCTGGCAGACCGGCCTAGCGGAGCGCGGATGGAACAGCCTCTACTGGGGCAACCACGACCAGGCCCGTGCGGTGTCGCGCTTCGGCAACGACGGCCAATACCGCGAGCTGTCCGCCAAGATGCTCGCCGGCATCCTGCACCTGCACCGGGGCACGCCCTACGTCTACCAGGGCGAGGAACTGGGCATGACCAACATGACATTCGGCGCCATCAGCGACTACCGCGACATTGAGGTCCTCAACCACCACCGCGAAGCCACCACCCACCTGGGCCACACCGACGCCGAGGTCCTCGCCGCCCTGGCGCCGCTGAACCGCGACAACGCCCGCACGCCGGTCCAGTGGGACGCCTCGCGGCACGCCGGCTTCACCACGGGATCGCCGTGGATTGCGGTCAACCCAAACGCCAACCACATCAACGCCGCCGCGCAGGTGGACGACCCCGACTCCGTCTACAGCTTCTACCGGCAGGTCATCGCGCTGCGGCACAGCGAGCCGGTGGTGTCGCACGGGGACTTCACCATGCTCCTGCCGCGGGACGAGCACGTCTACGCGTTCGTCCGCTCGCTGCCGGACACCCAGCTGCTGGTGCTGGGCAACTTCTCCGGCCAGGACCAGGAAGTGGCGCTCGACGGCGCCGACGTTCCGGTGGCCTGGGGCAGCGCGGTGCTGATCCTGGGCAACTACCCCGCCGAACCTTCGGTGCCGCGGCTGCACCTCCGGCCGTGGGAGCTGAAGGTCTTCCGCGCCGGGCGCTGACGGCGGGCCGCTGATCTGGACCACACGCACCATCCGCAACGAGTGAGGGAGCCCGGCATGACCATTCCACCGCCACACGAACCTGAGCCGTTTCCGCCGGAACCCGGGCCCACCACGCCCGAGCCGCAGCCCGCGGATCCGTTCCCGCCGGAGCCCGGGCCGGTCCCGCCGCCGGCACCGATTCCAGAACCCGGCCCCGCACCGACCCCGGGCCCGTTCCCCGCGCCCGGCCCGCTGCCGATTCCGGACCCCGGCCCGGTCCCGCCGCGGCCGGATCCAACGCGGTTCTAGCGACGGCGGATTCCAGCGGGCACGTGATCTGACGACACGCGAAACCGCCCGCGCTACGCCAAAAACCCCTCGACACCCGAATAAGGGTGCGAGGGGTCTTTTGCGCGTCGTCAGCGGGATAACGCGTCGCCAGCGGGAATACGCGTCGGCGGGCAGGCGCGTCGGTGGGAAGGCGCGTCGGTGGGAAAACGCGTCGTCAGCGGGAAAGAGCGTCCGCTACGGCAGGACGATGTCGCGGGTGCGGTGGTCGTAGTGGATGACCAGCACTCCGCCGGAGTGGTGCACCTCGTGGTTGGCGCCGTCGAACGCACCGAACGCGCCGAAGTTCTCGTCCCAGGAGCGGTTGAGCGCGATCTTGAAGCTGTAGAAACCGGCCGGAAGGTCCGCCGCAAGCTTCCACAGCTGGTCCACCTGGTCGAGTTCCATCTGGGACTCGTCGTACTGCGGAGCCCAGTTGGCCGGGGCGCCCAGCAGGATGTTGAAGTCACCCGCCACGGCGACGGCGTCGGGCTGGTCGATGGTCTCGACGCTGACCGCGGGAGCCGCGGGTGCCGTCGCGCCGGCTGCTGTCGCCGTGTCCGCGGCCGCGCCCTGGGCCTCCGTTGTGTCAGCTGCCTTGCGCTTGCGGACCGCCTTGGCGACAGGGGCTACGGCTTCTTCCACCAGCTTGGCGGCCTTGCCGGCAACCTTCTCGGCGACTGCAGTTGCCTTCGAGGCGGACTTCGGCGCGGCCTTCGTGGCGGTCTTTGCTGCTGCCTTCGGCGCGGCCTGGGTGGCCGGCTTGTTGGCGGGTGCCGCGGGCAGCGGGGTGTCGGCGGGAACTGGAGTTCCGGCGTCGAGCGCTGCGGCAAAGGCGGCAGGGTCAGCGAAGGCCACGGTGGCGCGCTGGCCCTCCTCCGTAATGGTCCAGCCCGAGCGGCCCTTGACCAGCCAGCCGGCCTTGACCAGCTTCGCGGTGGCGGTGGTCAGCGCCTTGTGTCCGCGGGGAATGCCGCCGCTCAGCAGCTCGCGCTCCGACTCGTTGAGCGGAACGCGGGCGATGGCCTCGCCCAGCACTGCTCCGGCGTTCAGCTTCTGATCCGTCCACAACCCCTCGGCCAGCACGTCCAGCACGGCTTTCAGTCGAAGGGTGGTGTTTTCCGCAGTGTTGGTGCCCATGGGTCTCCTCTAGAAGCAATTGATCCACCTGCATTTTGCCAAGAGTGAACGTCTTTGCGCGAGTGGACACTGTTAACTCTGTGTGTCGTGACCCACTGTGACAGGCCTAACCGGGGTGCTTCCGGGACCAACTCACCGCTACCCGTCAGTAGAAAAAACAACGCGGGGTCACTTACGGTCCATCCCAGCCGCCGGAATGGACCCTAAGTGACCCCGCGTTGCTTTGGGGGTGGCGTCAGAACTTGGGGACCAGGACCGGGGTGTTCTTCTTGTACGCCTCGTAGTCGGCCTGGCCGCCCCACTTCTTGTCCGACTTCTTCTCCAGGAGAGGCACGCCGCTGACCTTAGTGAGCAGCAGGATGACGAACACCGGGGAGATGAGGGCAACCCACTGCCATCCGTTGAGCGCCGGGATGGCCACGAGGGCGACGCCGACCCACACCAGGATCTCGCCGAAGTAGTTGGGGTGGCGCGACTTGGCCCACAGCCCGGTGGAAATGAAGGTGCCCTTGTTGGCCGGGTCCGCGTTGAAGCGGGACTTCTGCAGGTCGGCCACCACCTCGAAGGCGAAACCGGCGGCCCACACCAGGAAGCCCACCAGCGCGAAGCCGTCCAGCGCCACGCGGGTGTCTGAGGTCATGGCGACCCAGGCAGCGGCCGCGGTGAAGGTCACCCAGAGGCCCTGGATGGTCCACACGTTGAGGAAACGGACAAAGTCGGGCTTGATCTCATCGAAGCGGTCGTCCTTGCCGGCCTTGCTGATCCGCCGGAACAGGAAGCTTCCCAGCCGCACGGCCCACACGAGGACCATGGCGCCGAGCAGCAGCGCCCGCGCGTCGATACCCGGCGTGAGCAGGAGCAACAGCAGCGTGATGGTGATGTAGGTCAGGGAGCCGGTCAGGTCGTAGAACTTCTCGGTCTGGGCCTTGAAGGAGGGGATGAACACCAGCCACTGGATGATGAACGCGGCCGCCACCGCCAGTGCGAAGACCGGAACCCCGCCCAGTGTGGCGCCGCCCTGGGACCCTGCCAGGGCCAGCAGGGCTCCCAGCAGCACCACCACGGGCAGAACGAAGAGCGACTTACGGTACGAATCCTTCATCAGGAAGTTCCTTTCGTCCGCGGAACTGGCCGCGGCTGGCACGGCCCGGGAGGCACCCCGGGTATCAGCAGTTGTAGCCATCCTAGTAGATAATCAAATAGGATTGAATAATAGAGTATCTAATAAGATGGAAGACTAGCGGAAATCGGGACCGGAGTAATGGCTATGACTGTGCCGCAGTACCATCCGGCCACACTGGCCCTGCAGGGGCTGTTCGGCCTCGCCAACGAAACCGAGCGGGAAATTGCCCGCGGCATGGGGTTGAACCTCACTGACTTCCGCGCCCTGTCGGCGCTGTCGCAGTCCGGTCCGGTGACCGTGGGCCAGCTCGCCGAGGACCTGGGCGCCACCCCGGCCACCACCACCGCGATTGTTAGCCGGCTGGAATCCCGCGGCTACCTCGAACGCCACCGGGGCACCGAGGACCGGCGCCGCGTCCAGGTGAGCGTCACACCCGCCGCAACCAGCGAGATTGCGGCCGTGATGCGGCCCCTGATGACCGCCGCCGACAACCACATCACGTCCCTGCCCGACGATCACAAGACGGTCATCGCGGACTTCCTCGAGGTTGCCCGGCACCTCATGCAGGACCACCTGAACGCACTTTCGACAAAGGACGCCCCATGAGAGAGTTCACCACCCCCCTGCTGGTTGAACCGGCCGGCCACCGGAACGCCACCGAGCTGCTGATGCAGCGGGTGCGCTCCTCCCCCGACCACATCGCCTTCGAGGTGCGTGCCGCGGACGCCCCCGTCACCAGCCCCTGGCGCCAGGTCACCACCCGGCAGTTCGCCGACGAGGTGCGCGCCCTGGCCAAGGGGTTCATCGCGGCCGGCATCGGCCCGGGAGAATCCCTCGCCATCATGTCCCCCACCCGCTACGAGTGGGCGCTGGCGGACATGGCAGCTTGGTTCGCGGGCGCCGTCGTCGTCCCGATTTACGAAACATCGGCGGCCCCGCAGGTCACAGCGATCCTCAACGACGCCGATGTCCGCCTGGCCGTCGCCGGCACCGCTGGACATGCCCTCCTGCTGGAACAGGGGTTTGCGCACGCCGGGATCCCGAGCCTGGGGGTCTGGACCATGGACGCCCGTCCAGGAGCGGACCTGGCCGACCTCAAAGCCCGCGGCGCCAACATCACCGACGATGCGGTCGAAGAGCGGCGCCTGCTGGCCGGCCTCGACTCGGTGGCCACCATCGTCTACACCTCCGGCACCACCGCCGCCCCCAAGGGCGCCCTGATCACGCACGGCAACTTCGTCGGCCAGGTGCTTAACGTGGCCGCCGCCTACACCGAGGTGGTCCGCGAGGCCGGCAACACCATCATCTTCCTGCCCATGGCGCACGTGCTGGCCCGGGGGCTGCAGCTGACCTGCCTGGCCAACGGCATGCGCATTGCGCACCTGGCCGACCCCAAGGACGTGGTGCCCGCGCTCGGCGTCCTCAAGCCCACCTTCCTGGTGGTGGTCCCCCGCGTGCTGCAGAAAATCCAGGCGTCCGCCGCGGCGGCTGCCGCGCAAAAACATCTCGGACGGGTGTGGGCGGCTGCGCATCGCACCGCCGTCGAATGGGGCCGGCTGGCCGAAGCCCGCGACGCCGACCCGTCGGCCAGGCCCGCACCGGGACTCCGGCTGCGGCGCGCCCTGTTCGACCACCTCTTCTACGCCCGGCTCCGGAAGCTCATGGGCGGACGGCTGGACTACCTATTGTCCGGTGCCGCCGCGCTCGACGCCGAGCTGTCGCTCTTCTTCCGCGGGCTCGGCCTTCCGGTCATCGAAGGGTACGGGCTCACCGAAACCACCGCCCCGCTGACCGGGAACATGCCCGGCTCCATCCGGGCCGGCTCGGTGGGCATCCCGATGCCCGGCACCACCGTCCGGCTCTCGGAGCAGGGCGAGGTGATGGCCCGCGGCGTCGGCGTGTTTGCCGGCTACCGCAGGCCCGCCGACAACGCGGACGCCTTCGTGGACGGGTACTTCCGCACCGGGGATCTCGGCGAATTCGACGAACTGGGACGACTCACCCTCAAGGGCCGGATCAAGGACGTCATTGTCACCGCGGGCGGAAAGACCGTCTCCCCGGCCATCTGGGAGGGCTACGTCGAGGGAGATCCCCTCGTGGCGCACGCCGTCATGGTGGGCGAGGGCAAACCGTTCCTCGGCGGCCTGGTTCTGCTGGACCCGGAATCCGTCACCGCCTGGGCGGAGCGCGAGGGCATCGCGGACCTGGCAGGCCTGCGGATCCCGGACGACGGCGGCGCCGTCCGGATTGAAGACCAACGGCTCCTCACGGCCATCGGCAAGGCCGTCAGCGCCGCGAATGCCAAGATCGCGCAGTCCGAGCAGGTGCGCCGCTGGGTGCTGCTGCTCGCGGACCTCACCGAGGCCAACGGGATCGTGACCCCCACCATGAAGCTCAAGCGCGCCGCCCTGACCGAGCGCGCGCAGCACATCGTCGACAGCCTCTACACCGAACCCCGCCCCACCGACACGAGGAGTCCCGCATGAATCCCCGCATCAAGAGGTGGCTGCTGTCCTACGCGGCCGCCGCCGTGATCTTTGCCGCCATCGACGTCGTCTGGATCCTGACCGTGGCGAACCGGCAGTACGAAAGCCAGATCCCCCACCTGATGGCGCCCAGCGTCAACGGCCCCGGCGCCGTCGCGTTCTACCTCATCTTTGTCGCGGGGATCGTTCACTTCGGCATCCGCCCCAACGATCCGGACGCCACACTGCGTCAGCGGGTGACGGGTGCGGCCCTGTACGGGTTCTTCACCTACGCCACGTGGGCCCTAACGGCGCTGGCCATCCTGGACGGGTTCCCCGCCGTGGTGGCGCTGACCGACATCGCCTGGGGCGCCGCGGTGTGCAGCGCCGTCACCTGGCTGACGGCCACGCTGCTCCGGCGCAAGCTCGCCGTGCGCACCGGCTCCGCCACCGGCTAGTCCCCGCTGCTCCATTCCACACCGGTCTCGGCCATGTAGGCAGCCACGGCCGCGTCCACGGTGCGGTAGAAGTGCAGCGGATTAATCTGCCGGGTCAGTTCGTACCGTTCGATCTTCTCCCTGACCCCGTGCTTGAGCTCCGCGAACACCAGGGACGTGCCCTGCGCGTTCAGTTCGACGTCCAGCTCCAGCAGCACGTCCGAGGCGGTGGTGTCGACGTCGGTGATGGGCTCGGCGGCAATGACGATCCACCGCGGCTTGGGTTCGGTCCGTGCCAGCCGCCGGATGTTCTCGCGGAACGGCCGGACGTTGGCGAAGAACAGGGGCGCGTCAAACCGGTAGATGACGAGGCCGGGCAGGTGCTTCGCCTCCGGATGGAAGTGCACGTCGTGGTAGCCCTCCACCCCCGGCACCCGGCCGATCACCGTCTCGTACGGCCACCAGGCCCGGCGGAAAATGTTGAGGATGGACAGCCCCACCGCAATACCGATGCCGGGCAGCACCCCCAGCAGCGTCACACCCAGGAACGCGGCCACCGACAGGTTGAACTCGGTCTTGCGCTGGCGCCACAGCCGCACGGTGCCCGGGATGTCGGCGAGAGATATCGACGCGGTAATCACAATGGCCGCCAGGGCAGGCTGCGGCAGGTTCCGGAACAGCCCCGGCAGCAGCACCAGCATCAGGAGAATCAGCACGGCACCGGTCACGCCGGTGAGCTGGGACTTCGAGCCGGACCGCTCCGCCACCGCGGTCCGGGATCCGCTGGTGCTCACCGGGAAGCCCTGGAACAGGCCCGCCGCGAGGTTCGCCGCCCCGATTCCGATCATCTCCTGGTTGCCCCGGATCTCATCGCCGGAGCGCGCGGCGAACGACGACGCCGTCGAGATGGTGTCCGTCAGGGACACCAGGGCGATGCCGAGGGCGCCGGCGAACATCAGCGCGAAGTCCGAGAATTCCAGGTACGGGATGGTGAACGGCGGGAAACCCTGCGGAAGCTCCCCCACCAGTGAGACGCCGCGGTCCGCGAGGCCGAACAGTGTGGTCGCCCCAATGGCGAGCACCACCATCACCAGCACCGACGGGACCTTCGGCAGCCACCGTTGCAGGGCAAGGATCAGCACAATCCCGGAGATCCCGACGGCGGCCGCGGCAACCACCGTCTCGCCCCCGGCCACGCCCTGCAGGAAGCCGGTGATGTCCCCGATGAAGGTATCGGAGTCCACGGAGAACCCGAACAGCTTCGGGAGCTGGCCGATCAGGATGGTGACCGCGAGGCCGTTCATGTAACCGATCATGGTCGGCTTGGAGATGAGGTCCGCGATGAACCCGAGTTTCGCGACGGACGCGAGGATCATAATGGCGCCGACCATGAGCGCCAGCATAGAGGCGAGGACCACCGCCTTCTGCGGGTCGCCGTCGGACGCCACCAGCGGCAGGACCGTCGCCGCGATCATCGGCCCCAGCGAGGAGTCCGGCCCCAGCACCAGGATGCGGGACGGGCCAAACACCGCATAGGCGAGCAGGCAGAGGACGGTGGTGTAGAGGCCGGTGATCGGCGGCAGCCCGGCCAGTTCCGCGTACGCCATGCCCTGCGGGACCAGCAGCGTCGACAGGACGATCCCGGCGACGATGTCCTTGCCGAACCATTCCTTTTTATACGCCGCGGCGACGTCGAACCCCGGCATCAGCTGGCGCAGCCAGCCCGCCTCCGGCCGCCGTCGTGCAGTCTCGGTCATGAGTGCACTCTGCCCGGCGGCGGCCTCCGGTGCATCCTCCGCCGCGGGTGAACCGGGCGCACGCCCGGGGGCCGTTGTGCGCACGGACCGGGAGGCCTAGAGTGGCCATCGGCCAACTGTGCCGCCACGCTGCACGGAGATGTGCCTGAGGCAACCCCTGCCTTTCTGAACCCCTGCCTCTCTGAACCCCTGCCTTTCTGAACCCCTGCTTTCCTGATCGAGGAGATTACTATGCAAACGCGTACACTCGGTTCGCTCACCGTCTCGGCCCTTGGTTTGGGCTGCATGGGCATGAGCGAGTTCTACGGCCAAGGCGAGGAAAACGAGTCCGTCGCCATCATCCAGGCCTTTCTCGACGCCGGAGGTAGCCTGCTCGACACCGCCGACATGTACGGCCCGTTCACGAACGAAGAGCTTGTCGGGCGGGCCATCGCCGGCCGGCGCGACGACGTCGTCCTGGCCACCAAATTCGGCAACGAACGCCGGGCTGACGGCTCCTGGGTGGGCATCAACGGTTCCCCCGATTACGTGCGCGCCGCCTGCGACGCGAGCCTGCAGCGGCTGGGCGTGGACCACATCGACCTCTACTACCAGCACCGGGTGGACAAGACCGTCCCCATTGAGGAAACCGTCGGGGCCATGGCGCAGTTGGTGCAGGCCGGCAAAGTCCGCCACCTCGGCCTGTCCGAGGCCAGCGCCGACACGGTGCGCCGGGCCCATTCCGTGCACCCCATCACCGCCCTCCAGACCGAATACTCGCTGTGGGAACGCGAGCCGGAAACCAAGGTGTTCCCGGTCCTCGCGGAACTGGGCATCGGCTTTGTCCCCTACAGCCCGCTGGGCCGCGGTTTCCTGACCGGCCAGTTCCGCAGCCCCGACGACTTCGCCGCGGACGATTTCCGCAGGCACTCACCACGCTTCCAGGGCGAGAACTTTTACCGAAACCTCCAACTCGTGGAGGAGGTCAAGAAGTTGGCGGACGCGAAGGGCTGCACCCCGGGGCAACTGGCACTGGCCTGGCTGCTGGCCCAGGGCGAGCACATCGTTCCCATCCCTGGCACCAAGAAGCGCGACCGCCTGCGGGAGAACCTGGGCGCTATCGACGTCGGACTCTCCACCGAAGACCTAACCCGCCTGGACGAACTGGTTCCGGCCGGTGCGGCCGCCGGAGCGCGGTACCCGCACATGGACTCGATCGACGTCTAATCCCGCCGGTGCCCTATCAGATTTGGTGCCCATTCGGCGGGCAAATTCATATGGTCGTTGCAACGCTCTGAAAGATGGAGCGTTTGATGGGCAGCTTTTCCTTGGAGGCCCGTACCGAGTTCTTTGATCTGGTCTGCGGCGGGATGTCGATTTTTGCGGCGGCC
>NZ_LNUT01000007.1 GCF_001512305.1 Arthrobacter sp. EPSL27
GGGGGAAACGCCCGGTCCCATTCCGAACCCGGAAGCTAAGACCCACAGCGCCGATGGTACTGCACCCGGGAGGGTGTGGGAGAGTAGGTCACCGCCGGAACATCATTAGGTCGAGGACCCCCGAACACCGTTCGGGGGTCCTCCCGCATTTAAGCACTAGACACTTCACGTCCCTTGGAACCTCCGGGCATGGACCCAGGCCAGGCCTTCCACGGCAAGCCCGCCAATCACCGCTGCGGCACCCGCGGCCAGCAGCAGGTATGCCGGCGGCAGCGCCAGCTCGAAGAAGTCCCGCACCGGCGGCACGCTGAGCAGCAGGACGAGGCTGGCGACCATCGCGAGCACCACCGCCAGCTTTTTCCCGTCAAGGGGACGTGCCACCACGGCGAGAATCCACAGGCCCAGGGCCGAGAGGGTCAGTACTGATGCTGACTGCAGCGACCCAGCGGCTTCCGGTGCCGCCGTCGCTCCGCGCGACGCGGCGTAGAGGTTCAGCCCCAGCAGCGATGCCGTGACAATGAGCCCGGCCGGAACTGCAAAGGAAAGGGACCTGCGGAGGAATCCGGGCCGGTAGCGGGTGGTGTTGGCCATCAGCGCCAGGAAGAAGGACGGTATGCCGATGGTGAGGCCGTCGGTGAACGAGAGTTGCCGCGGCAGGAAGGGAAACTGGAGGGTGAGGAGCCCAAAGCTGACAGCGATGGCAATCGAGTAGGCCGTTTTGCTGAGGAACAGCTTGGAGACCCGCTCGATGTTGGCGATGACCCGCCTCCCCTCGGCAACCACCGAAGGCAGCCGGTCAAACCGGCCATCCAGCAGCACCAGCCGGGCCACGGCCTTCGTTGCGGCTGCGGCGGAGTTCATGGCGATCCCAAGGTCGGCCTCCTTCAATGCCAGGACGTCGTTGGCGCCGTCCCCAGTCATCGCCACGGTGTGCCCGCGGCGCTGGAGGGCCGCCACCATGTCCCGTTTCTGGTCCGGGCTCACCCGGCCGAACACTGCGTGGGCACCCATCACCTCCTCCAGCAGGACCGGGTCCGCCGGCAGCGTCCTGGCGTCATAGCCCTCCCCGGCATCCAGGCCCACGCTGCGGGCTATCGCGGCCACCGTCCGGGGGTCGTCCCCCGAGATGACTTTCAGGTCCACGCCCTCGTCGCGGAAGTAATCCAGCGTCTGCCGGGCATCGGGACGGATTTGTTCCCGGAACGTGAGTACAACGACGGGTTTCACCGCGGCCGGCAGCGTGGGGTTCTCTGCCGTGATGCTGGCCCCGGCTGCATAAGCCAGCACCACCGTCCGCAGGCCGGATTCGGCGAACCGGCCGGCCCGCTCCAGCGCCGCATCGGCAGCAGGTTCCGCGCCGCCGGCCGGGCCCCCTGCCAGCACGATCTCGGGGGCGCCAAGAATCCAGGAGCCATGGCCGGGGCTTCCGCCGTCGAACGTCACCGAGCTCCACTTGCGGGCGGACGAAAACGGAACCGACGAGACCGCGGGACTGCCGCCGTCGTGCGCGAAGGCCGCTTCAAGGCACCGGGACGTTGCATTCGCCTCGGGATCCGCCCCGAACCAGCCCAAGGCGTGTTCCCATCCCTGCGCTGCAGGCTCGGCCAGCTCGTGCACGCCGTCGAAGATGATGCCGCCCTCGGTGAGCGTGCCGGTCTTGTCGAGGCAGAGGACATCGACGCGCGCCAGGCCCTCCACTGCCGCGAGCTCCTGGATGAGCACCTTGTTGCCCGCCAGCCGCACCCCGCCCACAGCGAACGCAACACTCGAGAGCAGGACCAGGCCCAGCGGGATCATGGCGATGACGCTCGCGATCACACCAACCAGGGCGTCAGTCCACGTGCCGTTGGCGATGGCCTGCTGCCAGCCGCCCCGGGACTGCATCTCACCGTTGGCGACTATGAGGGCAACCGGCAGCAGCGCCCAGGTGAGCCAGCCGAGAATGCGGTTGAGGCTGTTCCGGATCTCCGAGTTGACCAAGGAAAAGCGTTTGGCGCCGGCAGCGATCCGGTTGGAGAACGACTCAGCCCCCACCCGGATGACCCGGGCTGTGCCCCGGCCGGCCACCACGATGGAGCCGGACAGCACTTCCGCCCCGGCGTCTTTGTCCACGGGATCCGACTCTCCGGTGAGGAGGGATTCGTCGGCTTCCAGGCCCTTGCTGTCGAGCACCGCGGCATCGGCAGTGACCTGGTCGCCGGCCCGGAGGACCAGGACGTCGTCAAGCACGACGTCGGCGGTGGGGATCTCCTGCACGGAACCGTCGCGGAGGACCCGGGCCAGTGGTGCCTCCAGGACGGCCAGTCTGTCCAGCGAGCGTTTGGCGCGGTATTCCTGAACAACCCCGATGACGGCGTTGCCGACAGCTGCCACGCCGAAGAGCGCATCCTGCCAGCTGCCCAGGAGGAGCAGGAGGACGAAGCTGGTGCCGACGATGGCATTGAAGAGAGTGAGCACGTTGGCCCGGACGATCGCCCACAGGCTGCGGCTGGTTGCGTCCGGCACGCGGTTGGCCAGGCCGCGGCTCACCCGGGACGAAACCTCGTCCCGGGACAAGCCGTTGGCCGCCGGCCCGGAAACGCGCCGGTGGAGCAAACCTGGCCGGTGTCTCCGGCGTTCAGCCATCACCCCCTGATGGTAACCGGGCAGCTGCAGTCCCGCCGGTGACGCACCTCACGGGGCCGCTTTTTGGGACCCAGCCCTTCTGCGCGGGTTGTGGGGGCGGTTTTTAGGTGTGTTGGCGGGACTGCAGCTGCCCGGTTACCATCAGGGGGTGATGGCTGAACGCCGGAGACACCGGCCAGGTTTGCTCCAC
>NZ_LNUT01000008.1 GCF_001512305.1 Arthrobacter sp. EPSL27
GCCGGCGGGACCTCCTTGGCGGCCACCACCAGCGGGAGGGGGATTACGACGTCGGCGCGCCGGGTGCGCACGGTGCACTCACCGGCGGTGCGGGCCACGAGCTCGCCCAGGGCATCCGTCACCCCGCCCTCGATCCGGTACCGGACCACCACGCGCGTGCCCAGCTCCGCGGCGGCCAGGAAGGCCCGGGGCGGCTGGGGCGGGAGGGGCGTCGAGGTACTCACCTGTACATCCTAGGTCGGCCGGATCCACGAGTGCGGACGCGTGTGACGCCCGGCTAGGTTCGCGGGAACAGGCTGGGAGATAATAGGCTCAGAAGTCAGCAGCCGGCGCTCAGGCCGGGAGCAGTTATCCGGCCGAGGCCGGAACCAAAGTGGAGAGGCCAGGGACGTGACGTACGTAATCGCGCAGCCGTGTGTAGATGTCAAGGACAAGGCATGTATTGAAGAGTGCCCCGTCGACTGCATCTATGAGGGTGAGCGCTCCCTGTATATCCACCCCGACGAGTGCGTGGACTGCGGTGCCTGCGAGCCGGTCTGCCCCGTCGAGGCCATCTACTACGAGGACGACACCCCCGAGGAATGGGCCGACTACTACAAGGCCAACGTTGAGTTCTTCGACGACCTGGGCTCCCCGGGCGGCGCCGCCAAGGTGGGCAACACCCACACGGACCACCCGATGATCGCCGCCCTCCCGCCGCAGAACCAGGCAAGCTAGGGCGGGCCGCCGGTGACATCTGCGGTGCGCAGCTTCGGCCTCAGCCTGCCCGACTACCCGTGGGAAGCCCTGGCGCCGTACCTCGCACGGGCCGCCGAGCACCCCGGGGGAGCAGCGAACCTCTCCATCGGCACCCCGGTGGACGACACCCCCGCCGTGGTGCAGGAAGCCCTGCGCGCTGCAGCCAACGCCCCCGGCTACCCCACGGTCCACGGCACCGCCGGGCTCCGGGAAGCGATCGCGGCGTGGTTTGAGCGCCGCCGCGGCGTCCCCGGGCTGGACCCGCGGGACATCATGCCCACGGTGGGCTCCAAGGAACTGGTGGCCTGGCTGCCGTTCCTGCTCGGCCTCAAGGCCGGCGACGTCGTGGTCCGCCCCACCGTGGCGTACCCCACCTACGACATCGGCGCCACGTTCGCCGGCGCGGAGCACGTCGCCGCGGACGACCTGGATGAGCTCGACGCCGCCACCCGCGCCCGGGTGCGCCTGGTCTGGGTCAACTCCCCGGCCAACCCGACCGGCAGCGTCCGCGACGCCGCCTCGCTGCGCCGGTTGGTCCGGCAGGCCCGGGAGATCGGCGCCGTCGTGGCCTCGGACGAGTGCTACGCCGAACTCGGCTGGGGCGAATGGGATGTCCAGCGCGGCGGCACGCCCGTGCCCAGCATCCTGGACCCCCAGGTCGCCGAAGGCTCCCACGAGGGCCTTCTGGCCGTGTACTCGCTGAGCAAGCAGTCCAACCTGGCCGGCTACCGCGCCGCGTTCGTGGCCGGGGACCCGGCCATCATGGCGAACCTCGTCAACAGCCGCAAGCACGCCGGCATGATCGTTCCCTACCCTGTCCAGGAAGCGATGCGGGTTGCCCTCGGCGACGACGCCCACGTCCAGGCGCAGAAGGACCTCTACCGGGGCCGCCGGGAACGGATCGTGCCCGCGCTGGAGAAGTTCGGGCTGGCCATCCACGAATCCCGGGCGGGACTGTACCTGTGGGCCACCGCCGGTGAAGCGACCTGGGATACGGTGGGCCGGCTCGCGGACCGCGGGATCGTGGTGGGCCCGGGCGTGTTCTACGGCGATGCCGGCAACGGGTTCGTCCGCGTCGCGCTGACGGCCAGTGACGAGCGGATCGACGCCGCGGCGGACCGCCTGGCCACAGGGCCGTAACAATGATGTGACGCGTACCACAACGGGCGCGTTTTGGCCGGTTCCGGAGGGCCTTGGATTAGTGCCACCCGGAAACTGCCGGTAGTTTTTAACTGACTATCAATGGTGGCTTTCCACAAGAAGGCAGCGCAGCCGTTGGAATCCGTGTCTAAAACAGGTTCCGTGGGCGGCTTCACCAGAAGTTGGACCAGCTTTCTACAGGGGCCCCGATGCCCCAGAGGAGACTCCATGACTGAGACCACCAGCGCAACCCTGCGCCATGCCGGCGGCGAGCTCGAACTCCCGCGCATCCAGGTTGTAGAAGGAAACGAAGGCTACGACGTTTCCAAGCTGCTGAAGCAGACCGGTGCCGTTGCCTTCGACCCCGGCTTCATGAACACCGCGGCAACCACCTCCGCGATCACCTACATCGACGGCGACGCCGGTATCCTGCGGTACCGCGGCTACCCGATCGAGCAGCTCGCCCAGCACTCGAGCTTCCTGGAAGTTTCCTACCTGCTGATCTACGGCAACCTGCCGACCCCCGCGGAGCTGGAAGCCTTTGACCAGCGCATCCGCCACCACACCCTGCTGCACGAAGAGCTGAAGGGCTTCTTCAGCGGCTTCCCGCGCGACGCGCACCCGATGCCGGTCCTGTCCTCGGCCGTGTCCGCGCTGTCCACGTTCTACCAGGACTCGCTGGACCCCTTCAACGCGGAGCAGGTGGAGGTTTCCACCTACCGCCTGCTGGCCAAGATGCCGGTCATCGCCGCTTACGCCCTGAAGAAGAGCATCGGGCAGCCCATGCTGTACCCGGACAATTCCCACAACCTCGTGGAGAACTTCCTGCGCCTGAGCTTCGGCCTCCCGGCCGAGCAGTACGAGGTGGACCCGGTGGTCGCCAAGGCCCTGGACCTGCTCCTGATCCTGCACGCCGACCACGAGCAGAACTGCTCGACCTCCACGGTCCGCCTGGTGGGTTCCTCCAACGCGAACCTCTTCGCGTCCGTGTCCGCCGGCATCAACGCCCTCTTCGGCCCCGCCCACGGCGGCGCCAACGAGGCCGTGCTGAAGATGCTCCGCCAGATCCAGGCCGACGGCACCAAGCCCGAGGACTACATGGAGAAGGTCAAGAACAAGGAAGACGGCGTCCGCCTCATGGGCTTCGGGCACCGCGTCTACAAGAACTACGACCCGCGCGCCAAGATCGTCAAGGCCACGGCGCACGAGATCCTCGGCAAGCTCGGCGGCAACGACGAACTCCTCGACATCGCCCTGCGCCTCGAAGAGAAGGCGCTCAATGATGACTACTTCATCCAGCGCAAGCTCTACCCGAACGTCGACTTCTACACCGGCCTCATCTACAAGGCCATGGGCTTCCCCGAGAAGATGTTCACCGTGCTCTTCGCGATCGGCCGCCTGCCGGGCTGGATCGCCCAGTGGCGCGAGATGATCAGCGACCCCAACACCAAGATCGGCCGCCCGCGGCAGCTCTACATCGGTGAGCCGGAGCGCAACTACCCTTCGGTGTAACACCGCAGGCAGCGTAAGCGCCAAAAGTACGACGCCGGCCGCTCACCTTACGGGGTGCGCGGCCGGCGTCGTTTGCGTTCGAATCCCGGGCGTTAGGGAGCATTTGTGCAGGTCAGCTGCCTGTCCGACGGTGTGGCCCGGCACCGTTCGGGCACATCCGTGCTAAAAAAGACGAATGCCCAAATTTGTCGACGCCGCCTTGCGGCGCCAGGAAGTGGTCGAAGCGGTCTTCCGGATCGTCGCAGCAGACGGACTCGAGCGGGCCTCGCTCCGCGAGGTCGCGGACGAGGCCGAACTGGCCGTCGGATCGGTCCGCCACTACTTCGCCAGCAGTGATGAGCTCCTGGCACACTCCTTCGGAGTGGTCGTGGACCGGATCGTCCACCGGCTGACGGCCGCCGACGACCGTCTCGCGGACGCGGAGCCCGGCACCCCGGAGCACCACGAGGGCGTGTTAACCCTGCTGGGCGAGCTGCTTCCGCTCGACGAGGAACGCGCGGTGGATGCCTGCGTCTGGATGGCCTTCAAGAACGCGGCAAGGACCAAGCCGTTCCTGGCCGCCGAGGCCGACCGGAGCCACCGCGCCGTGGCCGCGGTGGTGGGCCGGCTCGTGATGGAGCTGTCGGCCGGGGCAGGTTCAGCGGACGGCGCAGGGGACACCCTGAACCAGCAGCGGCTGGTGACCGAGGCGGAGCGCCTGCTGGCCACCCTCGACGGGCTCACCATGCACGCCCTGCTGCAGCCCGAATGGATGACAGCACAGATGTGCCGGGACGTGTTGGAGTCCCATCTCACCGGGCTGGCCAGCTACGCTGGCAGCCATTAACGTGCGTTAACTTGAGGAATACACTGGGAACGTACGTCTTGCCAAGGAGGCAGTTGGATGCACCACACAGGCGGGCCGGGCTGGCGGATCACCATGGACACTTCGGGTCCGATGCTCATTGCACTTTACATTCGCGACGCCGCCGGCCTGGACAGTGCCGGCCACCCGGCCCTGAGCCACGCGTCTCCAAAGATCCGCCCCACGGACCACACCCATCTCATTGCCGAGGTGGGAGGCGTCAGCGCGCTCAAGACTGAGTGGGAAGCCTGGTGGGAGCAGATCCTGAAGGCGCACCCCGAGATGTCACCGGAACTGGGCCCGCCCGGCTTCCGCAGCTTCAGCAATTCACCCGCCCTCCGGCGCGTGCTGCAGGCACACTTCGGTGCCGCCCTGTCCTGGGCGCGGGAACGACGCGGGGAGTACCTGGCCCTGGAAGCCGAACGCGAAGCCGCCGGCGGGGTGGGGCTGCTGCAGGACATGGTGGATGACCGGCTGCTTGAGGTGGGCCGGGCCGCCAACGACTTCACCCTGACCATCATTGAACTGCCCCTCGCCGAGCCCCGGGCGTGGTACCTGGAGCCGGACAAGATCATCATGAGTTCGGACCTGTTGTCCCAGCCGGAGCTCTTCCGCAGCTACGTGCAGCCTGTGGTGGACCTACTCGTCTGAACCCGCGACGGTAATCCGCACCTGCCCCGCCGGCACCCCGGCGGGCTGCCAGCCGTTGCGGTCCGCCCGCGTCCAGCCGAGCCCCTCCGCCTGGACCTCCGTGATGGACAGGCCCTTGGCGTTGGCCACCGCCCAGTGCGCCAAGGCCCAAGCCCTCTCGCCCTCGGCGTCCAGCACCAGGGTGCTGCCCTCGGTGGTGGCGGACACGCCGCCGAACGCGGCCGACAGCCGCTCCTCCACCGCGGCAGGGTCACCTGCGGTGTCGGGGGCGCGGAGCGAGCAGTCCAGGCCGGCGGGGGTGTGGCCGGCCAGGGCCGACGCGAAGGCCCGTCCCATCGCCTCGTGCTGGGCATAGGCATCGGGGTATGCGGAGCGCTGGACGCGCTGCGCGGCGACAGTGATGTCCAGGCCCTCATAGCCGGGGACTTTCACCAAAGCGTCGTAGAACGCGTTGGTCGCGTGGTACGGGTCCATCACCTGATCCGAGGTACCCCAGCCCTGCGAGGGGCGCTGCTGGAAGAGCCCGCGGGAATCCGGCCCGGCCTGGTCGCCGTGGCCGATGTTCCGGATCTTGGATTCCTGCATGGCCGTGGCCAGCGCGATGCTGGCGGCGCGGGCCGGGAGCCCGCGGCGGACGGCGACGGCGGTGATCAGGCCCGCGTTCGCGGCCTGGTCGGTCGCGAGTTCGGCGCTGCCCGCGCCGTCCGCCGTGCAGCGTTCGGTGATCAGGACCTCCGAACGCTGCACGAATGCCACCGCCGTGTAGACCCCGCCGGCGACCATTGCCAGGGTCAGCAGCAGCACGATCCGCCGGCGCAGGCTGCCTTTGCGTGCCACGAAACTACTCCCTCAGGCCCGTCCGGGCCGGTACATTCTACAAACGGGTCAGGCTGGGCGCGGCAGCCTTAGTTGGCGTGCAGGGCCTCGTTGAGTTCCACGGTCTGGCCCTTGCGGGGGAGGACCTCAACTTCACCGGTGGAGGAGTTGCGGCGGAAGAGCAGGTTCGGCACGCCGGAGAGTTCCACGGCCTTGACGATCTGGCTGGTGTCCTCCCCGTCGGCGTCCTTGGCGCCGACGACGCGGACCCGGGTGCCGGCCGTAACGTAGAGGCCGGCCTCCACGACGGAGTCGTCGCCGATGCTGATGCCAACGCCCGAGTTGGCGCCCAGCAGGACGCGTTCGCCGAGGGAGATCTTTTCCTTGCCGCCGCCGGACAGGGTGCCCATGATCGAGGCGCCGCCGCCGACGTCGGACCCGTCACCGGTGACCACACCGGCGGAGATGCGGCCTTCCACCATGGACGTGCCGAGGGTGCCCGCGTTGAAGTTCACGAACCCTTCGTGCATCACGGTGGTGCCCTCGGCCAGGTGCGCGCCCAGGCGGACCCGGTCGGCGTCGGCGATGCGCACGCCGGAGGGAATGACGTAGTCCACCATGCGCGGGAACTTGTCCACGCCGTACACGGTGACGGCGCCGCGCCGGCGCAGCCGGGCGCGGGTCAGTTCGAAGCCTTCGACGGCCGCGGGGCCGAAGTTGGTCCACACCACGTTGGGGAGCTTGCCGAAGATCCCGTCGAGGTTGATGGTGTTGGGCTGTACCAGCCGGTGCGAGAGCAGGTGCAGGCGCAGGTAGGCGTCCGCTGTGTCCGCGGGCGCCTCGTCGAGGTTGATCTGGGCGAAGACGACCTTCTGCTCGGTGCCCCGGTCGGCGTCGTCGCCGGTTTCGGCGATGGCCAGGAGGGACTGGTCCGCGTTGGCCACGTCGCGGAGGTTTTCCGCCGCGGTTCCGAGCGCCGGTGCCGGGAACCAGACATCCAGCACGGTGGCGTCCCCGTCGCCGGTGGCGATCGTGGCGACTCCGTAACCATAGGCGGAGCGGTTGTCTGCGGGCACGGCGGAAGAAGCGGTTTCAGTCATGCCCCCAAGTCTATAGACGGCGTCCGCGGTGCCTGAAACTGAAGACCGATAAAGTGGGATGGTGACTGCCCCGGACCTGACCCCGCACCCCACTGCCCGCCCCGCCGCCACACGCCTGGACCTGCGCCAGGACGTGGCGCTGCTGACCGCCCGGCTCATCGACATCTACAGTGTCTCCGGGTCGGAGGGGGAGCTGGCCGACGCCGTGGAGCACGCCCTCCGCGCCATCCCGCAGCTGGAGCTGGTCCGCGACGGCGACTCCATCATCGCCCGCACCAACCTCGGCCGTGCCGAGCGGGTCATCCTCGCCGGGCACCTGGACACCGTGCCGCTGCCCACCACTGAGGGGTCCCTGGGCACCGTCCCGTCCTACTGGCCGTCCGGGGCGCCCGGCGAGGGGGCCCTTTACGGCCGCGGCGCCACCGACATGAAGGGCGGGGTCGCCGTACAGCTGGCCCTGGCCGCCGGCCTGTTCGACGGCGGGGCGGAGCCGGACCGGGACGTCACGTTCGTCTTCTACGACCACGAGGAGGTCGAGGCGGTCAAGAGCGGGCTTGGCCGGCTGGTCCGGAACCACGGCAGCCTGCTTGGCGGGGACTTCGCGATCCTGCTGGAACCCACCCACGGAACGGTGGAGGGCGGGTGCAACGGCACCATCCGGTTCGAGGCGACCACCTCCGGCGAGGCCGCGCATTCCGCCCGGGCGTGGATGGGCAGCAACGCGATCCACGCGGCCGCCCCCATCCTGGCCCGGCTGGCAACCTACGAGCCGCGGACCGTCACCGTGGACGGCCTGGACTACCGGGAAAGCCTCAACGCCGTGAAGATCAACGGCGGGACCGCCGGCAACGTCATCCCGGACCGGTGCGTCGTGGAGATCAACTACCGCTTCGCCCCGGACAAGACCCCGGACCAGGCGGAGCAGCACGTGCAGGAACTGCTGGAAGGGTTCGACGTTGTCCGGACCGACAGTGCCGCCGGCGCCCGGCCAGGACTCAACCACCCCGCCGCGGCGTCCTTTGTGGCCGCCGTCGGTGCCGCGCCGAAGCCCAAGTACGGCTGGACCGACGTCGCGCGGTTCAGTGAACTCGGCATCCCGGCGGTGAACTTCGGGCCCGGGGACCCGCTGCTGGCGCACAAGGACAACGAACATGTTGAGGCTGACGCGGTCCGCGAATGCCTGCGCGTGCTGCGGAGCTGGCTCGCCGCCTGAGTCCGCAGGCGGGCCGGCGGTAAGAGAGCCGCCAACGCAAAAGGTCCGGAACCCCCGTGCGGGGTTCCGGACCTTTCGTGTGAGCGGGGACCTACTTGGCCGGGATCCCCGCGACGGGGGCGTGGGCCATGCCGCCGGCGGTCTTCCTTGAGCCGCGCTTCTCGATCCAGATCGCAAGCCGGGAGACGGAGAAGTTGATGGCGATGTAGATCGCCGCCGCCACGAAGAACACCGGGAACAGGTAGTCCGGGCCGAGGAAGTCGGCCATGATCTGCACTTTGCGGAGCAGTTCCTCGTAGGACACGATGTAGCCCAGCGAGGTGTCCTTCAGCAGCACCACGAGCTGTGCCACGAGGGACGGCAGCATGCGCCGGATCGCCTGGGGGAGCTCGATGCTCCGGCGGGACGCGAAGCTGGTCAGGCCGATCGCGAGGCCGGCTTCACGCTGGCCCTTGGGCAGGGACTGGATGCCGGCACGGATGATCTCGGCGAAGATCGCCGAGTTGTAGAGCACCAGGCCGGCGACGACGGCGGTGAACGAACCGGTCGCGAACACCAGCAGCACAAAGAACATCATCAGGACCACGGGCATGCCGCGCAGGAATTCCAGCACGATGCGGGTGGGGATCCGGACCCAGGCGATGTCGGAGATGCGCATCAGGCAGAGCACCAGGCCCAGCGGGAACGCGATGACGGCGGCGACCGCCGCGGCGGTCAGGGTCGCGCCGATGCCGTTGCCGATCAGCACCCAGACGTCGGGAATCTGGAAGACGGCCCACCGTTCGGGCTCGAAGATACCCTGCTGGGCGAGGGTGGCGACGGCAAACCAGAGCAGTCCGGCGATCGCGATGACGCCGATGACGGAGCCGATCAGGGAAACGCGGCGGGCCTTGGGGCCGGGGACGTCGTAAAGGACGGAGCTCATCGGGAGATCGCCACCTTTCGTTCAACCACGTTGGCGAGGTAGCCAAGCGGGACGGTTATCAGCAGGTAGAAGAAGGCGACACCCACGAGGACCCACAGCACGGCGTCGCCGTTCGCGTTGGCGAGCTGGCGGCCGTAGCCGAAGAGTTCCATAACGTAGAAGGCACCGGCCACCGAGGAGTTCTTGACCAGGGCAATGAGGATGTTGATCATCGGCGGGACCACGGTGCGCAGTGCCTGCGGAAGAATGATGAGGGAGAGGACCTGGCTGAATTTCATGCCGATGCTGCGGGCGGCCTCGGCCTGGCCCACCGGGACGCTGTTGACGCCGGAGCGCACCGCTTCGGCGATGAAGGCCGAGGTGTAGGCGCTGAGGGCGATGATGGCGGCGACCTCGAACTGCTGGAACGTCACGCCGAGGCGGGGCAGAACCACAGCGGCGAAGAAGAACGCGATGGTCAGCGGGGTGTTCCGGACGATCTCCACGTAGGTCATGCTGAAGCCGCGCAGTGCGGCGACGGGGGAGACCCGGGCGGC
Organism: Arthrobacter sp. EPSL27; assembly: GCF_001512305.1. Lineage (GTDB taxonomy): Bacteria > Actinomycetota > Actinomycetes > Actinomycetales > Micrococcaceae > Arthrobacter. The sequence continues at coordinate 9,476 of NZ_LNUT01000008.1, forward strand.
CGCGAGCAGTGTGCCGAAAATCAGTGCGAAGATCCCCGAGACCACGGACAGGAAGAGGGTTCTGAGAAAACCGTCCACATACGCGGGAAGGTTTTCAATGATGACGTCCATAGGTTCCTTTGGCTGCCTGGAGGGGAGTGGATCGGGAGACGGGAATGGCGGTTACCGGAGCCGCGTCGGGCGCGACCCGGCAACCGCCACACCTGCCTAGTAGCGGTCGATCGTGGGAAGCTCGGGGGCCGTCTTGATGACGGTCCCTGCGGTGTCTTCCCAGGCCTTCTTGTAGGAACCGTCCTTGTCGAAGGCTTCCAGCTGGTCGTTGATCCACATGCGGAACGCGGTGTCGTCCTTCTTCAGGCCGATGCCGTAGGGCTCCTTCGTGAACGTCTCATCCGATGCCAGCTTGAAGGCATCCGGCTCCTTGGAGACAAAACCGGCCAGGATGACGTTGTCGGTGGTGATCGCTTCAACCTGCTTGTTGCGCAGCGGCTCAAGGCAGGCGGAGTAGGTCGCGGCCGGAACCAGGACTGCACCGTACTTCTCGACGATCGTGGCGGCCGGCGTGGAACCGGTCACGGAGCAGACGTTCTTGCCCTTGACGTCTTCGGGCTTGGTGATGGACGTGTTGTCCTTGTTCACCATCAGCGCCTGGCCGGCCTCGTAGTACGGCCCGGCGAAGTCCACTTCGGTCTTGCGCTTGTCATTGATGGTGTAGGTGGCGACGATGAGGTCCACCTTGCCCTGCTTGATGAACTGCTCGCGGTTGGCCGAAACCGTCTCGACCCATTCGATCTTGTCCGCGGCGATGCCCAGCTTGGCGGCGATCAGCTTGCCGATTTCGACGTCGAAACCGACCGGCTTGCCGTCGAGGCCCTTCTGGCCGAACAGGGGCTGGTCGAACTTGGTGCCGATAACGATCTTGTCGGCGGATGAAAGCTTTGCCATGGTGGAGTCGGCGGCGAAGCTCGGCTTCTCGGCGACAGGCGGGTTGGACGTGGTGCTGCTGCCGCCGCAGGCGCTCAGGCTCAGTGCCAGGGCTGCGGAGGCGGCCACCAGAAGGGATTTCCTCCGGGTCAAAAATGCCTTCATGACATTCCTTTCATTGGTCGGCCGCCTTGCGGCGGCCAGGGTGCGAACTCGTAGCGGAAATCAGTGGGTCAGCAGCTTCGAAAGGAAGTCCTTGGCGCGGCTGCTCTTGGGGTTGGTGAAGAACTCCTCGGGAGTGGCGTCCTCCACGATCTGGCCGTCGGCCATAAACACGACGCGGTCCGCGGCCTTGCGGGCGAAGCCCATCTCGTGGGTGACCACGATCATGGTCATGCCTTCCTTGGCCAGCTGGATCATGACGTCGAGGACCTCGTTGATCATTTCCGGGTCCAGGGCGGAGGTGGGCTCATCGAAAAGCATCACCTTCGGCTTCATGGCCAGGGCGCGGGCAATGGCCACACGCTGCTGCTGGCCGCCGGAGAGCTGCGCCGGCAGCTTGGGGGCCTGGTGCCCGACGCCGACGCGTTCCAGCAGCGCCATGGCGTCCTTGTCGGCCTCGGCCTTGGAGATGCCCTTGACCTTGATTGGGCCGAGGGTCACGTTCTCGAGGATCGTTTTGTGGGCGAAGAGGTTGAACGACTGGAACACCATTCCGACGTCGGCCCGCAGTTTGGCGAGTTCCTTGCCCTCAGCGGGCAGTTCCTTGCCGTCGATCTTGATGACGCCGTCGTCGATGGTCTCCAGACGGTTGATGGCCCGGCAAAGTGTCGACTTGCCGGAACCCGACGGTCCGATGACAACAACAACCTCGCCCTTGCGGACATTCAGGTTGATGTCCTTCAGGACGTGCAGCTGGCCGTAATGCTTATTGACGGCGTTCAGGGAGACGAGCGCGTCGCCGGGCACTTGAGTAGTCATAAGAAGAATCTAGCGAACATTACGGCGTTATGACCGCAATCACTCCCACTTCCTATAGATCGTGATTCAAGAGATACCTGCAGGTCAGGCACCGCGGGGCAGGTGCGGCCGGGCTGCGGGGCCGGCCGCCGGATCCGGCGCGGGGCCCGCGTGCCGGTGCCGTTCGGGACGGGCGCAGCCAGACATCCGCGTTACCCTGTGGGCATGAGTACCGATCCGCAGGACCAGAAAGTCCCGGCACCAGCCGGAAAGAGCGCCGGAAACAGGGCAGGAAAGGCCGCAGCGCAGCGCGCCGCGCAGGCTGACCCGCAGGCCGGTGCAAAGGCCGCCGGTCCCGCCGGGGAAACCCGGGACACGCCGTCCGCGGCCGGCATCCGGCACAAGGGGCCGCTGGAACTGCGCCGCAAAGCCGCCAAGGTCACCATGTCCGACCGGACGCTGCTGGACACCAAGGGCCCGGGGCAGTTCGTCCATACCGACCCGTGGCGCGTGCTGAGGATCCAGAGCGAGTTCGTGGAAGGGTTCGGCGCCCTGGCGGACCTGGGCCCGGCCGTCAGTGTCTTCGGGTCGGCCCGGACCGTTCCCGGCAGCCTGAACTATGAACTCGCCGTCGAGGTGGGCCGCCAGCTCGCCGAAGCCGGGCTGGCCGTGATCACCGGCGGCGGCCCCGGCTCGATGGAGGCCGCCAACAAGGGGGCCGTGCAGGGCAACGGGGTGTCCGTGGGCCTCGGCATCGAACTGCCGTTCGAGCAGGGGATGAACCAGTGGGTGGACCTGGGCATCAACTTCCGGTACTTCTTCGCCCGCAAAACCATGTTCGTGAAGTACGCCCAGGGGTTCATTGTGCTGCCGGGCGGCCTGGGAACGCTGGACGAACTGTTCGAGGCAATGGTCCTCGTCCAGACCCGCAAGGTGACCTCCTTCCCGATCGTCCTGGTCGGAACAGCGTTCTGGAGCCCGATGGTGGAGTGGATCCAGACCACGCTGGTGGCCGAGGGCATGATGTCCGAGGAGGACCTGGACCTCCTGCAGGTGGTGGACGACCCGGCGCTCGCCGTGGAGCTGGTGGTCGAGGGCGCTGCCCGGCACCGCAATCCCAACGGCAGCACCACCGGCAACGGCAGCACCACCGGCAACGGGACAGGCCCCGCCGGCGGCACGCGCGGCTGAGGCGCCGCCTGCCGGAGCCGCCGCCGTCTGGCACCATGGGGGAGTGAGTTTCTTCCTGGTGTTTCTGGCGATCGCGCTGGTCGGCGCAGCGTTCCTCCTCGGCGCCGGCAAGGTGTCGGGTCTCTTCCGCGGCCGCCGCGGCGGGGACGACGGCGGGCAGCGTGCCCTCGATGACGGCTTCGACCAGCCGGTGGCGAACCTCCCGCCCGTCCTGCTGCCGGCCGACGTGGAGCCGTCCGACGTCGACCGGCTCCGGTTCGCGGTGGGCCTGCGGGGGTACCGGATGGACCAGGTGGACCAGGTGCTGGACGAGTTGCGGGACCAGCTCGCCGCCAGGGACCGGAAGATCGCGGACCTCGGCGCCGAACTGGGCCGCCTGCGCCATGAGCCGGGCCGGTCCCATGGGCGGTGACCGCCCGGCCGGAACCCGGCACAACCCTGCGCCGGAGGCATCACCCCGGAACCAGCCTGTAACGGAGGCAGCGGGCAGCCCCGGCACCCGGGAACCCCGTTCCGCGGCCTGGGCGGTGCGGGCCGGCGACCGGGCGGCCCGCTGGGCCTGGTGGGTCCAGGTCAGCGTCCTCTACATCGCCGCACGCCTCGTCAGCGCCAGCATCTTTATGGCCGCAGCCCTGCACCAGGGCGTCAACCCGTGGTTTCCGGCCAAGCCGGACTACTGGTCCTTCGTCAACATCTGGGACGCCCGCTGGTACGGCGAGATCCTCCAGAACGGCTACCCCGAGGTCCTCCCAACCGACGGTGCCGGCACGGTGCAGGAGAACGCCTGGGCGTTCTACGCGCTCTTTCCGTTCCTGGGACGGGCGCTCGCCGGGCTGACCGGTATGCACCCGGCGTTCAGCATGACGCTTATCGCCATGGTGGCGGGACTCGGCGCGGCGCTGGTCATCTACAGGCTCTTCCGGCGGCGGGCCTCCCACGGCACGGCGCTCTGGGCCACCGTTTTCGTCGCCACCTTCCCGGTCTCGCCGGTGCTGCAGGTGCCCTACGCCGAATCGCTGAACCTTCTCCTGCTGGCTGCCGCCCTGCTGCTGGTGGTGGAACGCCGGTACCTGTGGGCCATGCCCGTGGTGGTCCTGATGTGCCTGTCCCGGCCCACCGGCGTTCCCTTCGCGGCCATGGTGGGGCTGCTGTTCCTCTACCGCCTCTGGCAGGCCCGTGCCGCCGCCCGGCCAGCCCCTTCAGGGACAAAGCAGTCAGGGACGAAACAGGCGGGGACGAAACAGGCGGGGACGGGGCAGTCCGGGACAGGGCAGGCGGCAGCGCCGCACACCCGGTCCCAGCTGTGGTCGCTGGCCGGGCTCACGGCGGTCAGCGGCATGGCCGCCCTGATGTGGCCGGCCATCGCCTGGGCCGTCACCGGGGACATCCGCGCATACACCAAGACCGAGACCGTCTGGCGCGGCCACGACCTCGTGCCGTTCAAGCCGTGGTTCGACACCGGCGTCCTGCTCTTCGGCCCGGTGCTGGGTATCCTGGCGCCGTTCGTGTTCGCTGCGCTGTTCGCCCTGTTCATGATGTGCCGTCCGGTGCGGGCGCTGGGCACGGAACTCCGGCTGTGGTGCGTCTGCTACATGGGTTACCTGCTGCTCTTCCTGCACCCGCAGACGAGCACGTTCCGGATGCTGCTTCCGCTCTTTCCGCTGGCCCTCAGCGCCGCCCTCATCTCGCGGTCCCGCGCGTACCGCGGCACGGTGGTGGTGATGTTCGTGCTGCTGCAGATCGTCTGGATTGTCTGGCTGTGGGCCTGGGCTCCGTTGCCCGGCGGAGGCGACTATCCGCCGTGACGCACAGCACCTTTTCCGGCTCCCGCCGCGGCATGACGCGGCGCGTCGGAAAGTCCAACGATTAGCTACCGCCGGGTTGTTACGCGATAATAGGAGCTAAGCAAGGACAAGAAGCAAACTGAGTATAAGGCCCTGATGGCTCCCATCACGGCCGCCGGGCGGCTTGATTGACTTAGCGGACGCAGCCCGGCCGGGCTGGTGTGTCACTGGACTAATGGAGGGGATATTCCTTATGGCGGCTATGAAACCACGCACCGGCGACGGCCCGATGGAAGTGACCAAGGAGGGTCGCAGCCTGATCATGCGTGTCCCGCTCGAAGGCGGCGGGCGGCTGGTGGTCGAACTCAACTCTGCCGAAGCTTCCAACTTGAAGGAATGCCTCGTCGGCGTCACTGAATAGCTTCACCGCACTCTTTGACGAAGAGGGGGTCCGCAGCCGGATGGCTGCGGACCCCCTCTTTTGCGTATCCGGCTTTTGTGTATCCGGACCGCGGAGTGCGGGGCGCTACTTCTTTACGGCCACCAGCAGGCCGTCGCCGGTGGGCAGCATGGCCGAGGCCAGGCGGTCGTCCTCGCGGATGGCCTTGCCCACCTGGCGGAGAACCACCGTGGTGGCCGCCCGGGCAGCCGGATTGGCGACGCGGTCCTGGTCCAGGGCGTCGTTGACGATCAGCAGTCCGCCGGACTTGAGCAGGCGGATGGCCTGTTCCACGTAGCCGGGGTAGTTGGGCTTGTCCGCGTCGATGAAGACCAGGTCGTAGGCGCTGTCGGTCAGGCGGGGGAGGACGTCCCGGGCCCGGCCGGAAATGGTGCGCGTGCGGTTCGCCGGGCTGCCGGCCTCCTGGTAGGCCTCGCGTGCTGCCTTCAAGTGCTCGACGTCGACGTCGATGGTGGTCAGCACGGCCTGCGGGCCCAGGCCGCGCAGGATGCAGACGCCGGAGACGCCTGCGCCCGTCCCGATCTCCACCGCGGTCTGGGCCTTGGACGCCGCGGCCAGCACGGTCAGGACGGCGCCGACGCCGGGGCCCACCGGGGTGACGCCGAGCTCGAAGGACCGTTCGCGCGCGTGGAGCAGGACCTCATCCTCGGCAGGCAGATCTTCTGCGTAGGACCAGCTCGTGGACTTATCGGCGCTCATGGACTTCGCTTTCTGGGCGGCAGGGGGATTGTTCCCTCCAGCGTACTGTGTCAGGTGCAGCCCGGCGGGGAGGCGCCCCTGCCGCGGGCGTGATGGCACTCACTCCCGCCCCTGACAGCCGGCGTCCAGCCCCGCGCCTGGCCCCGGGCGTTGTCCCGGGCGCCGTCCCGCGGCCGGGCAGGGCCGCCGCAAACCGGTTCCGCCGTGGGCTGAAGGGCCCCTGGCGTCAGCAAACTCCCAGCTTGTTTTGAAATGATGATTATCCGCTCATCCGCGTGGTGATCGGCGTCGAATAAAGGATGCAGGCGCTTGCAGCCGCAAGCACCGTCCACGGCGTAGGCACCATCCACGAGGGGAGCGGACAATGTCGGTAGTGGCAGATGTCCCTGTAACTGAAGAGACCCGGCCCGCGGCAGATGCCGAATGGGTCCGTCCCACCTGGGAAGAAGTGGTCACCAACCACTCCGCGAAGGTGTACCGCCTCGCGTACCGGCTCACCGGCAACAAGTACGACGCCGAAGACCTCACCCAGGAAGTGTTCGTCCGCGTCTTCCGTTCGCTCGACAACTTCAAGCCGGGCACCCTCGACGGCTGGCTGCACCGGATCACCACCAACCTCTTCCTCGACCAGGCCCGGCGCAAGAACCGGATCCGCTTTGACGCCCTCGCCGAGGACGCCGAATCCCGCCTCCCCGGCCGCGAGCCCGGACCGGAACAAAGCTTTGAGTTCAACAACCTCGACGTCGATGTGCAGGCCGCCCTCGAGGAGCTGCCCCCGGACTTCCGCGCCGCCGTCGTGCTCTGTGACCTCGAGGGCCTCTCCTACGACGAGGTGGCCGTCGCCCTGGGCATCAAGCTGGGCACCGTGCGCTCCAGGATCCACCGCGGCCGGACCATGCTGCGGGAGAAACTGGCCCACCGCGACCCGCGGCCGCAGGAGTCCGCTAAGCCGTCGCTGAAGCCGCGCCTGAAGATGCCGCGCATCGCGGGCCTGCTCTGACCCCAGAGACACCCCACCACACAATGGGTTTTCTGCAACGGCTGTTCCGGGGCCCCCACGACGGGCGGCCCCGGCACGTGGAGTCCTGCGCGCAGTGCCGGCTGCGTCAGCACCGGGAGCGCCAGTACCTGGAACGGCTCCGCGGTGCCGATATTCCGCGCGCCAGCGACGACCTGACTGCGCGCCTGCTAGCCCGCACGGAAGAACTGGCCCGCACGGTTGACCTTGCTTCCACTGATAACTTTGCCGGCGCCGGGCAGCCGCGCCGGACCGGGGCTCTTCCGGCTGCGCGCCGGCGCCGCCCGGCACTGCGGGCCGCGGTGCTGGCGGCGGGCGGTGCGGCAGGAGCCGCCGCCCTGCTGGGCGGGTCCGCGTACCTGATGGGCGGCGATCCCGCACCGCAGGCCGCCGGCGCGGGATCTCCGGTGTTTCTGCAGCGGGACCTGTCGGCCTCGGCCCCGGCGGCCGTCGACGCGGGCCCGGGCGCGCCGGCGGGCTGGAGCCTCACCGGCGAACCGGACTTCACCCCCGAGGGTGCACTGACCGCCGCCCAGCTCGCCACCCTGCGTTCCGAGGGCTGGACGTGCCCCGAGTTCCGCGAACTCGGGTACCACCTGGTCTGGGCCCGCGGCGGGGTGCTCTCCGGCGCCGATGTCGTGGAGCTCCGCCTCACCGACGGCCGGAACTTCGCCACCATCGTCGAACAGCACCCCGACGAACAGCACCCCGACGAACAGCGCCCCGACAAACAGCAATATGCTGCCCAGCAGCCCGCTCCCGTCAACGTGCTCACGGGACGCTCCGCGGCTGCGGACGGCTTCACCGCCGCGGCGCTGCCCGGCGGCGCTGCGGCTGCCGGGGCGGCCCCCCGCGGCGGGACCCTGTGGGTCAACCACCGGGCCCCCTTCGCCGCCATCTACCAGGCCGACGGCGCCACCTTCACCTTCGTCTCAGACCAGCCCGCGGAGCTGGCCGACGACGGTGTGGCCGCGCTGGTGCGGGCCGGCGGCGTACCCGCCCCGGGCCCTGGTGACGGACCCGGAACGGCCGCGGACAGCGCGGACGGTGCGGGCACCGCCACCGGCCTCACCGTGCGGCTGGAGCGCGGGCTGGGCAGGATTCTGGAGCTGCTGGCCCCTTGAGCTGGAAGTCCTTGCGGCGGCCCGCGTCGCACGTCGCGGCCGAATCGTCCCAGTCCCGGTTGAGAGGGTAATCTTCCTACAGTGCTTGGAATCAATGGACCGGAGTTCTTACTTCTGCTGATCATCGGCCTTCTGGTGATCGGTCCCAGCAGGCTGCCCGAATACACCCAGAAACTTGCCAACATCGTCAAGGAAGTCCGGCGGATGGCGTCCGGTGCCCGGGAACAGATCAAGGAAGAAGTCGGCATCGACATCGATGACGTCGACTGGAAGAAGTACGATCCCCGGCAGTACGATCCGCGCCGGATCATCAAGGAGGCGCTGCTGGAGGACGACACCAAGCCTGTCAGCGCCGGTGCCCCGGCCGCAGCGGCCACCGTGGCTGCGGCCTCCGCCGCGGCAGCCGACCGCCGGCCGGTCCGCGTGGCCGAGCGGCTCCCGGACGGCGAAAAGGCCCCCTTCGACTCCGAGGCCACCTAAAGGGCCCGCACCACCACTCAGCGGGGCTGCAGGCCCAGCGGCTTTCCGCTCAGCCCGCGCGGGACTGCCGCGAGCTTGCCGGCAACCGCCAGGAGGGCACCGGCCGACGGCGTGTCCGGACGCCCCAGCACCAGCGGCACCCCGGCGTCCCCGCCCTCGCGGAGCAGGATGTCCAGCGGGATCTGGCCCAGCAGCGGCACGTCGGTACCCACGGTGGCGGACAGCCGTTCGGCGAGCACGGCGCCGCCGCCGCTGCCGAACAGCTCCATCCGGCCGCCGTCGGGCATCTCCAGGTACGACATGTTTTCCACGACTCCGGCGACGCTCTGGCCGGTCTGGGTGGCAATGGCGCCCGCGCGTTCGGCAACGTCGGCGGCGGCTGCCTGGGGCGTGGTCACCACGAGGATCTGCGCCTGCGGCAGGAGCTGCGCCACGGAAATGGCGATGTCCCCGGTTCCGGGCGGAAGATCCAGGAAGAGGGCGTCGAGGTCCCCGAAGTAGACGTCGGTGAGGAACTGCTCCAGGGCGCGGTGCAGCATGGGGCCGCGCCACGCCACTGGCTGGTTGCCGGTGACGAACATGCCGATGGAGATAACTTTGACCCCGTAGGCCACGGGCGGCAGGATCATGTCGTCCACGCGGGTGGGGGCCTGGGTGATGCCCATGAGTGCCGGGACGGAGAAGCCGTACACGTCGGCGTCCACGATCCCCACCCGGAGGCCCTGGGCGGCCAGCGCGCAGGCCAGGTTCACGGTCACGGAGGACTTTCCGACGCCGCCCTTGCCGCTGGCGACGGCGTACACCTTGGTCAGCGAGCCCGGCTCGTTGAACGGGATCCCGCGCTGCCCGCCGGGGCCGCGGAGCTGTTCCTTGAGCGCGTCGCGCTGCTCCTGGGTCATGACCTTCAGTTCGACGTCGACGCCCGTGACCCCGGGGACGGCGGACAGTGCGGCCTCGCAGTCGGCAGTGATGGTGCCGCGCAGGGGGCAGCCGGCAATGGTGAGGAGCACTGTGACCCGCACCCGGCCGGCGTCGGAGACCTCCACCGCGTCCACCATGCCCAGTTCGGTGATGGGCCGGCGGAGCTCGGGGTCGATGACGGCGCCGAGGGCGGCGCGGGCCGCCTTCTCCACGGCGGAGGCAGGGGGAGTGTCCCGGGGGGTGCTGTCGTGGTTGCTGTCCTGGCGGGCGTTCATGCGGTAAATGCTCAGCTCTCGGGGGAAGCGGGGTGCTGGGGGCCGCCGGCGGTGTCCGGCTGCAGGGTGTCCGGCGGGGTGTCGGCGCGCTTGCCGGCCCGGGGCCCGGTGCCGTCGGCCCTGACCCGGGGGATCTGCTGGGTCCGGGGGCTACGCTGCTTGTCGCGGCGGTCCTTCAGCTTTTCCTTGACTTTGTCCCGTGGAGACTCGTGGACGCCGGCCGAGGGATCATGGGTGCGCAGTTCCTCCTGCGCCTCCAGCATGTCCTCGAGCAGGCTGCGCAGCTCGGCCCGGACGTAGTCGCGGGTGGCCACTTCGCGCAGGGCAATCCGCAGCGAGGCAAGTTCACGCGTGAGGTACTCGGTGTCGGAGAGGTTGCGTTCCGCGCGCTGGCGGTCCTGCTCCAGGGAGACGCGGTCGCGGTCGTCCTGCCGGTTCTGGGCCAGAAGCAGCAGGGGCGCGGCATAGGAGGCCTGCAGCGACAGCATGAGGGTCAGCAGGGTGAAACCGAGCGCCCGGGAGTCGAACTGCCACGCTTCCGGGGCGAAGGTGTTCCACGCCAGCCAGACGACGACGAACACCGTCATGTAGACCAGGAACTGCGGCGTGCCCATAAAGCGGGCGAAGCCTTCCGTGGACTGGCCGAAGGCGTCCGGGTTGGGCGAGAACTTCGGCAGGATCCGCTGGCGGCCGCTCAGGGGGGTGTCGAGGCCGCCCTTGGCCGGCTTGCCGCCCTGCCGCGGGAGGGGCTTCCGGGGTGCGCTGTTATCAGCCAATGCGGCCTCCAAGTTTCCTTATCGGGGCATCGTCCTCGTGGGCCCGCCAGTCATCCGGCAGCAGATGGTCCAGCACATCGTCAACAGTCACCGCCCCCACAAGCCGACCGTCGCTGTTGACGACGGGGAGCGAGTTGAGGTTGTAGGTTGCCAGGGTGCGGGCCACCTCGCTGATGTGGGCCTGGTCCGATACCGGCTCCAGGGTCTTGTCCACCAGGTTTCCCAGCGGTTCCGGCGGCGGGAAGCGCAGCAGCTGCTGGATGTGGACCACGCCGAGGAACCGGCCGGTCGGGGTCTCGAGGGGAGGCCGGGCAATGAAGATCGATGAGGCGAGGGCGGGGGAGAGCTCCTCGCGGCGCACGTGGGCCAGGGCCTCGGCGACCGTGGCTTCCGGCGGGAGGATGACCGGGACCGGGGTCATCAGGCCGCCGGCGGTGTCCTCGTCGTATTCGAGCAGCCGGCGGACGTCCTCGGCGCCTTCGGGCTCCATCAGCTGGAGGAGTTCCTCGGCCTGGTCGCTGGGGAGTTCCGCGAGGAGGTCTGCGGCGTCGTCCGGGTCCATTTCCTCGAGAACGTCCGCGGCGCGGTTCACGTCGAGGGCGGAGAGGATCTCCACCTGGTCGCCTTCGGGCATCTCCTGCAGCACGTCGGCGAGCCGTTCGTCCTGGAGCTCGCTGGCGACCTCAAAGCGGCGCTTGTCGCTCATCTCCTGCAGGGCTTCGGCGAAGTCGGCGGGCTTGAGGTCCTCGTGCGTGGCCACGAACTGGGTGGCGGCCTGCGGCTCGGTGCGGGCCCCCTGCCGGGCGTCGGCCCAGTCAATGATGAGGGTCTCGTTGCGGCGCAGCCTGCTCAGCGGGGACAGGGAGTGGCCGCGGCGGACGAAGAGCTTGCTGACAAACCAGTCGCCGGAGCGGTGCTTGTCCATCGCGATGTCCTCGATGGTGGCGTCCCCGCTGCCGTCGGCGAGCGTGACCCGCCGGTCGAACATCTCGGCCACCACCAGGGTCTCGGCGCCGCGCTGTTCGAAGCGGCGCAGGTTCACCAGGCCGGTGCAGATGATCTGGGTCTGGTCGATCGAGGTGATCCGGGTCATCGGGACGAAGACCCTTTTCTTCCCCGGAACCTCGACGACGATGCCCACCACGTGCGGGGCGCCGCGGGTACCGCGGGAGAGCACAACAACATCGCGCAGCCGGCCCAGACGGTCACCGAGCGGGTCGAAGACGTCGAGTCCGAGCAGGCGCGCAACAAACACCCGCGAAACATTTGTGCTCACCTGTACAGGCTACCGAGTCCGCTCTCTTTTAGCTGAATTTACAGCCGGTGCCCAGCAGGATAGGTAAGAATAGGCGTATGTCAAACATTTTTGGTGCTCCCCGGGCTGGTGCCCCCAACGGCCAGGACGAGGCCCGCAGTGTCCCCAAGGGGGACACGGTCGGATCCTACAACTCCTACCTGGATGCCCAGAAGGCGGTGGACTACCTCGCGGACCAGCAGTTCCCGGTGCAGATGGTCTCGATCGTCGGCAACGACCTGAAGATGGTGGAGCGGGTCACCGGCCGGCTCACCTACCCGCGGGTGGCCCTGTCCGGGGCGCTGAGCGGGATGTGGTTCGGCCTGTTCGTCGGCATCATGCTGTCCTTCTTCGCCACCACGCCGGGGTACTTCTCGATCGTGACGTCCGTGCTGATGGGTGCGGCGTTCTTTATGCTGTTCGGCATCGTCACGTACGCCATGCAGAAGGGCAAGCGCGACTTCACCTCCACAAGCCAGGTGGTGGCCACCAACTACGACGTTGTGGTGTCCTTCGAGGCGGCCAACGAGGCGCGCCGGCTGCTCCACCAGCTGCCCATGACGCAGCATGACGCCTCGGCGTCGGGCGGATACCCCCAGCGCGACTACCAGCACCAGCCGTACCAGCCCGGCCAGGGCCAGGGACAGGGTCCGCAGCAGGGACATGCCCCGCAGCGCCCCGCCGCCTGGAACGACCCCTACGGCCAGCGGACCCCCGCGGCCGGGCAGCAGCCCGGCGCACAGCAGCCCGGCGACCAGCCGGCGCAAGGCCAGCCTGCTGCGCCGTCCTCCCAGCCGCCCGCCGGTGCCGAGCAGGCACCGGAAGAGCCGGCCAAGACTTCCGGGTTCGCCTACCCGGACCTGCCGGACGGCCGCCCGCAGTACGGCGTCCGCATCACTGATCCGTCCAAGCAGCAGCCCGGCCAGGACGGCCCGCAGCAGTAGCCGGCCGCCTTTCCGCGGTATTGCAGAAGGCCTCCGCCCCGGTCGTGACCGGGGCGGAGGCCTTCTTCGTGTGCGGCGGTGACGGGCGCCGGTACGGGGCTACGGCGTAGTGCTGTCCGCTTCCTGGTAGATGCCCGCCATCCAGGACTCGACGTCGTCGGCCTTGCGGGGCAGGGCTGCGCTGAGGTTGACCGGGCCGTCCGCGGTCATCAGGATGTCATCCTCGATGCGGACGCCGATGCCGCGGTATTCCGCGGGTATGGCGAGGTCCTCGTCCTTGAAGTACAGGCCCGGTTCGATGGTGAACACCATGCCGGGGGTGAGCACACCGTCGAGGTACAGTTCGCGCTTGGCCTGGGCGCAGTCGTGCACGTCCAGGCCCAGGTGGTGGCTGGTGCCGTGCGGCATCCAGCGGCGGTGCTGCTGGCCGTCGGCGCTGATGGCCTCCTCCACGGAGACCGGCAGCAGCCCCCAGTCGGCGAGCCGCTCCGCCAGTACGGTGGTGGCGGCCGTGTGGATGTCGCGGAACTTGGTGCCGGGCTGCGCGGCCGCAAAGCCGGCGTCGGCGGCGTCGAGGACGGCCTCGTAGACCTTGCGCTGGACCTCGGAGAAGGTGCCGTTGGCGGGCAGGGTGCGCGTGATGTCCGCGGTGTACAGCGAGTCCGCTTCAACACCGGCGTCCAGCAGGAGCAGCTCACCGGCGTTAACCTTGCCCGTGTTGCGGGTCCAGTGCAGCACAGTGGCGTTGTTGCCGGAGGCCGCGATGGTGTCGTAGCCGAGTTCGTTGCCCTCCTCCCGGGCGCGGGCGAAGAAGGCGCCTTCGACGACGCGCTCGCCGCGCTGGTGGGTGAGCGCCCGCGGCAGGACCTTGACCACCTCGGTGAACCCTTGCACGGTAGCGGCGACGGCAGTCTTCATCTGCTCGATTTCCCACTCGTCCTTGATCAGGCGCAGTTCGGAGAGGGCCTCGGAGAGCTTCTCGTCCAGGGCATCGAGGACGCCCAGGTCCAGGTTCTCCGGGTCTTTGGCCGTGTTGTAGCGGGCGGTGTCCACGAGGGCGTCGATGTTCTCGTCGACCTTGCGCACCAGCCGGATCGAGATGCCACCGATTTCGGGGGCGCCGACGTTCTTGGTGATGCCGAGCTCAAGTTCGTTGATGTCGGCGGTGTCCAGGCCGAGGCGGGCCTTGAACTCGGCCAGGGTGGGCCGGGCGCCGATCCAGAACTCACCGGAGCGGGAGTCGGCGTAGAACTGTTCGGTGTCGCGGCCGGCCAGCGGGCGGAAGTACAGCGTGGCGTGGTGGTGGCCGCCGTCGTCGCCCTTGCCTTCCTCCACGGGCTCGAGGATGAGCACCGCGTCCGGCTCGTGGTCCAGGCCCAGGCCCGTGAGGTGCGCGAAGCCGGAGTGCGGGCGGAAACGGTAGTCGCAGTCGTTGGACCGGACCTTCAGGGGGCCGGCGGGAATGACCAGGCGTTCGCCTTTGAACTGCTCTGAAATGGCGCGACGGCGGGTGGCTGCATGGCCGGCGACGGCGTCGCGTTCCGGCAGCTGCTCACGGGACGGAGCCCAGTTGCTGGCCATAAACGCCTTGAAGGCATCGGAACTGGGCCGCTGTGAGCGGTTGTTGACGCGCTCGTCGAGGGGCTGGGAAGCGGAGACTTGGGTGTTATCTGCATCGTTCACCGTCCCATAGTCTCACCAGCGCATCGGCTGAGGCCAACACGGGCCGCGCATAGACTCGACGGCATGGCGCATGATTCCAGGACCCCGCCCGTTCCGCCGATGAGAACCCGAACGCTGCGGGCCTAAGACCCCCCCATTCCACGTCCTGAGGAGCCCACCATGAAAATCGCCGTCGTTGCCTTCGACACCCGCGGGGGCGTCCAACCCTATATCGCCCTCTCGGCCGGCCTGCAGGAGGCCGGCCATGAGGTCACGATGATCACCACCGCCGGATTCCGGAATCTGGTCAGCGGGCACGGCATCACCATGGCCGCTACCACCGGCGACACCGAGACCGCCGTCCGGGAGCTGGGCGGCGCGGCCGAGCTCAGTGCGCGCGAGCGTAACCGGTTCATGCGTGAACAGATGCGGGCAACTGTCGGGCAAACCACCGCCGAGGTCCTCGCCGCAGCCCAGGGCACAGAGGTCATCATGGCGGGCATCGGAGGCTCGCTCACCGGCCGGCCCGTGGCGGAGAAGCTCGGCGTCCCCTACCTGGAGGCGCACCTGCAGCCGCTCGGGCCACCCACCGCTGCCTTCCCCGGTCCGCTGCTGCCTCATGTGCCCACGTGGCTCGGCGGCGCCGGGCGCAAAGCCAGCCACCGGGTGACCGACCTCGCGGTGAAGTCCATGTTCGGCGATACCTCCCGGCGGATCCGGGCCGCCCTGGACCTTCCCGCGCGCCCGGCTCCGGTCGGCGGCCCCCTGCCGGCGGTCTACGGCTTCAGCCCCCACGTGGTGCCGCAACCTCCTGAGTGGGGTCCCCAGCGCAAGATCACCGGCTACTGGACTCTGCCGGCGGCTCCCGGCTGGGCGCCCCCTGCCGCGCTGACCGACTTCCTCGCCTCCGGAGCGCCACCGGTCTGCATCGGTTTCGGCAGTATGTCCAGCCGCGATCCCGAACAGCTCAGCGACCTGGTTCTCGAGGCCGTCCGGAGGGCACGCGTGCGGGCGGTCCTCCTGTCGGGATGGGGAGGGCTTGCCGGCCGCGGCGGCGATGACGTTTTCGTCACTGACGAGATTCCCCACGACTGGCTGTACCCAAAGATGGCCGCCGTGGTGCACCACGGCGGCGCCGGCACCACCGGCGCGGCACTCACCGCCGGAGTGCCCGCGGTAGTCATCCCCTTCGCAGTGGACCAGAGGTTCTGGGCCTCCCGCGTCGCCGGCCTGGGCGTTGGCCCGACACCCATCCCACGTAAACGGCTGACCGCTGACAACCTCACCGGCGCGCTCCGCGCCGCGACAACTGACAGCGCCATGGCCCGTCGAGCGGCCGGCCTGGGTGCCCGGATCCGTGCCGAGGACGGCGTGTCCACAGCAGTCGACCACCTCAACGCATACTTCGGGGGTCGGACATAAGCACAGGCACCGCCAGCCCCCGGCACGGCGCCGCCGGGCCGATCTACTACGCTGGTGGGGTGAGGATCGACCTGCATGCCCACTCGAATGTTTCCGACGGCACCCAGCCCCCGGGCGCGGTGGTGGCCTCAGCCGCGGAGGCGGGGCTCGACGTCGTCGCCCTGACCGACCATGACTCCACTGACGGCTGGGCGGAGGCCACCGTGGCCGCCCGCGCCCACGGAGTGGCCCTGGTTCCCGGCATGGAGATTTCCTGCCGGACCTCGGAGGGCATCAGCGTCCACCTCCTGAGCTACCTGCACGACCCGGCGCACGCCGGGCTGCTGGAGGAAATCACCAAGGCCAAGGACGCCCGCTTCACCCGCGCCGAACGGATGGTCAGCCTGCTCGCCGAGGACTACCCGCTGAGCTGGGACGATGTCATCCACCACGTTGCGCCGGGGGCAACCCTGGGCCGGCCGCACATCGCCGACGCGCTGGTGGCCGCCGGGGTGGTCGCGGACCGCACCGAGGCGTTCGAGTCCATCCTGACCTCACACTCGCGCTACTTTGTGCAGCATTACGCGCCGGACCCGGCCCATGCCGTCGCGCTGGTCCGTGCGGCCGGCGGGGTTCCGGTGTTCGCCCATCCGGTGGCGTCCTCCCGCGGGCGGATCGTGGGGGAGGGCACCTACCGGAACATGATCGACGCCGGCCTGGCCGGGCTGGAAATCTACCACCGGGACAACCCGGAGGAGGGCCGGGCATTCCTGCGCAGGCTCGCGGACCGGCACGGGCTGCTGGTCACGGGCTCCTCCGACTACCACGGGGCCGGGAAGCCGAACCTGCTGGGCGAGAACCTGACCTCCCCGGAGGTCTTCGCCAGCATCGAGGAACAGGGCACCGGGACCGCCGTCGTGCGCTGAAAGGGTCAGGCGCCCGGGAAGACGGTGAAGTCGGCGTGCCGGGCGAGGCGCTTGGCCATCACGTCGATCGCGGGCTGGTTCTGGTCCACGCAGACAAACTTCCGGTCGAGCTTCGCGGCGACAGCCCCGAGCGTTCCCGAGCCGGCGAAAAAGTCCAGGCACCAGTCGCCGGGGCGGCTGGAGGCCGCCACCACACGGCGGATCAGCCCTTCGGGTTTCTGCGTCGGGTAGCCCGTCTTCTCCTTCCCGGTGGGGGAGACGATGGTGTGCCACCAGACATCGGTGGGCAGCTTCCCCAGCTCTCGTTTGGCCGGGGTCACCAGGCCGGGCGCCATGTACGGTTCCCGGTCCACTTCGGCACTGTCGAAGTGGTACTTCGCGGGGTTCTTGACGTACACGAGGATGTTGTCGTGCTTGGTGGGCCAGCGGTACTTGGCCCGGGCACCGTAGTCGTAGGCCCAGATGATCTCGTTCAGGAAGCATTCACGGCCGAAGATGGCGTCCAGCATCACCTTGGCGTAGTGCACCTCGCGGTAGTCCAGGTGCAGGTACAGGGTGCCGTCGTCGGCGAGCAGCCGCCACGCCTCGACCAGCCGCGGCTCCAGGAAGGACCAGTAGTCGCTGAACGCGTCGTCGTACTTGTGCAGGGCGCCCTTGATCGTGTCGTAGGACCGCCCCTTGAACCCGACCCGGTCGCCGTCGCCGCCGGCGTTGAGCACCATCCTGGTTTCCTGGCGCTTCTGGACCCGGCCGGTGTTGAAAGGCGGGTCCACGTAAATCAGTGTGAAGGCGCCGTCCGGCAGCGTCGGGAGGTACTCCGCGTTGTCCGCGTGTACCACCAGATTGCTGCCGTCCGGCGCCCAGACGGTCTCAGCCATGCAGGGGCTTAGGCCTCGGTGCTGTTTGCCGGAGCCCCGGCCTGCGCCTCGCCGGCCACCACTTCGCCGTTGCGGCGGCGGGTCCGGGTACGGCGGCGGGCGCGGGTGGCACGGTCAACTTCAGTCGGCGCGCTTGCGGCGGACCGGGCCGGAGCCTCGGCGGCGGGGCCGGTGGTGGCTTCCGCCTCGGCCGGACGGCGACGGCGGTCACCGGAGCGCACGCTGTCCTTGCTGCCGCCGCTGCGGCGGGATTCACGGCCGCCGTCGCGGGTTGCGCCCTCGCGGGAGCCTCCGCGGCTTCCGCTCCGGCCGCCGGCCTCGCGGGCAGCGCCCTGGCCACTGGTCTTTGCGCCGGTTTGTCCGCTGCCGCGGGTGGTGTTCTTCTTGCCGGTCTCGCCCAGGTCCTCAAGGACTTCGGCGTCGACGCCGGCCAGGACGCGCTTGTCGCGGGGCAGCCGTCCCTTGGTGCCTGCGGGGATGTCGAGGTCCTCGAAGAGGTGCGGCGAGGACGAGTAGGTCTCCACCGGCTCGGGCACGCTCAGGCCCAGGGCCTTGTTGATCAGGCCCCAGCGCGGCATGTCGTCCCAGTCGACGAAGGTGACGGCCGTGCCCTTGTTGCCTGCACGGCCGGTGCGGCCGACGCGGTGCAGGTAGATCTTCTCGTCCTCAACGCACTGGTAGTTGATGACGTGCGTGACGTCGTCGACGTCCATGCCGCGGGCGGCGACGTCGGTGGCCACAAGGACGTCCACCTTGTTGTTGCGGAACGCGCGGAGGGCCTGCTCGCGGGCGCCCTGGCCCAGGTCGCCGTGGATGGCGGCGGCGGCAAAGCCGCGGTCCACGAGTTCCTCGGCAACCTTCGCGGCCGTGCGCTTGGTCTTCGTGAAGATGATGGTGCGTCCGCGGCCCCGGGCCTGCAGGATGCGGGCGACGACCTCCACCTTGTCCATGCTGTGGGCACGGTAGATGAGCTGGCGGATGTCGCGCTTGGTGAGGCCCTCGTCATCCGGGTCGGCGGCACGGATGTGGGTGGGCTGGGTCATGTAGCGCCGTGCCATGGCGATGACCGGGCCGGGCATCGTGGCGGAGAACAGCAGCGTCTGGCGGACCGGCGGCGTGCCGGCGATGAGGGTCTCGACGTCGGGCAGGAAGCCCAGGTCCAGCATCTCGTCGGCCTCGTCCAGGATGACCATCTTGACGTTCTTCAGCACGAGGTGCTTCTGCTTGTAGAGGTCGATCAGGCGGCCGGGCGTGCCGACAACCACCTCGACGCCCTGCTGCAGCGCCTCGATCTGGGGCTCGTAGGCACGGCCGCCGTAGATGGTGGCGATGCGGGCGTTGCGCTTGCGGGCGGCGTTCTGCAGGTCGCTGGCAACCTGGACGGCCAGTTCGCGGGTGGGCACGATCACCAGGGCCTGCGGGGCGCCCGGGGCGGGCAGCTTCTCGTAGCCGGCGTCATCGCGGCCGACCACGCGCTGCAGCGCCGGGATGCCGAAGCCGAGGGTCTTGCCCGTGCCGGTCTTCGCTTGGCCGATGATGTCGTGGCCGCCCAGGGCGACGGGCAGCGTCATGGCCTGGATGGGGAAGGGGTGGGTGATGCCGGCGTCCGCGAGGGACTCCACAATGTCCGCGCGGACGTTGTAGTCGGCGAAGGTCTTCTCGGCGATCTCGTGCGGCTTCTCGTCCGAGATGATGGTCTCTTCCGGCTCGATCGTTTCCGTTCCGGATTCGTCGGTCAGAAGCTGGTGCGTGTGCAATTCACTCAACTGGGAGTTTCCTTATTCATTTTGGGCTGCGGTGCTTGCTCAACGGGGCCGGCCGGGTGGCCGTTCCGGAGCACGCTCGGGCGCGCAGGCAAATCCAGTGGAAGCCGATCGCGGGCTATCTAAATGCTGGCACTGGGGACCAGCTGGTCTGACTCAAGATCGCGTAGGGGCGGGCTTGTTGAATTCGAAAATCGAGGAAATCAACGACCGGGCATCCATATCTACCCTTCCAGTCTAGCCGTATGCGGCAAGGATCCCCGACTGCGGCCGCCGGCGGCGCGTGGGAAACGCCGTCCGGGGCCTAACCCACCAGCTCCAGCCGGATCTCCCGGGTGGCGATGTCGGCGGACACAATCCGCACCCGGACCTGGGTTCCGGGCTCCAGTTCCCCCGGGCAGCGGGCCGTCACCGCAGGCTCGGCGATCTGCACGATCCCGGAGGGGCCGTTGCCGTTGCCGTTCTTGCCGTTGCCGTTTTTCCCGTTGCCATTCTTACCGTCGGTGCTTTTCCCGTTGCGGGGGTTCTTGGAGCCCGAGATGACGACGGCGTCGAACTCCTGGCCGATGTGGTTGACCAGCAGCGCGGCTTCCACGGTATCCAGGGAGAGGCGCTCCAGCTTCGCGGCCAGCTGGTCCGAGGCCGCCATGATCGAGGGCAGGGAAGGCAGGGCCTCCCGGGCCCACGCCGGCACGGCCGCGCCGTTGCTGAGCGCCTCGCAGATGACCAGCACAAAGCGGTCCACCAGACGGCGGAGCGGGGCGGTGGAATGCGCGTACGCGGCGCCGATGGCGGCCTGGACAGCAGCCTCCGGGACCGATCCGTCGAACGGTGTGTAGCCCGCGCCGCGGAACAGCATGCCGGCCGAGTGCACGATCGCCAGCTGCTGCGGGTCGGTGGGGTCGAGGGTGCGCAGATACTCCCCGTAGTTGACTTCGCCGTCCCAGGGTTTGCCCAGAGCGTGCGTCTGGCGGTGGAAGTGCGCCAGCGAGGCGGCGTCCGGGGCCGGCATGGTCCGCAGGATGCCGACTTTGCCCTCCAGCATGATCCCGGCGGCCGCCATTCCCGTCATCAGCGAAATCTGCGCATTCCAGTCCTCGACCGGCAGGGCAGGGGCAGCGACAATGCGATAGCCGCCGTCGGGCAGCTGTTCGATTTCCTGTTCCGGCATGTTCAGGCTGGCGCCTCCGCGGAGGCGCTCCAGCTCCACCCGTTTCATCCCGACTTCCCGGAGCAGCTCCAGCACGGGCGCGGCCGTGCCGGCGTCAAGGTCCGCCTGCACCCCGGCATAGCTGAGCTTCGCCCGGCTGCGGACCGTGGCCCGGCGGACCTGCACCGCAGAGACCTCGGCTACGGCGTCCAGCTCGAACTCCCACACAAAAGCGGCACAGAGCTGCCCCGCCAGCAGGCTTCCGGCTTCTTCGCTGATGACCTCAGGGTGCAGCGGGATCCGGCCGTCCGGGGTGTAAATGGTCTGGCCGCGGCGGCGGGTTTCGGCGTCGAGCGCCCCGCCGGGGGCCACGAAGGAGGGGACGTCCGCGTTCGCGTAAAAGACCTTGTAGCCCTCGCCGGAGCGGTCGATAAAGAGGGCCTGGTCCAGGTCGGTGGAGGACGCCGGATCGATGGTGACGAACTCGATGTGGGTGAAATCCAGCTCCGGCAGCCGGTGGTTGGCCACGGCTTCTTTGGCCTCCCGCAGCACATCCTCGGGGAACGGCCCCGGCAGCTCGAGCGTGGTCCGCAGGGCGCTCAGCGCCTCCGCCAGTTGGTTTTCCTGCCGGTGGACACTCGGGGTCAGGCGATGATGGGACACGAAAATCAGATTAGCTTCATTTGCGCCATTAGTCTTGGAAGATGACCACCTCCCAGGCTGATCCTGCCCGTTACAACAGCTTCCTGAAGGATCTGCTGGGCGTCATGGCCTATGGCGAACTGTCCGCCTTCGAACGGCTCTCCTCCGACGCCCGGTATTCGCCGTCCCTGCACGACCGCGCGGTGCTGGGCCGGCTGGCGGTGATCGAATTCCAGCACTACGAACTGGTGAGCGCCCGGCTCGACGCCATGGGGCTCGACCCGGAGGCGGCCATGGTGCCGTTCCAGCCGTCCGTGGACCACTTCCACGAACGCACCCGCCCCGCGGACTGGTACGAATCCCTCATGAAGGCCTACGTGATCGACACGGTCTCCGCCGACTTCTACCGCGCCATTTCGCGGCACGTCGACGAGGAGACCCGGGCCCTGGTGGAGCACATCCAGGCCGACGAGGAGGCCACGGCAGTGCTGCGGGAGCGGCTTAAGGCGGCCCTTGCCGATGACCCGCGGCTGGCGTCACGGCTGGCGCTGTGGGGCAGGCGCCTGCTCGGTGAGGCCCTGACCCAGGCGCAGCGGGTGAGCGTCGAGCACGGGTTTGTCGGCGGCCTGGCCGGCGCCGACGGGGACAGCGCCGCGGAGCTGGCCCGCGGTCTTATGGCGGAGCTGGCGGCCAACCACTCCCGCCGGATGACGCAGCTGGGCCTGACCGGCTGATCGGGCCTGCCGGGCTGGGCCTGGCGGCCGGGGTCAGTTCGCTGCGGCGTCGAGTGCTTCCAGCAGGGCTCCGGCGGCTGCCGCGGGATCATCGGCCTCGGTGATGGCGCGGACCACCACAATCCGGCGGGCACCCGCCAGCACCACCTGCTCCACGTTCCCGAGGTCGATGCCGCCAATCGCGAACCACGGCACAGCCGGGTCCATAGCTGCCGCGTACTCCACCAGCTCCAGCCCGACCCCGGCGCGTCCCGGCTTGGTGGGTGTGGCCCACACTGGGCCTACACAGAAGTAGTCCAGTCCGTCGCCGGCGGACGCAGACGCGATGGCCGCATCCACCTGCTCCGGCGTGTGGGTGGACAGCCCGATCCTGGTGTCCGCGCCCAGGAAGCCCCGGGCCGCCCCGACGGGGAGGTCCTTCTGCCCGATGTGGAACACCGGGGCGCCGGACAGCGACGCGAGGTCCGCCCGGTCATTGACGGACCAGAACCGGCCGTGGCGCTGCGCCGCCTGCTTCAGGACGTCCAGGAGCTCCAGCTCTTCGGCTGCCTCCAGCGACTTGTCGCGCAGCTGGATGATGTCGACACCGCCGGCGAAGGCCGCGTCCACAAAGTCAGCGAAGTCACCGCGGTCCTGCCGGGCGTCGGTGCAAAGGTACAGGCGGGCAGTGGTGGGGACGGCATCCTGGCTCATGCCCCCAGCCTAGTTCCTCTACACTGGGCGCATACCGCGGGAGCCCGCCGCCGCCGCACGCCCCTGGCGTCCGGAGCGGCAGGCTGAGAGGGCGTCAGAGCCGACCGCTTGACCTGATCCGGTTAGTACCGGCGTAGGGAAGGAATACCCATGGGCACCACACCCGTCCCAGGCGCGGCCGCGGCCACCGATGCGCCTCCGGCTGCGGCCGCTGCTGATGACGCCGGAACCCGGAAATGTTACGACGTCGCCGTGATCGGCGGCGGCGTGGTGGGGCACGGGATCGCGTGGGCAGCGCGGCGTTCGGGCCGGACGGTTGCCCTGATCGACGACGCGCCGGGCAGCGGCGCCAGCTGGGCAGCCGCCGGCATGCTGGCCCCCGTCAGTGAACTGCACTACCAGGAGGAAGGCCTCCTCGAGCTCATGCTGGAGTCCTCCCGCCTCTGGCCGGCATTTGCCGCCGGACTGGAGGCAACAGGACTGGAGGCAACCGGCCTGGACGAAACCGGCGTGGGGGAAACCGGGCCGGACGGCGCCGGGGGAGCGGGGAACAGGACCGGCTACCTCACGACGCCGACCCTCGCCGTGGGGGCCGACGCCGCCGACCGCCGGGCGCTCGCGGACCTGCGCACGGTGCAGCAGTCCTCCGGCCTGGCGGTGGAGCCGCTGACCGTCCGGGAAGCCCGCGTCCGCGAACCCCTGTTGAGCCCCGGCATCTCCTGCGCCTTCGACATCCCCGCAGACCACCAGGTGGACCCCCGCCGGCTGCTTGCCCGGATCCGGGAGCTCCTTGCCGCGGACAGCCGGTGCCGCATGCTTCCCCGGCGCGCCTCCGGATTGTTCTGGGAGGACGGGAAGGTCGCAGGAGCCACGCTCGCCGGCGGCGGCACCGTCCTCGCCGCTGAAACCATCGTCGCCAACGGCCTGGGGGCCGGCGCCCTCGGGGGACTGCCCCGCGGTCTCCGCCTGCCGCTCCGGCCCGTCCACGGTGACATTCTCCGGCTCCGGGTGCCGGAGAAGCTGCGGCCGCTGCTCACCTCCACCGTGCGGGGACTGGTCCGCGGGGTGCCCGTCTACATCGTGCCCCGGCAGGACGGCACGGTGGTCATCGGCGCCACGCAGCGGGAGGACGCCCTCAGCGGACCCACGCAAGCGGAAGCGCCCGGCAATGCAACGGACGGTAATCCAGCCGGCCCGGCCGTGTCCGCCGGCGGGGTGTACCAGCTGCTGCGGGACGCCCAGCAGCTGCTCCCCGCCGTCGCGGAACTGGAGCTGCTGGAGGCCACCGCAAGGGCACGCCCCGGCACCCCGGACAACGCGCCCCTGCTGGGCCGGGTGGCGGAACCCGGCGGCCTGGGTGACGTTCCCGGGCTGATCATCGCCACCGGCTTCTTCCGGCACGGCATCCTGCTGACGCCCGTGGCCGCCGGGATCTGCCGCCAGCTGCTGGACGGCACCGAGGACCCCCGGTGGTCCCGCTTCCGGCCGGACCGGTTCGCCGCCGGCGCCCCGCGGGACGCAGCAGCCACAAGCACACCCTCCACCCCCGAGCACAGCAAGGAAACGGCATGAACATCACAGTCAACGGAACCGGGCACACAGTGCCTGACGGCGCCTCGGTAGGCACCCTGGTCAGCCGGGTCACCGGCCGGGAGCTCGCCCCGAACGGGCAGTCGGCGGACGGCCGGAAGCTGGGCGTCGCCGTCGCACGCAACGCGGAGGTGGTGCCCCGCAGCCAGTGGCACGGCACCGCGCTCGCCGACGGCGACGACATCGAGCTGGTCACGGCGGTGCAGGGAGGATGAGCAGCATGCAGGAGCGCGCCGTGGTGGAACCCGCCGTGGCGGAAAAAGCTGCCGCGGCACCGGGCACATCGATCACGGCGGCTGATCCGTTCATGGTCGACGGCGTGCAGCTGGGGTCGCGGCTGATCATGGGCACCGGCGGGGCGCCCAGCCTGGACGGCCTGGGGGCCGCGCTGCTGGCGTCCGGCACCGAGCTGACCACTGTTGCCATGCGCCGCTACTCCACCGCGGAGGCCGGGTCGCTGTTTCAGCTGCTCCTGGACCACAACATCCGGGTGCTGCCCAACACTGCGGGCTGCTTCACCGCCAAGGACGCGGTGCTGACCGCAGAGCTGGCACGCGAAGCCCTCGAAACGGACTGGGTGAAGCTGGAGGTCATCGCGGATGAGCACACGCTGCTGCCGGACGCCGTCGAACTCGTCGAGGCCACCGAGCAGCTCGTAGGCCGCGGGTTCAAGGTCTTCGCCTACACTAACGACGATCCCGTCCTTGCCCTGCGGCTGGAAAACCTCGGCGCCGCTGCGGTGATGCCCCTCGGCGCGCCCATCGGCACCGGCCTGGGCATCCTGAACCCGCACAACATCGAACTGATCGTTGCGCGTGCGTCTGTTCCCGTGGTGCTCGACGCCGGGATCGGCACCGCGTCCGACGCCGCCCTTGCCATGGAGCTTGGCTGCGACGCCGTCCTGCTGGCCACCGCCGTGACCCGGGCGCAGAATCCGGTGCTCATGGGGGAGGCCTTCAAGCACGCGGTGATCGCCGGTAGGCTGGCAAAAAGGGCCGGCCGGATTCCGCGCCGGGAGCACGCGCTGGCGTCCTCCGCCATGGAGGGCCGCGCCGAATTCCTTTAAGCCGAATTCCTTTAAACCGGACCACTGAGCAATTGGACCACTGAACAGCCGGACCACTGAGTAAAGGGGAGCCTGCCATGGCAGCCATAGAGGACGTCCTCACCGAGAGCCAGGTGGACGAGGCCCTGGCGGGTCTGCCGGACTGGCGCTACAGCCTGGGCGGCCTGGTCACTGCCTACAAGGCGCCGACGGCGGCCGCGGCACTGGAGCTGATCGCCGCCGTCGGGCGCCTGGCCGAAGAACAGAACCACCACCCCGACCTGGACTGGCGCTACCGGAGGGTCCTCCTGCGGTACAGCTCCCACGACGCCGGGGGCCAGGTCACGCGGCGGGACGTCGCCGCCGCAACAGCGGCCGGGGCTGCGGCCGCCCGGGTCGGCGCCGTCCCGGAGCCCCCGCCGCAGTAGGGGTCCCGGGCCTTAACGAGCTGTGACCACCACCCGGGCGGGTGATGGTCACAGTTTGCGGGGCTGCTGCCCGGCGAAAGTGCTAGGCGCGCAGGATGGCGGTGAGCCTGGCGGTGTCGCGGCCGGTGCGGGTCTTGCCCAGGTAGAGGACGGCCGCCACGGCTGCGGCGGCGCCCAGGACCATCGGCAGCACCCAGGGGATCCACGTCAGCCCGGGCTGGTAGCCCAGGCCGGCGGCGATAAAAATCATCCAGCTCACCATCCCGACGGTGAGTGAGACACCCGCCGGGACGGCGATGCCGTACTTGGCGTGCCGTTTGTCATTGGCCCACACCACAAAGCCCGCGGCCACGGTCACCAGGGCAACCACAATCAGGGAAAGCACGTTTGGACTCCTCGCAGATCTGGGAACCGGGTCAGCAGCGGCCGGTGGGTGCTAGAGCGCGCCGAAGCCGACGCGGCGGACTTCCTGGGCGCCGATTTCAACGTAGCCCAGCACGTTCGCGGGAACGATGATCTGGCGGCCCTTCTCGTCGGTCAGGCGCAGCTCCGTGCCCTTGGCGATCGCCTCGCCCACCACCTTGGCCACGGCGTCGGCATCCTGTGCCGATTCCAGGACAATTTCGCGGCCGATGTTCTGAATGCCGATCTTTACTTCCACAGCAAGGCCTCCCAGCCAATCAAAGTCCAACAAAAATCAAAGCGTCATCTCTATTTGTAGTCTAGGTTTCCTTCGGGAAACGTGAGATTCCGCGCCAAGCTAAACGGTAGATCAGGTCGCTGGCCACATCGAGGTCCAGATTGCCGTCGGTTTCCAGCCAGTACCGGGCGCTGACGTGCGCAAGTCCGGCGAGTCCGCGGCCCAGTAGCTGGGACTCCAGTTCGGGGAGCTTCGTGTCCTCGGCGATGACCCGGGCGACGGCGTCGGCGAAGGTCTTGTTGAACGTCTCCAGCCGGGCGCTGACGTCCGGGTCGTTGACGAGGTCGGATTCGAACACCAGGCGGTGGGCCTGGTCGTCGCTGGCGATGAAGTGGAAGTACGCACGCATGACGGCCTGGACGCGCTCGTCGTTGTCCGTGGTGGAGTTGAGGGCTCCCAGCAGGAGGTCGGTCAGCTTGCTCAGCTGGCTTTCCAGCAGGGCGATGTACAGCTCGCGTTTGGACGGGAAGTGCTGGTACAGCACGGGCTTGCTGACGTGGGCGGTCTCGGCAATCTCGTCCATGGCGGCACCGTGGTATCCGTTGGCGACGAAGACCTCCTGGGCCGCCGCGAGCAGCTGCGCCCGGCGTTCATCGCGGGGCAGCCGTGCCGACCGCTGCCCGCCCCGTGCCGGTGCCTCCGGCGACTTACCTGCGTGACTCCGCTCAACCGGTGCCTGATGAACCACTGTCGGCCTTCTTTCGCTTGCTGTTACTCCTACTTTACGTGGCAGTAATATGACCTGGCGGCATCTTCGGGCATAGATTGAAGTATGGCTTCCAAGTTCACTCCGCATGCAGCCCCCGCAACCCCGGAACCCGTGCCCGGACCGCTGGTGGAGCCGGCGGACGCCCTGAGTACGGAAGAAGTCGAGCGCTACTCCCGGCACCTCATCATCCCGGAAATCGGGGCGGTGGGGCAGCGCCGCCTGAAAAACGCCAAGGTCCTGGTGATCGGCGCCGGCGGCCTCGGTTCCCCGGCTTTGCTTTACCTGGCCGCCGCCGGGGTGGGGACCCTGGGGATCATCGACGACGATGCCGTGGATCTGAGCAACCTCCAGCGCCAGGTCATCCATGGGGTGGCGGACGTGGGCCGGCCCAAGATCGAGTCCGCGCGCGACGCCATCGCCGCGCTGAACCCGCTCGTGGAGGTGAAGCTGCACAACGTCCGCCTCGACGCCTCCAACGCGCTGGAACTGTTTGCCGGGTACGACCTCATCCTGGACGGCGCCGACAACTTCGCCACCCGCTACCTCGTGAACGACGCCGCGGCGATCCTTGGCAAGCCCTATGTCTGGGGCTCGATCTTCCGCTTCGACGGGCAGGTCAGCGTCTTCTGGGAAAAGCACGGCCCCACCTACCGCGACCTGTACCCCGAAGCCCCGCCGGCAGGGTCCGTGCCGTCCTGCGGCGAAGGCGGTGTGTTCGGCATGCTCTGCGCCGCCGTCGGGTCGCTGATGGTGACGGAGGCCGTCAAGCTGATCACCGGCGTCGGCCGCTCCCTGCTGGGCCGTGTGGCGCTCTTCGACGCCCTCGGCGGCACCTGGCGTGAGATCAAGGTTTCCCGCGATCCGGAGGCGGAGCGGATCACGGAACTGACGGATTATGAGGCGTTCTGCGGCATCGCGCCGCCTGCGGAGGCGGGCACCGAGCACACCGTGACCGCGACGCAGCTGGCCACGATGCTGGCCTCCCGCACCGCCGGGCTCAAGGACTTCCACCTCGTGGACGTGCGCGAGAGCGGGGAATACGAGATCGTCCGGATCGACGGGGCGGTCCTGATCCCGCAGGGCCGGATCCTGGCGGGGGAGGCGTGGCACGAGCTGCCGCAGGACACGGACATCGTGTTCCACTGCAAGGCCGGGACCCGGTCCGCGGCTGTCCTCGCCGCCGCACGGGCCGCGGGCTACGAACGGGTCAGCCACCTCGACGGCGGCATCCTGGCCTGGGTGCGGGATGTTGAGCCCGGGAAGCCGGTTTACTGAGCCAAGCCATAACGCGCGCCGCGTCTGGGCGAAGCCTGAGCGCTACACGCCTCTGTAGAAACGGGTGGCGGGGGGAGCGGTGTAGGGCTTAGGCCGTGTGCCGGCGGGCGCCGTCCCCGGCGTCGGGCATTACCGCGTTGGCATCGTGGGCCACGGGGCACGCAGCGGCGGGCTTGGCGGCAGCCGGCTCGACCGTGATGCCGTACAGCGCCTCGAGGGCGGCAACGTAGTCCTCCTGCTGGCCGTTGGAAGCCAGCTCGCGCGCCCGGACCGTGGGGACGTGCAGCAGCTGCTTGACCATCCGGCGGAGGGCGAACTCCACCTCCTCGGCCGCGGCGGTGCAGCCGTGGCGGGCCCGGACCTTTTCCATTTCCGAGTCCAGCACGTCCATGGTGTGGCGCCGCAGGGCGACGATGGCGGAGTCCACCGAGCGGGCTTCCCGCTCCTGCTCGAAAGCGCTTGCCGCGCCGGCCACAATGCTGCTGGCCTGGGCCAGCGACTCGGCCTGTTCCTGCGGGGCGGCCAGGCGCACCGATTCGAGCGTGAGGAGCTCGACCCCGTCGAGCGAACCGACGGCAGGATCAAAATCGTGGGTGAGGGCGAGGTCGATGGCGATCAGCGGCTGGGGCGAGTTTGCCCGGATCGCGGCGAGTTCCGAGGCCTCGACGCGGGTGTCCGCCCCGCTGCAGCCGATCATCACATCGGCGGCGGCGACGGCGGCCGGAAGCGTTTCGGCGTCGAGCGCCGTCCCGCCCCGGGTGGCGACGAAGCCGGCGGCGCGGCCGGAGGAGGAGTAGACGGAGACGTCGGTGCAGCCGCGTTCGCGCAGGAGCGACATGGTGGCGCCAGCATAGGCGCCGGTGCCGAAGACCACAACCTTCTTGGCGGACCAGTCGGGATTTTCGGAAAGTTCCGTGGCGAGGTCGAGGGCCACGGAGACGACTGACAGGCCGCGGGCGCCGAGGGCGGTCTGCGCGCCCACGTCCTTGGCGGTCTTTGACGCGGCCTGGAACAGCCGGACCAGGCCGGAGCTGGCGGTACCTTCGTGCTGGGCGGTGATCAGGGCCCGGCGCACCTGGCCGGCGATCTCTCGTTCGCCCACGACGGCGGAATCGAGCCCGGAGCTCACCGAGAACAGGTGCCGGGTGACGTCCGGGCCTGTGTGGGTGTTAAAGGACCGTGCGACGAGCTGTTCGTTGAGTCCGGTGGAACCGCTGAGCTGGGCAATCAGGGCTGCCCGGGCGCTCTCGACGTCATCCGGGTGCGGGGCTTCGCCGTAAATTTCGAAGCGGTTGCAGGTGGAGAGGACGATGGCGCCCGCGACGGCCGGCGATCCGGCAAGGGCGGATGTGGCGAGCGCTGAAGCGCCGGTGCTCAGTTGAGCAACGGTCTCGAGGTCGATGTCGGCGTGGGTCGCCACCAGAGAAAAAAGAACCACAGCAGGATCATCATAGCTTTTTCGTTGCCCGGTAGAACAACTGTGCGGGGTGTGACCGCCCACGCAGGGCTGTGATTGGCGCCACAGGCGGGCGCCGCCCGCGTCCCGGCCAGCCAGCACCCTCCAGCCGGTGACACGCTGTCGTTATCTTTTGGAGCCGATTTTCGGCACAATCGGAGTCATGACTCCTAGCACTGCGGCAACTCCCCAAATCTCCGGCCTCGGCGCCGGGCACCCCCTGATGGACGGCCGCACCGCGGGTTCCCCGCTGATCACCGCCTACCGCGGCGGCAAGCCCTCCCGCCGGCCCGTCTGGTTCATGCGCCAGGCTGGGCGTTCCCTTCCCGAGTACCTCAAGGTGCGCGAGGGGGTCGCGATGCTGGATTCCTGCCTCCGGCCCGAGCTCGCCGCGGAAATCACTCTGCAGCCGGTCCGCCGCCACGACGTCGACGCCGCCATCTTCTTCTCTGACATCGTCATCCCGCTCAAGCTGGCGGGCGTGGGCGTGGACATCGTCCCCGGCGTCGGCCCCGTGCTGGATGCCCCGGTCCGCACCGCAGCCGACGTCGCGGCCCTCCCGCAGCTCACCTGGGAGGCCCTGGAGCCGATCCGCGAAGCCGTCCGGCTCACCGTCGCCGAGCTGGGCAGCACACCGCTGATCGGCTTCGCCGGTGCGCCGTTCACCCTGGCCGCCTACATGGTGGAAGGCAGGCCGTCCCGCGACCACCTCGGCCCGCGCACCATGATGCACGCCGACCCCGAAACCTGGACCGCACTCGCGAACTGGGCCGCGGACGCCTCCGGCATGTTCCTGCGTGCCCAGCTGGAAGCCGGCGCTTCAGCCGGCCAGCTCTTCGACTCCTGGGCGGGCTCGCTGGGCCTTGCCGACTACCAGCGCTTCGTCGCGCCGGCCTCGTCCCGCGCCCTGGACCACGTCCGGGGACTGGGCGCCCCACTGATCCACTTCGGCACCGGAACCTCGGAGTTGCTGGTCGCCATGCGCGACGTCGGCGTCGACGTCGTGGGCGTGGACTACCGGCTGCCGCTGGACGAGGCCAACCGCCGGCTGGGCGGCACCGTGCCGCTGCAGGGCAACATCGACCCGGCCCTGCTGTCCGCCCCGTGGGAGGTGCTGGAGGCGCACGTCCGCGATGTCATCGCCGCCGGCGCGTCAGCCCCGGGCCACGTGCTGAACCTCGGCCACGGTGTGCCGCCGGAGACGGACCCCACCGTGCTCACGCGCGTGGTGGAACTCATCCACTCGATCTCCCCGGAGTAAGCCATGGAGGCAGCCGCCGCGCCCGGAACTCCTGGCCGGACAGCCGTGGTGGTGGGCGGCGGGATCTCCGGCCTGCTCGCCGCCCGCACGCTGGCACGCGCAGGGGTCAGCACCACCGTCATGGAGGCCGCCGCCACCTGGGGCGGCTGCGTCGGCAGCCACGTGGTGGCGGGCCTCACCCTGGACAGCGGTGCCGAGTCCTTCGCCACCCGTTCCTCCGCGGTGGCTGACCTGGCCGCAGAGCTGGGCCTTGCCGGCACTATCGTTCCGCCGAACCCCGGCGGCGCCTGGGTGCAGCTGCCCGACGGCCCGCGCGAACTTCCCCGCACCGGCGTGCTCGGCATCCCGGCCAGCCCCTGGGACCCGGAAGTCCGCCGCTCCCTCGGCCTGGCCGGCTCGCTCCGGGCCTCGCTCGACAGGCTGCTGCCCGCGTCCGTGGGTACCAAGGACGCGGCGACCAGCGTCTCGGCGCTGGTCCGGGCCCGGATGGGCCGGCGGGTGCTGGAACGGCTGGTGGCGCCGGTGGTGGGCGGGGTGCACTCCGCCGACCCGGACGTCCTCGACATCGACATGGTGGCGCCCGGCCTGCGCGCCGGGATCAAGAGCCACGGGTCCCTCGCCGCCGCCGTCGCCGCCCAACGCAGCGGAGGAATCCAGCGCAGCCGGGCAATCCCGCACAGCGCGGGAATCCAGCGCAGCGCAGGGCCCGCCCCGGCGACGTCCCGGATTTCGCCCCCGGCCGACCTGCAGAAGGCGGGATCGGCCGTTGCCGGGCTGCGTGGCGGGATGCACACGCTTATTTCCGCGCTGCTCGCCGAGCTCCGCGGCCAGGGCGTCACGCTGCTGGCCGGAACCCGCGCTGACTCCGTGGAGCGCACCGTCGGCGGCTGGCGGGTATCCGCCGGGGGCACGGCGCACGACGCCGGTTTGCTGGTGGTCGCGGTGGAAGGCCCCGCCGCCGTCGGGCTGCTCTCCGGCGCCCTGCCCGGGCTGGCCGCCCGCCGTCCCGACGCCGGGCCCGATGTCAGTCTTGTCACACTCGTTGTGGACCTGCCGCAGCTCGACGCCAGGCCGCGCGGCACCGGCGTCCTGGTCGCGCCGCAGAGCCCGGGAATCCAAGCCAAGGCCCTCACCCACGCCACCGCAAAATGGGGCTGGCTCGCGGAGCAGACAGCCGCGGGAACCCACGTCCTCCGGCTCTCCTACGGCCGTGGCGACGCCCGGCACGGCGCCCGCCAGCGGCCGGAGCCGCGCACCGACGATGAGCTGTTCCACGCAGCGCTGCAGGACGCCTCCGCCCTGCTGTCCGCGCAGGTCACAGCCGGGGACGTGGTGGATTGGGACGTTGTGCGGTGGGGCGGCGCCCTGCCCTTCGCCTCGCTCGGACACAAGCAGCGCGTGGCCGAGGTGCGCGGCATCTGCGCAGCGGACGGCACGGTGGCCGTCGTCGGCGGCTGGCTGTCCGGCAACGGGCTCGCGGCGATCGTCGCCGACACCCCGGACCAGGTCCGGCGACTGCTGTCCTGAGCTGCTCCGGCGCACTGCCTCCGGGCGCCGGAACAGCCCGGGAAAAGTCTCCAGTCCGGCCTGGATTTGGGCCCGCGGATACCCGGAATCCGGGGGATCGGCAAATTTTCCCCGGCCCGCCCGGGCGGCTAGGCTCGATGACCATGGTTACGCACAGGTCCCACGTTCAAAAAACGCAGGCCGGCCGCCATGGGGGACTCCGGCGCAGCACGGCAGCTGCAGCGCTTGGAGTGGTGCTGGCACTTTCCGCAGGAGCTCCTGCAGCGCACGCTGCCGCGGGCGCACAGACATCCGTACCGGCCGCGACACAGGTGCTGTCCCTCGACCTTGATGGTCTGGTGGGCAGCCTCTTCGGCCCCGCGAAGCACCCTTCGCCGACTCCCTCACCCTCGGGCTCGTCACCGCAGCCCACCCCCTCCGAGGATCCGGACGACCCGGAGGATCCGGAGCCCACCAGGCCACCGAGCCAGTCCCCGCCGCCGTCGGTCGCTCCGCAGCCTGTAGCGCCGCCGGCGCCCGCCGCTCCGGAACCGGCCCCGCCCGCGGCGCCGCAGCCGGCCGTTCCAGCAGCGCCCGCCGTTCCCGCCCCGGCCGCGCCGGCCAAGCAGCAGGCGCCGGCCGACGCCGTCGCCGCCACGGAGGTCCCGGACGGCACCCCCGCCGCGGAAACTCCGGCCCCCGCCCCGGCGGCGGCTTCCCCGTCAGCTGCATCCCCGTCAGCAGCGGCCGGCACGGCGACGCCGTCCGCGACGCCGCGCTCCGGCAGCACGTCCATGGAGGCGACGTCCACCCGTGAGCCGGCCGGTCCGTCGCCGCTGCTGGGCCTCGGCGTCGGCCTGGTCGCCCTGTCCCTCGTCGCCGGCGTGGTGGTCCTGCGGATGCGCCGCGTCTGAGCCCGGAGCAGCACCCGCGGGGGCGCCGGGCCCGGCGACAGAGCGTCCGGCTTTGTGAAATAAAGCACTTCTACGCGTTGTAGAAGTGCTTTATTTCGACTTAGCTGAGGGGAAGGGGCAAACTGGTATCCATGAGCCACACTTCTGCCGAAACTGTCACTAAAACTGAAACAGCC
Source organism: Arthrobacter sp. EPSL27 (assembly GCF_001512305.1). Taxonomy (GTDB): domain Bacteria; phylum Actinomycetota; class Actinomycetes; order Actinomycetales; family Micrococcaceae; genus Arthrobacter. The sequence continues at coordinate 43,235 of NZ_LNUT01000008.1, forward strand.
AGCGAAGAATCAGGGGAACAGTTCTTCACGCTCTGGACGGTTTTCAAGCGCTCCGCGGACGTGCTCCGCAGCACCGATGCTGCCGCCGAGTTCGACGCCCTGATGGCGCGCCTGGCCGAGGCCGGCGTGGTGCACCGCGGCAGCTACGACGTTTCAGCGATGCGCGCAGACGCGGACATCATGGTCTGGCTACACGGCCCCCAGCCCGAAGCCCTCCAGCGGGCCGTCCGGGACATCCGCCGGAGCAAACTTTTCACCGGCACCGAGATTGCCTGGTCCGCCATGGGCGTGCACCGGGAGGCGGAGTTCGCCAAGAACCACACGCCCGCTTTCTCCCGTGGTGTTGAGCCGGCGGAGTGGCTGTGCGTCTACCCCTTCGTCCGCTCCTACGAGTGGTACCTGCTGCCCGACGCCGAGCGCGGCGCTATGCTCCGCGACCACGGGCTGCTGGGCCGCGACTTCCCCCAGGTCATCTCGAACACCGTGTCCTCCTTCGCCCTGGGCGACTGGGAATGGATCCTTGGCCTCGAGGCCCCCGAGCTTGTGGACCTCGTGGACCTGATGCGCCACCTGCGCGCCACGGAAGCCCGCCACCATGTCCGTGAAGAAGTCCCGTTCTACACCGGCCGCCGCGTGAGCGCCGCCGAGATCGCAGAGGTCCTGTCATGAGCCCGCTGGAACCCCAGTCCACCGCCGCCGCCACGTCCCCCAATCCGGTGACCGAGGCGGGCCGGATGGCCCCCAAGGACTACGACGCCGTCCTCCTCGCCTCCTTCGGCGGGCCTGAGGGCCAGGACGACGTCATTCCCTTCCTGCGCAACGTCACCCGCGGCCGGGGCATCCCGGACGAGCGGCTCGAGGAAGTCTCGCACCACTACCGCGCCAACGGCGGCATCAGCCCCATCAACGGCCAGAACCGGGCGCTCAAAGCCGGCATCGAGGCCGAGCTCTCCGCCCGTGGAATCGACCTGCCGGTGTTCTGGGGCAACCGCAACTGGGACCCGTACATCCCGCAGACCCTCCGGGACATCTACGACGCCGGGCACCGCAAGGTCCTGATGGTCACCACCAGCGCCTACTCTTGCTACTCCAGCTGCCGCCAGTACCGCGAGGACATCGGCATGGCCCTGACCGAGACCGGCCTGGACGGAAAGCTCGAAGTCGACAAGGTCCGGCAGTACTTCGACCACCCCGGCTTCGTCGAGCCGTTCATCGAGGGCACCGCGGCCGGCCTCGCCGAGGTCCGCGCGAAACTGGCCGCGGCCGGCACCCCCGACGCGCCGGTACACGTGCTCTTCGCGACCCACTCCATCCCCACCCGCGACGCCGAGGCGGCCGGCCGCCTCGACGCCGAACCGCGCCACTTCGAGGGGGACTCCGCCTATGTGGCGCAGCACCTCGCCACCGGGGCCGAGGTCATGCGCCGGGTCGAAGCCGAGACTGGCGACACCGCCCCCTGGAGCCTCGTCTACCAGTCCCGCTCGGGCGCCCCGCACGTGCCGTGGCTGGAGCCGGACATCAACGACGCCATCGAGGAACTCGCCGGACAGGGCGTCAAGGGCGTCGTGATTGTGCCGCTCGGCTTCGTCAGCGACCACATGGAAGTTGTCTGGGACCTCGACACCGAAGCCCTGGAAACCTGCGCCAACCTGGGCCTCGCCGCCAGCCGGGTCCCCACACCCGGAACACACCGCAAGTTCGTCGCCGGCATCGTGGACCTGGTGTGCGAGCGGACGGCCGCCAACAACATTGCCGACAGGCCGCACCTGACCGACCTCGGCCCCTGGTACGACGTCTGCCGTCCGGGCTGCTGCGCCAACTTCCGCGGCGAAAAGCCCACCATCGCGGGCGCGGACACCACCGTCGGAACCGGCCACGATCCGTACCCGGCAGGCTCCTCCGTTCCGGCAGGCTCGGAAGCACCGTGACCGTCCGGATCGGCACCCGCGCCAGCAAACTGGCCCTGACCCAGACGCAGCAGACCGCGGACCAGCTCGCCGCTGTAGGCGGGTTCCCGGTTGAACTGGTCCGCATCCGCACCGACGGCGATGTCCTCAAGGGCTCGCTGTCCCAGATGGGCGGGACCGGCGTCTTCGTCGCGGCCCTGCGCGATGCCCTGCTCCAGGACGTGTGCGACGTGGCTGTGCACTCGCTCAAGGACCTGCCCACCGGGCCGGCCCTCGGACTGAACCTCGCCGCGACGCCGAAACGCGTCGACGTCCGCGACGTCCTCTGCGCCCGCGACGGGCTCACGCTCGCCGGCCTGCCCCAGGGCGCCACCGTGGGCACAGGCTCGCCGCGCCGCGCGGCCCAGCTGCGCGCCGCCCGTCCCGATCTGGACATCCGGGATATCCGCGGCAACGTGGACACCCGCCTGGGCCGCGTCCCCGGGCTGCCGGGCAACACCACCGACGCTGTGGTGGACGGCAAGAGCTGCGACCTTGACGCCGTGGTGCTCGCCGCTGCCGGGCTGCACCGGATCGGCCGTCTCGACGCGGTCACCGAGTACCTCGATACGGGGGTCATGCTGCCCGCCGCCGGACAGGGCTCCCTTGCGATCGAGTGCCGCACCGCCGATGCGCCCCGGAAGGCGGGATCCACCGAAGGTTCCCAGGGTGTGCTGGCGCAGGCCCTTGCCGCCCTTGACGATCCCGACACCCGCCTGGCCGTCACCGCCGAGCGTGCGCTCCTGGCCCGGCTGGAAGCCGGCTGCGCCGCGCCGGTGGGAGCCTACGCCTACCGTAAGGGCAGCATGCTGCACCTTGAGGCCGTGGTGTGCGCCGTCGACGGATCAGCCACCGTCCGGGACCAGAAGGCCACGGACGGACTGACCGAAGTAGGGGCCACCCTGCTCGGGATCGAACTCGCCGAAGTCCTGCTGGCCCGCGGGGCCGGCGACATCGCGGACCTGGCCGCCTCCTGAACCGCGGCAGCCAACAGTCCATGGGACGGCACAGTGCCCCCTCCGCGGACGGGACGCGCGCAACGCGCGCCCCGGCCGGCGCCCGGGTGCTCGTCGCCCGCAGCCCGGACCGCGCAGCGGAGCTTGTCACCGCCCTGCGCGGCGCCGGCGCCGAACCGCTGCTGCTGCCGCTCATCGACTTCGAAATCGCCAGCGACCAGCATTCGCTGGACGTTGCCTTCGACGCGCTCGGCGCCGGCGCCTATGCCTGGCTGGTGGTCAGCAGCGTGACCACGGTCCAGGCGCTTGAGGCCAAAGCCGCCGAGCGGGGCACCACCCTCAGCAGCTGGCTGCCCGGCAACCTCCTCGTGGCCACCATCGGCCCCGCTACCCGGCATTTCCTGGAATCCCGCGGCGTCGCCGTCGATCTGTCCCCGACGGGGCAGAAGTCCGGGGCCGGCCTGCTGGACATCTGGCCCGAGCACCAGGGCAGCGTGCTCCTGCCGCAGGCCGATATCGCCGACCCCCGGCTGCGCCGCGGCCTCGTGGCCCGCGGCGCCTCCGTGCAGGCCGTCACCGCGTACCGCACCGTGGACTACCCGGCCGACCCCGGCCGCAGCCTCGCCGCGTACCAGCCCGCGCAGCGGGACACCCCGACACGGGACGATACAGACCGGGACCAGCGCGTCCAACCGGCGGCCGTGCTCACCCCGGCCCAGGCGAAAGCCGAGGTCGACGCCGGACGGGTGCACGCCGTCGTCGCTGCTTCCCCCAGCGCGGCACGCCGGATCCAGGCGGACCTGGCCCCGCTGGGCCCCTGCCGTTTCGTCGCGATCGGACGGTCCACCGCCGCCGAGGCTGAGACCCTGGGCCTGGCCGTCGCCGCCGTCGCCGACGAACCCACGGCGTCGGGGCTGGTGGACGCCGTCATCCGGTCCCTGGCCGGCCCTTCCTCCGCCCCGCACCCATCAGCCGCGCCATCAGCCGCCGAGACCCCAGCAAAGGACACCCCATGAGCTTCCCGACCCACCGCGCCCGCCGGCTCCGCACCCC